>NZ_QVLR01000080.1 GCF_014822185.1 Azoarcus sp. Aa7
CGATGACGTCTCGCTCAACAACATCGTCGCCTTCGAGGACGACGGCCCGACCGCCAACCTGGCACCGGTCGCAGGCGCCAGTCTCGTCGTCGATGAGACCGCCGGCGTCAATACCCCCGATGCTACGGCGCCTGCCGGAACGCTGGGGCAAGCCACCATCACCGCCACGAGCCTCTTCACCGACTCGTCCGCCTTCGGCTCCGATGGCGCAGCCAGCTCCGGCGCCACCGCCTATTCGCTGGTGTTCGATGCGGGCAACACCGCCACCGGCCTCACCGATACGCTGTCCGGACAGGCCATCGTCCTCGTCGATAACGGCGGCGTCATCGAGGGTCGCACCACCACCGGCAACGACGTCGTCTTCACCGTCAGCATCGACGCCAACACCGGCGCAGTCACCCTCACCCAGTATCGCGCCGTCGTCCATAACGATTCGACCGATCCGGACGAAGCCGGCACTTCGGCCGCCTTCCTCTCCGGCAGCTCCCTCGCCGTGCGCGTGACCGTCACCGACGGTGACGGCGACACCGATACCGACGACGTCTCGCTCAACAACATCATCGCCTTCGAGGACGACGGCCCGACGACAATCACGCCCGAAAAGGCCTATCTGGTGAACCTCGTAGGCACCTCGGCCCTCGGCGTTCCTCTCGATCTCGACAAGAACGTCGACAACAACTATGGCTCGGATCAGGGCGGAACCGTCACGTTCGCCAACATCACGCAAGGGATGGACAGCGGCTATACGAGCTCCAGCGACACCATCTACTTGTACCTTTCCACCGACGGCAAGACGCTCATCGGCTCGACCCTCGCGTCGTCGAGTTTCGACACCGCACTCGACGCGACCGATTCCTTGGTATTCAAGGTCAACCTGTCCCTTGACGGCGGCCTTAGCAGTTCGAACGACACCTACGACTTCCACCTATATCAGCAGATCGATGGCGGCACCGGCAGTTTCAACACCAGTACCGGTTCGTGGGACTTCGAGGGCGGCAACACCAACTACGCCTTCTACACCGATCTGTCCGGCCAGGGTCTGCCGTCGATCCTCCTTACCCCGGTCGACGGCACCCGGATCAATGGCACGGCCAACCGTGCTGGTCTGAGCGGCGGAGGCGGCGGACAGGCGATCGGCTCGGGTGAATCAATCCGCGTCGACTTTGTCGACAACGTGACGAGCATGCCAACCGCGACGGATTTCAATTTCGGATCACAGACGCAAATCTTCGGGGAACATATCCTCGTCAATGGCGCCGAAGTCAGCTTCTCGATCAACAGCGGCACCTCGACGGTACGGATCAAGGCTGCCGATGACCCCGAGTTCACCGACAGCACTCCCGGCGAGGACGATACGGTCGGCGATTACAGCACTTACGACACGATCGTCAAAGTCGAGGTCAACGGTGTCACGTACACGACGACAGGCGGCCCCGTGACCTTCGATGCCGACGGAACCGTGCAGGTTACCGGTGTCGCCGACGGAACGTCCGTGGTTGTATTCACGGCGGACGGCTTCACGACGGTCGAGTATCAATATGTCGGCACCGTGACCGGAGCCGATTCGCCCTTCTCGCTCGCCGGATTCGGCGCATCGTTCTTCACTCCCGGAGACGAAGTCGGTCTTACATTCGACCTGCAGGTGGCAGACGGCGACGGCGATACGCAGCTCGTCCAGGACGGACTCCAGGTCCTGCTGAGCCCGGATGACCACGTCATCATCAGCGGCGCCGACAATGTCAATGACACGCTCAGCGCAAGCGCAGGACAGCCGACCACGCTCGTCGGTTACAGCGGGGATGACACGCTTACCGGCAGCACCGGCAACGACATCCTCGACGGCGGTTCGGGCTCCGACCTTCTGCAGGGTGGCGGAGGCAGCGACTCGCTGTACGGCGGCGCGGGTGCCGACACCTTCAAGTGGTCGCTCGCCGACGCAGGCTCCTCTCCAGTGCCCACCGACACGATCAAGGACTTCGACACCGCGGCGTTCAATGCCGGCGGCGACCGTCTCGATCTGAAGGACCTGCTGGAAGGCTCGTCCGCCGCTACCGATCCGCTAGGCGACTACCTGCACTTCAGCTACAGCGCCACGACGAACTCGACGACCATCGAGGTTCACTCGGGCGGCACCGGCGCACCGATCGATCAGCGGATCGTGCTCGAAAACATCGATCTGACCAACGGCGGCACGCTGACCACGGACCAGGCGATCATCACCGACCTCATGACCAAGGGCAAACTCATCACCGATTGACGCCCTGACGATTCGCCCGGCGGCTCATGGCCGCCGGGCTTTTTTTCGTCCGTACCCTGCTCACACCATCCCGCGCAGCTCCCTCAACAGCACCGACAGCATCGGCATCTCGATCGCCTGCGCCACCTTCACGTCGGCGAGCAGGTGGCGGTAGCGCTCGATCTGCGGTAGGCGGCGCGCTTCCCACGCGGCGATGAGGTCGTCGGGCTGGCCGAGGTCGGGCGAGGTCTTGAGGATATCCGTCGCGAGGCTGCGGGCGAGGTTCGACAGGTCGACGCGCAGCGCGCCGCGCGCGAGGTTCTGCCAGCGCGTGTCGGCCGGCAGGGCGGCGATCTGGGCGCCCAGCCAGTACAGGTCGAGGTGGCCGCCGAGGGTGAAATACACCGCGGCCACCGTCCCCTCGGGGCGGCCGGTGTCGGCGACGATCTCGACGAGGTCGAGCGCCGAATACAGTTCGTCGAGCAAGGCGATGCGCAGCGCGAGCTCGCCGGGCACGCCGCGCTCGACGTAGTGCGCGGTCACGGCGTCGAGTTGCGCGCGGTAGTCGTCCGACACCAGGCGGTACAGGTGCTCGGACAGGGCTTCGACGCCGGGACGGAAGCGGGCGAGCGTGGCCTGCAGGTCGGCGAGCGATTCGCGGTGGCGCAGGAACCAAGTCGTGCCGCGCTGCACGAGGCGGCCGCAGTCGATGATCATGGCGGTCTGGACCGCGTCGTCGACGCGGTTGTCGAGTTCCTCGATGGCGCGCCAGATCGGCACCAGGCCGAAGATCTCACGCGTGACCATGTAGGCGCGCACGATCTCGGCCGGCGTCGCACCGAGTTCACCCTGCAGCCGGCTGACGAAGGTGGGGCCGACGCGGTTGATCATGCTGTTGATGACGTGCGTCGAGATGATCTCGCGGCGCAGCGCGTGCTTGGCGATGTGCGCGGCGAAGCGTTCGCGCAGCGGCGCCGGGAAGTAGCGCGACAGCGCGCTGCCGATGTAGGGGTCTTCCGGCACGTCGGACGCGAGCACCTCGTCGTAGAGTTCGATCTTGCTGTAGGCAAGCAGCACCGCGAGTTCCGGCGTGACGAGGCCGATGCGCGCGGCGCCGCGTTCGGCGATCTCGTCGTCGAGCGGCAGGAACTCGAGCTTGCGGTTGAGGCGTCCGGCAAAACTCAGGCGGCGGATGAACTCGGCCTGCTCGTCGAGCAGCGCCACGCCGCGCGCGCGCGTCACCGACAGCACCTGCGTCTGCGCGTAGTTGTCGCGCAGCACGAGCGCGGCGACCTCGTCGGTCATCTCGACGAGCAGGGCGTCGCGCTGCTTGCCGGTGAGTTCGCCTTCGGCGATCACGCTGTTGAGCAGGATCTTGATGTTCACCTCGTGGTCCGAGCAGTCCACGCCGCCGGAGTTGTCGATCGCGTCGGTGTACAGCTTGCCGCCCTTCAGCGCGTACTCGATGCGCCCGAGCTGGGTCATGCCGAGGTTGCCGCCTTCGCCGATGACGCGGCAGCGCAGTTCGGCACCGTTCACGCGCACCGCGTCGTTGGCGCGGTCGCCCACCGAGGCGTCGGTCTCGCTCATCGCCTTCACGTAGGTGCCGATGCCGCCGTTGTAGAGCAGATCGACCGGCGCGCGCAGGATCGCGCGGATCAGGTCGGACGGCGGCAGCGACTCGGCCTCGACGCCGAGCACGGCCTGCATCTGCGGCGACAACGCAATCGACTTGGCGCTGCGCGGCCACACCCCGCCGCCCGCGGAGATCTTCGTGCGGTCGTAGTCGTTCCACGACGAGCGCGGCAGCGCGAAGAGCCGTTCGCGCTCGACGAAGGACGATTCCGGATCGGGATCCGGGTCGATGAAGACATGGCGATGGTCGAAGGCCGCGACGAGAAGGGTCTTGCGCGAGCGCAGCATGCCGTTGCCGAACACGTCGCCCGACATGTCGCCGACGCCGACGGCGGTAAAGGGCTGCTCCTGCGTGTCGATGCCGAGCTCGCGGAAGTGCCGCTTGACCGACTCCCACGCGCCGCGGGCGGTGATCGCCATTTTCTTGTGGTCATAGCCGGCCGAGCCGCCCGAGGCGAAGGCGTCGCCGAGCCAGAAGCCGTATTCGGCCGCAACGGCATTCGCGTAGTCGGAGAAGCTCGCCGTGCCCTTGTCGGCGGCGACGACCAGATAGGGATCGTCGCCGTCGTGGCGCACCACGTCCGGCGGCGGCACGACGCGGCCCTGCACGAGGTTGTCGGTGAGATCGAGCAGGCCATGCAGGTACAGGCGGTAGCACGCGATGCCTTCGGCGAGCACGGCTTCGCGGTCGGTCGGCGGCGGCGGGTTCTTGACGACGAAGCCGCCCTTGGAGCCGACCGGCACGATCACCGCGTTCTTGACGATCTGCGCCTTCACCAGGCCCAGCACCTCGGTGCGGTAGTCCTCCATGCGGTCCGACCAGCGCAGCCCGCCGCGCGCGACCTTGCCGCCGCGCAGGTGCACGCCTTCGAAGCGCGGCGCATAGACGTAGATCTCGAACATCGGCAGCGGCTGCGGCAGGTTCGGGATGCGCTTCGGGTCGAACTTGAAGGACAGGTAGGGCTTGATCCCGCCGTCCGCGCCGCGCTGGTAGTAATTCGTGCGCAGCGTCGCCTGCACCATCACGAGGAACTGGCGCAGGATGCGGTCCTCGTCGAGGTTCGCGACGCCGTTGAGCGCGTCGTCGATGCCGGCGAGCACCTTCGCCTCGTGGCGGGCCCGCGCCTCGGCTCGGGCGGGGTCCATGCGCAGCGCGAAAAGCTCGACGAGCTGGCGTGCGAGCCGCGGCCAGGCCGCGAGGGTCTGCTCCATGTAGGCCTGGCTGAAGGTGAACGCCGCCTGCCGCATGTGCTTCGCGTAGGCGCGCAGCACCGTGATCTCGCGCCAGGTGAGGCCGGCGAGCAGGGTCAGGCGGTTGAAGTCGTCGCTCTCGATCTCGCCGCGCCACGCGCGCAGGAAGGCGTCATGGAAGAGCGGGCGCAGGGTGTCGACGTCGAGCTCCTCCGCCCCCGCGTAGGCGAGCCCGAAGTCGTGGATCCACACGCATTCGCCGTCCTGGCGCGCGATCTCGGACGGGCGCTCGTCGATGACCTTCACGCCCATGCGTTCGAGCATCGGCAGGCTCTGCGACAGCGGCACCGGCGCGCCGACGCGGTAGATCTTGAAGTTGAGCCGCCCGGCGGGCGCCTCGAGCGGGATGTAGAGACTCATCGCCAGCCCGTCGCCGGCGACCGACTCCATCTGCTCGATGTCGAACACCGCCACGCGCGGCGAATATTCCTCGCGATAGCCGGCCGGAAAGGCGCCGCCATAGCGGCGCAGCAGGGCCATGCCGCGCTCCTCGCCGCAGTGTTCGAGCAGCACACGCTGCAGCTCGTCCTCCCAGCGCCGCGTCGCGCGCACGATGCGCTGTTCGAGTTCATGCACCTCGAACGGCGGGATCTCCGAGCCGCGCGTACGCACGATGATCAATACGCGCGCGAGCGCCGACTCGAAGAACTGCACGTCGAAGTCCGAACTCGCGCCGTTGAAGGCCTCCATCAGCACCGCCTGCATGCGCAGGCGCTGGTCGGTGTTGTAGTGCTCGCGCGGCACGTAGATCAGGCAGGAGACGAAGCGTGCGAAGGGGTCGCAGCGCACGAAGAGCCGCGTGCGCTGGCGCTCGCCCAGGTGCAGGATACCCATCGCCTGGTGGTAGAGCTCTTCGGTCTCGATCTGGAACAGCTCGTCGCGCGGATAGCGCTCGAGGATGGTCAGCAGCGCCTTCGCCGCATGGCTCTTGGGCATCAGCCCGGCGCGCGCGATCACCGCATCGACCTTGCGACGCAGGAAGGAAATCAGCTTGGGGCTGGTGCTGTAGGCGGTCGATGCGAGCAGGCCGATGACGCGGTGTTCGCCGCACACGTGGCCGTCCGCGTCGAAGCGCTTGATGCTGAAGCGGTCGATGTAGCCGACGCGATGCACGGTCGAGCGCGTGTTCGACTTGGTCACCGTCAGCAGGATCGGCAGGTTGGGCAGCGTCGATTTCAGCTCCGCCGGCAGGGCGCCGAACGAGCGCGACTGCTTGTCGCCCTCCTTCTCGCGCAGCAGCCCGAGCCCCGAGCCCGCGACGATGGACAGTTCGGGGATCCCGCCGTCGGCCGTGGCCAGCTCGTAGTCGCGGCAGCCGAGCAGGACGAGGTTGTCGTCCATCAGCCATTTCAGGAAGGCGACGCTCTCCTCGATTTCCTCCGCGGCGACCGGCGGCGGACTGTGCTCGATCTCGGCGATGACGTCGGCCACGCGCTGCTGCATTGCCGGCCAGTCGGCAACGGCCACGCGCACGTCGGCGAGCACGCGCTCCAGCCCCGCCCGCAGCGCATCGAGGTCGGCCGCGTCGGTGCGCCGGTCCACTTCGACGTGGATGATGGATTCGTAGCGCCCCGCAACCGCGTCGTCGGCGACGCCCTTATAGATGCCTTCGGCGTCTCGCACCACACGCATCACCGGGTGGATGATCAGGTGCAGCGTGAGCCCCTGGCGATTGACCTCCATCGCGATCGAGTCGACGAGGAAGGGCATGTCGTCATTGACGATCTCGATCACGGTGTGGGTCGATTCCCAGCCGTGCTCCTCGAGCTTGGGGTTATACACCCGCAGGCGTGTGCCGCCGCGGTGCTTGCGCGCGAAGTGCCAGTGGCTGAGCACCGCGCCGTACAGGTCGTCGACGGTGTAGTCGGCGATATCCTCCGGCGCGACCTGGCCGAACCAGCGCCGGGCGAAGGCGCCGACGGACGCGGCCTGATCGGCGGGCAGCTTGAGTTCGATCTGCTCCAGGATCGCTTCGAAACTTGCGGCACCGCTTTCTACGTGGCGTGTCTGCATCGCTGTCTCCCGCATGACGGGGGCTGCGCCGCGACGGGCCGACCAGTCGGGCAACCGCCCACCTTATCCGGACAACCATACCCGCATCGCGTGCCCCGGGGAAGGGGAGCAGTGCGTAGGGCGGAAAAGCGAAGCGCCTTCCGCCGAATGGCAACCACGGACTCCGGCATGCGGCGGCGCAGTTGGCAACATCGGCCTTCGGCTCATCCGCCCTACAATTCCTACAGCGGCAGCCCGCGCGGCTTGCGTCCGGCGCGGGCAAACAGGGCGTCGAACACGGGGTTCGGCAGAGCCCGCAGCACGCGCGCGACGACGCCCATCTGCCACGGCACGACGGCGTAGCCGCGGCCCGCATCGATGACTTTCGCCATGCGCCGCGCGGCTTCGTCGGCCTGCAGCATGAAGGGCATCGGATACTGGTTCACGGCGGTCATCGGCGTCGCGATGTAGCCGGGCGCGAGCGTCACCACGCGCACGCCGCTGCCGCGCAGTTCGACGCGCAGGCTTTCGAGGTAGGCGATCGCGGCGGCCTTCGACGCGCTGTAGGCGCCCGCTCCGGGCAGGCCGCGGATGCCGGCGACCGAGGCGATGCCGACGAGCCGCCCCGAGCCGCGCCGGCGCATCACCTCGACGAAGGGCTGGAAGCTCGCGACCATGCCGTTCACATTGGTGCGCATGACGCGCTCGAAGGCCGGAAGGTCTTCGGGGCATTCGGTGAGCGTGCCGACCGACACGCCCGCATTGGCGATGACGATGTCGGGCACGCCGACCTGCGCGAGGTAGGTTTCGGCCGCCCGCGTGAGGGCATCGCGATCGCCGACATCCGCCGGCAGCGCGAGGTGCTCGCCGGGCAGCTCTCCGGCCAGTTGCGCCAGCGCCTCCGCGCGCCGTGCGACCAGGCCCAGCTGCGCCCCGCGCGCGGCGTAATGGCGCGCGAAGGCCTGACCGAGGCCGCTGGAAGCGCCGGTCAGAAAAACACGAAGTCCGGCCGGAGCCGGACTTGCGGTGGGGTGAGACATTGCGGATCGATGCATCGACGGCTCGAACGCTCACCCGGCCGCCGAGCGGCCGGGAGGCACGGACATCAGCCCTTGCCCTTCTCCGAGCGCACGCGCGCGACCAGCTCGTTGACGGTCTTGAGCATGCCCTCGTGGCTGCCGGCGGTCGAGGCCGAGACCATGAAGCGGCCGTCGACGGCCATCATCGGCACGCCGCTGACGCGGTAGGCGGCGGCGATCTGGTTCGAGCGCTGCACGCGCGACTGCACGCCGAAGGACTTCCACGTGTCGCTGAAGCGCTTGGAGTCGGTGACGCTGCCGGCCCATTCGAGCAGCACATCTTCCTTCTGCAGCGGGCGCTTCTGCTCGTGGATCGCGGCGAACACGGCCGGTCCGACCTTGCCCGCCTCGCCCATCGCTTCGAGCGTGTAGTAGATGCGTGCGAGGTTGGTCCATTCGGCACGATTGAAGGTGATGGGCACCTTCACGAAGTTCACGTCGGCCGGCAGCGTCTTCGTCCAGTTGTTCAGCAGCGGCTCGAAGTCGTGGCAGTGCGGGCAGCCGTAGGAGAAGAACTCGATCACCTCGATCTTGCCGGCAACTTCGGTCGGCACCTTGGTGGGCAGGGTCTGGAAGGGCTGGCCGGCCTTCTGGGCCCAGGCCGCGCCACCGAGGGCGGAAAGAGCGGTCAGGGCGGACAGCTGCTTGAGTGCGGCACGACGATTCATTCAGTACTCCCGAGTTGATGACAGGGCTTCAGACGACAGACCCTGCGAGTTGTTCCCGAAATTTTATAAGCATATCCGCCTGAAGTGCGCCGCGGGGCTCAGGGATTGCCCTTCACGACCGTCCCGGCAAACCCGGCCTCGGACAGGCGCGCGCGCACCGGATTCATGTCTTCCGGCTTCGCGAACGGGCCGATGCGCACGCGGTGCATCGTGCGGCCGTCCGGGAGCTGCGCGCGCTGCGCGCTCGCCTCGATGCCGCTCAGCGCGAGCTTGGCCTTCAGGTTGTCGGCCTCGGCCGGATTTTCGAATGCCCCGATCTGCAGATAGAGCTTCTCGGGCGCGGCCGGTGCCGCGGCGGCGGGCGTCGCGGGCTTGCTTTCGGTCGGTGCACCCTCGCCCTGCGGCAGGATCTTGTAGAACTCGAAGTCCGGCTTCACGACCGGGCGATCGCCCGGCTTGCCCGGCAGCGAGGCCGGCGGCTGATCGCCCGCGGGCGGACGTGCTGCGGCGGGCGCCGGCGCGGCGGGCGTCTGGAAGGGCGAATTGCGCGTGAAATACCACGCAGCACCGGCTGCGAACAACGCGCCGAGCACCAGTCCGATGAAGATGCCGACAATCACGCCGCCGCGGCTCTTCGCCGGCCGGCTCGATTTCCTGCTGGGCTTGCGGTCTCGACTCACGGAATTCTCCGGCGATCACATCGACTGCGGCGCAGACACGCCCAGCAGCGCAAGGCCGTTGGCGAGCACCTGGCGCACGGCGGCGGCGAGCGCCAGGCGCGCGAGTTTCACCGCCTCGTCGTCGACGAGCATGCGCTCGGCGTTGTACCAGCTGTGGAACTCGCCGGCGAGGTCCTTGAGGTAGAACGCGATCTGGTGCGGCGCGTAGTCGGCGGCGGCGTTCTGGATCAGCTCGGCGAAGGCGCCCAGGCGCGCGCACAGCGCCAGTTCGCGCTCGTTCTCCAGACGCGCGAGATCGGCTGCGGCGAGCTCGCCGAGTTCGCCACCCCACTGCTGCAGCACCGAACAAACGCGCGCGTGGGCGTACTGCACGTAGTACACCGGGTTCTCGTTGCTCTGGCTCTTGGCGAGGTCGAGGTCGAAGTCGAGGTGCTGGTCGCTCTTGCGCAGCACGTAGAAGAAGCGGCACGCGTCGTTGCCGACCTCGCGGCGCAGCTCGCGCAGGGTCACGAACTCGCCCGAGCGGGTCGACATCGCGGCCTTCTGGCCGTTGCGGTACAGCACGGCGAACTGCACCAGCGCCACTTCGAGCTTTTCCGGCGGCAGGCCCAGCGCGGCGATCGCACCCTTCACGCGCGCGATGTAGCCGTGGTGGTCGGCGCCCCAGATGTCGATGACGCGGTCGAAGCCGCGTTCGTACTTATTCAGGTGGTAGGCGATGTCCGACGCGAAGTACGTATACAGGCCGTTGTCGCGCTGCACGACGCGGTCCTTCTCGTCGCCGAAGGCGGTCGAGCGGAACCACTTGGCGCCGTCCTGCACGTAGATGTGGCCGCGCTTCTCGAGCTCGGTCACCACGCGTTCGACGAGCCCGGTATCGAACAGGCTCTTCTCGGAGAACCACTTGTCGAAATGCACGCCGAACTCGTGCAGGTCGTCGCGGCCGTCGCCGAGCTGCTCGTTGAGCGCGAAGCCGTGCACGAAGGGGTAGTCTTCGCCGAGCAGGCGCTTGGCGTTGGCGATCAGCACGTCGAGGTGCTCCTCGCGCTGCTGCTTGGCCTCGTCGTCCTTGCGCTCGGGCGCGGGCAGGCCCGGCGCGCCGTCGAGGATCTGCGCGACGGTGACGTTCGCGAAGCGGTCCTTGTGGCCTTCGCGCATCTCGCGCGCCATGTCGATGACGTAGTCGCCCTGGTAGGCATTGGGCGGGAAGTCGATCTCGATGCCGTGGAAGGCGAGGTAGCGCAGCCACGTCGACAGCGCGAGGATGTCCATCTGCCGGCCGGCATCGTTGATGTAGTACTCGCGCGTCACGTCGAAGCCGGCGAAGTCGAGCACCGCCGACAGCGAGGCGCCGTAGGCCGCACCGCGGCCGTGACCGACGTGCAGCGGGCCGGTCGGGTTGGCCGAGACGAACTCGACCTGCACCCTGGAGCCGAGTCGCACGCCGCGGCCGAACTCCGCGCCGCGCGCGAGCGCGTCGGCGACGACGGAGGTTTTCGCACCGGAATTCAGCGTAAAGTTGATGAATCCGGCGCCCGCCACCTCGGTTTTCGCGACCAGCGGCGAGGCCGGCAGCTCGGCGAGCAGCATGTTCGCGAGATCGCGCGGACTGCGGCGCAGCGGCTTGGCGAGCTGCAGCGCGAGATTGGTGGCGAAGTCGCCGTGACCGGCCTGCTTGGGGCGTTCGAGCTGGATCGGGGTTTCGGTCAGATCGGGGGCGACGCTCTTCAGCGCGGCACGCAGCAGATCGGCGAGCAGGACTTTCGGGTCGGAGACTTTCGGATCGGCGCTCATGGCACTCGGGGTTGCGTAAAAGGGCAGAATTATAGCGGATAGCGGGGACCCGGCCCGTACGCATCGCTCATGCCATGCCGAACGCCGGCTTTCGCGGCGCGGCCTTTCGGGCTAAAGTCCGCCCTTTCCCCCGCCCGGCAATCCAAAGTGCGTCTCTTCCGTCTCGCCAAGATCATCACCGTCGGCCTGCGCTTCGGCCTCGACCAGATGGTGCTCGAAGCCGACTCGAGCGGACGCCTGGGCAAGCTGTGGCACGTGGTGTTCTTCTGGCGTCATCCCAAGGCGCCGCGCGGCGAACGCCTGCGCCGGGCGCTGGAGTCGCTGGGCCCGATCTTCGTCAAGTTCGGCCAGATGCTGTCGACGCGCCGCGACCTGCTGCCGCCGGATCTCGCCGACGAACTCGCGCTGCTGCAGGACCGCGTCCCGCCCTTCCCCTCCGAACAGGCCCTGAAGGTGCTGGAGGACTTCTACGGCAAGCCGGTGGACGACGTCTTCGTCGCTTTCGAGCGCACGCCGGTCGCCTCGGCGTCGGTCGCGCAGGTGCATTTCGCCCGCCTGCCCGACGGCACCGAAGTCGCCGTGAAGATCCTGCGTCCGGGTATCGGGCCGGTCATCGAGCACGACCTCGCGCTGCTCGACACCGCGGCAACGCTGCTCGAAAAGCTGTGGCCGGAGGCACGGCGCCTCAAGCCGCGGGAAGTCGTCGCCGAATTCAGCAAGTACCTGCACGACGAGCTCGACCTGATGCGCGAGGCGTCGAACTGCTCGCAGCTGCGGCGCAACTTCACGAACTCCAGGCTGCTGCAGGTGCCCGAAGTGTATTGGGACTGGTGCGGCAAGTCGGTGATGGTGATGGAGCGCATGCGCGGCGTGCCGATCTCGCAGCTCGATGCGCTGCGCGCGCAGGGCACGGATCTCAAGGCGCTGTCGCGCGCGGGGGTGGAGATCTTCTTCACCCAGGTGTTCCGCGACGGCTTCTTCCACGCCGACATGCACCCGGGCAACATCTTCGTGCATGCCGACGGGCGCTACATCGCGCTCGATTTCGGCATCGTCGGCACGCTCACCGAGGTCGACAAGAGCTACCTCGCGCAGAACTTCCTCGGCTTCTTCAAGCGCGACTACAACCGCGTCGCGCGCGCCCACATCGAGGCCGGCTGGGTGCCGGCGCACACCCGCGTCGATGAGTTCGAGAGTGCGATCCGCGCGGTGTGCGAGCCGATCTTCGACCGTCCGCTGAAGGACATCTCCTTCGGCAAGACGCTGCTGCGCCTGTTCCAGACCGCACGCCGCTTCGAGATGGAAGTGCAGCCGCAGCTCGTGCTGCTGCAGAAGACCCTGCTCAACATCGAAGGCCTCGGCCGCCAGCTCGACCCCGACCTCGACCTGTGGAAGACCGCCAAGCCCTTCCTCGAGCGCTGGATGGACGAGCAGATGGGCTGGCGCGGGCTGCTGCGCAACCTCAAGGACGAGGCGCCGTCCTGGGCCGGCACGCTGCCGCAGATCCCCCGCCTCGTGCATCGCGTGCTCGACGCGACCGCGCATCGCCACGAGGTGCAGAGCGGCGAGCTGGAGCGTCTCGCCGGTGCACAACGGACCCAGGCGCGCGCGCTATGGGTCGTCGGCGTGCTGCTCGCGGCGCTCGTCGGGCTGGAGCTGTACCGCATCTTCGGCTGACCCCCCCCCGCGGGCGCGAAATCCGTCACGCGCCGGATCGCGCGCGCCGACGGCACCTGAACGAATCCCCCCGGCCTGCGTCGAACGCATAAGCGCATCGACTATTCGCCCGCCCCCGCCGCGGGCAGGGAGGATGGCCATGACTCACTCCGCGCCACTTCACGTCCCGCCGCATGCCGACATGCGCGCCGTCGTGCACGTCATCGGCGTCGCGTCCGCGCTGGGGGCTCCCGGCCACGGGCCGGCCGCCGGCCCGGCGGCCCTCCAACGCCACGGACTGCTGCAGCGGCTCACGGGAACCGGCATCGCCGCGAGCTGGCAGGAAACGCTCGTGCCGGTCACGACGCCCGCGCCCGGCGCACTGATGCGCGAGCGCCTGGATGCGGTCGGCGGACTCGCGCAGCGCGTCGCGGACCACCTCACCGCCCTCGCGCCCGACGTGTTCCCGCTCGTGATCGGCGGCGACCACACGGTGGGCATCGGCACCTGGCGCGGCGTCGCCAGCCGCATCGCGCCGCGCGGCGCGCTGGGCCTGATCTGGATCGACGCCCACCTCGACAGCCACACCGAGCGCAGCACGCACTCGGGCAACATCCACGGCATGCCGCTCGCGGCCCTGCTCGGCGAAGGCGACGCGGCGCTGACGGGTGTCGGCGGACCGAAGCTCGACCCGGCCAACGTCGTGATCATCGGCGCGCGCGCATGGGAGCACGAGGAACACGAGCGCCTGATGCGTCTCGGGGTGCAGGTCTTCGACATGGCGGAAGTGCGCGAACGCGGCATGGCCGCCGTGTTCTGCGACGCGCTGAGCGTCGTGCGCGAGCGCACGGCGGGCTTCGGCGTCAGCATCGACCTCGACGCGCTCGACGCCGCCGCCTTCCCCGCCGTGACCTGCCCGGAAACCGCGGGCATCGCGCCCGACGAGCTGTGCGCGGCGCTGCTCGCACTGCGCGGCTGCGGCGATTTCGTCGCGATGGAGATCGTCGAGTACCTGCCCGAGCGCGACCCCGGCGGGATGTGCGCGGACTGGGTCGCGAACATCGCCGCCGCGGCGTTGGGGCCGTCGACCTATCTGCTGCGCGCGAAGGAGCGCGAGTTCGGCGCGCACAACTATGCGCCGCTGCCCGTCGTGTTCCATCACGGCAAGGGCGTGTGGCTGTGGGACGTCGAGGGACGGCGCTACCTCGACATGATGAGCGCCTACTCGGCGGTAAGCTTCGGCCACGCCAACCCGCGCCTGCTGCACGCACTGAACGACCAGGCACAGCGCCTCGCGCTGACTTCGCGCGCGTATTCCAACGACCGCCTGCCGCTGCTGATGGAGCGCCTGTGCGGCCTGCTCGGCTACGACCGCGTGCTGCCGGTGAATACCGGCCTCGAGGCGGTCGAGACGGCCTTGAAGACGGCGCGCAAGTGGGGCTACAAGGTGAAGGGCATCGCGCCCGACCAGGCAGAGATCATCGCCTGCGAAGGCAACTTCCACGGCCGCTCGATCGCCATCGTCGGCATGTCGTCGGAAGCGCAGTACCGCGACGGTTTCGGCCCCTTCCCGGCCGGATTCAAACGCATTCCCTACGGCGATGCGGACGCGCTCGAAGCCGCGATCACGCCGGACACCGCGGCCTTCCTCGTCGAACCGGTGCAGGGCGAAGGCGGCATCCTCGTGCCGCAGGCAGGCTACCTCGCGCGCTGCGCGGAGATCTGCCGGCGCCACAACGTGCTGCTGATCGCCGACGAAGTCCAGACGGGACTGGGCCGCACCGGGCGCCTGCTGGGCTGCGACCACGAGGGCGTGCATCCGGACGGACTGATCCTCGGCAAGGCGCTGGGCGGCGGCCTGCTGCCGGTGTCGGCCTTCCTCGCCGACGCCGCGGTGATGGACGTGTTGCGGCCCGGCGACCACGGCTCGACCTTCGGCGGCAACCCGCTGGGCGCGGCCGTCGCGCTGGAAGTGCTCGCCATCCTCGAAGAGACGCGCCCTTGGGAGCATGCTGCGCGCCTGGGCGAACGCCTCATGGCCCGCTTCCGCGACGCGCGCCTGCCGTGCGTGCGCGAGGTGCGCGGGCGCGGCCTGCTGGTCGGCATCGAGCTCGATCCGGCGCAGCTGCGCGCGCCGACCGCGGCCGAACTGCTGCTCGCACGCGGCATCGCGACCAAGGACACGCACAACACGGTGCTGCGCTTCGCGCCGCCGCTGGTCATCACCGAGACCGAGCTCGACGCGGCCGCCGGCGTCGTGATCGACACGCTCGCAGCCGCCTGCGCCCATCGCGGGCAGGAGCCGCTGCAGCCCTGAGGCGGGCACCGTCCGCGGTGCGGCGGGCGCCCCGCCCGCCGCACCAGAAAGGTGCATCAATGCCAAGCTACGCAAGGGATTCGGGTCCCCGCGCGGGCGCATTCGTTGCTAAACTTTGCGCCCGCCGTATTTGTTCAACCTCCACCCATCTCCGCGCAAAGGTCCAAGCATGCTGGTCGGCTTCGTCATCGCTTATCTCCTGCTCTCGATCGGCGTCGGCCTGTACGCCGCCACGCACGTCAAGAACACCTCGGACTACGTCGCAGCCGGCCGTCACCTGCCGCTGTACATCATCACCGCAACGGTGTTCGCGACCTGGTTCGGCGCCGAGACCGTGCTCGGCATCTCGGCGACCTTCCTCGACGAGGGCCTGCGCGGCCTGTGGTCAGACCCCTTCGGCGCCTCGCTGTGCCTGATCCTCGTCGGCCTGTTCTTCGCCCGGCCGCTGTACCGCCTGAACCTGCTCACCCTGGGCGACTACTACCGCCTGCGCTACGGCCGCACGGTCGAAGTGCTGTGCTCGAGCGCGATCGTGATCTCCTACCTCGGCTGGGTCGCCGCGCAGATCACCGCACTGGGCCTGGTGTTCAACATCCTGTCCGACGGTTCGATCCCCAATGAGGCGGGAATGCTGATCGGTGCCGGCATCGTGCTGGTGTATACGCTGTTCGGCGGCATGTGGTCGGTGGCGCTGACCGACTTCATGCAGATGACCATCATCATCGTCGGCCTGTTCTACATCGCGTGGCTGGTCGGCGACATGGCGGGCGGCGTCGGCACCGTCGTCGCCCATGCGAACGAGGCGGGCAAGCTCAACTTCCTGCCGGCCTTCGACGCGAAGGACATGATCGCCTTCGTCGCCGGGATCCTGACCATGGGTTTCGGCTCGATCCCGCAGCAGGACGTGTTCCAGCGCCTGAACTCGGCGCGCGACGAAAAGACCGCCGTGCGCGGCACGCTGCTCGGCGGCTCGGGCTACTTCGTGTTCGCCTTCGTGCCGCTCTTCATCGCCTACTCGGCCACGCTGATCGACCCCGCACTGGTCGCGCAGTACCAGGAGAGCGACAGCCAGCAGGTCCTGCCGCAGCTGATCCTGCAGCACACGCCGATCTTCGCGCAGGTGATGTTCTTCGGTGCGCTGCTGTCCGCGATCATGAGTACGGCCTCGGGCACCCTGCTCGCCCCGTCGGTGACCTTCTCCGAGAACATCCTGCGCGACACCTTCCCGAGGATGAGCGACCACAAGTTCCTGTGGCTCACCCGCGGCGTGGTCGTCGTGTTCGCGCTGCTGATCACGTGGTATGCGACGCATACCAGCGAGAGCATCCACGGCATGGTCGAAAACGCCTACAAGGTCACGCTGGCGACGGCCTTCGTGCCGCTCGCCTTCGGCCTGTACTGGAAACGCGCGACCACGCAGGGCGCGCTGGCGTCGATCTTCGTCGGCCTCGTGACCTGGGTGCTGCTCGAAATCGTCGCGCCGGAAGCCGATGTGCCGCCGCACTTCGCCGGCATGCTGGCCGGCATCGTCGCGATGCTCGCCGGCTCGCTGCTGCCGCAGACCCTCGTCAAGCCGACCCACGGCCACGTCGCCGAGCACCTGCACACCGCGCACCAGCACCCGCACGCAGGACGCTGAAGCGCTTCGGCGCTCAGAAACGGTTCGCACCTCGCGCCGCCAATGCCTATGCTATCTGCAGGGGCATTGGCGGCGCGGCAGCATCGCGGCAACGCCTCCTGCGTATGTACCGGCGTATTACCCGCACGCCGGAGCGCGATGGAATACTGCTTCGCACTCAGGGCACCCAGACCCCGATGCAACGAGGAGACGAACCATGCAAGCAATCCGGATCGCCACGGCGAGCCGCGGTGCAGCGTCGGCCGCGACCACCGGGCATCAAGCGCCGCTGACGCGGCGCGAGTTCCTTAAAGGCACGGGCCTCCTGCTCGGCACCCTGGCGATCGGCACCCCGATCGCCGCGCTGGCGCCCTCGCGGGCTTGGGCCCTGGAGCTCAAGGCGCTCGACACGGCCACGGGCGACACCCTGCTCAAGTTCGGCCGCGTGCTGTATCCGCACCCGAACCTCCCCGACGCCGTATACGCCCTGCTCGTCAAGGACCTCGACGCGATGGCCGCGGCCGACCCGAAGATGGCCGGGCAACTGCGCGACGGCGTCGCGGGCCTCGACCGCGCGGCCGGTGGCGCGTTCGCCAAGGCCAAGCCCGCCGCGCAACTCGCCGCCGTGAAAGCGATCGAAGGCAAGCCCTTCTTCGCGACGGTGCGCGGCAAGTGCGTGACCGCACTGTACGACAACGAGATGACGTGGACGGCCTTCGGCTACCCCGGCGAGTCCTTCAGCAAGGGCGGCTACATCCGGCGCGGCTTCCAGGACCTGAAGTGGCTGCCCGACCCGCCCGAGGACGCGAGCCCGCCGCCCTTCCTGGGCTGATCGACACCCCGCAAACCACGGCATCCGGAGGCAGGACATGGCGAAGATCGCATTCGACGACGACTCCGCGGTCGTCATCATCGGTTCAGGCGCGGGCGGCGGCACGCTCGCAAACGAGTTGTGCCAGAAAGGCATCAAGGTGGTCGTGCTCGAGGCGGGCGCGATGCAGTCCGTCGCGAGTTTCATCAACGACGAGTGGAAGTCCTTCTCGCAGCTTGCGTGGCTCGACGCGCGCACGACCTCGGGCAACTGGCGCATCGCTAAGGATTTTCCGGGACTGCCGGCGTGGATCTGCAAGACCGTCGGCGGCACGACGACGCACTGGGCAGGCGCATCGCTGCGCTTTCAGGAACACGAGTTCAAGGTCCGCACGCATTACGGCGCGATCAAGGGCGCGAACCTGATGGACTGGCCGCTGACGCTGAAGGACCTGGAGCCTTGGTACGACAAGGCCGAGGACAAGATGGGGGTGACGCGCACCCACGGCATTCCGGGCCTGCCGGGCAACAACAACTTCAAGGTGATGCACGCCGGGGCGACGAAGCTCGGCTACAAGGAGGTGCACACCGGAAACATGGCGATCAACAGCCGGCCGCGCGACGGCCGCGGCAGCTGCCAGCAGATCGGCTTCTGCTTCCAGGGCTGCAAGAGCGGCGCGAAGTGGTCCACGCTGTACACCGAACTGCCCAAGGCCGAGGCGACCGGCAACCTCGACCTGCGCCCCGAGTCCCACGTCACCCGCATCGAGCACAACGCGGCCGGCAAGGTCAGCGCCGTCGTGTATGTCGACAAGGCCGGACAGGAGCAGCGGCAGAAGGCGCGCATCGTGTGCGTCGCCGGCAACTCGATCGAGACGCCGCGCCTGCTGCTGATGTCGGCGAGCGACAAGTTCCGCGACGGCCTCGCGAACTCCTCGGGCCAGGTCGGACGCAACTACATGCGCCACATGACGGGCTCGGTGTACGCGGCCTTCAAGGAGCCGGTGCAGATGTTCCGCGGCACGACGATGGCCGGCGTCGTGGGCGACGAGGCGCGCAACAACCCGAAGCGCGGCTTCGTCGGCGGCTACGAGATGGAGACACTGTCGCTGGGCGTGCCCTTCATGGCGGCCTTCCTCGACCCCGGCGGCTGGGGCGAGGAGTTCGCGTGGTGGATGGAGCACTACAGCCAGCTCGCGGGCATGTGGCTGGTCGGCGAGGACATGCCGCGCGAGACCAACCGCGTCACGCTCAATGCAAAGGTCAAGGACAAGTACGGCAATCCGGTGCCCAACGTGCACTTCGACGATCACGCCAACGACGTCGCGATGCGCAACCACGCCTACACGCAGGGCGAGCGCGTCTACCAGGCCGCCGGCGCGATCCGCACCTTCCGCACGCCGCCCTACCCCTCGACGCACAACCTCGGCACCTGCCGCATGGGGGCCTCGGCCGCCGACAGCGTGTGCAATGCGTACGGGCAGACGCACGACATCCCCAACCTGTTCATCTCGGACGGCAGCCAGTTCACGACCGGCGGCGCGGAGAACCCGACGCTGACGATCGTCGCCCTCGCCATCCGGCAGGCCGATCACATCGCCACCCGGATGAGCCAGCGGGCGCTCTGAGCCCGCCGAGGACCCCACCGATCTCGCCCCAGACAACCGGAGTCTCCATGGCCAAAATCATCCACAGCATGATCCGCGTGCTCGATCTCGACAAGGCGATGCGCTTCTACGCCGACGTCCTCGACCTGCGCGAAGCGCACCGTCTCGACTTCCCCGACTTCACGCTGGTCTATCTGCGCAACCCCGAGAACGACTTCGAGCTCGAGCTGACGCTCAACAAGGGGCGTGAGGAGCCCTACACGCACGGCACCGGCTACGGCCACATCGCGGTGGTCGTGCCGGACGTGACCGCGCGCCACGCCGAGTTGCTCGCCAAGGGCTACGAACCGGCGCCGGTGAAGGAGTTCAAACGCGGCGAGGAACTGCTCGCGCGTTTCTTCTTCATCCAGGATCCGGACGGCTACAAGATCGAGGTGCTCGAGCGCCACGGCCACTACCGCTAGGGACGCGCCGCCTCCAGGCGCAACCGGTTGCACCGCCGGTCCCGCACCGGCACCATTGCTCAGTGCGGCCTGCGGCGAGATCCCCATCGCGCAAAACGAATTCCCGCTCGCACACGGTCGCCGCGGGAAGGGTCCGGAATCGACCACTAAAACCTGTCCCACGCCCAGCTGAGCAGGGGCCGCGAGCCAGGCCAGCGCAAGGTGCGTCGCATGCACACGACCCGCCCGCAGCCTGTCCGGGCGCTTCGCGGCGCGCGTCCCGGATATAACGTTAGTGATAATGCATCGCGCGTGACGCACAACTTTTTCACGCTGCTGTCTTTTTTGCGTCCCGCAGAGACCTAAAATAGTCAAAAATACGGCTATGGCGGCGTCAGCCCCACATATAACAAGAGAATAAATCGCCCCTTCCTCCGCACAGCGGAGAGAGGCGGCGCCTCGCCAATTTCTGCGCCGACATCCCTTCCCGGCGCCCCAACAACGCCGCACTTGCCGCGGCGGAAGGATCTTGTTCGTGACTGCCCGACCGCCGCGCCTCGGGCTGGCCAACCGCCTGCAGGTGGTGGTCGTGCTCGCGCTCTCGCCGCTGCTGCTGCTGCTCGCCTACTGGAGCTGGCAGGACTACCAGGACGCCGAGGCGCGTGCGCGCGCGACCGCGCAACGCATCGCGGCCAACACGGCACTGCGGGTCGAGGAGCACCTGCGCGGGCTGCGTCAGGCCCTCGTCACGCTGGCCCAGGCCGGCGAGCTCGGCAAGCTGCCGCCGGAGCGCTGCAGCGCGCTGCTGGCGCGCGCCCAGGCAGCGCTGCCGGAGTTTCTCACGCTCGGCCTCGCGGTGCCCGAGGGGCCGGTGCGCTGCGGATCGCGGCCGGGCGTCAACGCGATCACCGCCGCCGGCCGCCCGTATTTCCAGCGCGCGCTCGAAACGCGCGAGTTCGCCGTCGGCGAATTCCAGATCGGTCGCGCGACCGGTCGCCCGTCGATCAATTTCGCCTATCCGCTGAGCGACGACGGCGTCGCCGTCGCGGCGGTGCTCATCGCGCCGGTGAGCACCACGGCCTTTGTCGAGTTCGTCGCCGACACGCGGCTGCCGGCGGGTACCCGCCTGACGCTGATCGACCGCAACGGCACCGTGGTCGCGCGCAGCGGCGACGGCGGCGAGCGCTGGGTCGGCCGGCACGTTCCCGACGCGCCGCTGATCCGCGAGGTGCTCGCGCGCGGCGAGGGCCTGGCCGACGTCACCGGCCTCGACGGCATTTTCCGGCTGCACGCCTTCGCGCCGGTGCTGTCGCGGCAGGAACCGGCCTTCTACGCGGTCGTCGGCATCGACCAGGGGGATCTGGTCGCCGACGCGTGGCAAAAGCTCCTCACGCGCCTCGCCGGGCTCGTGCTGGTCGTCGCGCTGGCCATCGCCGCGGCCGCCGCGACCAGCCGGCGCTTGATCGTGCAGCCGGTGCAGAGCCTCACCGGCATGGCGGGGCGGTTGTTCGCCGGCGACCTGGCGGCGCGCAGCGGCGTGCCCCACTCGTCCGACGAGATCGGCCAGCTCGCGCAAGCCCTCGACGAGTCCACCGCGGCGCTGCAGGACGCGCATGTCGCGACCCGGCGCGGCCAGGACGAACTGGCAGCCCTCAACCGCGATCTCGAGCGCCGCGTGAGCGAGCGCACCGCCGCGCTCGCCGAGGCCAACGTTGAGCTCGTGCAGGCGGCGAGCTACGACGTCGGACACGGCGACGCGCTGCGCCTGATGAACACGCTGCACGACCGCCCGGCGCTGCTCGCTGCCGTGCTGGCGCTCCTCGCCGAACGCTTTGCCTTCCCCGCCGGCGCCGTGTTCGCCTTCGACGAATGGAACGGGGATTACACCTTCGAGACGGGGCACGCGGTCTCGGCCGGACTGCCCCGCCGCTTCGCCCCCGGCGAAGGCCTGCTCGGCGAGGCGGCCCGACGCGGACAACTGGTCGTGGTCGAGACCGCGCGATCGACGGCGGGATTCGCGCTCGAGACGGGGATCGCCGATCTCGAGCCGGCGGCCGTCGTGATCGCGCCGATCACCTACCAGGACAAGCGCCAGGGCGCCGTCGTCCTGCTCGCGTCGCGCTGCCCCGGCGAGCGCGAGCGGAGCTTCGTCGAACGCCTGTGCGCGCAGCTCGCCGTGGCGCTGCACAACCTGCGCCAATACGAGGACATGCGCCTGCTGACCGCCCAGCTGCGCGCGCGTGGCGAGGAAATCGGCGCCAAGAACGCCCAGCTCGAGCAGGCCAACCGGCTGAAGTCGGAATTCCTGGCGACCATGTCGCATGAGCTGCGCACGCCGCTCAACGCCATCATCGGCTTTTCCGAGATCCTCAAGGACGGCCTGGCCGGCCCCCTCGCCGCGCGCCAGCTCGAGTTCTGCCAGGATATTTTCGCCAGCGGCCGCCACCTGCTGGCGCTCATCAACGACGTCCTCGACCTGTCGAAGATCGAGGCCGGACGCATGGAACTCGAGCTCGAGACGGTCGAACTCGCCGAACTCCTGCACAACAGCGTGGCGGTAGTCAAGGAGCAGGCCAACGCGCATCGCCAGCAGCTCGAACTGCAGCTGGCCGATTGCCCGGCCGAGTTGGTCGCCGACCCCCGCAAGCTCAAGCAGATCCTCTACAACCTCCTGTCCAACGCGGTGAAATTCACGCCCGACGGCGGCCGCATCGGCCTCGGCGTGCGCACGCTCGCCGCCGCCGAGGTGCAGACCGCACTCGCAGCCCGCCCCGGGCGCGCGCTCGGCGTCGCCGAAGGGGCCTTCAGCCGCTTCGTCGAGATCGCCGTGCGCGACACCGGCATCGGCATCGCGCCCGCCGACCTGGGCAAGCTGTTCCAGCCCTTCACCCAGCTCGACAGTGAGCTTTCCCGGCGCTATGCCGGCACCGGACTCGGTCTGGCGATGGTGTACAAGCTGGTCGAACTGCACGCCGGGGCCGTCGCAGTCGACAGCGCGCCCGGCGAGGGCAGCACCTTCCTCGTCTGGTTGCCCGTGCGCGACAATGCCCTGCCGGACAGGCTGCCGCCTGCGGCCGATCGCGCCGCGCCGCCGCGGAGGGGCTCGCGCGTGCTGGTGGTGGAGGACGATCCGGCGGCCTGCGAACTGATCCGCAGCCAGCTCAAGGACGAAGGGCTGGAGGCCATACCGGCGGCGACCGCCGAGATGGCCGAGAAGCTGCTCGCGCAGACGACCGTCGATCTGATCATCCTGGATATCCTCCTGCCCGGCGTCGACGGTTGGGAGCTGCTCGCGCGCCTGAAGGGCAACCCCGCGCAGGCCGCCGTGCCGGTCGTGATCGTCTCGGTGGTCGCCGACACGCGGCGCGGCCTGTCGCTGGGCGCCGCCGACGTCCTGCAGAAGCCGGTCGGCCGCGACGAACTGCTCGACGCCCTGGCGCGGCTGGGCTTCGTCGAAGGCGGCGACGGGCCGCGGCGCGTGCTGGTGGTGGACGACGATCCGCACGCCGTCGAAATCGTCGTCAGCCATCTCGAACAGGCCCGCTTTGCCGTGAGCCGCGCCTACGGCGGCGCCGAGGCCGTCGAGGTGGCGCGGCGCGAACACCCCGCGCTGATCATCCTCGACCTCATGATGCCCGAGGTGAGCGGCTTCGACGTGGTCGAAATGCTCAGGTCGGAGCCCGGCACCGCCGTCATTCCGATCCTGGTGCTGACGGCCAAGGAACTGACGCCGGAAGACCGCGCAACCCTCAACGGCCATGTCGAACGCATCATGGGCAAGGCCCACTTCAACCACGGGCGCTTTCTCAGCGAGGTCCGGCGCGCCCTGCAAAGGCATCCGGAGGCATAGATGGCAACCATCCTGCTCGTCGAAGACAACCCGGCGAACATGAAGCTCGCGGCCTTCGTGCTGACGCAGGGCGGACACGAAGTGCTGTGCGCGACGACCGCCGACGCGGCGCTGGCCCTCGTGCGCGAGCGCCTGCCGGCGCTGGTGCTGATGGACGTGCAGCTGCCAGGCATGGACGGCCTCGCCGCCACGCGCCGGCTCAAGGCCGACCCGGCAACGCGCGCCATTCCTGTCGTCGCACTGACCGCCTTCGCGATGCGCGGCGACGCCGAGCGCATCCGCGACGCCGGCTGCGACGGCTATATCGCCAAGCCCGTCCGCTACCAGCAACTGCTCGCCGAAGTCGCACGCATGCTCGGCGGCGGGGCGGAGGACGAACAAGCGCTGGCGCGAGGCATGACATGAACGCCCCCTACCTGCTGATCGTCGACGACGATCCGCTCAACCGCCGCGTGCTCGAGGCGATGCTGGCCGGCGAGGGCTACCGGACCGTCAGCGTCGGCTCGGGACGCGAGTCGCTGGCGGCGGTCGGCGCCGAACCGCCCGCGGTGATCCTGCTCGACCTGATGATGCCGGAGATGGACGGCTTCGAGGTGGTACGCCGGCTGCGCGCCGATGCGGCGACGCAGTCCATCCCCATCGTCGCCGTGACCGCGGTCGACGATGGGGGCTCGCGCGCGCGCCTGGCCGCCGCCGGGGTCGTCGACGTGCTCGCCAAACCGGTCGAGCGCTGGGTCCTGAGCGCCTGCCTGGCGCGCCTGCTGGAGAAACGATGATGGCCGACGATCCGTCCGCGCTGCGGGAACTCGAGCACCTCAACCGCCTGTATGCGATGCTCAGCGGCGTCAACCGCGCGATCGTGCGCTGCGACGACGCGCAGTCGCTGTTCGCCGAAGCCTGCCGCCTCTCGGTCGAAGAGGGCGGCTTCGCCGCGGCCTGGGTCGGGCTGTTCGAGCCGGGCGAATGCCAGCCGCGCGTGGCGGCGCGCGCCGGCGTGAGCGTGTCGGCGCCGCTGTGCACGGCCTGCGACGCGAGCGCCGCCTGCCCGCTGCGCGCGGGACAGCCGTGCCGCATCGACGACCTGGCCGCCGACCTGCGCGCCGCGGGCTCGCACGACGGCGCGCTCGACGCCGGACTGCGGGCGAGCGTCGCGCTGCCGCTGCGCAACGGCGGGGAACTGGTCGGGGCCTTCGGCGTGGCGACAGGGCCGGCACAGGCCTTCACCGATGCCGACCTGCGCCTGCTCGACGAGGTGGCGGCCGACCTGTCGTTCGCGCTCGCGGCTCTGCACCGCGAGCAGGTGCGCATCGCCGACCAGTCGCGCATCGAGTTCCTCGCCTATTACGACGCCCATACCGGCCTGCCCAATCGCGCGCTGTGCGAGCGGCGCCTGCGCGAGGCGACCGCGCAGGGCGAGCCCCTCGCGGTGCTGGCCGTCGAGCTGGGCGTGTTCCACGACGCCGCACGCCTCTTCGGCCCCGGCGGCGCCGTGCTGATCGCCCGCGAGACCGCGCGCCGGCTCGAAGCCGGTCTGCCGCAGACCGGCGTCGCGCGCATCGCCGAGAACGCCTTCGCGCTGTGGCTGACGGCGCTGCCCGCCGGCGAGGCGGCGCACGACGCGGCCGCGGCGATCGCGCTGCGGGTCGGCGAGCTGCTGGCCCCGGCCCTGCGCATCGAGGGGCAGGACCTGTACGCCGCGCCCTTCGTCGGCATCGCGCTGCACGCGGGGGATGGCGCGGTCGGGGAGACGCTGCACCAGGCGGTGGTCGCTGCCGACCGCCAGCGCGGCACGGCCGACACGAGCTACCGCTTCTATGCCGACGAGATGGCGAGTAGCTCGCTGCGCCAGTTCGATCTCGACGCCGCCCTGCACCGCGCACTCGACCGCGGCGAGTTCCTGCTGCACTACCAGCCGCAGGTCGACCTCACGAGCGGTGAGGTCGTCGGTGCCGAAGCGCTGCTGCGCTGGAACCGGCCCGGCGTCGGGCTGATCTCGCCGCTGGAGTTCATCCCCATGCTCGAGAGCAGCGGGCTCATCGGCGCCGTGGGCGAATGGGTGCTCGAGGAGGCGTGCCGCAGCTGCCGCGACTGGCAGGAGCTCGGCGATGCTCCCCTGCGGGTCGGCGTGAACCTCTCCGCGCGCCAGTTCCACGACGGCGACGTCGGCGCCGCGGCGCGCCGCGCCCTCGGCCGCAGCGGCCTCGACCCGCGGCTGCTGGAACTCGAACTGACCGAAAGCATCGTCCTGCAGGATGCCGACAGCGTGATCCGCTGCCTGCGCGAACTGCGCGGCGAAGGCATCGGCACCACGCTCGACGACTTCGGCACCGGCTACTCGTCGCTGAGCTACCTGCAGCGCCTGCCCGTGGACCGCATCAAGATCGACCGCTCCTTCGTCACCGACCTGACCAGCAATCCCAACAGCTCCGCGATCGCGCGCGCGATCATCGGCATGACGCACAGTCTGGGCATGACGGCGATCGCCGAGGGGGTCGAGACGGAGGGGCAACTCGGTTACCTGCGCCGCCTCGGCTGCGAAGCGATGCAGGGCTACCTGTTCAGCCCGCCGCTGCCCGGCGAGGCCTTCCGTGCGCTGCTGCGCGACGGGCGCCGCATGGCGCGCAGCGACGCCGATCCGGTCTGGGAGCGCACACTGCTGCTGGTCGACGACGAACCCAACGTACTCAGCGCGCTGCGCCGGGTGTTCCGCCGCGCACGCGTGCGGGTGCTGGCCACGAGCGACCCGCGCGAGGCCTTCGAACTGCTCGCCCGCCAGCCGGTCGGCGTGGTCGTGTCCGACCAGCGCATGCCCAGCATGTCGGGCACCGAGCTCCTGCGCCGGGTCAAGGCGCTGCATCCGGACACCGTGCGCATCGTGCTGTCGGGCTACACCGAGCTCGGCGCCGTGATCGAGGCGGTCAACCACGGCGCGATCTACAAGTTCCTGACGAAGCCTTGGGAGGACGAGGCGCTGCGCGCGATCGTCGACGAAGCGTTCGGGCTGTTCGAGCTGGCGCAACAGAACCGCGTGCTGACCGAGCGGCTGGCGGCCCTGCTCGACCCCGCCCTGCCGCCGCCGGGCCGGCGCGCCGCCGTGCAGCGGCCCCACTGAAGGGCGCCGACGGCAACCGCCTGCGCGACCCCGTCGGCCCGCTGCCGGGACGAGGCATTTCTTAACGGTACGATGCGTGATTTCCCCCACTCTCGCCGGCAAACATCTATGCTGCAGAGCAACACAAGCTGAGCGCGCCCCGCACCGGTCCTCCGAGCCTCCTCCCGCCGCGTTGCGCGCTTGCCTCCGGCACAGTCGTCGAGATGAGGCCCGAAAATGGTTGCCGTGCGCAGTCACTCCCGCACCCGCGCTCTGCTGGACCCGGCATGCCTGGCGCTCCTGTATTTCGCCGGCGCACAGGTCGGGCTGGCCTACGCCGTCATCGGCAACGCGATTTCGCTGGTGTGGCCGCCGAGCGGCATCGCACTGGTGGCCGTCCTCGCGCTCGGCACGCGCGTCGCCCCCGGCATCTTCGCCGGCTCGTTTCTCGCAAACGTGTCGGTCGGCGTGCCGGTCCCCATCGCTGCCGCAATCGCCACCGGGGCCACGCTCGCCGCCCTGGCCGCGGCACGCCTGCTGGAACGGCGCGCCCGCTTCCAGATCGCCCTGAACCGGACATGGGACGTCCTCGCGCTGATCGTCCTCGCCGCCATGCTCGGCACCACCATCAGCGCCTTCGTCGGCGTAAGCGCCCTCACCGTCGGGGGCATCGTGCCGCCCGTCGAGTTCGCCTCGGCATGGCTGAAATGGTGGCTGGGCGACATGATCGGGATACTCGTCATCGCGCCGCCGCTGCTGGTGTGGCTCAGCCACCCGCAACCGATCGACTCGGTGCGCCAGGCCGTCGAGGCGGTGGCCCTCGCCACGGCGATCGGCACCACCAGCTACCTGATCTTCGGCGCGCCCGAACTGGCCGGGCACGGCTACTATCCGGCCGCGCTCGCGATCGTGCCCTTCGTCATCTGGGCGGCGCTGCGCTTCGATCACTGGGGCGCCAGCCTCGCCATCCTCGCGATTTCCATCGCGGCGATCTGGGGTACCACCGCGGGAACCGGCCCGCTCGCCGCGGACTCGCCCGTGGACAGCCTCGTGCGCTGGAGCACCTTCGTCAATCTGCTGGCCGTGACCGGCCTGCTGCTCGTCGCCTCGCATGCCGAAACCCGGCGCGCGCAGGCCGAACTCCGGGCCTCGCTTGCGGAACTCGAGCAGCGCGTGCGCGAGCGCACTGCCAGTCTGGCACGGACCAATGCCGAGCTGATCGAGGAAATGAGCGGGCGCAGGCGCCTCGAGCGCAGGTTGGTGCGGGTCAGCGACGAACAGCTGAAAGCCACGGGGCGCGAACTGCACGACGGACTCGGTCAGCACCTGACCACCATCGGCCTGTACGGCGCAGCCCTGGCGCACAAGCTCAGTGCCCGCCGGCACCCGGAAGCGGGCGACGCGGAACGGCTCGTGACGCTCGTCGAACAGGCCGCCGACATGATCCGGGCCATCGCGAAGGGTCTCTATCCCGCCTCACTGGAATCCGCGGGCCTCGTCGCCGCCCTCAGGAACCTCGCCGACAGCACGCATTCGCTCAAGCAGGTCGACTGCGTCCTTTATGCCGCACCGGACGTGCAGGTCCGCGATTCGCTCGTCGCGATCAACCTCTACCGTGTCGCCCAGGAGGCGATCAACAACGCACTCAAATACAGCAGAGCGCGCCACATCCGGATCGAACTGCAAAGCAGCGACGGCATGCAGATGCTATCGATCAGCGACGACGGCATCGGCATCGACCCGCAATCGGTCGATCGCAGCGAGGGGCAGGGCCTGCACAACCTGCGCCACCGCGCGACCCTGCTCGGCGGAACGTGCGCGATCTACCGCAATGCGCAGGGTGGCACGACGGTCGCGATCACCTACCCGGAGGAGACCCCGAACCATGAGTGACGCGACCCAGCCGGTCGTGCGGCGCCGCATCCTGATGGTGGACGACCACCCGATCGTGCGCGAGGGCATGGCGAAGTTCCTCAACCTGCAGGACGACCTCCACCTGTGCTGCGAGGCCGGCAATGCCCAGGAGGCGCTCGCGATGCTGCACGACTGCAATCCGGATCTCGCGATCGTCGACATGACGCTGCGCGGCGACTCCGGACTGGAGCTCGTCAAGACCCTTCGCCACCGCCATCCACTGTTGCCCATCCTCGTCATGAGCATGCACGACGAAGGCCTGTTCGCCGAACGCGCGCTGCGGGCGGGCGCCAACGGCTACCTCATGAAGCTCGAAGCCACCGCACATATCCTTGCGGCCATCCGCCAGGTGCTCACCGGCAACATCTATCTCAGCGAGGCGATGCACAACCGCATCGCGCAGCGCCTGCTCGCGCCGGGCAAGACCGCCAACGGCCCGATCGGGGGCCTGACCGAGCGCGAGTTCGAGGTGCTGCACCTGATCGGGCTCGGCTTCGGCACACGCCAGATCGCAGAGAAGCTCAGCCGCAGCGTCAAGACCATCGAGGCCCACCGCGCCAATCTCAAGGACAAGCTGAACCTGCCGCACGGCCCCGACCTGGTGCGCTTCGCGGTGCAGTGGCTCGACCGCGAATGATCACGCGCATGCCCTTCGAATAGGGGAATCCACTAGCGCATATCGGGGAGCCCCCCCGATATGCGCGTGTGCTGGCGGCACGTACATTGGCATCGAGCCTGCACCGAAACCGACGCGGTGCTTGCCCGAACGCACCGATGTGACCGCGTCACGCGCACCGCCAGGAGAGCCCCATGAAATTCGAAACGACACTGCTGGCCATCGCGGCCACGACATTCGCCACACTGGCCGGATCGGCGCTTGCCGCCTCCGACAGCGCGCGCGGCGCCGGACGGGCGCGCGCACCGATGGCCCCCCAGGTGTCGGCCCCGGCAGCAAAAGGCGGCTGCATGGCGAGCCCCACGCTGGCAGTCGCCGGCTTGCCCGCCACGGATGGCGCTGCACCAGTCGCCAGCAAGCGCATGAAGACCGCACGCGGCGCCGGGCGAGCCCGCGCGTCCGCCGAAACCCGTCGCCTCGTCGCGGCCGGCAGCTGCGAGAAGATCGCCGGCGATGTGCTGCCCGACAAGCCCGAGACCGTCCCGACGGGACTTCCGCCCAGCAAGGGCGCAAAGGGCGCAGGCCGCGCCCGCGCACCCAGCACCACGAAGCCCCTCAACGCATGGAGGGGATGAGCAGGCACGCGGCGGGAGCCCCCGCGTGCCCCGTCGCAGCGCGAAGCGCCTCCCTTCACCGGCCGCGCCCCGGATATCCACCCCCCGACGCCTCGAATCCTGGCCGATACGATCGATTTCACGTTTTCCCGGGTGACGTTTTTGCCGGATGAGATCAAAGTATCGGTTCGCCGTCGATGTGCGGCGAATGCGATCCGGCGGCAACGCGACCGAGGGGGGGACATGGACACGGGGATCAACGGGCGCAGCGCAGCGCCATCCTTCCAGTACCTGCTTTATCGCTACATCTGGCCCTTCCAGTACTTCCGCGACGTCACCTGCGGGGGCCGCATGGAACGCCAGCAGAACTACCGCCACAATCGCGCGATGCGCCGCTACCTCCCCGGCTTCGTGGCGAAATGGACCTTCCTGACGGTATTCGCGATGTCGGTCGGCAGCGCGCTGGAACAGCTCGGTCTGGCCGTACCCGCGGCGGGCTGCTTCATCTTCGCGACCTGGACCCTGCTCGTCGCGCTCCTGCTCGCCGTCGACTGGCTGTGGCTCGAACGCTTCCCCGAGTTGTACTAGCTTTTCCCTGACGCTACTTGTACCAAGGCAGCGTGCGCCGCAGCGACACGATCTCGCCCGCGCCGGTCGCATCGTAGCCCGGCTGGGCCTCTGCGAGGCGGCGAAACCCGTCGCTGCGCAGGACGTCGAGCACGGCCTGCATGGCCGGCATCTCGAGTCCCTCCTTGAGGCACACGAGGAAGTACTGCTCATGCGCCAAGGGTACGAAGTCGAGCCCGAAGCGCCGCGCCGCCGCGCGCAGCCCGAAACCGCAGTCCGCATTGCCCGCGGCGACATGCGCCGCCACGGACAGATGGGTGTGCTCCTCGGTCGAATACCCCGCGATCGCCGCCGGCGACATGCGCGCCCGCGCGAGCAGCTCGTCGAACACGAGGCGCGTGCCGGAACCCTTCAACCGGTTCACGAAGACGATGTCCGTCCGCGCGAGATCCTCGAGCGCCGCCAGTCCGCGCGGGTTGCCGGGCGCGACGATCAGGCCCTGCTCGCGCCGCGCGAAGCGGACCAGCTTGTGCACGCCCAGGCGCAGCTCGCGTCCGATCGCAGCGTGGATCAGCGATCCGCGCCGGCACAGTTTTTCGTCGTCGAGCGGCAGGTGGATGCCGGCGAGCGTGCATCCGCCCGCGTTGAGCCGCTGCAGCGCCTGCGTGCTGCCGACGTACTCCACGTCCAGCAGCGCCCGCGCATCGCGCAACAGCGCGTCGCGCAGCCCGCCGAACAGCAGATCGTGGCTCGCGGCGGTCGGCAGCACGTCGAGCCCGGGATCCACCGCCAGCAGCAGCTCGCGGTCGAGCAGGCCCGCGAGGGTTTCCGCCTGCGGCAGCAGCCGCGCCAGCGCACGCTTCTCGGCCCACAACAGGCGCTCGCCGAAGGCCGACAGCCGCGCCGCGCGCCCCTGCCCGCCGGCGATCAGCGCCTGGCCGAACGCCGCCTCGTGCCGCCGCAGCTCGCCCCACAGGTGGCGATACGACACCCCGAGCTGCTCCGCGGCCTTCGCGATCGAGCCCTGCACGCGGATCGCGTCGAGCATCGCCGTCAGCGGATTGCCCAGCTGCAAGGGGCCGCCCGGCGGCGCATCCTCGCTGCCGGCGACGAAACGGTAATCGAGTGTCACGCCCATGCATCGAGCTTAACCGAAAATCCCCCCGCCCCTGGCTTCGCCACTGCGCGCGCCCGTGCGCACCGACAGCACCCGCACAAAAAGCAACACGCATTTCTGCCGGACCGGCCGGCACCGCGGCAGACGGCTCGAGCGACTCCCCGATTGCGACCGCTGCCGCGCCCGACGTGGCAGCGAACCAACCTATGCACGACCCTGCATAAGTAACCGGATCGCACCCCACGCCATCCGCACCCGCCCACGCACGTTTTGATACAAGGACTCTTGCACTCGCGCGCGAGGCTCGATCAATAAAGAACCACGGAGACCCTTCATGGCAAGTCTGTTCCGCCCCCTGCTGCTCGCCTGCGCCTGCCTGCTCGGCATCGCCGGCGCCCACGCCGAAGACCGGTTCATCACCGTCGCATCGACGACTTCAACCGAACAGTCCGGCCTCTTCGGTCACCTGCTGCCGCGCTTCGAGCAGCAGTCCGGCGTCAAGGTGCGCGTCGTCGCGCTCGGCACCGGCCAGGCGCTGGACACGGCGCGCCGCGGCGATGCCGACGTAGTGTTCGTGCACGACCGCAGCGCCGAGGAGAAATTCGTCGCCGACGGCTACGGCGTCGAGCGCAAGGAGGTCATGTACAACGACTTCATCCTCGTCGGCCCGAAGACCGACCCGGCCGGGGTCGCGGGCGGGCGCGACATCGTCGAGGCGCTGAAGAAGGTCTCCGCCACCCAGGCCCCGTTCGTGTCCCGCGGCGACAAGAGCGGCACCCACGCCGCGGAGTTGCGCCTGTGGAAGCTCGCCGCCATCGACCTCGAACAGGCGAAGGGTCCGTGGTACCGCGACTCCGGTTCCGGGATGGGCCCCGCGCTCAACATGGCCGCCTCGCTCGGCGCCTACATCCTCGCCGACCGCGGCACCTGGCTGTCGTTCAAGAACCGCCAGGATCTCGTGATCGCCGTCGAAGGCGACAAGCGCCTGTTCAACCAGTACGGCGTGATCCTCGTGAATCCCGCGAAGCACCCGCACGTGAAGCGCGAGGAAGGCCAGCGTTTCATCGACTGGATCGTCTCGCCGGCCGGCCAGACGTCCATCGCCGAGTACAAGATCGGCGGCGAGCAGCTCTTCTTCCCCAACGCCGCCCAGTGACGGGCGACACGCCGCGGGCACGCGCACCGGCCGTGCCCGCGGCGATTTGTGCCGCCGACGGGCACGCCCCTTGATTCGCGTCAACGCGGGCCGGACGCCGCGGCACTATGGTTGCGGAGCTTTTTTCCCCAACCCCCGCCATGACCTCCAATACGAAAATCGAACTCGTCTGCCCGGCAGGTAGCCTGCCGGCGCTGAAGACGGCCGTCGACCATGGAGCCGACTGCGTCTACCTCGGCTTCAAGGACGCGACCAACGCGCGCAACTTCACCGGCCTGAATTTCGACGCCAAGGCGATGACCGAGGGCGTGCGCTACGCCCACGACCGCAAGCGCAAGGTGCTGGTCGCGCTCAACACCTACCCGCAGGCCGGCAACTGGTCCGGCTGGACCGCCGCCGTGGATCGCGCCGCCGACCTCGGCATCGACGCGATCATCGTCGCCGACCCGGGCCTGATGGCCTACGCCCAGAAGAAGCACCCGCAGCTGCGCCTGCATCTGTCGGTGCAGGGCTCGGCGACCACCTACGAGGCGATCAATTTCTACGCCGAGCGCTTCGGCGTCCAGCGCGCGGTGCTGCCGCGCGTGCTGTCGCTGCCGCAGGTGCAGCACGTCATCGCCAACACCCAGGTCGAGATCGAGGTGTTCGGTTTCGGCGGCCTGTGCGTGATGGTCGAGGGGCGCTGCGCGCTGTCCGCCTACGCCACCGGCGAATCGCCCAACTGCAATGGCGCCTGCTCGCCGGGCAAGCACGTGCGCTGGGAACAGACCCCCAAGGGCATGGAAACCCGCCTCAACGGCATCCTCATCGACCGCTTCGACGACGGCGAGCGTGCCGGCTACCCGACGCTGTGCAAGGGCCGCTTCGACGTGAACGGCGAGACCTACTACGCGATCGAGGAACCGACCAGCCTCAACACGCTGGAACTGCTGCCGGATCTCGCCCGCGCCGGCGTGCGCGCGATCAAGATCGAAGGCCGCCAGCGCAGCCCCGCCTACGTCGCGCAGGTCACGCGCGTGTGGCGCGAGGCGATCGACCGCGTGATGCGCGACGCCGACAGCTTCGCCGTGCAACCGGCGTGGATCGCCGAACTCGACAAGGTCTCCGAAGGCCGCAGCCATACGCTCGGCGCGTACTACCGGCCGTGGAAGTGAACACCACCATGAAAATCGCACTGGGTCCCCTGCTCTACTACTGGTCGCGCCAGGAAACGCTCGACTTCTACGCGCAGATCGCGCAAAGCCCCGCCGACATCGTGTATCTCGGCGAAACGGTGTGCTCGCGCCGCCACGAACTGCGCGCCGACGACTGGCTCGAGGTCGCGGCGATGCTCAAGGCCGCCGGCAAGGAAGCCGTGCTGTCCGCACAGTCGCTGATCGAATCCGAATCCGACCTCAAGGCCCTGCGCCGCATCGTCGCGCAGGACGAGTTCCGCGTCGAAGCCAACGACATGTCGGCGGTGCAGCTGCTGTCGAAGGCCGGGCGCCGCGACTGGATCGCCGGGCCGACGCTCAACATCTTCAACCCGCAGACCTTGTCGATGCTGGCCGAAGCGGGTGCGACGCGCTGGATGGCGCCGCCCGAGATGTCGGGCGCGGTGCTGGCGGAACTCCTCGCCTCCGGCGCGCCCGCGATCGAGACCGAAGTGCTCGCCTGGGGCCGGCTGCCGCTCGCGCACTCGGCGCGCTGCTTCACCGCCCGCCACTTCAACCTGCAGAAGGACACCTGCGAGTTCCGCTGCCTCGGCATGAAGGACGGCCTGGTGCTGCGCACCCGCGAGGGCGAGCCCTTCCTGACGCTCAACGGCGTGCAGACACAGTCGGCACGCGTGCACAACCTGCTCGGCGACCTGCCGCAGCTGCGCGACACGGCGCAGGTGCTGCGCGTGAGCCCGCAGGGCGACGACACCGTGCGCGTGCTCGAACTCTTCCGCGACGCGATCGCCGGCAAGCTGTCGCCGCAGGACGCCTTCGGCCAGAGCAAGGCGCTGATGGTCGAAGCGCCGTGCAACGGCTTCTGGCACGGCCGCCCCGGCGTCGAACAGTACGTCTCCGCCTGAATCCGCATCACTTGAGAGCACATCCGATGAGCAGCTTCCGCATCCCGGCCTTCACGCTCCCCGCGCCGCTCGCGCGCATCGCATCGCACCTGCCGCAGCGCCCGCCGACCCTCGCACTGACCACGGCGCTGAACCTCGCGCTCGGCCGCGTGCTGTCGCGCGAGGACCTCGAACCGCTGACCGGCCGCCACCTGCGCATACGGGTGCGCGACGCCGGCCTGACGCTCGACTTCACGCTCGGCCCGCGCGGCTTCGTGCCGCTGTCGAGCGGCGGCCAACCCGACCTCACGCTGACCGCCAACGTGCGCGACTACATCGCGCTGGCGCTGCGCGAGGAAGACCCCGACACGCTGTTCTTCGGCCGCCGCCTGCTGATGGAAGGCGCCACCGACCTCGGCCTGCTGGTCAAGAACACGCTCGACGCCGTCGACTGGGACGCCCTGCACGCCGAATACGCGCCCGCCAGCGTGCTGCGCCGCTTCAACCCGCTCACGCGCAGCCGTCCGCAGCAATCGCTCGGCGCGCACTGACGCCCCGAAGCCCCCCCGCGGCGGCGCCGGACCCGAACCCGCAGGGCGGATGAGCTGAAGGCGTCATCCGCCGCATGCGCTAGTCACGGGGGCACATGCGGCGGAAGGCGCTTCGCTTTTCCGCCCTACGACTGAAGCCGCTCCCGCACGGCCCCCCAACGGGCTCATCTGCCCGACATCCGCGCTAGAATCGGGGCTCCGAACTCCGCCCGGACCCGCCGATGCCTCACGCGCGTGCCGTTTCATCCCTGCCGCGCCACCTCGCCGTCGCCTACGGACTGCTGATCGTCTACGCCTGCCTGCATCCGCTGACCGGCTGGCGGCCGACCGGGCTGCCGCTGCTCGATTTCCTCGGCGCGCCCTGGCCGAAGTACTACCGCGGCGCCGACATCGTGCTCAACGTGCTCGGCTTCCTGCCTTTCGGCTTCGTGCTCGCCCCGTCCCTGCCGCTGCGCATCGGACGCGGCACGGGCGTTGCAGTCGCGACGCTGGTCGCGGCGCTGCTGTCCTTGTCGATGGAAGTGACGCAGAACTTCCTGCCGACGCGCGTCCCGTCGAACGTCGATCTCGCCTGCAACATCACCGGCGCCCTGCTCGGCGCGCTGGCTGGCGCGCGCTGGGGCCATCCGCTGTTCGACCAGAGCGGCTGGCTGCACCGCTGGCGTTCGGCGCGCGTCATCCCCGGGCACATGGGGGATCTCGGGCTGATCCTGCTGGGCCTGTGGCTGCTCGCGCAATTCACGCCCGACCGCGTGCTGTTCGGCAGCGGCGACCTGCGCCAGCTGCTGGGCCTGCCGACGCCGCTGCACTTCGAGCCGGAACGCTACATCCTGCTCGAGACCGTGCAGGTCGCGATCACGATCGTCGGTGTGGGGTTGTTCGCACGCTGCATGATGCGCAGCGCCTCGCCGTGGCCGGTCGCGCTGCTCCTGCTGCTGGGCATCGGCGCGAAGTCGATCGCGACCGCGTCCTTCTACATCCCCGGCGAGGCGCTGCTGTGGCTCACCCCCGGCACACGCCAGGGGCTGCTGCTGGGCCTGCTCGTGCTCGCCGCGGCGCTGCTGCTGGCGAGCGTGTTGCAGCACGCACTGGCCGGGGTCGCGCTGCTCGCCGCGACCAGCCTCACCAACCTGCTGCCCGAGAACCCTTATTTCGAGGTCGGCCACCGCATGCTCGGCCAAGGCAACTTCCTCAACTTCCACGGCCTCACCGAACTCAGCGCCAATCTGTGGCCCTTCCTCGCGCTCGCCTACCTGTCGGCGGTGGGCCTGTGGCGCGGGGAGCATCTCACGCGGCGTTGAACGGCCCGGCGGCTATAATCGCTCGCATTGCGGAGCGGCCCGGCGCCGCCCCCGCCACCTCCCGGAGTCCCTGATGAGCTATTTCAAGCACCACGTGTTCTTCTGCTGCAACCAGCGCGAACCCGGCAACACCTGCTGCAACGACCACAAGGCGACGGTGATGCAGACCTACGCCAAGGACCGCATCGCCGAGCTGGGGCTCAAGGGCCGCGGCAAAATCCGCATCAACAAGGCCGGCTGCCTCGACCGCTGCGACGAGGGCCCGGTGCTGGTCGTGTATCCCGACAACGTCTGGTACACCTACATCGACAAGGAAGACGTCGACGAGATCATCAACGAGCATCTCGTGCACGGCCGCATCGTCGAACGCCTGCGCCTGCCGGATTAACCCATGACACGGCCCCAGCCTCCCGAGAGCGTCCTGCTGCGCGGACGCGACGGCGCGATCGAGGCGCTGATCGACACCCCCGACACGGTGCGCGGCATCGCGCTGGTGTGCCACCCGCACCCGCTGTTCGGCGGCACCAACACCAACAAGATCGTGCACACCCTCGCGCGCACGCTGCGCGAGCTGGGCTACGCGGTCGTGCGCCCGAACTTCCGCGGCGTCGGCAAGAGCGAAGGCGAGCACGACCACGGCAACGCCGAGACCGAGGACATGCTCTCGGTGATCGCGTGGATGCAGTCGCGCTGGGGCACCCTGCCGCTCGCGCTGGGCGGCTTCTCCTTCGGCGCCCACGTGCAGACACGCGTCGCCGCGCGGCTCGCGGGAGGCATGACGCCGGCGAGCCGCGTCGTGCTGGTCGGCACCGCGACCGGAGAGGTGAGCGGCGCACGCAGCTACACCACCGGCCCGGTACCGAAAGACACGCTGGTGATCCACGGCGAGGAAGACGAGACGGTGTCGCTCGCGAACGTGCTCGAGTGGGCGCGGCCGCAGAACCTGCCGGTCGTCGTCGTGCCCGGCGCGGACCACTTCTTCCACGCCCGCCTCACCATCATCCGCGACATCATCCTGCGCAACTGGGCGCCGCTGTGATCGGCGCGCCACTTCACCGGAGAATGCCATGAAGCTCTTCGCCTCGCTGACCAGCCCCTACGCACGCAAGGTCCGCATCATCCTCGCGGAAAAATCGCTGCCTTGCGAGTTGATCGTCGATTCGCCGTGGGAGGCGAACACGCGCGTCCCGAGCGTGAACCCGCTCGGCAAGGTGCCGGCGCTGGAGACCGACGCGGGCGAGATCTTCTTCGATTCGCCGGTGATCGCGGGCTACCTCGAGACACTCGACGCGGCGCCGAAACTGCTGCCGGCCGACCCGCTCGAACGCGTGCGCGTGCGCCAGATCGAGGCCCTCGCCGACGGCGTGACCGACGCCGCGGTTACAGCGCTGCTCGAATCGCGCCGCCCCGAAGGCCTGCGCAGCGAACCCGAGATCGACCGCCAGATGGACAAGATCGACCGCGCGCTCGACGCGCTGGAGGCGCGCGCGAGCGGGCGTGACTGGATGTACGGCAACGCGCTGAGCCTGGGCGACATCGCCGTCGCCGTCGCCCTCGGCTACCTGGACCTGCGCTTCCCGCAGCACGAATGGCGCCGCGAGCACCCCTCGCTGGCGGCGCTCGCGCGGCGCATGTTCGCACGCCCGAGCTTCACCACGACGAAACCGCCGGTCGGCTGATGCCGTGACGGGCATGCCCGCCGCACCGCAGGGCATCGCGCTCGCCAGCCCGCTGGAGATCCGCGGCCTGCGCAAGCGCTATGGCGACAACGAGGTCGTCGCCGGCATCGACCTCCGCCTGCGCCCGGGCGAGTGCTTCACGCTGCTGGGCCCCAACGGCGCGGGCAAGACGACCACGCTGCGCTGCGCGCTGGGCCTCACCCGCCCCTCGGGAGGCGAGATCTTCCTCGCCGGCCTGCCCGTGCCCGAGCGCGCGCGCGAGGCGCGCATGCGCGTGGGCGTGGTGCCGCAGCAGGACAATCTCGACCCCGACTTCACCTGCGCCGAGAACCTCCTCGTCTATGGCCGCTACTTCGGCCTCGACGACGCGGCGATCACCGCGCGCATCCCGGAGCTCCTCGCCTTCGCCGGACTGGAAAGCAAGCGCGACGCACGCATCCAGTCGCTGTCGGGCGGCATGAAGCGGCGCCTGACGCTCGCGCGCGCGCTGGTGAACCGCCCCGACCTGCTGATCCTCGACGAACCGACGACCGGCCTCGACCCGCAGGCGCGCCACCTGATCTGGGAGCGCCTCAAGCAGCTGATCCGCAACGGCACCACGGTGCTGCTGACGACGCACTTCATGGACGAGGCCGAGCGCCTCGCCGACCGACTGGCGATCCTCGACGCCGGCCGCATCCTCACCGAGGGCAGCCCGCGCGACGTGATCGCGGCGCAGATCGAGGCGCAGGTCGTCGAGGTGTATGGCGACTGGAACGGCACCGCCCGCAACGGCACGAGCGGCGCGCAGGCCTGGGCCGAGGCGCATGCCGGCGCGTTCGCGCGCCGCTACGAGGTGAGCGGCGAGACCGCCTTCTGCTACCTCGACGACGCGGCGCCGCTGATGGCCCACCTCGCGGAACAGTCGGGCCTGCGCTACCTGCGCCGGCCGGCGAACCTCGAGGACGTGTTCCTCAAGCTCACCGGGCGCGATCTGCGCGACTGACGCGAGACCGACACCATGGCCTCCACCCCGCTCCGCTCGACCTTCCGCGCCCCGCACCTGTCGCACCGCTTCGTCCCGGTGTGGCAGCGCAACTTCCTCGTGTGGCGCAAGCTCGCGCTGCCCTCGGTGCTGGGCAACCTCGCCGACCCGATGATCTACCTCTTCGGCCTGGGCTTCGGCATCGGCATGCTGGTGCCCGAGATCGGCGGCGTGTCCTACATCAGCTTCCTCGCCGCCGGCATGGTGTGCTCGTCGACGATGAACAGCGCCTCCTTCGAGGTGCTTTACTCGTCCTTCTCGCGCATGCACGTGCAGCGGACCTGGGACGCGATCATGAACGCGCCGGTCGATCTCGACGACATCGTGTTCGCGGAGCTGGTGTGGGCGGCATCGAAGGCGCTGCTGTCGGGCGTCGCGATCCTCATCGTGATCGCGGTGTTCGGCCTCGTCGACAGCCGCTACGTGCTGTGGCTGCTGCCGCTGATCTTCCTCGTGGGCCTGAGCTTCGGCGCGCTCGGGCTGGTGATGACGGCGCTGGCGCCGAGCTACGACTTCTTCATGTACTACTTCACCCTCTTCATCACGCCGATGACGCTGATTTCGGGCGTGTTCTTCCCCGCCGAACAGCTGCCCGCGGCAGTGCAGGTGGCCGCGTCGCTGCTGCCGCTCGCCCATGCCGTCGAGCTCGCGCGCCCGCTGCTGCTGGGCAAGCTGCCGGACGGCATCCTGCTGCACCTGGCCGTGCTCGCGGCCTACGGGGTCGGCGGCTTCTGGGTCGCGCTGGGGCTCACGCGGCGGCGGCTGCTCGGCTGAGTACCGCGCCGCGGCTCAGGGCAGGATGAAGCTGCTCGGCTCCTGCACGCTGCGCGCCGCGTCGTGCCCCGCCACGATGCGGAAGGTGATCGGACGCACGCCCGACAGTGGCGTGCCGGCGGGCGCGGACAGGGTCAGCGACACCGGGCGCACGCTGCCCGCCGCGACCGCGAACGCCCGTTCGCCGACGACCTCGATGCCCGGCACGCCACCGACTTCGACGACGAACTCGCGCGGGGTGTCGTCGAGGTTCTTCAGCTTCAGCGTGTAGGCGTTCTCGATCCGTCCGGCGGAGGTCTCGCGCAGCAGGGCGCCGCGGTCACGCAGCACGTCGACCTGCAGCAGCGAACGCTGGCTCAGTGACCACGCCCCGAGCGCGAGCACCGCCAGCGACAGGCCGCCATACGCGGCGAGGCGAGTCCTCCCGCCCGCCGCCGCCCCGGCGAGCTCGCGCTCCGAGGCGAAGCGGATCAGGCCGGTGGGCGTGCCGACGCGTGTCATCACCGTGTCGCAGGCATCGATGCACAGGCCGCAGTTGATGCAGCCGAGCTGCAGGCCCTCGCGGATGTCGACGCCGGTCGGACAGACTTCGACGCAGATGCCGCAGTCGATGCAATCGCCGCCGCCCTCGGCCCGGCCGCGCGCCTGCCGCGGCTCGCCACGGCGGGAGTCGTAGCTGACGGTCGCGGTGTTGCGGTCGAACATCACGCCCTGGAAGCGCGAGTACGGGCACATGTGCTGGCACACGGCCTCGCGTGCGAAGCCGGCCTGCACGTACAGGAAGAGGCCGTAGAAGATCAGCCAGAAGCTCTCCCACGGGCCGGTGGCGCCGACGGCGAGCGCCGGCAGCAGTTCGCGGATCGGCGTGAAGTAGCCGACGAAGGTGATCGCCGTCCACGCCGCGATCAGCAGCCACAGGCCGTGCTTGGCGCCCTTGAGCAGGAGCTTGCGTGCGCTCATCGGACTGCGGTCGAGCTTCAGGCGTTCGAGGTGGTCGCCCTCGACCTTCGCCTCGACCCACGTGAAGATCGTCGTGTACACCGTCTGCGGGCAGGCGAAGCCGCAGAACAGGCGCCCCGCGAGCGCGGTGACGAGGAACAGCGCGGTCGCCGCGAGGATCAACGCCAGCGCGAGCAACAGCGCGTCCTGCGGCCACAGCACGAGGCCGAAGAGATAGAACTTCTCGTGCACGATGTCGAAGAGGACGGCCTGCCGCAGCGCGCCGTTGCCCTCCCACCTGAGCCAGCAGCCGCCGTAGAAGACGATCTGCGTGAGCCACACCATGGCCCAGCGCAGCGTATTGAAACGGCCCGCGACGGCCCGCGCATGGATCTTCCCCTGCTTGCGGTACAGCTCCAGCTTCGCCTCGCGCACCTTGCTGACGGACTTGCCCATTCCTGCCTTCCTCCGGATGCGGACCGGGGAGACAATTTCCCCGGTCGACGCCGGAGGCGAGTACAACACCGCGCGCCCGACAGAAACAGTTCCAGAAAATCATATTTTCAACAGGAACAGATTCAGGCTTGCAGCGAATGTCCGAGCTGAACTGTGCCGATCTGAAACCCGATCGGCTGTGCCTGTGATCGGGAGGCGGAACGGGCAAGAATGATGGCAGTTCATACTGGGCGCAAAGCCATGACGACGATCGCGATTTCCGCTCCTCCGCCGCGGCAGGACGCCGCGCAGGCGGGGCGGGTCCCCGGCAACAGCGGCATCTGGGTGGGCATCACCTGCGAATTCGTCGAGTTCGCCGTGCTCTTCATCGTCTATTTCGTCGCCCGCGCCCACTTTCCCGACGCCTTCGAGCACGGCTCGGAGCGCCTGTCGCGCGTCTCCGGCACCGTCATCACGCTGCTGATGGTGACGAGCAGCTTCTTCATCGCCGCGTCGGTCGTGACGATGCGTGCCGGCCAGCGCCAGCGCTCGCTGTGGTGGCTCGTCGCCGGGCTGGTCGTGGCGCTCGGCTATCCGGTGGCGAAGTTCCTCGAGATCCGCTGGAACCTCGCGCATGGCATCGACGGCGAAGCGGGCATCTTCTTCACGGTTTACTACTACCTGACGATCAACCACCTGGTGCACGCGAGCTGGGGCATCCTCGGCATGCTGTGGGTGCTCGCGCGCCACGTCGCCGGCGCGTACTCGGCCGAGGAGCACAGCGGACTCGAGGCGCTGGCGAGCTACTGGCACGCCACCGACATCATCTGGCTGGTCCTCTTTCCCTTCTTCTACGTGCTGGCGTAACGATGAGCCCGACCGAACGGAAACCCGCCACGGCGCTGGCCCCGCTGACCGCGGCATGGCTGATCCTCGTCGCGCTGACGCTGCTGAGCCTCGTGCTGGGGCAGTGGTTCCACGGCGCGGCGTGGCTGCCGGTGGTGGTCGCGGCCATCGTGTGGGCAAAAGGCATGCTGATCGCGCAGCGCTTCATCGAGGCCGAGCTCGCCCACCCCTTCATCCGCCGCGTGCTGAAGGGCTTCGTCGCCTTCGCACCGCTCGCGCTGGTGCTGATCGCCTTCTTCGGCCGCGAGTTCGCGCGCTGGGCGACGCTATAGCTGCTGTGCGATGAGCCGGCCGAGCGTCGCCATCGCAACCTGCTGGCGCTCCGAATCGGGGTGGCCGAAGTTGAGCCGCAGCCAGTGGCCGAACTCGCGCTTCGCCGAGAAGATCGGCCCCGGCGCAATGCTGATGCCGTGCGCGAGCGCCTGCTGGTGCAGCAGCAAGGTGTCGACCTGCCGCGGCAGTTCCAGCCACACGAAATAGCCGCCTTGCGGCCGCGCGAGCCGCGCGCCGGGCGGGAAATGCCGCTCGATCGCGGCGATCAGGGCGACCTCCTGTTCGGCCAGCTTGCGCCGCAGCTGGCGCAGGTGGTTCTCGTAGCCGCCGTGCTTCAGGTAGTCCGCCAGCGCGATCTGCACCGGTACCGTGGTCGCGAGGCTGGTCGCGAGCTTCAGGCGCTGGATGCGCCCGGCGTAGCGCCCCGCCGCGACCCAGCCGACGCGGTAGCCGGGCGCGAGGCACTTCGAAAACGAGGACACGTGCATCACCAGGCCATCCGCGTCCACCGCCTTCGTGCACAGCGGCGCCTGCCGGCCGAAGTACAGCTCGGCATAGACGTCGTCCTCGATCAGCGGCACCTCGTGACGGCGCAGCAGCTCGACAAGGGCCTTCCTGCGCTCGTCCGGCACGAGGCTGCCTGTCGGGTTGGCGAAGTTCAGCATGAACAGGCAGGCCTTCACCGGATGGTGGCGCAGCGCGTCCGCCAGCGCCGGCAGGCTCACGCCTTCGCGCGGATGAGTCGGGATCTCGATGACCTTCAATCCCAGCCGCTCGCTCGCCTGCAGCCCGGCATAGAAGGTCGGCGACTCGATCGCGATCAGGTCGCCGGGGCGCGTGACCGCCTGCAGGCACAGGTTGAGCCCCTCCATCGCGCCCGAGGTGATGACGATCTCCTGCGGCGACACCGGCGCGCCGTGCGCGAGGTAGCGCAGCGCGAGCTGCCGGCGCAGCTCCTCGTTGCCCGGCGGCAGGTCGGTCACCGTCGCGAGCGGGTCGAGCCGGCGCGCGGCGTTCGCGAGGAAGCGCCCGAGCCTGTCGAGCGGATACAGGTAGGGGCTGGGGAAGCTCGACCCCAGCGGCACGATCGCGGGGTCGCGCACGCTGTCGAGGATCTGGAAGATGAAGTCGCTGACCTCGAGCTGCGTCGAGCCGCCGGCCGGGCGTGTCATGTCGGGCTCGGGCAGGCTGCGGCCGAGGCGCGCACGCACGAAGTAGCCCGACTTCGGCCGCGCCTCGATCAGGCCGCGCCCTTCCAGCAGGTAATAGGCCTGCGTGACGGTGATCGGGCTGACCTTGTGCGTGCGGCAGGCCTGTCGCACCGACGGCAGCCGGTCGCCGGCGCGCAGCACGCCGTCGGCGATGAGCTTTTCCGTCTGCTCGGCGAGGTCCTGGTAGCGGCTCATGCGGCGATGTTAGCAGGGGCGCATCGCCCGCGGCCGGCGTCGAAAGCGGGCTGAAAGGGTGCCGCCGTATCGTTCGTGCCACCGGGTGCCCGCGACTGCCCCTGTCGCACGATGCCGTTCTTGGCGACAATGGCCGCCTTCGGCCCCATCATCCGTGCTTGAAAAGGAGAACGAGCAGTGCTCGAAACCCTGACGACCGCCGCCTTCTGGGTGTCGGTATTGCAAATCATCGCGATCGACATCCTGCTCGGCGGCGACAACGCCGTCGTGATCGCGCTCGCGTGCCGCAAGCTGCCCGAGCATCAGCGCAACAAGGGCATCGCGTGGGGCGTGGTCGGCGCGATCGCGCTGCGCATCGTGCTGATCTTCTTCGCGCTTCAGCTCCTGGCGCTGCCCTTCCTGAAGGTCGTCGGCGCGCTGCTGCTCTTGTGGATCGGCGTGAAACTGATGCAGCCGGAGGACGACGACGGCCACGGCAACGTCGAGGGCTCGACGCATCTGCTGGGCGCGATCAAGACCATCGTCGTCGCCGACGCCGTGATGAGCCTGGACAACGTGATCGCGGTCGCCGGCGCGGCCAAGGGCGATCTCGGCCTCGTGGTCTTCGGCATCGTCGTCAGCATCCCGATCATCGTGTGGGGCAGCAAGTTCGTGCTCAAGCTGATGGACCGCTTCCCGGTCGTGATCACGCTGGGCGCCGCGTTGCTCGGCTGGATCGCCGGTGGCATGCTGGTCGGCGACGTGGTCGTGAAGCCCTACGTGGAAGGGCTGCCCGGCTGGCTGCACTACGCGGCCTCGGTCGCGGGCGCGGCGTTCGTCGTCGGCGTGGGCGCGTGGCTCGCGCGGCGCCAGAGCGATGAAGAGACGCCGCTCGTCGAACTCGCGGTCGAAGAGACCGGCGACGGCGGCGCCCGGCGCAACTGACCGTGCTGACAAGGAGATCATGATGCTCAAGGTGCTCGTCCCCCTCGACGGCTCGGAGAACGCCAACCGCGTGCTCGACCACCTGATGAAGCTGCGCGCGCTCAGCGGCGAGCTCGACATCCACCTGCTCAACGTGCAGATCCCCATCGACGGCCACGCCCGCAGCTTCGTCAACCATGACGAACTGGAGACCTGGCACCGGGAGGAAGGCCTCGCCGCGCTCGCCACAGCCCGTGCGGCGCTCGACGCAGCCGGCGTTCCCTACACGCACCACATCGCGATCGGCCACGTCGCCGACACCATCGTCCGCTACGCGAGCGAGCACCGCTTCGACAAGATCGTCATGGGCACGCACGGCCGTGGCGCGCTGCTGCAGGCGCTGCTCGGCTCCGTCGCTCACGCGGTGCTGGAGCGTTCGCCCGTCCCCGTGACGCTGGTGAAGCCCGTCCCGCCCGCCTGACCGGCCGCCCCTCGCCCCCCCACCCGGCGGTCACCGCCGCGGTGGTCTAGAGTGGGGTAGCAGCACCGCGGCGGACATCGCACGGCGGCGGGCAAAGGAGGGGACATCATGGCGGAACTCGACAGGGAAGCGGTCGTTGCGGCACTGAACCGGATCCTCGAAGCGGAACTTGCCGGAGTCGTGCGCTACACGCATTACTCCTTCCTCGTGTTCGGCTTCGGGCGCATTCCGATCGTATCGTGGCTGAACGCGCAGGCCGACGAATCGCTGCAGCACGCGCGCATGGCCGGCGAGTGGATCACCACGCTGGGGGCGCACCCCTCGCTCGCGATCGGTCCGCTACTCGACTCGCACCAGCACGACATCGGCGCGATGCTGCGCGAATCGCACGAATCGGAACGCAGCGCGCTGAAGCTGTATCACGAACTGCTCGCACTGGTCGCGGACCGCTCGGTGGCGCTCGAGGAATATGCGCGCCAGATGGTCCGGACCGAGGAACTGCATCTCGCGGAAGTCGACAAGATGCTGCGCAAGCCGGGCGACCTGTCGGCCTTCGCGCCGGCACGGCCGACCTAGTATCCGGAGCCGCGCCCTGCATATGGCGGCAGGGAACTGAGGCGCGCGTCCTCGACCGGCCCGCCGACGGTGAAGTGGTAGAGGCTCTGCCATTCACGGCCGGCGAGGCCCAGCAACTCGTGCATCGTGTCGTCGAAGAAGCAGCCGATGCCGGTGCCGCGCAACCCCGCCGCCTCAGCCTCCAGGTACAGCACGTGGCCGAGCATGCCGCACTCGCGATAGAGCTGCGCATAGCGCCACGGCTCGTCCGCGACGATCCCGGTGCGCGCCAGCATGCCAAGCGCGAAGCACGAATCGGCCGCGATTTCCTGATGGCAGCTGACGAGCTGCGCCGTTTCACGCAGGTCGTACGGGATCAGCAGGTAGAGCGGCAGGTGCGCGGGGCCGGCCTTGTGCCACAGCCAGTCCTCGCGCATCGCCGCGCGCAGTCCGGCGAGCGCCGCCGGATCGCGCACCAGCACGTAGAGCCCCGGTTCCAGCCCGGCGACACGATGCACGAAGAGCGCCGGATGCACCTGCGGCGGCCACGGCCAGGCCGACCACGGCGGCACGCCGGCGCGCGGCAGCAGCGCATCGAGGACGGCGAAGAAGGTTTCGGCGCCCATCGTCGTCACGCCGTCGAAGGCGACCGCGCTGCGGCGCTGGCGCGCGATCGTCGCGAACGGGAGGTCGAGCGCCGCGGGCGCGGGCGGTGCCAGCGCCGGGAGCACCCGCGCCGGTGCGGCTGCGGTGCGCGGCTTGCGCGCGGCGGCATCGACGACGGCGATGTCCGGCCAATCGACATGCCCGGAACTCAGGCGGTTGGCGTGTCCATGCCAGCCGGCCTGCCCCGCTGACGCGAGCAGCGCATCGACGTCGATCCTGCCTCCCGCTGCGCCGAGTTGCAGCAGCACGTCCGGCGCCTCGCGCTCGGCGCCGTCGAAGTCCGCTACGCGATCGAGCCCCGCGAGGTGCGCGATGTCGTCGTCGCCGACGCGGTCGAGCACGCGCGCCGGCCAGCCGAGCGCCGCGGCAGCAAGCGTCACCGCGGCCACTGCGTGGCCGCAGTCGTGCTGGCAATAGCGCCATGCGCGCATGCCGTACTTCCACGCCTCGCGCCAGTGGATAGAGCTCAGCGCGACCAGTACCCCCTGCCCGCCGAAGGCTCCATCCCATCCCGCGGGCGGCGCCGCGCGGTGCTCCAGCACGTGCTCGCGGCTCAGGTAGTGGTGCACGCCGGCCGGGATGCCGGGCAGCGCCGGTGCGATCAGGTAGCCCTCGGTCGGATGCAGGTTGCCGCTCGACGGGTTGCAGCGCAGCGCCCAGCGCGTGCCGCCGAACTCCTTCCACGCCGACAGCGCGAGCGAGAGTTCGAACAGGATGCCCAGATGCTTGAGATCGCGGGGCGCCGGCGGTGGCAGTTCGCCACGGCGCAAGGCCGCGTAGCGCGTCGCGAGGCCGTCCGCCGCAAGCGGCAGGATCGTGCGCGCGGCGCCGTCCCAACGGCGCCACGGCTCCGGCTGGTTCGCCCAGTCGAGCCGCCCCGGCCCCGGCGCGTAGCGCTCCGGGCGATGCTTGCTATGCTGATGGTAGGCCTGCACGGCCGCGACCTTCCCGCTGTCCGTCGACACTGCTGCCGGCTCGTGCGCCATCCCGTTCCCCTCGCAATTTATCGCGCCACCGCCTCAGCACAGGAGTCCGACAGCGATGAAACGCTCCATCCTCGTTTTCGTCCTCGGCGGCCTGCTCGGCACCGCCGCCGGCTTCGCGCTCGGCATCTTCGTCTACCCCTTCATCTTCCTCGCCGACATCACCGCGAACGAGCGCATCGACGACCCGTCGGCGCTGACCCTCGTCGCGCGCGGAACCTTCATCCATGCGAACCCCGCGGACCCGATCCACCACGGCCGGGGCGGCGTGCGCGTGTATGACGGCCTCGTGCATCTCGAGGAAGACTTCCAGGTCGGCCCCGGGCCGAAGTTCCACGTCTACCTCGTACCGGACAAGCAGGTCACGCCCGATACCGACGTCGCCCGCAGCATGTTCATCGACCTCGGGCGGCTCAAGGCGTTCAAGGGCAGCCAGAACTATCCCGTCCCGGCCGGCGTGGATCTGGCTGCCTATGGCAGCGTCGTCATCTGGTGCGAGCAGTTCGGCGTGCTGATTTCGCCCGCGCGGCTGAGCGCCGTTCCCGTGGCACGGTGACTCAAAGCGGCCCCGTCGAAGGATAGGCGCCCCCGACAGCTCGGACTCCGTGTTCCTCCCCCTTCAAGGGGAGGGAGTGGCCGCTCGCCCGGACCGGTCCTGCCTTGGCGCTTCCATCGCGGATCGACAGGCCGGCAAAATGTATCCAGACGTAACCACACACCCTCTTCACCGCCGACAGGCGGCCTGAAGTGTCGCCGTACGGCGACACTTTGCCCCCATCCGATTGCCAAGCGCATCTCGCCATAACGGCGTAGACGCCCGCCCCGCGGACCTCTGCGCAATGCCACATCCATAGCATGGATTTTCTGTAAAAAACCTTTGCATATTAAGCACATCCCGTCGTCAACCCGTTAAAGTTCAGCCCAATTTTGCCGTAACTGCACATACGGTCGGCTCACATTCCCGACCGTCCTGAAAAGGGCAAACCCGTCGAAAGGCGGGGACGCAAAGTCACCGGTCCAAAAGGCTTAGGCCTCATGACAGCGGGACTGCCAGGTTACGAGACACCGGGTGGATCGAGAGGTCCCGCCACGTCGCCTGTCCGCCGCGCCATTGCGCGGGGGTCCGCAGTACTCCCTGTCGTAACTGAACACGAGTCACGGGGAGTACCGCATCATGAAATCCACCACCACCACAAACGCGATGCGCCGCCGCGCAAGCCACCTTGCGCGCCTGGCCGGCGCCGGCCTCTTCACGACGCTGCTCGCGTTGTCTTCCGCAAACACGGTTCTGGCCGCTCCGGCATTCACCGCCGAAGGGAGCGAAATCGGTCTCGGCTCGACTCAGGCCACCAAGGCGGCGCGCGCCGAGCAGCTGACGCAGGCCCTCCCGGGTCTGCACGCCGAATACCGTGCCGCGCCCACCCACCAGCAAGCAGCACGGCTCGATGAACTCGCCGCCGCGGTTGCGGAACGCAAGGCCCTGCTCGCCGAACTCGTCAAGAACGACCCCGCCGCTGCGCTGCGACTCGCGCTTTCACCCAGCGTTCGCGCCAGCATGCCGGCGCAGGTGCGGAGCGCCCTCGAACAGCATGTGGAGCTGGATGGCGAACTCGAAGTTTTTTATGAAGAGTATGCGAACAAGAAGGCGCGGCTGGTCAATTACCTCCGTACGCCCCAAGGCCAGCGCATTTCCCTGCACTTCAAGGCCCAGCCTCCCGGACTGGTCACGGGTACGCAGGTCCGCGCCAAGGGGGTCCTGCTGGATGACTCGATGGCCCTCGAATCGGGCGACGGCAGCCTGACCCTGGCCGCCAGGGGTGGCGCGACCGGCGGCAGCAACGGCGGGACGGCCGCGGGACCCAGCGCCACGGGCGAGCACAAGACCCTGGTGATCCTGGTCAACTTCCAGGACAACCCGATCCAGCCCTACACCCCCGACTTCGCGAAAACCGTACTGTCGACCACGAGCGACTATTTCCGCGAGAACTCGAGCCAGCAGATGTGGCTGAACACGGATGTCACGGGCTGGTTCACGATCGCCAACAGTTCCAGCGTCTGCGACACCTGGACGATTGCCGCCCAAGCCAAGGAAGCAGCTTCGGCAGCGGGATACAATCTTTCCGCCTATACGCACCACGTCTATGTCTTCCCGCAGATTGCCTGCGGCTGGTGGGGGCTGTCGTCTGTCGGTGGCAGTCCGTCGAACACGTGGATCACCGGGGAACTCAAGCTCGGCGTGACGGCGCACGAACTCGGCCACGCCATCGGCCTGTTCCACTCGCATTCGCTCGATTGTGGCGCCGACACCCTCGGAACGACCTGCACCACCTATGAGTACGGCGACCAGATGGACATGATGGGCTCATCGAGTGCCGGCCACTACAATGCCTTCCAGAAAGAGCGCCTGGGCTGGCTGAATACGTCTGCATCGCCGGCGGTCACGACCGTCACGAGCGACGGCGTGTTCACCCTCGAACCGTACGCTGCCACCGGAACCGGTCCGAAAGCCCTGAAGATCCCGAAATCCATCGACCCGCTCACCGGACAGCAAACCTGGTACTACGTCGAGTTTCGCCAGGCCGTCGGCTTCGACAGCGTGCTCGCCGGCAACACCAACGTTCTCAGCGGCGTGCTCATCCACACTGCCACGACGTCCAACGGCAACAGCGCCAACCTGCTCGACATGACGCCGAGCAGCGGCACCTCCATCTACCTGGACTGGAAAGACCCCGCCCTGATGGCCGGCGGCACTTTCGCGGATCCGGCTACCGGCGTGAGCATCACCTCGGATTCAGTGTCCTCGACGCAGGCCGTGGTCACGGTGCGGTTCGGTGCCGGAGGCTCGACGTCGTCCGCTCTGCTGAACGCGACCGGCTCGACCAGCCAGACGACCTACTTCCGCGGCCAGACGGTCTATCTGAGCGCGAACGTGAATGCCGGCGGCGTGCCGGTGGCCGGAGCGACGGTGTCCTTCACGGTGACCAAAGCCAACGGTTCGCAGGTCAAAGGCAGCGCGACGACCGGAAGCGACGGCAAGGCCCTGTACCAGTTCCAGCTCAAGAAGCCGGACCCCGTCGGCACGTATCAGACCGGCATGGTCGCGGCGTATAACGGGCAGTCCGCCAGCACCGCCGTGTCCTTCAACGTTCAGTAAGCTTCGCCGCTCCCGACCTCCCCGCGGGACCCGGCAAGCAAAGAAACTCCCGCTGGTTCCGGCAAATGCCGGCAAGACCAGCGGGAGTTTCCGTTAACCGCTTTCCCCACGTCCGATCGATCTACTGCTTGCTCTCCACCAGCAGTTTGTCGATCTCCTGCTTGAGCAATGCGTAGGCCTGGGCCCCGCGCATGATGCGCACGTTCTTCATGCTGCCATCGGCGCTCATCCCCAGCAGGAACGTCGGCGTGCCGGTCACCGTGAGCTTGCGGCCCACGTCGATATCGTTGCGGATGCGCTCCACGTACTTGCCACTCTCCAGGCATTGCTTGAATGACCCGGCGTTGAGCTCGAGAGCCGATGCGTGGTCCAACAGCCGCTCGACCGCAAGGGCCTGCTGGTTCGCGAATAGGCGGTCGTGCATCTCCCAGTACCGCCCCTGCGCTCCCGCGCAGTGCGCCGCCTCGGCCGCCTTCAGGGCCTGCGGATGGATGGACTCCAAGGGGAAGTCGCGGAACACGTAACGCACCTTGCCGGTGGCGATATAGTCCCGGTCGATCTGCGACAGCGAATTGTCCGCGTGGCGCTTGCAGAACGGGCACTGGTAATCGGAAAACTCCATCACGGTGAGCTGCGCGTCCCGCACCCCCTTGACCGGCGCGTCGCCGATCGCGACGACGGCATCGATGGATTGCACGAGGGGCGGCGGCGGTGGCGGCATGCGCGCCTGGAGCTGCTTCTTGATTTCGTCGAGATCCTTGCGCAGGGCGTCCTGGCTCTGCCTTACGGCTTCGACATCGCGGCGCAACTGATCCATCTCCCCTGTCTTCTGCGCCAAGGCTGGCACAGTCAAACCCGCAAGGGACAAACCCGTCATTGCCGCGCATAGCGTCATTCGGTTCATGGCATCACTTCCATGTGCGTGATCGAGCGGCCTGGATTGGCGCTGATATGCACGAACCCCCTCGACCTGTTGCCCGATCGAGGGGGTCCGAACGCGTCTCCATTTCCTGACTTACCCCGCGGGAGGGCCTCACGGTCTCGTCCGTTCTCAGGAAGAGACCCTTGGGCCAGCCCGGTCGGGGCATTCTGTGCAACGGTTACGGGAACGTCACGGTGATATTGACACCCGCCGTATCACGCAGCGGCGGAGCACCGTAAGGCACGCCATCATCGTCCGTCGCCGCTCCATCCAGGGTGTTGGTGTGCAAGCCGGTGGTGGCGATCCTGCCAACGAACGAGCACGTGTAGTTGCCACTCGGGGCAATCGCCTGGGGAACCGCGCAAGTGGTGCTGATGACGTTGCCAGCCGCCACGGTGATGTCGCCGAACTTGTCGTCAGTGAGCGAACTCAGCGTCAGCGTATCGACCACGGAGTTGTTGGTCACCGCAACGGAGTACTGCACATCTACGGCAACGGCCTGCGTTGCGGTCGCGGTCTTGGCGAGACTCGGCGGAGTCGATACGTCGACATAAGTCACGTCGGCCGGATCGTCGTCGCAGAGATTCGAATGACCGAAATCGTCCGTTCCGCAAGCGGTCACGATGTCCGTGATCTTGTCACCCGTGTTACCCGCTCCCACCGTCACCGTGAACTGGCAGAGGTAGGGGTTCAGGCCACCCGGGTCATTGCTCTCGGCCGGGATCGTCGCCAACGTACACGTCGTGGCCGTGATGCCATTGTGGCCGGTCGTCGTGATGTCGCCGTACAGGTTGTCCACGAGGCTATCCAGCGCCACGTCCGACACCTGCGCATTGTTGGTCACCGCGACGCTGTACGTCACGGAACCACCGGTTTCGAGCACCGTCGGCGTCACCGCCTCCTTCACGACGGTAATGCTCGCCGTCTCGAGGAACACGTCGATGTTGAGGTCACCGCAATTACATTTCGACGGTGATCCCGGGTATGCATCGAAGGTACTCGCGGACCCGAACGTGGCCGAGTCGCAAACCTCGTTTGCCCCCGGCTGACGCCAAGTCGTACACCAGGGCAGATTCACCTTGCTGTCGCCATTGGTGTCGTTACACATCGTCGTGATGGTCTGATGAATGACCTGCGGGTTGTGCGCATCATCGATGTCGCCGCAAATGTCCGGGGGCGAATCCTTGTTGATGAAGGTCGGCGAATTCGCAGCGGTTACCACATTCGGCGCGCACACCCCGGTCAATGCGCCATCGGCCCCGCCACCATCTTGGGCGATATAGAGACCGAGGTCGTAACGGGCCTGCGCCGTCAAGGGCATCGTGAAGTCAGCAGTGAAAGTGAATTGCTGGCCGGATACACAAGTGAACTGCCCTAGCGGGTTCGGGTCCTGGCAACCATCATTGTTCAGGTCCCGTGGTCCTCCGGGCGGGGACACCACGATACAGATGTTGGCGACCGAAGACAGCGTTACGTCATTGGCGGTACAAGTCAGGCCCTGGGTATTGCCGTGCGCCATCCACACATCCTGAATACAACTCTGGGCCGACACGGGTGGCGCCCCCAGAAGCAGCCCTCCCACTACAAGCGTCGCTGCGCCGATTATGCGCGCACACGAACGCAACCATCTCGTAAAGCTTGTCATGACGTCCTCCTATCCGCTTCGGGGCAAGGTTCGCCCGGTCGGGGGCCAGCGCGGCCCTGGCAGGGGAAACCCGTTCTGCGCGGGGCGCCCCCAACTGTCATCGGTGTGCAGTCATCCCACCTGACGAGCCGACGTTCAGTTCTTTATGGATAGCAGAGGAATGCGACTGGAATGGTGCTGCGGTGGCCTAGGTCCGGTGGCCTAGGTCCGCTGGCCTAGGCCATTTGCCTCGGGAATTTCAGTGGGGCGCAGGAGCGCCCGGGAAGTTGCGCGGCTGGGTCAGCTGGGCGCGGCGGGTGACGCCGAGCTTGGCGAAGACGTGGCTCAGATGCGCCTTGACGGTCTTGTCGCTCAAGCCCAACGTCTTGGCGATCTCCTTGTTCGTACAGCCGCGCGCGATCAGCAGGACGATTTCCTCTTCCCGGGGGCTCAGCTTTTCCGCGGCGCCCGAGGTCTCGCGGGACTGGGGCGGCAGGTTGATCGTGTCGATGAGGCTCGTCAGCGCATGGGCGAGTTTCTCGCGCCCGAGCCAGATTTCCCCGCGCTGGATCGCGCGGATGGCATCCGCATATTCCCGGCTGTCGCAGCACTTCGATATGAAGCCGCTCACACCGTGTAGCAGAGCATCCTCGACGCACTTGTCGGTCAGCGCTGTGGCTGCCATCAGGATCGCCGTTTTCGGGCTCGAACGGTGAAGGGACGCAAGCACACCGATCGGCTCCGCGCCCGAGGAATCCGCATCGAACACCAGGATGTCCACCTGCAGGGCGTCGAACAACGCCGGAAGCTGAAGGCAGCTGACCACCTGAGCTACCAGCTGAACGCCCGCCCGCTCCGTGGCCGCACCGACCTTGTCGCAGAAGCTCCTGTCCGGACTTGCGACCAAGGCGGTTGGGACCTTCAATTCCATCACGGTCAACCTCTCTGCCTGACCTTGCCGGTCTTCTTCTGGGGCATTTACCCCACCAACCTCTCTTTCATTTATAGGCCAGTTGTTACCAAGTGTCACGGGCGGAACTACCCGCGACGAGGCGTCCGAAGCGATTCGAAGGCCGCTCGTGCGCGACGCCCGCCGACACCCCGAATGCATGATCGAGGCGTATATTGGCGGGCGCAACTTGCAGACTGCATTCCCTAACCTCCGGACGGAGCCGCCGTCCGGCCAACCAGGAGATACGCGCATGTCCCGTCTGATCGCCCCCCTTATCGCCACCCTCTCCGCCGCCCTGTTCCTCGCCGGCCCCGCCTTCGCGCAGGCCCCCGCCGGCGATTCGATGTGCGAATCCAAGGCCATCGACAAGAACGGCAAACCGCTCGTCGGCGCCGCCAAGTCGTCCTTCATGAAGAAGTGCCACACCGAGGCCGTGAACACCGAATGCTCCGCGAAGGCCCTCGACAAGAACGGCAAGCCGCTCGCCGGCGCGGCGAAGAACTCGTTCATGAAGAAGTGCCAGGCCGACATGAAGGCGGCCAAGTAAGGAGACACGCGCCCCGGCTCCGGCACGGCTGCTCCCTCCCCTTCAAGGGGGAGGAACAACGGCGGCGGGCGCGAATCCCCCTGACGCCGACGTGCTTGTTTCGTCTTCCTCAGCAACTATCCTGAGAGTCTTAGGAGGGCGAGCGCATGGACCGGATCGTATTGCTGATCGGAACGCGCAAGGGCGCGTTCCTCCTGCACACCGACAGTTCGCGGCGCGAGTGGCGTCTCACCGGCCCGCATTTCCTCGGCTCCGCGGTGCACCACATGGTGCTCGACCCGCGCGACCGCAAGACATTGCTGATGGGCACGCGCCCGGGGCATCTCGGCCCGACGGTGTTCCGTTCGACCGACCTCGGCGAACACTGGCAGGAGGCGACCCGACCGCCCGCCTTCGCGGCGTCGGCCGACCCCAAGGCGGCAAGCGTAGACATCGTCTTCTGGCTCACCCCCGGTCACGCTTCGGAACCGGGCGTGTGGTACGCCGGCACCGTGCCGCCCGGACTCTTCCGCTCCGGGGATGGCGGCGACACCTGGCAGGAAGTGCCCGGCTTCAACCACGAACTCCTGCCCAACCTGCGCGAGGTCATCGGCCCGATTCCGGGCGGCCCGCCGCTCCACTCGATCTGCATCGACCCGCGCGATGCGCGCCACATGTACGTGTCGCTGTCCTCGGGCGGCACTTTCGAGAGCACCGACGCCGGCGCGAACTGGCGCGCGCTGAACCGCGGCATCGCCGCCGATTTCCTCCCCGACCCCGATGCCGACGTGGGCCACGATCCGCACCGCGTCGCGCTCCACCCGCTCGCGCCGGACCGGCTGTACCAGCAGAACCACTGCGGCATCTACCGCCTGGACCGCCCCGGCGACCGCTGGCAGCGCATCGGCCGCGCGATGCCCGCCGAGGTCGGCGACATCGGCTTTCCGATCGTGCTCCATCCGCGCGACCCCGACACGCTGTGGGTATTCCCGATGGAGGGCACCGAGAACTGGCCGCGCACCTCGCCCGGCGGACAGCCCGCGGCGTATCGCAGCCGCGACGGCGGCGAAAGCTGGGAGCGCCAGGACAACGGCCTGCCGCGCGGGCACGCGTGGTGGACGGTGAAGCGCCAGGCCTTCTGCGCCGACACCGCCAAGCCGCTCGGGCTGTATTTCGGCACCACCTGCGGCGAGCTGTGGGGCAGCCACGACGAGGGCGACACCTGGCTGTGCCTCGCCGAGCACCTGCCGGAAATCTTCTCCGTCGAGTTCGCCGCGCCAGCCCCATGAGCGTCCGCGTCGTCGTTCCCGGCCAGCTCTTCAGCTACACCGACGGCCAGTCCCGCCTCGTCGCCGGAGGCACGACGCTGGGCGATGTGCTCGACGACCTCGACCGCCGCCATCCCGGCATGCGCTTCCGCGTCGTCGACGAACACGGCGCGATCCGCCCGCATGTGCGCTTCTTCATCAACCGCCAGCCTGCCCTCGCGCTGTCATGCACGCTCGCCGACGGCGACGAACTCGTCGTTGTCGGTGCGCTCAGCGGCGGCTAGGCTGCATACTGTCCGGCACATTCCGGCCGTATCGGGCGCACCACCCCGGCCGGAGCGGGCGCACGCGCAGACGGGGACGAGGCGATGGCAAACTCGGCGATCTTCATCAGCTACCGGCGGGACGACGCCAGCGGCGATGCCGGCCGCATCTTCGATCGCCTCGCCGATCACTTCGGCAAGGATCGCGTGTTCCGCGACGTCGACGCGATTCCCGCCGGCGAGGACTTCGTCGAGGCGATCCGGCACAGGATCGCCCAGGCCGACGTGCTGCTGGTGCTGATCGGCCCGCGCTGGCTCACCGCGACCGACGGCGAAGGGCACTGGCGTCTCGCCGACGACAAGGATTTCGTGCGCATCGAGATCCTCGGCGCACTCAAGCGCGGCATGCGCGTGATCCCGGTGCTGCTGCAGGACGCGGAGATGCCGCGCGCGCAGGACCTCCCCGGCGGACTCGCACCGCTCGCGCAACGCAACGCCTTCGAGATCCGCAACGCGAGCTTCGAGCGCGACCTCGCCGAACTGATCCGCATCCTCGCGCCGGGCTGGCGCCACAAACTGTTCCGCCTGCTGCGCCAGCGCCCGCTGCAGGCCGCCGCCACGCTCGTCGCTGCAATCCTCGTCGGACTGTGGGCCTACCCGCTGGTGATCGACACCCCGGACAAGGTGCGCGTGCGCATCAACCAGATGGGCCTCGCATGGGATCCCGCGGCCTTCGTCGACCTCGCCGAGAAGAATGACGCCGACGCGGTCGCGCTCTACCTGCGTGCCGGCATGCCGGTCGACAGCGCCGACGCGGCCGAGGTCACCGCGCTGATGCGCGCCGCCCGGGCTGGACACGTCGCGCTCGTGAAGCAGCTGGTGAAGCAAGGGGCGGACGTGAATCGCGCGCTGCCGTGGGCCGCCGGCGCCGGTCAGGCGGAAACACTCGAAATGCTGCTGGCACAGAAGCCGTCACACGCGGCAATCAACCGGGCCATGGTGTCCGCGGCCGACGTCGACACCACCATCATGAAACGCCTGCTGGACCTCGGTGCAGACGTCGATTATCGCGAGGAACATCGCGACACGGCGCTGGGCCTGGCCGCAGGAGCGCTGAAGCTCGATGCGGTGCGCGAGCTGCTCGCGCGCGGCGCGAACCCCAATCCCGACAAACCCGACGGCTGGCTGCCGCTGCACCGCGCGGTCGACGCCAGCCGTCGGGAGGGCGAGGACTTGCGGCGCCAGCTTGAACTCGTGCAGTTCCTGCTCGACCAGGGCGCACAGCTCGAAGCGCGCACGCGCTCGATGCAGGATTGGCAACCCACGCCGCTGCTGCTCGCGATCCAGAAGCCCGCGCCCGCACTCGCGCTGTTCCTGATCGAGAAAGGGGCAGACGTGAATGCCACGAGCGGAGACCGCAGCGGCAACAGCGGACACAGCGCATTGATGGCCGCGGCGGAAGCCGGTCTCGTCGAGGTGGTGGACGCCCTGCTCGCAAAGGGTGTGGACGTGAACGCCCGCAACAGCGCGGGCGGATCCGCGCTGTTGCGGGCAGCAGGGGCCTACGCGGCCGCGAGCGAGGCCATCGCCCGCCGCCTGCTCGATGCCGGCGCGGAGGTCGATGCGCGCACCGAATCCGGCTCGACGCCGCTCACCCGCGCCGCCGGCCGCAACAACGGCGTGTTGCCCCTGCTGCTGGAGCGCGGCGCCGACGTCAATGCCACGACGAATAACGGGTGGACCGCACTGATGGTCGCCGCACAGGCCGGCAACGACGACTACGTGCGCGCGCTGCTCCAGCGGGGTGCCGATCCGCGCCGGCTCAACGAGGACGGCGACAGCGCCGCGACCCTCGCCGCGAAGGGCGGCAACAACCGCGTGTTGCGGACCCTGGGCGCCCCGCCGGTGCGGGCCGCGCGCGATCAGTAACCGACCGTGAAGCGCCGGCGCGCGTGCGCGGGGCGCTCCAGCTCGTCGATCATCGCCACGGCGTAGTCCTCGACCGAAATGCGGCTGTCGCCCTGCGCGTCGACGAGCAGCTGGTCGGTGCCGAGGCGGAAACGGCCGGTGCGCTCGCCCGGCTCCAAATGGGCCGAGGGACTCAGCATCGTCCAGTCGAGTTCGGGCTCGGCGCGCAACAGCTGCAGCGCCTCGCGCGCCCCTTCGGCCGTGCCCTTCCACTGCACCGGGAACTCGGGCGTATCGACGAGCTGCACGCCCGCCGCGACCTCGAGGCTGCCCGCCCCGCCGACGACCAGCAGACGCGGCACGCGCGCCTGCTTCGCCGCGGCGATGATCGAGCGCATGCCCTGCACGTAGTAGCCATGCACGTCCGCCTGCGCGTGGCCGCTGAAGGCGCTCACGACCGCGTCGTGGCCCTGCAGCCGTGGTGCGAGCGCCGCGCCGTCGAGCACGTCGGCCTTGACCGTTTCGAGGCCGGGCTGCGCCGCCAGCTTCGCGGGATTGGAGACGACGGCCGTGACGCGATGGCCGCGCGCGAGGGCTTCCTTCAGCAGGGAGGAACCGACGTAACCGGACGCGCCGATGAGAACGATGTTCATGGATGTCACCTTGGTCGAGCGATGTGAGTGGAGGTGTCGCTGTCTGCAACGGCGCCATCATCACACTGCAGATTGTTTTCAAAAACGATTCAGTCCAGAATTCACTGTTTTTAATTCGAAGACAAATAAGGCATCGCATGGGCATCGCGGACCGCATCGACCTCAACGGATTGCTGATCTTCGCGGCCGTCGCCGAAGCCGGCGGCTTCACCGCCGCGGCAGATCGTCTGGGCATCGCCAAGGCCAAGGTCAGCATCGAGATCGGCCGCCTCGAGACGCAGCTCGGGATCAGCCTGCTCAGCCGGACGACGCGCCGCGTCGCCCTTACCGAGGCCGGCCACACCCTGTACGCCGAATGCGTGCCGCGGCTGCGCGGCATCGAGGAAGCGCTCGCGCAGCTCGGCAGCCCGTCCGCGGAGCTGAACGGCACACTGCGCATCGGCTGCACCGTCGATCACGCGGAGCAGTCGCTCGGCCGCGTCGTCGCCGAGTTCGCGGCCCGGCACCCGCAGCTGCACATCGAACTGCGCACCAGCGACCAGATCGTCGATCTCGTCGAGGAAGGCCTGGACGTGAGCTTCCGCATGGGCTGGCTGCGCGACTCGTCGATGCGCGCGCTCAAGCTCGCCGATTTCGCCCAGTACATCGTCGCCTCGCCGGACTACCTCGCGCGCGCGGGACAGCCGCAACACCCCGAGGAGCTCGCGCGGCACGAATGGGTCGCGCTGAGCCTGCTGCCGACGCCGCTGACCTGGGCCTTCACGCATGCCGACGGGCAAAGCTGCAGCGTGCGCACCCGCGGCCACCTGCGCGCCGACTCGGCCGCCGCACTGCGCGCCCTGCTCGAAGGCGGCGCCGGGATCTCGGCACTCGACCAGTTCAGCGCCCGGCCGGCGATCGACAGCGGCCGGCTGGTGCGGGTGCTGTCCGACTGGGCACCGCCCGGCGGCGGCCTGTACGCAGTCTACGCGCCGGGCCGGCACCAGCCCGCGCACGCACGGCAGTTCGTCGACTTCTATCGCCGCCGGCTGCACCAGCGCCTCGACCAGTGTTTCGGCACCGCCCCGTCCGCGACCGCCCGTGCCGACTCCGCCCCGGCGTGACACAGCACATGACCCGCGTCGGGGCGCCCGGAATGCAATTGCAAATCACTTCGCTTTGGCTATGTTGAACCATGCTCGTCCCGAGGATACCGACATGGCCAGACAGATCTACGTGAATCTCCCGGTGCGCGACCTGCCGCGGACGCGCGAGTTCTTTTCCGCGCTCGGCTTCACCTTCGAACCGAAGTTCAGCAACGACGATGCGGCGTGCATGGTCATCGCGGACAACATCTTCGCGATGCTGCTCGTCGAACCCTTTTTCCGCGGCTTCACACGGAAGACCATCTGCGACACCGCGCAGAGCACCGAGGTGCTGATCTGCCTGTCCTGCGACAGCCGCGAGCACGTCAAGGATCTGGTCGCGAAGGCCGTTGCCGCGGGCGGCACGATCGCACGCGAGGAAAAGGACCACGGCTTCATGTACGAGCACGCCTTCGAGGACCTCGACGGCCATACCTGGGAGCTCGTCTACATGGATCCCGACGCCGTTCCCGCCTGAAGCGGGCGCTTTTTTGCGCCCTCGCGGCACGGACGACGAAGTCGCGCTAGAATTGCGGCCGCCCGCCCAATCAATGCGGTCGTCATCCGGCTCGCGGCCGCGGCGGGCAGCGCTCAATGACCCAACCGACGCCCGCCCCTTCTCCCGTCCTGTCGCGCCCCCTGCTGCTGGGCATCGCGCTGTCGCTCGCGCTGCATCTCGCGGTGCTGATCGGCCCGCAGGTCGATCTGCGCCCCCTGCCCGAGCTGCAACGCCTCGACGTGACGCTCGTGCGCACGGCGCCGCAGATCGCGGTGAGCGACGCACCTCCCCCTCCTCCTCCGCCAGCGAAGAAGCGGCCGCCCCGCCCGAAGGCCGAGCCGCAGACCGCCCAGGCCAGCATCACCGAGAAACCGGTCGAACAGTCCGAACCCGCGCCGGAACCCGCCGCGGCTGCCGAACCGCCCCCCGCTCCCGAGCCCGAGCAGGCGCCCGAGCCTGTCGCCGAAGCCACCCCTGAAGCCGCGGCGGACAGCGCTACACCGGCCCCCGCATCGCCGACGGCCGAGGAACTGGCGCAGCCCGCCGAGGCCACGCCCGCAGCTGCCAGCGGCGGCCAGGCCTGGCCGCGCGCCGGCCGCATCGCCTACATGGCCCTGATGGGCGAGAAGCAGCTTCCCATGGGCAAGGCGACGCACCAGTGGGAAGTCGCCGACGACGGCAGCTACCGCCTCTCCGAGCTCGTGGAACCGACCACCGTAGCCTCGATCCCGTGGTTCCGCCCCGGACGCAAGCTGCGCGAAAGCACCGGGCGCATCACCGAAACCGGCCTGCGCCCCGAGCGTTTCACCGAACGCGAGGACGGGCGCCCCGGCGAAGTCCTCGCCGAGCTCGACCGCACGGCCGGCGAATTCCGCAGCGCCGGCACCACGGACACCCTGCCCGACAACGCGCAGGACATCCTGTCGCTGCTCTACCAGCTCGGCTACCCCGGCGCCGCTGCCGGCGGCACCCTGCCCGTCACCGCGGGCGGCGCACTGCGCAGCTTTCAGCTCGAAACGATCGGCGAAGAGACCGTGCACCTGCCCTTCGGCCAGGGCTGGCGCACCCGCCACGTCCGCGCCCGCTACGGCAGCGCGCGCGAGATGACCGACGTGTGGCTCGCGACCGAGCACTTCGGCCTGCCCGTGCTGATCCGCACGATCGACGCCAAAGGCGTCGTCTACTACCTCGTCGCCACCGAGGTGATGGTCAGCCGCGAATCGACGCCCGCCGCTGCACGCTGACCCCCGGCGTGCAGGCGTGCCCGCGCCGGCTTGCTTTCGCATGATCCTCGCCTACCATCAATGCATGCCGGGCGAGGCTCCGCAGCCTGCCTGACGGGTGACTCCGGCACCGGCACGCCACCCCGACGCGACGCGGAGGACATGCCATGCTGTTCATCACCAGCAGAATGCCGACCCACAACACCGAGCCCGACCTGAATCCGGATTTCGCCTTCGACCTCGGCAACAACGCATCGAGCCGCGCGTTCTACTGCTGCCGGCGCAAGAAGAAGGACAGCTACGAGGAAATCGGCAGCAAGGCCCTGCTCAGCGCGATCAAGGAGTCGAAGCACCGCCAGGTGCTGCTCTACATCCACGGCTTCTCGAACATGCCGGAAACGGTGTTCAAGAACGTCGAGGAATTCCAGGCCCTGTGCAACAAGAAGAAGGCCGGCGAGGTGCTGGTCGTGCCGGTGATCTGGCCCTGCGACAACGACCTCGGCATCGTCAAGGACTACTGGGACGACCAGAAGGCCGCCGACCAGAGCGCCTTCGCGCTCGCGCGCATGTTCCAGAAATTCATGGAGTGGCGCGCCTCGACCGAATACAACCCCGAGGACGATCCCTGCCTCAAACGCATCAACGTGCTGGCGCATTCCATGGGCAACCGCGTGCTGCGCCAGACCCTCGCCAACTGGCGCCGCTACGACCAGCCGCAGGGCCTGCCGCTGCTGTTCCGCAACACCTTCCTGGTCGCCGCCGACATCGTCAACGAGTCGCTGCACCGCGGCGCACCGGGCGAACTGATCTGCCACGCGTCGCGCAACGTCGTCGTGTATTACGCCTCCGACGACCTCGCGCTGCGCGCGAGCAAGGTCTCCAACCTGCGCAACGCCGAATCCTCGCGCCGCCTCGGCCACACCGGGCCGGAGGACATGGACCGCACGCCGAAGAACGTCTACGCGATCGACTGCGACGACGTGAACACCCGTTACGACCCGCCCAAGGGCCACTCCTACTTCCGTTCGGGCGACAAGAAGGGCGAGCCGGGCGTGGTCTTCGACCACATCTTCAACACCATGCTGACCGGCCGCGTGTTCCCCAGCGACGAGTTCCGCAAGTCGAGCATCATGGAACGGCCGGAAAATACCTGACCCGGAGAAGGACCGCAGCCGACCGCCCGGTTCTGCTTCCGGGGCGGCAGCGCGAATTCCGGAGCACATGGCGTTCGGGTTGCCAGAACGCTTGCCGGACGGAGACAATAGCCGCTTTTCCGACACCACCGGCACCTGCGAACCGGCTCCCGTCCCGATGTTTTCCAAGACCATGGGCACGCTGCTCGCCGCGCTCACGCTGCTCGCGAGCCTCGTTTCCGCCCCCGCCGCCGGACAGCCCCCGGTGCTGATCGGCCTCGACGCCGAGTTCGGCCACAAGACCAGCACGTCGGCACAGGCCATCCAGCAGGGCATCGAGATCGCGATCGAGGAAATCAACGCCGCGGGCGGCGTGCTGGGCGGGCGCAAGCTCGCGCTGGTGACGCGCGACAACCGCGCGCTGCCGGCCGTCGGGGTCGACAACCTGCGCGAGCTCGCCGCCATGCCCGATCTCGTGGGCGTCTTCGGCGGCAAGTTCAGCCCCGTGCTTCTCGAGTGGCTGCCCGTCGCTCACCAGCTCGGCGTCTTGATGCTCGACCCGTGGGGCTCCGCCGACCCGATCACCGAAAACGCCTATCGCCCCAGTTACAGCTTCCGCCTGTCCCTGAAGGACGCCTGGGCCGCGCCCGCGATGCTCAAATTCGCACGCAAGGAGCGCGGGGCAAGCCGCGTCGGCATCCTGCTGCCCAACACCGGCTGGGGGCGCAGCAACCGCAACGCCCTCGTCACCGCGGCCACGTCGGCCGGCGTCAGCATCGTCGGCGAACACTGGTACAACTGGGGCGACCAGTCGCTGATGGAACAATATCGCAGCCTGCGCGCAGCCGGCGCCCAGGCGATCATCCTCGTCGCAAACGAAGCAGAAGGCGCGTTGCTCGTGCGCGAGGTGGCCGCACAGCCACCATCCGAACGACTGCCGATCGTCAGCCATTGGGGCGTCACCGGCGGAGCATTCGCCGAACTGGCCGGTCCGGCACTCGACCAGGTCGATTTCGCGGTGATCCAGACCTTCAGCTTCATCGGCCTGGACACGCCCGCCGCGAAGCGCGCGCTCGCGGCGCTGAAGACCCGCTACGGAATTGCCGGCGCGGAACAGGTACGTGCGCCGGTCGGCGTCGCCCATGCCTACGACCTGACTCACCTTCTGGCACGAGCGATCGCGCGCGCCGGCTCGACCGACCGCGCGAAAGTGCGCGATGCGATGGAAAAACTGCCCGCCTATCCGGGCCTGGTGCGCCACTACGAGCGCCCGTTCACACCCGATCGCCATGACGCGCTCAGTCCCGAGCAGGTGTTCATGGCGCGCTACACGGCGCAGGATGTGCTTGTTCCGCTCGCGCGGCCGGCAAGGCGCTGAGCCTCGCCACAGCGCAGGGCCGGCGACGGAGCTACGCGGTCGATGCGTCGCCGGCGCTCTCGTCCTCATCCGCCCCCGGCGCCAGCCGACCGGCACTGACGTCGCGGAACGCGGTCACAACGCGCTCGAGGCGGCCGTCGAAGCCCGGAACGGGGATCGCATCCATGCGCAGCAGATGCAGTTCGCCGCCGACCAGGCGCCCGACGACGCGCCCCGTCACGGGGCCGCCGGCGCACAAGACCTGCACCGCCGGGAGTTCCGACAACGCAAGGTGGCTACCATCGGCTCCCAGCAGGGACCACGTGTTGTCGAGCCCCAGTCCGGACAAGCCCCCGAAGCCGAGCCAGTTGCGCGCAGCGTCGTTCGCGTACTCCACGATACCGTCCGACGAATGCGACAGGATCCCGATGTCGAGCCCGGAGAGAAGATCGCCGTAGCGCACCAGCGTATCGATAGCGGAAGGGAGATCGGACAGGAGCATGCGGTTCGTATTCCTTTGCTTCGCTGCGGCCGAACGCAAGGGTCGCCCGTTACGTGCCTTAGTGTTGCACCGTCGCGGGCCTGTACGCCGCAGGCAAACAAAACTTTACATCGAAGTGAGCCATCCCTGAAACACGGATATGTCACTCCGGCAACCGCCGCGCTCAAGCACCCGGAAGGAGTCGCCCGATCAGCGCCCGCATCTTCACCCAGTGCGAGCCCTCCCAGAACACCCGCCGGCACACGTCGCAGGTGCTGAAGCGCGTGTGGCGCTCGCGCACGCCCTCCGGCAGCAGGTGTTCGATGCTGGCCTTGTCGATCGCATGCAGCGGCGCGTTGCACGCCAGGCACAGCGTGAAGGGGCGCGCGCGGCGGGCGAGATCGAGGCGCGCGAGGATCTCGGCGAACTGCAGTTCCGGCTTCAGCGCGTGCACATAGCAGCCGTGCGTGATCGTGCGGCGCTTGAGCAGTTCGCGGTCGCGCGTGAGCACGATGCGCCCGTCGTGGGCGGCGATCGCCTCGATGTCCTCGTCGGCGAAGTTGTTGTCGTACAGCGTGTCGAACCCCGTCATGCGCAGCAGGCGCGCGAGGCCCCCGAGGTGGGCGTCGGCGACGAAGCGCGTCGTGCGCAGCGGATGCTCGCGCACGCGCAGCAGCGGCGTGATGTCGAAGGTCTCGAAGCGCGGATAGACCGACACGCGGTCGCCGTCGCACAACTGCCGGTCGAAGCCCACCGACTCGCCATTCACCAGCACCAGCTCGACCTCGGTGTGCGGCACCCCGAGCGCCTCGATCATGTGCTTGACCGTCGCGGCACGCGCGCACGGCACCGTGATGTCGCAATAGCGGCGCGCCGGGGCGAGGAAATCGTTGAGTTCCTCGTAGAAGCGGAAGCTCGCCGACACCATCGCCGCACTCCCGATCAGGGCGCCGGCCGCGCCCGGAAGCCGAAGCGCTCGGGCACCGCCGTGCGCTCGACGGCCTGCAGCGGCAGGTCCTGCCACCTCACCTGGCACGTCAGCCCCGAGCCGCCCGCCATCACGGCGAGCAACGCCTCATCATCGGCCACGCTGCCGTCGGCACCACGGCACTGCGCGAGGAAGGCCGCGAGGTCGCGGTCGTCGAGCAGGCCGGCGCCCTGATCCGTGTCCAGCAGCACGTTGCCCTCCTCATCGAGGCAGACCGCCGCGACCGTAGCGACCCCCGCTCCGGTGTGCGCCGTCAGCCTGCCGTCCGGATGCAGGCGCAGCACCCAGGGGGTGTAATCGAGCGCCACATACACCCGCTGCGGTCCGTTATGCACCAGCCAGTTGCCGGCCTCGTCGCGGCCATAGCTCGCGTTCAGGAAGCCGACTAGGCCCGCATGCACGACCGCCTCGCCCTGCAGCCGCCAGGTGCCGCGGCGGTCGAGCGACAGCCAGTCGTAGCAGGCGGGGACGTCGGGCCAGCGGGCGAGCGCGGCGGGATCGGGGCTGTTGGTCATTGCGGCGGAACTCGCGGAAAAATCTCAGGATAGCGCGCCGCGGCCGCGGGCAGAACCCGGCGGCGCATGCGCGACGCGCCGGAGTCTGGGACAATCCGGCGCGTGCCCGTATGCAGGAGCCCGCAATGCCGGAAGTGCTCGTCGTCCTCACCAACTGCCCCGACGCGGCCTGCGCCGAGGCGCTCGCCGCGCTGCTGGTCGAACGCCGCCTGGCGGCCTGCGTGAACGTCCTGGCCCCCTGCCGCTCGGTGTACCGCTGGCAGGACAGGATCGAGTCCGCGACCGAAGTCCCGCTCCTGATCAAGACCACGCCCGTGCGCTACGCGGAACTCGAGGCGGCGATCCGCGAGAACCATCCCTACGAACTTCCCGAAATCGTCGCGGTCCCTGTCATGCGAGGCCTGCCCGGCTACCTCGACTGGGTCGCTGCGGAAACCGCCCCGCAACCCGACGATGCAGACGCAGCCCCGACCGCTTCCTGAGCAGGTGCCCGACACATGTCTTGATCCATATCGAAGGCCAGCCGCCCCAGCCGTCCTACAATCGCGCCCTACAATCGCGCCACCGCGCAATGCCGACTGACCCCATGCACCGCCTCCTGTCCCTGATCGCCCTCCTCGCCAGCCTGTTCGCGCTGTCCGTTCCCGCCAATGCCGCCACTGTCACCGGCACGCCGATGCGCCCGGAAGAAGCCTTCGTGCTCTCCGCGCAGGCGCTCGATCCGCAGACGGTCGAAGTCACCGTGAAGATCGCGGGCGACTACTACCTCTACGCCGACAAGTTCCGCTTCCGCGCCGATCCCGACACCGTCACCTTCGGCACGCCGCAGCGCCCCCCGGGCAAGGTCACGAAGGACGACTTCTTCGGCCAGGTCGAAACCTACCGCAAGGAAGTGAAGATCCTGCTGCCGGTCACCGCGCCGGAGGGCACGACGAAATTCCGCCTGCTCGGCAGCGTGCAGGGCTGCTGGGACGGCGGCATCTGCTATCCGCCCAACGAACAGACCGCCGACATCGACCTGCTCGCCAAACCGGTCAAGACCGGCGGCAACTTCCTCGACGGCCTGCTCGGGCGCGACGACAAGCCCGTGCAGACGGCCGCGGCAGCCGCCGGCAGCGGCGTGTCCGACGACGAGAGCGGACGCATCGCCGGCCTGCTGCGCGACGCCAGCGGCCCGCTGGTGCTGCTGAGCTTCTTCGGCTTCGGGCTGCTGCTCGCCTTCACCCCCTGCATGTTCCCGATGATCCCCATCCTGTCGGGCATCATCGTCGGCCACGGCCACGAGATCTCGCGCGGGCGCGCTTTCGTGCTGTCGCTGGTGTACGTCCTCGGCATGGCCCTCACCTACGCCGCAGCCGGCGTCGCCGCGGGCCTCTCGGGCACGATGCTGGCCGCCGCGCTGCAGAACGCCTGGGTGCTCGGCACCTTCGCGCTGGTGTTCGTGCTGCTGTCGCTGTCGATGTTCGGCTTCTACGAGCTGCAGCTGCCGTCGGCGCTGCAGAGCCGCCTGTCCTCCACCGCCAGCCACCAGCAGGGCGGCAGCCTCGGCGGAGTCGCCGTGATGGGCGTGCTCTCGGCGCTGATCGTCGGCCCCTGCGTCGCCGCCCCGCTCGCCGGCGCGCTGCTCTACATCGCGCAGACCGGCAACGCCGTGCTCGGCGGCGCAGCACTGTTCGCGATGGCGCTCGGCATGGGCGCCCCGCTGCTCATCGTCGGCGTTGCCGCCCGCTCGGTGCTGCCCAGGGCCGGCGCGTGGATGGAAGGGGTCAAGAAGGCCTTCGGCGTGATGCTGCTGGCCGTCGCCGTGTGGCTGCTCACCCCGGTCGTGCCGCCGCTGCTGCCCATGCTCGCGTGGGCCGCGCTGCTGGTGTTCTCCGGCATCTTCCTGCACGCGCTCGACCCGCTGCCGCCGCACGCAAAAGGCTGGCAGCGCTTCTGGAAGGGCGTCGGTGTCGTGCTGCTGATCGGGGGTTCGGCGATGCTGGTCGGCGCCCTCGCCGGCTCGCGCGACCCGCTGCAGCCGCTCGCGGTGCTGCGCGCGCAGGCCTCGACCGCCAACGCGGCCGAGCTGCCGCGCTTCGAGAAGGTCGCCTCGCTCGCCGAGCTCGACGCGCGCCTCGCTGCGGCCGACCGCCCGGTGATGCTCGACTTCTATGCCGACTGGTGCGTCTCGTGCAAGGAGATGGAGCGCTTCACCTTCACCGACCCGAACGTCGCCGCACGCATGGGCCGCATGCTGCTGCTGAAGGCCGACGTCACCGCCAACAACGACGACGACAAGGCGCTGCTCAAGCGCTTCAACCTGTTCGGCCCCCCGGGCACGATCTTCTTCGACCCCGCCGGCAAGGAACGCAACGGCCTGCGCGTCGTCGGCTTCATGCAGGCGGAAGCCTTCGGCGAAGTGCTCGACCGCGCGCTGCGTTGACGACCGGGTAGGTTGGGTTGAGCGCAGCGAAGCCCAACACGACTCCGCTTCCCCGGCGACGGGCGTCTGGCCAGGTGCGGAAGGGAGGTCCCGATAAGCGTCCGTGCGGGCTCGGCCGGTGGAGTGTTGGGCTTCGCTGCGCTCAACCCAACCTACGAGCTTCGGCTCCTCCCACCCTACGGAAGTTCGTGCGATCGCCCTGACGAAGGCGCCACAAATCACCGTTTTCCGCCACGTTTCGCCTACAATCACCGTTCCCTAATCCGCCCACCCACTCCAAATGTTCTCCGGAATCGTGGCCGCCTGCGGCCGAATCGAACGCATCGATCCCCTGCAGGACGGCGTCCGCCTGACGGTCAACGTGGCCGATCTCGACCTCTCCGACGTGCAGCTCGGCGACAGCATCGCCAACAGCGGCGTATGCCTCACCGTCATCGCGACGGACGGCCCGCGCGTGCAGTTCGACGTGTCGCGCGAGACCCTCAACTGCACGGCGGGCCTCGACAAGGCCGGCAACGAGGTCAATCTCGAGAAGGCGCTGCGCCTCGCGGACCGCCTCGGCGGCCACCTCGTCACCGGCCACGTCGACGGCGTCGGTGAGGTCGTGCGTTTCGTCCCGGTGGGCGAGAGCCACGACCTCGTGATCCGCGCCCCGGCCGCGCTGGCCGGCTACATCGCGCGCAAGGGCTCGGTCACGGTGAACGGCGTGAGCCTCACCGTGAATCGCGTCGAGGGCACCGAATTCTCGATCAACCTGATCCCGCACACCGTGGCGGTGACCAATCTCAAGCACCTCGAGGCGGGCAGCCGCGTGAACCTCGAGATCGACCTGATCGCCCGCTACTGCGAACGCCTGCTCGCGTGGCGCGAGGAGTCCGCACAATGACCGCACTGTCCCCCATCACCGAAATCGTCGAGGAAATCCGCGCCGGCCGCATGGTCGTGCTGGTCGACGAGGAAGACCGCGAAAACGAGGGCGACCTCGTGCTTGCCGGCGAACACGTCACGCCCGAGGCGATCAACTTCATGGCCAAGTACGGCCGCGGCCTGATCTGCCTGACGCTCACCGAAGCGCGCTGCAAACAGCTCGGCCTGCAACTGATGGTGCGCGACAACCGCTCGCCGCACGGCACCGCGTTCACGGCCTCGATCGAAGCCGCCGAGGGCGTCACCACCGGCATCTCGGCACACGACCGCTCGCGCACGGTGGAAGCCGCGGTCGCGCGCAACGCCAAGCCGACCGACATCGTCCAGCCCGGCCACATCTTCCCGCTGATGGCGCAGAACGGCGGCGTGCTGATCCGAGCCGGCCACACCGAAGCCGGCTGCGACCTCGCCGCCCTCGCCGGGCTCGAACCCGCCGCGGTGATCTGCGAGATCCTCAAGGACGACGGCACGATGGCGCGCCTGCCCGATCTCGTCGAGTTCGCCAAGGAGCACGGCCTCAAGATCGGCGCGATCCGCGACCTGATCCAGTACCGCTCGTCCAACGAGCACCTGATCGAGCGCGTCGCCGAGAAGGACGTCGACACCCCGCACGGCCGCTTCCGCCTGTTCGCGTTCGAGGACAAGACCACCGGCGAAGTGCATTTCGCGATGTCCAAGGGCGACATCCGCCCCGAGCGCGAGACCCTCGTGCGCGTGCATGAGCCGATCTCGGTGGTCGACTTCCTCGACGCCGAAAGCGCCCGCCACACCTTCCCGGTCAACCAGTCGCTCGCCCGCCTCGCGCAGGCCGAGCAGGGCGTGATCGTGCTGCTGTACCGCCCGCAATCGGGCAGCGAACTACTCGCGAGCCTGACCGGCAACGGTTACCAGCCGCCGAAATGGGACGCGCGCCTGTTCGGCGTCGGCGCCCAGATCCTGCGCGATCTCAAGGTCGGCAAGATGCGGCTGCTCTCCAGCCCGCGCAAGATCCCGAGCATGGCCGGCTTCGGTCTCGAGATCACGGGCTTCGTCGATCCCGCCTGAGGTGATACCCTCACCGCTTCACCGCGCCGGAAATCCAGCGGATTTCCGGCCCCTTTGCTTCCGAAAGAACCGAATATGGCCCGTTACGACAACATCCCCGAATTCGAACCCGATCTGAACGGCCAAGGCCTGCGCATCGGCATCGTCATGAGCCGCTTCAACCAGGACGTGTGCGAAGGCCTGCTGTCCGCCTGCACCGCCGAACTGCAGCGCCTCGGCGTCGCACCCGACCTGATCCGCATCGCGACCGTCCCCGGCGCGCTGGAAATCCCGCTCACGCTGCAGGCCATGGCACGCAGCGGCCGCTACGACGCGCTGATTGCGCTCGGCGCGGTGATCCGCGGCGAGACCTACCACTTCGAGCTGGTCTCGAACGAGATGGGCACGGGCATCAACCGCATCGGCCTCGACACCGGCATGCCGATCGCCAACGGCGTGCTCACGACCGAGGACGACGACCAGGCCCTCGCGCGGATGCAGGAAAAGGGCAGCGACTGCGCACGCACCGCGATCGAGATGGCCCGTCTGCTGCGGATGCTCAAATGAGCGGCAAGGCAGCACGGCGCCGCGCGCGCGAATTCGCCCTGCAGGGCATCTACCAGTGGCTGCTGTCGGGCAACTCGGTCTCCGAGATCGAGGAGCACGTCGCCCAGGTCACCGGCTTCGACAAGGCCGACCGCGAACTCTTCATCAGCCTGTTGCGCGGCACGCTCGCGAACGTCGAGTCGCTGCAGGAGGAGTTCGCCCCCTTCATCCACCGCTCCGTCGAGGAACTCTCGCCGGTCGAGCGTGCGATCCTGCTGCTCGCGACGCACGAGCTCAAGATCGCCCCCGACACGCCCTACCGCGTGATCATCAACGAGGCGATCGAGCTCGCGAAGAGCTACGGCGGCACCGAAGGCCACCGCTTCGTGAACGGCGTGCTCGACAAGCTCGCGGCCAAGCTGCGCGCGGTCGAGGTGAACGCCGCGAAGGATGCGAAGTCCTGAAGTCGCCGACGAACGGCTGACGATCGAACGGGCCTGCGCGGCCCGTTTTTCATTTCTGCGCCCGGCGTGCGCCCTGCACGCCCACCAATGCAGAAGGCCCGGACGCGCATCGCTGTGCGGCCCGGGCCTTGCCGGTCGTCGCGCCCCCGCTCGCGCGGGGGCCGGCATCACTCAGTCACGAAAAGCCGGACGCGGACGGCGGGCGCCGTCCGGACGGTCGCCGCCGAAACGGGCGCCGTCGCGCGAGCCTTCACGCCGGGGAGCGCGGTCGTCGCGCGGAAAAGCGCTGCGATCGCCGAAGCTGCGCGGCTCGCTGCGGCCGAAGCCGGGGCGCTCCTGCGGGGCGCTGCTGCGCTCGTCACGGCCGCCACGGTTGCTCCCCGGTCCTTCCGACGACCAGCCCTTGCCGGCGCCCGGACGCGCGTCGCGCGAATCGCGGCTCCACGACGAACCGCTGGACGGACGACCGCTGCCGAAGCCCGGCTTGCCACCGCCACCGCCCGACGGACGACGCGGCGAAGTCGGACGCAGCGTCGGTTCGAGACCGGCGATGGTGTGCACGTCGAGGCGCTTGCCGGTAAAGCGTTCGATCGCACGGATGATGCCCATCTCGCGCGGGCCCGACATCGTGATCGCGATGCCGTCGCGGCCGGCGCGGCCGGTGCGGCCGATACGGTGCACGTAGTCCTCGACCTGACGCGGCGGGTCGAAGTTGATGACGTGGCTGATGCCGGCGACGTCGATGCCGCGCGCGGCGACGTCGGTCGCGACGAGCACGTCGATACGGCCCTGGCGCAGCTTGTCGAGGGTGCGGTTACGCGCGGTCTGGTGCATATCACCGTGCAGCGCGGCCGCCGAGAAGCCCTTTTCCTGCAGCGACAGCGACACTTCTTCGGCGCTGCGCTTGGTCGCGGTGAACACGACGGCCTGCTGACGCCCCTCGACGCCGAGCAGCGACTCGAGCAGGCGCGTCTTGTGCACGAGGTTGTCGGCCATCATCAGGCGCTGCTCGATGTTGCCGCGGTTCTCGACCGTCGCGGCGATCTCGATGCGCTGCGGGTTGCGCTGCAGCTTGCTCGCGAGGTTGCCGACCACGCCGTCGAGCGTCGCCGAGAACAGCAGGGTCTGGCGGCTCGCGGGGGTCGCGGCGACGATGGTTTCGATGTCTTCGACGAAGCCCATGTCGAGCATGCGGTCGGCTTCATCGAGAATCAGGACTTCGACGTCCGACAGCTTGATCTTGCGGCGGGTCAGGTGGTCGATCAGGCGGCCCGGCGTGGCGACGACGACGTCGACCGGACGCGACAGCTGCTTCACCTGGGCGAAGAAGGGCGCACCGCCGACGAGGCAGGCAGTGTTGAGCCAGCGCAGGTTACGACCGTAGGTCTTGACGGCCTTCTCGACCTGCTGCGCCAGCTCACGCGTCGGGGTCAGCACCAGCACGCGCGGGCCGGCACCGGGTGCGGGCTTGCGGTCGACGAGGCGGCTGAGGGTGGGCAGCGTGAAGGCGGCGGTCTTGCCGCTGCCGGTATGCGACGACACCATCAGGTCGGCGCCGGACAGCGCGGCGGGGATCGCCTGCATCTGTACGTCGGACGGAACGGTGTAGCCGGTGGTTTCGATGGCCTTCAGCAGCAGTTCGTTGAGGCCGAGTTCGTTGAACGTCATGGGTTCTTCCTGTGTTTCCGCGGCGACGGGTGGTCGCAACGGGATCCGGCCCGGTTTACCGGGCCAATGAAAAGGCATCGCACCGTCCACGGGGGACGCGGTGGCGGCAAGCGCGCGATGGGCTTGGGCCGGTCGGATACCGTCGAAAAAAGGACGACGGATGCGACCGCGCATCGGCACCAACCGGCATTCGCGATGCCTATCGATCAGGAGAACGAGAGGAGTTCGACGGGAGGGTCGGGGGCGATGGGGCTGTGGATACAGTCCCTCGGCTGGGTCCGCGGAATCCTGTCCCGCGAGTTAAGACCTGAAAATAAACCGACTGCTGCATTGCACAACGGGCGCAATGGTAGCCGATTTTGCAGTTCCGGGAAAGCAGAAAATCAAAAGGCCCGACGCCTGCCGGCGTCGAGCCTCATGTCACGTCCGTGTCGGACAGCTGGATCAGCCGTTGACGGCGCCCTTCAGCGTCGCGCCGGCCGAGAACTTCGGCACGCGCGAAGCGGCGATCTTGATCGAGGCGCCAGTCTGCGGGTTGCGGCCGGTACGCTCGGCACGCTCGGACACCTCAAAGGAGCCGAAGCCCGTGAACGACACTTTCTCGCCCGCGGCCATACGCTCGGCGATGATGTCCAGCACGGCGGACAGGGCACGGTCGGCCTGAGCGCGCGAAACATCCAGACGGTCAGCCAGCGCTTCGACGAATTCACCTTTATTCATGCTTTACCTCGATTGGTGTGTGAGTTGTTCGGTGCTGCACTTCTAACGGCCGGATTCTAGCATTGTCGCGGCTTGCGGGGCATTCATCCGCGTCAACGATACAAATTCCGAAGCATGTTTCGATGCCATGGACACATTTTCGGATGCCTTGCGACGGATCGGGAATCCGGGCAAACACCGAACGAGGTGCAAGCGGTCCGCCGGGCGTTTCCGCGCGAGCGCGGTTTTCAGCGCAAAAGCCCGCAAAAAAACCGCTCCGCTCGGGCGAATTCAAGCTCTGCCAGCCGTTTCAGGGGCGTGCAGCGCGACGAGAATCTCCGTGAAACGCCGCGCGACGCGCCCCGGAGGGGGCGTGCGCGCGATCGAAGCCTGCCATTCGCACGAATAACGCAGGGTTTCGGACGGAATGCGCACGATTTCGCCACGCGCCTCGAAGGCCTGCGCGTAGTGGTCCGGCAGGAAGCCGACGTAGCGCCCCGAGCGGATCAGCAGCACGCTCGCCTCCTGCTCGAAGGCACGCGCGGCCGGCTGCAGGCCCAGGCGCCAGAAGCTCTCCATGTTCGGCGAGTGGTAACCGAGGCCGACGAAGGCGGCGCGACGCAGTTCGTCGTCGGACGGCATGCGCCCGCCGGCGAGCAATGGGTGGTGGGGCGCGGCGTAGAGAGGCAGGTGCTCGTCGAACAGATGCACCGACGCAAAGCTGTCGCTCGCGCGGTGGAAGGGATGGACGGCGACGTGGAAGCGCCCTTCGAGGAGGCCCTTCTCGATCTCGCTGCTGCCGGCGACGAACACGTTGAGCGTCACCGCGGGGGCCTCGGCACCAAAGGCGGCGATCGCGTCGGCGAGGCGGCAGCCGGGGTTGGACACGATCTTGTCGAACATCACGAGATTCAGTTCGCCGCGCATGCCGGCGTGCAGTTCGGCGACTTCGCCGCGAAAAGCTTCGATCTGCGCGAGCAGGCGCCGCGCCGCGTCGAGCACGACCTGGCCTTCCTCGGTCAGCGCAAAGCCGGCCCGGCCGCGCTCGCACAGGCGCACGTCGAGGCGCACTTCGAGATCCTTGAGGTGGCGGCTGATCACCGAGCGGCTGATGTTGAGGCGCAACTCGGCGGCCGCAAGGCCGCCGGATTCGGCGATGGCGATGAACACGCGCAGCAGGCGCAGGTCGGCTTCGGCGAGGCTGGCAAGGAGGGCACGGGCTTTCATGCGGATATTGTTTCACTGATCCAAAACCTTGCGTACGCATCTTGTCGTTTTATGCACGCAATAGTGTCCGTAGGATGGCTGCGACCCCACAAGGAGCTCCGCATGCCCCACGATCAGGCCTTCTGGCTGCCCTTCACCGCGAACCGCGCGTTCTGGAAGTCGCCCCGCGTGATCACCGCCGCACGCGGCCACTACTACACCACCGAGGACGGGCGGCAGCTGCTCGACGGCTTCTCGGGGCTATGGACCTCCGGACTCGGCCACTGCCACCCCAAGATCGTCGCGGCGGTGCAGGAGCAGGTCGCCACCCTCGACTACGCGATGGGTTTCCAGGTCACCAACGACAAGGCGATCGCGCTCGCGCGCGAAGTCGCGGCGCTGGCGCCGGAGGGCATGGGCAAGGTGTTCTTCACGAACTCCGGTTCGGAGTCGGCCGACACGGCGCTGAAGATCGCGCTCGCCTACCACCGCGCGCGCGGCGAAGGCCAGCGTACACGGCTGATCGGACGCGAGCGCGGCTACCACGGCGTGAACTTCGGCGGCCTGTCGGTGGGCGGCATTCCCGGCAACCGCAAGGTGTTCAGCGCGGCGCTGCTGCCGGGCGTCGATCATATCCGCCACACTTACAGCGCCGCCGACATGGCCTTCTCGAAAGGCCAGCCGGCCTGGGGCGCGCAGCTCGCCGACGACCTCGAGCGCCTGTGCGCGCTGCACGACGCCTCCAACATCGCCGCGCTGATCGTCGAGCCGGTCGCGGGCTCGACCGGCATCCTCGTGCCGCCGATCGGCTACCTGCAGCGCCTGCGCGAGATCTGCGACAAATACGGCATCCTGCTGATCTTCGACGAGGTGATCACCGCCTTCGGGCGTGTCGGCGCGCCCTTCGCCGCGGCGCGCTTCGGCGTTACGCCGGACATCATCACGACCGCGAAGGGACTCACCAACGGTGTCGTGCCGATGGGTGCGGTGATCGTGCGCGACGGCGTCTACGATGCGCTGATGCAGGGCCCGGAGCACGTGGTCGAGCTCTTCCACGGCTACACCTATTCCGGCCACCCGCTCGCGGCCGCCGCGGGGCTGGCGACGCTCGCGGCCTATCGCGAGGAGGACAGCTTCGCGCGCGCGCGCGCCGTGGAACCGATCTTCGAGGAAATGATCCATGCGCTACGAGGCGAACCGCACGTGGTCGACGTGCGCAACTTCGGCCTGATGGGCGGCATCGAGCTCGCGCCGCGCACCGGAGCGGTCGGCGCGCGCGGCTTCGAGGTGTTCCTCAAGTGTTTCGAGGCCGGCGTCGTGATCCGCAATGGCGGCGACATCCTGCAGTTCTCGCCCTTCCTCGATTCGACGTCGGACGAGCTGGGCCGCATCTTCGACACCGTGTGCCAAGCACTGCGCACGGTCGCCTGACACGACTTCAAAGAGAGAGACACCGCAAAATGGAAACCCTCGGACACTACATCGCCGGCGCCCGCGTCGCCGACGACCACCGCACCCAGCCGGTCTTCAACCCCGCCCTCGGCCACGCCGTGCGCCATGTCGCGTTGGCGTCGAAGGCGACCGTCGAGCAGGCGATCGCCGCCGCCGCCGCGGCCTTCCCGGCGTGGCGCAAGACGCCGCCGCTGAAGCGCGCGCGCGTGCTGTTCAAGTTCAAGGAGCTGCTCGAGCGCAACGCCGACCGCGTCGTCGCGGCGATCGTCGAGGAGCACGGCAAGGTGTGGGAGGACGCGCACGGCGAACTCGCGCGCGGCATCGAGGTCGTCGAGTACGCCTGCGGCGCGCCCGAGTTCCTGAAGGGCGAGCACAGCCGCGACGTCGGCCCGGACATCGATTCGTGGTCGGAATTTCCGCCGCTGGGTGTGGTCGCCGGGATCACGCCGTTCAACTTCCCGGCGATGGTGCCGATGTGGATGTTCCCGATGGCGATCGCCTGCGGCAACACCTTCATCCTGAAACCCTCGGAGAAGGACCCGTCGACGTCGCTGATCCTCGCGGAACTGCTGACCGAGGCGGGCTTGCCGGCGGGCGTGTTCAACGTCGTCAATGGCGACAAGGAGGCGGTCGATACGCTGCTGACCGACGCGCGCGTGCAGGCGGTGAGCTTCGTCGGCTCGACGCCGATCGCCGAGTACATCTACGCGACCGGCACCGCGCACGGCAAGCGCGTGCAGGCGCTGGGCGGGGCGAAGAACCACGCGGTGGTGATGCCCGACGCGGACCTCGACAACGCGGTCAACGCGATCATGGGAGCGGCCTACGGCTCCTGCGGCGAGCGCTGCATGGCGATCTCGGTGGTGGTCGCGGTGGGCGATGCCGTGGGCGACGAGCTGGTCGCGCGCCTCAAGCCCAAGGTCGAGGAGTTGCGCATCGGCAATGGCAAGGAACGCGGACTGGACATGGGCCCGCTCGTGACCGGGCCGCACCGTGACAGGGTGAAGAGCTACATCGATCTCGGCGCCGAGGAAGGCGCGATGCTGGTGGTCGACGGGCGCACGCTGAAGGCGCCAGGGCACGAGAAGGGCTTCTTCCTCGGCGGCACGCTGTTCGACCATGTGCAGCCGTCGATGCGCGTGTATCGCGAGGAGATCTTCGGGCCGGTGCTCGCGATCGTGCGCGTGAGGACCCTCGACGAGGCGATCCGCCTCATCGACGCGCACGAGTTCGGCAACGGCACCTGCGTGTTCACACGTGACGGCGCGGTCGCGCGGCACTTCACCGACACGGTGCAGGTCGGCATGGTCGGCGTGAACGTGCCGTTGCCGGTGCCGGTGGCGTGCCAGAGCTTCGGCGGCTGGAAGCGTTCGCTGTTCGGCGACCTCTATGCCTACGGGCCGGACGCGGTGCGCTTCTACACGCGGCGCAAGACGATGACGCAGCGCTGGGCGGTGGCCGGCATCGAGAAGGCGCAGTTCGCGTTCCCGAGCAACGGCTGACGCGCCGCAATAGCACGGGCGGCACCGGAATCGTTTCCGGCGCCGCCCGTATTCCGCAAAGCCGTGTTGCGCGTCAGCGGCGCTTGTAGCCGGTGACCATCGCGCGCACGAGGTTCTCGCGGTGGCGCACGCTTTCGAAGATCGCCGCCGCGACGTGCACGACGACCGCCAGCAAGGTGGCGTTCACCGCGCCCTCGTGCAGTTCCTCGAGGACCTCGCTGCCCCAGCCCCAGTCGGTGGTCATCAGCCAGCCGGTGGCGCCGATGAACGCGACCATCGCCATCAGGAACAGGATCATCACCGCCGCGGCCGGGTTGTGGCCGAGGTGACGCGGCTCGCGGCCGCGCAGCAGCTTGGCGACATAGTCGCGCAGCACCGCGGCGCGCGGCACGAAGTCCGCGAAGCGCGCGTGCGGGCTGCCGACGAAGCCCCATGCAATGCGGAAGGCGAGCAGGCCGAGAGCGACGTAGCCGACCCAGCGGTGTGGCGCCTCGGCGTCCTCCGACGTGAGCCAGGCGGTGGCGAACATCGCCACCAGCCCCCAGTGGAACACGCGTACGGGAAGGTCCCAGACGCGGATACGTTCGCTGCTCATGACCGACTCCCGCGCTGCGCGCCTCAGCCCTGCTTGGCCTTCACGACGCTGCCGTCGACCGGGTTGAAGTACACCTCGGCCCTCTTCCCTTCCTTGTCCTTGCCGTAGATCTCGTAGCAGTTGCCGGACGTGACCTTGAACTTGTCGATCGTATAGCCGTCGGTGGCGATCTTCTGCTTCATCGCGTCTTCGGTGAGCCAGGACGACTTCGGCGCCTCGGTGCATTGCGGGCCGGCGAACGCGGCGGTCCCGATGCAAAGGGTCATGGCGGCGGTGACGAGGTGACGAACTTTCATGCTTGAACTCCGGAAAGATTTGAACGGCATGTCGATATGACACGGCGGCCATTTTCGGGGTCGGCATGTGAAGGTTCCGTGAACACGGGTTCAAGATTCCGTACGGCAAGTGTTACAGCTCGCTTCACCGTGCCATGTTGCGCGCAGGGAGACGGTTCCGTCTTGCCGTCAATGCCGGGCGGAAGCTAGGCTTGGCTCATCACCGCCCCGCCGGAATGACAGGAGACCGACCATGACCGCCACCCTCCGTGCGCTGCAGGCCGACATCACGACCCTGCCCGTCGATGCCATCGTCAACGCCGCGAACTCCTCGCTGCTGGGTGGGGGCGGGGTCGACGGGGCGATCCACCGCGCGGCGGGTCCCGAACTGCTGCAGGAATGTCGCGGGCTGGGCGGCTGCCCGACCGGCGAGGCGAAGCTGACGCAGGGCTACCGCCTGCCGGCGCGCTTCGTGATTCACACCGTCGGCCCGGTATGGCACGGCGGCACGCGCGGCGAGCCGGCGCTGCTGGCGTCGTGCTACCGGCGCTCGCTCGAAGTGGCGGCGGCGAACGGTGCGGCGAAGGTTGCGTTTCCGGGGATCAGCACCGGCGTCTATGGCTACCCGAAGGACGAGGCGGCGCGCATTGCGGTGGCGACCGTGCGCGAGAGCGTCGCGGCCTTGCCGGCGATCACGGAAGTGATCTTCTGCTGCTTCTCGGCGGGCGACCTCGGGCTGTACGAGGCGCTGCTCGGCGCTGCGCCCGTCTGAGGCGCGACCCGCCTAAAGAATCTTCAGTTCGCCATCGCCGCCACGGCGCCCTCCTGCCTTGCCGCCGCGGCGCCCTTTCTTGCCGCTGCGGCGTTCGACCGCGTCCTTGAGCAGGCTGACGAAGGCGATCACGAAGGGGAGTGCGAGCAGGAAAGCGAAGCTCGCAGGCAGGGTCTCGAACCACTGCAGGATTTCGTCGAACGTGCTCATGGCGGTCTCCCTTACAGGACCTGGAAGGCGACGATCGCGACCAGGGTCGGCGGCAGCGCGGACAGCAGCAGGCCGACCGGGTGGATCGCCTCATCGGTGAAATGCCCGCGCAGGATCGCGAAGCCCGCCGGGTTGGGTGCGTTGGCGATGATGGTGAGACCGCCGCCGGTCACCGCGCCGGCCACCAGCGCGTACTTGAATTCCGGCGACAGGCCCTGCACCAGCGAGCCGAGGTAGGTCAGCGCGGCGTTGTCGGTGAATGCCGTCAATGCGGTCGCGCCGAAATACACGGTCGTCGCGTCCATGCCGGTCAGAATCGGCTGCAGCCACCACTGCTGCTGCCCGCCGAGCACGACCAGGCCGGCGAGGAAGAAGGCGACGAGCAGGCCTTCGCGCAGGATCAGGCGGTCCTGGTAGCGCTTGTAGGCGGTCGCGAAGCCGAGGAAGAACAGCAGCAGGCCCATGAACACGGCGGGGTGGTGGGCGAAGGCGACGACACCGGCGAGAAACAGTAGGTGGATCACGACCATGAGCTTCGGCATGCGCTCGCTGCTCTTCGCGGAGCCGGTGTCGAGCGCGGCGAGTTCCGGGCGGAACACCATCGTCACCACGATCCCGTTGAAGACGACCGCGATCAGCGCCTTCCAGCCGAAGGTCGCGATCATGAACCAGATGTCCCAACCCCATGTGCCGGCCACCATCAACACCGGCGGCGCGGCGAAGGGCGTGAGCGTGCCGCCTATCGAGATGTTCACGAAGAGCGTGCCGATCGTCGCGTACTTGAGGCGGTTGGAGATGCCGTGGGCGAAGAATTTGTCGCGCAGGATCAGCGCCGCGAGCGTCATCGCCGCCGGCTCGGTGATGAAGGAGCCGAGCAGCGGCACCATCGACATCGTGATGAAGTAGAACGCGACGTTCTGCTGCAGCGGCAGGAAGTTCGCCGCCATGCGCACGAGCGCGAGCGCGAAGCGCAGGATCGGACGGCTGCCGGCGATCACCATGATCGCGAACACGAACATCGGCTCGGTGAAGTTGCGGCTGTCGAGGTAGGCGATCGCGTCGGTCCGCCCGGCGAGGAGTCCCATCGCGACGATCAGCACCATCGCCCAGAAGCCGAACACGACCTCGACTTCGCCGAGCAGGTGGAAGACGCCCGCATGCGCCGGATGGCGGTGCGCCAGCTGCTCGAAGAACTTGGTCGAGAAGGTATGGATGATGGCCACTGCGAACAGGCCAGCCGCCAGCATCTGTACGGGTGTCGCCTCGCTCATTGCTCTCGTGCTCCCCTTTGTGGGTGTTCTGTCAGGTAGTGCTGCAGGCCGCGCCGCGTGCGCCGGACGAAGAAGGGGCCGGCGAGCACCGCAAGCAGCGGAACGGCGAGGAGGAAATTGGCGAGAAAGGCCTCGATCCGGTGCGACAGGCCGTCGAACACCACATAGCGTGTGGCGCCCGCGGTGAGCGCGAGGCCGAGCGCGATCGCGGCGAGCTCGAGGCCGTCGAACGGGGTCGCGCGCGCACTGCCCAGGGCAGCGTCGCGCTCGCGCAGCGGGATGCGGTTGAGCTCCGGGTAGATCAGGAGCCAGAGTTTCGCCATCGGGAAAAACCTCCTACGGCCCCGAGATTAGCGGCCGGGAGACTTCCCGAAAATTGGACAGGTCGCGTACGCGGATCGGCTTATCCGCACAGCTCCCGCGCGCCCGGGTCAGCCCTCGCGGCAGGCTGCGATCAGGGCGGCGAGCGACGCGGCTTCCATCTTCTGCATCACGCGGCCGCGATGGACCTGCGCGGTGCGGTGGCTGATGCCCAGGCGCGCGGCGATCTCGTGGTTCGACAAGCCCTGCACCATCAGCTCGCAGACTTCGCGCTCGCGCTCGGTGAGCGAGGCAAGCCGCCCGCTGACCGTACGTTCGCGCCACGCGGCGGCGAGGCGCTCGCGTTCGCGCGCGAAGGCCTGCTCGATCGCGGCGAAGAGGTCGGCATCGTCGAACGGTTTTTCGAGGAAGTCGATCGCGTCCTGACGGAAGGCCTGGCGCGCGGCGGCCGCGTCACCGTGCGCGCTCATCACCACGAAGGGCAGCGGCATGCCGCGCTCGGCGGCCACACTCTGCAGCTCGAGGCCGGACAGGCCGGGCATGCGGATGTCGGTCAGCACGCAGCCGGCCCACGTGTCGCCGCCCTCACCCGCCGCGTGCAGGAAGGCGTCGGCGCTTTCGAACACGCGCGTCGCGTAGCCGCGGATGCCCAGCAGCAGCGACAGCGAATCGCGCACCGAGGCGTCGTCGTCGATCAGGAACACGCACAGGCGTTCGTCGCGCAGGCGTTCGTCGTTATCCATGCTCAGCCCTTCAGTCGTGGCAGCGTGAAATGGACGCGGCCGCCCGGCCCCGGCTCCGCGACCAGTCGTCCGCCGTGCGACTCGACGATCGCGCGGCTCATCGGCAGGCCCACCCCCATGCCGTTGGCCTTGTCGGACGCGAAGGGTTCGAACACGCTCGGCACCCGGCCCGGGGGGATGCCGGGCCCGGTATCCTCGACGTCCACGCGCAGCTCATCGTCGTCCGCACGCAGCCGCAGGCTGATCGTGCCGTCCGGCAAGCCCGCCAGCGCGTCGACGGCATTCTGCAACAGGTTGCGCAGCACGAGTTCGATCTGCACGCGATCGGCCAGTACCGGTGCGGGCGCCGCGGGCAGATCGAGCCGGAACTGGATGCGGCCCGCATGGCCGCGGAAGGCATCGACCATCGCGACGGCGACGGCGCCGACATCGACCGGCTCGCGCCCTTCGACGCCCCCCTTGAAGAGATCGCGCAGGCGGCGGATCACGTCACCCGCACGACGCGCCTCGGCCGAGATGCGGTCGAGCGTGTCGGGCAGGCTCGCGTGCGCGGCCGGCGAACCGGATTCCAGGATCAGCCGGCAGGCGCGCGCATAGTTGTTCAGTGCCGTCAGCGGCTGGTTGAGCTCGTGCGTGATCGCCGCGGCCATCTCGCCGGCGGCGGCGAGCTTGAGGGTGCGGCGCAGGTCGTCGGAGATGCGCTGGCGCTCGTCGACCGTCACGGCGACGAAGAAACCGGTCATTGCGAGCGCCAGCAGCAGCGCCTGCAACTCGAACACGCCCAGCGAGGTGATGCCCGACGCCTCCATGACGATGATCACGCCGACCTGCAGCAGGATCATCGCCGGCGCCGTGCCGGCCATGCCGTGGCGCGCGGCGATCCACACCAGCGGCAGGAAGAGCACGTAGAAGTAATTGAAGCGCTGGGCATCCGGCAACGCGAACACGATCCACAGGCTCGCGAGGATCGCGCCCAGCTGCAGCAACACCTCACGGTTGCGCAGCAGCAGCGCGACCTGCGCGCGGCGCGACGCGTCGAGCATCATCAGGATCAGCGGCAGGGACACGACAATGCCCACCGTATCGCCGATCCAGAAGCGCAGCCACGCCTCGGCCATGCCGCGGGAAGTGCCGCCCAGCAGCGCGACCGCGGCGACGTAGACCGCGCCGATCAGCAGGCTGCCGCCGGCGACGACGGCAAACAGGCGCAACACATCGCTGCGCTGGCGCAGGGACACCGCGACGTGGAACCGCCCCTGCAGCGTCGCCGCGATCGCCGCGTAGCCGAGCGAGAGCACCAGCGCGATCAGGAAGGCCGCGACGGGCGAGGCAACATCGCGGATCGTCATCTCCGCGACCACGACCGTCACGAGCACGGCCCACAGCCAGCGCCACCCGAGCACCATCAGGAAGGCGATCGCGAGGCTGGGCTGCGGGTTCCACGGCGTGACCTTGAAGTCCGCCATCGGGTACAGGTAGCTCGCGCGGTCGAGCAGCAGGTAGGCGATGCCGAAGGCCAGCGCCAGCCGCCACGGATGCCGCAACGCGCCGACGGACGGCGCGGGCACGGGAGCCCGGCCGAAAAGGGAAGGGAGCATGTCAGGCCCGGCCGATCAGTTCGGCCAGCGCACGCACCGTCGGGCCGGGCGCGCCGCGGCGGTGGATCAGCACGGTGCGCGCGAGCGCGAACTCGGGCGGCAACACATGGATCGACACGCTGTCCTCGACCGGCAGCATTGCGAGCAGGCTGCGCGGCACCAGCGCGACGCCCATGCCGGACGCGACGCAGCCGATCATCGCATGGTAGGAGGCGAGCTCGACGACGCGTTCGGGCACGACCTCGCCCGACGCGAGCCAGGCCTGCAGGCGCTGGCGGTAGGCGCAGCCGGGCTCGAACGTGAGCAGCGTGCGGGCGCGCAGGTCGCGCGGCGACGCGATCGCCGGATGGCCCGCGGGCGCGACGAGCACGAGTTCCTCGTCGAAGGCCGGCACGCTCGCGACGCGCACGTCATCGACCGGCCCGCTGACGAGCGCGCATTCGAGCTGGCCGTCGATGACCTCGGCGATCAGCGGCCCGGTCGGGCCGGTCCGCAGTTCCAGCTGCACCTCCGGGTACTGCGCGTGGAAGCGCGCGAGCAGTGCCGGCAGGCGTGCCGCGGCGGTGCTCTCCATCGAGCCGAAGCGCAGCCGGCCGCGCGGCGTGCCGTCGCTCACGGCGGCGCGCGCCTCGTCGGCGAGCGCGAGCAGGCGGTCGGCGTAGTCGAGCAGCACGCGCCCGGAGGGCGACACGATCAGGCGCCGCCCCTCGCGGATGAAGAGTTCGACGCCCAGTTTGTCCTCGAGCTGACGGATGCGCGTCGTGACGTTGGACTGCACGCGGTGCAGCTTCTCGGCCGCGCGCGTGATGCCGCCCTCGCGTACGACGGTGCGGAAGATGGTCAGGTCGTCGAGGTCCATGATTCTCTCTCAGGAATGCTTTGAATCAGAATTATTCATTTTACGCGAACATTGTCCAGCCTTATCGTGGCAGCCGTACCAACAGCATTCGGGAGCAAACGATGAGCACCGGACGGGACCAGACCATCGGCTACCTCGCCGCCGCCGGCACCGTGGCGATCTGGACGGGCTTCATCCTCGTCTCGCGCCTCGGTGGCAAGAGCGCGCTGACGGGCCACGACATCCTCGCGCTGCGCCTGGGCGTCGCCGCCCTGCTGCTGCTGCCTTTCGCGGGCAGCCTGCCGCGCGGGTCGTGGCGCGATGCGCGCCTGTGGACGCTGGGCATGGTGGGCGGCCTGCTGTACGGCGTGCTCGTGTATGCGGGCTTCAAGCTCGTGCCGGCCGCGCATGGCGGCATCCTGCTGCCGGGGATGCAGCCCTTCCTCGTCGCCGCCGTCGCGTGGCTGCTGACGCGCCAGCGCATGCCGCGCGAACGCGCCTTCGGCCTCGCCTTCATCGCGCTGGGTGTCGGTTTCGCCGCCCAGTCCTACCTGGCCGGCAGCGCGTGGTCGACGGCAATGCTCGCGGGCGATGCGCTGATGCTCGCGTCGGCCTTGATGTGGGCCTTCTACAGCGTGCTCGCGAAGCGCTGGGGCTTCCATCCGTGGTTGCTGACGCGCTTCGTCGCCTTCAGTTCGGCGCTGATCTACCTGCCGGTGTACCTGCTGTGGCTGCCCAAGCAGCTCGACGCGGTGCCGACGTCCACGCTGGTGCTGCAGGGCCTGTACCAGGGCGTCGGCGCAACCATCGTCGCGATGCTGCTGTTCCTGAAGGCGGTCGAGAAGCTCGGCGCCGAACGCGTCGGTGCGCTGATCGCGCTGGTGCCGGTGCTCGCCGGCGTCGCCGCGGCACCACTGCTCGGCGAGGCGCTGACCGGTTGGCTGCTCGCGGGGCTGGTATGCGTATCGTTCGGGGCCTTTGTCGCGGCACGACCGATCGCGCGCTTGGTCCCCGCCGCCTGCCCGGTGACACGCTGACCCCGTCGGCGCACTGCGCACGAGGGGCTGCGCGGGTGTGCATGCAGCTAGAATAGCCGCTTGCACACCCGCCGGGGCCGACACGCTCGCGGGAAACCCTCTCCCGTACGAGCCGATGAAGAAGAAAGCCATTTCCGCGAGCCAGCTGGCACGACTCCACGAAGCGATCGCGTTGCAGAACCAGGGGCGCCTCGACGAAGCCGACGCGATCTACGCCGACTTCCTGCGCAAGGTGCCCAAGCATCCGGACGCGCTGCACCTGCGGGCCCTGATCTGCCACACGCGCGGCCGCCACGCGGACGCGGCGCGCTTCGCGGAAGCGGCAATCGCCGCAGCGCCCGACGTCGCCAATTTCCACAACACCGCGGGCGAAGCATGGCGACTGCTCGGCGACCTCGCGCGGGCACGCAAGCATTTCGCCGCCGCCGTGCGCCTCTCGCCCGGCCTCGCGATGGCCCACCACAACCTGTCGCTGGTACTCGACGCGGAGGGCCTCGCGGCGGAGGCGCTCGCGGCCTCGCAGCGCGCCGTCGCGCTGAACCCGCGCTACGTCGAGGCGCTGGCGCAGAGCCTGGACATCGCGCGCCGGCTGGACGACCACGCTGCCGCACAAGCCGCGCTGGCGCAGCTGCGGACCTGCGACGGCGAACTCGCGCGCGACGCGGCCGCCCGCTTCCACACCATGACGGCGCGCGACCACGTGGAGGCGCTGCGCTTCGACGACGGCATCGCCGAGGCGGAACAGGCGATCGCCGCGAGCCCGTGCTTCTGGGGCGGCTGGGCGCTGCTCGGCGAGACCTGCAACGAAGTCGGCAACCACGCACGCGCCGAGCTGTGCGGCACGATCGCCGCGAACCTCGCACCGGACAACGAGAACGCCCGCCTCAACCTCGCACACCTGCTGAAGGAACAGCAACGCCTCGACGAGGCCGAGAGTCATTACCGCGGCTGGCTCGCCCGCCAGCCCGCCAATGCCGAAGCGCGCTTCGGCCTCGCCGGTGCACTGCTGATGCGCGGCCACTACCGCGAGGGCTGGCCGCTGTTCGAGGCACGCTGGGAACTCCCGCGCCACGGCGGCACGAAATTCGGTGGCGCCCCGCAATGGACGGGGGAGGCGGTGGACAGCCTGCTGCTCTACGCCGAACAGGGCCTGGGCGACACGCTGCAGATGCTGCGCTTCCTCCCCGACGCGATCCGCCGTGCCGGGGGCGTGGTGACGCTGCTCGTACCGCCCCCGCTCGCTCGCATCGCCCTGCGCGCGAGCGGCGCGGAGCGGATCGGGATCGTCACCGCGCTAGCCGATGGCGCGGCCTTCGACGCGGCCTGCGGTCTGATGAGCCTGCCGGGCATCGCCGGCGTGGCCACGCCCGCCGAGGCCGCCCACCCCGCCCCCTACCTCGGGCACGACCCGGCGCGCGCCGCGCATTTCGCCGCGCGCCTCGCCGGCCTCCCCGGGCGCAAGCTGGGCATCGTCTGGCTGGGCGGCCAGGCCGGTTCGGCGAACCGGCGTCGGCGGCTGCCCGAAACGGCCCTGCTGCCCCTGCTGACGCTACCCGGCTGGACACCCGTGTCGCTGCAGTTCGGCATCGCGAAGCCGGAGATCGCCGGCCAGCCCCTCGTCGACCTCGCGGACGACATCGCCGACTTCGAAGACCTCGCGGCCGCGATGAAGGCCGTCGACGCCGTCGTCTCGCTCGACTCCGGCCCGGCCCACCTCGCCGGCGCACTGGGCATACCGACCTGGATCCTCGTTCCCTGGCTGCACGACTGGCGCTGGGGCCTGGTCGGCGAACGCTGCGACTGGTACCCCTCGGCCACCCTCGTCCGCCAGTCGGTCGGCGGGAGCTGGGACGCACCGATCGCCGGGCTCGCGGCCCGCCTTTCGGGCCAGGCGGATGCGCTGCCGGACACCGCCGCGAGCGCGGACGGCGATCGGGCCATCCTGCGCAACACGTTTCCCCTCGTGCGCGCCCGCTGCCGCGACGGCAACGTCACGATGCCGCTCTTCGACCGCTACATCACGCTGTCGCTGCTGATGTACGGCGAATACTCGCCGCGGGAAGCCGCGCTGCTCTCGTCCTGGCTGCGACCGGGCGACACGGCCGTCGACGTCGGCGCCAACCTCGGCACGCTCACGTTGGCGATGGCGCGTAGCGTTGGCGACACCGGCCGCGTGATCGCCTTCGAGCCGCAAACGGCGATCCACGCCTGTCTGCAGCAGACCCTCGCCGACAGCGGCATCGGCCATGTGGAGTTGCATCGCCGCGCGGTCGGCGCGAGCGCGGGGCACGCATTCGTGCCACGGCTGGATCTCGCCCGGCCCGCGAATTTCGGCGGCGTGAGCATCGCCGACACGGATGGAGAGGGCGAAACAGATGAGGTCGAGCTCGTGCGCCTCGACGACCTGGATCTGCCTTCCTGCCGCCTGCTGAAGATCGACGTGGAAGGCCACGAACTCGACGTGCTGCGCGGCGCAACAGACCTGATCGCGCGCTGCCGTCCGGTGATCCTGGTCGAATGCGACCGCCCCGACCGCCTCACGCCCTTGCTGGCCTTCCTGCGCGAGCGCGGCTACCGCGTGTTCCGCCACGAACCGCCGCTCTTCGACACGGCCAACTTCCGCGACTGCCCGCACGACGCCTTCCCGCACCTCGTCTCGGGCAACCTGCTCGCGCTGCCGGAAGGCGAGGAGCCGCCCGCCGACGCGCGTCCGGCCTGATCTCAGGTCGACAACATGGCCTGGTGCTTCCCACCCAGTCCGAGATAGGCCTCGATCACGCGCGGGTCATCGGCGAGCTGCTTGGCCGGGCCTTCCATCGAGATCTCGCCGGTCTCGAGCACGTAGGCGTAGTCCGCGACCTGCAGCGCGGCGCGCGCGTTCTGCTCGACCAGCAGGATCGACACGCCGCGCCGGCGCAGCTCGCCGATGATGCGGAAGATCTCGCGCACGATCAGCGGGGCGAGGCCCAGGCTCGGTTCGTCGAGCATCAAGAGCTTCGGCTTGGCCATCAGCGCGCGCCCCACCGCCAGCATCTGGCGCTCGCCACCGGAGAGCGTGCCGGCCAACTGCGCCTTGCGCTCCTCGAGGCGCGGGAAGAGGTGATACACCTCTTTCATCGTCTCGCCGTGGTCGCGCTTGCCCGAGCGGTAGCGCTGGAAGGCGCCCAGCAGCAGGTTGTCCTCGACGCTCATCTCGGCGAACAATTCCCTTTTCTCGGGCACCAGGTTCATGCCGCGCGCGACCATGCGTTCGACGCGCGGCACGTACTCGGCCTCGCCGTCGAAGATGACCTGCCCGCGCGACTCCAGCAGCCCCATGATCGCCGACAGCATCGTCGTCTTGCCCGCGCCGTTGGGGCCGATCACGGTGACGATCTGGCCTTCGCCGACGCGGAGGTTGGCGTTCGACAAGGCTTCCACCTTGCCGTAGGCGACACACAGGTCGCGCACCTCGAGCACCGTGCGCGGGGGGTTGGGCGCGCTTTTGCCAGCCTCGTCGATGGTCTGCCCGATCACGTTCATCTCCACGCTCATGCCGTTCATTCCACACCTCCGAGATAGGCTTCGAGCACCGCCGGGTTCTGCTGCACTTCCTCGGGCAGGCCCTCGGCGATCTTCTGGCCGAACTCCATCACGACGACGCGATCGACCAGGCCCATGACGAAGTCCATGTCGTGCTCGACCAGCAGGATGCCCATGCCTTCGCCCCGGAGTTTCCTGAGGAGCTCGGCGAGCGCCTGCTTCTCCTTGAAGCGCAGGCCCGCGGCCGGCTCGTCAAGCAGCAAGAGGCAGGGGTCGGCGGCGAGCGCGCGGGCGATCTCGAGGATGCGCTGCTGCCCCAGCGCGAGGCTGCCGGCGGCGTCGAACATGTGTTCAGCGAGGCCCACGCGCTCGATCTGGCGTGCGGCTTCGTTCAAGAGCCGCGCTTCCTCGGCGCGGTCCATGCGCCACGCCGCCGGGAACACGCCCTTGTCGCCGCGCATGTGCGCGCCGATGGCGACGTTCTCGAGCACGCTCATGGTCGGCAGCAGTTTCACGTGCTGGAAGGTGCGGCTCATGCCCATCCTGGCGATCGCGCGCGAGCCGCGCCCGGCGACCGGTCGCCCGAGGAACAGCACCTCGCCCGAGGTCGGGGTGTCGACGCCCGAGATCTGGTTGAACATGGTGCTCTTGCCCGCGCCGTTGGGGCCGATCAGCGCGAGGATCTCGCCCGCCTTGACCGTGAGGCTCATGGCGTTGTTGGCCACCAGCCCGCCGAACTTGCGCGTGACCTCCTTCGCTTCGAGGATCACGTCCCCGCGCGCGGGCAGCGGCTTCCTCGGCAGCGGTGCGGCGGCGGCGTCGAGGGTGCGCTTCGTCGCCTTCACCGGCACGAGGCGGGCGAACAGGGGCCACAGGCCTTCGCGCGCGCGCTGCAGGATCACGATCATCATCAGGCCGAAGAAGATCACCTCGAAGTTGCCGCTCTGGCCGAAGATGCGGGGCAGGAGGTCCTGCAGCCACTGCTTGGCGATGGTGATGACACCCGCCCCCAGCAGCGCGCCCCACACCTGGCCGGCGCCACCGACCACCGCCATGAAGAGGTACTCGATGCCGATGTGCAGCCCGAACGGCGTGGGGTTCACGAAGCGCTGCAGGTGGGCGTAGAGCCAGCCCGAGGCGCAGGCGTGCAGCGCAGCGATGACGAAGATCACCATGCGCGAGCGCGCGGTATCCACCCCCATCGCCTCGGCCATCACCATGCCGCCCTTGAGCGCGCGGATCGCACGGCCTTCGCGCGAGTCGAGGAGGTTCTGGGTGGTGAACACCGCCAAGAGCAGGAAGGCCCAGATGAGGTAGAAGATCTGGCTGCCGTCGGTGAGCTCGAAGCCGAAGATCGCGATCGGCGGGATGCCGGTGAGTCCCGTATGGCCGCCCAGGGTTTCGAGGGTGCCGAAGAGAAAGTACAGGCTGATGCCCCACGCGATGGTGCCCAGCGGCAGGTAGTGGCCCGACAGGCGCAGCGTGAGCGAGCCGAGGACGAACGCGACGGTGGCGGTGAACACCAGGCCGACGCCGAGCGCGAGCCACGGCGAGCCGCCCGCCCACGCGAGCCACGCGGGCAAGTCGGTCGCGGTGGTGAGCACCGCGGTGGTGTAGGCGCCCAGGCCCACGAAGGCGGCCTGGCCGAAGCTGGTGAGGCCGCCGACGCCGGTGAGCAGCACGAGGCCCAAGGCCACCAGCGCGTACAGGCCGATGTAGTTCAGGAGCGTGACGTAGAACGGGGGCATCACCAGCGGCGCCACCAGCAGCAGCGCCAGGAACAGGCCCAGGACGGACCGGACGGACAGGACGGGTTTCATTCCTCTTCCTCCACGTGGTGGCTGGTGAAGGAGCGCCACAGCAGCACCGGGATGATCAGCGTGAATACGATGACTTCCTTGTAGGCGCTGGCCCAGAAGGAGCTGAAGGCTTCGAGCAGGCCGACCAGCACGGCGCCGGCGGCGGCGATCGGGTAGCTGGCGAGCCCGCCGACGATCGCGGCCACAAACCCCTTCAAGCCGATGAGGAAGCCGGTGTCGTAGTAGATGGTGGTGATCGGGGCGATCAGCACGCCGGACAAGGCGCCGATCAGCGCCGCGAGCAGGAAGGTGAGGCGCCCGGCGAGCGCGGGCGAGATCCCCATCAGGCGCGCGCCGTTGCGGTTCATCGCGGTCGCGCGCAGCGCCTTGCCGTAGATGCTGCGGCCGAAGAACTGGTACAGCGCGACGATGAGCACGATGGAGGCGGCGATGACCCAGATCGTCTGGCCGTTCACCATCATCGGGCCGAGCTCGAAGCGCGCTTCGGAGAAGGGCGGGGTGCGCGAGCCTTCGGCGCCGAAGAACAAGAGCCCCAGGCCCACCATGCCCACGTGCACGGCGACCGAGATGATCAAGAGGATCAGCACCGGGGCGGCGGCGACCGGCTGGTAGATCAGGCGGTACATCAGCGGGCCCATCGGCACGACCACCAGGAGCGCCAGCAGCACCTGCAGCGGCAGGGCGAGGGTGGCGAGCGGCAGCAGGTACAGCAGCGCCGCGAGCACCACGGGGTAGCCGACGTTCCACGCCAGCACGCCCGCGAGGCGCCCCTTCTGGCCGCTGGCGAGTGCGCCGCGCGCATCGACCGCCGCGGCGAGCACGCCCGCCCCCAGCAGCAGCCACAGTGTCGCCGGCACCGTGCCGGCCTGGATCATGACGAGAGTCAGCGCGCCATAGGCGACGAACTCCCCCTGCGGAATGAAGATCACCCGCGTCACGGCAAACACCAGCACCAGCGCGAGCGCGAGCAGCGCGTAGATCGCACCGTTGGTGATGCCGTCCTGTGCGAGCAACAGCGCTATCTGGAAATCCATGGACGAACCCCGCTATCGGGAGCGGCGCAGGCCGCTCCCGACTCTTTCAGCAACGAATGAATGCCCCGCGCGGCGCGGGGCGAAGCCCGGCCGTCACGGTTTCAGCTCAGGAACTCACTTGACACTTACTTGACGAGTTTCCATGCGCCGCCCTGGATCTGCACCATCACGCGCGCGCGCTGGTCCAGGCCGAGGTGGTCGTTGGGGCTCATGGTGAAGATGCCGTGCGCGGCGGGCACTTCCTTCAGGCCTTCGAGCGCGTCGCGCAACGCGGCACGGAACTCCTTGGTGCCGGGCTTGGCCTTCTTCAGCGCCGTCGGCACCGCGGCGGCGAGCAGCACGCCGCTGTCCCAGCCGTGCGCACCGAAGGTCGACACGCTGCCCTTGCCGTGGGCGGTTTCGTACTTGGTGATGTACTCGACCGCGCTCTTCTTCACCGGATTGGTGTCGGGCAGCTGCGCCGCCACCAGCACGGGGCCGGCCGGCAGGAAGGTGCCCTCACAGTCCTTGCCGCACACGCGCAGGAAGTCGTTGTTGGCGACGCCGTGGGTCTGGTAGATCTTGCCGGCGAAGCCGCGCTCCTTGAACGCCTTCTGCGGCAGGGCGGCCGGCGTGCCGGAACCGGCGATCAGCACCGCGTCGGGCTTCGCAGACATGATCTTGAGCACCTGTCCGGTCACCGAGGTGTCGGTGCGGGCGAAGCGCTCATTGGCGACCATCTTCAGCTTGCGCACATCCGCAACGGCGGCGAACTGCTCGTACCAGCCTTCGCCGTAGGCGTCGGAGAAGCCGATGAAGGCGACCGTCTTCACGCCGTTGTTGGTCATGTGCTCGATGATCGCGGTCGACATCTGCGCGTCGTTCTGCGGCGTCTTGAACACCCAGCGCTTCTTGTCGTCGACCGGTTCGACGATGCGCGCGGAGGCGGCCATCGAGATCATCGGCGTTGCGGACTCGGCGACCACGTCGATCATCGCGAGCGAGTTCGGCGTGATGGTCGACCCGAGGATGACGTCGACCTTGTCCTCGGAGATCAGCTTGCGGACGTTCTTCACCGCCGAGGTCGTGTCGGAGGCGTCGTCGAGGACGATGTAGTTGACCTTCTCGCCGGCGATCGTCGTCGGCAGCAACGCGATCGTGTTCTTTTCCGGGATGCCCAGAGAGGCGGCCGGCCCGGTCGCCGACACGGTCACGCCGACGTTGATGTCAGCGTGCGCGGCAGTCGCGGCAAAGGCCAGACCGATCGCAGCCATCATGGAAGTGCGCAGTTTCATGGTGTGTCTCCTCCTCTTGGTTTATTGGCGACCGAACCTGAGGGAAGTCGCGGTCGCGTCCGGCGATTATTGCTTACGATACAAACTATTGCTAGTCCAACTATTGATCTGAATCACGTTTTCGCCACACCGGCGCCATGTTGCGCGCGAAATCCCGTCCACGTGGCCTCCCGAGCATGGTGCCCGCCGCGTGCGTCGGGCTGACGCCGCTACGCACCGGCCGTCGCCCGCGACGCCGCCACACTGCCGCCCTCGTCACGCATCAGGCCGCGCACGCCGTTGAGGAAGATCCCGGTGACGATGGGCGCCATGTCGTGGAAGGTGAGCGGGCCGTCGGCACGCAGCCAGGTGAAGGTCCAGTTGATCATCCCGAACAGGATCATCGTGACCGCCTTGTCGAGCTTGCGCCCCTGGAGGCCCGGCTCGACCCGCGCCAGCGCGTCGGCGAAGGCCGCGACGACGCGCCGCTGCTTGCCGGCGACGCTCTCCGCCTGCTCCTCCTTGAGGAACTTCACGTCCTGCACCAGAACCATGTGATGGTCCTGTGCGTGCTCGTATTCCTCCATGAAGCGCGTCACGAGCTCGGTGAAATGGTCCTCGGGGCCGAGCTTGCGTGCCTCGACGGAAGCGACGATCGCCAGCAGCTCGTCGATGTAGCTGTCGGCGATGTCGAACAGCAGGTGTTCCTTGTCGCGGTAGTAGTGGTACAGCAGCGGCTTGGACACGCCACAGGTCTGCGCGATCGCCGACATCGAGGCGTTGTGGAAGCCCTTTTCCGCGAACAGCCCCGCCGCCGCGCGCAACATCGCCGCGCGCTGCAGTTCGAAAGTGGGTGCCTTGCCTCGTGCCATACCGGATGTCGTGCCTGTTGCGGGGCCAGCCGCGCCCCTCAGCGCTCGTCGAAACTGATGACGACGCGATCGGTGAGGGGGTGCGCCTGGCAGGTGAGAATGTAGCCGGCATCGACGTCCGGCTGTTCGAGGGTGAAATTCTTGTCCATGCGCACCTTGCCCTCAAGCAGTTTCGCGCGGCAAGTGCAGCACACGCCGCCCTTGCACGAATACGGCAGGTCCATGCCGGCGCGCAGCGCGACGTCGAGGATGGACGGATCCTCGGCGCGAAACTCCATCTCGCGCCTGAGGCCGTCGGCGATGACGGTGACCCTCGCCTGCGTCGCGTCGCCCGGTTCGACATGATGCTCGGGGGCGCTCACGGGCACGCCGAAGCGTTCGAGGTGGATGTGCTCGTGCGCAACGCCGGCCGCCTGCAGCGCGGCTTCCACCTCATCGATCATGCCGCCGGGGCCGCAGATGAAGGCCTCGTCGATGGTGTCGACGGGGATCAGCGTGTCGAGGAACATGCGCACGCGCTCGCCGTCGAGGCGGCCGTTGAACAGCGGCACTTCCTGCTCCTCGCGCGAGAACAGGTTGTACAGCGTGAAGCGCGACATGTAGCGGTTCTTCAGGTCCTCGAGCGTCTCGGCGAACATCACGCTCGCCTGGCGGCGGTTGCTGTAGACCAGCGTGAAGCGGCTGTCGGGCTCGGCGCGCAGCGTCGTTTTGATCAGCGACAGGATCGGCGTGATGCCGCTGCCCGCGGCGAAGGCGACGTAGTGCCTGGCGTGCGCGGGGTCGAGCGGGGTGTGGAAGCGCCCTTCCGGCGTCATGATCTCCAGCACGTCGCCGGCCTTGATGCCGCCGTCGTTGGCCCAGGTGGAAAATGCGCCGCCGTTGATCTTCTTGATCGCGACGCACAGTTCACCGTCGTCGACACCGGAACAGATCGAGTAGGAGCGGCGCAGCTCCTCGCCGTTGACCTGGACCTTGAGGTTGAGGTGCTGGCCCTGCTCGAAGCGGTAGTCCTCGGCGAGCTCGGCCGGGATCTCGAAGCGCAGGCTCACCGCCTCGGGCGTCTCGCGGCGCACCTCGGCGACTTTCAGCGGATGGAATTTCGGCGTTCTGTGCGTCGTCATGTTTGTGTCTCCTCGATCGCTTCTCGTGGCGATTCGAATCAGATTGGCTTGAAATACTCGAACGGTTCGAGGCAGCTCTGGCAGCGGTACAGTGCCTTGCACGCGGTCGAGCCGAATTGCGACAGGCGCGTCGTGTCGGTCGAGCCGCAGCGCGGGCAGGCGAGCTTGCGCGGCACGAAGCGGATCGGCTGCGGGCCGACGGGCGCATCCCCTCCCGGGGGTGCGATGCCGTAGGCGCGCAGCTTTTCCTTCGCCGGCTCGGTGATCCAGTCGGTGGTCCAGGCCGGCGCGATGCGCGTCTCGACGGAAACCTCGCCCGCGCCGGCGGCGACCAGCGCGTCGTGGATGCTCTGCGAGATCACCTCGGTCGCCGGGCAGCCCGAGTAGGTCGGCGTGACGACGACGTGCAGGCCGCCGTCGCGCGCGAGGACCTCGCGCACGATGCCGAGCTCGGTCACCGAGATCACCGGGATCTCGGGGTCGGGCACGGCGTGGAGAACGTCCCAGGCTTGGGTTTCGGTCAGCATTGCGATGCTTTCCAGCGTTCGTGCGGCACCCGTAGGGCGGGAAAGCCGAAGGCCGAATGTGGCAACTGCGCCGCCAAATGCGCGCATCGGGCCGGCACCGCCGCGTGGCGGGATGCGCTACGCTTTCCCGCCCTACGATTCGTGCCTTCGTCGATCACCATTGCGCTCCGGGGTAGGTGCGCTGCAGGTACTGCATCTCGGACAGCAAGTGCCCCAGATGCTCGCTGTGGCGGCCGAACTTGCCGTAGGACTTGAACGGCGTGCGCGCCGGCACGGTCAGCGTGGCTTCGTTCAGCACCGGCACGACCACGGCTTCCCACGCGGCTTCGAGCTCGCTCCACGCCGGGCCGATGCCCGCGGCGGCCACGGCCTCGTCGCTCGGCGTCGCGGCGAAGAACTCGGCGGTGTAGGGCCACAGGTAGTCGAGCGCTGCCTGCGTGCGCTCGTGGGATTCGGACGTGCCGTCGCCCAGGCGCACGACCCAGTCGCCGGCGTGCTGCGCGTGGTAGCGCGCTTCCTTGATGCTCTTCGCGGCGATCGCGGCGAGTTCCGTGTCGCTGGAGGCAAGCAGGCGTTCCCACATCAGCACCTGGAAGCTGGCGAAGAGGAAGTTGCGCACCATCGTGCGGCCGAAATCGGCGTTCGGCAGCTCGCACAGGGTCAGGTTGCGGTAGAGCATCTCGGTGCGCAGGAAGGCGAGCTGGTCCTCGTCGCGGCCCTTGCCTTCGAGCTGGCCGACGCGGGTGAGCAGCATGCGCGCCTGGCCGATCAGGTCGAGCGACATGTTCGCGAGCGCCATGTCCTCTTCGAGCACCGGCGCATAGCCGCACCATTCGGACATGCGCTGGCCGAGGATCAGTGCGTTGTCGCCGAGGCGGGTGACGTATTCGATGTGTGCAGGGTTGGGGGTGGTCATCTTTGCAGCCCTCTCACATGTGGTTAACTTCGTCGGGCAGCTGGTAGAAGGTCGGGTGCCGGTAGATCTTGTCCTCGGCCGGGTCGAACAGCTCGGGCTTGGCGTCCGGGTCCGAGGCGACGATGTGGTCGGCCTGCACGACCCAGATGCTCACGCCTTCCTGGCGACGGGTGTACACGTCGCGCGCGACCTGCAGCGCGAGCTTCGCGTCGGGCGCATGCACGCTGCCGCAGTGTTTGTGATCGAGTCCGTTGCGGCTGCGCACGAAGACTTCCCACAGCGGCCATTCCTTGCGTTCCATGTCTCTTCTCCTCTCGTGAGGGCTGGCCGGGGCCGCCCTTTCTGTCGGTGTGTTGCGGATATTCCTGTCAGGCCGCCTGGTGCTCGCGCGCGGCGCGCTTGCGCTCGTGCTCGAGCGCGGCCTCGCGCACCCAGGCGCCGTCTTCCCAGGCCTTCACGCGCGCGGCGAGGCGGTCGACGTTGCCCTGGCCGTGGCCATTGACGACGTTCCAGAACTCGTCCCAGTCGATCGCGCCGAAGTCGTGATGGCCGCGCTCGGCGTTCCACTTCAGCTCGGGGTCGGGCATCGTCACGCCCAGCACCTTCGCCTGCTCGACGGTCGCATCGACGAACTTCTGGCGCAGGTCGTCGTTGGAGATGCGCTTGATGCCCCAGCGCGAACTTTGCGCCGAGTTGGGGGAATCCTTGTCGTGCGGGCCGAACATCATGATCGACGGCCACCACCAGCGATTGACCGCGTCCTGCACCATCTCGCGCTGCTCCTGGGTGCCCTTCATCATCGCCAGCAGCAGGTCGTAGCCCTGGCGCTGGTGGAAGGATTCCTCCTTGCAGATGCGCACCATCGCGCGCGCGTAGGGGCCGTAGCTGCACTTGCACAGCGGGATCTGGTTCATGATCGCGGCGCCGTCGACGAGCCAGCCGATCACGCCGATGTCCGCCCAGGTCAGTGTCGGGTAGTTGAAGATGGAGCTGTACTTGGCGCGGCCGGTGTGCAGCGCCTCCAGCAGCTCGTCGCGCGACACGCCCAGCGTCTCGGCGGCGGCATACAGATACAGGCCGTGGCCGCCCTCGTCCTGCACCTTGGCGAGCAGGATCGCCTTGCGCTTCAGCGTCGGCGCGCGCGTGATCCAGTTGCCTTCGGGCAGCATGCCGACGATCTCGGAATGCGCGTGCTGGCTGATCTGGCGCACCAGCGTCTTGCGGTAGGCCTCGGGCATCCAGTCCTTGGCCTCGATGTAGCCGCCGGCGTCGATCTTCGCGTCGAACTCGGCCTGGTACTCGGGATTCTCGACCGCGCGCGGCCCCTTGTCGGGGTTCTGCTGCGGGACGTCCAGTGCTTGGGTATACATGCTGCGGTCTCCTCCTCTCTCATTCTTTACCGGCTTGAGTGCGCGGCCCGGGCGCGCGAACGACGCGCGCAGCAGACCTGTTCAGGCACTCACTCCTTGGGGCGGTGGTCGATGACCCGCTTCGCCTTGCCGATCGTCACGCGCTCGATCGAGAACGGCTCGCCGACGATGACTTTCGCCGAGACGCCGATGAAGGTCTTGATGCGATGCGCGAGTTCCTCGCCGACCGCCTCCTTCTGCTCGGGATGCCGGCCGACGACCGCGTCCGGGTCCAGCTCGACCTTCACCGTCAGCGTGTCCATGTGGCCCTTCTTGTCGACTTCCAGCAGGTATTGCGCGGCGAGCTGGGGCATGTGGCAGATCAGCTCCTCGATCTGCGTCGGGAAGAGGTTCACGCCGCGGATGATCAGCATGTCGTCGGAACGGCCGGTGATCTTGGCCATGCGCCGCATGCTGCGCGAGGTCGGCGGCAGCAGGCGCGTGAGGTCGCGCGTGCGGTAGCGGATCACCGGCATCGCTTCCTTGGTCAGCGTCGTGAACACCAGCTCGCCTTCCTCGCCGTCCGGCAGCACTTCGCCGGTCTTCGGATCGATGATTTCGGGGTAGAAATGGTCTTCCCACACCACCGGGCCGTCCTTGCTCTCGACGCACTCGCTGGCGACACCCGGGCCCATCACTTCGGAGAGACCGTAGATGTCGACCGCATCGAGCCCCGAGCGCGCCTCCATCGCCTCGCGCATGCCCTGGGTCCAGGGTTCGGCGCCGAAGATGCCGACCTTCAGCGAGGTCGATTTCGGGTCGATGCCCATGCGCTCCATCTCGTCGAGGATGGTCAGCATGTAGGACGGCGTCACCATGATGATGTCGGGCTTGAAGTCCTGGATCACCTGGATCTGCTTCTCGGTCTGGCCGCCGGACATCGGCACCACCGTGCAGCCCAGCCGCTCGGCGCCGTAATGCGCGCCCAGCCCGCCGGTGAACAGGCCGTAGCCGTAAGACACATGCACCATGTCGCCGGCGCGGCCGCCCGCGGCGCGGATCGAACGTGCAACCACGGTCGCCCAGGTGTCGATGTCCTTCAGCGTGTAGCCGACCACGGTCGGCTTGCCGGTCGTGCCGGACGACGCATGCACGCGCGCGACCTTTTCACGCGGCACCGCGAACATCCCGAACGGGTAGTTGTCGCGCAGATCGCTCTTCGCGGTGAAGGGAAATTTCGCCAGATCGGCGAGCGTCTTCAGGTCGTCCGGGTGCACGCCCTTGGCGTCGAAGGCCTTGCGGTAGTGCGGCACGTTCTCGTACGCGTGGCGCACGCTCCACTTCATGCGTTCCAGCTGCAGCGCGCGCAGTTCATCCTGGCTGGCTGTCTCGATCGCTTCCAGGTCGCCGGGCGACGGGGTCTTCACGGGCATTGCTCTCTCTCCTCCTGGTTTCTTCGGTTTGCGCGGATTTCGTATGATTCCGGAATTATTCCCCGCATCTGGGGAATCCCGGGTGACCCGCGTCAAACGCCTTTCACAATTCCATTCACAACTCGACGACTGCCCTTCCCTTCAGTCGATAGGACCTGCCGCGCATCACCGCGATCAGCTCGCCCCTGGGGTTGGTGACGCTGATGTCGTACACGCCGGTGCGGCCGGCGGCGAACACTTCCTTCGCCTCGGCGCACAGGACGTCGCCGGGACGGCCGGGGGCCATGAAGTCGAGGCTGATGCCGGACGCCACGGTCTGCTCGTTGTAGCTGTTGCACGCGTAGGCGAAAGCCGTGTCGGCGAGCACCGTGATGAAGCCGCCGTGGCAGATCGCGAAGCCGTTCAACATCTCCTCGCGCACCGTCATCGTCACCTTCGCGTAGCCGGGGCCAACCGCCTCGAAGCGGATGCCGTTGGCGTGCAGCACGCGGTCGTTCTCCGCCATGCCGTCGCGCACGCGCTCGGCGAGGACCTGCGGATCCAGCCCGTTCGTGAGATCGCGATAACCCGCCTCAGTCATACATCGCCTCCCCGTTGCAGGCCTTGCGGCGCAGCAGCGGCGACACGCGATAGCGCTCCTCGCCGTAGTGATCCTTGAGGTTCGCGAGCACCTCGACGACGAAACCCGCGCCGAGCTGGTCGGCCCATGCGAGCGGGCCGCCCTTGGGGTAGTTGGTGCCGTAGCGCATCGCGGTATCGACGTCGCGCGCACTGGCCACGCCCTGCAGCACCGCGTCGGCGGCCTCGTTGGCGAGCATCGCGACGGTACGCAGCGCGATCAGGCCGGCCACGTCGTCGATCGCGCTGACCTTGAAGCCGGCCTTCTGGAAGGTGCCGGCGACGACGCGCAAGGCGCCCTGCCCGCACTGGTCGGCGCGCGTGAGCGCAATGCGCGTGCTGGTCGAGTAGTCGAGGCACAGGTCGAAGAGCACGAGATTCGGCACGCGCTCCTCGTCCGCGCGCAGCGTCGCCGTGCGCCCATCGGTGAGCGCGACGCGCGCGGCGCCGATCTGCATCCAGCCACGCCTGCCGTGCATGCCCGCCTCGCGCCGCACCTCGATGCCGGCCGCTTCGAGGCGCGCGAGGAGCGGCGCCGCCGCGCCGATGTCGCCGACCACGGTGACGCGCGGCTCGCCGTCCTGTGCCGGCTCGTCCTGCGGCACCGCCTTCGCGGCGAGTTCGCCGTATTCGTAGATGCCGCGCCCAGTCTTGCGCCCCAGCCGGCCGGCCGCGACGAGTTCCTGCTGGAACTGGCTCGGCGCAAAGCGGCGGTCGCAGAAGTAGGCCTCGAACACCGACTTCGTCACCGCGAAGTTCACGTCGTGGCCGATCAGGTCCATCAGTTCGAACGGGCCCATCGCGAAGCCACAGCCTTCGCGCAGGATCGCGTCCAGCGTCGCCGGCTCGGCCTCGTGCTCGGCGAGCACGCGCAGCGCCTCGGCGTAATACGGACGCGCGACGCGGTTCACGATGAAACCCGGCGTCGAAGCGGCATGCACGGGCACCTTGCTCCAGTCGCGCGCCGTCGCATACAGGCACTCGGCGACCTCGCGCTCGGTGTTGAGCCCCGACACCACTTCGACCAACGCCATGCGCGGCGCGGGGTTGAAGAAGTGCAGGCCGGCGAGCCGGCCGGGACGGGCAAGCCCGGCCGCCATCGCGTTGATCGACAGCGACGAGGTGTTGCTCGCGATGATCGCGTCCGCGCCGAGCGTGCTTTCCAGCTCGGCAAAGAGCTTGCGCTTGACCTCGAGGTTCTCGACGATCGCCTCGATCGCGAGGCCGGCGTCCGCCGCCTCGGCCAGCGCCGCGACCGGCACGACGCGTTCGAGCGTCGCCGCGGCTTCGGCCGGGTCGAGCCGGTTCTTCGACACGAGGAACTTCAGGTCCTTGTCGATCGCCGCGCGGCCGGCAGCGATCGCCTCGGTGCGGCCGTCGTAGAGGTATACCGTGTGCCCAGCGCGCGCCGCCACCTGGGCGATGCCGCTGCCCATCGCGCCGGCGCCGATTACGACGACCTTCACATCCTTGGCGAGGGCCGTCATTCAATCACCCTTGAAATTCGGGCTGCGCTTCTCGATGAACGCGGCGACCCCTTCGCGGTAGTCGTTCGAGTTGCCGCACACGGTCATCAGGTCGCGCTCGAGGTTGAGCTGGGTCTCGAAGTCGTTGGTCGAGCTCGCCCAGATCGCCTGCTTGGTCTTCGCGTAGCCAAAGGTCGGCCCCTTCGCGAGGCTTGCCGCCACCTGCTGCACGGTCGGCATCAGCGCGTCGTCATCGACGCATTTCCAGATCAGGCCCCAGGCCTCGGCCTGCTCGGCCGACAGCTTCTCGCCCAGCAGCGCCATGCCCATCGCGCGCGCCGGCCCCACGAGGCGCGGCAGAATCCAGCTGCCGCCGGTGTCCGGCACGACGCCGAGCTTGCTGAAGGACTGGATGAAGCTCGCCGAGCGCGCCGCGAACACGAGGTCGCACGCGAGCGCGATGCTCGCGCCGGCGCCGGCCGCGACGCCATTCACCGCGGCGATCACCGGCAGCTCCAGGCTGCGCAGCGCGAGCACGAGCGGCTTGTAGTTCTTCTCGACGGAGTCACCGAGATCCACCGGCGCAGCCCCCGGCGCCACGGCGCGGTCCGACAGATCCTGCCCGGCACAGAAGCCGCGCCCGGCGCCGGTCAGCACCAGCACGCGCACGACGCCCGCCGCGCGCCCTTCCCTGACCTTCGCCAGCGCCGCGCGCACCTCCTCGTGCATCCGGCCCGTGAACGAGTTCAGCCGGTCCGGCCGGTTCAGCGTCAGCGTCGCGACGCCTTCGGCCACATCGAGGCGAATCGTCTCGCCCTGCATGCTCCAATCCGTTCTGCCCAACGCGCCGCTCATGTCTCCTCCTGTCATCCCTCTGCACAAACGCCCACCCATGCCCTCAGGCGGCGGTTCTGCAGAGTCTCCTTCTTCGGATCGCCCGGAAGGCTTCGAGGCCTCCTGTCGGCGGGGTCGGCGCCCGGTAGTCCGAGCTTTCTTTCTAGCCCGGCCTTTGTTTGACCGACCGGTCAATCAATAGTAAGCTTGATCCAGATCAAAAGACAACAGTTTTTTGCTTGACAAGCTTCACCGCAGCGCAGCAATGCGCCAGCCGCTATAACAAGGTCAGCAGCACCGATCCGCAGGGGCCGCAGAAGCCCCGCCCCATCACCAGAGGAGACCCTCGATGTCCCACGCCGCGTCCACCACCACGCCCGCCCAGCTGTTCGACAAGCACCACGCGACCCTCGAAGCCGCCGTCCAGGCGATCCACGCCCGTGGCTACTGGACGCCCTACCCCGAGATGCCCAGCCCCAAGGTGTATGGGGAAACGGCGCAGGACGACGGACGCCGCGCCGTCGAGGCCACCTTCGGCCAGGAGTTCGAGCTCGGCCAGCCCGGCCGGAGCGGCTGGATGGCGAGCGAGCGTTCGCCCTACGGCGTGGAGCTGGACGTGCGCTACCCGGTGTGCGATGCCGACGCGCTGATCGCCGCCGCGCACGCCGCGATGCCGGGCTGGCAGCGCATCGGTGCGCAGGGCCGCGCCGGCGTGTGCCTGGAGATCCTCGAGCGCATCAACAAGCGCAGCTTCGAGATCGCCCACGCGGTGATGCTCACTACCGGCCAGGGCTGGATGATGGCCTTTCAGGCCGGCGGCCCGCACGCGCAGGACCGCGGCCTCGAAGCCGTCGCCTACGCCTACCGCGAGATGAAGTTCGTGCCACACGAGACGGTGTGGGAGAAGCCGCAGGGCAAGAATCCGCCGCTCAAGATGAAGAAGCACTTCGAGATCGTCGGCCGCGGCGTCGCGCTGGTGATCGGCTGCGGCACCTTCCCGACCTGGAACACCTACCCGGGCCTCTTCGCCGCACTCGCGACCGGCAACCCGGTCATCGTCAAGCCGCACCAGAACGCGATTCTGCCGGCCGCGATCACCGTGCGCATCGCGCGCGAAGTGCTCGCCGAGGCCGGCCTCGACCCCAACCTCGTGACGCTCGCCGCCTTCGACAAGCGCGAGGCGACGCAGGCGCTGGCGACCCACCCGGCGGTGAAATCCATCGACTTCACCGGCGGCAACAGCTTCGGCCAGTGGCTCATCAGCAACGCACGGCAGGCGCAGGTGTATGCCGAACTCGCCGGCGTGAACAACGTCGTCATCGAATCCACCGACCAGTACAAGGCGATGCTGAGGAACCTCGCCTTCACGCTGTGCCTGTACTCGGGCCAGATGTGCACGACGACGCAGGCGATCCTCGTGCCGGCGGGCGGCATAGCCACCGACCAGGGCCACAAGAGCTACGACGAGGTGTGCGCGGACCTCGCCGCATCGATCGACAAGTTCCTCGCCGACCCGGCGGTCGCGACCGCCGTGCTGGGCGCGATCCAGTCGCCCGACACCCTTGCCCGCATCGCCGAGGCGCCCGAGCATGGCCGCGTCGTGCTCGCGTCGCGCAAGATCGAGCACGCCGAATTCCCCGGCGCCGAAGTGCGCTCGCCGGTGCTGCTCGCGTGCGACGCTGCGGACGAGACGGCCTACATGGAAGAGCGCTTCGGCCCGATCGCCTTCGTCGTGAAGGTCGCCGACGGCGCCGCGGCAGTCGCGCTGTCGGAGCGCATCGTGCGCGAGCACGGCGCGCTCACCGTCGGCCTCTACTCGACCAAGCCGGACGTCGTCGACGCGATGACCGAGGCGACCTGGCACGCCGGCGTCGCGCTGTCGATCAACCTCACCGGCGGCGTGTTCGTGAACCAGTCGGCGGGCTTCTCCGACTACCACGGCGTCGGCATGAATCCGGCCGCCAACGCGAGCCTGTCGGACAGCGCCTTCGTCGCCAACCGCTTCCGCGTCGTGCAGCGCCGCTACCACGTCGAGTAAGCGGCCCGGCAGCCGCCCATCAGGACAAGGGGCGCCGCGGCGCCCCGTTTTTCTGCAGAACCCAAGCCATACGCCGGCACGGCATCGACAGCCGGCACCCGGTCGTCCCCCCGGCGCCTGCACGCCCCCGCACGCAGCGCATGCCGGGCCTGCTGCTCATTCCGGGGCTTCCGGCGTGCCCCCCGCGCTGCGCGGACGCGCCTTCAGGATCGTGCTGGGCTCCCCGCGCAGAACCTTGAGCAATTCGGCGTGCGCCCGCGCCCGCTCGAGCCCCTGGGCCACAAGCGCCTCGATCAGTTCGCCGAAGCGCGCCCGGCGCCGCAGTCCCGCCGCGCTGGTATCGCGGCGGTCGCGGAAGCAGTCCATCAGGGTCGAGCCGCACACGCAGTTGCGGAACAGCTCGACGATCACGTGTCCGTCGTCGTCCACCGCCTGCTTGAGGCCGCTGCGGCCGCTACCCACCCGCTGCGTCTGCACAATGTAGTCATCCGCGTCGCGATAGCTGCGGCCGCAAGTGGGGCAGCGCTTGGGGAACGCCCCGGCGGCAATCTCCCTCAAGCCGGCATAAAGCCCCGCATCGATACCGAATTTCTGCCCGTCCGGGACCGTGTCCGCCATGACCTGTGCCCTGAAATACACGCGCGCGCCCCGCGCGTGCCCGCCTGTTTATCATAATCGCATTTCGTCGGCGCATACGCGCGCGAAGGCGTCACGGATCGTGCTGCGCAGTTCCTCGTCGTCCCACGGTTTGAGCAGGAATTTGCTCACCGCTCCGTTGTTGATCGCGCGAGTTATCGCATCGACGTTTGCGTACCCCGAAAGCACCATGCGCACCGTCCCGGGGTGCAGGTCCTTCACGCGCATGAGAAACTCGCTGCCGTTCATGCCCGGCATGCGCTCGTCGGACAGCAGGACGTGCACCGGGTGTCTGGCCAGGATCTCGAGCCCCTCCTGGGCCGATCCCGCGGTCAGGATGCGGTAGCCGTCGCCGCGCAGCAGGCGTTTGAGCGCGTTCAGGACGTTCGGCTCGTCGTCGACCAGCAGCAGGGTGGGCTCCGGCGCGTCCACGGCGGCGGCCGCGCGGCTCATGCGCACCCCGCCGCGCAGCATGGCCGCGATCGCCTCGCCAACCACCGGCCGGCTGAAGTAATAGCCCTGTATCTCGTCGCACCCGCGCCGCCGCAGATATTCCATCTGGAATTCGTCCTCAACCCCCTCGGCGATCACCTTGAGCCGCAGGCTGTGCGCCAGCTGGATCGTCGCGATGCAGATCGCGGCGTCGCCGGGGTCGGTCGTCACGTCGCGCACGAAGGCGCGGTCGATCTTCAGGTAGTCGAGGGGGAAACGCTTGAGGCAGGCGAGACTCGAATAACCGGTGCCGAAATCGTCGAGCGCGAGCGACACGCCGAGCGTCTTCAGTTTCTGCATCGTGGCCACCGCCTCGTCGACGTCGACCATCGCCGTGCTCTCGGTGATCTCGAGTTCGAGCAGCGACGCGTCCAGCCCCTCTGCCGCCAGCGACTCGGCAATCATGCGATCGAGCTGACCCGAATGGAACTGACGGGCCGAGAGGTTGATCGCCACCGGCGGGACCGCGATGCCGCCATCGAGCCAGTCCCGGATCTGGCGGCATGCGGCCCGGAGCACCCATTCTCCGATGGGGACGATCAGGCCGGTCTCCTCGGCGAGCGGAATGAACTCCATCGGCGGCACCAGTCCGAGTTCCGGATGCTGCCAGCGCAGCAGCGCCTCCATGCCGACGATGGCGCCGTCTTGCAGGCTCACGCGCGGCTGGTAGTGCAGCACGAACTCGCCGCGCTCGAGCGCACCGCGCAGCGCATGCTCGAGCGCCTGGCGCTGCAGCATGGCCGCATTCATGGCCGGCGTATCGAAGCAGTACTGATTGCCGCCCGCGCTGCGGGCCTCGAGCCGCGCGATGTTGGCATGCTGCAGCAACACGTCCGGACTGTCGCCGTCGCCCGGATAGATGCACACGCCCATGCTTGCCGTCACGGCAAGCTCATGGCCCTCGACGACGAAGGGCTGGGCAATGTCGTCGAGTATCCGGCGCACGATCAGCGCGGCGGCGTCGACACTGGCCAGATCGCCCAGCACCACGACAAAGTCGTCCATGCCGACGCGCGCGATGGTGTCTCCCTCGCGCACCAATGCCGTGAGGCGGGCGGCGACGTGCTGCAGGATGCCGTCGCCCACCGCGTGGCCGAACGAGCCGACGACGGCGCCGAAGCGGTCGATATCGATCGACAGCACGCCCACCGAACGCTGGTGGCGACTGGCATTCACCAGCGCCTGGGCGAGCCGGTCGTCGAGCAGGTTGCGGTTTGCGACCCCCGTGACGGTGTCGAAATTGGCATGTCGCTCCAGCTCCGCCTGGTAGCGGAGGCGATCCGTCACGTCATACTGGATGCCGACGAAGTGGGTGCAGCGGCCGGTGTCGTCGCACACCGGTGCGATATGGAGATCCGCCCAGTAGATCCGCCCGTCCTTGCAGTGGTTACGGAAGATCGCATGCCCTTGGCGCCGCTCGCGAATCGCCACCCGGATCTCGTCGAGACCGGGCTGGAGGTGATCATCGCCGTGCAGGAAGCGCGGATTGCGCCCCACGGCTTCTTCCGCACGGTAGCCCGTGATGCGTTCGAAGGCGGGGTTCACATACACGATGGGGAGGTCCGGCTGCTGGCAGTCGACGATGGTGACCGAGTTCACGCTCGCCTCGATCGCCCTTTCGCGCAGCCGCAGGGCCTCGAGCACGCCGAGACGGTCGGTGACGTCGCGCGAGATGCCGACCACGCCGACCACCTCGTCGCGCTCGTCGCGGATCGGCGCGCGCGTCGTCGAATACCAGCGCCATTCGCCCGTACCGGGCAGGCGGACGCGGACGCATTGTTCGGATGAGGGCTCGCCGCTGCACAGCACGCGCTCGTGCTCGGCCGGATCCCACAGCCCGCCCGGCTCCGCATCCGGAAGCAGCTCCGCGACGGTGCGGCCGGTGAGCGCCTCCGGCGCATCGCAGCCGAGCAGCTGCGCATACCGGCGGTTGGCGCGGATGAAACGCTGCCTGCCGTCCTGATAGGAGACCAGATCGGTGGTGTTGTCCATGAACTCGCGCAGCAGGCGCTGCTCGGCGAGCAGCTCGCGCTGCAGGCGGTAATGCGCATGCGCCGACTGCACCATCAGGCGCAACTGGTCCTGGTTCCACGGCTTGGTGATGTAGCCGAAGATGCGCCCCTGGTTCACCGCCCGCACCACCGCATCCAGATCGGCATAGCCGGTGACCATGATGGCCGCCGCGCGCGACAGCTCCCTCGCCCGCGCGAGCAGTTCGTCACCGCACATTCCCGGCATGCGCTGGTCCGACAGCAACACCGACAGGTCCGGCAGGGTGGGGATGAGGGCGATTGCCGCTTCGGCGGACGGCGCGGTGTGCACGGTGCATTCGTCCTCGAGCATATCGACCATCGCCGCCAGGATCTGCGGCTCGTCGTCCACGGCCAGCACCACCGGGCGCTCGCTGACGTGCGCGAAGGACGCCTCCGGCGTCGTCGTGCGCCGGCCTCCAGGGGGTGTCGTATCGGTCATGTTTGCGCTCCCGTGTTCGTCGCCGCGGTGGGCACCGTCTGCCGCAGCGGCAGACGGACGACCATGCGCGTGCCAACGCCTTCCTCGCTGAACGCCTCGAGCGTTCCGCCGTGCTGACGGACGATGCCGAAGGAAATCGACAGCCCCAGCCCGGTGCCTTCGCCGACTGCCTTGGTCGTGAAGAAGGGCTCGAAGATCCGTTCGCGAACCGCGTCCGGCATGCCCTTGCCATTGTCGGCGATCTCGATGCGCATCATCGCTTCGTCCTGCATGGTGGTGATGGTGATTTCCCCGTCGCGCGCGGCGGCGTCGATCGCGTCGACCGCATTGGCGAGCAGGTTCATCACGACCTGGTTGAACGGTCCCGGATAGCAGTCCAGGCTGCACTGCGCCCCGAAACGCCGCGTCACGCGGATGCGCTCCCGCAGCCGGTGCTGCAGCAGCGTCAGCACCGACTCGATCGCCTCCTCGACGTCGATCGTGCGGATCTCGCCCGCGTCCAGCCGCGAGAAGGTGCGCAGCTTGACCACCAGGTCGCGGATGCGCTCGAGCCCCCCGGCCATGTCGGCGAGACGCTCGCGCGCCTTGTCCAGCAGGCGCGCGCGCTCGGGCGTCAGATGCGGCCGTGCCTCCTCCTCGACCTGGACGAGCGCCCGCGACACCGTCGCGTGGTGATTCAGCACGAAGGCCAGCGGGTTGTTGATCTCGTGCGCCACCCCGGCCACCAGCTCGCCGAGCGACGCCATCTTCGCCGCCTGCACGAGGCGCGATTGCGTCTCGCGCAACTCGGCATAGGCGGCTTCGAGGGTGCGGTTCGAATCCTCCAGCTCGCGGTTCGCTGCGAGCAGCCGGTCCTGCATGTTGCGCAGCTGGCGGTTCTGGTACACGGCACTTTCGTACGTCGACACGAGCAGGCCGACGAGCTGGCGCGCATCGCGCGGCGTCACCGGGTGCACGTCGTCGCCGATGCGCAGCTGCATCGGGCCGTGCCCGCCGTCGCCGGGCGCGGCCTGCGGCGCTTCGATCTGCGACCGCAGGCTCGCGAGCAGCAGGGCTTCGTCGAAGGGCTTGGTGACATAGCAGTCGGCGCCCGCGTTCAGGCCGCGGATGACATCGCCGGTGTCGGCGAGCGAAGTCAGCAGGATCACCGGGACATCGGCGAGGCCCGCCTCGCCGTGCAGGCGCCGGCACAGTTCGTAACCGTCCATCACCGGCATGTTGACGTCGCTCACCACGGCGGCGGGGCGGCGCAGGCGAGCCAGCGCCAGCGCCGCCGCACCGTCACCGGCCAGCAGCACCTCGTAGCCGGCACCTTCGACGATGCGCCGCAGCATTTCCACCTGCACCGGGCTGTCCTCGACGATCAGCACCGGGCCGGGCGCTACGGGAGCGTTGCGTATCATCGTGCGAGCCCTCCTCCGCTTACCGCCGGCTGCGACGACGATTCGCCGTTCGCCAGCCTCACCAGAGCCGGAGCGATCTTCCCGAGCGGCAGCACGAGCCGGGCGGCACCGTTCTCGATCGCCGCGCCGGGCATGCCGAAGACCACGCTCGTCTCCTCGTCCTGGGCGATCGTCGCGCCGCCCGCCGCAGCGATCTCCGCGAGGCCGGCCGCACCGTCGCGCCCCATGCCCGTCAGCACCACACCGATGGCGTCGCGTCCATGCATGCGCGCAAGCGACGCGAGCGCGAGGTCCGCCGACGGGCGATGCAACTGGCCGCGCAGTTCCGGCGAGCAGCGCAGGCGTCCGTGCGCGTCGAGCTCCAGGTGCATGCCGTCGGGCGCAAAGTACGCCGTCGCCGGCAAGGGCAGATGGCCATCCTGCGCGATGCACACCGAAATCGGCGCCGAGCGCGCCAGCCACTGGACCAGCCCTTCCATGAACCCCTCGGCGATGTGCTGGACGCACAGCACGGGCAGCGGAAAATCGCGCGGCAGGTGACGCAGGACGGTTTCGATCGCCTGCGGCCCGCCGGTCGATGCGGCGATACCGACGATGCGCGGCCGCAGGCCGGAGCGCCCCCCGGCAAGCTGCGGCAGCTCGACGGGCACGGCCGCGGCACGGCGGCGACGGCGGCGCAGGGCGACGACGCCGGCCACCACCTTGATCTTGCTCACCAGCTCGCCGGCCAGGCCGGCGGACGCTTCGCACAGACCGCCGCGCGGCTTGGCGACGATGTCCACCGCGCCGGCTTCGAGCATCTCGAAGATCGTGTCGGTGTGCTCGCGCTGAACCGCGATGCTGAGCACGAGGATGGGCACGGGATGGAGCGCCATCACCTCGCGGATGAATTCGAGCCCGCTCATCCCCGGCATGTGCAGGTCGGTGCACACGACGTCGGGCATGAGCCGCGGAATCAGCGCCAGCGCCTCGGCGCCGTCGCGGGCGGTGCCGCACACGCTGATCGCCGGCTCGGTTTCGAGCATGCGCCGGACGATCTCGAGCGCGAGCCGCGAATCGTCGACCAGGAGCACGCGGATCGGCTGCCGCGGCGACGCGCCTTTCATGGCCGGGATCTCCGCGCGGGGCTCAGATCAGGCGCTCGAGGCATTCGATGAGCTCCCTCTGGTCGAAACCGGGTTTCGTGATGTACGCGTTCGCGCCGGCCTCCAACCCCCGCATGCGATCTTCATCCGACGCGAGCGAGGTGACGAGGATGACGGGCAGGTGGGCGTGGCGGACTTCGCAGCGGATGCGCCGGGCGAGTTCGAGGCCATCGACGTTGGGCATGTTGACGTCGGTGACCACCGCATCGAATTCGCCGCGCGCGAGCTTGCGCAGCGCATCGAGGCCATCGACCGCGGTGACGACCTCGTAGCCAGCCGCTTCCAGGATGCGGCTTTCCTGCGTGCGCGTGGTGATGCTGTCCTCGGCCAGCAGCACCCTGTTCCGCCGTTGCGGGGCCGGGGCGGGCGCTGCCGTGCCCGCGGACCGGCGCCGGATCGCGGCGAACAGATCCGGCGGATCGAGCACGAAGCAGATTTCCCCGCTGTCGAGGACCGTTGCGCCGGCAACGTTGCGTACCCGCTCGAGCAGGCTCCCGGGTGCCTTGAGCACGACTTCCTGCTCGTCGACCAGCGCCTCGACCGATACAGCGAAACACCCGGCCGCCACCTCCAGGATCACGGCCATGCGAGCGCTCGCGCCCTCGTCCGCCGCGACCGGCGACGCGGGCCGTTCCAGCAGGTCGGCGAGCCCCACCAGCGGCACCGGCCGGTCGTCGAACAGGATCGCGTCGCGCCCGTCGAGCAGCAGGATGTCGTCGGCCGCGAGCCGGCGCGATCCCCGCACGTGCTCGACCGGAAGGCCGTAGGGGCAGCGGTCGGCCTCGACGATCAGGATGCGTGCCGTGACCAGCGTCACCGGCAGGCGCAGCGTGAGCGCCAGGCCGCGCCCCGGCGCGGAATCGAGCGCGAGCGAGCCCTTCATGCGTTCGACCGCCTCGCGCACGACATCCAGGCCGATGCCGCGCCCCGAGACGTCGGTCACCTCCCGCGTGGTCGTCAGGCCCGCACGCAGCACCAGCGCACGCTGCTGCGCCGGCGTCATCGCGGCGAGGGTCGCAGCGCTTTCCAGTCCGCACTCGAGTGCCGCCTGCCGGATCGCCGCCTCGTCGAGGCCGCGTCCGTCGTCGTCCACAACGATCTCGATGGCGCTTTCGGTCCGCCGCGCCCGCAGGCCGATGCGGCCGACCGCCGGCTTTCCCGCGCGCGCGCGCTCGTCCGCCGGCTCGATGCCGTGGTCGATCGCATTGCGCAGCAGGTGCATCAGCGGATCGCGGATTTCCTCGAGGATGCGGCGGTCGGCACCGACGTCCTCCCCTTCGATTACCAGCTCGACCGGCTTGCCCTGGGTACGCGCGAGCTCCTGCACCATGCGCGGAAACTGGCGGAAGATGTTCGCCAGCGGCAGCAGGCGGATCGCGCGGATGCCTTCGCCGAGCTCGCCGCTGACACGCTGCAGCTGCGCATGGTCGTCGTCCATGGCCGCGCGCAGGCGCGCCAGCATCGCCTCGACCGGCGCCAGCCGCTCGAGCAGCGCGAGCGCGCCCGGCACGGCGGAACCCGACCCGTGCGTGACCGCACGCCGCAACTCCTCGCACCGTTCGACGATCGCGTCGACGTCCGCGAGCCTGCGGACCATGCGCGCGCACCCGGTCGCCAGCTCGCCCGATGCGTTCAGCAGGGCATCGAGCCGGCGGGCGTCGACCCGCACCGCGTCGAGCGCGGGCGATCGGGCGGGCGGGCGGGGCGACACCGGTGCCGGCACCCCCGGCGCCGTGCCCAGGCCCGTACCCGCCGAGGCGAC
>NZ_QVLR01000081.1 GCF_014822185.1 Azoarcus sp. Aa7
CTCGAACCCATCGGGTATATCCCGCCCGCAGAAGCTGAGGCAAACTACTACAGGCAACTTGCCCGTCAGGCCGCCATCGCGGCATGACTTAAACCAACCGGCCTCCACCAAACCCGGGGCGATTCATCCCGACTTGGCCGTCGTCGGTTATGAGCATGTTGTAAAAGGAATGGACGATGTCATTCCTCCGCATAGCAAGCCGTTGAACCCTCGCCATGAGTTTGTGAAACTCCGGGTATGGAGATTCCGCGGTTATTCCGTGGATTTCGGCGAAGCGAGCAAAGATAACGTCCAGAGCGCGAGCTTTGCTGTTGAACTCAAGCTCAGCCGTGAGTGCCCCTATGTACTCTGAGTCAGCGTCGGTCACTTGGATGGTGAGTTCGACCAGGGATGCTTCGACCGACTGGAAGGCAACCAAAAATTCTCCCAGTTCAGCTAGCGGGGACGCAGTATGCATAAGGAGACCCGTAGTTTCAACGTTGAAGTGCAATAGTTCTCAGGACGCATGATAAATCTCCAGCGGCGTTTTATATCCGTGTCTTTTTCTCGGCCGGATATTCAGCTCATGCGCGATTTGATCGCATTCGTGCTG
>NZ_QVLR01000082.1 GCF_014822185.1 Azoarcus sp. Aa7
GCTCGAACCCATCGGGTATATCCCGCCCGCAGAAGCTGAGGCAAACTACTACAGGCAACTTGCCCGTCAGGCCGCCATCGCGGCATGACTTAAACCAACCGGCCTCCACCAAACCCGGGGCGATTCATGGCGATCGCACGACTCACGGTGGCACGGTCGTCAGTGCCGACCTGACGTACACTATCAATGGCAAACCAGTCGCTCGCGTTGGCGATCAGGTTGCTTGCCGACGCTGCAAAGGCACCTTCGCCATCGTGACTGGCGCTCTCGACGTTTGGAGCGGTCAGAAAATCGCCAGGCAGGACGACATCACGGCCTGCGGGGCCAAACTCATCGCAAGCCAAAGCACCGCAACGATTGACGACGGCTCGGAAGGCTCAACCTCGTTTGCTGCCGCTCCGGCGCTGCTATCGCAGTCGGCCGCCGATTCCCTGACCAACGACGAGTTGCACGCGATCCGCTTCCAGGCCCTCGATCCGGACACGGGGGAGCCTGCCCCGAAGTGCGTCTACATCCTGACGCGCGAGAACGGCGCGCAGCATGGCGGCGTTACCGATCGCGAGGGCTTCACCGAGGTCGTCGAGACGACGCGGCCGGAACAGATAGCCGTTCACTTCATGTTCAAGTACCCCAAGGGCGACAACATCGAGCGCGAGGACTTGAAGGCATGAGCGACGTTCGTACAGACGACCTCAAGAGCGGCACCTTCGACACCTGGGCCGTGATCGAGGCCAAGCGCGCCGAGGCCGTGAAGACGGTACAGGTCAAGGTCGATCACAAGGCAGCCACCCGGCAGGCGATTATCGTAGCGCTCCGGCGGGAGGGATTCACCTTTAAAACCCGCTCGGACTGGAAAGCCAAGCCAGGCAAGAACTCGGACGGCCCGGATTGGGACTACCACGGCGTAGCCCTGCACCACGCCGGCAACAGTTTCTCATGTGATGCCAATGGGGCGGCGCAGCTTCGCAAGGCTGAACAAATCGACCTCTCGAACTTCGGGCACGTCAGCTATCACTACGCGATCACTTGCGACGGAACGATTTGCGAAGCCCTCGACCTCCGCGAGAAAGGGGCTCACATCGCTTCCGGCAACACGGGTGTCGTCGGCATCGTCATGCTGGCCGACCTGAGCGTTCGCGGTGAGGCGTACCAGGAGGAATACGCCAGCAAGTCGTTGCTCGGGAAGGTGCGCGGGATTCTCAAATGGGGGCCTGACCGGCTCGACACCGCCACGGACGAGCCGCCGGAAAAGCAGATCAAGGCTCTGTTCGCCCTGGTCAACGTTCTTCGCAATTTCTTCCCGATCACCATGCTTGGCGGCCATCGGGAGTATCAAAGGCTCTCCACTGGCGAAGGGCGGGCATGTCCCGGTGCCTATGGGATGATCCTCGTGGGCATGCTTCGACGCGAATACAAGCTCGGAGAACCGAAAAAATGACGAGCCGGTGCAACGCCTTCGGGCTCGCTGCCGGCCTCGGCTTGGTCTTTCTCCTGTGGCTGTTCACCGGGATCGAGAAGATCGCACGGGAGCACGGCGAAACCGACTACGAACTGTTTGCCAAGCAATCCCCCGGCTTCAAGGTCGTCTTCGAGAACGCGGCTCAGTGCGGCGAATGCGATCTGCGCCCCTGGGGCCTGATGAGCCAGGAGGACCGGGGCCGCTTTGCCAATTACTGCGCCGCGCGCTTCGGCCTCGACAAGGTAAGGCCCTGCTATGCCATCTTCGAAGAAAAGCAGCGCATGGCGAACGAGTGGCCCGCACGCCCGGACCCTTCGCCATGAGGCGGCGCTTCGTGCTCGTCGTCGTTCTGGCGCTGCTCGGTGGAATCGCCGGCCTCGTTCTCGATGGACTGCGCGATGACATACAAGGCAGCGATGCAGGCGTGGTCCTCGGCTCGAAGGTGATGCCCGATGGCACGCCATCGGATCGCCTGCGGGCTCGGCTCGACAAAGCCGCCGAGCTGTACCGGCAAGGCATGTTCAAGTACGTCATCGTCAGCGGCGGCACGGGCGTAGAGGGATTCAGCGAAGCGAAGGTCATGGCCGACTACTTGGCCGGCCAGCGCGCGGTGCCTCGCGCAGCCATCCTCCTGGACGAGCATGGCAACAACACGGAGGCGACGGCCAGGAACAGCGCGGCCATCATGAAAGCGCACGGCCTCAAAAGCGCCCTGGTCGTTACGCAGTACTTCCACATCACCCGCAGCCGCTACGCACTGCACCGCGCTGGCATCGAGACGGTCCGCACAGCACACCCTCACTATTTCGAGGCGCGAGACCTGTATTCGACGGCGAGGGAACTGGTCGCACTACCGGCGTACTGGCTGAGCGACTGAGTGCCTTGGCAGACACCGGAGGCCCAAAATCACATATCGGCTGGACCTGGGCGAATGCATTCACTAGAATAAAACAACCTTGAATAATTCAGGAGAATGCAATGCGGAAGCAATCCGCGCCCTCCCCGGCTGATCGCGCGAGCGTGTTGCGACAGGCTGTGAGTGAAGCCGCAAAGCGGCTCCACATTGGCCCCACCGACCTCGGTCAGATCATCGGCGTCAGCCAACCGACCGCCTCGCGCTTGCTGAAGGGCGAGTGCACTCTGCGTGCATCGACCAAGGAGTGGGAACTCTCTGCGTTCGTCGTGCGACTCTACCGATCGCTTTTTTCCCTGGTCGGCGGCGACGACAACCTCGCTCGCGGCTGGTTGCATTCTCCGAACCGGGCTTTTCCAGGTCAGCGCCCGATCGATCTGATCAAGCGTGTGGACGGTCTCATCCATGTCTGTGAATACCTGGACGCCTACCGCGCTCGCGTCTGAAGTCCTGACGTGGTCCGGCTCGGGCTGGCGCGCCGTCGAAGCCCAGCACAAAGTCGCCACGATGGCCCTCGTCGGCGGGGATCTCGCCCACCAGGCCTTGCTCGAAGACATCCTCGAAGAAGCCAAACCGCAGCTTCCGGAGGCGACTCACGGACTGCACTGGCTTCTCGCCACACCTTTCCGCTACTGGCCGCTGCCGGGCGGCTCACGTTTCCGCCGCCGGCACGATCCCGGTGTGTTCTATGGCGCGGAGGAACGACAGACCGCGTGCGCCGAAAGCAGCTATTGGCGGCTTCGCTTCTGGACGGACAGCGAGTTTCTTCAGGGGCAGTCGAAATCGGTGCCCATCACGCTCTTCGAGTTCTTCGGAGTGACGCCACGGGCCCTGGACCTCTCGAAGACTCCGCTGGCCGGAGACCGTGCTGAATGGACGCACCCCTCCGACTATTTCGCGACTCAGGAACTGGCCGATGCGGCCCGCAAGGCCGACGTCGAGGCCCTCCGCTACGAGTCCGTGCGCAATCCCGGCGGCTACTGCCTCGCGCTGCTTGCCCCCGACGTCTTCAAGGCCGTCGCGGAACCGTTTCGCAACACTCAGCAGAGCTGGATGCTCCTGATCAACCCGCCGCACCGCGTCGTGTGGCAACACGAACTGTCGGGAGAAAACTGGCTGTTCGAGTTCCCCGGCTAGGCTCAACCTCAAGGCACGGCAAATGGCATCATACGATGCTAATATTGATGTCTCTGCCCGCGGAAAAACATCATGCGCACCACACTCGCCCTCGACGATGAGTTGCTGGCCAGGGCCCAGGAACTGACAGGACTTTCAGAAAAAACCGCATTGGTACGAGAAGCCCTGCGCGCCCTGATTCAGCGCGAAAGCGCCAAGCGACTGGCCCTACTGGGCGGTTCCGAACCGCGGCTGGAAGCCATCCCGAGACGGCAGTCGGAACCGTCCGCATGATTCTGGTCGACACGTCTGTCTGGATCGACCACCTGCGGCAAGGCAACGAGGAACTCGCTCAACTGCTGGGCGCAGGTCGGGTGCGGGCACACCCGCACGTCATCGGCGAACTGGCATTGGGGAATCTGCAGAATCGCCATGCGCTGCTGAACGCACTACAAGGCCTGCCGCAAGTACTGGTCGCCAGCGACGACGAGGTACTCCACTTCATTGAAACGAACGCCCTCTTCGGCATCGGCATCGGATACATCGATGCGCACCTGCTGGCTGCAGTCCGTCTGTCGCCGGGCGCGCTGCTCTGGACACGAGATAAGCGCTTGCTTGCCGCGAGTAATCGACTGGGCTTGGCGCATCGCGCAGTGCAGTAGCCGCGTGGTCTGATTGATGGGGCCCGGCCGGGCCTCTCCATCGCAGGGCGGAAAACCGCAGTACCTTCCGTCGAATGCCGATACCGGGCTGATACGACAAGCGCGGCGCATTCGCTGATAGCAGGTCCCTCCCCTCGCCGTCGTCGTTTAACTCCGAGCTGATTGCCCAGCCTCGAAAGCCCTGAAAGACTATGAACGACCGACATGAGACGCTCGATCTCGCTTAGTCTCAATGACAGCTCCTTCGGTCGAGCCGTCACTGATGGCCGCAAGCCGTCCGGCAAATGGTCGGCCTCGGCTTCCGGCCAGGAAGCGCCGATTGAGCGGCTGCAGTGCTGTTGCTACACCCGCCGCTCATCGCTCGGATAGGTTGAACGGTAGGTCTCAGGTTCATCGAACTGGCGGTTTCGACCCCTACTCAGCCGCTCGAAAGAGCGCGGCTTCGGTGGCGGCTTTGTGATCGGACGCGACGGCAATTCCGTAGGGCGCAGTAACCGAAGGGCATTGCGCCGCCATGGCGTTCCGCGCAACATGATGTCATGCCCGACTATCGACGCGCCTGGCATCCCGGCGGCACCTGGTTCTTCACGGTCAATGACCTGCTGATCCGCCATATCGGCCTGTTGCGCAACGTCGTTCGGGACGTTCGCCGCCGGCATCGGTTCGCCTTCCACGGCTGGCTCGTGCTGGCGGAACACATGCATTGCGTGTTGCTATTGCGGTCATCGGATACGGATTTCGCAACCCGCTGGCGATTGATCAAGGCAGACTTTTCAAAGGTCTTGCCTGCCACCGAGAGGCGCTCCGCGGTTCCCCGGGCGCGTGGAGAGCGGGGGATATGGCAGAGGCGCTATTGGGAACACCTGATTCGTGACGAGCAGGACTATCGTGCGCAC
>NZ_QVLR01000083.1 GCF_014822185.1 Azoarcus sp. Aa7
CTTGGGTGAGCTGGTGGTACTTATGCATCGTTGCATCCTTTTTCTTGGCGGGAATTGGATGCAAGGAGTATCTCAGCTCGCCCTCCTATTTCGTGCGGCGTTGCGCTTACTTTGTGAATCCGCCGGGAGGAACAAGGCGTCCCATGCGGACGGCAAACCGTTTGGCGAACGGAAACGCGCCCGTCCGCCACTGCCACGCTCACTTGCGGCGGATCGCCTCGAGTTCGGCGTACACGGCCTTGACCGTGTCCTCGCCGACGTTGGCTGCGTGCTTGTCGATCACCGGCTTGACCTTGTCCCGCAGGCGCTGGATCTCCGCCGCTGCCACCTCGTTGACCTGGATGCCCGACTTCTTCAGTTCCTCGAGGGCCTCGGCCGCCTGCTTGCGCGACACCTCGCGCTGATAGCGCGTGGCTTCCGCGACGGCATCGGTGATGAGCTTCTTCTCGTCCGCACTCATCGCATCCCACAGCTTCTTGCTGATGAGCACGGACTGCGGGTTGTACATATGGTTGGTCACCGACAGGTACTTCTGCACCTCGTTGAACTTGGCCGCGCGAATCACCGTAAACGGGTTCTCCTGGCCGTCGACGGCCTTCTGTTCGAGGGCGTTGTACAGCTCGGGGAAGGCCAGCGGCGTCGGGTTCGCGCCCAGCGCGGAGAACACGTCGACGTAGATCGGCGACTGGATCACGCGCAGCTTGAGACCCGCGATGTCCTCCAGCCTGGTGACCGGACGCTTGCTGTTCGTGATGTTGCGGAAGCCGAGGTCCCAATAGGCCAGTCCGATGATGCCCTTGTCGGCGAGCTTTGCGTGCAGGTTCTTGCCGAAGTTGCCGTCGGTGACCGCGTCGGCTTCCTGCGGATTGGCGAACAGGAAGGGGAAGTCGTAGATCGCGAATTCCTTCGCCTGCGCCTGCAGGATGCCGGAGTTGAGCACCGTCATCTCGACCGTACCGCCCTGGATCGCGGAGATCGTCTGCACGTCCCCGCCGAGCTGCCCGCCCGCGAAGAGCTTGACCCTGATCTTGTTCTCGGACTTCGCCGCGACGAGTTCGGCGAACTTCTGCGCCCCCATCTCCTGCGGATGGCCCTTCTGGTTCTGGAACGCGAACTTGATCGTGCGTTCCTTGATGTCCGCCGCGCTCGCGGCGACCGGGAGCAGCGCGGCAATTGCGACGCAGAGCGCGCTACGGATGAATCCCTTCATGAATATCTCCTCCTGTTCTTGCAGCCGCCCTGATGCGGGTCTGCATTGGTGGGCGTAAAAATAAAACAACGTTTCAAATATATCAATAATTTTTGCAACTCAATTCTTTTTTTCACCTAATCCGCGATCGACATCCTCCCAACGCACGCGAACATTGCCACACACCATGGGAGACGCCGCGACGGCTGCCCGGTTTCGGCGGCATGGCCGGCTGGGCGGAAACGCCGGATCTATCAGGACATCGCCGCGCGCACCCACTCGGCAACGGTCGCCGGAGTCGGAATGCGGCCGGAGGAGACGAGCTTCCCGTTGATCACCAGCCCGGGGGTCTTCAGGACGTCGTGGGCGATGATCTCGTTCATGTCCGTCACCTTCGTGATCTCTGCCTGCACGCCCAGTGAAGCGACGGCATCGCGTGCGACTTCCTCGAGCTTGCGGCAGTTCGCACAACCGGGACCGAGAACCTTGATGCTCACCATGATCAGACTCCTTTCACGAGGGGGGATGCGGCGCGTCGGCTGGCGAAGGACAGCAGCGCGGCCAGCACGCCGATGAAGGCGCCCAGCCACAGCGCGAGCCGTAGCAGCGACACGCCGTCGACCCACGCGCCGTAGGTGAATCCGGCGATGGCGCTGAACAGGGCCACCAGCCCGACGTAGGTCGCCGTCTTGCGCCGGCCGATGATCGCGGAAATGATCAGGATGCTCTGCAGCGAGAGCTCGGGGTCGGACATCAGGTAGGCGAGCAGCGGCCCGCGGTGCATGCCGAGATCGAGGAACATCTTCGCGATCGGGACTTCGACCAGGGTCGGGAAGTACATGAACACGCCGAACGCGACACCGGCGAGGTTGCCGATGACGGAGTTCGTGCCCGCCAGCATCTCGATCCATTCGGGGCGGATCAGCACGCGGATCATGCCGACGATGAACACGCCGATCACCAGCAGCGGGAAGATTTGCTTCACGAAGCGCCACGACTCCCACAGCCAGTCGCGCAGCTCGTCCGGCGAGAGGTGCGAGCGTGCGATCAGCCCGACTCCGGCCAGCGCGACGGCGACACCGAAGAACTTGCCGGTCAGTCCGATCCGCAGTCCTTCCGGCCCCGTCTGCACCGACAGCGCGGCGACGAGCAGCGTGAGCGCGATCGTCACGAGGCTCGTCCACGTCCATGCGTTCGCCCCGTCCTGGATGTTCTCCAGTCCGCGCCACGCGCTGAAGCCGATCACCGCGAGCAGGGCGATCAGCACCGCGCCCTGCAACGACACCCCCTCCTCGCCTTTCGCCGCGTCGTAGGGCACGAGCCGGTCGAGCACACCCTGCCAGGCCGGCGCGTCGGCGAGCGGCAGCTCGAAATTCACGTAGGTGCCGGTCAGCACCCCGAGCTTCAGCGTGCCGGCCAGCAACAGCGCGACCCACACGAAGAGGAAGAACAGGGACGCCCGCCCCATGCCCTCACCCTGGGCGGCGAAGGGGCTGTCGGTCGCGAGGTCGTGCGCGGCATCGTCGGCGCGGAAGATCAGCGCCATGATCAGGCCGATGCCGATGCCGAAAGTCAGCGACAGCAGGAAACGCGCGATGGCGAGATCCGGCCCGATGATGCCGCCCGTGTAGACCAGCGCGAGGATGTTCGCCGCCGGGGCAAAGAACAGGAAGGTGATCGCCGGCCCCAGCCCGGCGCCCTTCTTGTAGATGCCGGCGAAGAGCGGGACGATGGTGCAGGAACATACCGCCAGCAGCGACCCCGCCGCTGCCGCGGCCGGATAGGACACTGCCTTGCTGGAGTTGCGCCCGAGGAAGCGCGTGACCGTTTCCTTGGGAATCAGCGCCGCCATCGCGCCGGCGATGAAGAAGGCCGGCAGCAGGCACAACAGCACGTGCGCCGCGAGATACGCCGCCAGGTTTCCCAGCCCGCCGTAGAAGACGGGCAGGATCCAGGATGAAATGGTATCCATGGCAATGCTCCTCGGCCCGACGACAGCACCTCACGCGAGGCTCGCGCACCGGCACCGTTCCCGCGGGTGAATTCCTGCGCGCTCCCGCGTTCGCTCGGGCCAGCCATCGACGGATCGCCAACGGCTCCTATATCAGTCACCGCTGATTATCCTCCGGAAACTGCGGCGCCGATGCCAAAGACCTGACGGACGCCGCACCGCGCGATGCCGAACTCGTGGCCCCGCGAAGATCTCAGGCGTGCCCGATATCGAGTTTCTTCATCTTTTCCCACAGGTTCTTGCGGCTGATGCCCAGCAGCTCGGCCGTGTGCCCGATGTGCCCGTCGCAGGATTCGAGCGCACCGCGGATGTAGCGGCATTCGCATTCGCGCAGGTAATCCCCGAGCGGCGCCTGCACGTCGCCCGCCGGCGGCGGGAGTTCGGCATCGGGAAACAGCGCGGCGGGCGTGATCCATTCGGCCGGACTCATGATGCACGCCCGTTCGACCGCGTGCTTGAGCTCGCGGACGTTGCCGGGCCAGGGGTAGGCCAGCGCGGCCTCCTCGGCGGCGGGAACGAGGTGGCGGCGCGCCTCGCCGCTCTGGCGCGCGATGTCGGAGAGAAAGCGCCGGATCAGCCACGGAATGTCCTCGCGCCGCTCGCGCAGCGGCGGCACGCGGATCTGCACGACATTGACGCGGTAGAAGAGGTCCTCGCGGAAGGTGCCCTCCGCGACCATCGCCTTCAGGTCACGGTGCGTCGCGCAGACCAGCAGCAGGTCCACCGGAATCGGGCGCTCACCGCCGACGCGCACGACCTGCCGCTCCTGCACCGCGCGCAGCAGCCGCACCTGCATCGCCAGCGTCATCTCGCCGATCTCGTCGAGGAACAGCGTGCCGCCGTGAGCCTGTTCGAACACACCGGCCCGGCTGCGCGCGGCGCCGGTGAAGGCGCCCTTCTCGTGGCCGAAGAGTTCCGGCTCGAGCAGCGTTTCGGGGACCGCCCCACAGTTCAGCGCGACGAAGGGACGACGCGCTGCGTCGGGCAGGCAGGCATGCAGACGCTGCGCGACGCGCTCCTTGCCGACGCCCGATTCGCCGACGATGAGGACCGTGCTGGCGGCGCGGGCGAGCCGCGGCAGCATCGCCTCGATGCGCTGCATCGCGGCCGATACGCCCAGCGGTTCGAGCCCCGGGGCGCCCTCCTCCTGCGCCCGCGCGGCCGCCGCGATCTCCTGCACCCGGGCGACGAGCGCGTCGAGGTCGAAGGGCTTGGTGACGTAGTCGCAGGCGCCGCGCTTGATCAGCGCGACGGCCTGGTCGACGGTGCCGTAGCCGGTGATGAATACGAAGGGCGGGGCCTGCGGCAATGCGCCGGCCGCCCAGTCGAAGATCGCTTCGCCGGTGTTGTCGCCCAGGCGCATGTCGCTGATAACGACGTCGAAGGCCTGTTCGCGCAGGCTGCGCATCGCCTCGGCGCCGCTGGTGCACCAGTGCGCGTCGAAGCCTTCGAGACGGAAGCGCTCGCACAGGGACTCGCCCATGATCGGATCGTCCTCGACAAGGCACACGCGCACGGCGGCATTCATGATGCGGACTCCATTTCGACGGCCAGTCCCAGCGGCAGATCGACCGCAAACACGGTGAGGCCCGGCTCGCTCTGCACCGAGATGTGCCCCCCGAGCCCGGTGACGATCTGGTAGGTGATCCACAAGCCGAGACCGTGCTTGCCATTGCCGTCCCCGACGAAGGGCTCGAAGAGGTAGGGCAGGCGCGACTCCTCGATGTAGCGGCCGTCATTGCGCACCGCCATCGTCATGCCATCCGCCGACAGGCCGATGTCGCATGCGACGGTGCCTCCCGCCTCGACCGCCTGCAGCGCATTGAGCACGAGGTTGATCAGCACTTGCCGCACCAGCGTCGCCGGCAGCGGGATCTCGTCCGGCAGTTCGCAGTTCCATTGCAGCCGCGCGGACTTCTTCACCGCCTCGGGCTTGAGCAGGATATGCACGTCCTCGATATCCCGCGGCGCCAGGGGATGGCTCGGCGCCTTGGCCTCGACCAGCAGCGCCGACACCGTGTCGCGGATCTGCAGCAGCCCGCGTTCGAGCAGCGACATCGTGCGCGCGGCGAGTTCGGGGTCGCTCGCGCCATGCTTGCGATAGGTGCCGATCGCGTTGAGCATCCCGCCGAGCGGGTTGTTGATCTCGTGCGCGATGCCACCGGTGAGCCGGCCGATCGCCGCGAGCCGCTCCGAGAACAGCATCTCGCGCTCGAGCCCCTCCTTTTCGCGCAACTCGTCGAACATCCGCTCCACGGCCCGCCCGACCTGCCCCAGCTCGTCCTTCGAATCCTCGAACTGCAGCGCTCCGGGCGGCGGGATCGTCGCGCCGACCTTCCCGATGCAGTCGGCCAGATGCACCAGCGGCTCAGCCATGCGTCGCCCCCAGAACCACGACACGGGCAGGATCAGCAGCAGCACGAACAGCGTCACCAGCGTCGCGCTGAGCCACATGCCGGCGAAGCGCGACTGCATGAAGGTGCTGGTGTGTTCGAGGATCATGTGGCCGAGGCGCACCCCGTCCGCGTCGATCGGCGTGATCACGTACAGCTTGTCGCCGATCTCCACGCTGTGCGACGCCGTGCCGGCAGCGCCGTCGATCCGGCTCGCGATCTCGCGCGCCGCCTCACCGCGCTCGTGCAGCGGCGCGAGGATGGGGTAGCGCACCGGATCGGTCGACACGTAGATGCGCAGGCGCGGATCGACGAGCGTGATCGCGCTGGCCTGCTCGCCGCCTCCGGGCGAGGTCGCCGCGCGCAGGATCTCGAAGGCGCGCCACAGGTCGTCGTGCAGCATCGGGGCAACCAGCGTCTGGCTCAGCACCGCCGACCAACGCGCCGAGCCGTCGAGCATGTCGCGGCGCAGATCCCGGTATTCGCGCAGCAGCAGCGACGCCGTGAGCACCGTCGCGGTGACCAGCACCAGCACCGTCGCGCGCAGCGGAATCTTGTAGCGGAAGCTGATGTCGCGAAAATGCAGCAAGCGTCCTCCTACGTGTTGGGCTGGCCGATGCTGCGCAGCATGCGCTCAATGTCGGCGTAGAGTGCCGGCGTGCCGAGGGCGAAGCGGTCGAGGTTGAGCTGGCGCAGAAACCCCGCGCCGGCGCCGTCACCATGCATCGCGAGCAGGATCTCCTGCATGCGCCTGAACAGCGCGGGCGAGGCCACGGGCCCCGCGACGAATGGGGGAAAGCCGAACGGCGGCGAGCGGTCGGCAACGCGCGTGCGCCCGGTCAGCTCCGCGTGCGTGCGAGCGAGCGTGTCCCAGACGTAGCCATCGACCGCCCCGCCGTGCGCGACCTCCAGCGCCACCGCCTCGACCACCTTCTTGTGCGAATAGGTGAAGAAGCTGCGGCGGAAGAAGTTCGCCGGCGAGGTATTCGCCCGGCTGAGCTGGTAGTGCGGATAAAGGTAGCCCGAGTTCGAATCCGGATCGGAGAACGCGAACACGCGGTCGCGCAACTCGGTGAGTTTGGTGGTGGCCGTGTCCCGGGCAGGCACGATCAGATAGGAGCGGTACAGCGGCTGGCCCTGATGCACGGGCACCACCAGCAGCCGCATCCAGCGCTGCTCGCGCACGTAGGGATAACCGCACAGCCACGCGAAGTGCAGCTTCTCCTGGCGCATCAGCTCGACGATCTCGCGGTAGCTGCCGCGCTGGATGAATTCGACCGGCCGCCCCAGCGCCTGCGCGAGGTAGTCCCGCCACGCGCCGAGAAAGCCCACCTGGTCGTCGAGGAACACCGGGGTCATGCCGATCCGCACGGCATCGCCACCGGTCTCCGCGAACGCCCGGGCGCCGCGACCGGCAAACGCGAGGCCGCACAGGCCGAACAGGGCCTGTCGCCGGTTCATCGCTCACCCGCTCCCGAGACCCGCATCCCTCCCCCTTCCCGTTCGCTCGTGGAAGAACGGGTCTCCTGCCTACGCAAGAACTGCACCGAGGATGTCCACCCACGGCCTGCGCACATCGTGCCGGGATCCCCGTTACCAAGTCGTAACAAAACCCTGCCGGCAACTGCAGTTTAGGTTACCGAACCGTAACCCGCGACTCTCCCGGCGCCTTCCAAAAACACATATTTCCTTATTTTTCCGACACTTGAATCGAATGGCCCGGCTCTTGCGGTACAAGCTCGATCAATCCGGAAGGCGACAATGAATCAGGATCTCCGCCATCTCGCCCGCGACGCTGCCCCCGCAGGACCGGAGGACGGTTTTCGGCGCCTGCACGCACTCGGACTCGTCGGACTGCGCCGTGCGGCGTGCATCGCGGGAAGCCTGCCCGCGACCATGTGCAAGCGCTGCGAAGCGGCCTGCCCTCACGGCTGCATCGCGCTCGGCGAGGACGCTCCGCTGCTCGACCCGGCCGCATGCAGCGGCTGTGGCATCTGCGCAGCCGCCTGCCCGACGGCTGCCCTGGCGGTCGATGGGGTAAGGCTGCCGGCAACCGTGCCTGCCCAAGGCCTGGTGCTGAACTGCGAGCGCAGCCGGGCGGCGACCGACGCCCCCTTGCACCGCGTGGCCTGCCTCGGCGGGATCGCCGTCAACGACTGGCTGCGACTCGCGATCGCCGCCGGCGATGCGCCGATTCGGCTGATCGACGACGGCGCCTGCGCAGCGTGCGGCAATGCCCCCTCGCACGAAGCGCCCTGGCGCGCGCCCCTGGAGATCGCGCGCCGTGCGCTGTCCGAAGCCGGCATGCGGGCGGATCACTTGCCTGAGGCGGTCAGTCCGGATGCGTTACCGAACGGTAACTGCCCCGATGCCGCGACCGGCGGCCTGCCGATCGAAAGCCGACGCCGCTTCTTTGCCGGCCTCTCGCGTTCGCTCGCCGCAGCCGTCACCCGCGCAGCGACGGGCGAGACCTTGCCGGCTGACGTCCCCGTCGCCCACGGGCGCCGCGTCGGCGGCATTGCAGCCCTTCGTGGCGACGAGACGCGCCTGTTGCTCGAGCACATCGCACGTCGCTTCGGCCAGCCCCATCCCCGGTCCGCGCTGCTGCCTGCGCTCACGGCGAGCGCCGCCTGCCGCGCACACGGCGCGTGCTCGCGCGCATGTCCGACGGCCGCCCTGCACCTTGAAACGGACTGCGACGATGGACATGCCCGCCTGCAGTTCGACGCGTGGTTGTGCGTCGATTGCGGCGCTTGCGCGCAGATCTGTCCGTCCCATGCACTCGAACACCAAGGGCGCGCCTGGCGTCCCGTTGCGGATGCGCCGGTCGTGCTCGCGACGATCGAACAAAGCGAATGCATGCGCTGCGGCGCCCTGGTCGCCACGCACGACGAAGAAGCGCTGTGCGAGCGCTGCCGCAAGACGGAGAACCTCGCACGCGCCGGATTTGCCCTGTTTAACCGCCACTACGGAGAGACGCCGGCCGCGCCGGAAGGGCCGTGAGCCCTGAAGCAATAAATGACGAACACCACATCAAGAGGGTTGATCGAGGAGTCAGGAAAATGGAAATACTCAAGAAACTCATTTCGCGGCGCCGCTTCCTGCAAGTCAGTGGCGCGGGAACAGCGGCCGGCGCGGCGGCGGTGGGCAGCGGCGGATTCGGCATCGGGCAGTTGTCGACGTTGAAGGAAGCGAAGGCAGCCACCGTCGACAGCAACACCGTGGTCACCAAGAGCATCTGCGCACAATGCCCGGCGCGCTGCGGCATCGACGTCTACACGACCAATGGCAAGGTGCACGCGATCTATGGCAACGCCGGCCATCCGATCGCCAACGGCAAGGGCTGTCCCAAGATGCACCTGGGCACCTACATCCTGTACGACCCGGACCGCTTCAAGGGGCCGATGAAGCGCACCAACCCGAAGAAGGGGCGCGGCGAGGATCCGCAGTTCGTGCCGATCTCGTGGGACGAGGCCTGGCAGACCGTCGCCGACCGCATGAACGCATTGCGCGACAAGAGCGAGTCGCACCGCTTCGGCCTGTTCTTCGGTCGCGGCTGGGGCGCGACCGACGTCGGTGTGACGCTCGTGCCGATGGCAAAGCTTTACGGCTCGCCCAACATCGGTATCGGCCACTCCTCGATGTGCTCGGACGGTTCGGTGCTTGCGAAGCAATGCACCGACGGCAACGCCTCCTACAGCTCGTACGACTACCGCAACGCCAACTACCTGCTGATCTTCGGCGCCAACTTCCTCGAGTCCTTCCGGCCCTACAACAACAACCTGCAGGTGTGGGGCTACATCCGCGGCGAGAAGGCGCCGAAGACACGCGTGACCGCCGTCGACGTGCACATGAACCAGACGCTGTCCGCATCGGACCGCGCGCTCATCATCAAACCGGGAACCGACGGCGCGCTGGCGCTGGCGATCGCCCATGTGATCCTGACCGAAGGCCTGTGGGACCGGAATTTCGTCGGCAACTTCGCGGACGGCCAGAACCACTTCAAAACGGGCGAACCGGTCGACGCTCCCTTCGACGAGAAATGGACGCTGGGCCTCACCGAATGGTGGAACGTCGAGCTCAAGGACCGCACGCCGCAGTGGGCGGAGGGCGTCACGACGATTCCCGCCGACCTGATCCTGAAGACCGCACGCGAATTCGCGACGACCCGCCCGGCCATCGCACTGTTCGAGCGCGGCGCGCACAACCACAGCAACGGCGTGCTCAACGGCATGGCGATCCATTCGCTGAACGCGCTGGTCGGCTCGCTCTTCGCCGAGGGCGGCCTCGCCTACCAGATGGGGCCCGCCTACGGCCCGGCGCCCGCAAACCCGGACGAGCACCTCGACGACTACGCGAAGAACGGCCCGCACAAGGACATGCCGCGCATCGACCTGAAGGGGCACGAGGACGGCTACATGTTCGCGAAGAACATGCTGCAGGAAGTGCCGAAGAACCACCTCGCGGGCAAGCCGTACAAGATGGACACGGTCATGTTCTACATGACGAACCCCGTCTTCTCGTCGCCCGATGCGACCGCCTGGGAAAGGATGCTCGCCGAAGTCTTCGTCATCGACACCTCGCCCTTCCCGGGGGAGACGGCGATGATGGCCGATCTGATCCTGCCCGACTCGACCTACCTCGAACGCTGGCAGGACGCACCGACCTACCCCTTCCAGGGCTGGCCGCTGGCGCAGATCCGCACCCCCGCGATCAAGCCGCTGTACGACACCCAGACCTTCGGCAACACGCTGATCGAGATCGGCAAGCGTCTCAAGGGCCCCGCCAGCGAGTACTACGCCAAGCTCGAGAACGTCGAGAACATCCTGCGCCATCTCGCCAAGGGCTTCGAGGCCACGCCCGGTGACAACGGCGTGAACAGCTTCGAGTCCTGGGTCGAGAAAGGCGTCTGGTACAAGAAGCCCTATCACTGGCGCCAGGTGCGCGGCGACTTCTTCGAGTGGGACGGCCAGGGCTGGAACAAGCCGATGAGCGCCGAGGACGTGAAGAAGAACTTGCTGAAGACGGATTCGGGCAAGTTCGAGTTCAAGTCCTCCTACCTCGACCACAAGCGCGACTGGGTGATCGCGAAGACCGGCCGCGACCCGGCGAAATTCAACTTCCCGCACTGGGAGGAGCCGAAATACACCGGCACCGGCGACCTGCACTTCGTCACGCCCAAGAACGCGATGCACGCCGAAGGCCGCAGCGCGAACCTGCCCAACGCGATCGCGCTGATGCAGCCGACCGCCGGCGGACGCAGGCAGGTGTATGCAGAAGTGCATCCCGCCGTCGCGAAAGCCAAGGGATTCAGGGACGGCGACCGCATCCGCATCAAGTCGACACTAGGCGAGATCGTCGCGGTCGCCCGCGTCACCGAGCTCACCCGCCCCGACACCATCGTGCTGCCCTTCGAGCACGGCCACTGGGCGCACGGCCGCTGGGCCAAGGGGCGCGGTTCGCACGTGGATTCGATCATCGACAACCAGTCCGACCGCATCTCGGGCATGGCCAATTACTACACCGGCAAGGTGTCGGTCGAGAAGGCTTGAGGAGGCTCGCAAAATGGCTAAATGGGGAATGGTCATCGACCTGGAGAAGTGCACCGGCTGCCAGGCCTGCAGCACCGCCTGCCAGATGGAAAACAACCGTCTGCCCGGCGAGAACTACCAGGACGTCCTGTACTACACGGAAGGCAGGCAACCGACGCCGACGCTGAAGTGGTTCCCGCGCCCGTGCATGCACTGCGAGGAACCCTCTTGCATGCACGTGTGCCCGACCAAGGCCACCTACAAGACCGAGGACGGCGTGGTGCTGATCGACTGGGACAAGTGCATCGGCTGCAAGTACTGCATGATCGCCTGTCCGTACGGCGTGCGCTTCTATACCGACGAGAAGCCGCTGATCGAACCGAACATCAAGCAGGTGTTCAAGGGCGACGGCGACCTGTCGTGGAATCCGCCGTACAAGGGCCCGCAGCAGGACCCGAAGCACGGCGTAGGCATCCAGCCCAACGGCGTCGTGTCGAAGTGCACCTTCTGCTACCACAAGATCAGCAAGGCGCCCAAGGGTACGGCAGACCTCGACGAGAGCAATCCCGAGCTCGTCGAATACGTGCCCGCCTGCGTGCGTACCTGCGCGCCGAAAGCCCGTTACTTCGGCGACCTGGACAACCCGAACTCGCAGGTCAGCCGGCTGATTTCCGACAAGCAGGGCACGCGTCTGCTCGACCACACCGGCAACAAGCCGCAGGTGTACTACCTGACCGGCGGCGGCGCGGCGGGCAGCGCGGTCCCGGGCACCCGTTCGAACAAGAAGGCTTGAGGAGGAGCACACCATGGCAACACAAACTCAAGGCAGCGGCGCGGTGAGCGCGGTGCTGATGGCCGGCCTCGCGGGGCTGGTGGTCAGCCTCGGCATCGCCTTCTTCAACCTTATGTCGGGCGGGCACAGCGCCTTCAACACCGGCAGCGACGGCGTCTCGTGGGGGCTGCCGGTGGTCAACTACGTGTTCTTCGCGCTGACCTCGACCGGCCTCACGCTGGTCGCATCGGTGGCGATGACCTTCGGCAACAAGGCTTGGTACCCCATCGCCAAACGCTGCGTGTGGCTGTCGCTGGTCACGCTGGTGGCCGGATTCGCCTCACTGGCGCTGGAGCTCGGACACCCGTTCCGCATGCTGTGGGCCGTTCCGCTGAACGCGCAGCTGCTTTCGCCGCTGAACTGGATGGGGATCTTCTATTCCGTGTTCCTCGTCCTGGGCATCCTGAAGTTCATGCGCATCCACAGCGGCGACTGGAGCAGCGGCACCAGCAAGCAGATCGGGCTGGCGGCACTGGTCACGGAACTGCTCGCGGGCGGCATGCTGGGCATGGCCTTCGGCGCGATGGCGATGCGGCCGATGTGGTACGGCAACCTCGTGCCGCTGTACTTCATCCTCACCGCGGCCTGCACCGGCGGCGCCTTCGCGGTGCTGGTGACCTGCCTCACCTACGGCGGCACGGACAAGATGCCTGAGCCGGTGCGCCGGCTGATGCAGGGGTCGCTGCCGATGGCCTTCGCCGCGCTGCTCGGCCTCACCATCCTGGTGATCGGCTACCGCACCGTGATCGGGCTGTGGAGCAACGCCGACGGCCTGCAGGTGTGGGACGCGATCGTCGCCTCGCCGTGGTACTGGATCGAAGCCGCCTTGCTGATCGGCGCCTTCTTCCTGCTGCTGCAGCGCAAGGCGCTCGCCGTCGCGGCGGTGATGGTGATCGGCGGCTTCTTCATCGACCGCTACGACTTCGTCATCGGCGGGCAGCTCCTGCCGCTGTTCAAGGGCAGCTGGGTGCCGGACCTGATCGCCTACACGCCCTCGACGACCGAGTGGATGCTGACGCTGCTGGCCTTCTCGATCGCGTTCTTCGGCTGGGCGCTGGGCGAGAAGATGCTCAACCTCGGCGCCGCGCCGCAGGACTGAGTTTTTTTCGGGCGGACCGGCCCCCCTCCGGTCCGCCCCCCCGGTCGGGGGCGCTCTGCTGCCCCCGACCACCTTCTTGGAAGCTCGCATGATGGACGCACGCGACATCGAATCCCTGACCGAGCGCGGCGAGTTCTACCTGTGCCTCGCGCGCGCCTTCCTCACGCCGCACACAGTGCAGGCCTTCGACGGCCTGCGCGACGCGCTCGCCGACGACCTCGGCGAACTCGCCGCCTCGCTCGGCTACGCCTGTGCCGATACGCTCGCGGACTACCGCGCCGCAATCGCCGCGATCCCCGACCCCTTGACGCTGCTCGAACGCTACAGCGCGCTGTTCGTGACGCCGCCGCGCACGATACAGATCAACACCGCCTGCTACCTCGACGGCGCGCTCAACGGCGGTACCGTCGCGGCAATGGATGAGGCCTATCGCCGCTGCGGTGTCGAACGCGGCGCGGATTTCCACGATCTCTCCGACCATGTGTCGGTGCAGCTCGAATTCGTCGCCCTGCTCTACCTGCGCAGCGCCCAGGCACTGGAGGCCGGCACACCGCTGCCGCCGGCGCACCCCGAACATTTCCTCCACGACTACGTCGCGCGCTGGTTGCCGGCCTTCATCCGCGACCTCGAAGCGGCGCACGCCGGCCCGAATCCGTGGCTACCGCTGACGCGCGTCCTCGCCGCCGCCGTCGCCCACGATGCCTGCGCCGAAACCCTGCCGACCGCCGAACTGCGCGCCCGCCGAGCCATCGGCAAGGCCCGGCACGATCGCGCGATGCGCGGCGTGACAGCCGAGGACATGGCCTTCATCGCCCGGAAACTACGCGAAAAGGGGTTATCCACGGATCACCTGGCGATCCCGCCGGAACTGCGCGACGAGGTCCGGGGCTACTCGCGCGGCACGCCGCCCGGGCCACGCAAGGGGTCGCGCTACGAATGAGGCGGGCCGCAAGACTATGGCAAATGGTCGCGCTCGCTGTTCGCGGCCGGCAATGTCGCTGCCGACGTCGACATTCAGGAATGCGATGCGCGGAACGCACACTCGTTGCGTACAAGCACTCAACATCGTCGGAAACTCGTGGCGGGCAGTTCGTCGGCCAGAACAACCATTGGTTCTGTGCGGTCACAGCGGCAGCTATGTACCAGTATCCAGTCGGGTGCGCAAATGTCCGTCATCCTAGCTGTTACCATGGCGACGTCACACAGGATACGCGCACTATGCACGACGAATACAACCTAATTCACTCTCCCCTGCAGCAGCACTACACCCTGGGCACTCATACGGTCGAAATCTGCATCTACCGAATGCCGCACACGTCTTGGACGCTGGAGGTCATCGACGAGTACGGCAACTCCACCGTCTGGGACGATGAATTCGAGACCGACCAAGCCGCGCTCGAAGAAGTCATGAGCACCATCCGCGACGACGGGATCGATTCCCTGATTGGCGAACCCAGCCAGACGAGCAAGACCTCAAACCTTGAGACCAGCCCGCTACGCCTCGCGGCACCTTTGTCCGACGAGGAGATGGGGGAGCTGGATGCCTTTCTGCTGTCCGATGCCACCTCGGATGAAACGATGTTGCTGGACCACCTGGACGGCTACCTGACTGCAATCATCGTCGGCCCGACCACCTTGAGCATGAGCCAGTGGTACTCCGGCATTTGGGGGAAACACGAAGAGGACGCACCTCACTTCGAGACCCTGGAAGAGGCGCAGCACATCATGCAAATGGTCATGCGCCACTACAACGGCATCATCTGGAGTCTGCAGCATGATGCGGACAGCCACGAACCGATATTCGATGTCTTCGTTCCTGAAGACAAGTCCAGGGAATACATTGATGCCGAGATGTGGGCCAACGGCTTCATGGACGGGATCGCGCTTTGTCGCCCGGATTGGCAGCTGTTATTTGATGATCCGCGAGGACTTGAGTGGCTGACCCCGATTCGTCTGCTCGGTGGCGACGATCTCAGCGCGAAAGAGCTTGAACAGGTGGCAAAGCCGGAGCAGCGTGAGGGAGTCGCCAAGCGCATACAAGCCTCCGTTGCGGGTATCTACAGCTTCTGGTTACCGTATCGAAATGCAATCCACGAGGTGCAACTGGCCAAGACCATCAAGCGGGAGTATCCAAAAGTTGGCCGTAACGATCCCTGTCCATGCGGAAGCGGAAAGAAATTTAAGAAGTGCTGTGGAGTAGCCTCAACGCTTCATTGAAGCGATTTCTGCGGATTTTTTGAGGGGCGGCCAGTGACACGGCAATCGCACCTTCATGTCATAATCCCAAGCAGCTCGGCACGAAATTCATCGACCGTCGCGGCCAGCATGCGCTTGGATTTGATGCTCGCCTTGCGCGTCGTATTGAGCCGCAGCAGGTTCATCACGATGTGGCGGACGATGGCCAGGTTGTTGGCGGCGTAGCCGCTGCGTACGCGTGACTGATCCTCGTTGAACTGCACGTCCAGACACCAGTGAAGTCGATTCTCTACCTCCCAGTGACTGCGCACGGCGCGAGCAATCCGCTCGGCGTCGGCGGGCAGACTGCTGATGTAGAAGACGCGCTCGGTGCTGGTGTGATCGCCCACCGTGCGCACGCGCTCAAGCACCGCAAACTGGCCAGATCCTACCAATCGTCGGTCTTGTAGAGCCGATCAATCCCATCATAGGCTCGGCATCGGCGCACTTCGGTGCGCCCATGATCCTTGATCGTGGTCTCGTGCGTGGAGCTCGGTGTCAGCGGGCCTCGGGGATCGATATCGGCAAACAGGATCGAGTCGTACAGGTTCGGATGGTTCTCCTTCACGCACAGCACGTAGTGGGCGCCGCGCTCGCGAATCGTGCGCGCGATCTTCGTCGGCGTTCCCATCGCGTCGATCGTCACCACGCAGCCCTCGAGCGCCAGCTTGGTGAGCAGTTCGGGAATTGCAGTGATCTCATTGGACTTCTCGGCTGTGGCCGTCTGGCCCAGTACAACGCCCATGCCGCAGGCGAACGCGCTGACCAGGTGCAGCGGACTGGCGTCCGCCTTCGTCTTGCTACCCGTGCGCCGACTGGTCTTGCCATCGATCGCCACGACCGTATCTTCAGCCAGAGCCGGCACCACCATGGCGACCCAGCGCCGGAACGCGGACTCGAACTCGTCCGGGGCGATCATGCCGAACACGCGCCCGATCGTGTCGTGAGACGGGATACCGTGCTCAAGCTTCATGAACCCTCGCAGCCAGTCCAGCTTGGCCTCGGCCCACAGTTCGATGTCGACGAAGTCGTCCACGCCCGACAGCACCGCGCACACCGCCACCGTCAGCAACTCGGCCAGCTCGTGGCGTGTGTGGCGCGCACTGCGCGGGTCGGAGATCGAGACGAACACCTACGTCAGCGGCATGACGTTTCCTGCCTTCATGGGATGCCCAAAAAGGTAGGAAACTACACAACTTATGACGTTGTGAACAGGGGCTTCACAAGATCATGAAAGTTAGCCATATTTCAAGTGGCGCTATGCAAAGTAGGTGCAATTGCCCTGCGGCCAGTGAGACCGCTAGAGGGTTTGACGACAAGTTTCCGAACCCGCGAGCACGTACTCCCGACCCTGACCTACCTGATGATGTTCGCAAGGTCGAAGTCGGTTTTCTGACCTTCAAGCTGCCAGTCGTTTCTTCGGGCTGACCGTCTCGTGCTCGGCCTTATGTAGAGCTCCACATAAGGCCGACTAAGCGACGGAGACGAACAGGCCGCTACCGGGCGCATTCCGATCGGAACACCCTGCGCGACGCGCTTGCGCACCGGGCGCCCGGCTATGGAGTTCTCATGGCCCGCAGCCGATGCCGGCCATTCATCAGCGGCGAGATTGATTACTACTAGCCATGCATCTTGTAATAGTGCGCGATGGCAGGAATCCCGGCGATCCGGTCCATGAAGGCCACGAGCTTTGGCGTCACGGTCTCGACCAGGTCGGCTGGGATGTGGTCCAGCTTGCCGGAGCCAAGCCAGCGCAGGACGACGAAGGCCTTGAGGTCGGCCACGGTCAGGCGATGGTCCGCAAAAAACTCGCCACCGTGGTCTTCGAGCTGGTTCTGCAGCCATCGCAAATACCGTGGCAACGCTTCCGCTACCAGGGCCTCGCGGGCGTTTTTCAGCATATCCCCGGTCATTCCGAAGGTCGCCCCGAGCTTTGTGTTGATATCTTCCAGCGCGCCCATCACTTCGTCGCAGAACAGCGCCTGCAGGCCGTCTTCGGGGTAGAGCCCGGCCAGCTTCCCGGCATAGCGCGTAATCGCGTCGCTTTGGGTGACCTGCACGTCATTGATGTGAAGAGTCGGCACCTGGTTCAGCGGTGTGGTCTTGCGGACCTCTGGAAAATCGCCAGGCGCAAAACGATTGTCCTCGAACGAAATTCCGCCGATGTGCAGGGCCAGCCGCGCGGGCTCCGCCCGTCCGCCGGAAAAGTCGAAGTAGGTAAGTTTGAGTTTATCCATGGGTCCTTGTCGTGCGTGCGCGCCGCGTTGTGGGTCGGGGAGCCTTGCGATCGGGCCGGAGCAAGGCGGCTACTGCAAGAGATACGTATAGGCTACGTCGCGCGGGCATGCAAGGGCATCCGGCTGTCACGTACGAAGGAACGCGCGGCGCCGTCGGCAGACTGCCGGAGCTGTGGCGGGCGCTTAGGCGCCCTTGCAGGGGTGGCGCCTAAGCGCCCGCCATCACCCCCCTACGCCCCGCGACGCCGCCGGATCGAAACCCCAACGCTGTCGGCGGCGTCGAAGATCGCCGGCTTGCTCACGCTGATCGCAACCGACGAGAGTTCGAAGCCGGCGAGCAGCGCATCGGCGACGTTCTGCGCGAAGGCTTCCAGGAGCACCGCACGATTCACCTGCGCGAGGCGGCGCACGGCCGCGAGCACCTGGCCGTAGTCGACCGCGTCGCGCAGGTCGTCGCTGGCGCAGCAGCGCGCGTGCCGCAGCCCGAGTTCGAGGTCGATCACCAGCGGCTGGGGCGCGTGGCGTTCGTGCTCGTACACACCGATCAGCGCGTCGACGCGGACGCCGCGCAGGAAGATCGTGTCCTCGCACGACTCTGCGGCCGGGACGGCGAGGCCCGGCCGCGCCGGCGCGGGAGCCTTGATGCGGTCGAGCCTCATCGCCTCACCTCGCCTCGGCCACCAGCTCGCGCACGGCCCCGCGACTGGCCGGGCGGGCCGCCTCGCCCGCTGCGACGAAGACGCCGAATTCCTCGGCCGCGTCCAGAATCCAGCTGAAGAGGTAGTCCGCGAAGCTGCGCCGGATCACGAGCTCCCAGCGCGCCTCGGCGACACGCCGGATCACCGCCGAGCTCTTCGCAAAGACGCTCGTGACGCCCTTGCCGACCGGGAAGTTGCGCGGATGCACATCGTAGGGCGTGCATTTCATCAGCAGCTCGCGCACGCACGGGCCGCTGAGTTCGAGCAGCGTCTGCCCGC
>NZ_QVLR01000084.1 GCF_014822185.1 Azoarcus sp. Aa7
AGCTTCGCTCCACGCTTCCTCCCCACGCTCAGTCGCCCTCACGCAGTTGCGCTTCGCTTCGTTCGCTGTGATCAACTTACGGCGGGACTTTCACCCGCAAGAGTGCGCCCATGCTGGGCGCACCAAACAAAAGCCGGCCTGTCCATCGACAGCCGGCTTTCTGGCGTGATGCGACGCAAACTCAGCGCCGCGTCTTGTACGGATGTTGCTCCCGCCAATGCCGCGCGACATCCACGCGCCGGCACACCCACACGCGGTCGTGCTTCTCGATGTGGTCGAGGAAGCGCTGCAGGGCCTTGAAGCGCCCGGGGCGGCCGAGCAGGCGGCAGTGCATGCCGATGCTCATCATTGCAGGGCGCTCGTCCCCTTCCGCGTACATCACGTCGAACGCGTCGCGCAGGTATTCGAAGAACTCGTCGCCGTGCGAGAAGCCCTGCGGCAGCGCGAAGCGCATGTCGTTGGTGTCGAGCGTGTACGGGACGATCAGCTGCGGCACGGTTTCGCCGTCGGTCTTCTGCACCTCCATCCAGAACGGCAGGTCGTCGCCGTAGTAGTCCGAGTCGTACAGGAAGCCGCCGTAGTCGGCGACGAGGCGGCGGGTGTTCGGGGAGTCGCGGCCGGTGTACCAGCCGAGCGCGCGTTCGCCGGTGAGGCGCTCGATGATCTCCATGCCGATGCGCATGTGCTCGCGCTCGGTGGCTTCGTCGACGTTCTGGTAGTGGATCCAGCGCCAGCCGTGGCAGGCGATCTCGTGGCCGAGTTCGCGGAAGGCGGCGGTGAGTTCGGGGTGGCGTTGGAGCGCCATCGATACGCCGAAGATCGTCAGCGGCAGGCCGCGCCGTTCGAACTCGCGCAGGAAGCGCCACACGCCGACGCGCGAACCGTACTCGTAGATGCCTTCCATCGACAGGTGGCGGTCGGGAATCGCCGGCGGGCTGAAGAGTTCGGACAGGAACTGCTCGCTCGCCGGGTCGCCGTGCAGCACGCAGTTTTCGCCGCCTTCCTCGTAGTTCAGCACGAACTGCACCGCGATCCGCGCGCGGCCGGGCCAGTTCGCGTACGGCGGGTTGCGGCCGTAGCCAACGAGGTCGCGGGGGTAGTCTGGGGTCATCGCCATGGTTCGCTCCTGCAGGTTCTCGCGGGACGGGCGGTGCGCCCGGCCGGTGGCACCGCCCGCGTTACCGCTCAGTAATAATGGATCATGCCGAGCGCGATCCCTTTCGGGTCCGCACCTGGCGCCACGCCGCCAACGCCGGCGTCGAAGTCGTTGCTTGCGGCGGCGCCGTTCTTCAGCCGCGCATACTGCGCGTATAGCTCGGTGCGCTTGCTCATGTGGTAGGCATAGCCGACCGCCCAGTGGCTGCTGCGCGTGTCGTCGCGCGACAGTGCGCCGTTCTTCACGCCGGAGTCGCGCGCGTAGTTGGCACGCAGCTCGTGCGGGCCGAAGGGCCAGGACATCGTCAGCGCCCAGTCGCTGATCTTCAGCGTCTCGCCGGTGAAGTCCGCCTTGTGGTCTTCATAGATCACGCCGAGCTTGGGTCCGCCGCCGATGGCGTAGGTCGCGACGAGGCCCCAGGAGCTGCCGCTGCCTTCGAGCGCGCCCTTCTGGTGGCGATAGCCGAGACCGGTGTGGAGCGGGCCGACGTCGTAGGTCGCGGCGACGGAGTATTCGTCGGTCGAATGCGTCGTCGCGGTCTTGTTCTCGCCGGCGCTGAACTGGCCGCGCACGCGCAGCCCGCTCCAGTCGGGCGACCAGTAGTTGACGCTGTTCAGCGCCTGGAAGCCGCTCGGGGGTGCGCCGAGCTTGAGCGGGGCGACATAGACCACGGCATCGATGCTGCCCAGGGTCAGGATGTCCCACGGGTCGGCGCTCAGGCTGGAGATGTAGAACGGGCGATGGCGCTTGCCGAGCATCAGCTCACCCCAGCCGCCGCCCAGCCCGACGTAGCCTTCGGCACCTTCGTTGCCGAACATGCCGCCGCGTCCGTCCACGGGCGTGTTGCCTTCGACCCAGAAGAAGGCGCGCTGGCCGTCGCCGAGGTCTTCCTTGCCGGAAAAGCGGATGCGGCTCGCGATGTCGGTGACACGCGTGCGCTCGTCGATGTCCGCCGCGTCGCCCGCCGTCGCGCCCTTCGCCGAGACGACGTCGATCTGCGCCGCGGCACGACCCGAGATCGTGACGTTGCTCTGCGCGTGGGCCGCGCCGGCGGCCAGGAGGGCTGCGACCCCGAGCGCCGCGGCGCCTGCCTTGATGCTTGCTTCCATGCTGTCTCCTCGTTTTCTCTTGTCTGGTGTTGTGTCTTCGTGTGCATGCAAATCGGTTGCCGCACCCCGCCCTGCACCTTCTTGAGGCCACGGACGATCGCGCAGCGAGCCCCCCTGCCGGCCGGATCGCGGCCGGGCATCGGGCATATCGGCGCGGCGCTTGCGGCCGCCGCGCGGTACTGCGGATCAGTTGCGGAGGAAGCGCTTGCAGGCGTCCCAGTTGTTCATCAGCAGCCAGTAGCTCAGGCCGGCGGGCAGGAGGCTTGCGTACCACGACACCGCCGGGAGGCTCAGCGCGACGATCGCGCCGGCCGCGGTCGCGGCGATGCCGGCCCAGTTCACGCCGCGGTACGGGCCGTCGGCGTCGTAGAAGTGCGTCAGGTTCAAGGTGCGGCGGCGCAGGATGTAGTAATCGACGACCAGGATCGCGAAGATCGGGCCGAGGAAGGCAGAGTAGGTCTGCACGAAGATCTGCAGGCCTTCGGCCGATTCGTCCTTCACCAACACCCACGGGAAGGTCGCGAACGCCAGCAGCCCGACGAGCACCGCGGACTTGCGGAAGGACAGCTTGAACACGTCCATCAGCACGTAGGCGGGCGGCACGACGTTGTTGAGCACGTTGGTCGTGACCTGCGCGAAGGCGATGAAGAGCAGCGTGACGACGAGCAGCGGTTTGTTGTCGACGGCGCTGGAGAACACCTTGATCGGGTCGGCGGTGCCGGTTGCGCCCGACACCATCAGGCCGATCAGGCCCATGAAGAGCGTCGCCGGCAGGATGCTCATCGAGTAGATGGTGGTCAGCGCGCCGGGCTTCACGTCCTTGTGCAGTTCGCGCGAATAGTCGCTGACGTTGAGCATCATCGTGCTGTAGATGCCGAGGAAGAGCATCGTCGCCCCCCAGAACGGCATGCCCCAGGTGCCTTCGATACCGTTGATCCTGGCGTCGATCTCGCCGCCGAACTTGGTGATCACCGCGTAGAACATGTAGATCAGCGCGAACAGGATGAAGCCGCTGCCGATGTTCTCAAGCCACTTGATGCCGTGGAAGCCGTAGATCGACAGCGCGATCTGCACAGCCTGGAAGGCGATGAACCACACGACGAGGTTGTCGTAGCCGAACATCGTCGCCGACACCGCGTTCAGCGCGCCCGCCCCGATCCAGCTCTGAAAGCCGAACCACACGACCGCGGGGATCGCGCGCACAAGACCGGGGAAGCGCGTACCGGCGAAGCCGAAGGCGCTCCGCGCCTGCACCATGAAGGGGATGCCGTACTTGTGGCCGGCGGCGCCGTTGATCGCGAGCGCGATGCCGATGACGAAGCAGCCGACCGCGATCGCGACCGCTGCCTGCAGCATGTTGAGTTGGCCGACGAGGCTGGAGCCCATCGCGAAGGTGCCGATCGACACGCAGCCGCCCAGCCAGGCCAGGAGGTAGGACCAGCGGTCCATGATGCGCGTCTGCTGCGGCGCGAGGGATTCCTCGCCGGCCGCCTTGTGGTGAGGTTCGCCGGCGGCTCCCGCCGGCGCGACGCCTGCGCCCAGCCCGGGCGCGGCCAATTTCTGTTCTGCAACAGCCATCTTCTGTCTCCTTCAGTGTGGACCGGACGCCTCTTTGCGGGCGCCTCGGCATCGGGGCTGGGGATGCCTCAGGAACTCAGGTGTTCGAATCTCCCGGTGAAGCGCTTGGGCGGCGGGAAGGCCAGGTCGCCGTGCTTGCTGGTGCCGAGCTTCAGGCTCGCGAGCGTCTCGGCGAGCTTCACCGCGGCGGTGACGCCTTCGACGATGGGCAGGCCGACCGCGTCGCGGATCTCGTCGGCGAGGTCCGCCATGCCGCCGCAGCCCAGCACGATCGCGCCGATGTTGTCCTCGGCCTTCGCGCGGAGGCATTCCTCGACGATGCGGTTCACTGCGCAGGCGCCGTCGTCCTCGAGGTCCAGCACCGGAATCTCGGCCGCGCGCACGCGGCGGCAGTGGTGGGCGAAGCCGTAGGACTGCAGCAGGTGCTCGGCGATGATGCCGGTGCGCGACAGCGTCGTGACGATGGAGAAGCGCGTGCTGATCATCGTCGCGAGATGGAATGCCGCTTCCGCGATGCCGAGCACCGGGGCGCGGGTGAGTTCGCGTGCGGCGAGCAGACCGGGGTCGCCGAAGCAGGCGATCACGTACGCGTCCGTCCCCTCCTTCTCGCCCTTGCGCACTTCCTCGGCGACGCCGACGGCGCTGATCGCCTCGTCGAAATGGCTCTCGATCGACACCGGGCCGCTGTCCGGATTGGTCGCGACGATGCGCGTGCCGGGTGCGGCGACGCGCTGCGCCGAGACGCCGATCTTCTCGGTCATGCTGCGGGTGGTGTTGGGGTTGATGACGCGTATCAGCATTGCTGTCTCCTTTTGTATACGGAGGGGTCGCTTCCTAGCGCAGCTTGGTGCGGCGCTGGGCGACCTCCTCGAGAATCTTCTTCAGGTCGGCGGCGACCGGTTCTTCCTCGACCAGGACGACGCTGCGCTCGACATCGCGCAGATGACGGTCCATCCAGCGTGCCGCGCCATCGACATCGCCCGCCGCGATGATCCCGATCACGTCGTCGTGCTCGGAATGGCGGCAGCTCGCCGTCTGCGGCGAGCCGTAGGTGGCGATCACGAGCGACGAGCGCGACACGAGCTGGGTCAGGAAATCGGTCAGGGTTTCGTTGCCGGAAAGGCGGATCAGCGCGACGTGAAAGGCGCCCGAGAGATAGATCGACTCGCGCCAGTCGCCGCGGTCCTGCGCGGCATGCTCGCGGCTCACCAGCTCGCGGAGCTCTTCCAGCGCAGCGGGCGTGGCCTTCGCGATGACCTGCGGGATCGCCCCGCATTCGATGATGCGGCGGGCGGAGAAGATGTCGCGCGCCTCGCCGACCGAGGGCTGGGCGACCGAGGCGCCCCGGTTCAGGCGCACGTCGACGAGGCGCTCGTGCGCGAGCCGCTGCAACACCTTGCGGATGCTGGTGCGGCTGACGCCGTAGGTTTCCGCGAGCGTGTCCTCGGGCAGCTTGGTGCCGGGCGCGAGGTGGTTCTCGACGATCGCGACGAACAGATTGCGGTAGATCGTCTCGTCACGGCCGTTGCCGCCGAGTCCATCGTCGGCGCGTCCGGTCCCGAGTTCAGCCGATGCACGTTTTCCCATCATTGTCTCCATGTCCGGGCAGGACGCATCCGGCCCGTCGTTGAAATCAGTCTAGAAGCACTTTGGACACAATTCAATATATTTTTGTATCCACAGCGACAAGTTTTCACCTTCGCGAAAGCGCAGTCTTGTTACACCCACCGAACACCAGTATTGACGCGGATCTGCAGATGAGGTCGAAAAAACTTCTTGACTTCATCTATTGGATACACTTTTATATCAACACGGATACAGTTTATGAGCGCATAAGAGAAATTATACGTTCCGTGCTCGACGACTGTAGGACCGCACAATCCACAAAGGTAGCCGCCGCGGAACCGACCGCGGCCATGAGGAGACAAGCATGTCAGAGCACCTGCCGGCGGGTTACAGCGACCGCCTGTACAACGAGGACCTCGGTCCTCTGAAAGACAAGAACTGGAACTGGTACAACATTTTCGCGTTCTGGATGTCGGATGTGCACAGTGTCGGTGGATACGTTTTCGCCGGCAGTCTGTTCGCACTTGGCCTCACCAGCTGGCAGGTGCTGGTATCGCTGATCGTCGGCATCTGCCTCGTCAACGTGCTGTGCAACTGGGTCGCGCGGCCGAGCCAACAGGCCGGCATTCCCTACCCCGTCGCCTGCCGCCTGGCCTTCGGCGTATGGGGCGCGAACGTACCGGCGATCATCCGCGGCCTGATCGCGGTGGCGTGGTACGGGATACAAACCTTCCTCGCCTCCTCGGCGCTCACGATCGTATTGCTGCGCTTCTTCCCCGGCCTCGAAAGCCTCGCGCATAGCAGCTTTGCCGGCCTGTCGTATCTGGGCTGGCTCGGCTTCTCAATCATGTGGGTGCTGCAGGCGATCGTCTTCTGGCACGGCATGGAAGCGATCAAGCGCTTCATCGACTGGGCCGGCCCCGCGGTCTACGTGGTGATGTTCGCCCTCGCCGGCTGGATCGTCTGGAAGGCCGGCATCGACAACATCAGCCTGAATCTCGGCGAAGTGAAGTACGAAGGCTGGTCGGCGCTCGGCCCGATGATCACCGCGATTGCGCTGGTGGTGTCCTACTTCTCCGGCCCGATGCTGAACTTCGGCGACTTCTCGCGCTACGGCAAGACTTTCGACGAAGTGAAGCGCGGCAACTTCTGGGGCCTGCCGGTGAACTTCCTCGCCTTCTCGGTCGTCACCGTCGTCATCACGTCCGGCACGATCCCGGTGTTCGGCCACATGATCACCGACCCGATCGAGACGGTGAGCAAGATCGACAACACGATGGTCGCAGTGCTCGGTGCCTTCACCTTCGTAACGGCCACGATCGGCATCAACATCGTCGCCAACTTCGTGTCGCCGGCCTTCGACTTCTCCAACGTCGCACCTAAGCACATCAGCTTCCGCACCGGCGGCTTCATTGCCGCAGTCGGTTCGATCTTCATCACCCCCTGGAACCTGTTCAACTCGCCGGAAGTGATCCACTACACGCTCGACATGCTCGCCGCCTTCATCGGCCCGCTGTTCGGCATCCTGCTGGTGGACTTCTACTTCGTGCGCAACAAGAAGATCGTCGTCGATGACCTCTACAGCGACAAACCGGGCGGCGCCTACTGGTACGACAACGGCGTGAACAAGCGCGCGATGTGGGCGCTCGCTCCGGCAGTGCTGGTCGGTGTCGCGATCACGCTGTCGGGCGCCAAGGTGCTGGCCGACTTCAACTGGTTCATCGGCTGCGCGCTGGGTGCGCTGTTCTACCACCTCGCGATGAAGGGCCAGAGCGTGTCCGAAGGCGAACTGACGCTCGCGGCGGAATCGGCCTGATGACGTAGGGCGGGAAAGCGTAGCGCCTCCCGCCATGCGGCGGTGCCAGACCGATACGCTCCTTTGGCGGGATGCGCCTTCGGCTTTCCCGCCCTACGGTCCTCGCAACCGAATCAGCATCACGACCTTGAACGTCGCGGGCGGCAGGGCTGTCCGCGACCTCCCCCAACCCGCTTCATGAAACAGAGAGAGCCCGCATGAGCAACCACAACACTGGCAGTGTCCGCATCGCCGAACCCGCCGTCCTGCCCGACTGGGCCACCCGCTCGGTGGATCTGGCCAACCCGCGCATCGGCGCCAAGGCGCTGTACGCCTCCGACGACTTCTTCGCCGAGGTCGCGCGCATGCTCAACCCCGAACCGGCGCAGTTCATCCCCGGCAAGTACGACGACAACGGCAAGTGGATGGACGGCTGGGAGACCCGGCGCAAGCGCACCACCGGCCACGACTGGTGCTTCGTCAAGCTCGGCCGCAAGGGCACGATCCGCGGCTTCGACGTCGACACCAGCCACTTCACCGGCAACTACGCGCCCGCGGTGTCGATCGAGGCCACCGTGTGCGACAGCGACGATACGGCCGCGCTGAAAGATGCGACGTGGACCGAGATCCTCCCCTCGACCTCGCTCTCGGGTAACAGCCACCACCTGCTGCAGGCGAACTCCGACGCGGCCTTCACGCACCTGCGCGTGAACATCTACCCCGACGGCGGCATCGCGCGACTACGCGTGTATGGCCAGCCGGTCGGCGTGTTCGAGGGCACGGGCGATGCGTTGGTCGACCTGGTCGCGCTGGAAAACGGCGGCCGCCCGGTGGCGTGGAACGACGCGCACTTCGGCACCGCGTCGAACCTGATCCTGCCCGGACGCGGCATCAACATGGGCGACGGCTGGGAAACCCGCCGCCGCCGCGAGCCCGGCGCCGACTGGTGCATCCTGCAGCTCGGCGCGGCCGGCACGATCGAGAAGATCGAGGTCGACACCGCCCACTTCAAGGGCAACTACCCCGACCGCTGCTCGATCCAGGCCGCCTTCGTCGAGGGCGGCACCGACCAGTCCGTGATCACCCAGAGCATGTTCTGGCCCGTGCTGCTGCCCGAGCAGAAACTCAGCATGGATGCGATCCACAGCTTCGCGGAACAGATCGCCAAGCTCGGCCCCGTCACCCACGTGCGCCTGAACATCATCCCGGACGGCGGCGTCTCGCGCCTGCGTCTGTGGGGGAGAGTGAAGAAATGAACGAAACCATGATCCGGCTCGACGTCGAGCCGCTGACGCGCGAAGCCTTTGCGCCCTTCGGCGACGTCATCGAGGCGTCCGACGCGGCACACCACTTCACCATCAACGGCGGCAACACCGAGCGCTACCACGATCTCGCGCAGATCGAACCGGGCCTGGCTGGTCGCACGATCGTGTCGATCTTCCGCGGCCAGCCGCGCGCGCTGCCCTTCACGGTGACGATGATGGAGCGTCACCCGCTCGGCAGCCAAGCCTTCGTGCCCTTGTCGGGCGCACCCTACCTCGTCGTCGTGGCGCCGGCGGGCGACGCACCCGATGTCGAGACGGTGCGCGTGTTCCTCGCGCGCGGCGACCAGGGCGTGAATTATGCGCGCGGCGTCTGGCACCACCCGCTGCTCGCGCTCGACGGCGTGTCGGACTTCCTCGTCATCGACCGCGCCGGCGAAGGCCCGAACTGCGACGAAGTGCAGCTCGTTGAAACCGGTGTAATCGACCTTACGCGCTAACGTTCTTCGCGCCGGCAGGAAACGTCCCGCTGAACCACCCCGGTCGTAGCCGGGGACGTGTGGGGTGTTCGCGGCGCGGCGAGGACTGTCTGAGCTCGCACCGCGGAAGCGCGGTGCAGAGCGAGTTCCGCAGCCGCAGAGCGAATACCCCGCACGGCACCGGCGGTTTAGCGGCAACGCCTACCGCCCCCCCTTAATGCCCTAGCGAACGCCCCAGTGTGGTTCGCGCGACGCCCCCGACGCACCGCGATAGAGCGCGAATCAACCGTTCCGTTCCTGACCTTAAACCTGCCGCAACCCGCATCAACAGGGGCTCTCACCCACTTCCATCCCTCGTGGCATGTTTCCTGCAATTCCTGGCCTGACCGGTCTGACCAGTCAGATCACGGAACTCAGGAACCGACATGCCGAGCATCGCCAACGTTGCCGCCCAAGCGCTCCAGCGCCGCATCATCGACGGTGAATTCCCCGCCGGGTCCGCCCTGCCCTCGCAGCGCGAACTCGCCGAACAACTCTCCATCAGCCGCGCCTCGCTGCGCGAAGCCATCTCCACGCTCGAAGCGCTCGGCCTCGTGCGTAGCCAGCCGAGCAAGGGCGTCTTCGTGACCGCGGGCAAGCGCCCCGACCCCGCCCAGCTGCCGCGCGGCACTGCCTCGATGACGCCGCAGGCGCTGTTCGAATTCCGCGCCGTCCTCGAACCCGCCTGGACCGCCCTCGCCGCCCGCCGCATCGACGCCGCCGGCCGCGAACGCCTCGAAACCATCCAGCGCGGCATGGAAGAAGCCCTCAAGGTCTGCGACCTCGTGATGGCCTCAGACTGGGACCTGCAATTCCACCTGTGCCTCGCCGAACTCTCCGGCAACGCCGGCCTCGCCAGCGTCGCCGCCCAGTTCCGCGACCAGATCGGCCACAGCCTGCGCCTGCCCTTCTCGAACCCGACCGGCATCTGGGAACCCGCCGACGAGCACCGCCACATCATCGACGCCATTCTCGCCGGCGACGCCGCGGCCGCCGAAGCCGCGATGCGCGAGCACCTCTCCGCCGCCGCGAAACGCGTCGGCCTCAGTTCCCCTTTTCACTGATCCCCATCCTCTGAAACCGCCCTCCCCAGGAGATTGCAAATGTCGTCCACTTCCTCCCGCCGCCCCTTCATCCGCAGCCTCTGCGCACTTGCCGCCGGCATCGCCGTCGCCAGCAGTTTCGGCCTGTCCAACGCCCGCGCCGACGTCCTCACCGACATCCAGAAAGCCGGCACCCTGCGCGTCGCCGTGCCGCAGGACTTCCCGCCCTTCGGCAGCGTCGGCACCGACCTCAAGCCGCGCGGCTACGACATCGACATAGCAAGCCTGATCGCCAGGGAACTCGGCGTGAAGATCGAACTGATCCCGGTGACGAGCACCAACCGCATCCCCTACCTCACCACCGGCAAGGCCGACCTCGTGATCTCCAGCCTCGGCAAGAATCCGGACCGCGAAAAGGTGATCGACTTCTCCGACGCCTACGCCCCCTTCTTCAACGGCGTATTCGGCCCCGAGGACGTCAAGCTCACCAAGGCCGAAGAACTCGCCGGCAAGACCATCGGCGTCACGCGCGGCTCCGTCGAGGATCTCGAACTCACCAAAATCGCCCCCGCCACCGCGACCATCAAGCGCTTCGAAGACAACAACGCGACGATCTCGGCCTACCTCACCGGCCAGGTGCAGTTCGTCGCCACCGGCAACGTCGTCGCCGCGGCGGTCAACGACATGACCAAGCTACGACGCCTCGGAGCGAAGTTCCTGATCAAGAACTCGCCCTGCTACGTCGGCGTCGCGAAGGGTGAGGCCGCGCTGACGACCAAGGTCAACGCGATCATCGCCAAGGCCAAGAAGGACGGCACGCTCAACGAGATCGCCCAGCGCTGGCTGCACGCACCGCTACCGAAGGATCTGTAAGACCGGCCCCGCGACGAGAAATCGACCATGGCCTATCGATTCGACTTCGCGCCGGTGTTCGAGCAGACCGGCCTGCTGCTGTCGGGCGCCGGCTTCACGCTGGCGCTGACGGCGGTGGGTGCGGTGCTCGGGATCGGGCTCGGCGTCACCGGCGCGGTGTGCCGCGCGTGGAAGCTGCGCCCCTTCGATCGCCTCTTCGGCGTGTATGTGGAGGCGATCCGCAACACGCCCTTCCTCGTGCAGCTCTTCTTCATCTTCTTCGGCCTGCCCGCGCTCGGCGTGCGGATGAGCGAATGGCAGGCCGCCGTGCTCGCGATGGTGATCAACCTCGGCGCCTATTCCACCGAGATCATCCGCGCCGGCATCCAGGCGACGCCGCGCGGCCAGATCGAAGCAGCCGAGTCCCTTGCGCTGACACGCCCGCAGATCTTCCGCCACGTGGTGCTGCGCCCCGCGCTGGCGAAGGTGTGGCCGGCGCTCACCAGCCAGGTGATCATCGTGATGCTCGGCTCGGCGGTGTGCTCGCAGATCGCGACCGAGGAGCTGACCTTTGCGGCGAACTTCATCCAGTCGCGCAACTTCCGCGCCTTCGAGACCTACTTCGTCACGACCGCGCTGTACTTCGCGATGGCACTGCTGATCCGCCAGCTGCTGGTGCAACTCGGCCAGCGCTACGTCGTCGGGAGGACCCGCTGATGCTCGTCCAGTTCTCGACCTGGGACATCGTCCGCAACCTGCTCGACGCCGGCAAATGGACGCTCGCACTGTCGCTGATCGCGTTCGTGCTGGGCGGTATCGTCGGGCTTGCGATCCTGTTCGCGCGCATCGCCGACAACCGTGTCCTGCAGGCGGCGACCAAGGCCTACATCGAAATCTTCCAGGGCACGCCGCTGCTGATGCAGCTCTTCATCGTGTTCTTCGGCCTGTCGCTCGTCGGCATCGACGTCTCGCCCTGGCTCGCCGCCGCCGCGGGACTCACGCTCTTCACCAGCGCCTATCTCGCCGAGATCTGGCGCGGCTGCGTGGAAGCGGTGCCGAAGGGCCAGTGGGAGGCTTCCGCCACGCTGGCGCTGACCTACCCGCAACAGATGCGCCACGTGATCCTGCCGCAGGCGCTGCGCATCGCGATCGCGCCCACCGTCGGCTTCTCGGTGCAGGTGGTCAAGGGCACCGCGGTGACCTCGATCATCGGCTTCGCCGAACTCACGAAGACCGGCTCAATGCTCGCCAACGCCACCTTCGAGCCCTTCCTCGTGTTCGGGCTCGTGGCCGCCGGCTACTTCGCGCTGTGTTACCCGCTTTCGCTGTACGCGAAAAGCCTGGAGAGGAAATTCCATGTCGCTCGTTAAGATCGCCGGCCTGCACAAGCACTTCGGCACCAATCACGTCCTCAAGGGCATCGACCTCGAAGTGGCGAGCGGCGACGTCGTCGCCCTGATCGGCCGCAGCGGCTCGGGCAAGAGCACGCTGTTGCGCACGATCAACGGCCTCGAGACCACCGACAAGGGCGAACTCGTCGTCGACGGCACCGCGCTGCACGACGGCAAGGGCGACCTGCGGGCGCTGCGCCAGAAGGTCGGCATGGTGTTCCAGCAGTTCAACCTGTTCCCGCATCTCACCGCCGGCCAGAACGTGATGCTCGCGCCGACGGTCGTGAAGGGCACACCGAAGGCCGAAGCCCAAGACATCGCGAAGGAAGTGCTGCTGAAGGTTGGCCTCTCGGACAAGTTCGACAGCTATCCCGACCAGCTCTCGGGCGGGCAGCAGCAGCGCGTCGCGATCGCCCGCGCGCTCGCGATGCGACCCAAGGTGCTGCTTTGCGACGAGATCACCTCGGCGCTCGACCCGGAACTCGTCAGCGAAGTGCTCGCCGTCGTGCGTCAGCTCGCCGCCGAGGGCATGACGCTGATCATGGTCACGCACGAGATGCGCTTCGCGCGCGAGGTCGGCAACAAGCTGATCTTCATGCACCACGGCCGCATCCACGAGAGCGGCGATCCGAAGACGGTGTTCGCCGATCCGCAGACGCCGGAGCTCGCGAATTTCGTCGGCGCGGTGCAGCCCGCCTGAGTCTCGCGCCTATCGACCGGCGTACATCCGCCGCCGTTCAGGCGAAGATGCCCCACCAGCGCAGCGTCTGGTTGAAGTGCTGGCGCACCGCGTCCGCGGCGACGTGCTCGTCGCCGCCGATGATCGCGTCGAGGATCACGAGGTGCTCTTCCATCGCCGGCACGATGCGGTCGGGCAGCAGCGGTCGCGAATGCTGCATCACCGAGATGCGGTCGCGGTTCTGCGCATAGATCGTGCGTACCGTCGGGTTGCCCAAGGCATCGGAGAGCGTGCCGTGCAGCGCCCAATCCACCGCCATCGCCTCGCGCTGCAGCGAGGCCGTGATGCCGTTGCGTGCCGCGTCGAGCAGTCGTACATGGACTTCGCGCAGTTCGGCAAGCCGCTCGCCGTCGCCCCGGCGCACGAGTCGCCGCGCCCCTTCCTGGTCGAAGATCAGGCGCAGGTCGAAGTATTCGCGGATCAGGTCGGGGGTCGCCTCCATCACCGCGACGCCGCGCTTGGGCAGCACGTTCAGGAGTCCGGCCGACTCGGCGCGCTTGACCCCCTCGCGCACCGGCGCCAGCGGCAGATCCACCATGCGCGCCAGATCGGGCATCGACACGAACTGGCCGGCACGCAGCTGGCCACCGGTCAGCAAGGCCTTCAGCGCGTTGAAGGCCTTTTCGGCAAGCAGCAAACCTTCACCGTCCGGCATGTTCATAAGTTTGCCCTCTCGAAGATTCTGAAATGGTACACGGCTGCCGCAACAGGGCAAATGTCGGCTGGCATGGGACAGCAGTCCATAAAAAAATTTTTTATTGACTAATAAGTGACACTCTAACTAACATGTCAGTACACATTTGAGAAAGCATCTGCGGCGGACACATCGATCCGGTGACCGCTCGACGGATGGCCGAAGCCCCGGAGTTCCACACCAAAGGTCCGAGACGACACGGCACACGAGCGGTTGCGATACGCAGCCTTCTTCATCCGGTTCGCGAGGTGAACCATGCAAAAACGCTTTCACAAGACCCTGTTCGGCCAAGTGGTCATCGCACTGATCCTTGGCGTCATCGTCGGCTTCGTATGGCCGGAGTTCTCCGTCAAACTCAAACCCCTCGGCGACGGCTTCATCAAGCTGATCAAGATGATCATCGCCCCGCTCGTCTTCTGCGTCGTCGTCCACGGCATCTCCAGCACCGGCGACCTGAAGAAGGTCGGCCGCGTCGGTGTCAAGGCGCTGGTGTATTTCGAGATCGTCACGACCTTCGCGCTGGCGCTCGGCGTCCTGCTCGCCTTCGTGCTGCAGCCCGGTGTCGGCATGAACGTCGACCCGAATTCGCTCGATGCGTCGGCCATGAGCGGCCTGTCGGAACGGGTCCATCAGGCGACCAGCACGATCGACTTCCTGATGAAGGTCATCCCGGCGACCTTCATCGACGCCTTCGCCAAGGGCGACATCCTGCAGGTGCTGCTGATCGCGATCCTGTTCGGTTGCGCCGTCGCCGCGCTCGGCGAACAGGGCCGCCCGGTCAGCGCTGCGATCGATCGCCTGTCGCACGTGTTCTTCAAGCTGATCGGCTTCATCGTCAAGCTCGCCCCGCTCGGCGTGCTCGGCGCCATCGCCTTCACCGTCGGCAAGTACGGCATCGGCTCCCTGAAGCAGCTCGGCATGCTGGTCGCATTGTTCTACGTCACCTGCGCGATCTTCGTCGTCGGCGTGCTCGGCTTCATCCTGCGTCTGGCCGGCTTCAACATCTTCAAGCTGCTGCGCTACCTGCGCGAGGAACTGCTGGTCGTGCTCGGCACCGCCTCGTCCGACTCCGTGCTGCCGCAGGTGATGCGCAAGCTCGAGCTGTTGGGCATCAAGGACTCGACCGTCGGCCTCGTGATCCCGACCGGCTACTCCTTCAACCTCGATGGCTTCTCGATCTACCTGACGCTCGCCGCGGTCTTCATCGCCCAGGCCACCAATACGCCGCTGTCGATGGTCGACCTGCTGACCATCCTGGCGATTTCGCTGGTGACGTCCAAGGGCGCCCACGGCGTGCCGGGCTCGGCAATCGTGATCCTGGCCGCAACCCTGAGCGCGATTCCGGCGATTCCCGCGATCGGCCTCGTGCTGGTGCTGTCGGTCGACTGGTTCATGGGCATGGCCCGCGCGCTGACCAACATGATCGGCAACTGCGTCGCCACCGTCGTCGTCGGCGTGTGGGAGAAGGACATCGACCGCCAGCGCGCGCACCAGGTGCTCAATCGCGAAGTCACCGTCGATCTGAACGCTCCGGCCGCCGAGCCTGAACCCGACGCCGGCGTCAGCACCACGGTCGCCGCCCCCATGGTCGCTGCACCGGCCCGCGCCTGACGCAAACCGACCGACACCAACCGCCCCACGGCCGGCCCGTCCGGTCGGGGCACTGAATCCCCCCAACCCCGCCAAGGAGAACACCATGAGCCACAATACCGGCGCCATCCGGATCGCAGAACCCGCCACCCTGCCCGACTGGGCGCTGCGCTCGGTCGATCTGGCCAACCCGCGCATCGGCGCCAAGGCGCTGTACGCGTCCGACGACTTCTTCGCCGAGGTCGCGCGCATGCTCAACCCCGAACCGGCGCAATTCGTCCCCGGCAAATACGACGACAACGGCAAGTGGATGGACGGCTGGGAGACCCGGCGCAAGCGCACCACCGGCCACGACTGGTGCTTCGTCAAACTCGGCCGCAAGGGCACGATCCGCGGCTTCGACGTCGACACCAGCCACTTCACCGGCAACTACGCGCCCGCGGTGTCGATCGAGGCCACCGTGCGCGACAGCGACGATACGGCCGCGCTCAAGGATGCGAAGTGGACCGAGATCCTCCCCTCGACCTCGCTCTCGGGCAACAGCCACCACCTGCTGCAGGCGAACTCCGACGCGGCCTTCACGCACCTGCGCGTGAACATCTACCCCGACGGCGGCATCGCGCGACTACGCGTCTATGGCCAGCCGGTCGGCGTGTTCGAGGGCACGGGCGATGCGTTGGTCGACCTGGTCGCGCTGGAAAACGGCGGCCGCCCGGTGGCGTGGAACGATGCGCACTTCGGCACCGCGTCGAACCTGATCCTGCCCGGGCGCGGCATCAACATGGGCGACGGCTGGGAAACCCGCCGCCGCCGCGAGCCCGGCGCCGACTGGTGCATCCTGCAGCTGGGTGCGGCCGGCACGATCGAGAAGATCGAGGTCGACACCGCCCACTTCAAGGGCAACTACCCCGACCGTTGCTCGATCCAGGCCGCCTTCGTCGAGGGCGGCACCGACCAGTCGGTGATCACGCAAAGCATGTTCTGGCCGGTGCTGCTGCCCGAGCAGAAGCTGTCGATGGACGCGATCCACAGCTTCGCGGAACAGATCGCCAAGCTCGGCCCCGTCACCCACGTGCGCCTGAACATCATCCCGGACGGCGGCGTGTCGCGCCTGCGTCTGTGGGGGAAAGTGAAGAAATGAGTGGCGCGATGAACGCCCTGCCCACGCAGGCGGCCATGCCGGAACCGCTGCACATCGTCGCCGAGCCGCTGACACCCGAGGCCTTCGCGCCTTTCGGCGACGTCATCTCGGCGCGCGACGACGTGCGGCGCTTCGCGATCAACGGCGGCAACACGATGCGCTTCCACGACCTCGCGCAGATCGACCCGGGCCCGGACGGGCGCACCATCGCGTCGATCTTCCGCGGCCAACCGCGGGCGCTCCCCTTTCCGGTCGAGATGATGGAACGGCACCCGCTCGGCAGCCAGGCCTTCGTGCCGATGTCCGGCCGGCCATATCTGGTCGTCGTCGCCCCCGCGGGCGATCCCCCGACTACGGAGAACCTGCGCGTCTTCGTCGCCCGCGGCGATCAGGGCGTCAATTACGCCCGCGGCGTGTGGCATCACCCGCTGCTCGCGCTGGATACGGTGTGCGACTTTGTCGTCATCGACCGCGCGGGCAACGGCCACAACTGCGACGAAGTGACTCTCGCCGAACCCGTCCTGATCGACATCAATCGCTAGAACAATACCTCCCAGCACTCCCCGACGCAGCCGGGGACGTGTGGGGTGTTCGCGGCGCGGCGAGGACTGTCTGAGCGGACAGCGCGGAAGCGCGCTGTACCGCGAGTTCCGCAGCCGCAGAGCGAACACCCCATGCGGCCCCGGCGATTAGCAGCACTAACCCAACCTCATCCCGACCATGCTTCTCGGCCTTGCCCTCTTCTACGTCGGCGCAGTGCTGATCCTCAACGGCCTATGGATGCTCGGCCGCATCGGCGACCGCGAGATCCCGCTGATCAACTTCTTCGCCGGCGGCGTCACGCTGCTCGTCTCGCTGAAGCTCGCCTTCGGCGACGCTGCAGATGCCGCCTCGATCAAGGCCGCCGCCTTCTCGCTGCTGTTCTCCTTCACCTACCTGTGGGTCGCGCTCAACCGCCACAACGGCGCCGACGGCCGCGGACTCGGCTGGTTCAGCCTGTTCGTCGCGATCACCGCCGTGCCGGTCGCCATCGAGACGCTGGCGGGCGCACACAGCAGCTGGGACCTGTGGCTGGGCGCCTCGTGGGCCGCGTGGAGCGTGCTATGGCTGCTGTTCTTCCTGCTCCTCGCGCTGCAGAAACCGCTGACGCGCCTCGCCGCATGGACCGCGATCGTGCAAGGGATCTTCACCGGCTGGCTGCCGGGCTATCTGCTGCTCAACGGCACGATCCGCTGATGCGAGGTTGGATATCGCCGAACACGCAGGCGACGGCCGACGCCTAGCGCGAGCGTCCGTCGAAGTGCTTCACCGGCAGGGACGCGAGCTTCACGCCCTCCAGGCAACGCACGTTGATCGCCGCCATGCGGTTGCCCGCCGGATCCGTGCCCTCGCCGAAGGGATGGATGCCGCAGGTCGGGCAGAAACGGTGCTTGATCGTGTGCGTGTTGAAGGTGTAGGTGGCGAGGTCCTCTTCCGGCGTCAGCAAGCGCAGCTTGTCGCGGGGGACGAACCACAGCAGAGCCCCCTTGCGTACGCAGATCGAGCAATTGCAATCGAGGACCTGCGTGAGTTCGCCTTCGACCTCGAAGGCCACCCGACCGCAATGGCAGCTACCCTTGTAGATCATCACCTTGCTCCTTTCATCGGAATCGGCTCCATCGGCTCCGACGGAAACTCATAAGGGAATGCAGCCCAGCAATATGGCCGCCCCCAGCCCGGTGAAAACACCGCCCAGGGCGCCCAGCAGCAGCGGCGCCATCCACAGCTCGCGGAAGGACCTGATTCGCGCCTCAAAGGGCCGCCCGGGATCGTAAAGGACGCGGACCGACGCGCCAAGCGCGTACGCGGGCGGATTCGAATGGGCCAGCGCGCTGAAGCGCAGCTGCGCCCCACCACCCGGCGTGAAGGAAACGACCGGCCGATAGGTGCGCGGATCTCCCGCTTCCATCGCGGGCTCCTCCTCGAGCGCGACAACCTCCCCGGGCGCTTCCTTCGCCGTTTCCAGAAACGCCCGCGTGCGCGCCGCCTGCCGCGCGGCAATGGTCAGCAGCCCCGTCCCGGCAAGCAGGAAGATCACCGGCAAGACGACGCCGAGGAAAACCTCGTCGGACACGATCAGCCTTTACCCCTGCCCTTGGCCTGCGTGCCGATAGGTACCCGCCCCATGCGGCGCGGCCACGAACTCGGGCAGCGCTTCGGCCCGGGCCGAGTACGCCGCGAGCGCCGGGAAGTCGGCCGCCGGGACGACGTCCGGGACCATCTGCCGAGCGAAGTGCCACACGATCGCCGTCGTCACGCCCGCCTGATCGATCGTCGCACTCGTCGCTGCCAGCGGTCGCCGCTCCAACTCCTGCTCCAACGCGCCAAGGGCCGCGAGCAGTTGCCCGGAGACGCGTTCGACCCAGGGTTCATGCTGCTTCTCGGGCGGACGCTGGCCGCGTTCGTAGATGATCTGCACGCTCTTCTCGCACGCCGCCAGCGCCAGCCCGATCACGCGCAGCGCGTGCTGAAGCTCCGGCACGGACGTGGGCATCAGGCTGCGACCCGGCCGCGCGAGCGCTTCCGCGTATTCCAGGATCAGCGTCGAATCCATCAGCACCTCGCCGTCGTCGCAGATGAAGGTCGGCGCCTTGACCACGGGATTGATCTCGCGGAACTGGTCGAAGGTGCGGAACACCGACAGCGACTGGTGTTCGAAGCGCAGCCCGAGAAGCTGCAGCGACACCGCCACGCGACGGACATAGGGTGAATCGAGCATGCCGATGAGCTTCATCTTGGATCCTCCTGATCAGAGCCCGCGCGAGCGGAAACCTTCATGATGCCGACGCGCTGGCGCCCGCACAGCCATGCGAAATGGAAGCTTACATTCCGGGCGACCGATCCGCCGCGGAAATCACCGGCTGCAGGACGTCCGCACGTGCGACGGGAAGACCAGTATGAGGAAAGTCAGCATCAGCACGGCGACCAGCAGCGGCCAGAAGGCCGGCGGGCGCGAGAAGCTGAAATGCTCGACGAGCACGCTCCCGACACGGTAGAGCTGATAAGCGGCCGCGCCCATGCCGAGCCACCAGGCCCAGCGGTAGTGCTTCAGCAATCCCCAGGCGACGAGGATGCCGATCAGCCCCATGATCCACGTCAGCGGCTGCGAGAAGCTGAAGCGCAGCATCAAGGCGTCGCCCGAGAGGGCGATTCGGATCACGGTACCGCCAAGCACGATGGCGGAAAAGGCCACGGCGGTCGCTGCGGCAAGATGAATGCGGGTAATGGCCATAAGACTCGTGGTGAGTTGAACGACAGTGGCGCGCGACGGACCGGACCGCCCATCGCTGCGCGCAGCAATTCTGCATCAAGCCGCCCGCATTCGGCATGCCCGATGCGCGACTCAAACGACGTTCAGCACCTCGGCGGCGAGGCGATCGAGGTTCTGTTCGTTCGCCTCGGTCACGAAGTCGGCAATCCGCTGCTTCTCCGCCGCCGTATCGAATACCTGGCGCCAGCCGACCAGCGTCCGTTCGCCCTGCGCCGTCAGCGTGATCGTCAGCTCGAAATGATGGCCGACAACATGCTCCAGCACGACCCGCTCCGGCGCGACGACGTCGACAAACACGCTCTCGTTCGGGTAGTTCCTGCCATCCGGCCCGTGCATGATGAACTGCCATCGGCCGCCGGGCCGGAAATCGAACGCCTGGAAAGTGTTGCTGAAGCCCTTCGGCCCCCACCAGCGCGCGAGGTGCGCCGGATCGCTGAAGGCCCTGAAGACGCGCTCGCGCGGCGCATCGATCAGGCGCGAATGCACGAATGCGCGGTCCGCCGTCGATTCCGCCTTGGCTGCAGGCTTCTCGTTCATGTGCATCCTCCTCGCGAACACCCGACGGAATCAGGCCGCATACCAGAGAATCGCAAAATAGTGACACGCCGTCCCGGCCAGAACAAACAGGTGCCAGATCAGGTGACCATATTGCAGCCGCGAATCGGTCGCGAAGAAAGCCACCCCGACCGTGTAAGACAAACCGCCGGCGACCAACAAGAGCAGGCCCGCGGAAGGCATTTGCGTAAGCAGGGGATCGACCGCGATGACGACAACCCACCCCATCAAGAGATAAAGTCCGGTGGAAAAAACGGGATTCGATGCCTTGTCGAACACCTTGAGGACCACGCCGAGCATCGCAAGACCCCAAATAATCCCAAGTAGCGCCCACCCCCAGGCACCACGAAGTATTCCGAGCGTAAACGGCGTGTACGTACCGGCGATGAGCAGGAAAATTGCGGAATGTTCGATGACGCGAAAAATCCGCTTGGCTTTGCCGACCGGCAGCGCGTGGTAAAGGGTCGAAGCGAGGTAAAGAAAAATGCTCGTCGCGGCGAAGACAATCGTGCCGACGGTGAACGCAGTCTGTCCCTGCTCTGCCGCCCGGTTGATGAGGAATGGCGTCCCGACCAGTGCTGCGCCCAGCCCGACACCGTGGCTCACGCTGTTTGCGAGCTCTTCATCTCGCGATTGCTCACGCTTGGGGCCAGAGGCCGACATACGCACGGCAGCTCCTTTCAAGGGCTCACATTCAAGCGGTCGGGGACCACTTGAGTTTAGTGCGGCCTGACGCAGAGGCAACCGGCCACAACGGGAGGTCGGCGCGGCGGCTCCGCAATCAGCGCACGGTTTGCGAATCCGCGCCGCTAATGTGACACTAGCGTAGCGCGCCGCGCTGATGGCACGCTCCGGATCTCCCGCAACGACGCCCGGCCGCTCCGGCGGAGACGAGACGACGCATGTACAACGAGTATTTCGGGTTTTCCGCGGCGCCCTTCTCGATCGCGCCCGATCCGCGCTACCTCTTCATGAGTGAACGTCATCGCGAAGCGCTCGCGCACCTGCTGTACGGGCTGCGCGTCGACGGTGGCTTCGTGCTGCTGACCGGCGAAGTCGGCACCGGCAAGACGACCATCTGCCGCTGCCTGCTGGAGCAGGTGCCGGACGACTGCGACATCGCCTTCATCCTCAATCCCAAGCTCGACACCATGGAGCTGCTCGCGACGCTGTGCGACGAGCTGCACGTGCCGGTCACCGGTGGCGAGCGCTCGATCAAGGTGCTGGTCGATCGCATCAACCGCCATCTGCTGGACGCCAATGCGCGCGGGCGCAAGACGGTGCTGATCATCGACGAGGCGCAGAACCTGTCGACCGAGGTGCTGGAACAGCTGCGCCTGCTCACCAATCTGGAGACGCACGAGCGCAAGCTGCTGCAGATCATCCTGCTCGGCCAGCCGGAGCTGCGCGAACGCCTCGCGCAACCGGAGCTGCGGCAGCTCGCGCAGCGCATCGTCGCGCGCTACCACCTGGAACCGCTGTCGCGGCAGGAAGTCGGTGCGTACGTGAATCACCGCCTCGCGGTCGCCGGCGGGCAGCAACGGCTGTTCGCGGACGCGCAGATCGACCGCCTGTACCGCCTGAGCGGCGGCACGCCGCGGCTCATCAACGTGATCTGCGACCGGGCGCTGCTCGGCACCTACGTGGAAGGCAGGACGAACGTAGCGCGCGCCACGCTCGACAAGGCCGCCGGAGAAGTGCTGGGCTCCGTGCCACAGGCATTTCCGGCACGGCGGATCGTGCTGGCCGCCGCGCTCGGCGTCGCGCTCGCGGGCGGAGCGGCCGCGGCATGGCACTACGGCTTTTCGGATCCCGCGACCGGAACGACCACCCCCGTTGCAGCGGCCCCCTCCGCGTCCGAACCTGCACCGCCCTCCACGCCCGAACGCGAGGCGCCGGACGCGGGCACCGAGGCTGGCGCACAGCCTGTCACCACCGCAGCGGAGCCGGCCGCGGCAGCACAGGGGGAAGCAATCGTCTGGCCAAAGGCCGAGGAACACTGGCTGCACGAAGCGATGGCCGTGCACAGCCTGTTCGCGCAGTGGGGGTTGGACGCGCGCCTGATGGGCATCGAGGATGCCTGCCGCCTCGCCGCGCGCCGCGATTTCAGCTGTCTGCGGCGCGAAGGAGGTCTGGACGAACTGCGGGCGATGAACGCGCCCGCCATCGTCGAACTGCGCCAGCCCGACGGCCCGAACTTCCTCGCGACGCTGCTTGCGATCGACGGCGAGCGCGCCCGCATCTCGTTCGCCGGCGACACGCACGAGGTATCGCTCGACAGCCTGCGGCGGCAATGGCACGGCAACTACACCCTGCTGTGGCGGATGCCGTCGGGATGGCACCGCACGGTCGGAACCGGCATGCGCGGCGGCGACGTGGCGTGGGTCGTGCGCCAGCTCGGACTCTGGGAGGGAGTCGCGGAGCCCGAAGCGCCGGCCGGCACCTACACCGCCCGGATCGAGGAGCGCATGCGCGCCTTCCAGCGCAGCACCGGGCTGCCCGAAGACGGAGTCGTCGGCCCGATGACCGTCGTGCGCCTCGCAGCCCTGTCCGATCCCGGCACGCCCGTCCTGACGAAGCAGGCCCCATAGCATGTCCTACATCCTCGAAGCCCTGCAGAAATCCGAGCACGCGCGCCATCGCGGCAAGGTGCCGGACCTGAACACCCTTCCCGAGACCACGCCGAGCGTGACGGGTCACGCCGCCACGCCCCGCCCGCCCTACCTCGCCGCAGGTTTCGCGCTCGCCCTCGCGGCGGCGATCCTCGGCTGGTGGCGCCCGTGGCAGACAACGGCGCCGCAGCCGGCAGCGCCGACACCCGTCGCAAAGGCCGCGGAAAACCCGCACCAGTCCGCGGCGGGGACACAACCCGTGCCGCAACCGGCGGCCCCCCCGCCGCAGGCGAAACAGGACGTGCGGGCAGAGCCGAGCCAGACCACGGCCCCCACCGCCCTCGCTGCACCTGCGGTGGCGCCGCCCCCGGC
>NZ_QVLR01000085.1 GCF_014822185.1 Azoarcus sp. Aa7
TGGTGAAGAGGGCTTCGATCTGGTTGCTCATGGGCGGAGGAAGGTTCAGCTCAGCAGCGCGGGGTTGTACCACCGATCGTCATGTTTGTTGAGAAGTCAATTTCCACGGGAAACGGCATAGAGCCACATTTCTTGCATTCGACACCTGACTGGCTCTCATCAACGTCCATGACCCCTACGCCACACGAGGGACATTGTTGCCCCGACATCTGGCAGGGGGAGCCAGGCACAAACTCGACACCATAAATTGCTTGGGTGATGATCGACTCAAGGGACGCCATGCTTCCGGTATCTGCCAGCGCCAACGCATCAAAGTAGGGTTTGCGATCTTCAATGACAATGCGTTTGTTGTGATTTAGCAGTTCGTTAGCCTGCTGCATCAATAGGAACCGCGCTAGCCGGCCATTCCCGTCAACAAACGGATGGATTTTCAGGAAGCGATGATGAAACTCAGTAAGTTTGGAGATGATCTCTTGAGGAGTAGCTTGATCTGCAAGGTGGTCATATCCTGTACGCCAGCTAGACAAGAGTTCTTCCGTCAAGAGTGGGACTTGCTCTGGAGAGGGCGGAACATACGTCGCATTGTCTGGCGTAGAACCGGGGTTCCCAATCCACACCTTGAGTTTGCGAAGAGTTCCAACCAAGGTTCCGTGGGGATGGTCGAGGAGCAGCGCCCGATGAAGCATACAGAGAGCTTCTATCGATAAGTATTTCGACGCTGGGCCACTGTGCGGCAATGCAATGTCGTCCTTAGCGCTCTTCGCAAGTGATGCGCCGAGCATGGAGGCAGTGCTACGAGTAGCTTCAACTAATTCGTGAATCTGCTCGCTGAGATACTCAGTTGGCGTTCTAACAGAATCGATTTTCTTCGAGAGTTCGCGGATTATCATCAACCCGTGTTCTTTCAATTGCTCCGAAAAGGAACGATTCCACTGCGAGAAGAAGCTGAGTTGCTCCTCCTTAGACATGTCGATGTCAAGAAACTCCAGCCGGACACCGTACCCAGATGGGCTATCAAGAAGCAGCCTGATTCGCTCCAAGTGATAAATGATCGACTTGTGCCCTTTGTTGGTCGCAAGCTGAACGAGCGTTTCACGCTCCGTAGGTGAAAGAGTTTGGTTGGTAACAAAAACCAGCCCATCGGCCTCGTTAGCTGCTACTCCATCCAAATCATGAAGGTACTTCTTTCGGATTGCGGTGAGTGTTTGCTCGGTCGGCGGGAAATAGGCTGCACCAACATACTTCCACCCGTTCTTTTCGCAAATGACGTCTTTAAGACCATCAGGCCAACCTAGAGGACATTGTGGATCGAGTGAGGAAAATCCGTCGAGATGCAGAACATTGCCGGCAAGTCGCTCGGCTGCCGTTTGTCCCCCGCGCCAGAATTTCAAGTTGATCTCAGTGCTCATGATCGTGGAAGTAAAGGGCTAACGTGAAGCTAACCGGCAGCCGGAGCCCGCAGGGCGGAGGGAACCCAACAGCGCAGCTGTTGGGCGGTCCGTGTTGAGCGCAGGGTTAGGCGTGCCGAGGGAAAGGGTTTTCACGAGTGGTTGTGGTGCCCGATGGTTCTGTGCCAGATGATGCCAGAAACATTGCAGGGTGAGAGGTTTGTGACACTGCCACAGGGACGCGAGCGCGAGGGAGCAACACCGGTGCAGATGTAAAGCTGTTGGCGGGACGAGCTGACGACGAAGGACAGAAGACGGTTCAGATCGAAGACCGGAGTGCGCAGGACCAGCGGCGAACGCTCGGAGAATGATGGCGAGAAATTGCCCAGGACTATGCGGCGGATAACTGGAGCGCGGGCATTAAACATGGAAATGGAATTACCCAGGATGACGCCTAACGTGAAGGTAACCGGCCGCCGGAGCGCGCAGCGCGGAGGGAACCCGACAGCGGAGCGAAGCGCAGCTGTTGGGCGGTCCGGTTGACCGTAGGGTTAGGTTTGGCGGATTCACAAAGTAAGCGCAACGCCGCACGAAATAGGAGGGCGAGCTGAGATACTCCTTGCATCCAATTCCCGCCAAGAAAAAGGATGCAACGATGCATAAGTACCACCAGCTCACCCAAGAA
>NZ_QVLR01000086.1 GCF_014822185.1 Azoarcus sp. Aa7
CAGGGCTGCCGCAGCTACGCACATAGCATGAGCTCCAAAGAAACCCGTTGACGATCATGCACTTGCACACCCCCTGTTCACTCGCGCCTGTTTTGTGTAGTTTCCTTGCTTTTTGGGCAAGCGATGGACGCACACAAGGTGGCGGTGATGGTCGAGGTATTCGAGGGGCTCGAGGACTGGCGCAATGCGCAGCAGACGCGGCATCGGTTGAGCGAACTGCTCACGGTGGCGGTATGCGCGGTCTTGAGCGGTGCCGACGACTTCGAGGAGATCTCGCAGTGGGGTCGGGCCAAACTCGATTGGCTGCGCGGGTTCCTCAAACTCGACTACGGGGTGGCCTCGCCGGACACCTTCGAGCGGGTCTTTGCCCTGCTCGATCCGCACCAGTTCGAGCGGGTCTTTCGCTGCTGGGTGGGCGCCGTCATTCCGGCGCTCGCGCACGGGCAGGTCATCGCGATCGACGGCAAGACGAGCCGACGCACCACGAGCAAGGCGGCGGCTGCGCCGCTGCACATGGTGAGTGCCTTTGCAGCAGAGGTGGGCATCGTGCTCGGCCAGACAGCGACCGTCGAGAAATCCAACGAGATCACCGCCATTCCCGAGCTGCTCGCTACACTCGACATCGCCGAGTGCATCGTGACCATCGACGCGATGGGCACCCAAACCGCCATCGCGCGGCAGATTCGCGAACAGGGCGGACACTACGTGCTGTGTGTGAAAGACAATCAGCCCAAGCTGCTCGATTCGATCCTGCTCGCGCACGCGGGCGTGGGCGGCGTGCTCACCGCGGCGAGCACGAGCAAGACGAGTTCTCGTGGGCACGGCCGCGAGGAGGTGCGCTGCTGTGAGGCTTTCGACGTGGGCGAGCGCCTGTACAAGACCGAGCAGTGGCGGGACATCAAGAGCTTTGCCGTGGTCGAGCGTGCTCGCACCGTGGGCGGCAAACGGACGGTGGAGCGGCGCCACTACATCAGCAGCCTCCCGCCCGACGCGGACAAAATCGCCCACTCCGTGCGCAGTCACTGGGAAGTCGAGAATCGCCTGCACTGGTGCCTCGATGTTCAGTTCAATGACGACTACGCCCGCGCCCGCTCCGGACACGTCGCCCACAATCTCGCGGTCGTACGCCACATCGCACTCAACCTCATCCGCCTTGACTCCTCGCGCAAGACCAGCATCAAGACCAAGCGTCTTCTGGCAGCGACCTCCGACGAGTTCCGCGCCGAACTGCTGGGCTTCGAACTGGATGATGAGGAAGACGACGAATGACGAAGGAGTAGCTGCGGTAGCCCTGC
>NZ_QVLR01000087.1 GCF_014822185.1 Azoarcus sp. Aa7
CTCGCTACGCTGTGATCAGATGCTCAGCCTTGAGATTCCAGGGCAGGAGGGCCTCGAAGTGTTCGACGGTGGTCGCGGTAGGCAGCGCCCGCAGCACGTGGCGCAGCCACAGATACGGCTCCATGCCGTTGGCCTTGGCGGTTTCGACCAGCGAGTAGATGAGCGCGCTGGCACGCGCACCGGCCTGGGTATCCGAGAAGAGCCACGCCTTCCGCCCGACCACGAAGGGGCGGATGGCGTTTTCGGCCGGGTTGTTGTCGATCGGCAGATCGCCACGCTCGAGGTAGCGGATCAGGCGCGGCCACTGCCGATGCAGGTAGCCCAGTGCGCCGCCGAGCACCGAGGAAGGCGGCACGGTGGGTAGCACCTGGTCGAGCCAACGGCGCAGCTCGTCGATCACGGCACGGCTGCGAGTCTGGCGTTGTGCCAGACGGTCGGCGTCGCTCAGTTCGCGACACGCCTTCTCGACGGCGTAGAGATGGCCGATCAAGGCCAGCGCTTCGTGGGCGCGGCCGCGCTTGCCCGCTGGCAGCACCTTGCTGGCGTCGACAAAGCGACGCCGCGCGTGAACCCAGCAGCCGAGCCGGGTGACCCCTTCGCAGAAGGAGATCGCCCCGTAGCTCTCGAGCCCGTCGGCCATCAGATGGCCCTTCCAGCCTTCGAGCAGGCGTAAGGGGACCGCCTGCGCGCGGCTCGGGTCGTACTCGAACAGGATCACCGGCGTGCC
>NZ_QVLR01000088.1 GCF_014822185.1 Azoarcus sp. Aa7
CATCAGCCACAGGGGGCGGGGGCCGGCCGCCGGCCCCCGCCCCCTGTGGCTGATGAGCGAACCGCGCGCGCTCGGGTCGATCCGCGCGCTGACGCTGCTGCACGGACCGGAGCGCATCGAGTCGGGATGGTGGGACGGAGCCGACATGCGCCGCGACTACTACATCGCCCGCGCGCCCGATGCCGCGCTGTGGTGGGTGTTCGAGCAGCTCGATCCCCCTGGCGGCTGGTATGTGCATGGATTTTTTGGCTAAACTCGCTTCCCCGCACCCGGCATCCGCCGGGCCCTCTTCCCCCGGCCCGAACCCGATTCCTTGAGCGCCTCCGCCTCGTCGCCCGTTTCATCGTCCATCATTGCCCGCCAGCTGCTGCACCATGCGTGGCCGGTGCTGGTCGCACAGATCCTGTCGATGAGCATGATGATCGCCGACACCGTGATCGTCGGGCGCTACAGCACCGTCGACCTCGCCGCAGTCGCGGTCGGCAGCGGCGTGTACATCTCCATCGTGATGCTGGTGGTGGGCGTGCTGCAGGCCGTCGCTCCGACCGTCGCGCATCATTTCGGCGCCGGCCGCACGGAGCGGATCGGCCCCGCCCTGCAGCAGGGCTTCTGGCTCGCGCTGATGCTCGCCGTGCCCGGCATCGCGCTGATGGTCTTCCCCGGTTTCCTGCTGGAGTTAAGCAGCGCCCCGCCTGATGTCGACGCAAAAACCCGCGAGTACCTCCTCGCGACCGCCGCGGGCCTGCCCGCCGTGCTGCTGTACCGCACCTTCTATGCCTTCAACAACGCCGTCGGCAAGCCGCGCGTGCTGATGGCGATCAGCTTCGTCGTCACCGCGACCCACGTCCCGCTCGCATGGGCGCTGGTGTACGGCCACCTGTGGCTGCCGCCGCTGGGCGTGCTCGGCTGCGGCATCTCGACGGCGATCGTGAACTGGCTCGCCTTCGCCTGCGGCGCCACCTATCTCGCCCGCAACCCCGGCTACCGGCCGTATCGCCTCTTCTCGCACTGGCGCGGACCGCAGGCCGCGGAAATCCTCGGGCTGCTGCGCCTGGGCGTGCCGATGGGCCTGTCGACCTTCATCGAGGTGTCCTCCTTCACGCTGATCGCGCTTTTCGCCGCCCGCCTGGGCGCCGAGTCCGTCGCCGGCCATCGCGTCGTCGCGAACATCGCCGCGCTGATCTACATGCTGCCGCTGGCGATGTCGATCGCCGTGCTGGTCCTCGTCGGCCAGGCCGCCGGCGCGCGCGACTGGGCCCGCGCGCGCATGACAATACGGGTGGGCATGATCGTCACCGCGGGACTCGCGTCGCTCATCGGCATCGCGCTGTGGATTGCGCGCAAGCCGCTCATTGCCCTGTTCTCGGAAGACGTCGCCGTGCGCACGGTCGGCCTCATGCTGCTGATCTACGTCTGCCTCTACCAGCTGTTCGACTCGGTGCAGACCGTCGCCGCGCACGCCCTGCGCGGCTACAAGGTGACCTTCGTGCCGATGTTGATGCATGCCGTGTGCTTCTGGGGGGTGGGCCTCGCCGGCGGCTACTGGGCGAGCTTCCATGCGCCCTGGCGCACCACGGGCCCGCACGTCGCCGGCTTCTGGGAGGCGGGCGTGATGTCGACGACAATCGCCGCGGTGCTGTTCGGCTGGCTGCTGCGCGTCGTGATGCGGCGGCAGGGAAACTCGTCCGCCTGAGGTCCGCGCCGGCGGACGCTCAGCTGCCCAGCCAGCCCTCGCGCAGGGTGCGCATCGGCGCCGACACCCGCTTGCCGCTCGCGAGCTTCACCGTGTCGGCCGGCGGAGCCGCGAGTTCGGCCGTGAACGTCATCAGCTCGTCGCGACGGAAGGCGTGGATCGTCACCTGCTCGCCCGGCCGGTGGCGCGCGAGCTGACCGTCCAGCGAAGCGGCCGTCACCTTGAGGCCATCGACGGCGACGAGCACGTCCCCCGCGGAAAGCCCGCATCGCTGCGCCGGGCCGTCGTCGAATACGTTCGCGAGCTTCGCCTCGCCATTGCCGCCTGCAAGCTTCACACCCAGCGATCCTCCCTTCACCGCGGCCTCGGTACGGAATTCGATCCCGAACGGGCGGAGGAACTCGTCCAGCGGCAGGTCCTCGGTCCCCTCGACCGCGTCCTTCAGCCAGCGCGACAGGCGCCGCCCCGCACCCTTGAGGCCCGCCTCCGCGACCTCGCCGACCAGCGCGAACAGCCCGTCCTCCGCGACCCCTTCGCCCGTCAGGCCGTGCCGCTGCCACAACAGGCGCATGACGTCGTCGAGGCTCTTGCGCCCCGCGCTCGCTGCGCGCAGCTGGAGGTCGAGGGCGAGCGCGATCAGGGCCCCCTTCGCGTAGTAGCTGACGATCGCGTTCGGCGCGTTCTCGTCCTGCCGGTAATACTTGATCCACGCATCGAAGGACGATTCGGCGACACTCTGCTTCGACCGGCCGCTGCCGCGCAGCACGTTGGACATCGTCTTGCCGAGCAGCGCGAGGTAGTCTTCCACGCCGATCACGCCCGAACGCACCAGCGCGAGGTCGTCGTAGTAGGACGTGAAGCCCTCGAACGCCCACAGCAGGCGCGTGTAGTTCTCGCTGGCGAGGTCGTAGGGCGCGAACGCCGCCGGCTTGATGCGTTTGACATTCCACGTGTGGAAGTACTCGTGGCTGCACAAGCCGAGGAAGGTCCGGTAGCCGTCGGTCTGCTCGCGCATGCCCGCGTACGGCAGGTCGTTGCGGCTCGTGAGCAGCGCGGTCGAGGCGCGGTGCTCGAGGCCGCCGTATCCGTCACCGACCACCATCGTGAGGAAGAGATAGCGATCGACCGGGGCGGGCGTACCGAACAGTTCGATCTGCCACGTGCAGATGCGCGACAGATCGGCGCACAGGCGTTCGAGGTCGCAGTCGTGGCGCCCCGTGAGGACGACATCGTGGGGCACGCCGGCCGCCTCGAAGCGCGCGTGCGTGAAGCAGCCCATCTCGACCGGGTGATCGACCAGTTCGTCGTAGTTTTCCGCACGGTACAGGCCGAAGCCCATCGCCGGCGCCGCGAGCGGATCCCCTGCCGGACGCCGCAGCGTCGTCGCGACCTTCCACGTCTGCAGCGCCGGGCCGTCGGGCGGCAGGATATCGACATAGCAGGGCTCGTCGGTCTTGCCTTCCACTGCGAGGAACACGCTTGTGCCGTTGAAGAATCCGTGCGTGGCATCGAGATGGGCGGCGCGCACCGAAAGATCCCACGCGTACACCTCGTAGCTCAGCGTCAAGGCACGTCCGGCGTCGACCGGCGCCGCGCGCCAGCTGTGCTTGTCGAGCTTTTCCACCGCAACCGGCCGGCCGTTGCATTCCGCGCGCAGCGTGATGATGTTGCGGGCGAACTCGCGGATCATGTAGCTGCCGGGAATCCACGCGGGAAGGCGAAACACCTGCCCGGCCGGATCGGGGGCGGCGACGGTGCAGCTGACTTCGAAGATGTGCGCCTCCGGACGCGCGGGGGCGATGGCGTACGACACGCGGGGCTGGTGGGGCATCGGCAATTCCGCAGAACGAAGCAAACCGTCGATTCTAGCTGCAGCGGACCGCAGCGGACGACCAACAAGCACGTTGTGTCGATGCCTCATTTTTGCGCAGAAGCAACATTTCCTTTCGCATCAGCCCTCTGCGACGCATCCCCACAAGTTGTCCACAGGACTGCCCACGCCCGATGGGGATAAGCAGGGACTTTCCCACACCACGTGTTGCGCAAATGCCTCATTTTTGTGCAGACACAACATTCCCTTGTCCATCAGTACCCTGCACCGCATCCCCACAAGTTGTCCACAGGACTGCTCACGCCGTGTGGGGATAAACGGATCGGCCCCGGAAAAGCACCGCGCCGGCGTCAATCCGCAGTCGCGCAAGCCTGATCGGAGAGCGGCCCGCTCGCGGGAGGCGTCCGCGCGGCGGCGAGAAAGCGTGCGATCCCGGCGAGCGTCGCATCCATCACCTCGTCCAGGCGCTCCAACGCCCCGCGAGGTTCGGGGCCATTCAAGACCGTCTCGGCCGCGCCGGCCGCACTCGCAAGGCGCAGCAGGCCCATCGCACCCGCTGCGCCGCGCAACTTGTGCGCGGCACCCGCGGCCGCTGCCGCATCGCCGCTCTGCAGGAAAGCGCCGACCCTGGCGGACTCCTCGCCGTAGGTATCGACGAAACGCTGCAGGTAGGTCGCATAGGTCGTCGCGTCGCGCCACAGCCTGAGGCCGAGCGCGACGTCGAGCAGAGCCTCGCCAGCATCGGCCGCAGCGGAGACGGACACGACCGGCGCCGCAGGCGATGTCCTCTTCGGCGCGTAAGCCTGCAACGCGGATATCAGGTCCTCGGCCGCGAACGGCTTGGACACGAAACCGCTCATTCCGGCCCGCAGTGCGGCCTCATGCTGATCGTGGAAGGCACCGGCCGACACCGCGATCACCGGAAGCGCCCGCAGCGCTTCCGATGCACGGATACGGCGCGTCGCTTCGTAGCCGTCCATGACCGGCATCTGCACGTCCATCAGCACCGCATCGAAGCCCGAAGGCTGTCGCTCGAGCAGCGCAAGGGCCGCCCCGCCATGCTCCGCCTGCGCAACCTGTGCGCCCTCGCCCTCGAGAATCCCCTGGGCAACCTCGCGGTTGATGTCACTGTCGTCCACGACGAGCACCCGGTATCCGGCAAGACGGCCCGATCGCGTCGGGGATGGCGCGCGGACCACGCCACCGCCCCTGTCCGCGACCAGCTCCGCCACCGCTTCGAGCAAGGTCGTGCCCGTCACCGGCTTGGTCAGGACGCGGTCGGCGAAGCGGCTGTCCGGATGACTGCGCAGCGCTTCCCGGTCGGCCGCCGTCACCATCACGATGACCGGCTGCGCTTCGCTGCCGAACATGACGCGCATGGCTGCGGCGGTCGCCAGCCCGTCCATGCCCGGCATGCGCCAGTCGAGCAGCACGATGTCGAACGGCTGCCCGGCGTCCCGGCGCGCCCGCGCAGCGTCGATCGCCGCCGGACCCGATTCGGCGAGTTCGGCCGTCCAACCCAGCGCCATCACGATCGCCCCCAGGGTTTCGCGCGCCAGCGGATGGTCATCGACGATCAGAACCCGCTGCGGGCCGAGTACGGGCGATGGCGCGACGGGCCTTTCGGCAAGCGCGAACGACAGCTCGAAGAAGAACTCGCTGCCCTGCCCGGGCTCGCTGCGCAAGCCGAGCTGCCCGCCCATCAGTCCCACGAGCTGCCGGCTGATCGCCAGGCCGAGGCCGGTTCCGCCGAAGCGCCGGCTCGTCGAGGTATCCGCCTGGCTGAAAGGGGAGAAGATCTCCTCCTGTTTCTCGGGCGGGATGCCGATCCCCGTATCCGACACCGTGAACCGCAGACGCAGGCGATCGCCGTCGTGCCCCGCCAGCGCGACGCGCAGCGCCACTTCGCCCCGCTCGGTAAACTTGATGGCATTGCTCGCGAGGTTGGTCAGCACCTGCCGCAAGCGCAGTGCATCTCCCGTGAGGAAATCCGTGCCGGGCGGCGGCGGCCAGACCGCGACCTCCAACGGCTTTCCTTCGCACGCATACGCCATCGTGCTCGCCAGCTCGTCGAGCACCTCCGAGAGGCGGAAAGGCTGATCCTCGATGTCGAGCCGATGCGCCTCGATCTTCGAGAAGTCCAGGATGTCGTTGAGGATGCCCAGCAACGAACGGCCCGCCCGCTGGATCTTGCGTGCCAGCTCGCGCGCGGCGGGCGATAGTTCGGCCCTCTCCATCAGATATGCCAGGCCGAGCACCGCATTCATCGGGGTGCGGATCTCGTGGCTCATGTTCGCGAGGAATTCGCTCTTGGCGCGGCTCCCCGCCTGGGCGAGTTCCGACTGGCGGGTGAGTTCGAGGTTCAGCTCTTCCAGGCGGATCTGCGCTTCCTTCAGTTCGCTCACGTCCGAAACCACCGCATATACGCCGCGCACGCGCCCGCCGTCGTGGTCGGGAACCAGATGCCACCACAGATGCGTCACGCCCCCCGGCCGATTACCGGCCGAGCTCGCCTGGAACTTCTGCGGCTGCCCCGCGAGCGCCGCCTCGATATATGGCCGACTCGTCTCGTACAGGGCAGGTTCGAATACGAAATCGATCGGCGCATTGCTCACCGAAACGGCAGGTTTGCCGAGGAATTCCAGCAGCGCGCGGTTCGCGAAACGGCATCGCAGGCGATCGTCCCAGTACGCGATCATCGTCGGAATGTTTTCGGTAACCGCGCTCAGGAAACGCTCGCTTTGCCGCAGGGCCTCCTCGTTCTGCCGCTGCTCGGTCACATCCAGCGTGACACTCACCACCCGCAGTGTCTCGCCCGTTGCGCTCCGCTGCGCCCGCCCGAGCGAGCGGACGACGCGCTCGGCGCCATCCACTCGCACGATGCGAAAGCTGGCGTCGAAGTTTCCACCCTTCAGGGCGCGATCGAAGGCTGCACCGACGTCCGCACGATCGTTCGCGGCTACGTGCGACAGCCAGTCCTCCACCCGCCCGGGTAAATCGTCTGCGGATATACCGTAGATGTCGCGGAGACGATCATCCCAGCTCAGGCGCCCGTCCTCGCAGCGGTATTCGGCCACCCCCATCCCGGCAGCCTCGGTCGCGAGCTGCAGCCGCTCGGCGATGCGCTGCTGGCGCGCGCCCTGCTCCACGAGCGCGGCGTGGCGCGCTACCGCGGCGCTGGCACCGATGCGGCGCTGCACATTCTGCAGATAGATGTAGGCAAGACTCGCGAGCAGTGCGGACAACGCGAGGATGCCCGCTGCGAACCAGCGCGGATCGGGCAGGTTCAGCGCCTTGTGGAAGGGCGCCAGCGCCCTGACCTCGACGAACCATTCACGGCCGTACAGCTCCACCGGCAGCTGCCGGATCAGCCCTGCGGCCGTTTCCTGATCGCTCCCCGGCGATGCGTAGAAACGGAACGGCTGCTCGGCGTAGGCGGCGTCGTAGATCGAAACCGCGAATTCGCCGCCGCGAAAATCGAAATCCGCCAGCAACTCGTCGATGATCAGCGGCGCATAGACCCACCCCAGCAACGACCTCCAGCGCTCTTCCGGCGTCGCGGGCTGGTACCCGCCGCGATAGACGGGCAGGAGCAGCACGAAGCCGCGCTCCGGCTTGCCTATCGCCTGCAACAGCGTGAGCGGCGAAGTCAGCACGGGCCGCCCGGTACGAACCGCCGCCAGCGCCGCAATGCGGCGGTTCAGTTCGGACGCGATGTCGAGCCCGATCGCCTCGCGGTTGTTCGCCTCAGGCTCGACATGCAGGATGACGAAGCGTTCGCCCGCATGCGGCGCGAACTGCTTGATGCGGAAATCCGGCCTGCCGTCGCGACGTGCGGCGGCGACGAAATCCGCCTCGTCGGCAGGATCCACGCGGCGGATGAACCCAAAGCCGCGCGCGCCCGGGAATTCCCTGTCGGCCTCGCGCGACTGCGTGTATTGCAGGAAGCGCATGCGCGGAATCGATTCGCTGCCGGCCCCGATGATCGCGCCGCGCGCCCCCCTCAAGCCGTACTCGAAGGTCTGGAAACGCGCCACCAGCGCGGTGGTGGTCCGGGTGGCGAGCGCGTCGAAACGGGCGTTCGCGGTCTGCCGGTTCGTCTCGGCCGTCCGAAGGGCGACGCCCAATGCGACGGCAAGGCCGATCAGGATGACCGTCAGGGGAAACACGAGGGTTCGCTTGCTCATCCGCTTACGGCTCCGTCCCTGCACTGCGCTGATCGGCGCGACCGATTCACCGGCATGGTAAGCCAAAAAAATGACGTTCGCGCGGGCGGATGGCTCTTCCGGCAGGACGGGAGTCACACGGGCGCAGCCAATCCGGCGCATGAAGTTTATACTGTACTTATGTACAGCCACCCGATCCTTTCCGCCCCACCCGGCGAAGCGGGATACGCGGAACTCCACTGCCTGAGCAATTTCAGCTTCCAGCGCGGCGCCTCGCACCCCGAGGAACTCGCCGCACGGGCGGCCGTGCTGGGCTACACCGCGCTGGCCATCACCGACGAGTGCTCGCTCGCCGGCGTCGTGCGCGCACACCAGGAGATCCGGCGCCAGGCGCTGCCGCTGCACCTCATCGTCGGCACCGAGATCCGCCTCGCCGACGGCCCCCGCGTCGTCCTGCTCGCCACCGACCGCGCCGCGTACGGCCGGCTCTCGCGCCTCATCAGCCGCGGGCGGCGTGCCGCCGACAAGGGCGAATATCGCCTGACCCGCGCCGATCTCGCAGACGGCCTGCCGGGCTGCCTCGCCCTGCTCGTGCCGCCCGATGGCGCTCCGGACCACGCCGCCCTCGTCGCGGACGGCCGCTGGCTAGACGGGCGCTTTCCCGGCTCGGCCTGGCTCGCCGTCGAACTCGCGTACGGACCGGACGATGCCGGACGGCTCGCGAGCCTGCTCGCGGCCGCCCGTGAAGCCGGCCTCCGTCCCGTCGCGGCCGCGGGCGCACTGATGCACGAGGCCGCACGACGGCCGCTTGCCGACGTGCTCGCCGCGGTCCGTCTCCATTCCACCGTCGCAGAAGCCGGCTCCCGGCTCGCGGCAAACGCCGAACGCCGCCTGCACGAACGCAGCACCCTCGCCCGCCGCTACCCGCCGGAACTGCTCGCGGAGACCCTGCGCATCACCGCGCGCTGCCGATTCCGACTCGACGAGCTGCGCTACGAATACCCCGCCGAGCTGGTCCCGGACGGCGAAACTCCGTCGGGCTGGCTGCGCCGCCTGGTCGAGGACGGCCTGTGCTGGCGCTATCGCCCGGACGGCGACGCCCCCCCGCGGGTACGCAAACAGATCGAATACGAACTCGCGCTGATCGCCGAACTCGGCTTCGAAGCCTATTTCCTCACCGTACACGACATCGTGCGCTTCGCCCGCAGCCGCGGAATCCTGTGCCAGGGACGCGGCTCGGCGGCCAACTCGGTCGTGTGCTGGGCACTCGGCATCACCGAAGTCGATCCCCGGCTCGGCATCATGCTGGTCGAGCGCTTCATCTCGAAGGAGCGCAACGAACCGCCCGACATCGACGTCGATTTCGAGCACGACCGGCGCGAAGAGGTCATCCAGTATCTGTACGCCAAATACGGCCGCGAACGGGCCGCGCTCGCGGCCACCGTCATCCGCTACCGCGCACGCAGCGCCCTGCGCGACGTCGGCCGCGCCCTCGGCTTCCCGCTGGCGCAGATCGAGCGGCTCACGCGCGACCACTTCTGGTTCGACGGCCGCCATATCCTGCCCGAACGCCTGCGCGATGCCGGCCTCGACCCCGACAGCCCGACCGTCCGGCGGTTCGCCGCCCTCACCGAGGAACTGATCGGTTTTCCGCGCCACCTCTCGCAGCATGTCGGCGGCTTCGTCATCGCCCGCGGCCGCCTCGACGAACTGGTGCCGATCGAGAACGCCGCGATGCCCGAACGCACCGTGATCCAGTGGGACAAGGACGACCTCGACGCCCTCGGGCTGCTCAAGGTCGACGTCCTCGCCCTCGGCATGCTATCGGCCCTGCGCCGCGGCCTCGCGCTGATGTCCGCACGGCACGGGCGGGAGTTCACCCTCGCCGACATCCCGCGCGAAATCGATGCCGTGTACGACATGCTGTCCGCGGCCGACTCCGTCGGCGTCTTCCAGGTCGAATCGCGCGCCCAGATGACCATGCTGCCGCGCCTCAGGCCCCGCCGCTTCTACGATCTCGTCGTCGAAGTCGCGATCGTGCGCCCCGGGCCGATCCAGGGCGGCATGGTCCATCCCTACCTCGAAGCCCGCGCCCGCAAGGAGCGCGGCGAAGAAATCGACTATCCGCGCCCGGAACGCCGCGATCCCGGCGCACCGCAGGACGACGGCGTGCGCCAGGTGCTCGAACGCACGCTGGGCGTACCGATCTTCCAGGAACAGGTCATGCAGCTCGCCGTGGTCGCGGCCGGCTTCACCCCCGGCGATGCCGACCAGCTGCGCCGTGCGATGGGCGCCTGGCGCCGCCAGGGCGAGCTCGAACGCTACCGCGCGCAACTGCTTGCCGGCATGGCCGATCGCGGCTACCGGGCCGAGTTCGCCGAACGCCTGTGCAACCAGATCGAAGGTTTCGGCAGCTACGGCTTTCCCGAATCGCACGCCGCGAGCTTCGCGCTGCTGGTGTATTTCTCCGCCTGGATCAAGCGCTTCGAACCCGCCGTCTTCCTGTGTGCGCTGCTCAACAGCCAGCCGATGGGGTTTTATTCCCCTTCGCAGCTGATCCAGGACGCCCGCCAGCACGGCGTGACGATACGCGGGACCGACGTGCGCGCCAGCGACTGGGACTGCACGCTCGAACGCCAGGACGGCACGAACCTGCCCGCGGCGCGCCTGGGACTGCGCATGATCAAGGGGTTCAACGCCGACGCCGCGGCACGGATCGCCGCGGCACGCAGCATGCACCCCTTCGCCGGAGTGGACGATCTCGCGCTGCGCGCCGCGCTCGATGCCCGCGAACTCAGGCTGCTCGCCACCGCCGGCGCGCTGGCCGGGCTCGCCGGCCATCGCCGCCAGGCGCTCTGGCAGGCCGCCGGCGGCCAGCCGGCGGAAGGCGTGCTGCATGGCGCGCCGGTGCTGGAGAGCGCCGCCGCAATTGCGCCGCCGAGCGAGGCGCAGGAACTGGTTGCCGACTACGCCCGGCTGGGCTTCACGCTCGGTCGCCATCCCATCGCGCTGCTGCGCGAGCGCCTCAGCGCGATGCGCTTCCTCACCGCCGCGGAAATCTCCGCCTGCCCCGACCGCAAGCTCGCCCGGGCCGCCGGCATCGTGACCTGCCGCCAGCGGCCGGGCACCGCGAAGGGAACGCTGTTCATGACCATCGAGGATGAAACGGGGCTCGCCAACGTGATCGTCCGGCCCGAACTCATCGAACGCCAGCGCCGGGAGCTGCTCGGCGCGCGCCTGCTGGGAGTGTTTGGCCAGATCAGCCGCCAGGGCGATGTCACGCACCTGCTGGCGAGCCGCGTCGTCGACCATTCCGCGCTGCTCGGCGCACTCGACGCACAAAGCCGAGACTTCCACTGAAGACTGCACGCGGTGCCGCCGCGCGCCGCCGCCCTTGGCGCCCTTACTGCACGTCGCCCGGCGGCTCCTTGCGCAAACAATCCGTAACCGCCACCACGCAGTTGCGCCCCAGGCTCTTAGCCCGGTAAAGCGCCGCATCCGCTGCCGCCAGCAACTGCTCCAGCTCGTCGCCGGGTTCGAACGCCGCGAAGCCGATACTCACCGTGACACCGATGGGCGTGCCGTCCGCCCCCGCGATTTCGATGGCCGCGATCTGCTGTCGCAAACGGTCCGCAAGTTCGCGAGCCCCCTCAGGCAACGTCCCCGGCAGCACGATCACGAACTCCTCGCCGCCATAGCGCCCGACGATGTCGATCTCGCGCACGCTCCCGGCGCAGGTTTGCGCGACCATCCTGATCGCCTGGTCGCCCACGGCATGCCCGTGTTCGTCGTTGATTGTCTTGAAATAATCGATGTCCACCATCAGCAGGGCCAGGGGCTGGCCGAATCGCTCGGCCCGCCGCCGCTCCTGCTCGGCGCGCTCGATCAGATGGCGGCGATTCGCGATGCCCGTCAGCGCGTCGACCTGCGCAAGCTGGCGCAGATCATCCTCGCGCCCCTTGCGCTCGGTGATGTCCTCGCGCACCGCGACGAAATGCGACACCCGGCCGAAGCGGTCCCGCAGCGGCGAGATCGCCATGTTCTCCCAGTATTCCTCGCCGCTCTTCCTGCGGTTGCACACCTCGCCCCGCCATACGCTACCGGACAGGATCGTCTGCCACAGGTCGGCATAGACCTCGCTGCGCGTATGCCCGGCACCGAACATCGCCGGACTGCGTCCAAGGATCTCGCTGCGCGAATACCCCGAAGTCTTCAGGAAGGCCTCGTTCACGTATTCGATCCGGCCACGGTTGTTGGTGATCATGATCGCGGCCGGAGCGTGATCGACTGCCGCCTTGTAGGTTTCCAGCGCGTACTCGCTGACCGGGAACTCCACATGACTGAAATCCGGGATTTCGCCAGCGGAAAAGTCGACAGGAGGGGGGAAGATCGTTCCCGGCTCATCGGAGCCGATGTGCGGCGGCGCACCGGCGGTGCGCAACAGGGGCCACACTGCCCACGCGACGACTACCGCGAGCAGCACCATGGATACGCCGAGGAAAGGAACAAAGATGTTGCCTCCCGCCTCGGCATTGCCGAAACCGTCGGCTGCGAACACTCCATCCAGCATCCAGAGCCCTACCGCCGTAAGCAACACGAACGCCACCACCAGGAAGATCGTCAATGACTTGCGGGGGAAAGCCATCAGCCCTTGAAACCCGGTAAACGAGGAGAATCCGTGCGCATACCGCAATGATAGTAGATACACCGGCAGCAATGCCAAATAAATTATTTATCGACATCGAACGGGGACTTTGACCCGCGCCCGCACCCAATGTGGGGCAAAAACCGCCATGCGCGACCGGAAGCGCCGTTGCGCTAACATGCTCGTCCCCCTCCCCGCTTCCCGACCTCGGCCGCAGCCCCCGCAACGATGATCGACTCCGCGCACGAATTCGCCCTGTTCGACGACAACCAGCACGGCCACGGCGACCTGCTCCTGTCCGGGCCGGAGGAGACCGTCCGCTGCATGGGCGCAGGCGAGCTCGACGCCGCGTTCGACGCCATCGAGCGTGCTCGCCGGCGCGGGAAATGGGTGGCGCTTGCTGCCTCCTACGAACTGGGGCACGCGCTCGAGCCCCGTCTGCGCAAGTTGCTGCGCGACGACGGGGCCCCGCTCCTGACGGCATGGGTGTATGGCCGGGCCGAACGGCTTTCCCCGGCCGAAACCGACGGGCGCATCGCCGCAGCACTGGCCCGGTGCGACGAGCACGCGCGGCTTGGCGGCGTGATGGACCTGCAGCGCGAAATCGCGGAGGATGACTACTGCCGCGCCGTCGAACGCATCCGCGACTACATCGCCGCCGGCGACTGCTACCAGGTGAACTTCACCTTCGCGCTGCACGGACGGCTCTACGGCTCCCCTCTGGCCCTTTACCGCGCCTTGCGCGCGGCGCAGCCGGTACGGCACGGGGCGCTGATCCGCCACACCGACGGCGCAATACTCTCGCGCTCGCCCGAGCTGTTCGTGGAGCGCCGCGGCGATCGCCTGAGCTGCCGTCCGATGAAGGGCACCGCAGCGCGGGACAGCGATCCCGCGGCACTCGCGTCGTCGGAGAAGAATCGCGCCGAGAACATCATGATCGTGGACCTGATCCGCAACGACCTGGGCCGTCTCGCGCCCAGCGGCGGCGTGCGGGTCGAACGGCTGTGCGAGATCGAACCCTATCCAAGCGTGTGGCAGATGACTTCGACGGTCGTCGCCGAACCCGTTACGGCGAGCCTCGCGCAGGTGTTCCGCGCGCTGTTTCCCTGCGGCTCGGTCACCGGCGCCCCGAAGATCCGCGCCATGCAGATCATCCACGAACTCGAGACCGCGCCGCGCGGCATCTATTGCGGCGCGCTGGGATGGATCGCGCCCGACGGCGACTTCCGCTTCAGCGTGCCGATCCGCACGCTGGAGATCGGGCGTGACGGCCATGCGCGGCTTGGTCTGGGCAGCGGCGTCGTTGCCGATTCGGAGCCGGCCGCCGAATCAGCCGAGTCGCTGCTCAAGGGCCGTTTCCTGACCGATCTCCAGCCGGCATTCGGCCTCATCGAAACGCTACGCTGCGAACCGGGTGCCGCCGAGCCCTATCCACTGCTGGCGCGCCACTTCGGGCGACTCGCCCGATCCGCCGCCGCATTCGGCTTCGCGCTGGACGTCGACGCGATCCAGCGCGCGCTGATCGACAAGGCGAAGGAGCTGAGCGGGCCGCAGCGCGTGCGTGTCGAGCTTGCTGCCGACGGCAGTTTTGCGCTATCGGCCGGCGCCCTCGAAGACGGCGCGGCGGCGACACCGACCGTCATCGTTTCGCAGCACACGATATCGAGCGGGGATCCCCTGCTGCAGCACAAGACGACCGCGCGCGAGCTTTACGATGCGGAACTGCGCGGCGCAATGGCGCACGGGCACTTCGACGCGCTGTTCTTCAACGAACGCGACGAACTTGCGGAAGGCGCCCGCACCAATGTGTATCTGGACCTCGGCGAAGACTGCCTGCTGACGCCGCCGCTGCACTGCGGCGTGCTGGACGGGGTGTATCGACGCAAACTACTCGACGAGGGGAAGGCACGCGAGCGATGCCTGACCCGGGCGGACCTGTCACGCGCCCGGGCAGTCCTGTTGTCGAATGCGGCCCGCGGCCTGTTTCGCGTCGAGTTGGCTGACACGCCCTAATGTGTGGCGCAGCGCCGGTTTGCGCAGTTGCAGGGCAGGAGCCGCTGTCCATCGTCGGTACACATGCAATAGTGATTCCCCGTGCCGACGTCAGGCATGCCGGTCGGCTCGCCCGGCTCGAAGTCCTCGATGCGCAACAGCTTGAGAAAATGCAGTGCTGCGCTCAGGCCGTGGAATACCGTCAGTTCGCCCGAACCGGCGCACAGCCAGCGCCCGTCCATTGAAATCGCATAGCACGTGCCGTCCCGCGGACCGACCGCGTGCACCTTGATCTTGCTTCGTTCCCGACGCCAGTCGGGGGCCACCGCAAGCTCCAGCCAGCTTGCGACCTTGCCTTGAATCGCCGTTGCAGCATCCATTGATCTCCCTCCTTGTTTCCTTGTACATCCGGGTTGTTGCAGCCCGGTGAAATCGTTATTTTCGACAGCTTTTCATATTAGAAATATCCAACATAGGCGCTCAACAGGACGATTGCAACATATTCATACCGACTTACTCGATTCGGGCATGGTCATAAGCATTTCAGAAATCCGTCTTCTTCAAGTCTCACACGCTGGCTATACTTTTCGGTCTGCAACCGAACCTCGCCAACCATCCGGGATGAACGCATGAAACTCGAAACGCTTGCCGTGCACGGCGGTTACTCGCCCGATCCGACCACCAAGGCGGTGGCGGTACCGATCTACCAGACGACGTCCTACGCATTCGACGACACGCAGCACGGGGCAGACCTGTTCGACCTGAAGGTGCAGGGCAACATCTACACCCGCATCATGAATCCGACCCAGGACGTGCTGGAAAAGCGTGTCGCGGCGATGGAAGGCGGCATTGCGGCGCTGGCGATGGCTTCGGGCATGGCCGCGATCACCGCATCGATCCAGACGATCGCCGAAGCCGGCGACAACATCGTCACCTCCAGCACCCTGTATGGCGGCACCTACAACCTGTTCGCGCACACCCTGCCGCAGTACGGCATCGAGGTGCGCTTCGCGGACTACCGCGATCCCGACGCCTTCGAGCGCCTGATCGACGCCCGCACCAAGGCGGTGTTTTGCGAATCGGTCGGCAACCCGCTCGGCAACATCACCGACTTCGAGAAACTCGCCGAAGTCGCGCACCGCCATGGGGTGCCGATGATCGTCGACAATACAGTGCCCTCGCCCTACCTGTGTCGTCCGTTCGAGCACGGCGCCGACATCGTCGTGCATGCGCTGACCAAGTACCTCGGCGGTCACGGCAATTCGATCGGCGGCATCATCGTCGATTCGGGCAAGTTCCCGTGGGCCGAACAGAAGGAGCGCTTCAAGCGCCTGAACGAGCCCGACGTGTCGTACCACGGCGTCGTCTACACCGAGGCGCTGGGACCGGCCGCCTACATCGCGCGTGCGCGCGTGGTGCCGCTGCGCAACATGGGCGCTGCGATCTCGCCGTTCAACGCCTTCCTGATCCTGCAGGGGATCGAGACGCTGGCGCTGCGCATGGACCGCATCTGCGAGAACGCCGTGAAGATCGCACGCCATCTCACCAATCACCCGAAGGTGAGCTGGGTGAACTACGCGGGACTGGAGGAGCACAAGGACTACCCGCTGGTGCAGCGTTACATGGGCGGCCGCGCCTCGGGCATCCTGAACTTCGGCGTGAAGGGCGGCCGCGCGGGCGGCGGTCGCTTCCAGGACGCGCTGAAGCTGGTGACGCGCCTCGTGAACATCGGCGACTGCAAGTCGCTCGCCTGCCACCCGGCCTCGACGACGCACCGCCAGCTCTCGCCCGAGGAACTGGTACGCGCTGGCGTCACCGAAGACATGATCCGCCTGTCGGTCGGCATCGAGCATGTCGACGACCTGATCGCGGATCTGGATCAGGCACTCGCTGCGGCCTGATCGTCCGACGCTCCGGCCACGGCCGGAGCCAATCGCACGACTCGGGTGGAGCGGGGAAGCGTAGCGCCTCCCGTCAATCCAGGCGCCGAACTCCAGTCGACCGCCGCGTGGCGGGAGGCGCTTCGCTTTCCCGCCCTACGAATCCGGCCAACCGATCAGCATCATGGCACCGCGCCGATTGCGTTCGTGCGATCGCCCCGCCGACTCTGGCGGCGCTTCGCTTTTCAGCTTCCCGCCGCGGCCTGGTCGATGAAGCGGGCGAGCGCGATGTCGCGCTCGCTCAGCCCGCCGGCGTCGTGCGTCGACAGGGTGATGACGACGCGGTTATACACGTTGAACCATTCCGGGTGATGGTCCATCTTTTCCGCCTTCAGGGCGACACGCGTCATGAAGGCGAAAGCGGCGTTGAAGTCCTTGAAGCGGATGCTGCGCGTGATCGCATCGCGTCCGGGCACGAGCGCCCAGTCGGGTAGCGTAGCGAGCACGGCAGCACGTTCGTCGTCACCGAGTTTCGGAATCATGATCGTCTCCGGTTGATGAGCACGCACGGGTGCCGCAGCCCCGTCACTTCAGCGAGAACATCGCGCGCCGTGAGGCGCCCCCTGCGCCCCCCTCGCCCGCCTTGTCGCCGCCCGCCGCCTCGACTTTCGGGCTGAGCAGGAAGACCCGCTCGGCGGGAACCTTGCCGTCCTCGAGCAGCTTGTCCTTGATCGCCTGGCCGCGCTGCAGGGCGAGCTGACGCAGGGCCTCGTCGTCCACCTTGGTGTTGGCGAGGATCAGCGCCTCCATTTCCTCCACCGGCAGGTCCTTGAGCAGGCCGATCGCGTTGCGCGGGCGCTTGAAGTCGGCGTCGCGATAGACCTTCCTGAGCCAGGTGGCGTATTCCTCCTGCGTCAGCGCCAGCTCGTCGAGCGACGGCGCCTCCTCGCCCTTGCGCACCATTTCCTTGAGCTTCGCCGCCTTGACGCTGCGCTCCATTTGCACGCGGCGGACGCCGTCCGGATCGGTGGCGGGGTCGGCGTGGGCAGTGATTTCCAGCTTCAGCGCCGGCCGGTCGGCCAAGGCGCGCGCGAGCGTCGCGACCTTCTCGGTGGTTGCCGTGTCGAGGCTCGCGCGGCCCGGCGCGAATTCGATGTAGGACAGCTCCTCGCCGCCGCCGAACATCGAGCCGAGCAGCGAGAACGGTGCCGTCAGCGCCTTGCCGATGAGGTTGATGATGGCCTTGATGACGATGCCGGCGACGCTGAACTCAGGGTCGTCGAGCGAGCCGCCGATGGGCATGTTGAGGTCGATTTCGCCGCGGCTGTTCTTCAGCAGCGACACCGCGAGCTGCACGGGCAGGTTCAGCGCCGTGGGACTGTCGACCTTGTCGCCGAAGGTGAGCTGGTCGAGGAAGACGCGGTTGGTCGCGCTGAGCTTGCGGTCCTCGATCTTGTATTGCAGGTCGGCCGACAGCTTGCCCTTCTGGATACCGTAGCCGACGTACTTGCCGGAATACGCGGAGACGGCGGTGAGTTCGAAATCCTTCACCGACGCGGCGATGTCGAGATAGCGGTCCTGCCGGAAGGGGTTGAGCTGGCCGGCGACGGTGACGGGGGCGGCATTGTCGACCTTGCCGCGCAGGTCGAGCTTGGCGATGGTTGTCGGATCCGACGACAGCCCGACGAGCTCGCCTTCCATGCCGGTGAGGTTGGCGTCGTAGTTCGGGCGGATGAAGCGGTCGCTGAACTGGATGTTGCCCTGCTTGATCGCGACCTTGCCGATGGAGATCGGCGGGGGCGGTGCGCTCGGCGGCGCGACCGTCGTTTCGGCCTTTCCGGACGCTGCCGGCGCCGGAGCGGGCGGCACCTCGCCTGGCGCCGGCGCGGGCGGGGGTTGCACGCCTTCAGGCGTGTCTCGATGACGGATCTCGCGCAGGTTGAGCCGGCCCTGTTCGTCGAGGATCAGGCGGGTGTAGAAGTCGTTCAGCGAGATCTCATTGACGGCGACCGCGAGCGGCGCGAGACGGAAGTCGATGCCGGTGACGGCGAGTTTCTTCCAGCGCAGGAAGTCCGCGGCCTGGGTCTTGTCGATGGACGCGAAGTTGTCGACCCCGACATCGCCGCGGAAGCTCGCCTTGAAGCTGCCGTCCCGCACCTGCTCGAACGCCAGCTTGCCGCGCGTGCCGAGGTTGCCGCGCGAGATCGCGATATTGAGCTGTTCGACGACATAGGGCTGCAGCGGCAGGAGGTCGACGGCCTTCAGGTCGAGGCTGAGGTCGCCCTTGAGCGGCTCCATGCCGACGACGCCCTTCACGCCGACGCTTCCGCGCTTGTTCACGCGTGCCGCGAGATCGAGTTTGGCCGTGGAGCCCTTCACCGTGCTGATGCCTTCCGCTCCTAGCTTGATCGCGTCGGCGAGCAGCACGATGGGTGTGCCCTGGGTACGGTCCTCGAAGCGCGCCGACCAGTCGTCGAGCGCGAGCTTGTCCACGGTCACGGCCCAGGGCTTGGCCGCGCCGTCGTCGGCGGATTGCGGCTTGCCACCCTTCACCGGCTTCGCTGGCTTGGTTGGCTTTGCCGCGGGTGCGGCCTTGTCCGGCGTGGCCTCGCCGAGCAGGCCGAGGACGTCGAGCCTGCCCTGTTTGTCCCTGACCGCCGCGAAGGCGGCACCGTTCGATTCGACGCTGCCGACGGTCACGGCGCGGTCGGCCGGCACGACCTTGACGCCATTCACGGCGAAACGCGCGAGCTTCGCGACGGGCTGTTTCTGCCCCTTGAGCGCGAGCTCGAATTCGCGCAGCACGAGCGCTTCGGCAAGCAGGTCGATCTGCGGCTCGTCGCCGGCCATCTTCACCTTGTATTGCACGGTCACGTCGGCCCGGCCGCCGCGGACGTCGCCGCCCGGCAGCTGCGCGGCGTAGTAAGGCAGGTAGCGCGAGACGAGGAAGTTCTCAGCGGCGACGCGCCCCTCCACCTCGAGCGGGCTGAGACGCACGCGGTCGCGGTGGCTGCTCTTTTCGCCGGCGTCGGTGGCGAAGTCGAGGGCGAGTTCGGCGACGGCGTCCGGCGCGGTGCTGACATTGCGCGCCTCGAACTGCAGGTCCCGGATCTCGGTGCGGAAAGGCTCGCCGCCGCTGTTCGGTCCGCTCGCAGCGCGGTCTTCGACACGGATGGTCGCGCCGGTGATCTTCGCGTTGTCGAGGGTGAATAGCAGCGGCTCGGGAGCAGCCAGTGCTGCCGCAGGGGGCGCGGGAGGTGCTGCGGCCGGCGGGTTGCCCGCCACCTGCGCGGTGCTCGCGTCAGGCGCGGCTGCGGCGGGCTTGTCCGCTGCCGGCGGCGGCAGGATCTCCTGGAAATTCAGGCGCCCGTTGGCAAGGCGCACGACGTCCACCGTCGGTTGCCCGATTTCGAGGCGGTCGAAATGGAGCTTGCGCGCGAGGGGCTGCACGTCGGCAAGGCCGAGCGAGAGCGTGGGGATGGCGAGCAGCGGAGCGCCGTTGGCGTCCTGCAGCGTGATCGCGGCGAAGTCGACCGAACCTTTCAGCGCGACTTTCGGCGTTTCGTCGGCGGCCTGCGAAAAGGCGAGTTCGAGATTGGTCGATACGCGACCTTCGGGTAGCCGGAACGCGGGCTTGAAAGGCAGGTAGGCGACATAGGGGGTGAAGTCGAAGCCGTCGAGCTTGAGGTCGAGGATGGTGTCGCGGTCGTTCGCAAAGGGACGGGTGCGTCCGACGAGCTGCAGCGGACGGCCGTTGATGAGCGCGGAGACGACCGGCTCGATGAAGAGTTCGACCTTGACCGGCAGATTAGAGACGAAGGGCAGGCCGATGGTGAGGTCGGTGATCTCGTTCTTGACCCCGACCAGCTGGTCCTCGACGTGCACCGCGCCGTCGACGAGCTGGATGTTGTTGAGCGAGAACAGCGCCGGCTTGTCGTCCTCCGGTTTCGGGCGCGCGGCGAGCCGTTCCTGGACGTCGCTCCAGCTGTGGCGCGTCTCGTCGAGACGCACGAAATTGACGCGCGGCGCCTCGAGGCGGATCTCGCGCAGCACGGGCGCGCCGCGGAAAATCGACTCGCCTTCGAGGTTCGCATAGAAGGAACGGAACGAGAACGCGCCCGGCTGGCCGTCGGCCTCGGCGATGTCGAGCCCCGTTGCGGTGACGGACAGCGCGAACGGGTTGATGTCGATGTCCTGGATGGAGACTTGGCGGCCGAGCACGTCGGATGCGATCTTCTGGCCGAAATGTCGCACCAGCGGCGGCGCGGCGAGGAAGCCGAGCACGGCGATCACGAGGACGGTACCGGTCAGCCATTTCGCCGGGCGTTTGAACCGGGCCGGATCGAAACGCGAACTGCGCGCCTGCGCCTCAACGGACATTCACTTCCTCCTCGAGAATACCGGACAGTTGGGCGGACGCTGCGCGCCCATGACATCAATCTAGCAGGCCACTGCACGGGTGTGAATCTCGGCCGCGCCATTCCTCGATCTTGCGCCCTTGCGTTGTTGCGGACATGGCGCAAATGTTTCCGGATTTCATTGGCATCGCATCGACCGCCGCGCAAGCCGGATCGGTGCGCCGGGGCGAATTGATTGGATACACCGACGGTTTGACACGCATCAAGGATCACCCTGCTGGGTTTGGGAGAATTCCTCCACCCACACAGGAGACACGCGACCATGAGCCAGATCACTTCCCTGATGACCGACGACCACCGCCACTGCGACGAATCCTTTGCCTGCGCCGAAACCGCCGTGGCGAAGGGCAGATGGGATGAAGCGAATACGGCCCTGGCGCAGTTCGCCGCCGAACTCGAAGGGCACTTCGACACCGAAGAGTCCCTGCTCTTCCCGCGCTTCGAGGCGGCCACCGGGATGACCGAAGGCCCGACGAAAGTAATGCGCGGGGAGCACGTGGAGATGCGCAATGCGGTGGCACGGATGCGCGAGGCATTGGCGAACAAGGACAAGGACGATTACGCCGGCGAGGCCGAGACGCTGCTGATCCTGATGCAGCAGCACAACATGAAGGAAGAGAATATCCTTTATCCCATGTGCGACTCGCACCTGTCCGGCACGGACGTCGCGAACGGGTTGAGCGAGCGCCTGCACGCGAGGGCCTGATGAAGAAAACCGTAGACGCGCGCGGCCTGGAACCACCGCAGCCTTTCGAACTGGTGATGGATGCACTGGCGGATCTACCGAAGGGCGAGAGCCTGTTGCTCCTGCTCGACCGCATGCCCCATCCGCTGTTCCGCATCCTGGACCGCGACGGCTACAAGTACGAAAGCCGTATCCGCGACGACGGCGTCGTCGAGATCGACATCCTGAATCCATGATTCCTGACGGACAGACCCTCAGCTACGACGCGGCGCCGGCCTTCTCGACGCCGCTGCGTTTCTTCATCACCGCCCCGCTCTTCGGCGCCGCGGCCGGAGCGACCCTGCTGGCGGCGCCGGATCTGCTGGATTCGCGCTGGACGCCCGGTGCGCTGGCGGTAACGCACCTGGTGGCCGTCGGTTTCATGCTGACGGTGATGCTGGGGGCCCTGTTCCAGGTCTTGCCGGTGGTCGCGGGGGCCGTGATCCCGCGCTCGGGACCGGTCGCGACGGTGGTGCATCTGGCGATGACGATCGGTGCGGTGTGTCTGGCGTGGGGGCTGGGCAGCGGCTCGCATGCTTTTCTCGTGCCGGCAACGGTGTTGCTCGGGGGAGGACTCGCACTCTTCGTCGTCGCCGCCTTCCTCGGGCTGCGGCGGATCCCCGTGGCGCAGGCGACGCCGCGCGACCTGCGCATCGCGCTGCTCGGCTTCGCGGTCGCCGTCGCACTCGGCATCACGCTGGCGCTGGCGCTCGGGGGGCGACTCGATCTGCCGTTGCTGACGGTGCTGAAGCTGCATGTCGGCTGGGCCCTGCTGGGCGGGTCCGGCGTGCTGCTCGCGGCGGCGAGTTGGGTCGTCGTGCCGATGTTCCAGATCACGCCGAACTATCCGGTGGCCCTCACCCGCTTCTGGGCGATGGGGACGGGTGCGGTATTGCTGGTGTGGAGCGCGGCCGTGTATGGCGAACTGGGCTCCGCGGAATTGGCGCTGTCGGCCGTGCTCGCGGGGCTGTGCGTGCTGTTCGCGGTGATCACGCTGAAACTGCAGCGGCAATCGCGGCGCTCGGTGCCAGACATGACGACACGGGCCTTCCAGATCGGGATGGGGAGTTTCATCGCGGGACTCGTCTGCGTGCTCGTCGCGCAGCAGTCGGAGCATCAGGTCTGGCCCCTCCTCGCCGGGATACTGATCCTGCACGGCGGCTTCGTCAGCGTGATCGTCGGCATGCTCTACAAGATCATCCCGTTCCTGGCCTGGCTGCACCTCACGCAGGATGTCGGCAAGGCGCCGAACATGAAGAAGCTGCAGCCGGACTCGCCGATACGACGTCATCTGGCCCTGCACGCCGTCGCGCTCGCGGCCCTGCTCATCGCGGCGTTCGTCGGCAATGCCTGGCTGATCCGCCTCGCCGGACTGCTCGTCGTCGCCGAGTTCGCCCTGCTCCTCGCGAACATCATCAAGGTGTTGGGCAACTATCGCCGGGCCCACGCGGCCTGAGCGAGTGGGCGGCGGATTGGTGCAGTTTGCCTGTCCGCCGGCGGTGTGGCGGGATTCGCTGCGCTGCTCCCGCCCTACGAGGTCTATTGTTCGGTTACGCGTGTCGTAGGTACGGAACGTAGGGCGGGAAAGCGCAGCGCATCCCGCCATGCGGCGTTCGGGCGGCCTCCGGTGCTTGGGTTGGCGGGATGCGCTTCGCTTCTCCCGCCCTATGAGGTTCCCTTCTCCCTCCCGACCCGGGACTAGTTCCGAAGTACTAGTCCCGCCGGCGCGCGACTAGTCCTTCAACCCCTGCTTTCGGCGAATGTTCGCGGGCAGTCGCGGGGCATAACCTTGTTTCCAGCATGGAGCGCAGTGCGTTCCGCCCTGGAGGATGAGGAAGATGGTCTCGCAACGCCGCAAGCAGCTCTCCGTTCTGGTGATGAGCACGACCGCATTCACGATGTGTTTTGCGGCATGGATGCTGTTCGCCGTGATCGGGATTCCGATCAAGGCCCAGCTCGGGCTCAATGAAACCCAGTTCGGCCTGCTCGCGGCGACCCCCGTGCTGACCGGCGCGCTGGTGCGTCTGCCCCTCGGGATGCTGACCGACAAGCTGGGCGGCCGCTTGGTGTTCTTCGCGCTGATGGTGGCGACGGTCGTGCCGATCTGGCTGATCAGCGAGGCGACGGCATACTGGCACTTCCTGCTCGCAGGGCTCTTCGTGGGGCTCGCCGGCGGCTCGTTCTCGGTCGGGATTGCCTACTGTGCGCGCTGGTTCGAGCGGAAGAACCAGGGCTTCGCGATGGGGGTGTTCGGTGCCGGCAATTCTGGCGCAGCGGTCACCAAGCTGGTCGCACCGGTGCTGGTCGTGGCCTTCGGCTGGGAGTTCGTGCCCAAGGCGTTCGCGGTGGCGATGCTGCTGATTGCGCTGGCATTCTGGTTCTTCACCTACGAGGACCCCGAGCATCGCGTGTCGTCGGGGGTGAAGTTCGGCGACCAGTTGCGGGTACTGAAGAATCCGCGCGTGTGGAAATACTGCCAGTACTACTCGATCGTCTTCGGCGGCTATGTCGCGCTCGCGCTGTGGATGACGAAGTACTACGTCACCGAGTTCGGTCTCGGCCTCGAGACGGCGGCACTGCTCGCGGCCTGTTTCTCGCTGCCCGGCGGCGTGTTGCGCGCGGTCGGCGGCTGGTTCTCGGACCGCTTCGGAGCGCACAAGGTGACGTGGTGGGTGATGTGGGTGTCGTGGGTGTGCCTGTTCCTGCTGTCCTACCCCCACACCGAATTCACCGTGATGACGGTCGCCGGCCCGAAGACTTTCGCGATCCATCACAACGTGTGGTTCTTCACCGCGCTGATGTTCACCGTCGGCGTGGCCTGGGCCTTCGGCAAGGCCTCGGTGTTCAAGTACATCTCCGACGAGTTCCCGCACGAGATCGGCGCGGTGTCCGGGATAGTCGGCCTCGTCGGCGGCCTCGGCGGTTTCCTGCTGCCGATCATGTTCGGCGCCCTGCTCGACCTGACCGGCGTGCGCTCCAGCGCGTTCATGCTGCTCTACTGCGTGACCTGGGTGTCGCTGATCTGGATGTACTGGACCGAGGTGCGCCGCACCGACGTGATGCACGGCGGCGCGGCAGCGACCGCATCCAAATGACCCCGAATACCTGAAACAGGAGCGAATTCATGGCACCTGCAAAACTCCGCCCGTTTCCCCCGGTCCCCGGTCCGGCCCCTGCGGGCGTCAGACCGGGCGAGCGCCCACGTGGCCCGGATATCACCGACTGGCGTCCCGAGGACGAACAGTTCTGGGCGCGTGAAGGCAGTCGCATCGCCGGCCGCAACCTGTGGATCTCCATCCCGAGCCTGCTCTGCGGCTTCGCCGTGTGGCTGATGTGGGGGATCATCACGGTGCAGATGGCCAATGCGGGCTTCCCCTTCACGCCCGACCAGCTCTTCTCGATCGCGGCCATCTCGGGCCTGTCGGGCGCCACGCTGCGCATTCCGGCGTCTTTCTTCATCCGCATCTGCGGCGGCCGCAATACGGTGTGGCTGACCACCGCGCTGCTGATGATCCCGGCGATCGGCACCGGCATCGCGCTGCAGGACAAGAACACTCCGCTGTGGGTCTTCCAGTTGATGGCGCTGCTCTCGGGAATCGGCGGCGGCAACTTCGCGTGCTCGATGGCCAACATCAGCACCTTCTACCCCAAGCGCCTGCAGGGCACGGCGCTGGGCCTTAACGCGGGCCTGGGCAACTTCGGCGTCACGACCTCGCAGATTCTGATTCCGGCGGTGATGACCTTGGGTCTCTTCGGCGCGATCGGCGGCGACGCGATTCCGCTCGCGAAGGATTCGGCCACGCTGATCGGCAAGATCGCCGCCGGCACACCGACCTTCGTGCAGAACGCCGGCTTCATCTGGCTGCTCCTGCTGGTGCCGTTGGCGGTGGTGGGCTGGTTCGGCCTGAACAACCTGCGGACGGTGTCGCCCAATATCGGTTCGACCGGCGCGGCGATGGGCAAGATCCTGTTGCTTTACACGGTGGCGCTGGTCGTGTCCGGCATTGGCCTCTATCTGTACCTGCCGGCCCCCAGCGGCAACGGGCTGCTGTCGGGGAACGGCATGTGGGCGGTGCCGCCGCTGGTCATCGTCGGCACGCTGTTCGCAATGAAGGCGGTTGCGACCGGCGACATGAACGTCAATCTGACCAAGCAGTTCGCGATCTTCCGCAACAAGCACACGTGGTCGATGACGGCGCTGTACCTCGTCACCTTCGGCTCCTTCATCGGCTTTTCGATGGCGGTGCCGCTGTCGATCACGGTGATCTTCGGCAACACGCACGTGTTCGATCCGGCGACCAACGCCTGGGTGCATGCGAAGAATCCGAATGCGCCGTCAGCGCTGATGTATGCATGGATCGGCCCCTTCGTTGGCGCGCTGATCCGCCCGGTGGGCGGCTGGATCTCGGACAAGCTGGGCGGCTCCATCGTCACCCAGGTGATCTCGCTGGTGCTCGTGGTCGCCTCCGCGGTCACCGGCTACGTGATGCACCTCGCCTACCAGTCGGCCACGCCGGAGACCTACTTCCTGGCCTTCATGCTGCTCTTCATCGTGCTGTTCGCCGCATCGGGGATCGGCAACGGTTCGACCTTCCGCACCGTGGGCTTCGTGTTCGACCAGGACCAGCGCGGTCCGGTGCTGGGCTGGACCTCGGCGATCGGCGGCTACGGCTCCTTCATCGCGCCGGTGGTGATCGGCGGCCAGATCAAGGCCGGCACGCCGGAGCTTGCGATGTACGGCTTTGCGGTCTTCTACGCGGTGTGCCTGGTCATCAACTGGTGGTTCTACCTGCGCCGCAACGCCTACATCCGCAATCCCTGACCCCATCCCTTCCAGAAATAAGACCGACTACGAAACGCAGGATCCAAAGGAGTAAGCAATGAGTCATTTTCTCGACCGCCTGAAGTTCTTCGACAAGGTGAAGGACACCTTCGCCGACGGACACGGCATCGTCACGAACGAGGACCGCAACTGGGAGGACGCCTACCGCAACCGCTGGCGCCACGACAAGGTCGTGCGCTCGACGCACGGCGTGAACTGCACCGGTGGCTGTTCGTGGAAGATCTTCGTGAAGAACGGCCTGGTGTCGTTCGAGATGCAGCAGACCGACTACCCGCGCACCCGCGAGGACCTGCCGAACCATGAACCGCGCGGCTGCCAGCGCGGGGCGTCGTTCTCGTGGTACCTGTACTCGCCGCACCGCATCAAGCACCCGATGATCCGCGGTCGCCTGCTCGAGTTGTATCGCGCCGAGCGCAAGAGCGGCAAGGATCCGGTCGAAGCCTGGGCGGCGATCCAGGCGGACAGCAAGAAGCGCGACAAGTACGTGAAGGTGCGCGGCCTGGGCGGCTTCGTGCGCACGGACTGGCAGGAGGTGAACGAGATCATCGCCGCGGCGAACATCTATACGATCAAGAAGTGGGGTCCGGACCGCATCTACGGCTTCTCGCCGATTCCCGCGATGTCGATGATCTCCTACGCGGCCGGCGCGCGTTACCTGTCGCTGATCGGCGCCGCCTGCGGCTCCTTCTACGACTGGTACTGCGACCTGCCCGCGGCGAGCCCGCAGACCTGGGGCGAGCAGACCGACGTGCCGGAAGCGGCCGACTGGTACAACTCGACCTACCTCATCATCACCGGCGCGAACCTGCCGATGACCCGCACCCCGGACGCGCACTTCGCGACCGAAGTCCGCTACAAGGGCGCGAAGATTGTATCGATGGCGCCGGACTATGCGGAATACGTGAAGTTCGCGGACTTGTGGATGCCGGTGAAACAAGGCACCGACGCCGCGGCCTTCCTCGCGATGGGCCACGTGGCGCTGAAGGAATACTTCATCGATCGCCAGGAGCCCTACTTCCAGGAATACGCGCGCAAGTACACCGACCTGCCGATGCAGGTGATCCTGCGTGCGCACGACGGCGCCTTCGTGCCGGACCGCAACCTGCGGGCGTCGGACTTCGACGACCTCTTGGGCGAGATGAACAATCCCGACTGGAAGACCATCGTCGTCGACGCGCGCACGAACTGCTACGTCGCGCCGAACGGATCTGTGGGCTTCCGCTGGGGCGAGGAAGGCAAGTGGAACCTGTTGCCGAAGAACGCGGCCAACCAGCAGGACATCGAAGCCGAGCTGTCGTGCATCGACAGGCGTGACGACGTCGTGTCGGTCGGCTTCCCGCACTTCCAGCCGGGCGAACCGGGTCTGCTGTACCGCAACGTGCCGGCGCGCAAACTCACGCTCGCTTCTGGCGAGACCGTGTATGTGACGTCCGTATTCGACCTGCAGGTCGCGCAATACGGCATCGATCGTGGCCTCGGCGGCAAGAACGTCGCCAAGTCCTACGACGACGCCAGCGTCGCCTATACCCCGGCGTGGGCGGCCAAGGTCACCGGCGTAAAGGCTGCCGACATCGAGCGTACCGGCCGCGAGTTCGCCGACAACGCGTCGAAGACGCGCGGCAAGTCCATGATCATCATGGGCGCGGCGATCAACCACTGGTACCACAACGACATGCAGTACCGGTCGATCATGAACCTGCTGCACATGTGCGGTTGCGTCGGCCAGAGCGGCGGCGGCTGGGCGCACTACGTCGGGCAGGAGAAGCTGCGCCCGCAGGCAGGCTGGGCGCCGATCGCGTTCGCGACCGACTGGCAGCGTCCGCCGCGCCATCAGAATTCGACCTCGTACTGGTACTTCCACACCGACCAGTGGCGCTACGAGACCATCGACGCCGACGAACTGCTGCAGCCGGCGGCGAAGGGCAAGTACAAGGGCTACAAGCTCGCCGACTACAACGTCGCGGCGACGCGGATGGGCTGGCTGCCGTCCGCGCCACACTTCAACCGCAACCCGCTGGAACTCGTCGCCGAAGCCGAGAAGGCCGGTGCGACCGATGAAGCCGGAATCGCCAAGTACATCGTCGAGGAACTGAAGTCGGGCAAGCTCGACGTCGCGTTCGCCGACCCGGATGCCGAGGAGAACTGGCCGCGCAACCTCTTCGTGTGGCGCGCGAACCTGATCGGCACCTCCGCGAAGGGCCACGAGTACTTCCTGAAGCACCTGCTGGGCGCCCAGAACGGCGTGCTGCAGGAAGGGGGCGACGGCAAGGGCACGAAGGAAGTGAAGTGGCGCGACGAGGCGCCCGTCGGCAAGCTCGACCTGATGGTGGACATCAACTTCCGCCTGAACTCGACCGGCGCGTACTCGGACATCATCCTGCCGACGGCCACGTGGTACGAGAAGAACGACCTCAACACCACGGACATGCACCCCTTCATCCACCCGCTGTCGGAAGCGGTGACGCCGGGCTGGGAATCGAAGTCGGACTGGCAGATCTTCAAGACCATCGCCAAGACCTTCTCGGAACTCTCGGAGAAGCACCTGGGCGTCGCGAAGGACATCGTCGCGCTGCCGATGCAGCACGACTCGCCGTTCGAGTTGGCGCAACCGCTCGGCCAGGTGCGCGACTGGAAGCGGGGCGAGTGCGAGCCGGTGCCGGGCAAGACGATGCCGCTGCTGAAGGTCGTCGAACGCGACTTCGCGAACACTTACCGCAAGTACATCGCGCTCGGCCCGCTGATGACGAAGCTCGGCAACAACGTCAAGGGCATCGACTGGAACACCGAGCAGGAGTACGACGAGCTCAAGAAGTGCAACTACACGGTGCAGCTGCCCGGCATCTCGTTCGGCATGCCCTCGCTGGAAAAGGACATCTCGGTGTGCGACGCGGTGATGCGCATGGCCCCCGAGACCAACGGTGAAGTGGCGCACAAGTCGTGGTCGGCCCTGTCGAAGAAGACCGGCATCGACCACCATCACCTGTACGCCGGCCGCCACGAGGACAAGATCACCTTCCGAGACATCCAGGCCCAGCCGCGCAAGATCATCACCGCGCCGACGTGGTCCGGGATCGAGTCGGAAACCGTGAGCTACACCGCGGGCTACACCAACATCCACGAGCACATCCCGTTCCGCACGCTGACCGGCCGCGCCCACTTCTACCAGGATCACGAGTGGTTCCTCGACTTCGGCGAGGGCTTCTGCGCGTACCGTCCGCCGATCGACATGAAGGCACAGAACCTGATCCCGGATTCCGTGCGCAGGAAGCCGCATCTGACCCTGTCGTGGATCACGCCGCACTCGAAGTGGGGCATCCACTCCAGCTACCAGGACAACCTGCGCATGCTGTCGCTGTTCCGTGGCGGCCCGTACGTGTGGGTGTCCGAGGACGACGCCAAGGAGATCGGCCTCAAGGACAACGACTGGGTCGAGGCGATCAACGCCAACGGTGCGACGATGGCCCGCGCGGTGGTGTCGCAGCGTGTGCCGCGCGGCATGGCGCTGATGTACCACGCCCAGGAGAAGACGGTGAACGTGCCCGGCTCGCCCTCCACCGGCAAGCGCGGCGGCATCCTGAACTCCGTGACGCGCGTAATCGTCAAGCCCACCAACATGGTCGGCGGCTACGCCCAGCTCGCGTACAGCTTCAACTACTACGGCACGGTGGGTTGCCAGCGTGACGAGATGGTGGTGCTGCACAAGGTCGAGGATCAGGACATCGACTGGCTGGAGCGGCCGCTGACGGCCGAACGCGAGCAGCAGCGCAACCCGGTCGGGGTGGGGCCACGGTAAGGACGCAACGTAAGGAGGGTTGGGTGTTTGCGGAGCCGGGCGAGGACTGTCTGAGCGAGCGTAGCGAGCGAGTTCCGCAGCCCGGCGGAGCAAATACCCAACCCGGAGCGAAGTGGCACGGCGCCCTCGCCCAACGGATCAAGGATTAGGAGAAACACATGAAAATCCGCGCGCAATTCGCGATGGTGTTCAACCTCGACAAGTGCATCGGTTGCCACACCTGCTCGGTGACCTGCAAGAACGTCTGGTCGAACCGCAAGGGCATCGAATACGCCTGGTTCAACAACGTCGAGTCCAAGCCCGGCATCGGCTATCCGAAAAACTGGGAAAACCAGGAGAAGTGGAAAGGCGGCTGGGAAAAGGTCAACGGCAAGCTCGAGCTGAAGGCCGGCGGCAAGGTGAAGAAGATCGTGCAGATCTTCGCCAACCCCAACATGCCCGAGATCGACGACTACTACGAGCCCTTCACCTACGACTACGCGCGCCTGCACAACGCGCCGCTGTCGGAGGCCGCGCCGACCGCGCGACCGGTGTCGCAGATCACCGGCGAGAAGATGGACAAGATCACCTGGGGCCCAAACTGGGAGGACGACCTCGCCGGCGAATTCGCCGCGCGCTCGCAGGACGCCAACTTCGCGAACATGCAGAAGGAGATGTACAAGCAGTTCGAGAACACCTTCCACCTGTACCTGCCGCGCATCTGCAACCATTGCATCAACCCCGCGTGCGTCGCATCCTGCCCCTCCGGCGCGATGTACAAGCGCGAGGAAGACGGCATCGTGCTCGCCGACCAGGACCGCTGCCGCGGCTGGCGCATGTGCATCTCCGGCTGCCCGTACAAGAAGGTGTTCTTCAACTGGGAATCGTCCAAGGCCGAGAAGTGCATCGGCTGCTATCCGCGCGTCGAGTCGGGGCTCCCGACCGTCTGTTCGGAATCCTGCGTCGGCCGCATCCGCTACAACGGCATCGTCCTCTACGACGCCGACAAGCTGCTGGACGCCGCCTCGACCGACAACGAGCAGGACCTGTACAAGGCCCACCTCGACCTCTTCGTCGATCCCTACGACCCCGCGATCATCGCCCAGGCGCTGAAGGACGGCGTGCCGCAGAGCTGGATCGACGCCGCCCAGAAGTCGCCGATCTACAAGATGGCGGTCGAGTGGAAGATCGCCTTCCCGCTACACCCCGAGTTCCGCACGCTGCCGATGATCTGGTACGTGCCGCCGCTCTCGCCGGTGCAGTCGCAGATCGACCAGAAGAATCTGCCGACCGAGTCCGACGGCGTGATCCCGAAGGCCGAGGCGATGCGCCTGCCGGTGCAGTACCTCGCGAACCTGCTCACCGCGGGCAAGACCGAGTACATCACCACGGCACTGAACCGCCTGCTCGCGATGCGCTCGTACATGCGCTCGATCCACGTCGAAGGCACACCGGACCTCGGACCGCTGAACCGCGCCGGCATCACCGAGCAGATCGCGAAGGATATGTACCGCTACCTCGCGATCGCGAACTACGAGGACCGCTTCGTCGTGCCGACCGCTCACGAGGAGATCCGTCTCGACGACTACCACGGCTTCCAGGGGCAGAACGGCTTCACCTTCGGCGCCGACGTATCCAAGGGCCACGGCACCTTCGCCCTCTTCCCCGAGCGCCGCACGCAGTCGCCAGAACCGCGCGAACCGGCCCCCCTTGCCCGCCCCCGCGACTGAAGGAGACGATGATGAAAATCTTCCGCTTGTTGTCCGCCCTGCTCGACTACCCGAGCGACGGCTTCCTCGATGCGCTGCGTGAGCTCGCCGGAAACGACCCGTACGCCTTCGTCGAGTCGCTCGACGAGGAAGTCGCCCTCAGCGTCGAGGAATATCGCAGCGTCGCCGACTTCATTACGACGCTGCTCGCCACCGATTCGCTCGAGCTGCAGGGCGCCTACGTGCAGTGCTTCGACCTCACCGCCGAGCACAGCCTGCACCTGACGCACCACCTGTTCGGCGAGGAGAAGACGCGCGGCCCCGCGCTGATCGACCTCGGCGAGTTCTACCGCAGCTACGGCCTGCAGGCCGACGAGAAGGAACTGCCGGACTACCTGCCGGTGATGCTGGAGTTCTGCTCGACGCTGAGCATCGGCGAAGCCTGGATCTTCCTGGGCGACGTCGCCAAGGTGCTCAAGGTGCTCGCCGACAACCTGGAAAAATCCGCCAGCCCCTACGCGCCGCTGGTCCGGATCGTGGAAAAACAGGGCAGCCTGACCCGCCTGGCTGCCTGAGGAGACGACATGAACACAATCAACTTCTTCTTCGGGGTCTATCCCTACATCGCGCTGTCGGTGTTCGTGATCGGCAGCTGGATCCGCTACGACAACGAGCAGTACACGTGGAAGACGGACTCGTCGCAGTTGCTGTCGAAACAGAACATGTGGATCGCGAGCAACCTGTTCCACGTCGGCATCCTGTCGATCTTCGCCGGGCACTTCGCCGGCCTCGTGCTGCCGCACGGGCTGTGGATCGCGCTGGGCGTTTCCGATCTGCAACACCAGTGGATCGCCATCGTCGCCGGCAGCGTGTTCGGCACCATGTGCCTGATCGGCGGCGCGATCCTGTGGCTGCGCCGCATGTTCAACCCGCGCGTGCGCGCCGCGGGTCGCCGCATGGACGCCTTCATCCTGAGCTGGCTGATGCTGACGCTGGTTGCCGGTCTGTCGACGCTGCCGGTCTCGATCGGCCACGCCAACCACGGCGACCCGGGCGTGATGCTGGCGCTGTCGGGCTGGGTGCAGAGCGTGCTGACCTTGCAGCCGAAACCCGAGCTGCTGACTGCGGTGGAGCCGGTGTTCCGCTTCCATATGGTGCTGGGCATGACGGTGTTCCTGCTCTTCCCCTTCACGCGCCTGGTGCACATCCTGACCGCGCCGCTCAGCTACGTCGGCCGCGCCTACCAGATCGTGCGGTCGAAGCGGCGCATCAAGGCGACCGCATCGGCCTGAGGCCATCCCGGTGGCGGCAGCCCCCGGCTTGCAGGGTGGCGGCAGGCGACGTAGTCTGCACGCCACCCTGCTTCATCGAGCGTTCATGCGTCCCCTCGGCAGCAGCCTCAGCACCAAGATCACCGGCATCCTGCTGGTGTTTTTCCTCGTCGCCCTGACGGCGATCGGCATCACGCTGTTCATGTCCTGGCAGCTCGAGGGGGCGGCCGCGGCCATCAACGACGCCGGCAGCCTGCGCATGCGCACGCATCGCATCGGCCATCTTCTCGCCCATGCCCCGCAGGCTTCGCCGGACGAAGCCCTACGCATCCGCGAAACGCTCAGGACGGAACTGGACGAGTTCGACCACGTCTTTGCCGAACTGCGCCGTGGAAACCCGCAGCGCCCCCTGTTCGTCCCCCGCGACAACGACATTCCCGCGGACATGCAGCGGATGGCGGACTTCTGGTCCGAACAGGTCCGGCCGACTCTGGATGGGCTGCTCGACGCGCCGGATGGCGTCAACATTGCCGCGGATCCACCCGCGTTCGACGCGACGATCCGGACATTCGTGGCCGGCATCAACGACGTCGTGCTCAAGATGGAACAGAGCTATGCGCGCAACACCGACATCCTGCGTGCGTCGCAGGTGTCCCTGATCGCGCTGGCGGTGATCGGCACCCTGTTCCTGATCCGCTTCTTCTTCGTGCTCGTGATCCGCCCGGTCTCGGAACTGCAGACCGGCATCAAGCGGATGGAGCAGGAGGACTTCAGCGCGCGCGTCCCGGTCCTCGCCAAGGACGAATTCGGCTAGCTATCCGACGGCTTCAACCGCATGGCCGTCCACCTGCAGGGCCTGTATGGAACGCTCGAGGAGCGCGTCGACGTCAAGACCCGCAGCCTCGAGGAGAAAAACCGCCAGCTGGAGATCGTTTACGATATGGCGGCCTTCCTGCGCCAGCCGCAGGATGTGGACGCCCTGTGCCGCGGCTTCCTGCAGCGCGTGCAGCAGATGTTCGGCGCGGCGGCGAGCTCCGCCCGGCTGCTCGACAGGGATTCGCGCCAGCTTTGCATGACCGTGCATGCCGGACTGGACAACGCATTCATCGACCGCGAGGCGACGCTCGAATGCGGCGAATGCGTATGCGGGCAGGCGGCCCGCGGCGGCATCTCGCTCATCTGCGATATTGAACGGCCCGATACCACTCCCGATCTCGGCGTCTGCCGCCGTGCCGGCTTCAAGCTCGTTTCCGCCACGCCCATCGGCGCGAACCAGCAGACGCTGGGCATCTACAACCTGTATTTCCGCGAGGCGCGCCCGCTCGGGGACTCCGACCGCCAGCTCCTCGAAACCCTGGGACAGCAGCTCGGCATCGCGATCGAGAACCAGCGCCTGCATGCGAGCGACCGCGAGCTCGCGGTGTCGGAGGAACGCAACCTCCTCGCACGCGAACTGCACGACTCCATCGCGCAGGGACTGGCGTTCATGAACCTGCAGGTGCAGATGCTCGACGACGCCCTGCGACACAACGACGCGAACCAGGCGCAGGCCACCCTCGCCATGCTTCGCCAGGGCGTCCAGGAGAGCTACGACGACGTGCGCGAACTGCTGGTGCATTTCCGCACGCGCGTCGCAAAGCAGGATCTCCCCGGTGCGATCGGTGCCGCGCTCCGCCGGCTCGCCGACCAGAGCGGGATTGCGACGGAACTGGAGCTGGAAGGCGGCGGCGCGCCGCTCGATGCGGAGGTCGAGACGCAGGCGCTCTACATCCTGCAGGAAGCTCTTTCCAACGTGCGCAAGCACGCCCAGGCGAAGTCCGTGCACGTCGCCCTGCGCCGCGGCGTGCATGGGCTGACGCTCGTCGTGCGCGACGACGGCGTGGGCTTCGACGAAGGCGCCCGCAGCGCCCGCGAAAAGGAAAACCACATCGGCCTGCAGGTCATGCGCGAGCGTGCGCTGCGCATCGGCGGAAAATTCTCGCTCAGCTCCACGCCCGGCCGCGGCACCGAAGTGCGCCTCGAGTTCCCCCGACTCAACCAGGAACCGAACTGATGTCCGCCCCGATCCGAGTGCTCCTCGTCGACGACCACGCCCTCTTCCGCAGCGGCATCAAATCCCTGCTGCAACGCCACCCCGAATTCGAGATCGTCGGCGAGGCGGGCGACGGCATGGAAGGCGTCAAGCGCGCCGCGCAGCTGCGGCCCGACGTCGTGCTGCTCGACCTGCACATGCCCGGCCTCTCGGGACGAGACGCGGCGGCAATGATGGCCGAGGAGGCGCCGGAGGCGCACGTGCTGATGCTCACCGTGTCGGAAGACGCCGAGGACCTCATCGAAACCCTGCGCGCCGGCGCCTGCGGCTACCTGCTGAAGAACATCGAGGCCGAGACGCTCACGGCCGCGATCACGAAGGCTGCCGCTGGCGAATCGGTGATCTCGCCGCAGATGATGGGTAAGCTCGTGCAGGGCGTGCGCGGCGCCCCGCCCAAGGCGAGCACCGAAGCCGCAGCGCCAGCCGTGGTCGCCTCGGAACTCAACAAGCTCTCCCCGCGCGAGCGGGAAACCCTCGTACTCGTGGCGCGCGGCCAGAGCAACAAGGAAATCGCACGCACGCTGGATCTCGCCGAGAGCACGGTCAAGATTCACGTCCAGAACGTCCTGCGCAAGCTCGGCCTGACGAGCCGCGTTCAGGCAGCCGTGTTTGCGGTCGAACAGGGAATCGTGCAGGATCCCCGGATCTGAAGGGCGGCCGACGGAGGCCCGCTTGATTCCACCGACCCGCAGCGGCGTCTTCGGCCGCATGGTCCTGCCATTCGCGCTGGTGCCGCCGGTCATGATCCCGCTGGCGATGCGCGACCACGCCGCGGTCTATCGCCTCGATCCCGCGGCCGCGAACTGGGAATGGATCGCACTGCTGGTGTTCGTCGCCGAGCTCGTCTCGGTGACGGTTGTCGCCGGCATGCTGCGGCTGACGACGCCCGCCGACGCCATGCGCCCCACCCGCGCACGCGCCCTCGCGATCGCCGCCCGCGCCGCGGCACCGCTGTGGGCCTCTGCCGTGGTGCTCGCCGTGCCCAGCCTCGGTGCCCTCGTCGTCGCCCACCTCCTCGCCCACGCCGTCGCGCTGCGCAGGCTCTACTTCGACATCCGCGACGAATTGCGGCTGGGCAACGAGATCCAGGCGCTGCACATCACCTACATGGCCTACAGCGTCGCCGCCGTATTGTGGGCGCCGATCTTCGTCATGATCTTCGTCTCGCTGTCGCCCGCCTGAACGCCGGCCGCAAGGGGTGTGCTGCCGACATACCCGCCACGCGTTTTTCCTTATCCGAGATCAAGGAGTCCGCGCGGCCGGGTACATACAGTTACGTTACCGCCCACTTCGGGCTGCGCTGCATGGGCGTACCGGCACCCCGGCCCGCCCGCAACGGCAGAACACAGGCAGATCACTCGACGCTTGAACAACGGAGCCCATTACATGAGCCAGGACCAGAACAAGGATCACAACCTCGACGGCCAGCCCGACCCGAGCCGCCGCAAGTTCCTCAACACCGCCGCCTTCGCCGGCCTCGCCGGCGCCGGCCTGTCGGTCGGCCTGTCGGCCTGCAAGCAGGAACAGGCCCCCGCTCCTGCCGCCCCGGCAGCTCCGGCGGCACCCGCGGCCGCACCGGCCGCGCACGGCACCGCCGGCATCCACCTGAAGCCGGGCGAACTCGACACCTACTACGGATTCTGGAGCGGCGGCCACACCGGCGACTTCCGCGTGCTGGGCCTGCCTTCGGGCCGCGAGATCCATCGCGTCCCCTGCTTCGTGCCCGACGCGCTGACCGGCTGGGGCATCACGAACGAGTCCAAGAAGATCATGGGCACCAAGCCCGACGGCAGCCTGCGCTACACGGTCGCCGACACCCACCACACCCACGCGTCGTACAAGGACGGCAATTACGACGGCCGCTACGCGTGGATCAACGACAAGATCAACAGCCGCCTGGCCCGTATCCGCCTCGACTACTTCATCTGCGACAAGATCACCGAACTGCCCAACGTCCAGGGCTTCCACGGCATCTTCCCGGACAAGCGCGACCCGGTCGATCCTGCAATCAACTACACCACGCGCGTGTTCTGCGGCTCCGAGTTCCAGATCCCGCTGCCGAACGCCGGCAAGGACGTGAATGACCCGTCGAAGTACCGCTCGATGTTCAGCTGCGTCGACGCCGAGACGATGGAAGTGCGCTGGCAGGTGCTGATCGACGGCAACTGCGACCTCGCCGCCACTTCGTACGACGGCAAGCTCGCCGCGACCAACCAGTACAACACCGAAAGCGGCGTGCTGTACCCCGAGATGATGTCCGCCGAGCGCGACGCGTGCCTGTTCTTCAACGTCGCCCGCATCGAACAGGCGGTGAAGGACGGCAAGTTCAAGACCTATGGCGACTCCAAGGTGCCGGTGGTCGACGGTACGCGCGAATCCAACAAGGATCCGAAGACCGCCCTGACCTGCACCGTCTCGGTGCCGAAGAACCCGCACGGCGTGAACGCCAGCCCGGACGGCAAGTACTTCATCTGCGCCGGCAAGCTCTCGCCCACGGCAACCGTCATCGAACTCGCCAAGGTGCTGGAGTGGTTCGAAGGCAATCTCGAGAGCGCGGACAAGGCCATCGTGGCCGAAGTCGAGATCGGCCTCGGCCCCCTGCACACCGCCTTCGACGGTCGCGGCAACGCCTACACCACGCTGTTCCTCGACAGCCAGGTCGTGAAGTGGAACGTCGACAAGGCGATCAAGTTCTCCGCCGGCGACAACACCCAGCAGTATGTCGTCGACCGCCTCGACGTGCAGTACCAGCCGGGCCACATCAACGCCTCGCAGTCGGAAACCGCGGCAGCGGACGGCAAGTGGCTGTGCGTCGGTTGCAAGTTCTCGAAGGACCGCTACCTGCCGGTCGGCCCCCTGCACCCGGAAAACGAGCAGCTCATCGACATTTCGGGCGAGAAGATGGTGCTGATGGCCGACCACCCGGTCCGCCCCGAGCCGCACGACTTCATCATCATGAAGCGCGAGCTGATCAACCCGAAGCAGGTCTACAACATCGACGAATTCCCGCTCGCGATCAAGGATCCGAAGGAATCCGGCGTGTTCCGCGAGGGCAAGAAGGTCACGGTGAAGATGTATTCGATGGCCCCGGCGTTCAGCCTCACCGAGTTCAAGCTCAAGGTGGGCGACGAGGTCACGCTCATCCTCACCAACCTCGACAAGGTGGAGGACCTGACGCACGGCTTCGCGATCCCGAAGTACAACGTCAACTTCATCGTGAATCCGCAGGAAACCGCATCGGTCACCTTCAAGGCCGACAAGCCGGGCGTGTTCTGGTGCTACTGCACGCACTTCTGCCACGCCCTGCACCTGGAGATGCGCAGCCGCATGATCGTCGAGGCCTGACCGGTCCTCGACAAGGACTGCGCCGGAACCGTAACGGTTTCGGCGCGGTAATCCCGCCCCTGCAAAGGGGCAACGATGGGTGATATTCGAGGGGCCGTGCGCCCCTCCTTTTTTTCACTTTGCGTGCGGCGCAGCAGATGAGTTTGCACCAATTGATCGGAAACAATTACGTCACGAGGTCTGGTTCCTAGACTGTGTCCAGTCCTGCCGAATCGGAAAGTGTCATGAATTTTCTGGCTGCACTCCGCAATATCCTGTTGTCCGTCGTGCTTTCGTCGACCGCATCGCTCGCACTCGCCGATACCTACGAAGCGAAGCTGCCCGACGAGATCAACACCGCCCCCGAGCTGTGCAAGTACGCCCCGTGCGCCGAGGTCCTGCCCGGCGCCACGTCCTTTTCGGAGCGCAAGGGCCAGCCCCGCTACGTCGAGGGCTATGCGGGGGAAGCCGGCAAGAAGAAGCTCGTCGGCTACGTGATGCTCTCGACGGACATCACCGACACGCCCGCCTACTCCGGCAAACCGGTGATCACGCTGATCGGCATGGACACCGGCGGCCGTTTCGTCGGCGTGAAGATCCTGAAGCACTCGGAGCCCATCCTGCTCCTGGGCATCCCCGAGTCGGCGCTGATCCGCTTCAACCAGCAGTACCTCGGCCAGTTCGTCGGCAACAACATCGAGATCGGCCAGTCCCGCCCGGAAGAGAACATCATCGGGCTCGACGCGATCTCGGGCGCGACCGTAACGGTGATCGCGCAGAACCAGGTGATGATGACCTCCGGCACGGCGGTCGCCCGCCAGGTCGGCATCCTCAAGCCCACGATCCGCGAACAGGCGAAATTCCGCGACACCGGAGCGAAACCCGACTGGGCTGCACTGGTGAGGGAAGGTGCCGTCCGGCGCCTCGCGGTAGCGCCCGAACAGGTCGGCCTCGAACGCGGCGGCGAGCCCTTCATCGAGCTCTGGTTCGGCTACCTCAATCACCCCGACCTCGGCCGCGCGATCCTCGGCGAGGGGGCCTGGCGCAACCTGATGGCGCGCCTGCATGAAGGCGAGCACGCCCTCTTCGTGATCCGCAGCGGCGGGAAAGAGTCCTTCAAGGGCTCGGGCTTCGTGCGCGGCGGCATTTACGACCGCGTACAGGTGCGCCAGGGGGCCGACTCCTTCACCTTCCGCGACCTCGACGCCGTAAACCTCTACGGCATCGATGCCGTCGGCGCACCCGCCTACAGCGAATCCTCGATCTTCATCATCCGCTCGAAGGCCTTCTCGGGCGCCTATCCGTGGAAGTTCGTGTTCCTGGGCAACCGCGTCGATCGCGCCACCGGCGCGCGCAGCTTCGCCAACTTCGACGTCGAGTACTGGCTCCCGGATCAGTACCTGGAGGGCGGCCGCCCGGAAGTCGTGAAACCCGACGCGCCGTGGGTGCGCGTGTGGAAGACGCGCGCGGTCGAGATCGTGCTCTTCGCCGCGCTGCTGGTTTCCGTCGCCACGGTTTACGCATTCCGCGAAAAGCTCACGCGCCGCGCGACGCGCAAGAACAAGTGGCCCGTGAATGCCTTCAAGTACAGCGCCTGGGTCATCAGCATCGGCTTCGTCGGCTTCGGCATGCTCGCCCAGCCCTCCATCACGCAGGTGCTGACGTGGTTCCACGCACTGCTGTTCCAGTGGAAGTGGGAGCTGTTCCTGTCCGACCCCTTCATCTTCCTGTTCTGGATCTTCATCATCATCACGGTGTTCGTCTGGGGCCGGGGGCTGTTCTGCGGCTGGCTGTGCCCGTTCGGCTCGCTGTCGGAGCTGCTGTACAAGGTCGGCGGCGCCGTGGGCCTCAAGCGCTTCCAGTTCCAGCTGCCGCGCAGATGGCACAATCGCCTGAAATGGGTGAAGTACGGCGTGTTCTTCGGCCTGCTCGCGGTGTCCTTCTTCTCGCTGGGGCTGGCCGAGAAGCTCGCCGAGGTCGAGCCGTTCAAGACCACCTTCCTCGTCGGCCTGTTCAACCGCAGCTGGCCCTACACGCTGTTCGCCGCCGGCCTGCTGGGCCTGTCGATCTTCACCGAACGGCCGTTCTGCAAGTACCTGTGCCCGCTCGGCGCGTCGCTCGCGATGCCTTCGACCTTCCGCTGGTTCGGCCTCAAGCGCAAGCAGGAATGCGACAGCTGCAAGGCCTGCGCGGTCGGCTGCGGCTCGCAGGCGATCGACGAGAACGGCCGCATCGACCACCGCGAGTGCCTGCATTGCCTCGACTGCATGGTCCTGTATACGGATGATCACGCCTGCCCGCCGCTCGCGCAGGAACGCAAGCGCCGCACCAAGGCCGGCCTGCCGATCACGCCGATCGGCGCCGACGGCTACTACATCCCGATCAAGCCGGTGCCCGTCCGCGCCGACGCCATGGCGAAGAACTGATTTCGGAGCAGAAAGACATGGTCAACCCGACGATGCCGACCGATCCCGCCAGCCCGCCCTATGCGCAGACGACGAGCCTCGTGCGCCTCGTCGCGGCGGAAGCGTGGGATCACTTGTGGCCGTGGAGCCGCCACGGCTTCCAGCGCCAGCGTGCACTGCAGGCCGCGGGCATGGCGCTCGGCCTCGCCGCGACGGTCGTATGGGTGCTGGCAGCGATGGGCCAGATGCAGGCCGGCGCCGTGATCGGCTGGTGGTTCGGCTGGAGCGTGTTCGAGGTCTTCGTGCGCCTCGGCTCCAAACCCTACGTCAAGGACGGCCCGTGGTGGGGCCGCCGCTACCGCGTTGCGAACACCATGGACATGGTGTGCTACGTCGGCTTCAAGAACCTGCTGATCGGCGCGACACTCTTCATCGCACTGAAGTCGCTCGGTTTCCTTGTCGTCCAGGGGTGAGATGCACGTATCCAGGGCAGCGCGCGCACCGACCTTCCGGCACGCCTTCCTGGCCGTGCTGGCGCTGCTATGCGCGTTGCCGGCGTCGGCCGCAACGCTGACGGTCTCGCCCGGCGAGTCCATCCAGGCCGCCATCGAACGTGCCGCTCCCGGCGACGTCATCGAGGTCGCGCGCGGGCGGTACACCGAAAACCTGCTGATCGCCAAACCGCTCACGCTGCGCGGACTCGAGCGCCCCACGCTCAGCGGCGGCATGAAGGACGACACGATCCGGGTGACCTCGCCCGACGTCGTCATCGAAGGACTGATCGTGCGCGACTCCGGCGACAGCCTGCTCAGGCAGAACGCCGGCATCTACCTGTGGCCCGGCGCGCACCGCGCCATCGTGCGCAACTGCGAGCTCACCTACAACCTCTTCGGCCTGTGGATCGAGAAGGCCAAAGACGTCCGCATCGAACACAACGTCATCACCGGCAAGCGCGACTACCGCTCGTCGCAGCGCGGCAACGGCATCCAGCTGTACAACACCACCGGCGCCCGGATCATCGGCAACCAGATCAGCTTCGTGCGCGACGCCCTCTATGTCGACGTCTCGCATGATGCCGTCTTCCGCGGCAACCGGCTGCACCATGCCCGCTACGGCACCCACTACATGAACTCCTACCGCAATGTGTGGGAGGACAACGACGTCTACATGAACCGTGGCGGCCTCGCGCTGATGGAAGTGCGCGACCAGCTGGTGCGCAACAACCGCGCATGGGCCAACTCCGACCACGGCATCATGCTGCGCACGATCCAGGACTCCGTCGTCGAGAACAACGTCATCGCCGGCAACAACCGCGGCTTCTTCATCTACGACGCGGAGTACAACACGCTGCGCGGCAACCTCGTCGTCGACAACGTCGTCGGCACCCACCTGTGGGCCGGCTCCAAGAACAACAAGGTCGAGAACAACGACTTCATCGCCAACCGCGAACAGGTCCGCTACGTTGGCGCCAAGGACGAATTGTGGGGCGTCAAGGACGGCAACCACTGGAGCAACTATCTTGGCTGGGACCGCAACGGCGACGCCGTGGGAGACGTGCCCTACCAGGCCAACGATCTCGTCGACCGTCTGTCGTGGCAACACCCGATGCTGAAACTGCTGCTCGCGAGTCCGGCAATACAGACGCTGCGCCTCGTCGGCCAGCAGTTCCCGCTCCTGCGCGCGCCCAGCGTGGTCGACCCGAAACCGCGCATGCAGCCGAAGAACGAAAACTGGAGAGAATGGCTTGGCAGATACTTCCCGGGCTCCCGCTGAACGCGCCGCACCAGTGATCGCGGTGCGCGGCGCGACCAAGCATTACGGCGCAGTGCGGGCCGTCGACGGCGTCGACCTCGAAGTCGCGCCGGGCGAGCTGTTCGGCCTGATCGGGCGCAACGGCGCCGGCAAGAGCACCCTGTTCAAGATGATGCTGGGCCTGATCCCGGCAAGCGCCGGCGACATCCGCATCGACGGCTCGCCCGTCACCGGCAGCGGCTTCCGCGCCGTGCGCCGCAAGATCGGCTACCTGCCCGAGAACGTCGTCCTCTACGACAACCTCACCGGCCTCGAGACGCTCGAGTTCTTCGCCCGCCTCAAGGGTGCCCCGGCAAGCGAATGCGGCCCCGCGCTCGACCGCGTCGGCCTCGCCCACGCGGCCCGCCGGCGCGTACGCGAATACTCCAAAGGCATGCGCCAGCGCCTCGGCTTCGCACAGGCGCTCCTCGGCCGCCCGCGCATCCTGTTCCTAGACGAACCCACCACCGGCCTCGACCCCGAGGCGATCCGCGAGTTTTACGTGATCCTGCGCGGCCTCAAGGCCGACGGCGTGACGATGATCCTCACCTCGCACATCCTCGCCGAGATCCAGGAGCGCGTCGATCGGCTCGCGATCATGGCCGCCGGCAAGATCCAGGCCGTCGGCACCGTGCAGGAGCTGCGCGAACAGATGGATCTGCCGCTGTGGTTCCGCGTTCGTCTCGCGCACGAGGACTTCCATCACGTCCGCGCGGTACTCGGCGGCCTGCCGATACTCGCGATCGAGGCACGCGAGGACCACGTCGCCGTGGAATGCCAACGCGAATCTAAGATGGTCGTGATGCAGGCGCTCGCCTCGCTCGGCGACAAGGTGCTCGACCTGCACGTGCACGAACCCTCGCTCGAAGACGTGTTCTTCGGCTTCTCCGACTAAGGGCGACGCACATGGAAATCCGCCAGATCGCCACCCTCGCCGGCAAGGAATTCTGGGACCGCATCCGCAACCGCTGGGTGCTCGCGGTGGCCCTCGTGTTCACCGTCTTCGCGCTCGTGATCGCCTACTTCGGCGGCGCGCAGCAGGGCACGGTGGGCTTCCGCTCGATCGAGTTCACGATCGCCAGCCTCGTCTCGCTGGTCATCTACCTCGTCCCGCTGATCGCGCTGGTGCTCGGCTTCGACGCCATCGTCGGCGAGCGCGAACGCGGCTCGCTCGACCTGCTGCTGTCGATGCCGATCACACGCTTCGAGCTCCTGCTCGGCAAGTACCTCGGCCTCGCCGCAGCGCTCGCGTTCTCGACCATCGCCGGCTTCGGCCTCGTCGCCGTCGTGCTCTCCGCGCAGCTCGATCTCACGGCCCTGTTCCACTTCTTCGGCTTCATGCTGAGTTCGGTGTTGCTGGGCCTCGCCTTCCTCAGCCTCGCGGTGATGGTGTCCACCTTCGCCGCCGACCGCACGCGCGCGTCCGGCATGGCCATCGCGCTGTGGTTCTTCTTCGTGCTGGTGTTCGACCTGCTGCTGCTCGGCGGCCTGGTTGTCACCGGCGGCAAGTACGGCGGCGAGATTTTCCCCTACCTGCTGCTCCTCAACCCCGCCGACGTCTTCCGCATCCTCAATATTTTCGGCCTCGACGACGTCCGCACGCTGTACGGACTCGCGACCGTATTCCCCCGCGCGCTGGCCGAACCCTGGCTGCTGGGCCTCGTGATGGCCGCGTGGATCGCCGCCCCCCTGGGCGTTGCCGCATGGAGATTCCGCAGATGATGTCCCCCATCCTTCCCTTCCGAACGACCCTGCTCGCGGCCCTCGCGGCCGGCCTCCTCGCCGCCTGCGGGCCGGGCGGCAGCGACGCCGGCAACAAGCTCGCCGCGGTCGAGATCGACCAGAGCACCGCCTGCTCCCTCGACGGCATGCTGCTCGCCGACTACCCCGGCCCGAAGGCACAGATCGTCTACGCCGACCGTCCCGAACCCGAGTTCTTCTGCGACACGGTCGAAATGTTCGGCATCTACCTGAAGCCCGAGCAGGTGCGCCCGGTGAAGGCGATTTTCGTGCAAGACATGGGCAAGGCCGACTGGGACCAGCCGCGCGGCGCGTGGATCGACGCGAAGAGCGCCTGGTACGTCATCGGCAGCTCGCGCCACGGCTCGATGGGACCGACGATCGGATCCTTCGCGCAGCAGGCGGACGCCCAGAAATTCTCCGAGGCGCACGGCGGCAAGGTCCTCGCCTTCGACGCCATCACCCCCGACATGGCGGTGCTCGATGGCGGAGCCCTCCACGACAGCAAGATGTGAGCGACGACCATGGCCAACTTCTTCGAGAACGTAGAACCGACCGATGCCGAGCAGCTCGAGCAGCTGTCGCGGCTGGTCTTCGAACTGCGCGAGAACCGCGACGCCATCCTCAAGGCCACCGGCGCATCCGACGAGATCGAACTGCTGGAGCGCATCTACACCGGAACGGTCGCCGAGCACCCCTCGTATGAGCACTATCTCAGCGCCCGCATCCTCGCCGACACGCGCGAAACCGTGCGCGCGATGCTGACCGAATGCCTGAAGGAGGCCAGACGGACATGAGCCTGCACATCGAACTCGCCGACCACATCGACCGCAGCTTCGGCGCCCGCCTGCCACAACCGGTCGAGCACAAGCAGGACGCCCTCGTCGTACATCTCGAGAACGGCGTGATGTTGACGGTGCGCTACGCCGCCAACGACGCGTACTCGCTCAGATGGACTTGCGGCGACGCCGAACTGGGGATAGACACCGCACCGCTGCACCGCGAACTGGCGACCTTCCCCAACCACCTGCACGACGCGGCCGGAAACCTGCACCCGGACCCGCTCACGCGCCCGGAAGACAGCCCCGCGAAGAATCTGGTGCGTGTCATCGAAGCGCTGATCGCCGACCCGATGCTGGAGCGGTATCGAGGCTGATCGAAGCAACCCCGTCAGGTTCGTCCCGACCATCAGACGGAACAAAGGGGACGCGAAACGCGTCCCCTTTGATGCAGGTCGACCCCTGTTGCCGGCTTGTCAGAACTCGAAGTCGTGCACGAAACGCACCGATTCCGCGATCATCGAGCCGAGACCGAACGCCGCCGCGCCCACTGCCGTGCCGCTGCCAATGACGCTCGCGTCCGACGCAACCGCCGCCTTGATCTTGAGCGTATAGACGCCCTGACCCACCTTCGGGAAGATGAAATTGAAGGTGTGTGCACTGGTGGTGTTGAGCACCAGGTCGATGATGGACGTGAAGTCGCAGGTTCCGATCTGCGTCGTTCCAGTCATATCCATGACCGTGCAGGTGCTGAGCGACTGCGTCAGCGTCTGGATGCGTGTATCGAGTTGCACGCCCCAACCGCCGTCAACTTCCTGGCAGCCGAGGATGCCCGCGGCGCACGAGGACAACGGCGCGGCGACAATCTCGTTGCCCGCGTCATCGACGAGGACGGCCCTCAGGTACACGCCACCCATTGCCTGGGCCGTGGAGGTGCTGTTGGTCGAGGTTTTGGTCCGCGTCTGCGTGTACAGGCCAGTCACCAGAGACGGCGACACGATCAGCGACTGGCTGTTCGACAGCTTCATCGGCTTTTCCATGATCGGGATCCACTCATTCTCGGTGGCCACTTCAGCACCGGTGTACAGGTTCACGCAGCTTGCCGGGATCACCGCGTCGCCGTCGTCGCTGGTTACGGCCGTCATCGTGCACTTGACCAGCGTGTTGATATCCGCGGTCGCCTTGGACGACGGCGTTCCGTTCGATTGCGCAAAAGCGGGGGCGGCGCACATGCCGGCGAGCAAGGCCGCGACGATGGTCTTCGAAGCAAGATTGGACATTTCTGCACTCCTCAAAAGATTGACCGAGTATCCGGAATGACTGTAATTGCTCCCATGGCAATCCTACGATCACCACCAGTTGCGGAGCCGCCGCGCCGAGGGAGCCGGGGTGCGGTGATCGACTGGCAGAGCGCCGGCCGACGCTGAAACTTAGGGATCCGATCGACATGCAGCCATGGGAAAAAGCTCATCCTGCCCCATGACAAACGGCACGACCTGCGGAACGCGAATACCCGCAAACCAATGAAACAAGCGCTTACATCTGTATTTCAATGACATTTATAAAGCCTCATTCTTGCTACGTGAGGCGCATGAACAGGCGCGACACCCCCTGAACCGGGCCACATTCCCCATACGCCAAACACACCCACCTGCACACTCCCGCGCGCATGTCAATAGTCTATTTATCTTTCTCCAGACGCGACATATGTAATGCACAAATGGCAACCGCCCCAACGACCTGTCGTGCATCGACCGCCAACAATTTGGCATTTCCTTCGGTCGGCGAGACTGCACGCGCCGAGGCCATTAATAGGCATCGGCTATGAAAATAATGTTTTTGTTCAATTTCATATATTTCAGCCCGCCGCGTAGCATCTCCATATCCCACTCAGCACCGGCACAAGGAGAGAAACGATGGCCAGCCCCTTCCACAACCCCGATTCGCTCACGATCAAGAACCTCGAATCCGCCTTCGCCGGCGAATCGATGGCGCACATCAAGTACCGCTACTTCGCCAAGCTTTGCCGCGAGATGGGCGACGAGGAAACCGCGAAGGCCTTCGAGGCGACGGCCGACCAGGAGGTGATGCACGCCTTCGGCCACCTCGACCTGCTCTTCCCCAAGGAAAGAATGACTCCGGCGCGCGCCCTGCAATTCGCGATCGAAGGGGAAACCTACGAATACACCGAGATGTATCCGAACTTTCGCCACATCGCGGTTGCCGAAGGCAACGAGGCGGCAGTGAAGGAGCTCGACGAACAGATCGCCGAATCGAAGGAACACGCCGAACAGTTCAAGGCCGTGCTGGAGAAGGCCGCCAAGCGCTTCGCCGCGCTGGCCAAGGTGGAAGAGCGCCACGCCAACCACTACCAGCAGGTCCTGGACCGGATTTCGGCCTGACCCGACCCCGCAACGCCCCCCGACAATTCGCAAAGAACGGAAAGAACATCATGAAGACCTATCAGTGCATCGTGTGCGGTTTCATCTACGACGAAGCGGCCGGCCTCCCCGACGAGGGCATCGCCCCGGGCACGCGCTGGGAAGACATCCCCGCCGACTGGGCCTGTCCGGACTGCGGCGTCGCCAAGGCCGACTTCGAGATGGTTGCCATCTGACCCGCCCGGAGACCGCATCGGCGGTCCCGGTCTGCCTCCCCTCCACGCGCCTGCCCCACCCCGTTTCGC
>NZ_QVLR01000089.1 GCF_014822185.1 Azoarcus sp. Aa7
TCCACACCCGACAGCACTGCGCAAACCGCCACCGTGAGCATTTCGGCAAGATCGTGGCGCTTGTGGCGCGCGCTGCGCGGATCGGAAATCGAGACGAACACCTGCGTCAGCGGCATGACGTTTCCTGTCTTCATGGGCGGCCCAAAAAGGTAGGAAACTACACAAATTATGCCGCTGTGAACAGGGGCTCGCTAAGGTCATGAAAGTTAACAACCTTTGGTATTCTCATATGCCAAGTCGGTGCGATTGCCCTGATCCTTCCCCTTGGCGGTGATGTAGTGTTTGCCGTCACGCAACTCCAGCAGACCGTTTGTAGTCAGCCGTTCGAGAAGCTCGCCCGTTTTAAGGCCCAGCTTCTGCGCGAGCTTCGAGGTCGTGAGCTTGTCGCTTCGCTCGGAACACTCCTCGCTTTCCGACTTGCCTTCGGTTTCACTGCGTGCCTCAGTCGTCACCCTCTCCAGGGTAATCCGCACCTCGTCACTGATGCGGATGATGCGTTGCGCTTCCTCGTAGGTGTCCTTGTAGAGCTCGGCGTCGGCGTCGCGGCGGATCAGCACGCCCATTTCATTGTTGTTGATCTGGCTGAACTCGTACAGGTTGAGGCTGGTGATGATGGCCAGCTCTTCGTTCATGTAGCACTTGGCATGCAGGTTCTTGCAGAAGCTCGTGCGGATGTACGTGAGTTCCTTAAGCCAGTTGATTTCCTCGGGCTGCAGTTCGCTCTTGCCGTACACGATCCGAACGTCGATCTTGAGCCGGTTCTTGTCTGCCAGGAGTTCCTTCATGCGATCGTTGAGCTTGAGGAACGGGCTGATCAGGATCAGGCGGTCCTTCGCGTTCTTGATCAGCTCTTCGAGGAAGTAGTTGGTCGCGCTGGTGTTGAGGAATTTGGCCATTGGGGTCGGGTAAGAGTCTCAGAGGGATTCAATGCCTACGGTCGTGCGCGTTAGATGCGACGCATCGGGCATAGCGCTTCGACATGACTGTTCCGCATAGTACATTTGCACACATTCAGATGAAAGGCACCAACTTCCGTGCGCCGTCTTGGTCTCGATGGCGCGACGAATCAGGGGCCGGGACGCGCGGAGCTTGTGTCAGCGATTGCATTCGGCGGAAGGCGCTTCGCTTTTCCGCCCTACGATGGCTTTCCCGGAACGTACTCGATCTCCGGCAGCACCAGCTCCCACGACTGACACTGCAGGCCCTGTTCGCCTTCCCGCGCGTGCCGCGCCAGCACGGCCGCCACCCGCACCGCGACGATTTCCCCCTCCGGCGGTTGAAACTTAGCGGACATCCGGCCAACCCGAACGCCCGAAAGGTCCGAAATCTCCCACCCCGCCCTACCATCGCTCCGCGGCCGCAGCACCAGCGGGCTTCCAACATCGAGCGCCGCCAGCGCGCGGTGAATCGGTGCCGTGGGCGCGAAGCGCCCCGGCCACGAGAGAACGACCTTCTCCGGATCGGCGCACCAAATGCGATGCGCAACGCCCGGCTCGGGCGGCAACGCATTCGGCCGCGAGCGCTGCACCAGCCCATCCAGATCGCGCACGAACGGATGCCGCCCACCGACCGCCTCGCACAGCGTCAGCGACTTCCGTGCCCGCGTCATCGCGACGTAGAACAGCCGCCGTTCGTCGTCCCCGCGCCCCTGCCAGCCGCCGCCGTCGAGGATCAGCACGTGGTCGAATTCCAGACCCTTCGCGCGGTGGGCGGTCATCAGGACCAGCGGCACGTTGGGCCGGGCGTCGGCGGTGGGTTTGCCGATGGCGCCGAAGTCGTACAGGGATTCGATGAGGTCATCGACGACGAGTTCGCGGCCCGGCGCGGCGGATTCGGCGTCGTTGATGAACTGCGCAAGCGCCGCGCGGTAGGGGTGTTCGATGAGACCGTCGGGCGCGGCGTGGAAGCGGCGGCGTAACCAGCGGGCGAGGACCCCGGAGCGCACCAGCACGCGCCGGCGCCTCGCGCTGCGGCGTAGTCCACGCAGCAGAGTGACGAGGGCGTCGCCTTCGCGCGTGGTGTGCAGGCTGATCTGGCCGCCATCGCGCAGCATCTGCACCGGGATGCCGCGCAGGCGGCACAGGGCAGCCATCGGTTCGAGTTGTTCCCAGCGGCGGGCGATGACGGCGAAGCGGCCCCATTGGCCTGCCGCGCCGTTCGCGCCATGCGTCATCAGCGTGTGGAGGCGCTGCAGTTCGTCGAGCGCGACCTGCACTTCCTGATGCGGGTTGCGCGGCACTTCGCGCACATGGACACGCCCCTCGGTGAGGGGGTCCAGCGCGGCGTGATCGCCGCCGTCGGGGCGGTCGCGGCGGGCGTAATTGACGCGGATCGCCTGCCCGGCTTTCATGCGCTCGTGCGCGCGTTCGATGACGCGGTTGGCGCAGTGGATGATGTGCCTGGTCGAACGGTAGTTCTCGACGAGCGCATAGCGGCGCGCGGCGTAGTCGGTTTCGAACTGGCGGATGAAGCGCACGCTCGCGCCGTCAAAGGCGTAGATGTTCTGGTCGTCGTCGCCGACCACCATCAGGGAGACGCGGTCTTCCTCGGTCTGCAGGCTGCGGCCGGCCACCGCGCTGATGAGCTCGTAGTGATCGCCGTTGATGTCCTGGTATTCGTCGACGAGCAGGAAGCGCAGACCGGAGAGCAGGCGGTCGCGCAGGATGGAGGGGCCGACGCCCGCTTCCGTCCCCTCGCCTGCGCTCGGATCCTGCTCGGCGGCACGCAGGCGCCGGGTGGCCCGGCGGATGACTTCGGCGAAGTCCACGGCCTCGCCGCGCTCGATCGCGACGGCGTAGCTGGTGCCGGTGAGGCGCATCGCGAGCCCGTGCAGGGTCTGCACCGCGACGCCGGCCGCGTCCGCCCCGACCAGCGCCCACAGGCGGCGGCGGATCTCGTTGGCGGCCGAGCGGTTGTAGGCGAGGACCATGATCGCTTCGGGCAGGACCATGCATTCGCGCAGCAGCCAGGCGACGCGATGCACGATGACCCTGGTCTTGCCGGCCCCCGGGCCGGCGAGCACGAGGTGGTTGCCTTCCAGCGGCGCGGCGACGATGGCCTGCTGCTCCGGGTTGGCGAGCTCGGTGAGGATGCGGCGGTGCGCGGCCTCGGTGGTCGCCATCTCCAGCACGTCCTTGCGCCCGGCGAAGTAGCGCCGCACGAACTCGGCACGGTCGAGGCTGAAGTAATCGACGATGAAGGCCATCGCCGCCTGGATCTTGCGGATCGAGAGCTTGGCATACTCGGCCATCACATGCACCTGGACGATCTTGTCCTTGTAGTGCAGCGCGAGTTCGGCGTAATCGGACTTCTTGAACTGGCGGCGGCGCGCCTCGGCGTTGAGCTCGATGCTCATCGCAGAGCGGAACACCGCCTTGCCGCGCGCCAGATGCAGCACCTCGTTGGCGTCGAGGTAGAGCATCGCCGCCGCGAGCGCGACATCCCACTTTTCGAGGCCGAGATCGGCGAGCGTCGTATCGGCCTGCAGCGCGGTTTCGAGTTCGCCCTGCTTGGCTGTGACGAGCAGCGTGTTGCCTTGGCGGCGGCGCTGGAACTCCTGCACGAGCACACGGGCGAGGCGCATGCGCCGCTCTCGGATCGTCTCGATGTCCTGCCAGTTGCGCAGCAGCTTGAGGTAGCGGCTGTCGGCGGTCTGCGGGCGCAGCGCGAAGAAGCCGCGATGGGTCGCGCCCTCGCCGAAGGGTTCGGCGAAGGATTTGAGCAGGCGGGTGAGCCTGTCCGGGTCGAAGTCGACCTGCGCGTCGCGCCGCAGCGTGTCGCACAGGCGGCGCACGTTGAGGATCTGCCAGCCTTCCTGATCGGCGTCGGGGGCGGCCTCGCGCAGATTCTTGAGCAGGGCGTCCTCGATGCGCGCGAGCTCGTCGAGGCGCTGCGCGGTGTCGGGGTCGCGATAGAAAGTGACGCCGATCTCGGTGTCGTTCGACAGCAGCTTCCAGCGGTCGAGCTCGCGCAGCATGTGCTGCAGGGTGCGCGAATCCTTACCGGTCGCGAGCATCAGCTCGTCGGTCGACAGGCCCTCGTCGTCCTCGGCCTGGATCAGGATGGAGAGGATGCGCACGTAGGGCTCGATGTCGGCGTCCGGCCCGAGCTTCTTCCTCAGGATCGCGCGCGCCTCGTCCTCGGTCGCGACGAGCAGGCTGCCGGGGAAGACGCGCGTGTGGTTCTCGTGGCGTTCGAGCAAACGCGCTTCCTCGAGCCAGGCGACGGCGATGCGCACCTTGGTGTCCGCGTCGCTCGCATCCGGGTCGATGCGGTGCGCGTCGGGGATTTCGAGCAGGATCTCGCCGCTCGTGACGACGACCTGACCCTCGCTGCGGTCCTTGCGCTCGATCGCGCGCAGCGCCTTGAGGATCGCGCCGATGTCGTGCTGCGTGAGGCGGGAGTTCCTGAGCAGGCGGAACTGGACGTCGAGGTCGGCGTCGTCGTAGAGCAGGATGCAGCGCGCCGGCGCCTGATCGCGCCCGGCACGGCCGGCTTCCTGCAGGTAGTTCTCCAGCGAGCCGGGGGTGTCGAGGTGGATCACGAGCCGCACGTCGGGCTTGTCGACGCCCATGCCGAAGGCGTTGGTCGCGGCGATGGCGCGCAGCGTGCCGGCGAGGAAGGCTTCCTGCACTGCGCGCTTGTTCGCGGGGAGCATGCCGCCGTGAAAGAAACCGCAGTCGAGGCCGGCGTCCTTCAGGAATTGTGCGACCTCCTCGACCGTCTTCTGCCGTGCGCAGAACACGATCGCGCCGCCTTCCTCGCGCAGGGCGTCCTGCAGCAGGCGCAGGGTCTCGGCGTACTTGGCCGCGCCCGGCACTGGGCGGACCTCGTAGACCAGATTCTCACGGCTGACGCCGCCTTCGAGCCGTTCGAGCACGACGCCGAGCCGCTTCTCGAAGTGCGCGCAGATGTCGTCGACGACGTCCGGCTTGGCCGTCGCGGTGAAGCCGAACACCGGCGAAGGCTGGTCCTTCTGGCGCGCCTTGATGAAGCGCGACACGTAGAGATAGTCGGGACGGAAGTCGTGCCCCCATTTCGACAGGCAATGCGCCTCGTCGAACACCCAGGCGCCGATCTCGCGGTGCATCAGCGCATTGGCGAACGCGGTGCTGCGGAACTGCTCCGGCGCGACGAAGATCAGGCCGAGATCGCCGAGGCGCAGCTTGTCGAGCATCACCCGCCGTTCCATCGGGTTGAGCAGGCTGTTGAGGTAGCCCGCGCAGGTGATGCCGCGCGCCTCCAGGTTGTCGACCTGGTCCTTCATCAGCGACTGCAGCGGCGAGATCACCACCGTCAGGCTGCCGTTGCGGTAATAGCGCGCCAGCGCCGGGAGCTGGAAGCACAGCGACTTGCCGCCGCCGGTCGGCAGGATCGCGAGCGTCGGGCGGCCGGCGAAGCCGTTCTCGACGATGGCCTGCTGCAGCGAGCGGCCGTCCGCCGTGGTCGGCGTGCTGCGGAAGCGCGTGATGCCGGGGAAGTAGCGCGGCAGCAGGGTGTCGAGGTCGTGCTGGTCGCGGCACCACGCGCAGGCCGAGTCCGGGCAGGGTACGTCGCGCAGGGTCGCGATCACTTCGCGCGTCTTCGGAAAGCTCAGGCTCACCCACGGCGGCAGCACCGAATTGCCGCCCGCGACGCGCAGCCACGCGAGCGCATACGCCAGCGACTTGTGCCATGCGGGATCGGGCAGGCAGTGTTCCAGCACCCAGCGCTGCCCGGTGATGCACCCCTTGCCGGCCGTGGCGCGCTGCCACGCCGCGGCGGCCTCTGCGAGCGAAGGCTTCAGGGCGCGGCGCAAGGTCGCGAAGAAGTTCGCCACGCCCTTGCCGTTCTCCGGCGCGAGCAGGTAATGCAGACACAGCGCCTCGTCCGGCTGCTCGGCCACGCGTTGCTGCAAGGCCTCGTTCTGATCGACGAAGAGCTCGTAGGCCAGCTCCGCGTCTCGCACCGGATCGTTGCGCGTCGTCGTGCACAGCTTGTAGTCCTTGACCAGCCGGTGATACGGGTTCTGCGGGAAGGCGACGGGCGAGAGCTCGAGCGTGTCGATGAGCGGCAGACGGTGCAGCGCGAGCCCGGGATGCAGCGCCGCCAGCGCGGGCTGGTCGAAAGCGGCGACGTTGTGGCCGAGCACGAAGGCGGCGCCTTCGGTCAGCGCGTCCAGCCGCGGCACCAGATCCGGCGCCTTGCCCAAGAGCCTCAGCCGCGCATCGAGGTCGGGGCGAAACACGCCCAGCTCGCGCAGGACCATGCGGTCCTGGCGGGCGGTTTCGATGTCGAGGCACAGGCACCGCGCGCGAGGCGCGGCGGGCGGAGCGGCCATGGATAAATGATTTGCGCAAAAACCGATTGGAACGATTCTATCCGGATGTCTTCCCGTCCATGTCCGCATATGACGACGAACGCGGCGAGGAATCGGCTCGGTCGACAGCGTCGGCGGCACGACGCACTTGGTACGCTATGCGAAATGGCCAAGAGAACGGAGGTCGTTGCCGGGTTTTCCCCAAACGGGGTGACTCAACTGCACGCAACTTTCGTGGTAGCCATGAAATCTTCCAGCGAAAGCAACTGACCGCGGATCTCTTTCGGATACTTCGAGTGCAGCCCACGCGGAACCACGAGCGACACCCGCGCAGCCTCCATTTCCCGGAATTGCTCCACGGAAAGTCCCTCCTGCAGCGTCACCAGATGTTTGTCCGGCACCCTGTCCGCCTCATTCAGGATCTGTCGCCACCGATCTTTGCAGGTAGTCTTGACGCCCAGCATTCTCAATTTTTCGTTCGGCCACGCAGGATCGCGATAGTGCTCGACGGATGGAAAGAGAAAATCGGGCTTTTTCTTTCCCTCGCTGAAGCCTCCATGCGTATTCTGCAGCGCATCTTCGTCAAAAACACGAGCAAGCTGCAGTTCAAACGACTTTCCCGATCTCGACTTCCTTCGATTCGTAACCGAATTGGCATAGTCGATAAACTCATCGACGGTCTGAAATCCATCCCTGATCCTTGGCAGGACATGGGCTTTCTCGATCATCCGGAAAAGCTCGTACTCGCAATTCCGTCGCGCAACAATCCGATCGTCCGCAGAGACCCTGTTCCCGGGAAATAACGCATGAGTCCGTTCAACAATCGCTTTTCCCTCCGGAAAACACTTGAGCCACTGTTCCGGAATTTCCGAGAGAAGATTCGCGCATTGAGTCGCACCAATGACTCGCCGCTTGTCAGTTGTTCGGCCGACCATGCCGTCAAACAAGAATCTCCCCGGCTCGACAACACCGAAACGCTCTTCGAGCAGGTCCTCCTCATCTGGTGTGGAACAGAACCAAACCCATGTGTGCCCGATCTCATCCTGCTCCATTCGGAAAAGGATGATAACGAGCGCGCCGGTCATGTCCCGCTGCAAAACACTGTGCCGTTGCCTCTCATCGGCCCAGCGGGTTATTCGGCATTCGTTACGGGACCCCTGGTTATACCAAGTGAGACGATTACGCCGCGTGACGTCATGCGAAAGAACAGTCGTTTCGAATTCGACGTCCGGGTTGCATCCTGCACGCTTCAAGCGTGGACACAAGGTGAATGCAATATCATTCGGAACATATACACCTGCCTGATGCGCTCCCGAGGCGCCGGTATCATTCGCGCTGAGTCGCTTCCCGAAAACAACCACATCCTCAGCATCCAATACGTCAAACAGCGGCTGAAGCTTCTCCTTCGCTCCCATCGATCACGATTTCCTGTTCGGTTGTTGATTCGATCCAGAGTGCCAGCCTCCGCATAGCTGCATCAACTGCAATCGGTGGCCGCCCCCTGATCGCACACTCCCAGACGACTCCTGTACGCCACCCTTCGCCACGCAAACGTTCACAAGCCGAACGATCACGCAGTACATTTGCATTGATTTTTTCGTACCAAAACTCAGTACGTGTGGCGGGCAGCTTGAAAAACCGGCATTGGTGTCCGTGCCAAAAACAACCATGAACGAAAATAACTGCGTGCCATCGGGGCAGAACGAGATCAGGTGTACCGGGCAGCTTTCTGTCGTGCAACCTGTAGCGGTATCCACGCGCGTGAAGATACCGTCGTACAAACCATTCCGGCTGGGTGTCCTTTGCCCGGATACCGGACATCATCCGACTCCGGGTCTCCCGATCTACGACATCAGCCATCAGGCATCGAGTCGCAAGCCGGCGGATTTCATCACCACCGGATAAGCAGCCTCATAAACCTCATCGCCAAGAGCTGAAAAGAGCGCACTCAGCACGAACCGTACTTCCGCCGCCTCTTCGTCAGTGAAAACCCGCTTCCCATCGGCAATACGCGAGATTTCCGCAGGATCGTCGTCAGGGTGGAACATCAACCCGTCAACCTGCATTTCAGAAAACCATGACAGCGCACCATCGAACGACGTGGCGTGCAGTTGGGGGATACGCGATCCTGGATGCATTTCACACCTCACGCAGCTGCATATCGGAAGGGAAGCTCGGGCTCCAGGATATCAGCATTCAACCTGGGTTGCATCAGCTTTGCCACGTGCCTCATGACGTCGACAACAACTGAATTACCGAACTGCTTGTACGCTCGTGTATCCGACACCGGAATCCTGAACGTATCGGGAAACCCCATCAGCCGCGCGCACTCGCGCGGCGTGAGCCGCCGGGGGTTCATGTTCTCGCCCTGATCGACGAGGATTTCCGAGCCGTCCTTGTAGTACCGGGCCGACAGCGTGCGCGTCACGCTATCCGGAAACACCAGACCGAAGCCGAAGCCGTTGCCCTTTGCACGGTGCTTCTCGGCATAGTCCTGCAGATATCGCCAGAGCTTGGGCGTCAGCGTGTATTTGTCCTGCACCTTGCCCGCTGCATGGTCGAAGAATCGGTCGCCGTCCCACTCGAGAACGGGCTCGGTTCCGTCGCAACGGTGCAGGATGTCGCGGAGCTTGCGCACGCCTTTAGGTGGCATGGGCAGGGCACCCCAATCGAAGGCGACGCGATCTTCCTTCCGGAATCCGACGATGAGGATGCGTTCGCGGTGTTGCGGAACGAAATGGGCGCCATCGACGACCTTCGGCGAAATGTCGTAGCCGAGATCGTCCAGCGACCGCTTGATCACGTCCCATGTGCGCCCCTTGTCGTGGGACATCAGGTTCTTGACGTTTTCAAGCAGGAACGCGCGCGGGCGCTTGGTTTCAAGGATGGTGCAGATATTGAAGAACAGTGTGCCCTGCGTCTCGCAGGCGAAACCGTGCGCACGGCCCAACGCATTCTTCTTCGAGACGCCCGCGATCGAGAACGGCTGGCAGGGGAAGCCGGCAAGGAGCACGTCATGGTCCGGCACATCTGCGGAGGGAATCTTCGTGATGTCGCCGTGGATGAGGTGACCGTCGCGATAGTTCTCCGCATAGGTCTTCTGCGCGTATTCGTCCCATTCGCTGGTGAACACACAGCAACCGCCGATGTCCTCGAACGCGGCACGGATCCCGCCCACGCCCGCGAACAGATCGATGAACGTGAACGCAGAGTGCTGGCGGACCGGGGGCGCGAACGGCAGCAGCGCCTGCAGCGCGTAGGCGTAGTGCGCCGGAATCGTCTGCTCTGCGACCCAGCGCCGCACGGTGCGGACATCCTTGCCGAGATGCCGTGCGATATCCGCCTGACTGCGGTGCGTCAATGCTTCGTGGAGGTAACGCAGCGCGTCGTTCCCGCTGACGCCGGTAGTGAGTACAGTAGCAGTCATGAACACCTCTGGGTATAACTGCGGACATTATGCCCTCGTTATTACCCCGCGCAGACTGCTCCAGCCCCGATTTTTCACTTCTGTGAATGGGTCACCGCCTTTGTTCGTGAGGCGGTTCTTGTTCGGTTCGGGGGTGGCACGACGTGCGGCTTGAGTGTATAAACACATAAACACCGATCATCAGGAGATCCAGATGCCGACGACCCGCTGGAATGTGGCAGTTTCGACCGAAACCGACCAGGCACTGCGGATGTTTCTCGCCAGTCAGGGCGGCGGACGCAAGGGCGATTTGTCGCGCTTCATCGAGGAAGCGGTGCGCGCCCACATTCTGGAATTGAGCGCGGAAGAGGCGAAGGCGGCCAATTCCGATGTGAGCGAGGCGGATCTTGCCGCCATGGTCGAAGAGGCGCTTGACTGGGCCAAGGCACAGTAATGCGGGCGGTGCTCGACACCAACATTCTGTTCAGTGCACTGATCTCGCCGCACGGGCCACCGGAAACGATTTACCGTGCCTGGCGCACTGCGCGCTTCGATCTGGTGACTTCCCGCACGCAACTCGAGGAAATCCGCCGCGCCAGCCGCTACCCGAAGCTGCAGGCAGTGCTGCAACCCGCCAAGGTGGGGGTGATGATCAACAACCTGCAGCGGGCGGTGGTGCTGGAAAAGCGGCCGAACCACTTCAGCGCCGACGACCCGGAGGATGCCTTTCTGCTGGCGATGGCCGCCGCCGGTAAAGCCGACTACCTGGTGACCGGAGACCGTCGGGCCGGTCTGCTGCAGCGCGGCCACCTGGGGCGCACCCGCATCCTGACGCCGACGGCGTTCTGCGCCGAGGTGCTGAAGGCCTGAACCCGGCACCACGCCTCCCTCATTGCAGTCGGGCGCGCTGGCGATCCTGAATAACCGCCTGTCGCTGCCAAGGTGCTCAGATCGGCTTGCCGCGTTCGATCCAGGCCTGCACCTCCCCGACGGTCAACCGGTATCGTGCGCAGTTGTGCACCGTCAGCATCTTGAGCTCTGCTTTCAGCGTCTCGCCGAACTGCCCCACGTCCTCGGTGGGTAGCCCCATATCCGCCACCACCTGCTCCAGAGGCAGGCCCCGTCTCACAACGTGCTGCACCGCTTCGCTCAGGTGTTCGCGGTGGCGCACCCTGAAAGGATCGGGCGATCCCATCGCCTCCAGGATCACCTTGTATTTGCGGATCGACCGCCGGTACGTCCACGCGAAGAGTTCGACTGCCAGCGAAACATCGAGCAACTCGTAGACGCCCATCATGGCCTTCGCGTAGTCATGCGGATCGACATCGAGAAAGGCGAGCGGGGCGCAGTTATAGAGCATCAACGGGATGTTCGCAGCGAGCCTGCTCGTACGCTTGTTGCCGTCCTCGAAGGGCTGCAAGTAGGCGAGGTTCACCCACAGGAAGAACGCCGCCTCCGCAGGATTCTTGACGAGCTGGGCTTTGGCCACGACCTGCGCGAGCATTTCCTCCAGAAGCCGCGGCACCTGGGAGGGGACATACGTCGTGCCCGAGATATTGACCAGCTTGCTTCGGATGGCCCCCAACCCAGCGACATCGGCCAGCAAGTCCTGCATCAGTAGCGCGTGCAGGTTACGGATGACGATGTCGCTGAGGCCGTAGGTCGGCACCGCGTCGACCAGAAATTCGATGGCGCGCTTGTGATTGAGCAGCATGACGCCATCCCAATCCATCGGTGGATCGCCGCTCTTGAACAGTTCTTCCGTCGCCAGCAGGCTGTAGGTATTGCCCTCCAGCCGCGACGACGACCAGGACAGATCGATCAAGAGCTGTTCAAGGACCTTCCGGGCATACGTCCCCGCGGGTTGCTGCCCCTGCATCCGGCCTTCCTGTGCGAGGGCGTCCGCCAGTTCAGGGGACAGCAAGGCGGATTGATTGGGAACGTACTCATCCAGAAACCGGCGCTGATAGGTCACGGGGGTCCGTGCGCCAAGCGGGCGGTTGAGGTCCTTCAGCAACGACTGCGCCTTGCCGGACCAAGCGGGCGACACCGTCGCCGTCACAACGTCCGTGACGTTCACCGTTTCCCTTACGTCGGCTTCGCCCGATGGCAGGAAATACCGCGTAGCCCGTGCTTTTCCGGTCCGGACGAGAGCTTGGGCTTGAACGAGTTTGTCCAGAAGTCTCCCGACGGTAGCGTAGCTACCGCCGACGCGCGCGTGGATTTCGGACGACGAAACCCCCTGGAGACCTCCGGCCTCAAGCGCCTTGACCGCTTCCAGAATGGCGTCCGGCTGTAGTTTCTGTGACATTGAGGAGATCTTCTTGATCTCCTCAGAAGTGAGGAGATTCTCAAAATCTACTCATTTTTGGCCAGAAATGGAATGAGTTTGAGGAGATCCGATCTACTCACTTCTTCCCGCTGCCGCACTTTGCTTTACCCGTCCAGAGCATACCTCGGAGGAACTTCTCGTGCCTGTGCCCAGAGTCGTCCGGCTCTCTGAAGTGAAAAAGGCGCTGATTTCTCAATGAAATCAGCGCCTTTTGAATTCTGGCGCGCCCGAGACGATTCGAACGTCCGACCCCTGCCTTCGGAGGGGCTAGGGCTTGCAAGAAATCCCCTTGCTCAGCAATGGGAAATCCAAATAATCAATTGGTTAGCGGACCACTGAGACCCCTTGGGTACCTCACACACCCAAGCCATCCCTGTCGCGCTACGCCAATTTTACGCCAAGATTTACGCCAGCGGGGACAGCGCACGACCATGCAGACGCAATGAGCTTCGCCCGAAAGGCAGGCGGATTCTCAGCCATTCCAATCTTCAGGTGTGCGGCAAAGGGAAGGCAGAAGTGCCCCTGCGGATGCCATTCATCGACCAAACGCAGCCCCCATTCAGACAGCGAGGAGCCTCAACGTCGATCGGAAAAGTCTTCCGCGCAACCGTGCCGGCGCAAGGAAGCTGAGAACGCGAGGTGCGCTCTTGACACTAGGGTAGGGAGAACGCCAATCCTTGGGAATGGTGTCCCTTGTGGGCGCAAGAGAGCTAGCTTGGCGCGCCGATGTGCCCTCAGCACCTGTCTCACAAACAAAGACGACGCCCCGCAAGTGCAAGCGGCATCGGATTATGATAAAAGGGAGAAACATTCCTCAGGTAACGCACCATGACTGCTGACAACGTCACGTTTGACAAGGATCAGTTTGAACGACTGGGCTTTGCTGAACTTTCGATAGAGGACGGGATGACAAACGCCACGCAGTACACGGCTAGTTGCTCAGGTTCCCGTTCCGCTTGCTGCACGCGGACTTGCAGTGCCGATCCGACGTTTGTTGGCACCGCTGAGGACTGGGAGGCCTTCCTTTCAGTCCGGGGCGGCGAAATCCAGTACTAGTACTGATCGACGTGGCGATTGCTCGGCCGTTCTTGCGGGATGGCATTGATGTCTACGTCCGGGGCGACGACGAAGTCCATTTCGTCTTCCTGGCTACCCGCAAGCGGATCACCGCTAGAATAAAACCATTCCTGATCCAAGCCCTCGCATGGCTAGACGGCAATGACGATGTTGCCATGCTGGGTGAGCGAATGGCACGGGTCCATGGTGAGGAGGCCCGTGCCCAGTTCTTGGCATTTCTTAATTACCTCGAACTCAAGGGCATCATTATCGAGCCAGACTGGCTTGCTCGTACAGGATTGGACGAGGACACTCTTGCGCTCCAGCAGCGGCAACTTGCCTTCCTTCTCGATGTTCTTGGGTCGCCTGAAAGGGCTGCCGAGATCCAACGAAAGATCAGTCAAGCGCGACTAGTATGCTTCGGCGTCGGTGCCGTTGGAAGCTGGCTGCTACGACAACTACTGGGCCTCGGCTTCAGACGATTCGTCCTCGTAGATCACGACCGCGTAGAGGCCGCTGACGTATCGCGGCACGCCTTCTTCAATGCCGCAGATGCCACTACAGGCGCGTACAAGGCAACGGCGGTGGCAGAACGCATGCGTGCGCAGTTCGAGGCTATGGAGGTCACTGCTAAGACAGAACCGCTTACGACAGAGTCGGTGCTCGAGACACTTATCGAGCCTGACACGGACTTTGTGATCAACGCGGCTGACGAGCCCTATATTGGGTACACAAGTGTTCTGCTATCCAGGTTTTGTGTTCCCAGACGCCTCCCCCTGCTCGTCGTCGGTGGTTTCAATGCGCACCTTGGAAGCCTAAGTGAACTTGTCATTCCGGGCGTAACGCCTTGTGCTGATTGCTATGCTGACTACTTTCGGAATGCCCTCAAGGACTGGACTCCAGTGGAGCACCCGGTGTTGGATCGCCGAGATGCTGCAGGCGGACTATGTTCCTTGGCTGTCTTCGCAGCGGGTACCGCGGCCATGAAGGTCTTTCGGTACTTCATGGGTGAGGGAGACTCGGAAGGAGGCCGAGGGGAACTACTATTCGACAATTACCGTCTTGACGCATTCAAAGTTGAGCGGCAACCGAATTGCCCGATATGTTCGAGTCTATGATCACCCCGGGCTCATGTCTCAGATTGCGCCCCTCCGTTGCTATGGTTCCGATGGGCGCCGAGCAGTGGCAATTCTTTCAAGGCAACACTCGCCGAAGTCGTGTGTTCAGGCTTCGGGCAGACCTCGCGGATGCAGTCGGGCGGCTGAATGGCGAGCAAACCCTTGCCGTCGTGGCGAGAAACGCAGGAGCCGAGCCGACGCGGCTTGTCGCGTTGGCTGAGTCGTTACATACGGGATGCCTTATTGAGGACGCTGCGGTCGCACAGCGTATTGCTCAATCTCCGTGGAGGCGCTTACTCAACTTCGTTGGCGATTACATCCCGAGCGACGTACTAGAGAGCATCCTCCCTAGACTGAGTAGCACGAGTGTCATCATCCTTGGGGTGGGCGGTGTAGGCAGCTGGGTCGCAGCCCAACTCTGCCAGTTCGGATTTGGGCATCTCGTGCTCGTTGATAACGACACGGTCGAGCAATCAAACCTCAATCGCTCACTCTATTCACTTTTCGACGTTGGCAGACACAAGGTCGATGCACTGGCTGACCATTTGAGAAGTATCAGGCCGGAAATGCAGATCACTTGCATTAAGCAGCGACTGTCAGATGCGGGTGGACTGGCTCAGTTGCTCGCTGGTCAAGCGCACTTTACGATTGTCGTGAATTGCGCCGACATGCCCAGTGTTGATGTCACCTCAGCGATGGTTGATGCGGCTTGCAGAGTCTCTGCCACCCCATATGTGATTGCCGGGGGGTACAATCTACACTTAAGCTTAGTCGGCATGACTGTGCTACCGGGCACGACAGCCTGCTATCACTGCGGGCGCCTTACCCTCGAGGAAAAGCAAGGTGACGACTTGGCCGGGATGCGAAAGCTAGCGCGACCATGGCGCAACATCGGTAATCTCGCCCCCCTGGCGGCAATTACCGCGTCGTTCGCTGCAAATGAAGTGATCCGGGTCGCCATCTCCGATAGCCGCATTCCGCCAGCAATGACGAATCGGCGCGGAGAATTCAATTTCCTTACCAACGAGATGCATTTTGTCAGCCTACCTCTTCGGCCGGAATGTGGCTGCACGCCTCAGTAAATATTGCCCCCCCTTGTCAGGCTAAACGCGCACAACGTACCCAGGACAACTTGATAACCAATTGCTCAAATATTGGCATTCAAATCCAATTCCGCTGATGGCCAGAGGAGCAACAATTCCTTGAGCTCCGGCACTGCGAACGGGAGGTCCAGCTGCGGAAGGTAGTTGACTGCCACTCGGCGCGCTTCCCGAATCCAGGACTCGATCTCCCTCGCCTCGACTGAGCCCTTGTTTCCCGACATTCGCCGACCATCCAGTCGATTCAAGATCTGCAGAATCTCCCAGTCACGAACGACTTTTAGACCCGTGGTATCCTGGATCACACCAATGGCGGACCGTCGTACATGGGCTCCACCATCCGTCACTCGATCTGATGCCAACAGGAGCAGTATTGGCGACTCTAGACGCTCCACATACGACAATACTGCCGAATGACGGTCGGCTTGGTCGAGCGCTCGGGTAAGCAATGGGTGTCCGACGCCAATCAAGCCGCATTCAGCGCTGACAAGCGAACTGCGATCGAAACATAACTCTTTATAGTCCCGTTTGATCGCAGGATGGTCGAGCCACTTCTCGGGAGTTTTGAACGATAGCAAACCGCTCTGCAGATTCGGGCGCCGACCATTATTCTCCAGCGCGCCCTGGAAGAACGGTAGGAGATCGGGCAGATCGAGCGGAGGAACGTCCTTGAGACCCGAAAGGTCGAAACTTTGTGCGTGGCCGACAAGTGTCTTGACGGTGTCAATCGCCGAAGCGCCGCCAAAGGTGACGGTCTGCGAATCGAACCAGCCAGACAGTCTCTCCTTCGGGACATCGACGGCACCAACGAACAGTTCATCGAAGAACCCCGGACTCGCCATGCCAAGGACCAATTGCAGAAGATCCTCCGGCTCGTCCATGGCCGAACCGAGTGCCGCCATGATGCTGCCAATCTTCGCCTCGAGTTTCTCCCAAATCATCGATTCGATGGTATCCGGATTGCGAAGCGAGACCACCTCGACCATCTGCGTCTGCCCGTAGCGGTTAAGACGTCCGACGCGCTGATGCAGCCGCATCGGATTCCACGGCAGATCAACGTGAATCAGTGCACTGCACCGATGTTGCAGGTCGATGCCTTCTCCGCCCGCTTCGGTAGAAATCAGGAATCGAATGTTTCCTGCATTGAATGCATCGCATACGTCTTCGCGCCGACCCGTCTTACTGACCTCCCGTCCATCCGGCAACATGACTCCATCCAGCCGATCGTCCCCGTTGATGAATCCGACGCAATCGCTCCCGTATCGCTCTATCAGGGCGGACATCAGGAGAGCCTGAGTCCTCTTGTATTCGGAGAAAAGGAGAACAGGCCTACCGGCGAACCTGGAATCGATGATCTCGATAACTCGCTGAATGCGTGTTTCGACTTTAACCGCACGAGCGGCGTCGATCAGATCGTTGAGGTGCGCAGCCTCGTCCTCCATCAGGAGGATCTTGCCCTGCCGATCGCTACGCGACCATTCCCACAACGCGTGTTCCATCTCGTCGGATGTTGGATCTTCCGTTTCCTGCGCCAACTCGATCCGATACTTCGTCGCCAAGCCCCGCAATCGCGCCTGTCGCGTTTCCAGGGCGGAACGAACAGCGGCAACCGAACTTGACGCGAGTTTCTGCAGCGCAATCAGCACCAGCATGACCTGCCCACGCTGCGCCTTGGTCAGACTCGATGCGTATGCCTTGCCGGCAAGGATGAAGCTACTCATCAATGTGTAGAAGGCGGACTCTTCCGGCGTGTAATCGAACGTCTCCGGGTACTGCTTCACCGGTTGAAAGAGACGCTTGCCACTCATGTCGGTCGCCCTCTGCTTGGCGTTCCGAATGAGGTAGTGCGGTAGATCGGCAAGCATTTTGTGGTTCGGGTAACTCGGATCGAATACCTGTGGATTCAGTAAGCTCATCAATGACCAGAATCCGTAGTCCTTACCCCGATGCGGAGTACCTGTGAACAAAATGCAGGACGACATCTTGCCCAGTTGCTCCAGGCTCTCCAGAAGCTGCAAACCGAGGGTCTTCGAGCCGTTTTCATCGGCATTCAGGTGATGCGCCTCATCGACGATGACCATGTCCCACTCAGGAGCCGACAGCAAGCGCTCATGTCGACCGTTATTGTCCGCCCGAAGGGTCGGAAGGGATGCAACTACGCGGTCCTGAGTGTTCCAGAAATCACTTCGTGGAGTGTCGGCGTCGGTCGTATATATCGCGAGTCGAATGTCAAACATCTGACGGAGGCGGATCTGCCACTGTTCTACCAGTTTCGCTGGCGTCAAAACCAGAAGCCGCTTGATCGCTCCCTTGGCCAGCAAGGGCCACAGCACGAGGCCAGCTTCAATCGTCTTGCCCATACCAACGTCGTCGGCAATCAGTAGACGAATCGGCCACTTCCGCAAAGCCTTATGACAGACCCAAAGCTGATGAGGGAGCAAGGAAATTCGCGACCGCGAAAACACACCCCAAGCGTCATTCACAGAGCGAATCGCTGCGGCTTGCGCTCGCAGCAAGGTCGCATCTGGAGGAGAGTCTTCTCCCGCTTCGATCGCTGAGACCAAGTCGAGTACGCGATCTAGTTCATTCGCCTTGAGCTCTTCGAGGCCATGCGCAAACCGAGCGACGACGGTCTCACCTCGGTCAAAGAGCACCTCGCCGAGGCCATGCCGCAGATGTGTGACGCGGCAACCTTCAGGCAAACGACTCATTATCCATCTCCATTTCGTCCAATCCGCTCCACGCGGCAAATTCCTCGTCATCGTGCCGGAGGTCTAGAACTCGCGCTTGCAACTCGGAACTACCGGAAAGGACCAAGAGCGGAATGTCGAAGTCACCAAAAAAATCTGCCCGCTCTCCAAGGGCTTCCCTCAGGATTCGCGATAATTCGATCCCGTTTTCCGGCATCGGATACCCGATCTGAGCAAACAGCGTCCTGACCCTGAAATTTGGCATGTAGGCGAGACTCCGGGCGGTGTCGGACTTCAAGACGCCGGCGCGAAGAAGTTCACGAACGACAAGGTGCTGTCCAAGCCGCAGACTATTTCGCAGCGATGGAGCATGGATGTCCGATCCATCCAGAACGGGATCCTCGTTTGGTGCGAGATATCCCGCAATCTGTCCAGGACTCCGCTGGTCCAGGCTGAGAAAGACGTGTGAGTAGGCTTCCATCCAACGAGCAATCCGATAGAGGCTTGCGAAGCAGTCCATCCAGCGAATGTACTTTTCGTCCGCGTTGGGCTGCTCGGCATAGCCCTTCAGGATGTCCATCCAGGCCTCGGAATTCTCCTGGGGGCGCACATTGCAGAAAACAGGCCACCACCCTTTCGAATCTGTGAAATCAATGAATCCACGATTTTGGAAGTCTCTCGTTCGACCCAGCCGCTGCATCAATCCGAGCGCAAACAAGGTCATCCACGATTGTCGGTCTGCGTCGACATCATTGAACCGTCGTGGGATGTTGTCGGGCCAGAAGTTCTTCTCGTACGTCGGCAGTTGCTCCTCGCGCTCCTCGGACCACCACTCGAAAATCCGCTCGAGGGCAGCTCGGTGAAGGACGGTCGGAACAGGCAGTTCAGGGGAAGGCTCCAAAAAATGGAGAACGCCCGGATTCAGCATCGCGACGAGTTGCTTCCTCTCGTCCGGAGAGAATGGGGCGAGTACGGGTGAATCGACTTCGATGCGGTCCAACCAGGTGCCGATGAGGCTAGCGCGCAACTGTTCGCGAACAGCAGAACTCTGCCAACCACAGAGCAGATATCGCAAACCCTCCTTCCGCTCCAGCGGACTCGACGCCTGAAGAATCCAGTTTGCGATCGTGGTCGGCGCACCGTACCATCGCGTACCACGTTCAATGGCAAAAGTTAGTGCTGTGCTCGTATAGCTGCTATGAATGACGTTTCTGCTGGGGGCAAATGACAAGCACAAACCCTCTTCCGGAGAATATCTGTCTTTCAACAGATCAGTCCCGAGTTGCCATGAACCGTCTGCCGCCATGAACATCAGCGAACTTAGGCTATTGCTAATCTGATACTGCTCCACGGGAGTCGCATGCACCAGGACGAAGAACAAGGTGCAAGCAGTCTCCGGCGAACAGCGTGCACCGGGAACGCAACTCTTGAGGAATTCAATGCTCAGCCGGGGCGCCTTGCTGTCCTCCGAAGTTCCCTCAGCGGCTTCAAGTGCCACCGCCATCCCTTCATCGATCCAGCCGGACACTGGATAAGTTCGGACAAGGTCAGGCCATCCACGCAGTGCGTCCAGCGCCGAGACCCAACGGCTTCCGACCACGAGCGAGATCTTGTCGCGCTCGACGAACGCAGCCAATTCACGTGGCATCCCATTCGGAATTTCCCTTCCGAAGGCGATGAACTGGCCCAAGAGGCGCATACCGAATCGATGAAGGAGCTCGGCCGATTGCGATGCATCGTCATCGAGTTCCGTCTGCGCTGCTCGCTTCCAGAAGCTCGCCCAAAAATCGGCCGCTGAAACATCCAGAGCAAGCCCAAGCCTGCCTCGTGATGTCTCCCAATCGTCCCTCGAGGCCTGAACAGCAATCTTCAGGTCACGTGCGAAGTCCTTTGCAATCTCATTCACCAAACTGAGGTTCGCCTGAGCCCCCTCGCCATGCGCCAAAGCACCGCGGCCGGCATCGAGATCGAAATGCGCATTCAGGATCAACCCTGTCGCCGGCGTCTCACGCGTCGGCCCGGTAACCCAAATTGATGGCAGGGCATGGCTGCTGTTGGCGTCAAACGTGTCCACGCCTCGTGAGTCCAGGCGCATCGCGACCGCCGCGCGGTGTCCGCGCCAAACCAGAAGCCGACCCGACGTAAATCCATTCTTCGTCGGTATTCTAATCGTCCCGACTTCAAGGCTCGGCTCGTTATCGATCAGCGGCGCCGGACGCCAATTACGCTCCTGCCCTTGTATCGAAATTCGTCGAATTTCCTTGCTGAAAATCGCCTGTATCCCGGCGAATGCCTCGAAGCGAAAAAGTATCTCTTCGCGCTTGTCCTGCCCATCGATATGCAGCTCGATCAATGTCGGACGCAGACGCGGACCATCGGTGATTCGATGGCGTTCGAGGACTCCGAGTGCGTTCTCGACCTCGGGACCCGTCCAGCGCTCTGGCAGGCACCCGCCAATGATCCTGGCTCGTAGGTCTGCGCTCAAAATCCGCGGACTATCCGTTGCCAGCAGAACACTCTTGAAACCCAAGCCGAACTTGCCGGTCACCGGCTGGGCACCGTCCTTGTCCGAAGCCGATAGGATCAGCATATTCTCAAGGTCATCCTGGTACGCAGGATTCGCGGCGACGCCCTGACCAGTGAAATTGATCGGTCGCCCCCAGTGGATGAAACGCAATACATCGCCATCGCCCTCGACAACGAAGCGTCCGATCGTCCTACTGGGAAGCACAGCCTGACCGCTCGATTCATGAAGTAGCTGCATTTCAGAGACCGCATCATCCGCATTCTGAAATAGTTCGAAGGCGATACTCGATGGCTCGTATTGACTCTGTTTGACACGCTCACGAACACCCAACAGGACTGCTCGCTGAATGTCCTCGTCTTCCGCCATGAGGCGTGCAAGGTGCTTCTTGGCCTCGGTAACCTTGTGCTCAATGGCCGACAGGGGTGGGCTGATATTGTTGCTCGTAGCCTCTGATTTCTCATGTTGCAGCCGCTTGAGGTTAGCCAGCGCCTCGCTCAGCGTCTTGTTCCGCTTCGCAACCTTGAGTTGCTGAAGATAGAACGGCAAGTTCTCGAGGATCAGGTTGCGGGCTACTTCCAGCGACAATTGGTCGCTCTTCTCGAGTTCATCCCAGAGGGGGCTGATGCCCAATGCACGCTGGTTATAGCCGGCTTGAAGGAGATACAACGCACTGCGTTTGAGCAGATGTGACAGATCCCGCGGGGCCAGGTCCAGTAAATTGGGGACGCTGCGCAATGTGACGCTCACTGCAAAGCCGCCACGCCAGTTGAAGGCCCCTGCGAAGATCGTGTCCATCGCACTATCAAGCTCAACCAACAGCAAGTCCCCGGTAATCGTCAATACCTCAACCTGCGAGTCAGACGACACTTTGATATAGGGATCAAGCGAATCGAGCGCATCCAGCGCGGTCATTCGACTCATCCAGCGCCACGTGCCTTCCGCCTCCTGCCCAGGATCCACCCAACCGAGCCGTTCCGTGAACCAAGGCATGCTATGCGGCTTGAGGAATTCTCTACCCAAGCTACGCGCACTCAGGCCCAGCAAGCACAAAAATGCGCCAATCGGCGGCGTCGGCATGACTTCGCTCCAAGGACGGAAATACGACTCAAGGAGTTTTTCAAGCGAATCACCGTGAAGGAACTCGTCGCTGGGATCAACGGGCTGCGCCGCGGTCACTGCGGCCGTGGGGCCTGAGTTATCGAAAATCAGCCCCGCCAGAATCTTGGCTTGCGTGTCGTCCAATACGCTCTCTTTCACCACGCCAGCAGCGCCGACACACAAGCGTTCGGCATCCTGCCAGGATCCGGCCTTCGACAGCAGTCGCAGCTGGCGAATTTCGTCCCTGCACTTGGTTCCCGCCAGTACGAATTGCCGCAAGTAGAAATTGAAGGACAGTACGTGATGAGCGTCAGCACCTGACCGCGAAATCTCTAGAAGAGTCGCTTTGATGTCGGAGAGCTCCAGCGGCTTGCACACTTCGCCGAGCAAATGGTCGCCCACCGTTTCCGCATCGAAAATCCGGATCGCCTTGGCTATGATTGCCCAAGAAGGCAACGTTGGCAGGTTCGACAGCGTTTCCGCAACGATCGCCAAATCGTCGCTCCCAATCCTGTCCAGAGAACCGACGCTGTATCCCGGCACCTCGGACATCAACTGACCGAAACGCGGCAAACCTTGGACACCGGCTGAAAATAGCTGCCGAAGTGTTCCAAACTCGGGGCAGGATTGAACGTCAGCATGGAGGCCGGCAATACCGGCAAACGGATATCCACAGTGGGACGACAACCGGTCGATCTCGTCGGCCATCTCCTCGATATCGATCACGTCTTCGGGGCTGATCACACCGCCGTTCGCCAGAGGCAGCCATTGCACCGAACGAAGCCCCGGCAAGGCATCACGATGAGGATGCTCGTGATTGCCGATTTCACCAGCGAGTAGACGCCAGTGTCGTTGCGGCTCTTCACTTTCCAGCGCACGTCGAATCGTGGTTTCGCTGGTCCAAATCGGAATCCAAAGCGATTGTTTGTTATGGTGATCGGGATCCTGCGCCCGCCGAATAAGACGACAACCTTCCGACAACTGAGCGGGTATGGTTCGGCCGGAATCTCGGAAGCAATCCACATTAATACTGCCGATCGAATTCTCGGTGTCGAGGTGAAGTGGAAGCCTTCGCCAGACGCTCTCGTCTTCTACCGCCGCAAGGATCGTTTCGCGCTCCGAGTCCGAAAAGCAGGCACCGTTGATCTCGGACAAGTCGATGTCCGCCTGCAGACGCCGCAGCACGTCCCATTGCTGAACCTGGCTGATACCGAGCGACTCCCAATCATTCGGGGGGACGTCGCTGGCGATTTTTTCCGCCAACACAAACCATGAGCCGGGCTCGATGGCTCGCCACAGCTTTATCCATGGTGAATCACCCTTGCCTGGATCGATCCAAAGTTGGGCTTGATCCCCCATGAAGCCTTGAGGCGAACCATGCAGAAGATAGCGCAGACCACGACGCGCATCCCCCTCTACGTCGCTCTCGTGAACGGCCTTAAGCAGCGCGCGCCGTGCCTCGAAACTCGAAAGGTCCGCCGCCCTCCCGGGTGTCCCCAATGCCTCGAGGATCGCCTTTCCATCGTCTGCGGGCAAGACCTTGGAATGTCCGTCCTGCTGGATGAAGGCGGCGATTTCGGAGGAAATAAGCAACACTCTTTCGTTGTTCAGCACCAGTGAAAGCGCCTTCGCATGCCCGAACTTGTCGAGAACATCTGCAGTTTGGCTGAAGGTTATTTGCTTGAAGAGACGTCGTGTCCCATGAATGATCTCCAGGGATTCGAGACTCTCAGCATGCTCGGTACCGGTTCGGACGTCGAGCGCCGGAAGGATTCTGGCCCGGCGGTGTAGTCGGACGATTCGGGCCCTGGCGTCTTGGGCCCTGGCATCGCCTCTGGGACCACACAAACCGAGGAGCATGGTTGCTGCCTTAAGTAACGCGGCGACTCGCACCGCCCCTTCCTCTGCGTCGCTTTCTTCCGCCGTCGGGTATGCGCAGATTTCTCGGTCGATCGCCACCAGCCACGTCCCGAGGTCTTCGTCACTAGGCTTTCCCGCAGCACGGACTTCGGTCGCATCGAGGTCCGCAGGAACGATCAGCATCCGTGTCTCGCAACTAAACAGCAAAGCCAGGATTCGGGGATCTACGGCCCCGACGGCTGCTGGATTCATGGGCCCCACAGCCACCCGATTTTCGGGTTTGACGAGCGCAACCAAGGCCCTGAAGCTGGCCTTCACACGCCTGAAATCCTCAAGCTTCCTAGTCCGGAATCCGCGCTGAATCAGTTGAACGAGCGCATCCTGAACGGATTGCGTTTCCAGAAACACTTGACCGACTGTGCTTAGGAACACGAACAGATAGTCCAGCCCTGATTGATCGCACAAGCCAGCGTCTATGTCGACCTGAAGCACACTCAGCAGGCGGCTATCGTCCCAGCCGTCGAAGCGTGGCACGAGTGCGCTGGCCGATGCATCACAGTAAACAGCATTCGGTATGTACCTTAGGCCTGGCATGACCGCCCAAGGCAAGGCGAGATCCATGGCACGAACTGGTGGCAACTGCAGAAGCAAGCATTCGCGGTCCTGATCGAGCAAGCGCCACTGCCGTCCTGTCGGAAGCAATTCGCAGATCCATGCATGACGGTTATAGAGATATTGACGGAAGACGTGGCAGAAACTACTGCGAGCCCCACCAACTTCGGTAGAAGCCGCACGCGCAATCAGGCTCGTGATCTCCTCGATCTCTGCATCAGTCAGGCCGTGCCTGTTCACATATTCGGACAGGGCAGGTAGAACCTCCGGCAACACCACAAGCTGTGCAATGGCCTGATTCCACGCCACATGCAAATCGGCATCGTCGAGGTCAAGCCGTGACCCCATTTGCGGCTCAGCGAGATGCCGGAACCCACCAATGCCTCTCCGACCGGCGTCTACGAAAAACTGACCGTGGAGCACGATCTGGTAACGGCGTTTACCCGTACTCGCGCTGGCTTCATAGGTCTGGATGCCCTCCTCAGTCGGCAGAAAGACGGCCCAACGAAGCTCCAATTCCGAAAGATCGGCATCGGCGTGCGAGATCATCACCGCACCTTCAGCCTCCGACTTGTCTGGCACTTGCTCACGGGTGCCGTCTTCAGTCTGGCGCATGGTCTTGGGCCAGCTATCGAGGCGCTGTAGCGCTGGAAACGGCAACGTCGCGGGCTGCGTACTCTGCCGCACGTAGAACTTCAACAAGTCCTTGTTCGAGGCTCTTTCGCTGACGATGCCGGATGCAATCATGGCGTGCGACTCGTGATCGAGACGTCTCGTGCCCGAGTCGAGTTTGAGATGCAATGCAAAGCCCGGCGACGTATCGTTGCCCGCGAACTCGAGGGTCTCTAGCTTTTTGAGCAAAGGAAGGATCGACGACACGCGGCGCGGCAGCGTCGATTCATACAGAAACGCAAGTTCCTGTGTCGGATCATCCCCGGGAAACTTGTCTATGATCGCCCCATAAGGCTTGCCGTTGAGCTGCGGAACGTGCTTCCGCATACGTAGAGGCAACCAGAGCTGTAGATAACTCTTGGCGGGCTCGCCCTGACGATGGCTGGCGGCAATCTCATGCATTCGCTCGAAGTCTTCTTCGGCAACCTGCTCCCAGCGATTATGAAAGGTGTCTTCCTCTTCCGAGTCGTACCATGGGTTGAGGATCACCCCATACTTGTCGCGACCATCGAAGGCGACGTAGAAGAATGCCTCACACAAGTGAAAGACGCTCTTCATACCCAGACCGAATTTGCCGATCGCGCCAGCCTCACCGGCCTTGCTGTTCAAACCGAATGACTGAATTGCCCGCCTGTCGGATTCCTTGAACTCGCCATCATTCAGCACCCACAGTGCTGGCCCTTGCAGCAGCGGATGTGCCGATTGCCCGGCAAAGCCCGGGTGATAGCCGAACACCAGGCAACGGGCCTTCGCATCGTCCGCGTTCTGGATCAACTCCTTGAGGATCGGAAAGCCGGACTTGTAGCGATCACGGAGATTCGCGGCAATTAGGTTGATGTGATCAGATCTAAAACCCGGCATTGCCTGCTCCCTTGACTGTCGACGACTACGTCCGTTAAGAAAAACTGCGTGTCACCAGTACTTCATTGGCGGCCTTGAGATCGCCATCCTTCACCACAACTCGTCCTATCAGATTTTTCCGAGTGAGCCCATCCAAACGACGCGGGGGGCTCTCGTACTGGCGAGCTTCTTGCTTGGCGCACGTCAAAGGGTAGCCATGCCCATTGCAAGTTGCTCTCGGACACGAGACCGAAGTTCGTCTGGACTAATCACAGTCACCGCTGGCACGTGCCTCAGGATGTCCATCGCAAGCTCCGTCGGATTGCTGTAAGGCACCCGCAGCCTGAAGCTCCCGTCGGGCAAGAACCGTCGTTCCTGGTCTGGATGCCAGACCTCCCGGCTGACCCAACGTGCCCGCTCGGCCGTGAATTCCAGTTCGGCCCACTCCACCTCTTTACCCGCGAAGATGCCGTACCCACCGTCAAGCGTGGCCTGCATCTCGTCGTCTGGGATGTCGAGCGCCGCGTCGCTGCCGAGCGAGACCTCGCTGATCGCATCGAGCGCAAAACTGCGCAGTTCGTCCCTCAGGTGGCACCACGCGTCGAGATACCAGGCTTCGCGGTAGAAGGTGAGCCGCTGCGGCGACACTGCGCGGCGGATGGTTTCGTCGCGTGAGCGCACGTAGTGGTCGATGACGAGGCGGCGGCGCTGCAGGACGCCCGCGGCGATCGGGGCGAAGTGCTTCGGGTCGTGCCGGCGTGCGGCTTGGTGATGGAAGCGGATGCGCTTCTCGACCGTGTCAGCCGGTATGTCGCCCTTGTCGAGCAGCGCACGTAGCCGTGCGAGGAGCGGTTCGACGTGCGGCGCAAGGAGGCCCGGCTCGAGATCCTTGAGCAGTTGCTGCATGGTCAGCAGGGCGTAGACCTCGGAGGCGTTGAACCACAGGCCGGGCAACTCGTAGCGGAGCCCGGTCTGGACCTTGTCGAAACGATAACCGCCGGCCTCCCGGTCCCAGACGATCGGGGCATTGAAGCGCTCGCGCAGGTACTCGAGATCGCGCTTGAACGTCGCCAGCGAAACCTCCAGTGCCTCGAGAAAGTCTGCGACCGGCACGACATGGCGTTCATGCAGCAACCGGTCGATATGATAGAAGCGCTCCGTGCGGTCCACGCGATCTCCTCCCGTCGATCACACGAGCATACCGGCTTCCTGATAGAGATGGGTAAGGACCTCACGCATGTCATGCGGCAGACGCGCCCACCCCTGGTCGGCGATGTCGTCGGGAATGCCGAAGAGCGCTTCGGCGACGCCACCCGCGATCGCGGCCACCGTGTCGCTGTCGCCGCCGATCGAGATGGCGTTGCGGATCGCATCCTCGAAGCCGGTGGCCGTCAGGGCGCAGACCAGCGCCTGGGGGACGGTCTCCTGGCAGGTTTCGTTGAAACGGTAGTCCGGTCGGATCTCGTCGACGCTGCGGTCGAGGTTGTAGCCGAAGCGCTCGGTGATGGCAACGCGGATGTTGTGGGGGGCCACCCGCTGCCGCGCGAGAAAGATCGCCAGCGCGGTGGCTTGCGCGCCCCTGATCCCATCCGGGTGGTTGTGCGTCACGGCCGTGACCTTGTGCGCCAGTGCGAGAGTCGACTCCACGCTGTCGGCGAGCAGTCCGGCGGGCGCGACGCGCATGGCCGCGCCGTTGCCATAGCTGCCGTAGGGCGCCATGTCGTCGGAGGCGAGCCAGAGCGCGAAGCGCTGGCCCCATCCGCCGTTTTCCCAATAGCGGCGCCCCCAGTCCTTCAGCGCCGCGGCGGGATCGCGATCGTGGATGAGGGCATCGGCGACCGCAATCGTGCAGACCGTGTCGTCGGTGTAGAAGGTCTTTTCGTGAAAGAAGGGCTGGAAAGTCTTGGCCCGGAAATTGTGGAACTCGTACACCGAGCCCACGATGTCGCCGATGATGGCACCGAGCATGATGGACTCCTCTCAGTTGCGGTTGATGCGTTTGTGTGCGATGCCCCACGGTGAGCACGGTTCCGCCGCTATCGACCACGGCGTAGACGTCGAGGGCCTTGCCGATGCGCTGGAACGTGACCTCGCCCACCGTGCGTCGTACGCGGCCCTTGCCGCGATGGTCGAGATAGACGAGCTTCGCCCCATGCTTGTCATACTGGTGTGCGCCGAAGCGTATTAGGAGGCAGGACGTCTTCGGGAATGCCGCGCTGGCGCAGTCGGCGGTGGGCATGCTGGGTCAGCATCTGTTTTGGCATTGGGCGTCTCCCGGACCAGGCAATGACAACATTATCCCGCCGCAGTAGCTCAAGGAATGAGCTACTGCGGCGAGGCGGGGCGAATCGCCGAGCGCGGATCGCGACGCGTCGATTCAGTTCCTACTTCCGGTCCTCCTCGGGACGCTGTTCAAACTGTGCCTTGCCTTGCGCACGCTTGCGCCGCAGGAAGCTCGGCGCCGCCGCCTCGGTCGCCATGTCGAAATTCAGTTCCTCCTTGGCGGAGACCCGTGCCGCCATCCTGCGGCTCGAGTACATCGCCTCCTTGCGGAAGCGCGCCGTGTCCATCTCGCTCGCAAGTTCGGCGATCACGTCGAGGACTTCCATGACCCACGGATGGTCGGCGAAGCGCTTGCGGCCTTCGGCGATCATCTTGTGGATCGTCTCCCAGTCCCCGCACTCCGCTGCCGCCCGCGCCTCGGCCAGGAACTTGCCCGCCTCGAGTTCGGTGAGCCGCGTGACGACCAGCGGATCGGCGAGCAGCGCGTCCCAGGCCTGCGGCGACAGCACCTTGCTCACCAGCGTGGCGTCCGCCATGGCGATCGGCAGCCCGTCCGGCGTGCTCGCCGTGACGCCTGCCTGAAGGAGGACATTGCCGGACTCCAGTGCCAGTGCGGCCGGAATCTCGAGTTCCAGCAGCACCCACGCTTCGGCGCCATATGGAACGTCCGGCAGACGGATGAGCGGGAAGCCTTCGCGCTCATCGACCACGTAGTCGTTGAGCAGCCGGATGCCCACCCCGTTCGACGCCGACAAGGCGAGGCGAACCTGGCGGGCGTACAGACTCGAAATGAAATCGAACTCCTCCGCGAAGGGCTCGAAAAGATCCGCTGCGGTGTATCCGTAGTAGTGGTTGCCGCCGCCGCGCCGACCCATCTCCACCATCAGGTCCTCGTTGAAGTCGCGGCCCAGTCCGTAGGTCGAGGTGGTCACGCCCTTTTCGGCGGTCTGGGCGCAGAACGCGGCGATTTCCGCGGGCTCCAGCGTTTCGCCAGTGTTGGCGTTGCCATCCGAGAGGAGAATGACCCGGGCAAGCGCCGCTTCCGGGGCGGTGTCGAGAAGCGAGGCGACGCCCGCCTTCCAGCCGCCGCAGAGCTCGGTCGAGCCTCCTGAACGGATCTGCGCGAGGGCGGCGTGGAGCGCGCTGCGATTGCCCACCGGTTTGGCCGGCACCAGGGTTTTGACCTTGTCGTCAAAGACGACGAGCGACGCGACGTCCGTCGGGTCGAGGCGGTCGATGATGTGGCGCGCGCAGCGCGCAGCCTGCATGAGCGGTTCGCCCGACATGGATCCCGAGCGGTCGATCACGAGCGACAGGTGATAGGGCTTACGGGGTGCCGCAGCAGCCGGGCCGGCGTCGGGAGCCTGCACGCGCACCAGCACGGGCAGCTTCTGCGCCACGCCGTCGATGAGGGCCGGCTTGAGAGGGGTGATCAGAATCTGCGGAATATTGTTGTTGGTCATCTCGTCATCTCCCGTTCTGCCGGCGCCATTGCCGGCAATCGATTAGACGATACCGGGCAGCAGGCTCATGGGGTGAGCCTGCCCGCGGAGGCCTGGAGATGGTTGAGGGCGAGTGCGCGAATTTGCAGTGATGCCCCTACGCGCTAATTTGAGAACACAGCTTGCGGGCACGATCCAACTGAAGCTAAAGCGTCGCCGCCTCCATGCCTCGGTGAGGCCGGCCACGCCGATCAGACAGGGGCGAGGAGCAGTAGATGGTCATCACCGAGTGGGGCGAACCCGACCTGCCGACGAAATTGTCCGAGGCTGTCACTTTGCGTTCCACAATTTTCTGTTTGAGTCGGTACAAATACGTTGAAATATTGGTAGACGTAGGTCTGCACGAAATTACCAAAACAGCCTCAACATACTGACTCTCGAGACGAATGATTATTAAGTCAGGAATGTACGATCCTTACATCGCCCCTGCCGCGAAAGAAATCTTCAAAAGCCGTTTCGATCAACGAAAGCATAATTCCTGCAGTCAACGCGTCTAACTTAAGGCAGATACAAGAAATTTTTTCCAATATTCGGAGCCAAAGACGCATGAAATTTATTTACATGCAATCGATACTGAATTAGGATTAATTTTGTCGCTGTGACTGTACGACCCGCGGAAGGTTCACAATTGGAAACCCGGGTAGGAACATCGCTAGTGACACCTGTCTGTTCATGCGTCGGCCACTGACGGTTGTAGGGAAGGTAGTCTTCCAACCAGTTTACGCTCACGATCCGACAGACAGTTAAAACGCTGGAAGGATGGAATCGGCATACCAGCGACGGAGGGCTAGAGGGGGACCCGGCCGAGGCACAGCGCGTGCGAACCCCCGAGGGCAGGTAAGCGCAATATCCTGTCACCTGCGGCGAAAATTTTCGCACAGGCGAAGCAATCCCGCCTTTAGGCGGGATTAGGGAGAGCTTTGGCTTTTGCTCACAAAGACAGCCAGAAAGAAGAGAGAGGTGAAACCTCTCTCTAAAAGCAAAAGACAAAGCAACGTAATATGTGTTCTTTTGTTCGATAGCTTCCGGCTTTTTGAAAGCATTGTCATGCATAACACACTGCATGTGTGAAAGGCTGACGAAACACGGACTGTTTGGTAATCGACCCGCGGCCAACAATAGGCGCTACGGACCAAATGCTATCATGCTCAAAACGGAGGATAAGGCTATGACTGAATCCGATATCGAACACGTTAGAGCCCTTGCGCGTGAGGTTTGGAATGATCCTGAGTTGGGCGATCGCTGGCTTATTACGCCGCATACGCAACTTCACGGTCGTCGACCGGCTGACTTGCTCGAAACGAGCAACGGCGTCACCCGCGTCGAAGCATTACTCAGGGCGCTTTTCTACGGGCTTCCAAACTAGCAATTGGGGCACCTTCCCCTTACGCAGCTCACGTCGTCGTTCGCACGCCTGTCCGCACCGTAATTAATTCCCACAACTTCCCATCGCCCCGACCCGGGACGCCACAGGAATACCTCGCTTTCGTTGGCCACCAGAGCGCAAAGGTGCGCTGCGTTATTTGAGCGTCCGAGGAGATCTAAATCTCGGCTTTCTAGAGAGAGGTTTCGCCTCTCTCTTCTTTCTGGCTGTCGTTGTGAGCCATAGACTTAATCAGTTCGATCCGCTGGAGTTGACCACGTGACGCTCAAAGTCGACTGCCTTTTCCCGTGATGAAGTCGAATGAAAAGACGTGTTCAACAGGGTTTCGCCCGCACTGTCCGACTAACCGCCCCCGATGAATCCGACGTCCGTTTTCGATCGTGACATCCCCTCCGCAGACGGGGCACGTTCCCGTGTAGCGCAACATGCGCAAGACGCGGTCTTCGCCTTCCCGGCGGAGCACCAGAATGTGACCCAGCGGTAGCGTTAATTCGAGAAACGTTGGTGCACGCAGGACTCGGTTGTTTATGAGCAGGAAAAACGGACGACTGATCGACCCGACGACTCCAGCCATGACTACGCCCAGAAGGGTCCACTGCAGAATCGTTCGGAGCGGAAGGTCGGACATCCATATCATAAGCAGCAGCCAGCCCAGAAACCCCGCGATCACCAGCGCAATGACTATCGGAGCAATGATGAGTGCTACTCGCCACCCGAGTAGAGAAAGGCGTAGGGGGCGCTTGATCCACGGAATCGGGTGAACCTCGATCTCCTCCAGATAGTCAATCTCGGCTGCTTGCGTTCGCATCTGGGCGACGAGCTCGGCGGCATGGGCATCCCCGCGCTCTGGCACCTCAATATGCTCGACAGAAAGCCCATAACCCTTCGTCGCCCCAACTTTCGTTGAGACAAGATAGACCTTCCCAGCTACACCCGCCTTGGCAGCTCTGGAACATAGGTTTTCGCAGATTCTCCAGAAGTTCTCTTCCAGCCCCCTCCATGCGTTAGCAAACTTCTTCCGACCGGTTTCCCCATCATCTGACCACCACTGCGCATCGGTCAGCCCCTCCAACGAGGCTGCCTTTCCCCGTAACACCTCGGCTGTGAACTTCGGAGCCGGATCGCCAGCACAGGCCATTTCAGCCGTGAGCATGGAAACGGCAGCCAGCAATACGATCCAGTCTTCCTTCCAACCACTATCACGTAGGCCGAACGCGGCCTCCCGTGCGATCTCGGATGTGCGAGCTAGCAACTCCGCCCGCACTGCAAGGTCTTTGTAATCAGTAGCTTCCGAATTGTTCCCAGAATCTTCCCGGGAACTTCCCTCGTTTGTCAGCCGCTCGGCGTCGAGGATGGGTGCGTCCTCAGCACTCATGGAGCACTCCAATGAAAAATGACGAAGGCCTCGATTTTGCCCGATCCAGAACGACCGGTCGCATGGTCGATATCACAATGGTTGCGCGTGGTCTTGCCTGTGATTGTGTTTGTCCCGACTGCGGCGCGACGCTGCAAGCGAGAAAAGGGCGGAAGTATCGCCACTACTTTGCACACCACGCCGGCGGTACGAATGTCGGCACCTGCACGGGAGGGCGAGAAAGTTCGCTCCATGCAGCCGCCCGCCAAGTCATCGCTGATTGGAACTTCATCGAGTTGCCTGCACTACTCGTCGAGGAAGGCGGGCGGCAGGGCGCGGTCCCGGGACGAATCATGCCGATCCTGCGCTCCGAACTTCCAGACGATCATGGCGGCAGGTCGTACTGGGGTAAAGGCATGGTTCGGCCGGATGTCGTTCTTCATGGCGACTCCGAGCAGATTTGGTGCGAAGTGCTTGCCACGCACACAGTTGACGACCAGAAGGAGGCGCGACTCAAGGCTCGCAATATCTCGACGCTGGAGTTTGACCTATCTGAGATGCACCGGCATGGTGGTTGGAACCTAGCTACGCTCTCACACGCACTGAAAACTGATAGTCGCATCCGCCGTTGGGTATTCCATAGCGGCGAAGAAAGCCTTCGACAGCGGCTCCGGGCAGAGAACCGTGCAGCGGACGCACTCCGAAGGTTCGCCTTTGCATCGAGGGATGCGAGCACCAGCTCGATACTCGATGGTCCTGAACCAGCCGTTGAGGAAGATTCCGACCTCAACCTATTCGACGACGGCGAGCTTGTTTTTCATCCGTCCTTCGGCTTGATTCCGAAGAACTCCGACAAGCGGCGCATTTTCATCGAGCGCTCATACGCGGAACCGAAGACTTATCGCTATCCGGACGCTGTTGCGTATTTGCGGCGCCACCCTCATGGACAAGACTCGTGTCTCGTAACCTTCGGGAGTAGCGGGCCCCTCACCAGAGTCAGTGAATACGGCGCCGCCCTGTCTGACTTCACACGGTCCAAAGGCTTGAACTCGGTCTACTTCGGCATTGCCGACTTCCGTCAAGTTCGCGGCAAGGACAGCTATGCTCTTCTTGACCGCTTTCTGACGTCGCTAGAGGTACAGGACTCGCCCTTGGAAGATCGCCCTCAGGGTGCCTTGGCTAACCGCGATGCCACACCGTGCTAGCGGTACAGGAGTCATAAAGGTACGGTACGCGCCAAGAATATTGACTCGCGACAACTTTATCAGTTTGATCGCAAAAGCTTTTATGTCGGCCGTACCGCCACTAGAATCTGTCATCAATTAGGTCCGCTGCGTGGGCTCCGCCTCGTCTCTTCGGGGACGTTTTAGTCTTCGCGGGAACCTGAATCCGCGTTTAGGGTGGAACTGGTGACGAAAGAGATCATCTCCGAGCAGGAATGTGCTGACTTGGTCGGCTCAGACATTAAAACGATACGTCGGGCTCGTTTGCGGAATGAGCCGATTTTCCCGTACGTCATGGTCGGCGACATGGCGAAGTATTCACGCTCGGTCGTCCTCGGACAGTTCGCGATCTGGCCGGATCAAAAGGCAAACACAACATGCGCCGGTACACCGGCACTTGAGCCCTGCGCTCAACGCAAGCCCGGCCGGCCACGCAAGGTCGTGTAATAGTAGCCCGGCGCACATCTGACAGGACAGGTGAGTCAAGGTAATGTCGATGAGACTGCTCGGCCGGCTCGCCCCCTTGCTCGAGACCGCGATCCGATCAAGGTGACATCAACAACGGCTCACCTGAAAAAGCGACAATGGCATTAAGATGCTCTCTGACTAAGGCCTGCCCTCAACGCCCACGCTCGGGTTGCGCACGGATGGGCGTCCAGAGAGATGGTACCGACCCGCCACATGACTACCAAAAACACGATTGACCTCGCCCGCCATTACTGTGTCAGCGATCTTCCTGGCGCGGCCATTCCCGCCAGCCGCCTACGCAACATTCTGGACAACTTACAGCAAGGCCGACCGCTCACGACACTTGCCCTGAACTATCTGTCTCAACTGGGGCTATCGGCGCTGCGTCGTTATGCTAAGGGCGAAATGACATACGACGAGTTCTGCGAGGCTGCCCCGCCGGAGCAGGCAATCCGCTTACAAGTCGCTGAAGCTGAAAGGCAGGCAAAGCGAACGGCATTGTTGGTTCAGGCTGCCGAACAGAAGGCTCGCGAGGCCGCATGGTTTGCCAAGCAGGAGGCGGCCCGTCGCGAGCGCGAGAGCGATCCGAAATACATCGCAAAGATGCAGAATCGAGCTCTCCGCGAGCGCTACGGGATCGACGAATTCATCGAGCAGGACTGCTTTGCGCAACTCATGGACATCCTGCGCCGCATCGACAACGGCGACCGCCTGACGGACGACGACATCCTGTGGCTAACGACCGAGGGCCAGGATTACTACTCGGATGTTCTCCAGGAGGCGTTCCATGAACGCGAAGCCGACTTCTTTGCCGGCGAGTACCGGCGGACGGGCGACCCATGGAACGCGGTCAATGCCAGCAGTCATTACCGCAAGTGCAAACAAGCAGGAAAGGCCCATGAACTCCTGATCTCGATCCCTCCTGACCGGCAGAAGGCCCCGAAGCTAAAGTCGGCGATTGCAACCACCCACGGTGGCGTCATGCGCGACATGAAACGCTGGGAGGAAGCACTGAGGCTCGGGAATCACGCCTGCGCTCTCACCCCGAACGACTTCCGACCCTGCACTTTATTGGGTGCGGTTCATTTCGAACTTGGGCACTACGACGTCGGTCGTGACTGGTACGTCAAAGCGGTCGAGCGCGGCGCCAGCGAACGCTCCGTCGATCACGACCTGCGCGGCATTCTTCTCCGTGCCGACCAATCCAAACGCGACGAGATCAAGGCGTTCCTCCTTCGCGAGGACCCCGCTCGCTACTCTTGGGTCACGAGCCTCGAACGGGGCAAATCGCGTTTGCCGGGAAAGCGAGCAGTTGGGTGCAAGTGATCAACCCAGGCACCAATGAGAGTGGCGCCGACTCACATTACACGCGACCGATCGACGCTGCGCAGATCGCGACGGAAGTTCTCTATGGAACGATGATCGCTTGGTGACTTTGCCACGATCAGAACCCGAAGCCCGCTAGGATCGGTCAGACGCCCATGCTTTGAGCCTCGCGCAAATTTCCAGCCATCACGGATAAGCTGCCGAATTAGCTTGTTGATGTCCTTATTCGAGCAGTATTTCATGTGCGCTTCCCCACCGCACGGGGAAGGTAGCGTACGCTGAAACGCTCGTGCTCGAAGGACATGCTGGAAAAAGCTGCCTCAGCCCCCACCTTGAGGATGGGGGCACTGTAGGCATAACCCGTCCCCGGGATCCGACAGCTGTTCTGGAAGAACCGCCCTTTCGGATCGACCATCAGATAGGACTCACGCATATCCTCATTGTCTTCGGCACAGAGGATCTCGGAGAAATTAGCATGGCGGGCGACAAACGCGGCGAACTGCAGGTCACTGACTACTAGGTTCTGATTCACCACCGGCAACATGCGCAAGACTTTCCATTTGTCCGGGGCGAGATGCTGAATCAGCGCGCCAAAGTCTTCGCCGTGATTGAGTTGGTTGACCACCGTGTTGAGTTTGATCCGTAACTTTGGATGCCGCCGGCGGGCGCGGAGCAGATTCGCAAGCAACTCATCCAGATCGAGCAATCGGCCAAGACGATCCACCCGGCCGATGACGCGATTGCTCGCCGGACTCGCCGAATCGATGCTGATACCCAGCCACGTCAGTGCAGGGGCAATCTCGTCCAGCAATTCGCAGTTCAAGCGGCTGCCATTGGAGATCAGGGAGACATCGAATCCCAGCTGGCGTGCCTGAGTGATGAGGCTGGGCAGGCGGTTCGCGTGCAGCAGCGGTTCGCCGCCAGCCAAGTTCAATCTCACCGAACTCCAGCCAAGGTGCCCTCCGAGCTGGTTGGCACTGTTATTCGGCCGAAAGAAACGGTACAACTCCTGCAACAGTTCCTCAGTAGCCCCACGATCGTGGATCACCTCGCGAGTGCAGGCATCCTCTGTCCAGGTTGCGTAACAGTACTGGCACCGGTAGTTGCAGGCTTCGGTGAGATGCCAGTTTATGACCAGCTCGCCGATTGGATTGGTGGCATTCATGACGCGAACTCCTTGGGCTATGGGTCCGCGCAGGTTGTCAGGGCAGAGGAGTCCTCGGTATGAAAAGCCCCGTACCCCCTGCCGAAAAGAGCCGATCGCTGTGGGGGGTACGAAACTTTTCACTGGCAGGATGACTGGGCTCTGCAAGAATCAGGGCATCGTCATCAAGCCCAAGGAAGATCTCCATGAGCTCCATCCCCTCGATCGAGGCCATCCTGCTGCAGGTTCATCAGAGCCTCGGGGGCTCTTCTTACCATACCAAGCCAAAGGACAACTTCGCTGCTGGGCAGGGGCGGCTGTCCAAGCACAAGAAAATGGGGCAGGAAATCCTCGAAGCCATTTTTGCCGCTTTGGATATGGATCCAACTGCCCGACTAGATTCACTGGGCGGCCTCGAAGAATTCGGAAGCGCGTACAAGTATCTTGAGGTGAATACTTGGACGTTCGCCGCCGACCAGCGTCAGGTCCTCTGGGACTTGCTCGGCTACTTCTACGTTCCCGGAATCGCACGTCGCGCCGCGTTCTGGAGCCTTCCAGAGGCTTTGGACAAGGGCATGCCGGGCGGACGCTTCTGGTATCTGCCCGAGATCCGAGAGGTAAAGGGTGAGACCAGTCTCTATCTGCCCGTAGCTCAGGTAGTGGACTGGCTGCTGGATCTGCTGGGGATGCCACTGGAGGAATTCGTCGGTAAGCGCAGTCTGTCCTTTGGTGACACGGAGGAGCAGGCGTCCGAGCGGCTGGTGCGCACGCTCTACAACTGGCGCAGGGACACCACTCCAAACCCGGGCTCCTTCCAGGAATATTTCCCAGACGATATGAAGGTGGCGTTTCTCGGAACGTTTTCCCTTGACAGTGCTCACTCACCCGCCGAGCAGTTCGCCGCAGCTCTGGTTTTTGTAAAAGACAGAAAGCTGTCGGCCGATCAACTGCGCCAAGAGATCCCGATGACCGCGGACGGACGTTTGGAAGCCACTCTTGCGGGCGCAGCCGACACAGATGAGCAGGCCGCTTTTGTGACCATGCTTGCCGAGCGTTATGCAGCCCCCTCACCGCACACCATTCGACAACGCTTGCTGTTCGCCCGCATGGTGCAGGGCGGCTATATCCGGCTGCTCGATGTGCTTTGTCCGCGAGTAGGTCGATTATGTGCCAATGCCAAACAGAACAAGGTATTGCAGTTGTTCGCGATGTACAAACAGGTCTACAACCTCACCATTGATGCTTGGCGCCACTGTCGTGATCAGGGCGAGACCGCAGAAAACGCCTGGTTCGAGGCCCACCTTCCCCGATGGCTCGCAGGCCTTTATCTGTCGATCCTGCCATCACAGCGGGAGACCGGTAATGCTGCGCTAGCCCAACTCCTGACCCGACGCTTCTGCGAGATGAAACCCGGCGCTGAGCTTGAGGATCATGTGGAGCCCGATGCGGAGTCGGTAGCGCTAATCATCAAGCGCAACGCCGAACGAATGAAGGCCATGAGGGAAGAACTTCGGGCCGAGTCGCAGCTGGTCGAACGCCTTAGAACCGCTTCGCCATGGCGAGCACTACAGAATCAAAGTAGCTACTGGGTAATCAGCCAAATAGCCCAACGCGAAGATATCAGCCCACGCGCCAAGGAGCTTTCAATCCAGCGCCTACGGGAGTTGGCCTCCACGCCGGCGGAAGTTGTCCAAGCCATTATTCTCGAACTTGATCGCGACCTAAACGGTGATCGGACACAGCATCCCAGAGATGCTCGTAGCCGCGTAGAGACCCTACTCAACGAAGCCGAAGCAAGCCCCGGCTATGATCTGTGGAAAGCCCCCATCCTGCAATACAAGGCGAAGCATCTGCTGGCGTGCAATGACTTTGACGGTGCTGCCTCACTGTACCGAGACGCATTAGCTGCTGGCCGTGAGCGTGCGTACGGGCCTCTCCGAGGCGAAGTCGGGCGGGATCTCCTGGCACTAATGGTGGCCAATCAGAAGCTGATTCCGGGGAATCACGAAACGTACTATCGGGAGATGCTGGCGGGCGGAATCGTTGAAGGGAGTGAGATTCCTAGCATTGAGGATACCGCCCGTTGGGCAGCCGAATATTTCTGGGACACCCTGTACAAACCTTATGCCAACGTCGAGAGAAAGAAACCTCTGGCGGCCGATGAAACCGCGGAGTCCATTGGTATGCTCATTGCTGATGATCAGGAGGGCATTCGAAACTGGATCCAGCGCAATCGCAACAAATTCAACTCGCCACTACATTCCGTGACAGGTGATTCACTGCTCATGCATTGGATTAAGGGTCGGACGCACTTCGTGAGATCGATGCCCATGATGCGGCAGATGCTCCCGTCCGATCTTAGAGGCGAACAGCAGCGCTTTGAAGTCATGCTGGAGCATTGGCGCGAGGCCGTCGCTTTACTGGCACAGGAAGCCCCGAAGCAACTGAACATTGCTGATTTTAAGGGCCAGACGCCGTTGATGCAGGTAACGGAGGACGGTGACGTGAAGCTGGTAACAACGTTCTTGAAAGCAGGGGCCGATCCCAATATGCAGGACTATCAGGGCAGGACGGCGCTGCACTCGGCCGTCAAGTCCCGTGTACCCAGCTGTGTCGATGCCATACTCGATCATCCCTGCGACACAAACAAAGTCACAGAAGATGGACAGTCCGCACTGCATACGGCCGTACGGTTTGGAAACGTGCACGCTGTCAAGCGGTTGTTAAACGCCGCGCCAGTACTTTCGTGGAAGCGAGACCACTGGGGGGTTACGCCGTTAGAGCTTGCGGAGCGCTTCCTCGAAGAACCACAGAGCCTCGAAGTGCTTGATGACCATCTGAAGCAGATTGGGAGGCGCAGTGCATCGAAGCGGGAATTGGAAGAAATTGTCAGCGTCTTGGAGCAGGCCACGCCGGTATCGCGCGTATAACTGCGGTGAGGCTAGTTGCGCCCCAGTCGCATCTGCGCGCTGCTAGCCCAATCCCGCGGCGTGACGATCGCTCGATCTAGTAGCGCAGCACCTTTGCATTATGCTGCAGCGCGGATATGCGAGCTGCTACCAGACGAGTTGTACTCAAGCTTCCGGCGGTATGTCGCTCATGCCGGTCGGCCTCCGCATTTTTTCTACGATGCTGCGCACGTCCTCCACGCTGACGCCAGCCTTGGTGAGGGCCGAGTCGACCACGCCTGCGCACATGACGATGAACGCCACAAAGTCGCTACCGGAAGGCATCTGTGCCCCTTCGAAGATTCTAGATAGCTGGGGCTGATCTCGCACCGAAAACTCACCAAGCATGATTTTCCGCAGTAATGACGCCGCGTCTGCTGAAGCATTGACGCGGCCTCCGTCGACATGGGAAAGCTCTCGAATGACCAGGCGATTGACAAGCAATGATATGCATAACATGTCAAATGCCCATTCGTATGCGAGTGATTCCCATCGCTCCCGTACTTCTACCTCTGCTTCACGCACCACGGCAGCATCTGCCGCAAGGTACTCCTCGGCTATGCGCAAGCAGTAATCGAGCAGCGACAGGGGATCAAGGGGATTGACCCTGTGCGCGAGCGTGGGAGAAGCGACTCGATTTCCGAGCTTCTCGATTCGCCAACCGAACATGGCGCTCCCCGTAGCCACCGGTGTTGGCAACCATGGAGCGGCGAACTGTGGGATGAGATCCAAGCACCGCGATCGCATGTGCCCGTTAGCCGCTACCGTATCCAACGCTAGGAATAGATTGGCCAGCCGATTCTCCGAAATGATCGTTTGCCTAGTTGTTAGCAGCTGCTCGCAAAGAGCAACTTTCGGAGAGATGGAGCGAAGGGACATCAGCCTCCCCTTGGAGGGCATGCAGCGTCCCAGCTTCCAATCGGTTAGCCGACCGCTACTAACCACGATACCGCGATCCCACAATGCGCACTGAAGATCGGCAGCGCGGCGCTCGATCTTGCTATCACCTCGACCGAACGCTGGAGGTACGGCCTCCAGCAATGTGCGATACCACGCCTTGATTCGCAGTGACTCGGTCGGGCGCCACGAATTCTCCTTACGCGGGCGTGCCATATTTGCTCCGTAAAACTATATCGTTTTGTGGAGTTTACAGGAGGATTAAGGCTGAGGAAAGAAAGCAAAATTGTCCTCAGTGCAGACCGGCCTCAGCGGCTTATAGCCAAGCCGACCCTGCCACAGCCAACTTAAACCGTGATGAGGAGAATGACATGAAGCCAAGAAGCAAATCGGGGAGCAGTGTCACTAGCGAGCCCGCTTTCATCCGTCCGCTCGAAGGCGAAGGTGATCAAGTGCAGATTTCGTTCAGGATTGCTGCCACAGAGAAGAAGCGATTCGATGCAGCGCAAGCTGTACTTCGAGCGCATGGCAAAGACATGCCGCTGGCGGAGGTGCTGCGAGTGGCGCTTCGAGATGCCGCCCAGTACGTGGAGCAGCGGTATGGCGACGAGCGTGGGAACAGTCAGGAAGACGGCGAATCTCAAGCGTTGCACATGGCAGGCGCTGATGCTCCCAAGAAATCCGTGGAACATTCTTCCCGGCTTGCCGTGGAAGAATGGGGGGCTGATGAAAAAAATAGTGTTTCTTCCACAAGACCTGAAGCCCCCACCCCTCAGGGGTCGCGATCCACACAACGTGTGGAACGCGGGGGTGGTTTTGGCAGCGAAAATGAGGCCCACGACCTCAGTGAGGCCACCAATGGGTAAGGACAAGCGAGCACTTACGGCGCGGTTGCCCCCCAATTGGCGGCAAACCATCTGGCGAGCGCTGTCTGCGGATAACACGCGATTGTTGAGCGCGGTGGCCGTCCTGCAGCTCACTGGTTGCCGCCCAGAGGAGCTGAAGGCGGGTGTGGCGGTCGCCTACATGCACGATGATCCCGCGCATGGCGAAGTTCTCGCGCTGACGATAAAGGGGGCGAAAGTCTCTGAGATTCCGGATCGCAACGGAAACTTGCACCAACGCGGACAGCCACAGCGGACAATTATCGTGTCGCTCTCAAGTGAGCAAGCGAGCTACTTGGCCGACCGAATCATGGACAACGGCGGCAATGCGCTCACCGTCGAATATCACCGCAAGGGAATCAGCGCTCGCCTGGGAGAGACCAGCCGCAAGGTCTTCCCGAAGCGCCGTGAGCATATCTCCGCCTACTGCTATCGCCATGCATTTTCGAGTGATCAAAAATCTGCCGAGATCGAACGGGACAAAATTGCCGCGGCCCTGGGACAGTTGAGTAACTACTCGCAGGGCGCTTATCAGGGCGCACGTCGCGACGAATCGGATTCCGGAACTCAGCAACCGCCTATTTTGGATGCAATGGCGACTCGCCCGGTCAAGCATAGTAAGAAGACGGACCGGCTCTTGCGCTTCAAAATCGCCACTAAGCGGCGGAAGGCTACGGATTCTGGAGGACCGAACTAGTCGATCCCATACGTGGCATGGACCAACTCCGTTGCAGAGCTGAACTGAAAAGGGTGGCGATTCTGGGTGGGGCTCTTCGCACCCAAGATCGCTGCCCTTTTCCGCGTCCGAACTGGCGAACTCACGATAGAGCAATCATTCGACGCCGATCGCCTTAAACACTGCGTCTACCGGATCCGAGTAAAAACTCGTCTGAAACTTCGCGAACAACTCACCTGGCACAGTCGGGATGTCGATCACACTCGACATCGGCAACAGAATCTTCTTCGCTCCCGCATCGAACGCCACCTGGAGACTCTCGGCGAGGTTCCGAACCTGGACGACCGACCCACCCAAGCTCATGTCACCCATCACCACCATCTGCGATTGAATTGGGCGCCCCAACGCTGCAGAGCAGAGAGCAATGAAGCTCGCCAACGTTAGCGCTTGTGGCGAACCGACGTTCTGCAGCTCCACTAGTTGCAGGTGGAAATCATGCTCTCCCGGCTTGATTGATGCACTGACGCGGGAGGAGTTTGCCTTGAAGTAGTCGAACGCCACCCGAACCGGTTCCTTCGGTGCGGCCCCCGAGGCTGACACTTTTCCGCCTCCCGAAATGCTCTGAATTTCGACCCGGAACACCCCCGGCATCTCCGCTGCACCCATGCTGATTGTGTGCAGCGTGCCTGGCGCCAATCGTCCATCGGGGATCAATGCTCGGCCCGACTGCTCGGGCACGGAGATGAACCGCTCCTCGCTGTTTTCCAGATCGATGTACGAGAAATGGACGTCGTAGAACTCCATTCCGCCGATCTTCTTCAGCTGCTCTTTCACCCGACGCCGCACTTCCAAGGCGTACTCGAGACATTTTCTGACGATTTCCTTGTCATAGTCGCCGGCAGGACAGATCAACTTGAGCAATCCGGACACCGTACGCCGGACGGCGATGGTGTCCCTCTGGTTGAGGTTGTTCCCGAGCTTGAACCACTTGTCGATCGCGTCCGCGAAGTTGTACTTGCGCATCTCGCGCAGGTACTCAGCGAGGTAATCGACGATCAACCCGAACTGATCGGTGAAAAACTGCGGGCGCATCTTTGGAATCTCCCAGCCCGGCACGTAGGCATGGAAGCGGTCGAAGAACGCCGAGTCAATCATTGCTTCGGGAAACGGTGCGAGCAGATGCGATGTCTTTACCAACGACTCGACGCTTTGATTGATGTTGCCGACAAACACCATTGACGCGTTGGCGTTGATCGCCTCCCGGCCCCGGCTGAACGAGCCGGAGGCCATATAGTCCTTCATGATCTGGACGCCGTCGTGGTCCTTGAAGGTGATTCCGGCAACCTCGTCGAAGGCCACCGTATCCCACAACCCGACGAGTCCGACCTTGCGTGCCCCCATGTTGTAGAAGAGGTTAGCGACTGTCGTCTGCCCGCCGGAAACCAGAATGCTGTTCGGACTGATTTCTTTGTAGATGTGGCTCTTACCCGTACCCCGAGGCCCCAACTCGCAGAAGTTGTAGTTGTTCTCGACAAGCGGAATCATCCGCGCCAAGAGGTGCCACTTCACGCGGTCCGTGAAGTTCGACGGTTCCATACCGGTCGAGCGGATGAGCGCGTCGATCCACAGTTCGGTCGAAAATGCCTTGCGGCCCTCGAACAGGCCGGGCATGTCCATGCTGGGCATCTGGATCGGCTTGAGGTCGGTAACAAGGAACGGGGATCCCTTCTGATTCTCTTCAAAGCGGTAGTGCAAGGTCACGATGCACCAGATGCCACCGACCAGAAGCTTCTCGAATTGGCGCACGAAGGCGTCCGAAATCTCGGCGTTCTTGACGCCCAGATTGGAAAGCAACGCCTCGTACACGTCGCGCTTCTCGTTGAGCTTGACGGTCACCTTGTCGATGACTTTGTAGCTCCCACTCTCGCGGACCTTGGACTTGATCTTCTCCGCCTCGTCCGGACGCACGTAGTTTTCGGCGAGGACTCGCTTGACCGTGGCCAGCCCCGTCTGAATGGTCTCCTCGTCGTCCGATGCGCAGTACATGCCGAGCAGGTACTCGAGCACGTACACCGGTACATTGGCGCCTTCCTTGATCAGCTTGGTCAAATCCTTCCGAACCACTTTGCCGGCGAAGTGCCGGTTCAGGAGCGAATCGACACTCTGGTCGGCTCCAGAGGGCTGTTCAGTAATAGCTTCGCTCATGGCCCAGCCTTAGAAATCGTTCGCGAAGGCGAGGTCAACCTTCAGCGCAATGCGCATGACCTCGACGTTCGTTTTTGCATCTCGGGCGATCAGGAAGTGATCTTTGGTCTTGTCGTAGGCGCCTGACCTCACGGTCAGCATGACCGAACGCTTGCGTTCGTCCATCAACCCCGACGCACTGTCGAACGTCACCGACACCTCATCGCTAATCAGCGCCTCACCATCGCGCAATGAGACTAGAACGGTCCTTGCCAAGATGCGCTCCGACACGGGTTCGGTCTGGATGAACTCGAATCGCTGCTTGTTGGTTACCACCTTGTTCGACGAACCGAGAAGGCTGAATTCAACTGAGCGCGTCTTGGCAGATTGGTTCTCGCTCTCGCGTAGCGTAATGACCGGAATCACGATCTCCTGCGGCATTGCACTACCGTGAACGAAGCGTGCACCGCCCGCAAAATGGAAACGGGAAGCACCCCGTGGCACCCAAAAATCGACGCTGCCATCGCCCGGTTCAGTCCCCGCCGTGACGTGGGTATTACCCGACCACGCCTTGGGCGTCGTACCGAGATCGTCCCCTAAGAGATAGCGCTTCTTCGCCTTCAGCGTTCCGTCGGGCTTGTCGCCGAGGGATGACTTGTCGGATTCATCGAGCGGCGATTCCTGGTAAAGGAAGCCATGATCGGCGGTAATCAGGACAAGAGAGCCGTTCAGGCTATTCACGATGAAGGCCGCAAGCTGGTTCAGCTCGACCAGCGTTTGCGCTACGGCACTGAAGGTTTCGCGCTCCGACCCCTGCTTGTCGCCCAGCAAGTCGATCTTGTCGTGATAGACGTAAATCACGCTGTGATCCCGGACGAACTCACGCCCCTTGTCCTTGCCCATGGCCAACAGGTCGTCGGCCTTGACGGCAACCCCATTGACGCGTGCCAGTTGCTCGCCGCGCTGCTCGAGGGTTGATACCATCGCCCCATCGGCCATCAACTCCAGATTGCTATTGCGCTTGTAAGCTAATGTCTTGTGCGGCAAGAGTGCCGCCATGCCCAGCGCGGTATAGGACGGCAAGACGCCAAGTATCGGCGCTAACGACGCTTTGAAACGGCTCTTGCCGTTAATTTCGCGGACAAGTTCCTCCGCCGTTTCGTACCGGAAGGCATCGGAAATAATCACGAACACCCGCTTGATGCCAGCATCCAAATGTACTTGAACTTGTCGCTCAAAGAAGTCCTGCTGATTACCCCACGACTTGGCTTTCCAGCAGCTCAGGAGCCCGCTGTCCCCCTCGAGGATCTTGCTCCATGCCGACCCCAATTGCGGCACGAACCATCCTGAGTAGGCATTCTCGATGCGATCGCGCAGTTCATGAAGCAAGGCCCAGCCCATCGGCTCAACGGCGTCCGCCGCATGGTTGAACTGCCGGTAAAGCTGGTCAAAGCGATAGAGCTCCCGCTCATAGGCGCCGAGCCCTGCCTCCGCATCCGCAAAACCGAAGCCTGCGTTGAACTTGGCCTTGAGTTCGAAGAAGGCGGCGGCGGCTTCCAGTGCGTCGTAGCACGCGGCGAGTGCACGAGTCGTGGCACTGGCATGCGCCAGGAGCTTGTTGGCCCAATGTCCATCGCGGCGCCTGGCGATCAGCGTACGCAGGCCATCCATATCCGCGCCGTGACCGAAAATGATTCGGGCCTTGAGATCCTGAATGATCCGCCGCTCGACCTCTTCAAAGGTCATCGAGTCCGTTAGCGCTTCGGCCGTCAGGCCGGAAATCAACCCGGCGAACCCCAGTTCCCTAGCCACTGCACCTGACAATGCGTCGTAGGAGCCGAAGTGCGCCATGTGTGATCGCCAGCCGGACGCAAACACGCACGCATTCGCCGCTAACGCCTTGTCGCTCAGCACAAAGTGCGCCAACTGAGCGGGACAGGCCCCACGTAGGGAGCGGGAAAAGTCCGTGACCAAGACACGGAACAGCAGATCACGAATCGAGGGGCTCGTTACCTGATAGCCCATATCTCTTGCCACCAGCGCCCACAAGGCGTCCTCGAGCTCGTTGGCGACTATGTCCGACCAGGCTTTCGACTCCGTGTCGAGATCGGGAACACCGTCTGGAAGTAATCCGGCAAACAGTCGAAGCAGAATCGCCGAGAGATCCGGTTGATCGGCCTTCACCAGCACCGCGATCATCTTGCGGTCGAGATCTTCGGCACCATCGTTTGGCAGCACCCAACGCTTGAGGCGCTCCACTCGATCCTTGGCGCGGAGGAATTTACTTCGAGCCTTGAGATGTGCGCGTAATTGCTGGGTAACTAACCCCAGATCCTCCAACATGATCGACGCACTGTCGGCGCTGAACGCCTTGCTGCGCACCCGCACATCCATCAGCCAGTCCTGAGACGGCTCAAGTTCTTGCCTCGTACTATAAACGAGGAACTTTGATTCACGGCCGGCACGCTCAAATTTGATCTTTGCCTCGAGCGAGGGCGTAATGTCCAGATCGATTAACTCGACCTGGGTCGGTGTAAGCGCGCCAACGACAGAAGAAAACTCCCCGTCCTGGTCCTGCCAAAACACGACTTGATTGGTCGAAAAGAGGCCGGCTAAAGCTTCAACGATTCTTTGTTGGCTCACAGCAATCCTTTATATTACTGGACGCGACGAACATCTGCGCCCGCTCAATTTTCGTACTGGAACTCGTATGTCACACTGCCGCGTCCAATAGCTCTCAATGTTCGCAGGCCTTCTTTTGAGAATGGGTTCGGCAGCAGGGTAATTCTCATCTGAGCATGATCTGTTGCGTTAGAAACATAGAGAACACGATAGCGGTGGTCCTTATCTGCTCGATACTTGTGAGCTGACGCGATTTCAGTGGGCCCCATTTCGAACACGTGAGAGTTACCGATGCTTGCTTTCACCTCGTAATAGTGCGTGACGCTCTTGAGCCGAACGATCAGATCGTACCCAAGCTGATCGTTACCGGAATCGGTACCAAGGACAGTATTGCTATATCCAGATACCCAACACGCATCATCAAGCTCTAGTCCGTGCTTTTCACGATACAGACGCCGGATCCACTCCTTCGCGTAAAGCTCCCCAATCAGTCCTACTGCCTGCCGTTGATCGTCTGAGAGACCCGTATCCGGTGAGCGAGGCCCTCGCTTATTTCCACTCCCAGTGGCGGAGCCCCCACCCGGGCCGCCAGGGCGCGGCGTTTCTGCTTCGGCAAGCTTTTGATTGGCTGCGCTTGTATCAGCGAGTCCGCTCGCCTCGCCAAAATGTTCTGTGATCGCGGCCACCAGCTCCATGTAATTATCTTTCGTTGCCGAGAGTTCCGCGCCGTTGACGTTCAGCTTTAGACGCTTTTGGCGGGCTATCTCACGTTCCGTTTCTATTTGCTCAGCACTCTCACGAACCGTATCTTCTGAAATGCCCCAGTCGGCCAGCTCAGTACTCAATGGTTTGTCGGCAGGCCAGACGCCGCAGAGGGTCAGTTGCCGGCATATCGCGGAATCGTCAAGCGGTCGAAAATCCAACCAACCGTCCTTATGTGCACGGGCCGCATACTCGGCAACGGTGGAGTTTGGGTCCAGCCATACGTTGCGGAGGGTCGGTGTAACCGCTTGTCCGCCGTGGCGAACCCATGCTGCAAGTACCTTCCCAAATCGCTGCCAGAAGTCGCGAAGCCGCTTTCCATTAAGTTGCCGACATTCAGCCAATGACGCCAAATCAGCTCCTCCAGGAGCTTGCGGCACCTGGGCACGCTCAAGCCACGCGGCGACGTGTTCGTGAAGCAAACTATCCGGCAAGTCGTCGTATGTTTCGAACCAAGCGGCGTCGGGTTCAAGATCCGGAAGTTCATCGCGGAGCTTCGCGTACTCCTTAAGGGATTCGCCCGCATCGAACTTCGATAGATACGCCGCCCGCAGGACCTCGACGTACTGCGCGCTGTTGTTAGTCAGATAAGCTTTCAGCGCGCGACGGTGCGACATCTCATGACTAATCGGCTGAAACCTCGGGAAGTGGTCCCTGATGGCCCTGTTCATATCTGATAAGGGAAGGCCGAACTCCTCCATGAGCTCCTTCGGATCGAATGCACGGCCAAGCCGCTCTAGTAACGTCGGGACCTCCGTACCTAGCCTTTGGGCGATAGAAAGGAGACGCGAGTGAACTGCATCCTCGGGTGGTTGATCCTCGGCCGCCAGAGCAAGCAACTGTTCAAGCGCTTCCGTCTCACCCAGCACCGCTGCCAAGAGCGCAGCGACTGTCAGGTGAGCAGTGAGGTCCGCACGAACATACAAACGGGTTTGATCAACCGAAGCTACCGGAATGCCCAGGACGGCGGCGATGTCGTCGTCAGTTGGGGGCTCGAATTCATAATCAGGCACTTGGGAAGACAAACGGAGTAGCGCAGCGTCAAGAGCACTGCCCAATACTGGATAACCCAAGGCAACCGCCAGCTGCCCCGCAAAGGTCGATAGAGTCGGCATATCCAACGGCACGCCGGCCGTCTGCGCGATCAGAACCGCGCCTTCAGGTGGCCAAAGGACGACAGCGCTATGCGCTGCGCTCGGCAGGTCTCGTACTGCACCGGACATACTGATCTGAATGCGTTTGCCAGTATGAACGCGAAGATTCATTGCTGAATGCCGCACTTTCCCCAAGACACTCTGAGTCGCCTGAAAAAAAGCGCCCCCTTTGTGCTCCGCGACGCAGACGATAAAGTCCACGATCCAGGGGCCAAAGATTTCCGACAATAATGGCGAACTCACCGTGTGGTCAAAATCAATTCCATCCACCATTACGTCGAGCCGCTCCGCCGACAGCCTCACGAATCGACCCGGTGCAAGCCCCTCAAGCCAAGCCCATGTGTCCTCATCGACCGATTGACCGAAAACAAACGCGGGCAAGCGTAGCTCGCTTACTAACTGCTGCTTTGCCGCGTCCACTGTGTCTATGAAATAGCCCAGTCGCGTGATCGGATCATTAGAGGAGCCGTCACCCTGTTCCACCTGGAACGCTTCGATGCGGTCTCCCACAAGCACAGGAATGCTCTCGGTCTCGATTCCCTCGTCAAGTGGCGCGACTTGTGACCAGATCTGATCGAACAGCTCGCGGAAACGTCGAACATCACGAGGCTCATTCAGCCCCGCCCTTGCGACCTCTGAATAAGCGGACAAAGCGGGTATAACGTCTCGCGGATCATTAAGCGTTCTTAGCCCGACCTGAGTGCGAAGCCTCTCACTTGCAGCTTCATCTATAAATTTTGAAACGGTCGGCGCAATCAGCTCCATAAACCGCGGAGGCGCTTCATCTTCCGCATTGAAGTACCACGACTCCCTTGGCCGGACAAAACGCAGTCCGGTGCTTCCTCGCACAACTGGCATCCAAGGTGTTTCATTCATTAATGTAAAGAGAGGCGTCGGCCAGCTTTGGGGCACTGGACCGGAGGCTGGATTTCCTGGCCGATAGATGCGGAACCTCAGGTGGCTATCCTGTAATCCCGCGATCGCCTTGATAAGCTGTATTGCGTACTCTTTTCGGACTTCATCTGAAAGACGGCCGAGCTCGCTGAGCCCTGGCATTCGCCAAGGAGTCAGCTCGCTTCGGTACGGTCTCGTGGAAAACTGAGTTTTACTAGCCCGCGATGCCAGAGCCCGGTTCCAGATTGTCCGGGATTCTTCGCTCAACTCAGTAACTGCATGCGAGAGTACATAGGCCAAGGACGCGGGTGGCGCATCCCGAACTATCCTTGCGCTGCTAACCGGTTGAAGATGGTCACGAACTCCAGCTGCAGTTAAGAAGCGTACCCAATTTTCCTCACCGCCGGTCTTGCCCACCCAGTCTGCGAATGACGGCAAGAAGCAGTCAAGTTGAGCAGAGAGTTCTGGCGATAGAGAGCTCGCCGATTTAACGAACGTCTCAAGCCGCTTGGCATTGGTGCAAGTCGCCCAGCCGCTGCCAAACATCGACGACTCTGCAGAACGCCATCCGCCGCGTGTCGGAACGAAAAGTCCTGCGGCCCGCGTTTCCTTCTCTGCCAGTGATCGCCCACTCGACCAAAAGCGAAAAGCCCACCGCAGTGCCTGCTCCTTAATCCGCAAGGGTACGTCGCTCTGAGTAACGCCTGCAAGCGTACGGATCACGTCACTTGTATCGTATTCTCGGACAAGCTTCTCGGCGAGAAAGAACGAGCGGCCTGGGCGGTAACCGCCTCTTTCGTTAAGCCAAGGAATCTCGCGGTGCAGCAGGGCGAATCCCTTTTGCAACTCTGAAGGTAACTCATCCAGCGGCAACTGATTATTCCCCGACGTGTCGGGTGGCTCAGAGTCCCCTGCCATCACTGGAGCAAAGTAGACATCCGCGGCGCGTCGGCGACGAGTGCTGGAACCACTTAGTTCACTGGCAATTAGTTCCCGATTGACACTAAGGAGAAATCTTTTCCCGAACAACGCCGAGCCATCGGATTTGAAATAGTGTGCGATTTCGTCATAGAATCCGGCCCAGCGCTCCATAGTGGCATTGGCGCCAAGCAGATCTTCTGAAATTCCTTCGACCCACGATGCCAATGTCGCCGCATTGGGTCTAAAGTTCACACCTTCGGATGAAAAGAACTTCAGCAGGGAAGCCCGCTGCACGTCGCTCAATGATTCGGCGAGGATAGGCGCATCTGCAATGCGCGAAACTGCCGCCGCTGAAAAGCAGGATTCGTCCGACGTTTCCCAGATCAATGCTGCAGTCGCTGAGGACCATCGCGTCCCGCCTTGCCTTTGTCGGGTCGGCAGTAGTGGACGACTGAGGAGTGCGTTGCCCGCGCCCCCAAGAGTCTCTTTTACAACAGCTGAATATGGGTGGCTCCAACATAAAAGATCGACGACCGCGCCGGGAGCTTCAGCAAAATTTTTCTTGATCACGAAGTCAATCAGGATGCAGCTCAATTTTGCCGCGATTTCGATGAAATACCGGTTCAGCCCGATCCCGTCATTGACGGCCCGCCGGTCCATCTTCGTGTAGAAATTGGCGTTGATGTAGCCTGCAAACGGCGCTTTACCTTCTTCGCCCAACGGCAAGAAGCAGTACATCAAGCCGCTTTCGACTGAGTTCCCAAGACGCACCGCTATGCCGATCTGCGCAGAGCCCTGCCAGTTTCTCCAGCTTTCCGGCACCTCCTTTCTTTCGATACTTGACTCCAACCTCTTGCGGAAAATATTTTGATCGGGATCATACGCCGCAAGCAGATAATCATCTTTTCCGACTGTGACTCGTTGAGCCGTAAGTCTGGGTCCAAGATCCCACCGCTCCGTCACCTGACGCTGTAGCGTCTCAACTTTCCCCGGTTCGCGCTCCAACCGGATGCAGGTAATCCGCTCAAGGAACAGATGCAGTGGGTGCTCGCGCTCCAACAAGGCATCGAACTGTTCCAGCACCAGCTCTCGCGCCTTGTCGGAATCCAGCGGCATGCGCACGACCGATGCGTACCTTTCCTCCGCGAACTGCATGACCCGCCCGGGCCTGTCCGCCGCATATACAGGCAAGTACCAGCAGGGCATGGTCTGAAGGATTTCGTCGGCCAGCGCCTCAGCATCGGGTTCACCGATCATGGCAGCCAAGTCCGAGCGGTCCGCGAAACGGAAGCAGTAGCCATCGAACTCGCCGTTCGCGCCCTTCTCACTTACTGAGTAGATTTCTGGCCACTGGCAGATCTGCAAGACACTGCGAAACCCCAAGCCCTTGTTGCCGATGCTCTCGTTCACCGGCTTGCTGCTCAGCGCAATGTTGGTCAGCGCACGAAAATTCTGCTCTGCAAATCCGTTTCCTCGGTTCGCAACGTACAGGCAGCCAAAATCACACTCGTCGGGCGCAAAGACAATGGATATCTGTCCATCCTGAGTCCCATTGGGATGCGCGTCGTGGGCGTTCTGTATCAGCTCAACCAAGAACCTATTGCCATAGTCGTCTGACACGTTCAGCGACAGGTTCCGGGCACTCTGATGGATACTCGACTTGCCTCGACCAGAGCAATAGACCTCGATTTCGTTCGCCGTCTTTTGCTCGATAATTCGTTGGGGCAAGAGCATCTCAGTGAGAGGGACAGGACTATTCATCGCCGGAGCCTCCCGTCACTGCCTTCACCTCAGCAAGCAAATCCCCGAACTTCCCGTAATTCACCTTCACGCCATCATCGAGGTCGAGCCTGATGCGCATGTCGGCGTAGTGGCGGAGTTTTTCGTCGTAGGCGAGGAGTTCGACATGTTTCTTCTTGAGCGACTCGATCTGCTTGGCGATCTTGTTGCGGGCGGCGGTGGAACTGGCGGCGTCGCGATCTTTTTCCAGCATCTCGATGCGCGACTGCATTTTGCCGGTGAGCGGGACGACGTATTCGGCACGCATGCGGGCGAGCGTGCCTTCATGGTAACGGTGCAGGTAGACCAAGGCCTGAAAGGCGCCCTGTTTACCACTAGAGAAGAGCCAGTAGATCGGACGCCTTTTGTAGGTCTGGAGGTGATCCTTGAAGAAGGCGCCGGCGAGGTAGCGACGGATGGCCTCGATGGGGGTTTCGCTGGCTTTGGCGCCAAGGTTGTTGGCGAGGAATGCCATGTTCTGTTCCAGCTGCTCGACGCCCCAGGTGACGCGTAGAAATTCGCGCACCCGGTTGGCGGCATCGTCTTCGAACCAAAGTTCGTCGGTGATCGGCACGATGCCGTCGGCGTCGGCGGGGAAGGTCTTGTAGCGTGTGACGTCGAAGCCAACGTTCTCGGCGTGAGCGTAGATGAGGCCGGGCTCGTCCAGGCTGTAGCGGCCCATGACGCAGCCGATGGCGTAGGAGACGAGTTCCTCCATAGTGTCCTGACGGAAGCGGATCGACTGCTCCTCCTCGGTGAGCTTGCCGCCGTAGCGGTAGGCGGGATTCACCGTGAGAGTGATCTGCTCGATGGGCACGTCGGGGGTGAGTTCGTCCGCCAGGCCGTAGGCATCGATGAAGAGGCGGTTGTTCTCCTCTTCGAGGCACTTCATCTCAGCGATGATGGCGCAGCTTTGGATATTCCAGGCGGTGTAGCTAGTTTCGAGTGTGCAACCCGAACCAGCGGAGGCGGCCAGGAGAGGAGAAGATCGGAAGTCCCAGGATCGTTCGAAAGCGTCCCAGTCCGACTTCGCAAAATGAACCAGTTTGTTTGTAGTGTCGGCCGCATTGGCGGAAAGGTGCATATACGGCACTCGGTCGAGGTCCTCCCTGTTGAGCTTCAGAGTTGGGCTGATGGCACTTAAAAGAGCTGGTACGAGTCGGCAATTCAGAAAACCCAGAAGCTGGTTTCTATCGTTCTCGGATAGACCGAAAAAACTCCAGAGATTGCAGTCAAAGAGCCCGCCCGCGGGATAAAAGCGATATGTGTTTGTTGCTGATGTAATTGCCGAAGTTGCAATTGATTCTCGAAAATAGGACTCGGAACTTACAATCCTCCCACCGCCCGACCCCGCTGCAGCTGCCCTGATCGCCTCTCCATCATTCTTCCAGTCTACGATGAAATCGTTGTTGCCATACCACTTGCGAAAGGCGCCACCTTTATTGAAAGGGAACCACTTCAAGCCGCTCGTCTTGGCAGCGTCTCTAGAGCGAAAACCAAATCCGATGTGCTTATGTGACACCTCGTACCAAGACCGAAGAAAGCGTTCGTTGTTTGTTGTTGAAAGACCGGGTCGAGCTGAGGCGGTCGTGCTAAGTGGCGAAATCTCCGTAAACAGCGCCCTAAATCTATTCGATAGCCAATAGGCCACTGGAGACCCGGGGATCTTTTTGAAATCGGCATTCGACGTGCTCAAGCGCTCATTCCTGTGGAATCGGCGCTCCAGTTCTTCGTTGCTCGCTACGCTCCCCTGATTTTCAAATAAGCGCAGGAACCGCCCGATGAGGCCTTGGGGAGCGGCACGTCGTAGCACATACGTGCAACTCCCGAAATCTGATCCCCAAACGCCTCTTCCGTTGTGGACAAGACTTAAGATAGGTGCCGTCTTAAAAACGGCGCTCCGCAGTTGCTCAAACGACGAAAGGGACATCCAGTTTGGGATGGTGATCATGCCGACGTGGCCGTTTGGCTTCGCCAGTTGAATGTTGCGCAACGTAAAGGCGCCGTAGAGGTCAGCCTTCCCCTCACTGTATGTGCTATTGACAAACTGTTTCAGTTCGGCGCAGTAGAAGCCACTTCCCATGTACGGCGGATTTGCGATTACAAAGTCATACGAAGATGCCAGCAGCTCGGTCTGCTGCACCAATGGCCACAATCGCATTAGCGCGTCCGACACAAAGAGATCCTGACTCGTCGCGTCGCACAATTCGTTCAGCGCCGGTAACTTGGCCGCCAACTCCTCCGGCACCTGAATCAACGACCCAAACGTCGTCGCGTGGTCGCACAAACGCTGCAGCTCTGTGAGGTCTCCCGGCTTCAGCCCGTAGCCGGCAAGATCGACACCTTTCGCAAGGCCATCCGCATCGAACCCCGTGCTATCTACTAGCGCCATCACATTGAGCTTCACCCCCCGCTCGAACAGCCGCCGGTCGTCCTCTCGTCCCTTCATCATCAGCGCGAAGCCCGTCAGCTGCGCCGCCCGCTCGTCGATGTCGAGTCCGAAGAGGTTCTTCTCGAGGATCAATTGCGCCACATCCCGCTGCCGATAGCCGCGCTCTAGGTATATTGCCTTGAAGAGCTCATAGGCCTCGACCAGAATGTGCCCGGAGCCGCAGGCGGGGTCGATAAGGGTGAGCTCCTCAGGGTTGAGCCTATTGGGCGTCATGGCAACGAGTTGCGCCTTGACCTCGTCGGTCTGCTCGGCGGGCTCGATGTAGTACGCCATCAGCCCTTTTATCGCTGAGTCCGGATAGGTCGCCAACCACTGCGCCCCGAGCGAGTTCTGGACCATGTACTTGACGATCCAGTTGGGTGTGAACAACTGAGTCGCGGCGGGTATGTCGTCCGACGCCACCACCTTGCCGATGACCTGGTCCTTCTTCTCAGAGATGTAGAACTGGTAGAGCCAGCCGATGACCTCGATGTCCGCCCAGTCTGCTTCCGGGATCTCATTCACCAGGGAACGGATCAACGAATCCGTGCGAATGAGGTTATCGGGCAACAACAACTCAGTTTCGTCGCCGATGCGTTCGAAGAGGAAGGGCATGGCGCTGGAGAGCGCGTTGCACTGCGCTACCAACAACAGCCGATAGAGTTCGCCGTCCTTGTTGCCGGCGAGCTTCAGGTCGGCGACCTGGGTGGGGTTCAAGCCCGGCAGCACACCGACGAGTTCGGTTGCATGGGCGAGGATTTCAGGCAGGCCACCTTCCCGACTCGACAGCACCCGATACCCATGCTCCAGATAGTCGTGCAACTCCATGTAGCGCAGTGCGGCAAAGCGATTGAACCAGGTGTAGGCCACGGCCTCCATGGTGTGGGCAAAGCCGTCTTTGTGTATGCGCTGAATCAGGCGCTCGCGCTGTTGATGGACCTTGGCCGGCCAGGGTTGCCCGGCGATGACGACGATGTCACCCTTCTTCTCGCTGGGCGCAATGTCGAGGCCCCCCCCCTTCTTAGATAGTCCGAGCAGGTTGGCGCGGGCCTCCACGGCGGCGATGAAATCCTTGCGGGCTTGCGGGGCGTAGGACTTGAGCTTAGCGGTGTTCATGACTTTTTCTTATTGGATGCGGGCGCGTTGGCCAGCCTTGATGGCTGCGAGCAGTTCGGACTTGAGTTTGCCGATGTAGCTTTCGACTTCCGCCTCGGTTTCGAGGTAGATCGTCGGCGAAAGGTCGGCGGCACGGATGACTTTGGAAGGCTTCGGGCCAGCCCCCCCGCCGCCTGTGGTCACGACCTTGGCGATCGTTGACGTCCCGGAATCCTTCGCCGCTGCCACCGGCTTTCGACTGGCCGCTTCGATCAGAATCATCGCGTCGTCGAGCAGGTTTCCCGCCTGGTCCTGCAGAAACAAGATCTTCGGGATGCCGGACAAACCTGCGACCGTGGTTTTCAGTTCCTGCAAGGGATGCAGCGCCTTGTTGCGCAAATCTGGATCGGCTTGGGCATGATCGAGCGACTTCTCCACTTCGGCGATCTTGGCATCAATGGACTTGAGCGCCCGCTCGCGCTTTTCCTGCGCGGCGGCTTCATTGGCAGCCTCAACGGTCTTGATGAGTCCTTCGATACGGGGGATCTGCCTGTAGGGCGTGGTGTTGTCGCGGATCGATTCCAGATCGGCCAGCGAAGCAGCAATGGCCGGGTTTTTCTTCAGAACCTCGCGGTTTTCGCTAAACCCGGACAGCGCTTCCAGCAACTTGCGCCAAGTCGGCAGCTGCGTCTCGTAGAAGCTGACTACGTCATGGATGTCTTCACTGGTGTCAAGCCAGTCGTTCCGGGCTGCGAGCATGGCCTCGACGAACTCGAAACCATCGCGAATGGCGAGTTGCTTGCCGATGCGAGCAATGGCTGCGTCAATGACGCCCTTACCGGGGTAATGCTTAATTGAAGCGGTCTGGACGTATCCCTTGAGGTCGAGCTGCCACCCCGCCATGGCTTCGCGATAGTCCGCAACCAATCCATCGGCATCTTCTCGCGCCATTTTCGAGAAGATTTCCTTATAAAGATCCCTTGCTCGCTTGAGGGCCGCCGCGTCCGGCACTTTCTTCTTGAGGATGGAGACTTGCTTGAAACGGACCGACTTGGTTAGCGGGTCTACCGCACCCTTGGGATCGAGGTCGTCGCCCTCGCACATCAGCTTGATCTCGCCGGCCATGAACAAGCGGGTGACCAGCAGAACAACTTCCCATTCGGGCTTCCAGCCCCAAGGAATTCCCGTGAAGCGGTCGACGACATCGGACAGCAGCGCGCGCTCGGCGCTGGCCTTGAGGTGCAGGTAGTCGCGCAGTTCCTTGATGGCGAGGTGATTGCCTTGCTCCCCATTAAGGTTGAGCCCCTGCTGTCCGATCGAATCGACCGCGAGTACCGCCTTGATCTCGCCGATCGGATCGGCTTGCCGGACCTTGAGGTATGGCAGCTTGGTATAGGTATTCGAGATCAGGTAATTGACGAGTTCGTCGAGCAGCGTGGTAGGGCCCGCTGCCTTGATCTGCGGCTTCTGGCCGAGCGCATAGAAGTCGCCGGACAGCAACAGTTCGCTCAACTGCGACAAGAGGCGGGTGCGACGTTCGCGGTTCTCGTCCTTGCGGTCCAGGAGGATGCGTTTCAGGGAAGGAGCTGCCGTGCTGGCTTTCGGGCTTTCGATGAACTTCTCGATCTGGAGGTATAGCGTCAGCTCGATGTCGAGACGATTGCCCTCGGCGGTTCGAATCAGGGCCCGGCCGCCGGATTCGGAACTGCGCAGAATGCACTTCGCGTCGCTGAGCGATTCGTATTCGTCGTCCAAAGGTGTGACGATTTCCAGGCTCAGGGGGTGACTGGCGTGCTTCCAGGGAGCGCCGTCGAGCAGGCGGTTGAATTCGTAATCCGCCTTCGTGTCCTTGTGCCGCACCTTGGTCTGACCTGCCAGGATGTCGTCGTAGACCAGCTCGGCGAGGAGGCGCCATTTTTCATTGGCGGAAACTTCGACGTGCCCGATCTCGCGAGCCACGTCACGCTCTTCATTGGTGAGGAAGAACCAGAGGTCGCCGTTTCGATTGACCAAGCGTTGCTGCTCCAGACGAGCAAGGCTTTCCTGGATACGACGCTTTAGCGCGAGCTTGTCGGCATCAATCTCATCGACGCATAGCGTTGCCAGATTATCGACGGTCGGTTTGACGATGTCCGGGATGTAGCGGATCAGGAACATCGCCTTGAGCAGCTTGATGTCGTAGGGTTCTAGCGCCCCGTTGTCCGGCGCCTGATCGATCGAGCGCTTGGCACTGGTGTCGATGAAGCTCTCGATCGACGGGTAGAAGTCATACAGCGGGACGAGCGCCTCGATGCCCCGTTCAGCATTGCGAACGGCCGCCGACTGGAAGGCATCGAGCAGGGAACGCTCGCCCTTGGAAAGGTGTTTGCCCGTCGCCCCCACCTTGCGGATGGACTCGAAGATCTTCTGGAGCAGGGAGAACTGGTACGGCGCGAAGGGATAGCAGGCGACGAACTCCGCGGAGTCCCGAAAATGACGCATCTTCACCGAACCGCCATCGAAAGCCAGCTGGTTGTTGATGATGTCGCCCTTCTTCTCGAAGCAATCGCGCAGTGCGGCGTGGGCGCCTTCAGTCTTGAGCAGCAGGCGCTCGGCGATGACCTCGTCGGTGTTGGAGCTCGCGAGGGACAGTCGGGTATGGAAGCGCCCCTGAATCTTCGAGAAATCTTGCGACTTGGTCTTGTTGGCGTCGCCGATGGCTGCGTCGATGTCTTCCTGACTGGTGACGATGACCCAGGCGCGGCCCTGGCACAGCGTCCCCAGTTGTTCGGTGATTGTTTGAAGGGTCAGCATCAGCTGGGTGTTGTCACCGATGAACTGGCCAACTTCGTCGACGAGGAAGATGATCCGGTGCCCGGCGGGCTTGGTTTCGAGATAGTCCCGGATTAGCTTGGCGAGGCCTTCGATATTGATGCGGTAGGTGTTGCGGGCGCTGTCGAACCACGCGGCGGCCGACGCTTCGCTTTGCTTGAGAGCTTTGGAGAGGGCGTACACCACATCGTCGCGCAGGAAGTCGACGGCGTCGCGCTCGGCTTCCCAGCTTGATCCGTTCTTTTCCGCGAAAGCGGCCTTGAAGGTTTCGTAGGAGCCCTTGCTGACGAGGTGTCGCTCCATTTCGGCGACGTGAGGGGCATCGCCGCTGTAACCGAGCTTTTCGTTGAAGACGCGAAGGAAGACTTGCAGGATGACGTCCCGCTCGTCCTTGCTATCGGCCTTGGCATCGATGTTGAACAGGATGACGTCAGAACTGCCCCTGATGGCGCGTTGAACATCGCCAAGCAGCATTGCATCGCGAATCTTGTGCTCGTCAAAGAACTCGGCGGCCCGCTTGGTCTTGCCTGTCTCGGGGTTCACTGCTTCGATGTTTTCGAGCAGGTAGGACAGGATCTTGATGAAGTGCGACTTACCGGAACCGAAGAACCCGGAGACCCAAACACCCATGCGGGCCGACAGCACGGGATCCCTGGGGTTGTCCGCGGCGGCGAGAAATGCATCAAAGAACTTGCGGAAGTATTCCGTGAGTTGCTTGGTGACTACGTATTCGTCGAGTTCCTGCCAGATGCTGTCCGCGTCCCGTTGATCGGCCTTGATGACGCCGTTAATCGGGCGGTCGATCTGCTTGGTGAAGAGTTCCCTGATTTTCATATTCTTGATTCCGGGGGTGGTTGTTCGGTTGCCCTTCACGGGACAAGGCGGAAAGCGCGGTAGTAGTGGTCGTCTTCTAGCCGGCTGAAGAGACGCAACGAGAATCCGTCGTACTTGCCGGGGTAGAACATCACCAGCGGCGTGTCTTTCATATGTGCGTGCAAGGCCGACAGTAGGGTATGGGTCCGCAGCAGGGGATAAACCGCGCCTACGTTCCACATCAGCAAGAGGTCGAGGTTCGCGATGTCGTGTTGTGCAACCAGACGTTCAGCCAGCTTGTCCTCTTTCAGTACCCGCCGTAACGACTCCAAGGTCTTGGCATCGCCCTGGGTGCGTTGCATCTCGATCGCCTTGTCGAGCAGCTTCCGCTGTTCCAACAGACCAATCACCAGCTCAAACAGATTGACCGATGCAACCCGCAGATCGGGCTTATGCTTTTCCAACGCAGGAATCACCACGTCGTGCAGAAAATCCCGCATCGCGAGTTCTTCTTCCGGCGGATAGTCGAAGATCCAGAAGCCGATTTCACCGCCCGAACCATGGTTGGCAAGGACATCGGGCGATGTCAGCCGAGGGATGATCTGGTTCAATCGGTCGTTGAAAGTCTGACTCATCGGGTCATGTCCATAATGGAGAGCACGGTGGCGTCCCCTCGGCTCTTGAGGTATCGAACGACATCCGGGTGAAGATGGGGGGGCGTCAGCCGCAGTGTCTTGGTGGAATCGATTAAGCGCCCTTCGGCCAGGACTCGCAGGACGACCTGCAGCATCTTGGCTTTGGTGGAATCGCTCAAGTTGGCCACTTCGGGGTCGCGCTGCGCGCAATCGGCGAGAAAGATTTCCCAATCCTTTGCGGGGGCGATGTTTTGCTCCAGGCGGCGAAGGTGGCCCGCGTATACGTCTCGAAGGAAGTCGGCAAGGATCCGGCTGTGTTTGATTGCGGCGGCGAACAGGACTTGAGTTGCGACCTCCTGCGGGCCATCGGCAACCAGTGCCCAGCCAGCCTCGTCGAGCGTCTCAAGCCTGTTGCGGATCAAACGAGCCTGACGCCGTGCCGTGGCGGGCGATTTCTTCTGGAGCACGTTGTCCAGCTTGAGCGCTTCGAACCATTGCTCCTTGGTCGGGTGCTCGAGGAGCAATCGCGCCACACGGCGGCTTTCCGGAAGCATTAGAGAGCCCGCAGAGATCTCGGCGTTGTAGAGATCCATTACCCCACCTCCGACTGGGCGGGTGCGTAACCGGGTGCCAACGCTGCGCTTTCCACGTCCCTCAACACCTCTGCATTCCGCAGCCAGAGGTGGTGGCGAAGCGGACTCAGACTATGCTTTCGGGTTGAATCAACGTTCCAGCGCGCCAGCGCGTAACCCGCAATTGCGGCTCGCGTCGTTACTACCAAGACACCCCGTTTCATCCCATAGTCAGCTGCCACGGCTTCCGGGTGCCTCACGCCGGGGTGCGGCACGATCTCTAAGGAAACAGAGCTGTTCCACTGTCGGTCGTCGATCAGGGATTCGCAATCTTCGGGCGCGGACTCTGACACTTTCGCCAGCTCAATCCGATTGACCACAAAATCAGCAAAGCGGCCGTTCTTGCGATCGTAAGCCCGGACGTGCCAGCGCTGGCCGTTATCTACGAACGCCAGCGGGACGATTTCCCGAGAAGATGCGCCGGAGGACAAGGAGAGGTACTTGATCCTCAGCACCCGCCCCGCGTAAATCGCCCGCGCCAAGATGCCGAGCATCTCGATTGACGGCGGCGCCAGCAGATCGGCGCAGTCAGCGGCAATGGGACGGTCCATCCCAAGCGCCAAACCATCGCCAAATCCTTGCCGGAGCCACGACAGGACACGATCGGTGCTGAAGGCATTGATGGGTCTGAAGTCTTCCCCGATCCGGTAGACCTTGTCCGAACCGTCGTAAACCAGGTTGGACGGAGCGAGTCCTCGGTAACAGGCAAGATCGCGGCTGGCCGCCGCGACCGAGATCCCGAAACGCCGTTCAAGGTCAGATCGACTCACCCCGCCATGGAAGTAAAGGCAGTAGTCGATGTGCGACAAGCGTTCTCGCTGAGTTTGCGTCAGGACCTCGAGAGAATCACTGTCTGCGCTCATTGCCTGACCGGATGCCGTTGATCCGGACATCATACGTCATCGCAAAATGATTCGCATCATTTTGATACGCGTTTTTGATACGCGATTCAGTCACATCAATCGTTGTTCGCTGCCCCCACGGAATGGTCGCCCTCAGGCTGATCATCCGTGATCTCGAAAAGGTCCCCGATCTGGCAATCGAAGAAGCGGCAGAGCTTTTCTACCGCATCGAGTTCAATGCGCGCTGCCTTCTCATAGTAAAGCGCCGAGACGGTGCTGCGATTCAAGTTGGTTTCCCGCGCAACGTCTATGACCTTTAGCTTCTTCTCACCCATCAAGCGCGACAAGTGACAACGAATCATCGTAGCTCCCTAGCTGCGCAGAACGTCTTCATGCTACGCAGAAAAACAAAAAGATAAACCAGTTGACAAACAGCTACACAGAAAGCTATTCTGCGTAGCAATGCGATCGCCTGAACAACATTATGCCGCCGGTTCAAGCGATCTGCTACGCGCCCACACAGCTGTCGGGCACCCAATGGCTCGCCAGGAGACGAAGATGACTGGAAATGAAAGCACTACACGCATGCCCGTGGTTGGTCAGATGCACGTCTACGTGCTTCCGACTCGGGATGGCACACGAATCAAGATTGGACGTTCGCGCAATCCGCTCGATCGGATCGCAGGTCTGATTACGATCTATCCGGACATCGACCTTGGTCACGCGGTCGTTGTCGCGGTCGATTGCCATCGCATCGAGACCGTATTGCATACGGTTTTCGACCTCCGACGCAGGGCGCAGGCGGAGCGCAAGGATGGATACACCGAATGGTTCGACGGCAACTTCGTCGAAGAGGCGCTTGCTCTCCTTGAAGCCGTGGCCTCCCACCGTGGAACGACATACCCAGTGTTCCGTGGCGTCGAAACCCTCGTGGCCGACTACGTGATGAAGAATCCAAACGCAGGCCTTCGTGCCCCCCGCATGACGAACGCCGAACGCAATGCACGTCGACCTATCGTCGAGGCTCTTCTGCGCGAAGCACTCGTCGAACGCGCTCAACGCATCGTCGATCTGCTCGATGAGCGAACGTTCGACGCAGTTGTGCGCCACCGTAACGGAACCTACCTGGTCCGAACTATTCGGCGCGAGGAAGAACCTGAATGCTGGCTGGCAGATGGGACTTTTCAAGTATCGGAATGGGGCAAGGCTCTTGTCACCCTCGCCGACGCCGACATGCAGGTTGACGGAGGGAAATGCCGCATCCGCATGCTGGACCTCCCTTGCTTTGTGTCGGCAGATGCCGATCACGGCCAGGAGTTCTATCGAATCAATCGGGACGAACCGTCCGACGAGGCTCCCCATCGGGTTTCCGTCTTTCAGGATGACGCAGCCTTCGCGGAATTGTGGAGCGCATTTCGCCACCTGCCTGTGATCGAGTCGCCCACCGACCCCCTGTTCCATCCGAAGGGCAGCAATCGGATCTGAACTTCATTTCAGAGGGGGCACCATGAACACAGCCGCGACCAAGACTACTCGCACGGCACGCCGTTCCACCAGCGGGCGGCGTGCCAACGCTCCCGCGCTTTCAAATGCCCTTGGCGAAGTACGTGCCCGGATCGCGGCACTGCGAGTGAGATCATCCGCCAGCAAGCGCATGCCGAATTTCACTGCTGTTCAGTCGCCCCAAGACGGCCCGATGGTGCCGGTTTTTGAGACGCCCATTCCTGAGAGCGACCCCATGACGGCAGATCGGGACGTCCAGAAGCGCGAGGAGAAGATCCGGACCCTGCTCAACGAACGGGGCGCGCTGCGCCTCGTTGGGGCGGTCGCTAGTGCTGGACTGGCTACCTCCCTTGAGTCGCTGTACCGCACGCACCCAAATTTCACTGAGGCGACCGACTACGTACTGGGTGAATTGGCGCTGGCGCAGCAGCAGGGGCGGGCGCTCTGCGGCCTGCGCATCTTGCTGTCAGGGCCCGCTGGCGTCGGCAAAACGGACTACTCGCTGACACTCTCCCGCCTTCTGGGCCTGCCCATGCAGGTAATCTCGATGTCGTCGGCCCAGTCGTCCGCGGCGATCGGCGGAAGCGAGACATATTGGGGTAATACGAAACCCGGAATGGTGTGGGAAGGAGTCATCCAAGGAGATTTTGCCAACCCGCTCTTCGTTCTCGACGAGTTGGAGAAGGCAGCGACAAATTGGGGTGACCCCGTGGGCGCCTTGTATCAACTGCTGGAATCGGCAACGGCCGCAAAATTTAGGGACAAGTCAGTACCTTGGCTTGAAGTCGATTGCAGCCGAGTGAACTGGATCGCCACGGTGAACGATGCGAGTCGACTTCACGAGGCGCTCCGAAGCCGCTTTACCGAGGTTGCTGTCACCGCGCCGTCAGAAGAGCAGCTGCGTAGCTTGGTGCAACGCCTGTATTCGGCGCTGCTCTCGGAGTTCGGTCTTGTTGACCGGCTCCCAATTCGCCTGTCGCAACCCTCCGAGGACGTTCTGATTACAAAAAACGTTCGTGAGGGAAAGCGACTGCTGCGGGCGGCGCTTGCATCGGCGCTGCGCAGGGGGGCTACCGAGATTGTCGTGCCTCTCAGTGCCACACCCACGACCACCCGCCGAATCGGATTCGTGTAAGGAGACCGCCATGACGAAGAAGGGTACAGCGTCACTGCGGCAAGAGGCCTATGCGCATCGTTGCCTTGAAACAGGTGATGTGCTGGAGCGGCTGCATTGCCAATGGATGGCGATCTATCAACTCGAATCGGCCTCAACAAACTCCGATGCGGACGCCTTGCAGACATCCGTGTCGGAACTGGATCTCGACCTGGTGCGCTACGCACTTCGTACTCTGCAAACCCATCTGCATGAGGTAGCAGTGCGAGATTGCGCCCAGCTGATTGCCGAACGCGTCCTCGATACGGCCGCTGACCAACCCTCAACGAAGCGGTGGAAGGAGTGGCTGACCGCGGCACCATTCTGGCCAAAGTTGGCCGAGACAAACTGGAACGCTGCGGTCGCCCATGCCTTCGAGATTGTGACTACCACGCTCGATGAGGCTGGTGTCGCGATGGATGAGGAAGCGAAGCGGAACCTTTGTCAGGAGATTGCGGGATTGCGGATCAACGATCTGATTCCGAAGGCGCTGGCCAGCGAACTCTTTCCCGTTGTCGAGGAAGCGGAGGCGGAGGTGGGCAATGGCTGACGATGAAATCGAGCGCCTCCCTGGGTGTGCAGTCCGGGAGATCCCTCGTTGCCTCAGCCACGTGATCAACCTCAATCAGCAGTGTGCCCGTCTGCGGTTGGCAACGGCGCACGAACTCGCACAGCTTACCCGAGTGATCCCGGCGAGCTCCAACGTCGACGGCGCCGTCCGCGACTGGCGATTGATCGTCTTCGCCGCGCACTATGCTGACAACGCCTTCGAACGAATTCACCTTCTCGGCGCTAACGACCGACACGGACTCGGCGTAAAGATCACATCGCCGGTCATTGGGCTCGATCCAGGCACAGGGCTCGCGGCGACCCGAAGCGGGTCGGTATATCGCTTGGTTGGCCCACAGGGGCTCGGCGAGCCCACGGTGCATCAGCTGCTGCTCGTGTGCGGCGCGCTGTGGTCATGGGGTCACGGTGAGCGGCTTGGAGTGCCACATGTCTGGTACTGACCTGCTGCTCGCTGTGAGCCCGGTTGAGAATCGCCGCAGCGCCGCAGGTGTAGCTCCCGATTGGGGGTGCCGCTTGCCAAGCGGTGAGCGCGCTGTGGAGTTGTGGACAGTCGGCGGAGCCGATGCCCGCCTTGGCGCGATGCGCCATCCTGAGGACGGCCCGTGGAAAACGCGGCGCGTTTCCCACCGCCCGCCCACAGGTCGGCGGCTGCCCACAGGCCCCACAGCGAGACGAAATCGTTTTTGAACATAAGCAAAAGCGGCAGGGAGAAGCATGCGATCGACAACGACTGAATTTCGCCAAGAGTATTTCCAGTCCCGCTGCGTCAAGGAAGGCGATGTACTCGACCGAATCGATGCGCAATGGAGGCTGACATACGCGATCGACGCGGCACGCCGCTCGGATGACCCAGAGCGTTTGAAAAATGAGGTGGCAGATCTCGATCTGAATTTGACCCGCAGCGCTCTGTCGCATCTTCAGACTGGACTACGTGATGCTGCGATCCACGATGCCGCTGGCTTGCTGCGCGAGCGTGTCCTCGACGCGACGGTCGAACAACGGTCGCTCAACCGGTGGCTGGACTGGCTATCTCAGGCCGAATGTTGGCCACGACTCGTGATGGACCACTGGGGAGAAATTCAGTCGGAAGCCGAAGATCAGGTCGTTGCGGCTCTGGGAGCGGATGGCATGATGCTGAGTGACGAAGGCAGGAAGGAGATCTTTCTGGCGATTCGCGGAATCACGCTGAAGGATCTCATTCCGGCTAAGGCGTATCCGAGGATTTTCCCCGGAGATGCTGAAGGGTCTGGGGAAAATGACTTCTGACCTGCAAGGTCCTCCAAAGCAACCGCAGCAACACCAAGCACGGAGCGCCGTTCGAACTTCGGTTAGTGGGCCGTTGCTGCCATTCGCCACTCTGGCCGTCTCAGTCAGCAATGTGGGGGCGTTACCAGCCGTTCGGAGGGAAATCGTGCTGAACGGCCGCTTCTCCATGTGGAGAACGCGTATTACCAACCCTATGGAAATATTCGCATAGCGACCCAAATCGACTATTCAACAAACGCTAACCATGCCGGGTGTTCAGCGCGAGGCGACCATTCTTTTGGCATCCAAGCCGCCCTCCAGAGGGCGGAGTTCCGGCAATAGTGTGTTCCCGCTACGCCGGGAAGGCGCGAGGGTTTTGGGCACCGAATCAGCCGTAAGCCCGGGGAGGTTCAACTGGACACGAATGGGGGCCACATTCGTTTAGACGCGCAGCTAGCTCAAGTCGATTGTAACGCCGCCGTCATCACCGTACTGGACGGAATACTCGTACATTGTCTGAAGCGGCTGGCTGTCCCACATCTCGTTGAACTCAGTGCGGTAGTTGAAGATCAGCTTCGGCCGTTTGGCATGCTGGATGACGCGTGCGACTGCCGACTGGGACGGATGCTTGTAGCGCGCGCCATTGGTGCTGAACAGATAGCACCTGCAATCGAGCCCTTCAACTAATTCCTTGGACACATTTTTCTCGCTGCCGTGGTGCGGGAGCTTCACGAGAGCGAACCGATGGGGACCGGCACCATAGAGTTGCGCGAGAGAAGAAAGCAGTCGCGACGGGAATGCGTCCGCGCCGCACAGGGCGCGTTTGTTGTCGTACTCGATCAGGAACGCGATGCTGCTTCCGTTGGCCTCGGCGACGTCCTCGACAAAGGTTTCGCCAGCCAGCCGGGTAACATCCGGCACGGCCGCGCCGAACGCCTCGCGGCCGTCTTCGTCGTAGTGCGTCGAGACAGCCGGCACGTCAGCATACAGGTCCGCTTCGCCGCAGACCCGAATCCAATTCCGCTTCAGGCGCGCGAGTTGTCCCGCGTCGGGCGACAACAGGGTGATGGATGCGCCGCCGGGCAGGTCGATGACGGGGTAGTTGTCGTCGGCGATCATGCAGGCGGCATTATTGAGATCCACATTCCACGCCACGCGCTTGTCCAGCAACAGGCCGGTCAACCGTTCGCCCTGCTTCTCGCCGAAGGTCTCGACACCGGGCAGGTGACGGAAGCCGTTGAACCAGACGTCGCGCACCGGCACGCCATAGAAGTCGTTCTCGAGCAGCGTCAGCATCCCGCCGATGTGATCGGCGTCGACATGCGTGACGACGACCAGTTCCAGCGTGCCGCCGCGGGCGGCAAGCTGCTGCAGGCGTTCCTTGAGCATCGCGGGTGCCGACGGTCCCGCGTCGATGAGGATCACGTTCGGGGCGTCGTCGGGTCCATATTCGATCCACAAGCAATCGCCAAAGCTGGCGGGCAGTGCGTTGACAGAGAACATGGCCCGATCCTCCCGTTGATCGACTATTGAACCGGCAGTCCCAGGAACCTAGACACCTGAAGCGTCGTGAACGGCTCGCTCCGTACGCACGCGACGTCGGCAGCTCTCGCGGCCGCCAGCGTGTCGCGCACTTCCGTGTCGTCAGGCTCGGCCATCGACAACAGGGTGAGAGCTTCCACCAGCACATGCAGCCCGATCGTGTAGTATGGCAAACCGCGCGAACACGCGGTCAAAAACAGTCCACGGGCTTCGCTCCACTCCGGTGATCCACGGCACCCTTCGCGAAGCAACGCCCACCCCAGTGCAATCGGACCATCCGGCAGCCACTCAAACCACTTCGACAGGTTGGACATCCACTGGCACCGATGATCCAGCTCCTCACGACCCAGGGCGAGCAGATAGGCGCCTGCCACGGCTGCAAAGGGGTTGCCTTCCTTCTCATACAGCATGGTGGTGGCTTGTCCCCGCATGCTCTGCGAAATCTCTCTGCCGGACTGGACGTCGCGGCGGGTCAGATGCTCGATCAAGGAGCCGAACACGGGGTTCATCAGCTTGAGAGCAACCGACCACTTGGTCGCCTCACTACCATCCTTGGATTTGCGGTGCATCGACAGGCTAAACGCATCGCCGGCCTCATCGGTCCAGCCGACCGGGTAGGCCACCATCGTCGGATTCCTCGCCCCTCCAGCAACGACCAGCCATCTGCGTTGGTAGCCCCACTTGAAATTAGCAACGGGAGAGTTGGGCAGTCGCAACGAGTGCGCGAGGTCGGCGTTCGCCACACGCTCAAGCACCTCCGCGCTGATTGACGACGCACTGACTTCGGCGGCGAACTCACGCAAGCTACGCAGCCTTACGCCCTGTGGCTGAGCAACCACCTTTACTTCCAGATCCGGCTCTTTGAGGTGGATTGTCTTGAGCGTCGCGCTGACCACTCGCGGAATGAGGTTGGTAGGCGGCGTGGTCGTGCCCGCCGAGTGCGAGGCCGGCCGCTTGCTCGGGATGGTAATCCTGTATTGCTCCCCCTCAGCGACGGAGATAGTCGTGCGGAATGACGCCCCGTTGGGATAACCCAAGTTGATAAGGTAGGCGCCAGCCTCAGGCAGTTCCAGCGTCGAAGGACTTTCGCCCAGGCGAAGCGGACCGACGAGCACCGGACTGTTGGAGAGAACGGGGTCGCCGATCGACAGTTGCTCGCCTTCCTTGCTCAGTGGCCAGACGGAGCAGAGAAGCTCACGTGCTGGGCCGAACGATCCGTCTGTCGGCGCGTCGAAACTGATATTCGGCTTCATAGCACCTCAAGCATGATGTTCTGGAACGGCGGGACGAGGAAAGTGTGAATCGGTTTAGCCGTAAAGGTGCTCGGCGGCGCGAACTGCGCCTGCACGGAGCATTGACCGTAGGGCACAAAGGTCCGCCAAGGATGGGCTTTGTTGGGGCGGATCACCGTCTGGCCGATCGCCGTGTAGCTAATCTCCGCAGAATCATTCGCCTGATCCTTGTCCAGCGACACGTGCACCACAACGTCGGGCGATCCGGTAAGGCGGTGGAGCTGGAACCCCACGCCCGAAAGGCCGTCCGCCTGGCATTGAGGCTTGCCACTATAGTCGTCCATCAGTGCAGCGACGGCCTTCTGAAGCTCCTGCGGAGAAACCGCCCAGTAGTGACCAAAGGGCTGAAACACGGCGCACCGCGTCAGGCCTTCAAGCAGCGCCTTGGTGAAGTCGCTCACTTCGCCTGGATTGCCGAATGCTGGCTCGCCTTTCCGCGCTGAGTGGAGCACTGGATTGGCGCCATTGAACACCTGCAGCACATTGGCCGCGGGCAGTCCGGATTGGGCTGGGAAGTTGGGATTCAACACCGTGGCCAAGTCGACGGTGCGGCAGGCATCAACGAAGTAGATCTGCTTCTGCGCGGCGCAGGCGCCCATGGCGAGCCTGAAGGCGTTCACGTGCAGTGCATGCCTCAGCAGCTCATGCGAAGCGCCAGCGTCGCCCATAAGCAGGTGAGTGTCCACGCCATCGCCGAGACCATGCCCGCAGAAATAAAAGATCGCCACGTTCTGGGGATGCCTGTCCGCACGGTCAAACCAAGCTTTTACAGCGAGCTCGAAGTTGTCCCAGGTCGCGGCGTCGATCTGTTGGGACAACCCGTCGGCGTCTGTATAGGTCGCGGGATCAGGCTGTGAGATCAGCACCTCGATGGACTTCAAAGGCGCGTCGGGGTTGTTGAGGGTCGTGTCCACCCACCTGAGCATGGCCGTCGCCGAGATGGGTGGCGACGTGAGCTGACCGAGGTCACGATGCATCGGATTCAAGGGGCCGGTTCCCCCTTTGAGTCGCGGATAGGCGCCCACCCCAATCACGAACACGTGCGTACCGGGCCCGGCACTCTCATCCAGCCTGAATGTGGTCATCGTGCCCTCACCCTTGCCGAAGTCCTGACGTCAACCAAGTTCACGCCGCGACGCAGGAGGGACTGCCGGATGCTCGAGAACACCGGCGCCGTCTTTTCGGGATCGGAGATCGTCAGCACAACCGCGAACTTCACGCCGGCCTGGGGGTAGTCGGCGCCTGCGCGCGTCAGCGAGTCCACCACCAGCCGCCAGTTGCTCGTGCCTTCCAGCTTCTCGAAGGTCCGGCCGTAGTGCTTGACCGGCCACCACTTGGCGCCGTGGGCGACCAGGTTCTTCTCGAGTTTGCCCGGATGGTCCGCCTTGAGGCGGCCGTGGTAGCTGATTTCGCCCTCCTCGTCGATCCTTTCCTGACGCAGGAAGGCGTCGAGGTTCACCCGCGCGAATTCCGCCTGATGCAGACGATCCAGCGGCGGGGAATAGGCGATGGTGAGGCGTACGTCGCCACGGGTGAAGCCCTTCTCGATCAGGACGGCCGGCCAGACGAAGTCGAACGACAACTCCATACCGGGCGGCAGCGTGTCCTGGAACACCAGCGTGATTGCGCTGTCGTCGGTCGCGAGCATGTCATCGACCGAGGCTGGCATACCAAAGCCTGCGAAGTCCTTGCACACGTCCTTCAGCAGCTTGTCGTCCAGCAGTGCCGGCATCTTAGCGAAGTGATACATGAGCGCCATCAGCACCTCACGGGGCTTCCTGCCCTCGATCCGGTGATTGAGCAGCGCCACCGTCTTGGCCACCAATGGCGCGGCGTAGCTCGTGCCTTCGCCCGGCACCAACGCGCCACGGTGGTCAATGGAGCGCAGGGGAATGTTGCCGGCGACGCAACCTCCGATATGCGCGAAGTCCGGCTTGATGCCCGCAGACGTTGCCGGTCCCCGACGCGAGTAGCGCGCGGGGCGGGTGCGCCCCGAGGCGTCCACGGGTTCGAACGCGCCAACGGTGAGGTTTCGTGCGGTTTCGCCGGGGACGTAAATGCGATCGGCGCCCAGCGGACGGTAGGACACAAGGTGCTGCAGCGCCGGCGTCGCGCCATCCGGCCAGCGGTCGCGGACTTCAGCACCCTCCAGGTTACCCGCCGAGATAACGAAGATGACGTCGTGCTTGTCCGCAATCTGATCCAGGATCGCGGCGTACGGGCTGTACCCGTTCTGGTCGGTCATCTCCTCCGGGTTCAAGCTGATGTTGATCACCCGCAGGCCTTCGGGCTTCGACGCGGTCAGCTGGGCGTCCAGTTGGCGCATCATGCCGAGGAACCCCTGCTCGAAGTTGTCTTCGAGCTTGTTCTGGTCTTCCGAATACAGGTCGTAGTCGAAGAAGGTGCAGGGGTCTGCTTCGATGGACTGGCCCTTGTTGAAGCCGGCACCGTTGACCAGGAGACCTGCAATGAACGTTCCGTGGTCGCGCTCGCTATCGGGCTCCCGCATAAAGTCCAGCGAGCCTGCGGACCAGACAGAGATCGCGGCGTTGCGACTGACGCCCGCGTCGACGATGCCGACCACGGGGTAGGCTGCCCCTGCCTTTGGCTGAGGCAACAGAGCGGTTCGCCCTCTGGGTCGGACCTTGAAACGCGCGGACTGGCTGCCCCGGCTGACCGCGGCGCCCAACGCATAGCGGCGCACGAGCGGCGACCGATCCAGGAGGTTGGTGACCTCGTGCAGCAGATCGTCAAACTGGCCGCTTCGCATGACGTCTGCGGGGAACTGGACCGTCGTGATATGGAGATCCTTCCACTCCTGCGTGGAGGACCAGATCTTCAGCTTGTCGGACAGGCCACGGAGGTCCCTGCGAAACGCGCGCAGTGCGCGGCGCGCCTCCTTGCGCTCATTCTCATCGTCGCCCAAGGTCGTCTCGTCGACGAACAACTCCACGGTGACGTAGCGAGCGCCAGGCCACTGCTTGAAATGCACCCGCGCGTCATCGAGACTGAACGAGCGCTTGTCCCTGAGCGTCGGCAGCGCGATGTCCTCTATGGCCCCAGTCTCGGACCGGGCCGAACTCGCCTTCAGCTTGTTGTGCTTGTCGCGCTTCGTAACCTTCTCTTCGGCCTTCTCTATCGCGCCGGCAACCGAGTCGAGCGTGGAAGGAGTGACCTCGAAGTACAGCTCTCCCAAAGCGCCGGACCCGACGAGCGGCAGGCTCTTGGGCTTGAAGAGCGCTTCCATCGGGCGATGCGACTTGGCCAGTGCCGTAGACTGCAGCCTCACCTTCACGTACCCGATCTGGCGGCCAGCAGAAGAAGCCAAGGTGCTCCGAATCGAGTCGACCTGCTTGAGCAGACGCTGCTTGTGGCGCACGAAATCGTCGTCACGATCCTTGTAGAAGTCCTTCGCACCCCCGCCGCCGCCGCCTTCCGGTAGCTTCATGTACTGGTCCGCCTGGAGGACGACTTGAACGGGGTTATTCGCCATGTTGTTTTTCGGTTGACTAGATTCGTTCGGCCGACTTAAGCAGTCGGCTCACCCTGGACTGCGTCGAATGAGTGGCATCGGCAATGTCTGCCTGGACAATCTTGATATCGCGATAGGCAAGCGCCTGCGGAACCCAGTATGCGTCCTCACGTGCAAGCGCTTCGCGAGCCGGTGTCGAGCGGTTCGTGGCGGAGAGGTCGAGGAACAGGTGGACGGCGTCCATGACCGAGGGCTCCTTCTCAGCGTACAAGACCATGTGCCGCTTGATGAAGTCGCATAGAGTTTCGATCTCGGACCCGCTATAGCCTTCGGTCAACCACGCCAGGACCTTGATCGAACCCGGATTGACCGCAAAGCCCTCGGTATAACGCTCCATGATCTTCATGCGTGTCGCAGCATTCGGAAGACTGATCTCGATGCGCACGTCAAAGCGTCGCCACACTGCGGGGTCGAGCAGCCCCTCGTGATTCGTGATCGCGACGGTCAGACCTAAAGGCGCACGTGCGTCCATCGCCTGCAGGACGGCATTCACCACCCGTTTGACTTCACCGAGCTCCTGCGGGTCGTCACGAAGCTTGGCGATGCCATCGAACTCGTCAAGCAATAGTAGGCACCGATAGCGGTTCGCGAAATCGAAAAGCGCGCGAATGTTGCGAGCGGTTGTGCCCAGGTAGGAGCTGGTCAGCCCATCCAGTCGGGCGAGAACGACGGGCAGCCCGAGCTTTGCGGCCGCCCAAAGCGCCAGACGGGTCTTGCCCGTACCGGGCGCCCCAAAGAAAAGTACTGTGCGGGGAACCTTGATGCCAGCTGCCTGAAGATCATGAGCCCCCAACCATTGCTCAGCCAGGTGGTCGACCGCGCGCTCCAATCGAGTATCGAGGATAGGAGGCGCCAGTTCGGCCAAGCGATCGACGGTCAAGATCTCGGCCAGAGGAGCGCTCGTCTCCTTATCCACCGGCGGGAAGGTGTTGGCGGTAATCATCTCGCCGCTGGAGATCGCACGCGATCTCACCACGCGAGAAGGCACCAATTTGCCGGCGCTCGACTGTCGAGCGCTTTCCAGGATGAGTTCGATCTCCTGCGCCTCATCATCGGCGCCGGATTTCTGCAGAGCCTCGCGCAAGCGTTCGGCATGCTGCACCACTGCAGCGGACTTGTCCCGGACGGATGCACGCAGCAATGCGAGAATGATAGGAAAGTGCTCCATTCGCGAGGTCTCAATATCTAGTGCTGCTGAGTTCCTAGTATATGCGAGAAATGGCGAATTCGATGCATATTTCCGCATTGTTATGCATGAGTAGCGAAATGTCACGCAAGTAATGTAGTAACCTGCACGCCGGCCACCAATCCTTCATGCGCGAACCCGGGGTTTTGATGCAACCGGCAGACGGACTAGTGAGTGGCAAGGATGGCCACGATGGCGACGCGGTCCTGCGACGAATTGAATCGTACGGTGAAGAAAATGGCCTTGGCCTGCCGGCGGCAGGCCAAGGCCATGGGCTCTGTTGATTTATCCTCTCAACTTACGGGTGAGCATGCGATGCCGTCAGTTCACATCACAGAAGACAACCCCGCGCTGGCGACGCTACGACGATCCTGGGCCACCGCCATCTACTCCGACCAGGACGGCATCGGAGCCATGGGCTCGCTGCACGAGGCCGGGGACGCGCTGGTCGCCCTCGCCCTGTTGCAAGAGGACGGCCCTACCGTCATGGGCAGCGGGGTCATGGTGGGTCCGGGGCTGGTGGTGGCGGCCACACACGTGCTGGACGAGTTCCCCCGCTCAGGCGCTTCGCCGGTGCTGCTGACGTTTCTGCCCGACGCAGCTCGCGCCTGGCTTCCGCGCGAGTGGTCGACGACGTCGGGGCCGAGCGCCTTCCGGGAGGATCACCGGATCGTTTCGGACGTCTCGTTGCTGAGCTGCACGCTGAATTCCGACGCGCACGCGCACCATCCGCTGATGTTGGCGCCGGTGCAGGTGGCCTTGCCGCTGGTCGGCGAACGCCTATGGGCGTTCGGCTATCGCCATGGCGAGCTGCGCGACACCACTACGCTGGTCACCCCTCTGGTGACGTCAGGGCTGGTGACAGCAGCGTTCCCGCACGGCCGCGGCGAACGTATGCCCGCCGCGTGCATCGAGGTGGCGATGGATACGACGGGCGGCATGAGCGGTGGCCCGGTGGTCAACGCCAATGGCGACCTGGTCGGCATCGTATCCTCGTCTATAGAAGGCGGACCATCCTACGTCACCCTGATCTGGGATGCGCTGCACCTGAAGGTGCTCAGCACGCTGCCGTCGCTAGCAGGCCGGGGCGATCTCGACCTGCTTGCGGGGCTGGTGAAGATCAAGGGGCAGATCAAGCGGCGCAGGCGAGGCGACGTCACGATCACCCTGTCCGATGCCGAGGCGGAGCTGTTCGCGATTTCGGTCGAGCCCGGGTCACTGGCGTCGCCTCGGCCCGGCGGCAGGCTCCTCGACGACACGCAGCTGGAAGACTTCCGAGAACACTGGCTGCCCGAGGTGGAGGTGGCGGCCTCCGATGCGGCGCTCGCGTACCTGGAGGGGCTGACGCTGCCGTCGGTGCGGGGATTCCTGGCGGCGTCCGACGTGCCCACCGAGTGCCTGGCACCGATTCAGGCCTTCACCGCCGAGGACTTCGAGGGGCTGGAGGACATCGAACTCCTGTTCGCGCGGGAAGGTGAGGATGGGACGCTCGCCGTGTCGTGTGCGTTCGACCTGCTGTCAGTCATCTGGACGGTGGAGATGCCCGCAGCGGACTATCTCGCGAGAGTCGGGGGCTACGACGCGCACTTCATCAACCTCGTGGTCGATGGCCCGACTGCGAGGATGGAACTGGTCCAGCGCTGCCATTTCGAGTTGGAGCTGACGTTCGATCGGGAGGCCGAGTGCTTCATGCAGGCATCGATCACGCTGTCGGGGGTCTTACGCCCCAGGCCGCAGGCTTTGCAGTCGGGCGGCACTCCCGTCCTTCGCCACGGCTGATCCTCTTCTTATGCCTGCACGGGTCCGGCTAATCATGCATAGCCGAACCCAAGGAGAATCTTGAGATGTATTTTGGCTCGGGAGTTCGCATTCGCATAAGAGAGAAGCTGCCGTTCGCGTGAACTTTGGCTGAGTGACAAGTAACCGATACATTGCTGACCCAGGGGGGGGCGCAGGCTCAAGGTCAGCTCTGGCCGACAAACTCCCGTAGTCAATTCCTGGAAAAATGAACAGTCATCGCGGGCAGTGCTGAGATTTCCCACCGAACGCTCAAAGAGAAGCCCCGCCTCCGGGCGGGGCACCGATTCAACTCCGCGCAAGTTTCTGCGCAACCGCAGCCGCCTGCGGATGGGTGTACCTCGCCAACGACTTCCAGTCTTTGTGTCCAGTGACGACCGCGACCTCCGCGACGTTGCCGAGCCGTGACAGCAACGCTGTTGCAGCCATGTGACGAAGGTCATGCCAACGAAATCGTTGAAGCCCGGCACGCCGTCGCAGGCGCTCGAAGGCGCAGGAGAGCGCGTTGTAGCTCGTCGGAATCACTCGCTCGCGAAGCGTGGGGTCGATTGCTCGCGGCATGTGCAACAAGATCTCAACGGCCTCTGGCGTCAAGGCGATCTGGCGCTCCGGGTCGCCATTCTTAAGGCCTTCGGTCGTCCGTTCGCCATCCTCGCTGGGCAGGTCGTCGACACGCCGGATCATTGCAATCCGTGACTCAAGGTCGATGTCATCCCACTCCAGTCCGAGCATTTCGGCCTTGCGCAAACCAGTTTCCGCAGCCAGACGAAATGCCCAAAACAACCAGGGGTTCTTTGTACGCTTCGAGTTCAGCTCTTCGTGCGCGATTTCCATCCTGCGGAACTGCGCATCGGACAATAGATTGGACACGAGACGGTCGCGTGGCTGACTCTTGAGCACCGGCTGAACCGGGTTATAGTCCAATTGCCCCTTTGCGATAAGTCGATTGAAGGCCGCGCGCACCACGCCGAGCTCCCGGCGGATGGTCGATGCTACGACTCCCTCCTTCTTTCGGTCGTCGACGTACGCCTTGAAATCACTGATGGTCAAGAGCCGGACCTGCTTATCGCAGATGCTGCGCTTCTTCATCCGCTCGATGCGGTGTTCGGCCGCTTCTTGGGTGCGGCGGGTCCTGCTCAGGGGCAGCCGCTCATTGACAATTTCCTGCAGAAGCTCGCCAAGGGTCTTCTGACCAAGCTCGTTGGTGGTCTGTACGATCTGGGCTTGCCGCAACTCAGTGGATCGCTTGTCGGCCCAGGCTTGCCCTGCGCCTTTCGAATCGAAAGTCGCTGATTCGCGCAGGCCATCGATACAGATTTCCACGCGCCAGCTGTTGCCCCGTTTCCTGAAAGTTGCCATGCCACTTCTCCTTGTTGATGAAGGTGGCGCAGACAGGAATTCACCGAGGCAGTCGGTACTGCAGACAACTAATTCTCAGGGGCTCGATCGGGCCTTGTAAAGCTTTGCATGGGTGTCCCAGGAAAGCGATTACGCCAAATTTACGCCAAACCCAAGAAAAAGGGGCTAGCGGAATCGCTAACCCCTTGATTATTCTGGCGCGCCCGAGACGATTCGAACGTCCGACCCCTGCCTTCGGAGGGCAGTACTCTATCCAGCTGAGCTACGGGCGCCTTGTGCCACTGGCGTGGCAGCGGAACGCGGCATTATACCTGATCTGCAGCGTATGACGACTCCGGCCTTCGGAGGGCAGCGTTCGGCGGCGGACAGGTCAGCTCAAGCGCCCTTCGGGCTCAGCACTGCGAGGCTTTCCAGCGCCTTGTCGAAGTCGTACGCCGCAACGCTGGTTGCGACCAGTTTCAGGGCGGGCGCGAGCGGGGTGCCGGCGGCGCGTTCGGTGAGGGCGTCGGCCGCTTCGGCGGCTTCGGGGTCGCTGTCTTCCAGCAGGGCCCTGAGGCGTTCGAGATCCAGTTGCAGGTTCGCGGCGTCGATGGTCGCGGCGACGGCTTCCGCCGGTGGCTGCGCGCTTTCCGAGGGGCCGAGCTGTTGCAGGCCTTCGATGACGGGGGCGAGCTCGGCGAGCGTCCATTCGAGCAGCGGGGTGAGCTGGGCGGCGGGCAGTCCATCCCGGCAGGCAAGTTCGAGGGCTTCGGCAGCGGTCTGGACTCCGCGGGCGCCGATGTTGCCGGCGTTGCCCTTGAGGGTGTGAGCAGCGCGCATCGCGGCGGTGGTGTCCGGGTCGGACTGGGCGGCGGCGAAGTGTTCGGCGAAGCGGCTCTGGGTGTCGCGGAAGCGCGTGAGCATGCGCCGGTAGAGCTTGTGGTTGTCCATCGTCGTGGCGAGGCCGGCGACGACGTCGATGCCGGGCAGCGGGGGCAGGGCGGCTGAGCTTGGTTCCGGCGCCGCCGGCGCCACTGGTGAGACCGTTGCGGTTGCGGTTGCGGTTGCGGTTGCGGTGGTGCCGGCGATGGCCGCGGGGCGGATCCATTTCGCGAGGGTGACGAACATGCCGACGACGTCGAGCGGCTTGGCGATGTGGTCGTCCATGCCGGCGGCGATGACCTTGTCGCGGTCGCCGGCCATGGTGTTGGCGGTCATGGCGAGCACGGGGAGCCCCGCCCACGCGGGATTGCGGCGGATTTCGCGCGTGGCGGTGTAACCGTCCATGACGGGCATCTGGCAGTCCATGAGGATGCCGTCGAAGCGGGCGTCGCGGGCGAGGAGGTCGAGCGCTTCCTGGCCGTTGCCGGCGACGACGACGTCCATGCCGGCCTGGCGCAGCAGGTCGGTGGCGAGTTCCTGGTTCATTTCGTTGTCTTCGACGAGCAGCACGCGGGCGCCGGCGAGGGTCGCCATCGCGGCGCTGGAGCCGTCGATGCTTTCGTGCGCGCGGGTATCGACGAGGCCGCGCTTGTCGAGGGCCGCGCCGATGGCTTCGAGCAGGCGGGATGCGGTGACCGGCTTGGTGAGGGCGGACTTGACGGCGACGCCGCGCAGCTCGGCCGAGCCGAGCGCTTCTTCGCGGCCGTAGGCGGTGACCATGATGACAGCCGGTTTCCGGGCCGGGTGGCCGGCCTGCAGGCGGCGCACGGCCTCGACGCCGTCAATGACGGGCATCTTCCAGTCCATCAGCACGAGGTCGTAGGGGCTGCGGCGGGCGTCGGCGGCGGCGATCATGTCGAGCGCCTGGCTGCCGTCCCAGGCGACGTCGACGGCGAGGCCGAAGTGCCGCACCATCGCGGAGAGGATTTCGCGCGCGGAGGCGTTGTCGTCGACGACGAGGACGCGCACGCCCTGCAGTTCGTCGGCGCGCAACATGCGCCGGGTCATGGGTTCGGCCTGCAGGCCGAAGCGGGCGGTGAAGTGGAAGGTGGAACCGCGGCCGACGCTGCTTTCGACCCAGATGCGCCCCTGCATCATTTCGACGAGGTTCTTCGAGATCGCCAGCCCGAGGCCGGTGCCGCCGTACTTGCGCGTGGTGGAGGCGTCGGCCTGGCTGAAGCTGCGGAACAGCGATTCGCACTGTTCGGGGCTCATGCCGATGCCGGTGTCGCGCACCCAGAAGTGCAGCTCGACTTCGTCGGCGGCCTGCGAGACGGTGTCGATGCCGACGACGATCTCGCCCGTTTCGGTGAACTTGACTGCATTATTGCCGAGATTGACCAGAACCTGACCGAGACGCAACGGATCGCCGATGAGGGCGGTGGGGACGTCCGGGGCGGCGTTGAACAGCAGTTCCAGCCCCTTGTCCTCGGTCTTCAGGCCGACGAGGTTGGCGAGGTGGTCCATGACGTCTTCGAGACGGAATTCGACCGTTTCCATCGACATCTTGCCGGCTTCGATCTTCGAGAAGTCGAGGATGTCGTTGATGATGCCGAGGAGGTTCTCGCCGGCGCGGTGCACCTTTTCGATGTAGTTGCGCTGCTTGCGGTCGAGCGGGCCCTGCAGGGCGAGGTGCGACATGCCGATGATGGCGTTCATCGGCGTGCGGATCTCGTGGCTCATGTTGGCGAGGAAGTCGCTCTTGGCGCGCGTGGCCTCTTCGGCGATTTCCTTGGCGCGCAGGATCTCGGCCTCGGCGCGCTTGCGGTCGGTGATGTCGAGCAGCCAGCCCATGACGCCTTTCTCGCCCTCGTGGGCGAAGGGCATGAAGGTGACGAGGAAGTCGCGCAGTTGGCCGCCGGCGGCCACGAGGGGCATTTCGCGGTCGCGGATGTAGCCTTCGCGGCGCAGGTCCTCGACCATGCGCAGGCGGTCTTCGGGCGAGGCGTAGATGTGCAGCGCGGGGTCGCCCGGGCGGCTGTCGAACATGCGCGTGAATTCGGGGTTGGTGTAGCGGAACACGCCGTCGGTGGTGAAGGCGGTGCCGACCGGGCTGTGGTCGAGGATGTACTGCAGCGAGGCGCGCTGGTCGGCGAGGGCCTTCTCGGCCGCCCTGCGTTCGGTGATGTCGCGGTACACGACGACGGTGCCGACGAGGGTGCCGTCCTTGTGGATGGGGGTGGTCGAGTATTCGACCGGAAGCGGGGTGCCGTCCTTGCGCCAGAGCACTTCGCTATCGACGGTGCGCGCCTGGCCGTCCTGGCCGGTGAGGTACATCGAGCATTCGTCGCGCGGGAAGACGCGGCCGTCCGGGTAGCTGTGGTGGATGAGGGCATGCACGGGCTGGCCGACGAATTCCTCCTCCGTGTAGCCGAGCATGGCGGGCGCGGCGGAATTGGCGAAGGTCATCACGCCGCCCTGATCGAGACCGATGATGCCGTCCTTGACCGAGCCGAGGATCAGGCGGCTGCGCTCTTCGAGGATCGCGAGGTTGGCGGAGGTTTCGCGCAGCGAGGCCTGCTGGGCTTCGAGTTCGACGGTCTGCTCCTCGAGCTGGCGCGCCTGTTGTTCCATGTTCTCGGCCTGGCGCTGCGTTTCCTCGAGCAGCGTCTGCGTGCGCGCGTTGCGTTCGAGGATCTCGAGGCTCATCGCGAGGATGGGCATCACGCCGTCGAGCAGGGCCTGTTGGGCGGCGCCGAATCCCTCGAAGGTGGCGAGTTCGACCACCGCCAGCAGGCGTTCGGTGCGCTGCACGGGGAAGACGGCGATCGCGCGCGGTGCGGCCTCGCCCAGCCCGGAGCCGATGTGGATGTAGTCCGTGGGGGGGTTGGTGAAGATGATCGGCGCGCGCTCCAGCGCACATTGCCCGACCAGGCCTTCGCCGGGGGCGAACTGCGGGACGGGTTGCGCCGGCCCGCGCAGGGCGTAGCCCGCCAGCAGGACGAGCCGCTGCGCGGTTTCGTCGTGGTAGTAGAAGGCGGCGTGGCCGAGCTTGAGGACCGGCGCGAGGTTGGAGAGGAATTTCTGCGCGAGTTCGCCAATGCCGGCGGACGTCTGCAGGTCGCCAGAGATCGCCGCGAGGTGGGTCTTGAGCCAGCGCTGCGTCTCGACCTTGCGCGCTTCGACGCGCAGCACTTCGATCGCGCGCGCGAGCTCGCCGATCTCGTTGGGGTATTCGGTGTACGGGACGGGCTGCTCGAAGTGGCCGGCAGCGATCTGCTCGACGACGCTGCGCAGGCGCTCGGTCGGCCGGCGGATGGACAGCGCGACGAGGGCGCCCAGCAGCAGCGCGAGAACGCCGCCGCCGCCGATCAGGGCGTAGGTGGTGCGCTTGATCTCGACCATGTGCCGGTCGGCGGCGATGGCGGCATCGCGCGCCTCCTCCTCCATGACCCGCGCGATGTCGACCAGCGTGTCGCCCGCGGCCTGGCCGGCGAGCTGGAACCCGGGCGAGGCGACCGCGCCCAGCGCATCCATGAGATCGCCTTGTTTCTGCAGATCGACGATCCGTGCGACGCTGGCCTTGTACTGCGCGAAGCGCTCGTCGAAGCGCGCGAGCCGTTCGCTGTTGTCCGGGCGGTGGAACAGTTTCGCGGCGGCGTCGAGTTCGCTGCGCAGGCGGCTCTCGGACTCGGCGAGTTGGCGGAAGGCCTGATCGCGTTCGCCGGGCGCCTGCGGCAGGATGGCCTGACGCAGCGCGTGGCCCATCTGCGCGAACTGGATGCGCGCCTCCTTGACGTGCGAGACGCCCATCAGCTCCCGTTCGTACAACGCCTGCAGTTCGTCGTTCAGCAGGTTCTGGTTGTGCAGCGAATTCAGGCTGATGCCGCCGACGACCAGCAGCAGGCCGGCGAAGCCCAGCATCAGTTTCGCCGCGAGCGTGCGACGCTCCAGTGCGGCCATCGAGAGGTTCATCCTTGCGGCTCCTGTGTGGCGCGGCGGTATCCGTCTAGTCCGCAAAGCGCGCGGCGATGATGCGGAATTCGTCCTGCAGTTCGACGAAGGCATCGACGATGTCGGGGTCGAAGTGCGAGCCGCGGCCGTCGCGGATGATCTCGGCCGCCTCGTCGTGCGACATGCCGTCCTTGTACACGCGCCGGCTGATCAGCGCGTCATAGACGTCGGCCAGCGCCATCAGGCGCGCGGAGATCGGGATCGTGTCGCCCGCGATGCCTTCCGGGTAGCCCGAGCCGTCCCACTTCTCCTGATGGTAGTAGGCGATCTCCTTGGCCAGGCGCAGGAAGTCGACGTCCATGCCGAGCTTTCTCTCGGCATGGATGATCGCGTCGCGGCCGAGCGTGGTGTGGGCCTTCATCGTCTCGAACTCGTCGGCGTCGAAGCGCCCGGGCTTGAGCAGGATGCGGTCGGGGATGCCGACCTTGCCGATGTCGTGCAGCGGGGCCGACTTGAACAGCATGTCTATCGTGCCGTCGGTGAGGAAATCGCGGAACCGCGGGTGCGGCTGCAGGTGCTCGGCCAGCGCCCTGACGTAGAACTGGGTGCGGCGGATGTGGTTGCCCGTATCGTTGTCGCGCGTTTCCGCGAGCGAGGCCATCGCGAGGATGGCGACGTCCTGGATCGCGGCGAGTTCGCGCGTGCGCCGCGCGACCTCGGCTTCGAGGTAGGCGTTCTTGTCGCGCAGGAAGTCCGCGGCGGCCTTGATCTGCAGGTGGGTCGCGACGCGCGCCAGCACCACCGGCGGATTGACCGGCTTGGTGATGAAGTCGGCCGCGCCCATCGCGAGGCCTTTCGTCTCGTCCTCGGTCGCGGTCATCGCGGTGAGGAAGATGATGGGGATGTCGCGCGTGGCCGCGTCGGCCTTGAGCGCCTCGCACACGTCGTAGCCGGAGAGGCCGGGCATCATGATGTCGAGCAGGATCAGGTCGGGCGACGGTTCGCCGCGGGCGACGCGCAGGGCCTTGTCGCCGTTGTTGGCGACCTTGACCTTGTAGCGGTCCTTGAGCAGGCCGGACATCAGCGACAGGTTGTCCGGGGTGTCGTCGACCACCAGGACCGTGGGCTTCTCGATGATCGTCGGTATGTCCATTTCTCTCCTCGCTGCTGCACCCGTTCGGGGGCGCCGACACCGCTCCGTTCCGTGCGCAACTACTTGAACTTTGCATATTCAAACGCCACGGCGCGCGCGAGGCAACAGGCTTGCCCCCGCCGATCGCCCGCTGCGGCGAATTCCGCGGCATGGCAGCGATCGTCCGTGAAATGATTGGATACGATTCACCGACGTTTGGGCTAAACTGCCCGCCGACCCTGCGTACGCGGGATAACCCTGTGAGTGGAGCGTAGAACATGTTCGATCAGGAAGACGGAGAACTCAACGTCGTCATCGGTGTGCTCTTCGGCGTCATCGCGTTGGTGATCGCGCTGGTGATCGGCCTCGGGACCTGGAAACTGCGTTCGGCCGACGTGCCGGCGCCGGTTGCGGCTGCGGCGGGCGAGTTCGCCGACGTCGCCGAGGTGGGCGAGGCGCTGGTGAAGTTCTATTTCGCGGTCGGCGAGGCGACGCTGCCGGCGGATGCACCCGCCGACATCGCGACGATCGTCGTCGCGCTGGAAGCGGCGCCCGGGAAGAAGGTGCTGCTGTCAGGCTTCCACGACGAGACCGGCGGCGCCGCGGTGAATGCCGAGGTGTCGAAGGACCGCGCGCTGGCCGTGCGCGAGGCGCTGATCGAGGCGGGCGTGCCGGCCGAACGCATGCTGCTGCGCCGTCCGGCGGTGACGCTGGGCGGTGGCGATGCGGCCGAGGCGCGTCGCGTCGAGGTGCGCGTGCAGTAAGCGGACGCCATTCCGCAGCACGCGAATCAGCCGGGGACGCCCCGGCTTTTTTGTTTGCGCGGCGCGCGGGCTGCGCTGGGGCCAGGGAAGCCGATGCATCGGGTACAAGCCGGCCGGCCCGCCGGCACACATCCGCCACCCGGCCCGCGGTCGGCGTGGCGGCTATACTTCCGGCTTCCACGAACAACACCTACAAGGAGCCCGCATGTCCGCCCTGCGCAACCGGCCCACCCCATCCCCCGACAGTCTCCCGCGCCGCGCCGCGCTGCCGGCCCTCGCGCTGATCGCCGCGCTGCTGGGAGCCTGCAGCCAACCGCAGGAGGGCGACCCGGAGGCCCGCGCCAGCCGCATCGAACCGGTCGCGAAAATCTCGCTGAAAGTGCAGAAGGTCGCGCCGGGCAGCCGCACCGGCGAACAGATCTACCAGGGCACCTGCGCCGGCTGCCACGCCGCGGGCGCACTCGGCGCGCCGAAGACGGGCGACGCCGCCGCCTGGGCGCCGCGCATCGCGCAGGGTTTCGACACGCTGACGAAGAACGCGATCAGCGGCATCCGCCAGATGCCGCCGCGCGGCGGCGGCGCCGATCTCACCGATACCGAGGTGCAGCGTGCGGTGGCCTACCTGGCGAACAGCGGCGGCGCGAAGTTCGCCGAGCCGCCGGTCGCGAAATAAGACGAGGAGCGCCGCGGGGAACGGTGGCTGCCGGTCCCCTGCGCCGTCTGCGCGGCCTCAGTAGACGACGCAGACCTCGCCCTCGATCTTCATGTCCACGGCACCGGCGCAATTGACCGTGCCCTCGACTTCGAGGCGGCCCCCGCCGGTCGGCGCGAAGATGCCGCGTCCGCTCTGCGGCTCGGTGATCTCGCGGAAGCTGCCGTACTGCAGGTCCATGCCCGGAATGCCGCAGCTCTGGAATTGCGGCATGCCGTCGTAGCGGCTGAGCGCGACGATCTGCGAGTGCACGGTCTGGCCGAACGCCGAGATCGTGTCGCCGCACACCAGCGTGTGCGTGAAGCCCCCGAACGTGCCGTCCGGGTTGAAGAAGGCCTTGCCCTGGATGCCGCACTTGAGCTTGAGCTCGCCATCGACCGTGCCCGCCAGCACGCCCAGCGTCTCGCCCGGCCCGATGGCGTTCGTCGCGATCTTCCCGCTGATGGGCGCGAGCCGACCCTGGCAGGCACGTTCTTCGGCGCTTGCGGCGCCGGACACCAGGGCCACTGCGGCAACGGCGGCCACCACTGCGCCCCGGACCAGGGAATTCACCAACGCCGGATTCTCTTTGTTCATCAGTTCATCTCCACCGGAAATATCGTTTTAAGGCCCGCAGCCGTCGTCCGAGCGATGGCTGCCGGGCAGGAAAAATCCCGCAAAGCATTGTACGGAGATGCGTTGCGGGTGGGTGAAAATGCGCAGACCGTGCGCCGCCTCCCCGCGCAAACTGGCGCGCTGCGCCCGTTGCGGGCCATTCTCCGCCGCCCGCGGGCACCGGCGTCCATGACGGCCGCTTGACCGGCCGCGACGAACGCGGGATGCTTGCCTGATGCCTGCCTACCCCGGCGTGCGGCGCCTGCTCGGCGCCGTGCTGTTCCTCCTCGCCGCCCTCGCACCGGCCCGCGCGGCCCCGGCCGACGATACCGAAGCGGTGCGCATCGGCGTGCTCGCCTTCCTCGGCGCCGAAGCCGCCATCGGGGAATGGTCGCCGGTCCTGCGCCGGCTGCAGGCCGCGCTGCCCGGGCGCACCGTCAGCCTCGTGCAGCTCGACCACCGTGGCCTGCGCGACGCCGCCGCCGCAGGCGAGATCGACTTCCTCATCACCAACCCCGGCCACTACGTCGAGCTCGAAGCCGAACTCGGCGCGAGCCGCATCCTGACCCTGGACCCCGGCCCGCCGCGCGCGCCCGAACGCTCGATCGGCTCCGCGGTGATCGTGAAGACCGGCAACGGCACCCTGCGCACGCTCGCCGATCTGCGCGGGCGGCGCGTCGCGGTCGTGTCGACCGAGGGATTCGGCGGCTTCCAGACGATCTGGCGCGAGCTCGCCGCGCAGGACATCGACCCGCAGCGCGACTTCGCCGAACTGAAGGTCGTCGGCCTGCCGATGACGGGCGTGTTCGAGGCGGTGGCGCGCGGCGAGGCGGATGCCGGCATCGTGCGCAGCTGTCTGCTCGAGAGCCGCGCCGAATGGCGCACCGCCTTCACGGTGCTGGGCGCACGCAGCGAGCCGGATTTCCCCTGCGCGACCTCGACGCGGCTGTATCCCGACTGGCCGCTGGCGACCCTGCGCCACACCCCAGCCGCGCTCGCCAAGGAAGTGACGCTCGCGCTGCTGGCGATGTCCGCCGCCCGCGACGGCATGGAATGGGCCGTACCCGCGGACTACCAGGCCGTGCACGAGATGTTCCGCGAGCTGCAGATCGGCCCCTACGCCTACCTGCGCGAACCGACGCTGATGGTGCTGGCCGAGCGCTACTGGCGCTGGATCGCCGGGTTCGCGCTGCTGCTGGCCGCGTGGATCCTGTACACGGTGCGTGTCGAGCACCTCGTGCACGCGCGCACCGCCGAGCTGCGCGCGGCCCTCGCGGCGCGCGAGGCCCTCGAGGCGCGCATCCGCGCGAACCAGGAGCAGGCCGACCACCTCGCGCGCCTGTCGGTGCTGGGCGAGCTTTCCGGCACGCTCGCGCACGAGCTCAACCAGCCGCTGGCGACGATCGCCAATTACGCGCAGAGCCTCATCCGTCGCATCGACAACGGCCGGCTCACCGACGACGCCGTGCGCGAGGCCTCCGGCGAGATCGCCGGCCAGGCCGAACGCGCCGCCGCCATCCTCGGCCGCATCCGCGGCTTCGCGAAGAAACGCGCGGCGGTGCGCGAGCGCGTCGCCCCCGGAGCACTCGTCGTCGAGGCGGTCGCGCTGTTCCGCGGCATGCTCGCGAACGCGCCGGAGGTTTCCGTGGACGACACGCTGCCCGCCGACGCGATCGTCGAGGTCGATCCGCTGCAGATCCAGCAGGTGCTGCTGAACCTGCTCAAGAACGGGTACGATGCGGCGCGCGGCCTGCCACCCGGGCGCCAGCGCCTGACCGTGCGCATCGACGAGGGAAGGGGCGACAGCGACGGCCACGCGCGCATCGCCGTGCGCGACCACGGCAGCGGCCTCGACGCGGCGGCGCGCGAGCGCCTGTTCGAGCCCTTCTTCACGACCAAGCCGGACGGCCTCGGCCTGGGCCTGTCGATCTGCCGCACGATCGCCGAGGCTCACCGCGGCCGCCTGACCGTCGACGACGCGGGCGGCGGGCCGGGCTGCGAATTCGTCCTGAGCCTGCCGCTGGCACCATCCGCCAGCGAACCACCGGAGCGCCGAACCGACCATGCTGCCGACCGATGAAGCCGTGATCCATGTCGTGGACGACGATGCGGCCTTCCGTCGCTCGCTCGTCTTCCTGCTCGAATCGGTCGGCTGGCATGTCGCGAGTCACGCGTCCGCCGAGGACTTTCTCGCGACGCAGGCCAACGCGTCCGACGCACCGGGCTGCCTCGTGCTCGACATCCGCATGCCGACGATGAGCGGGCTGGAGCTGCAGGAGCGCCTGCGGGCGGGCGGCGCGCTGCCGCCCATCGTCTTCATCACCGGCCACGGCGACGTCGAACTCGCGGTGCAGGCGATGAAGCACGGCGCCAGCGACTTCCTGCAGAAACCGTTCAAGGATCAGGCGCTGCTCGACGCGGTCGCGGCGGCCGTGCGCCGCGGCGCCGAGGACCGCTCGCGCCACGCGCAGCGCGACGAGGCGAAAGCGCGGCTGACCCGCCTGTCGCCGCGCGAGCAGGAAGTCGCCCGCCTGGTCGCGCAGGGGCTGCCCAACAAGCTCGTCGCACGCGAGCTCGACATCAGCGAAAAGACGGTGCATGTGCACCGCCAGCATGTGATGGACAAGGCCGAGGTCGGCAGCGCCGCGGAACTCGCGCGCCTGATGCTGCGCGCCGATCCCACGGCGTTGGACTGACGCTTATCTGAAGCTCAGAGCTTCACGAGCCGTGCCGGCAGCCCGTTGCGCACCGAGGTGCCGGCCACCGCATCGACCCAGAGCGCCGCGCCGCCGCGGGTCGGATCGACCAAACCCAGATCGTTGAGGTTGATCCCCGCGGCAAGGTCCGGCCGCTCCGGCTGACGCGCCTCGCCGAACCGGTGCGCCCGCGCCCCCAACTCCCGATGACCGTAGCCGTGCTCGACTGCCAGCACGCCGCGCATCACGCCCTCATGCACGATCACGCGGCAGGTCGCCGCGCCGCCGGGCGTCTGCATGCGCGCGAGGTCCCCGGTCGCGAGGCCCAGGCGCGCGGCGTCCTCGGGATGCACGATCACCGGGTTGTCCGGGTGCAGCGAGGTGATGCGCGTCGCGATGCTGTACGAGTTCTGCAGCGCGGACTTGTAGCTCACCGCGAGCAGCGGCCATTCGGCCTCGCTGTGCCGCGCGCGCATCGGCGTACCGTCGGCGAAGGCCGGAGGCTGCCAAGTCGCGCAACCCGCGAAGCGCTTGCCGGTGAGGCTGTTCTTCGCGCCGCCGACGTTGTCGTTCCACAGCCACAGGGCATTCCTGAAACGGTTGCTCTGCCAGTCGGGGTTCGCCTCGTCCTGCGCCTCCTTGGCCGGCTGGTAGCGGCCGCCGCGGGTGTACAGGAAGGCGACCTTGCGCCACTCGTCGTCCTTGAGCGTCGCCTCCAGCAGCGGGCGCAGGCGCTCGACGCCGGACAGCGCGAGATCCTCGTCCGTCGCGTCCCCGACCGGCGCCTTGCCGAGGAAGGCGATGTTCGCGCCGCCGCGCAGGTACCAGTGCTCGGGGCGCTCCAGCGGCAGGCGCTTGCCGTCCATGTCGGCGAGCCCTTCCGGCCCGAAACCCGGCAGGCCCATCGCCTTCGCCAGCGCGATGAAGAAGGTCTCCATGCCGATCGCGTCGCCCTCGGGCGTCCTGGCCGCCTTCGGCTCGACGACCGGCCAGCGCGCGGTCGTCGCCTTCGTCGGCACGCCGTTCCACGGCGCACTCCAGCCCCAGCTTTCGTACATCAGCGAGTCGGGCACGATGTAGTCGGCGAAAGCATTGCTCTCGTTGATCAGCGGATCGACCGAGACGATCAGCGGGATCTTCTTCGGGTCCGCGAGTTCCTTCTCGATCAGCGGGCGCACGCCGGGCAGGCCGTACACCGGGTTCGAGCTCCACAACACCAGCGCCTTGAGCCCGTAGGGATAGCCGCGCAGCATCGCCGGGAACCACTCCGTAACGAGACCCGGCGCGTTCGGGAACCACGCGTCGCGCGCCGGATAGGGCTTGCCTGCGGCCTTGCGGCGCGCGAACTCGGCGGACTTCTCGTACGGCACGTTGCGCCCGAGCGGCGTGCCCCTGGGCTTCACCATCCCGGGGAAGGTCTCGAGGTCGTAACGCGGCCCCGCGCCGGCGTCCTTGAAGCCGCCGCCATTGACGACGAAGCCGCCCTTCCAGTTGAGGTTGCCGACGAGCGCGTTGAGCGTAACGACCGCATAGGCGTTGTAGAAGCCGTTGCCCGCCATCATGCCGCCGTGCGCAATCGCGCAGGCCTTGCGGCCGTGGCGGCTGAATTCGTCGGCGAGACCGGTGACGACCTCTTCCGGCACGCCGCAGATCGCCGAGTATTCGGCGATGCCCTGCTGCTGCGCCGATTCGCGCAACAGTTCGTACGAAGTCTTCACCGCCAGCACCTGGTCGCCGACCGTCACCGGCCCGCTCGCTTCGAGGGGCGCGGCAGCGGTCGCCGTCTCCGCCGGCATCGGTCTGCCGTCCGGCCCCAGCACGAGGTAGGGGTCCGCCTCCTTGTACTTCTCCTCCTCGGCCACCGTCATGCCGATGTCCGAGCCGCGCAGGAAGCGCCCTTCGCGCGGGTGGCCCTTCTCGGTGACCACCAGCCAGCTCGCGTTCGTGAAGGACGGCTCGCCCGCGGCTTCCGCCGCCTTCAGGTTCGGGTACGCGAGATAGGCCGTATTCACGCGCCCGTGCTCGAACATCCAGCGCATCATGCCCATCACCAGCGCGCCGTCCGTGCCCGGGCGGATCGGCACCCAGCGCCCGCGCTCGCCCGCCGCGCGGTTGTCGGCATTGGTCAGCACCGGGTCGACGACGACGTACTCCAGCCGCCCTTCGCTGCGCCCCTTCGCGAGCAGCGTACCGGTGCGCTTGAAGGGGTTGCCGGCGTTGCCCGGCGCGGTGCCGATGAAGATCACGAACTCGGCGTTCGCGAGGTCCGGCTTCGCGTGCGGCATCTTCTTCATGTCGCCGAACAGCGCGCCCGAACCGGAACGGTAGGCGCCGCCGCAGTAGGAGCCGTGGCCGACGAAGTTCAGCGTGCCGTAGGCCTGGTTCCAGAAGCGCCGCGCGAAGGCCTCGCGCCCGTCGTTGACGCTGGAGATCAGCGCGACCTGGTTCACCTTCGGCCCCAGCTCGGGCGCTGCCGGATCGATCGGCGTGGCGAGGTCGCGCAGCGCCCGCAAACCCTCGACAGGGCCCTCGCCGAACAGGTTGCCGCCCTCGACCAACTCCTTCACCAGCTGCTCGAACGGGATCGGCTGCCACCTGCCGCCGTTGCGCGGCCCGACGCGCTTCAGCGGAGTCAGCACGCGGAAGGGCGAGTTCATCTGATCCATCGCCGCGTTGCCGCGCCCGCAGGCCGTCGAGCGCGTCGCCAGCCCCTTGTCCTGGAAGCGCGACAGCGCGACGAAGCTTTCCTTCACGGACGCCTTCATCGGCAGGTGCGGCTCCGTCGACAGCGGGCTGTATGGGTTACCGGCGACACGCAGGACATTGCCGGTCGCCTTGTCGACGCGCACGCGCACGCCGCACTGCGTCGTGCAGCCCAGGCAGGCGGTGTAGCTCACCTGCTGCTTCGGGTTCATGCGCAGCTCGCCGGTCGTATGGTCGACAGAAAACTCCGGCTCGGCGGAGCGGCCGTGGATGTTATGCGCCTTCGGTTCCTCCCCGACTAGGCCCGAGACCATGCGACCGAAGGTCTGGGAGAAACCCGCGGCGAAGGCGGCAAGGCCCCCGGCGGCGATCAGTTCGCGACGTTGGATTTTCATGATCGATATCCTGTAAGCCGATTCACGCGCCAGTGGCGCCGGACTTGCCGATCCGCTCGAGGGGCAGCAGCGTCGTCAGCACGACGAAGAGGAAGATCCACAGCCCGGCCGTGCCGACGATGCCCATCAGGCCCTCGGGGCCGAGCGGAAGCTGGTAGCTGTAATAGCCCGCGCCGGTCTTGGGCACTTCCTGCCCGCCGATGAAGATCGTCCAGCGCATCATCCATGCGGAGTGCAGCGCGAGGAGCCCGATCAGCAGGCCCGAGCCCGGCCGCTTCAGCGCGATCGCCAGCGTCACGACGGTCGCAACGGCCGCCCACACCGCGCTCACCTTCCAGTTCGCCGACGGCGCAACCTCGGCCAGCGCCTGCGCATGCACCGGCGACATCCCGCTCATGCCCAGCACGAGCCACACCGCACCGACGAGCAACGCGGCGCACTGCGTGAGTGCCAGCGCGATCGCCATGCGCCGCGTCGCCGCCGGATCGCCCCCGTCCGGCAGATAGCGGTTGAACACCAGCGCGAGGCCCAGCCCGCCCGCCACCGCGGTGACGAAGAACTGCACCGGCAGCATCGGCGTGTGCCACAGCGGGCGCGCGCGCACCAGCATCACCTCGACACCGGTGTACAGCGCGACCAACGCCGCGCCGATGAACGCGAGCAGCGCCGCCGCGACCAGCGCCTTGCGGCTCTCGTGCCCGCCGTAGGCGAGCCCGCGCGCGAGGCCCGCGAGCCTGCCGCCGTCTTCCGCATGGCGCGCGAGCGCCGGACGGAAGGCGAGCCACGCGTACAGGATCAGCCCCGTCAGATACACGGGAATGAAGAACGCCCCCCACGACATCCACGAGCTGGGCGTGAAGTAGGCGTAGAAGTGCCAGAAGCGGCCCGGCTGGTGCAGGTCGGCGAGCAGCGCGACGGGCGCGGTGAGCCCGCACACCAGCGCCGCGAGCAGCGCCAGGCGCGAGATGCCTTCCCAGCCGCAGCGGCGGAACACCAGTCCGGGCAGCGACACGAGATAGGCGCCGTAGGACAGGCCGATGAGGAAGAAGTACTGCACCGCCCACGGCAGCCACGCGACCTCGCGCGCGACATTGACGGTTTCGACGATATCCGGGGTCATGATCGCTCTCCTGTTCGCGTCAGCCGTGCGCCTTGCGCGGCTGCCACAGCGTGCCCTGGCCCTCGACCTTGCCCTGGAAGCGTTCGTCGAGGCCGATGTAGAACACGCGCGGCTCGGTGCCCTGCTCGGGCTTCAGCACCTTCACCTCGGCCTTGGCCGCATCGAGCCGGCGGCGCAGCTCGCCCTGCGGGTCGTTCAGGTCGCCGAAGATGCGCGCCCCACCGACACAGGTCTCGACGCAGGCCGGCAACAGCCCCGCATCCACGCGATGCGCGCAGAACGTGCATTTGTCCGCCTTGTTGGTCGCGTGATTGATGAAGCGCGCGTCGTAGGGGCAGGCCTGCACGCAGTAGGCGCAGCCGACGCAGCGCTCGCCGTCGACCGCGACGATGCCGTCCTCGCGCTTGAAGGTCGCACCGACCGGGCACACGGGGATGCAGGGGGGCTCCGCGCAGTGGTTGCACAGGCGCGGCAGCATGTAGGTGCCGGCCGGCTGGGTGGCCGGATGGTCAGCGTCAGTGAGTTTCACGCTGTAGGTCGACACGACGGTGCGGAAGCTGCCTTCCGGCACCGCGTTTTCCTGGATGCACGCGACGGTGCAGGCCTGGCAGCCGATGCACTTGCGCACATCGACGAGCATCGCCCAATGGTGCTTGCCGTGCGTCGCCAGCGCCGGCGCGGGCAGGGCAACCGCAGCGGCGGTGAGCACCGGGATGCCCCGCAGGAAGGCACGGCGCGACGCCGACACTTCACGCGGATCTTGGTCTTTCATGACAACGCTCCAATGGTTTGGGAGTCGCTGCCACTCTAGGCCTGCGGGGAAACCGCCGAAATTGGAGGGATCAGGAAGCGCGCTAGACGCTTTTCCCTATTGCGGCGGGGCAAATTCCCCAGCCATTCACCCGCAACGGAATGCCCTGCAGGCAGGACGCGCCGAAGCGCCGCGCGGCCTTCGACACCCCGGGAGCGAACCGGCGTAGCGGGCGCAGCCGCAATCGACGGGGTTCAGGAGCCCCTCAGCGCCCCTCCAGCATCGCCATCAGGTTCGCGACGCGCGCCCGCCCCTCTTCCTTCGACACCGGCGCATTCGTCTTGCGGTCGCTCATCTTGATGTCGCCGCCCATCTCGGCGATGAAGCGCGACGGTTCGCAGGTGCGCGTCTCCTTGCCGGCCTTGCGCCGCTCGCACCACGTGATGTTGAGCGTGCGCTGCGCGCGCGTGATGCCCACGTACATCAGGCGACGCTCCTCATCCACCTTGTCCTCGTCGATCGAGGACTGGTGCGGCAACAGGCCTTCCTCGACGCCGACCAGAAACACGTGCTTGAACTCCAGCCCCTTCGACGCGTGCAGCGTCGCCAGCTGCACGCCGTCGAACTCGGCGTCGTCCTTGTCCAGCATCGAGATCAGCGCGATCGTCTGCGTCAGCTCGATCAGGTTCTTGCCGTCCGCCTCGCCCTTCCTGCCCAGCCAGCCGACGAAGTCGCGCACGTTGCTCCACTTCGACTCCGCCTCGCGCGTGTCGAGGTGCTCGAACAGCCACGCCTCGTAGCGGATCGCCGCGAGCAGGTCCTCCAGCACACGCGCGGCCGGCTCGCGATGGGCGCGGTACTGCATGCGGTTGATGAAATTCGCGAACTCCTGCAACTGCTCCAGCTGGCGCGCGTTGAGCGCATGCGCCGCGCCTTCCTCGAACACCGCCGCGAACAGGCTCACGTGGCGACGCCCGGCGTAGTTGCCGATCGCCTCGATCGTCGCCGCGCCGACCCCGCGCCGCGGCGTCGTGATCGCGCGGATGAAGGCGAGGTCGTCGTCCTCGTTCATCAGCAGGCGCAGCCACGACATCAGGTCGCGGATCTCCGCCTTGTCGAAGAAGGACTGCCCGCCCGACATCACGTAGGGGATCTTCTGGTTGCGCAGCTGCTGCTCGATCACCCGCGCCTGATGGTTGCCGCGGTACAGGACCGCGTAGTCCGAGAACTTCGTGCGGTGCTCGAACTTGTGCGCGCTGATCTTCGACGCGATCCACTCCGCCTCGTGGTCCGCGTCGCGGCACGCCGTCACCGCGATCTGCTCGCCGTCGCCGTGCTCGGACCACAGGCGCTTGTCGAAGAGCTTCTCGTTGTTCGCGATGACCGTGTTCGCCGCGGTGAGGATGCGCCGCGACGAGCGGTAGTTCTGCTCCAGCTTGATGACCTTCAGCTTCGGATAGTCCTGCTGCAGCAGCTTCAGGTTCTCGACGTCGGCACCCCGCCACGCATAGATCGCCTGATCGTCGTCGCCCACCGCCGTGAACGCGCCGCGCACGCCGGAGAGCTGGCGCAGCAGCCGGTATTGCGCCTTGTTCGTGTCCTGGTATTCGTCGACCAACAGGTAGCGCAGCTTGTTCTGCCAGCGCTCGCGCACGTCCGGGTTCTCCTCCAGCAGGCGCACCGGCAGCGAGATCAGGTCGTCGAAATCCACCGCCTGATAGGCGCGCAACGTACGCTCGTACTCCGCGTAGAGCATCGCCGCAGCCGACGAGATCTCGTCGTCGGCGAGCTGCGCGGCCTCGGCCGGCGTGATCATCGCGTTCTTCCAGCCTGAGATCTGCCACTGCATCGCCTTCGAGCGCGCCTTGTCCGAATCGCGCGAGATGTCGGAGACGATCTGCACCGTGTCGGACGCGTCGAGGATCGAGAACTGCGGCTTCAGCCCGCAATGCAGCGCCTCCTGGCGGATCATCTTCACGCCCAGCGCATGGAAGGTACACACCGTCAGTCCGCCCGGCGCGCGCCCGCCCATCAGGCCCGCGACGCGCTCCTGCATCTCCTTTGCCGCCTTGTTGGTGAAGGTGATCGCCGCGATGTTCGAGGGGTTCAGGCCGCACTCGTTGATCAGGTGCGCGATCTTGTGCGTGATCACCCGCGTCTTGCCGCTGCCGGCGCCGGCCAGCACGAGGCTCGGTCCGTCGAGGTAGCGGATCGCTTCGCGCTGCGGGGCATTCAGGAGTGCGGACATGGGCGTTACAGCAGAGGGTGCGACGGGGGGAAAAGACAGCGCCGCCCGATGGCGGCGCCAGGCCGGATTTTACCGCATCGCCTCCGGTGCATCGGCCCGCTTACAACCCGAAGCGGGCACGCCCCGCTGAACGTAGGGCGGATGAGCCGAAGGCGTTATCCACCGAATGTGCGGCATCCGCGGTTCGCATACGGCGGAAGGCGCTTCGCTTTTCCGCCCTTGTATTGTGTCGTTGTACCGAACCGGTTGCTTTTCCGGTCGTTGTGCGGGGCCGTCGAAAGGAGCGCGTAGCGCGACTGAAGACGGCCCCGCACGGCGG
>NZ_QVLR01000090.1 GCF_014822185.1 Azoarcus sp. Aa7
TGAAGAGGGCTTCGATCTGGTTGCTCATGGGCGGAGGAAGGTTCAGCTCAGCAGCGCGGGGTTGTACCACCGATCGTCATGTTTGTTGAGAAGTCAATTTCCACGGGAAACGGCATAGAGCCAAAAATGCTCGACAAGGCGAAGAACAAGGGTGAGCCGCAGCCTTACCTGCGCAATCTCAATGTGCGCTGGTTCGACTTTGATTTGTCGGACGTCCTCGAAATGCGATTCTTGCCGGAAGAGGCCGACAGATACACGGCGGTCAAGGGCGACGTGCTGGTTTGCGAGGGCGGTTATCCCGGGCGGGCAGCGATCTGGGATCAGGATGAACCGATATATTTTCAGAAGGCGCTTCATCGTGTCCGCTTTTACGAGCCTGAGCGAAACAAGTGGTTCCTTTACTACCTGCATTTCTGCGATCTTGAAGGCACGCTGAGTCATCACTTTAATGGTGCAGGTATTCAGCATTTCACCGGTGAGGCGCTTGCAAGGTTTGAACTGCCGTGTCCTCCGATTCCCGAACAGCAACGCATCGTCGCCATCCTCGACGAAGCCTTCGACGGCATCGCCACCGCCCGCGCCAACGCCGAGCGGAACCTCCGGAACGCCCGCGCGCTGTTCGAAAGCCACCTGCAGGCCGTGTTCAGCCAGCGGGGCGAGGGGTGGGAACGGGTAGCTCTTGAAACCTTACTGAAACGTGGATGGATCGAAGGACACCTAGATGGAAACCATGGCGGTGACTATCCGCGCAAGGAAGAATTCATCAGTGAAGGAGTTCCCTACATTTCAGCTAACTGCCTCGACGACGACCGGATTGATATGTCTCGGGCAAAGTATTTGTCACCCTATCGAGCTGGCATGCTTCGCAAAGGCATCGCCAGAGATCGGGATGTTCTTTTCGCTCACAACGCAACAGTTGGCCCCGTCGCCATACTGAGAACCGATGAGGCCAAAGTCATTCTGGGGACTTCACTAACTTACTACCGCTGCAACCTGAAGCACATTCTTCCTGAATATCTTGCTCACTACATGCGTTCTTTTTGCTTCAGAGTGCAGTACGAGCAAGTGATGAAGCAATCAACCAGAAATCAGGTTCCAATCACAAAGCAGCGGGAGTTTTTCCATGTAATCCCGCCCATTGATGTGCAGGAGAATATTGTCGTTGTATTGGATAGGCTCTTCGAAAAAGGCCGCGAACTTGAGTCTATCTATCAGCGCAAGCTGGCCGCGCTGGACGAACTGAAGCAATCCCTGCTGCATCAGGCCTTCTCCGGTCAGTTATGATGATGGCTTCATGGGGAGGCAAGTCATGGATGCCAACAACACCAACATTCTGATCTATCAGGCTGAAGACGGGTCGAGCGTGACCGAGGTGAGGCTCGAAGCCGATACGGTCTGGCTGCGGCAGGATCAGATCGCGCACCTGTTCAGTCGAGAGCGCTCGGTGATCACCAAACATCTGCGCAACGTGTTTGCCGAGGGCGAGTTGGCGGAGGAAAGCAATGTGCAAAATTTGCACATTGCAGGCTCGGACAAACCTGTCCGGTTTTATAACCTCGACGTGATCATCTCGGTCGGCTACCGAGTCAAGTCGCAGCAAGGCACCCGTTTCCGCCAATGGGCCACCCGCACCCTGCGCGAGCACCTGACCCAAGGCTACACCCTCAATCGCCAGCGCCTCGAAGCCAACGCCCGCGAACTCGAAGCCGCGCTACAGCTGGTCAAGAAGGCCGCGCAAAGCCCCGACCTGCTCGCCGACACCGGGCGCGGGCTGGTGGATATCGTCACCCGCTACGCGCAGACTTTCCTGCTGCTGCAGCGCTACGACGAGGGGCTGCTGACCGAGCCGCCGGAGCAGCGCGGCGGCGTGCTGCCGACGCTCGCGGAAGCCCACGCGGCGCTGGCCCGACTCAAGGCCGACCTGATCGCGCGCGGCGAGGCCACGGATCTCTTCGCCCGCGAGCGTGGCGATGCCTTCGATGCCTTGCTCGGCAATCTCGACCAGACGGTATTCGGCGAGCCGGCCTATCCGAGCGTCGAGGCGAAGGCCGCGCACCTGCTGTACTTCGTCATCAAGAACCACCCGTTCTCCGATGGCAACAAGCGCAGCGGCGCCTTCCTGTTCGTCGATTTCCTCAACCGCAACGGCCGTCTGCTCGATGCGGCGGGCCAGCCGGTGATCAACGACATCGGGCTGGCGGCGCTGGCCCTGCTGGTGGCGGAATCCGACCCGAGCCACAAGGAAACCATGATCCGGCTCGTCATGAACATGCTGGCTGCCGGGAAGTGACATGAACGAAGCCGAAACCCGCGCCGAACACATCGACCCCGTACTGGCCGCGGCCGGCTGGGGCGTGGTGGACGGCAGCCGCATCCGGCGCGAATACCCGATCACACCGGGTCGGCTGGAAGGCGCGGGCAAGCGCGGCAAGGCGCTGACGGCGGACTATGTGCTGGAGTTTCGCAACACCAAGCTGGCGGTGGTGGAGGCCAAGGCCTGGGACAAGCCGCTGACCGAAGGCGTCGGTCAGGCCAAGGACTACGCCACCGAAACCCGCCGCCTCGAATCCCTCTACCAGCGCAAGCTCGACGCGCTGGACGAACTGAAGCGATCCCTGCTGCATCAGGCTTTCAGCGGAAGACTGTGATATGAAAAGGTCAACAGAACACGACAGTCCGCGCCTCAGGGAAGAACCGGAACAGTTTTCACTGTTTGGCGAGAGCGAACCTGCAAAAGCCGTCGAGGCGGGAAATGCGCCGCCGGTTGGGCGCTTCAGCAACTTCATCGTGTACGTCGATGAAAGCGGCGACCATGGCATGCAGACCGTGGATCCGAGCTATCCACTGTTCGTACTGGCCTTCTGCGTGTTCTACAAGGGGCACTACTGCGAGAAGGTCGTGCCGGCGCTGGAGAAATTCAAGTTCAATCACTTCGGACATGACCACGTCGTCCTGCACGAACACGAAATCCGCAAGGAAACGGGTAGCTTCAAATTCCAGAATCGACAGTCCAAGAACGAATTCATCGGACAACTGACAAGCATCATCGAAGCCGGAAATTTCATCCTGATCAGTTCAGTGATAGATAAATTGCGTTTGCGTGGAAAAGAAGAGCAAACGGCCAACCCTTATCACCTGGCGCTTGGATTCTGTCTGGAAACCCTGTTCGAATTCCTTCAGGAGAAGAATCAGGACGACACGCTGACCCATGTCGTGGTGGAGTGTCGCGGGTCGAAAGAGGACAAGGACCTGGAGCTGGAGTTTCGGCGTATCTGCGACGGGGCGAACCGGATGGGGCGTAGCCTGCCGTTCGAGATCGTATTCGCTGACAAGAAGACCAACTCGCCGGGACTGCAACTGGCCGATCTGGTGGCACGCCCGATCGGCCTGCATGTGCTGCGGCCGACGCAGTTGAACCGGGCCTTTGACGTGCTGAAGAAGAAGTTCTTCTGCAGTGGCGGGCGGGAAAAGGTAGGCGAAGGGTTCGAAAACTGGGGCCTGAAGATTTACCCGGTGCCAGAAAGCGAAAGGCCCCGGTGATCTCACCGAGGCCGCGACGCCGACCGGGAACTCCCAGTCCACTTGCAAGAGAGTATAGGAGAGATACGGTTTTCGGCGCAAGCCCGACAAAGGGAATTTTTCTTGATCGGGCTGCGCATTCCGGTACTGAGCTAGGCTTGAACGAAGCTGAAACCAGAGCCGAATACATTGCTCCCGCGCTGGCCGCTCTCTACGAACTGAAGAAATCCCTGCTGCATCAGGGCTTCTCGTGTCAGTTATGCTATTGGCATCGATCCAAGGTGCGCCATGGATGCGAACAACAACAGCAACGTGCTGATTTATCAGGCAGCGGACGGTAAACGCGGAGGCGCGGAGACAAGAGCTCTGCACTCGAAAACTCGCCTTTCCTCCGCGTCTCCGCGACTCCGCGTGAATCAAACCACGAGCCATACATGAACGAAGCCGAAACCCGCGCCGAGCACATCGACCCCGCGCTGGCCGCGGCGGGCTGGGGCGTGGTGGACGGCAGCCGCATCCGGCGCGAATATCCGATCACGCTGGGTCGGCTGGAAGGCGCGGGCAAGCGCAGGAAGGCGCTGACGGCCGACTACGTGCTGGAGTATCGCAACACCAAGCTGGCCGTGGTCGAGGCCAAGGCCTGGGACAAAGCGCTGACCGAAGGCGTGGGCCAGGCCAAGGACTATGCAGCCAAACTCGCGATCCGCTTCAGCTACGCGACGAACGGCCAGGGCATCTACGGCATCGACATGCACACCGGGGAGGAGGGCGAACATCCGGCCTTCCCGACGCCGGAAGCCCTGTGGAAGGCTACCTTCGCCACCGAGAACGCGTGGCGCGACCGCTTCGCCGCTGTGCCTTTCGAGGACAAGGGCGGTCATTTTCAGGGGCGCTATTACCAGGACCTCGCCATCGAACGCGCCTTGGCCGCACTGGCCGAGGGGCGCGACCGCATCCTGCTGACGCTGGCGACCGGCACGGGCAAGACTTTCATCGCTTTTCAGATTGCGTGGAAGCTTTTCCAAAGCCGCTGGAACCTGAGCGACTGGAAGCGCGAGGGCGACCCCACGCGGCGTCCGCGCATCCTTTTCCTGGCCGACCGCAACATCCTCGCCGATCAGGCCTACAACGCCTTTTCGGCTTTCCCCGAGGATTCGCTGGTGCGCATCGCGCCGGACGACATCCGCAAGAAGGGCAAGGTGCCGAAGAACGGCAGCATCTTCTTCACGATCTTCCAGACCTTCATGAGCGGGCCTCCGAAGGATGGTCACCCGTCGCCATACTTCGGCGAGTATCCGCCGGATTTCTTCGATTTCATCGTCATCGACGAGTGCCACCGCGGCGGCGCGAACGACGAGAGCAACTGGCGCGGCATCCTCGAATACTTCGCGCCCGCCGTGCAGCTGGGCCTGACAGCGACCCCGAAGCGCCTGGACAACGCCGACACCTACGCCTACTTCGGCGAGCCGGTGTTCATCTACTCGCTCAAGGACGGTATCAACGACGGCTTCCTGACACCCTTCCGCGTGAAGCAGATCGCCACCACGCTGGATGACTACGTTTACACGTCCGACGACACGCTGGTGGAGGGCGAGATCGAGGCCGGCAAGCGGTACGAGGAAGCGGACTTCAACCGCATCATCGAGATCAGGGAGCGCGAGAAGAAACGGGTCGATATCTTCATGGCCGACATCGACCAGAAGGAAAAGACCATCGTCTTCTGCGCCACCCAGTTGCACGCGCTGGCGGTGCGCGACCTGATCAACCAGGCCAAGACCAGCAAGGACCCGAACTACTGCCAGCGCGTCACCGCCGAGGATGGCGGGCTCGGCGAGCAGTGGCTGCGCGACTTTCAGGACAACGAAAAGAGCATCCCGACCGTCCTGACGACCTCGCAGAAGCTGTCGACCGGTGTGGATGCCCGCAATGTGCGCAACATCGTGCTGATGCGCCCGGTGAATTCGATGATCGAATTCAAGCAGATCATCGGGCGCGGCACGCGGCTCTACGACGGCAAGGACTACTTCACGATCTACGATTTCGTGAAGGCGCATCACCATTTCAGCGACCGGGAGTGGGACGGCGAGCCAATTGCGCCCGAGCCGCGTGCGACGCCGGAACCGAAAGTGCCGCCCGAAGTGCGCGAACCTGCGAGCGAATACGCGCCGCGACAGAAGGTGAAGGTCAAACTCGCCGACGGCAAGGAGCGCCAGATCCAGCACATGAGCGCCACCAGCTTCTGGCATCCGGACGGCACGCCGATGTCGGCGGCGCAGTTCATGGAAGCGCTGTTCGGCAAGCTGCCGGAGTTCTTCGGGGACGAGGACGAACTGCGCGCCCTGTGGAGCGAGCCGGGGACGCGCAAGAACCTGCTGGAAGGCCTCGCCGAAAAAGGCTTCGGCCGGGATCAACTGGCGGAGATGCAGAAGATCATCGACGCCGAGAAAAGCGACCTCTTCGACGTGCTGGCCCACGTCGCCTACGCGGAAGCGCCGCTCACCCGCGAGGAGCGCGCCGAACGCGCGCGGGCGGTCATCGGCGTCGAGTTCGACAGCAAGCAACAGGTGTTTCTGAGTTTCGTGCTTTCACACTACGTGAGCGTGGGCGTGGAGGAGCTCGACGAAGACAAGCTCGGCCCCTTGCTCAAACTCAGGTACAACAACGCGATCGCCGACGCGTTCGCGGATCTGGGCTCGCCGGATGTGGTTCGCAAGGCGTTCGTCAGCTTCCAGCGCTACCTGTATCAGGGGTAGGGCAGTCCTTTGCCGATTGCGATCGCCAAAGCGGGGCCCCGCGAAATCGACTGGGGCCTTCCGGCTCTTGCGCTATCTGACCCGCGTCAGCGTCACCATGGATTTCCCGGCTGCCGGCGAAGTCGGATTGATGAGCGTCATCGAGTCCCCCGCCACCTTGATGAAGCGCTTCTGATCGCTTCCGATCCAGTTCGGGTACGAGCTGCCGAGGACGCGCAGGCCGACCTCGCCGCTCTCTGCATCGACAAGGGTCCATCTTCCGAAGAATGAAATGGATCCCTGCGCGATGGCGACGTTCTCCTCGGTGCTTGCCTTGAGGCGGTTGTTCGCCGCAACCTTCGGTATGTCGGGGCGCATGAACTGCGCGGAGAAGTGGCCGCCCGGTCCGAAGCTGACATAACCCAGTGGGGTCGGCCCGAAGGGTTCGATCCGCCCGTCGGCGGTGTCGGTGACCAGGGTGACCACTGTCCAGTCCCCGGTGAGCTGGTCGGGTGTGGTCTGCGCCTGAGCCATGGGCACGGTTGCGAGCAGGGTCGACGCGAATCCGCAACTGAGGAGTGTTTTCATTGTTTGCTCCTTGGAGGACAGAGGGCGCTGGTCAAAAAAACTCGAATCGCAACGGTAGTGGGCGTCGCTTTCGCAGCATAGCAGCGAAGTGCGTAAGACTCTTCCCCGGTCTATCCACAGATTCATCCATAGCTGCTGTCGCCCTCCGAACACAACAATCGTTCCATCATCGCTTGCGTCGGAAGGAGAGGCGTTTCCGGACGGATACCATTGACCGCATCCTGCAGCTTCGGCAAGCTTCGCGGTTTTTGCGGAGAGGCCGGATGCATAACGAGCGCTTCGTCGGCGCGGCTTACGTCGCAGTATCGGCATCGGCCTTCGGTGCGATGGCGATCTTTGCCCGTTTTGCGCGCGACAGCGGTGCGGACGTCGTGACGGTCCTGTTCCTGCGTTTCGTGATCTCCGCCGTGCTCATGTCCGCCGTGATGCTGGCGACGCGCCGCCGCTGGCCGTCCGCGCGGAATGCGGCGATTCTCGCCGCTATGGGCGGAGTCGGGTACGTCGCCCAGTCGTATGCGTTTTTCGAGGCGCTGAATTTCGCCTCGGCCGGCCTGGTCGCCCTGCTGCTGTACCTGTATCCGGTTCTCGTGACGGTCCTGGGGGCGGCGTTCCTGCGGCAGCGGCTCACGACCGGGCGGGTGCTCGCCGTGCTGACCGCGCTGGCGGGAACGGCGCTGACGATCGGCGGCGAGCTCAGCGGGCGTCCGCTGGGGGTCATCCTCGGGGTGAGCGCGGCCCTGATCTATTCCGTCTACATCCTCGTCGGCAACCGTGTGATGAGCCAGGAGGCGCCGCTGGCGAGTGCAACGGTGGTGATGATGGCCGCGGCCGTGGTGTTCGGCGGCCTGATCGGAGTTTCCGGCGCCGCGTGGCCGCAAGGGGCGGCGGGCTGGGTCGCCGTACTGCTGATCGCTGTCGTCTCCACCGTGATTGCGATGGTCAGCTTCTTCGTCGGACTGCAGAAACTGGGCGCGGCCGATGCCGCATGTCTGTCGACGCTCGAACCGGTCGTCACCTTCGTGCTCGCCGCGATCTTCCTCGGCGAGGCGATCGATCTCAACCAGGTGCTCGGCGGGGCGGTGATCCTCGGTGCGGTGATCTGGCTCGCGCGGCACCCGCCGGCGGCGACACGCGGACAAGCGCATGGGGAACGCGGATGACGTTCCCCATGCGCTTCGCAGGAACCCGCTGCAGCCCGCTCAGTCGCGGCGCTTGGGCAGGTCGGGCGTGATGTGGCGCAAGTCGGCGGCGTACATGCGCGAGTTCTGCACGTAGTTCAGGGCGTTCTGGCGCAGGCCGGCGATGTCCTCGTCGGTGAGCTCGCGGATGATGCGCCCCGGAGAGCCGACGACCAGGGTGCGGTCGGGGATGACCTTGCCTTCCGGAATCAGCGCGTTGGCGCCGATGATGCAGTTCTTGCCGATCACCGCGTGGTTGAGGACGACCGCGTTGATGCCGATGAGCGTGTCGTCGCCGACCGTGCAGCCGTGCAGCATGACCATGTGCCCGACGGTCACGCCGGAGCCGATCTTCAGCGGCACGCCGTCGTCGTTGTGCAGGACCGAGCCGTCCTGGATGTTGGTGTTGTCGCCGATCGTGATCGGATCGTTGTCGCCGCGGATCACGACGTTGTACCAGACGCTCACGTTGGATCCGGCTTCCACGCGCCCGATCACCGTGGCGTTGTCCGCAACCCAGCACCCGTCGCCGAAGCTCGGGGTATGTTCGCCCAGGGCGTAAATCGCCATCTTTCTTGTCTCCGTTGGAGCCGGCGGTGCGCGCCAGCGGCCCGCAATCATAGCAGGCAGTGTTAGCATTCGGCGCCTGACTCCGTTCCGCATCCTCCATGCTCAGTTACCGCCACGCCTTCCATGCCGGCAACCATGCCGACGTCCTCAAGCACTTCGTCCTGATCGAGCTGCTGCGCTATTTCAACCGCAAGGACAAGCCGTGGTGGTACATCGACACGCACGCCGGTGCGGGTTGCTATGCGCTCGACAGCGAACAGGCGGGCAAGACCGCCGAATTCTCCGGCGGGATCGGACGCCTGTGGGAACGCGACGATCTGCCGGAGGCGCTGCGCCCGTACATCGACGCGGTCGCCCAGTTCAATCCGCACCGGCGCCTGACCTTCTACCCGGGCTCCCCCGCGCTGGCGATGACGCAGCTGCGCGAACAGGATCGCATGCGCCTGTTCGAACTGCATCCGGCCGACGTCTCGCTGCTCGAACAGACCTTCGCGCGCGATACGGACCGTGTGCTGATCCGCAAGGCCGACGGGTTTGCCGGATTGCGCGGACTCCTGCCGCCGGCCGCGCGGCGTGCGGTGGTGCTGATCGATCCGCCGTACGAGGTAAAGGAGGATTACCGCCGCGCCGTCGATACCGTTGCGGACGCGATAAAGCGCTTTCCGGGCGGCACTTACGCGGTGTGGTACCCGATGCTTGCGCGCCCCGAAGCGCGGCAGCTGCCGGAGCGTCTGGCCGACCTGGGTGCGGAGAGCTGGCTCGACGTGCGGCTCGCGGTGCGCAAACCGGCGCGCGACGGCTTCGGGATGTTCGGCAGCGGCCTCTACATCGTCAATCCGCCGTGGGTGCTGCCGCAGACCCTCGAATCGGTGATGCCGTGGCTGGTGCGCGTGCTCGGCGAAGACGAGGATGCGGGTTTCGACCTGGAGCATCACATCGAATGACCGGGCAGGACAGCCTCGAAGCGCTGCGCGACGCGCTGCGTGCTTTTGCCGCCGAACGCGACTGGGAGCGCTTCCACACGCCGAAGAACCTCGCAATGGCCCTGTCCGGCGAGGCCGGGGAAGTGATCGAGCACTTCCAGTGGCTGAGCGGCGAGGAGTCGGCCGCGCTGCCCGAGCCGGCGCGCGCGGAAGTGGCGCTGGAACTGGCCGATGTGTTGCTCTACCTCGTGCGTCTGGCCGACGTTCTCGGCGTCGACCTGGCAGATGCCGCAAGGACGAAGATGCGCATCAACGCCGAGCGCTATCCGGTCGACAAGGCGCGCGGACGGTCGGACAAGTACGATCGCCTCTGAGGCGCCGCCGGATTCTGCGAGAATGAACAATTCCGCGTTCGCATAGTGGTCGGCTGAAAGTTGGAACTCAAGCACATCGACGAAATCGACAAGGCCACGCGCCAGGGGCACGGCGAGCTGCTGCGCCTGGGGGCGACCATGCTCTTCGTTGTGGGCGTGATGCTGTATGCGGCGCTGAAGGGCGGTACGGAGGGCGGGGTGCTCGTGGTGGTCGGCGCCGTGCTCGGTGCGTACATGGCCATGAACATCGGCGCCAACGACGTTGCGAACAACGTCGGGCCTGCCGTGGGCGCACACGCGCTGACGCTCGCCGGCGCGCTCGGCCTCGCGGTGGTGTTCGAGGCTTCGGGCGCCCTGATCGCCGGGGGCGACGTGATCCGGACAATACGCAGCGGCATCATCGATCCCGCGAATATCGGCGACGCCTGGACCATGGTGTGGGTCATGATGGCCGCACTCCTTGCCGGCGGCCTCTGGATCAACGTCGCGACCGCCTTCGGCATGCCGGTATCCACGACGCATTCGATCGTCGGCGCGGTGCTGGGATCCGGTGTCGCCGCGGTCGGGGCGGACGTCGTGAACTGGAAGGTCGTCGGCGCGATCGCCGCGAGCTGGGTGATTTCGCCCGTGCTGGCCGGGCTGTTCGCGGCGCTGTTTCTTTACCTGATCAAGCGCCTCATCACCTATCAGGTCGACATGGTCGCCGCGGCGCGGCGCACGCTGCCCGGGCTCGTGGCGTTCATGGCGTGGTCGTTCTGGACCTTCCTGCTGATGAAGGGCTTCGGGCGGTTGTGGGCGGCCGATTTCACCGTGGCGGCAGTCAGCGGCATCGTCGCCGCGGGCGCCGCGTACCTGTACGTGCGGCGTGCCGTGTCGAGCCCGAATTACATCATCGCGAATACCAAGTCGGGCGTGAACCGCTTGTTCAACCCGCCGCTGATCTTCGCCGCCGCGCTGCTGTGCTTCGCGCACGGCTCGAACGACGTGGCGAACGCGGTGGGGCCGCTCGCGTCGATCGTCGATTCGCTCGGGCACATCAGCGGGCCTGTCGCGCGTCTGACTCCGGTACCGTTCTGGGTGTTGCTGACCGGGGCCCTGGGACTGGTGTTGGGGCTTGCGCTGTTCGGGCCGCGGGTGATCCGCACGCTGGGCGAAGAGATCACCGAACTGGATCAGATGCGTGCGTTCAGCGTGGCCCTGTCCGCGACCGTGACCGTGATCACCGCCAGCGTGCTGGGCCTGCCGGTCAGTTCGACGCACATCGCGGTCGGCGCGGTGATCGGCGTCGGCTTCCTGCGCGAGTACCTCAAAGTCAATTACGCGCGCATGGTTGCGGACATGAAGGCACAACACCCGGCCGGCGACCAGACGGCGATGGACGCTTTCCTCGGCCGTTTCGAGCGTGCCGGCGTGCCGGAAAAGAAGGCGATGCTCGCCGACCTGAAGGCGCATTCGAAACAGAAGACCGATCCGGCGAATTTTTCGAAGCGGGAGCGCAGGGTATTGCGCGAGGTTTATCGGAAGGAGCTGGTCACGCGCACGCAGCTGCAGCGCATCTTCGCCGCGTGGTTGCTGACGGTGCCCTTGTCGGCTCTGCTCGGCGGCTTGTTCTTCTTCGTGATGCGCGGCATGGAGCTCGACTGATGGCGCGGTGCCTGCATCCGGTTTTGCGGACTCTCCGACAATGACATTTTCCGAGCTGCTGGCCCTGATGCTGCTGTGCCTGTGCGGCTGGTTCTGGCTGGACAGCGCCAGGACGCGCGAAATAGGCGTACAGGCGGCGCGGGCGGCATGCCGTCGCGAAGGCGTGCAGTTCCTCGACGAAACCGTCTCGAGCCGCTCGTTCCGTTTTGTCCGCGACGAGGACGGGCGGCTGTGCCCGCAGCGCGTCTATGAGTTCGAGTACTCGGTTTCGGGCAACGACCGCGTGCACGGTTCGGTGACGCTGCGCAGCAAGGAGGTCGTGATGCTCGAGATCGGCACGCGGGGGGTGCCGACCTTCACCCTTCACTGAACGCGGGGAGTCAGCGCGCGCCGCGCGCTGCGGTCGCGTGCAGGAACTCGCTGCGCAGGTGTTCGCGCGTCTCGAATTCGCCGGCGAAGGCTTGCGTGACGACGCGCTCGTCGCCGCGCCGGTCCTCGCCCAGCAGCAGGCACAGCTGCTCCGCCTCGATGATGCACGCCGCACCTCGAGCATGGCCGTGCTGGAGCAGGGCATCGGCGATGTCGCGCGTCATCCACTCCTGGTAAGTGAAGCGGTGCCCGATGGCGTCGACCAGGCGGGCAATGCGCCCGAAGCCGTGCAGGCGCCCGCCGGGAAGGTAGGCGACGTGAGCGACGCCGCGGAAGGGCACGAGATGGTGCGGGCACACGCCATGCACGGCGATGCCGCGAATCACGACCATGTCCGAGCGCTCGTCGGGGAAGCCGTCGCCCAGTGCTTCGGCGGGGTCGAGCTCGTATCCGCCGAGCAGGCGCCGCTGCCACAGTTCGCGCACGCGCGTCGCGGTGCGGCCCATGTGGGTCGTGTCGGGGGCGATGCCGCAGGCGGCCAGGAGGTCGTTGACCGCACGCTCGAATGCAGCAGGGTCGAATGCTCCGCTGCGCGGTATGCCGACGCCGGTGCACTGCGCGTGGGGCGGGTGGTGCTCGTCGAAGTCGCTCATCGTGGCCCTTTGTACCGTGGGGAATCGCTCAGGCGATGAATACCGGGTCGGAGAATACCAGCGTGCCGTCCTTGCGCATCATGATGTTGTCCGCGTTGAGGATGTCCGGCAGTACTTGGTACTCCTCGACGAAGTCCGACAGCGCCTTCAATGCGAGCGTCAGCGATTCGCCTATCGCGGGCGGCGCGAGGCTCACATGGTATAGCGCGATCCTGCCCATGTCCCCTCCCAGTTGCATGCGTTCGAGGCAGGCTGACCAGTAGGCGTCGATCAGCAGGGCGGCCTGTTCGGCCGCCGGGGTTCCGTCCCGCAGTGGGTAGAGACGCTCCATCTCGAGAAGATGGAAGGGGTAACCCGAGGCTGCGCGCCCGATCGCCCCGTGGTGTGCATACACCACCGGGAAGTGCGGACCGAGCGGGCGGTCGTCTGCCGTATAGAGGAACAGGTCGGCGGGCGAACTGACGACTTTATAGACCCGTTCGGGATCGGGGTGTTCCAGCACGATGCTGTATTCGCCCCGTCCGATTTCCCTCATGCCCTCCAGCAGCGCATGAGGGGGGATCGGATCGGGCAGGCGGAGTCCGATACGACCGAGTCGGGCGCGTGCTTCGGCGAGATCGATCACCCGCGCCTCGCGTCTCAGGCCATGATGTTGTAGCCGGCGTCCACGAAATGGACCCCGCCGGTGACCAGTCGCCCCGCGTCGGAGACGAGGAAGGCCGTCAGCGCGCCGATGTCCTCCGGCGTGACGAGGGCGTGCATCGGCGAGCGCTCGACCGCGGTCGCCATCAGGCCGTCGAAGCCGGCGATACCCGATGCGGCGCGCGTCATCAGCGGGCCGGGGGAGACGGCGTTCACGCGAATGTTCTTGCCGCCGAGCTCGAACGCCATGTAGCGGGTCGCAGCTTCCAGTGCCGCCTTGCACAGGCCCATCACGCCGTAGTTGGGGATCACCTTCTCGCTGCCGAGGTAGGTCATCGTGACGAGCGATCCGCCGCCTGCACGCTCCAGCAGCGGCTCGACCATCTTGGCGAGGCGCACGAAGGAATGCGTCGACACGTCCATCGCCATCGCAAAGCCGTCCTGCGAGGTGTCGACCACGCGGCCGTGCAGGTCGTCGCGCTTGGCGAAGGCCATGCTGTGGATCGCGAAGTCGAGCTTGCCGTGGCGCGCAGCGATCTTCTCATGCACGTCGGCGAGGGTCTCGGGGCGTGTCACGTCCAGAAGATACACGTCCTCGACGCCGAGGCGATTGACGACGGGCTCGATGAAGGCGCGCGTCTTGTCGTTCTGATACGTGATGATGAGCTTCGCACCAGCCTCCGCGCACGCCTCGGCGACGCCGGTGGAAATGGACTTTTCGTTGGCGATGCCGGTGATCAGGCCGACCTTGCCTTCGAGATTGACGAGCGACTTCATGGGGTAATCCTCGGGAAAACTGAAACGAAAATGGTGCTTCGCAGCATTGCAATGTCGCGCTTATGTCTTTGGAACTAGGTAAAACCCGCAATACGCCCATTTGTAAAGGCGACTTGCCAGATTTTGCGCAATGCAGCATTCTAACATCCGGTGCGCCTTCGCGCCTTTACTCTATCGGCAACCAATAAATGACTCGGCATAGCTACATCTTCATGGATTTCGACGGCGTTACCCATCCGTGGGGCGAGGTCGAGGATTTTCGCTGCCTGCCGCACATCGAGGCGGTCGTGCGCGACTATGAAGAGGCGCGCATCGTCATCACTTCGGACTGGCGAATGCTGTTTTCGCTGTCCAAACTGGTCGGGCGCTTCGCCGAGGACATCCGCCCGCGGGTGTGCGGCGCAACCCCGCATGTCATTCCCAAGAACGGCGCCGAACTGCACGGCTTGCGCGAACGCGAGGCGATGCTGTGGCTCGCGCAGCACGTGCCCGACGTGTCGACGGCGTCGTGGTGCGCGGTGGATGATGCGCCAGGCAATTGGCTGACCCGTTCCCGGCTGGTGCTGACCGACTTCAAGCGCGGTTTCGGCGACGAGGACGCGGCGCACCTGCGGCGCACGCTCGACAGCTTCCGCTCCGGCACGGCGCAGCCGCCGAAGTCGAACGAGCGCTCCTTCCTGCGGCGAGCCTGAGGGGCTCCGTCAAATCGACCAGAGCGGCGGTTCGTCCATCGCCGCGATCTGCTCGCGCAGCTCCAGCACGCGGTCCTGCCAGTAGCGCTGGGTGTTGAACCACGGGAAGGCGCGCGGGAAGGCCGGATCGTTCCAGCGGCGGGCGATCCACGCCGAGTAGTGGATGAGGCGCAGGGTGCGCAGCGCCTCCAGAAGATGCAGCTCGCGTGCGGAAAACTCGTGGAAGTCCTCGTAGCCCGCCAGCACGTCGCCGAGCTGCCGGCTCATTTCTTCGCGCGAGCCGGACAGCAGCATCCAGAGGTCCTGGACCGCAGGTCCCATGCGACTGTCGTCGAAGTCGACGAACTGCGGTCCCGGAGTCGCAGCCGACTCGCTCCACAGCACGTTGCCGGCGTGGCAGTCACCGTGCAGCCGGATGTGCGCGACGGCGCCGGCGCGCTCGAAGCAGCGCCGCACGCCGTCCAGCGCCTGGTCCACGGTGCTCGTCCATGCAGCGAGCAGGTCGACGGGGATGAAGTCGTGGTCGAGGAGGTAGCGTCTCGGTTCGACGCCGAAGCTCGCGATATCCAGCGTCGGCCGTTCCCGGTAGGGTTGCAGGGCGCCGACCGCGTGGATGCGGCCGATGAAGCGCCCCATCCATTCGAGCGTCGCCGGGTCGTTCAGCTCGGGCGCGCGCCCGCCGGCACGCGGGAAGACGGCGAAGCGCTGGTCGGCGAAATGGTGCAGCGTGGCGCCTGCAATCACGAGCGGAGCGATGACCGGAATCTCCCGCGCGGCGAGTTCGGTGACGAAGGCATGCTCTTCGGCGATGGCTTCGTCGCTCCAGCGCGCGGCGCGATAGCACTTCACGACCAGTGGCGGGGCGTCCTCCATGCCGACCTGGTAGACACGGTTCTCATAGCTGTTCAGGGCCAGCATGCGGCCGTCGGGGCGCAGTCCGACACTCTCGAGCGCGTCGAGAAGGAGATCGGGAGTCAGGGACTCGAAGGGCAGGTCGGACATGGTCGTCGGCGTTGGGGAGGATGGACGCATTCTGTCAGGAATGGCGCAATGCACAAGATCCGCCGTTGCCGCGTCGGGCGATATTTGCCGTCCGCTCGCGCGGGGCTCAGAATACGCCCCCTTTCCCCTACCTCTTTTCCCGGACCGCAGACATGACGCAAGACGTATCCGCCGAAACGATCCCGGTCGACTCGCTCGCCGCCCTGGCCGCGGTCGACGTGCAGAAGCTTGCCGCACGCATGGCGCAGGACGGCTTTGCGCAGGTGTTCCGCCTGACGCTGGACGAGGACGATGCCGGCCGTGCCCGTGGCGTCGAGACGCTCGCCGCGGCGCTGGGGAACTGGAGCCGGGCTGCTGGCGACGACGACGCCCGCGCATTGCGCCTGGCGATGCTCGTGTCGGGGCTGGATCAATGGGGGCTGGCGTACAGCCAGGCTTTCGGACTGGTCGCGATCCCCGGCCTGTCGGAACTCCTCGGTGCCCTGCGCACCGCGCTGGGGCCCGAGCAGGACGCGCGCTTCCAGCGCCAGTTCGCGGCGATCGCCGAAGGCGAAGGCAACGCGATCGACCTCAAGATCGACCTCAGGCGCGGCATCCATCTCGCCCTCTGGCACGCGATGATCGCGAGCGACGAACGCGAGCAGGCGACGGCGATCCTGACCCGCCTCGGCGGGATGATGTTTGCGCTGACGGAACTGATGCCGGTGCTCGGCTGGCGCCTGGTGGCCGACGCGGTCGCGCATATCCAGATCCAGTGCCTGGCCGAAGGGTTGGCCGCCGACGGACTCGCGCGCGAAATGAACGAGGCGCTGTTCGATGCCTTGTCGAAGGAGCTGCCTGCACAGTTCCGCGACCGCGTGATGGCGCACGCAACGCAGGCGGTACTCGCGTGGCAGCAGGCGCGCCGCGCCACCGGAAGCTCGACGCACTGAAGCGCAGCACGACCAATCAACAGCGGCCCGAGGCCGCAGCGGGAATCGAACGACATGGCCCTCAAGGCAACCATCTTCAAGGTCGAGCTAGTGGTCGCCGACATGGACCGCAACTACTACGGCGACCACAACCTGACGATCGCACGCCATCCGTCCGAGACCGACGAGCGGATGATGGTGCGCATCCTCGCATTCGCGCTGTACGCCGATCCCGCCCTCGCTTTCGCCAAGGGGCTGTGCGTCGACGATGAACCGGACCTGTGGCAGAGGGACCTGACCGGCCTTGTCGAGCGCTGGATCGATGTCGGCCAGCCGGACGAGAAATGGATCCGCAAGGCCTGCGGCCGCGCGCGCGAAGTCGTCGTGATGAGCTACGGGCGGGCGGCGGACGTCTGGTGGAACGGCATTCGCGACAAGCTCACGCGGTTGACGAACCTCACCGTGCTGAACCTGCCCGGGGACGTCGCCCCGGCGCTCGCGGCGTTGACCGCACGCAGCATGCGTCTGCAATGCACGATCCAGGACGGGCAGCTGTGGATCACGGACGGGACCGAGACGGTGTCCGTCGAGCCGGAACGCCTGATGGGGCCGCGTGGCTGATCGTCCCCGGCGGGAAACCATACGGCATTCGTGACGGGATTCCCGCCGCTCGTCGTCGCAGATTCGCCTTTTTCGGTCGGACACCGTAAATTACAAAAAAGGTGTCGGCTTTCCGATTACCGCAGGGGGGATCGGCCATGAGGCGCAGTCTGGCGGGTTGCATGCTTATCGGATATCTCGCGAGCGGGTGGGCGGCGGGGGCGGACGCACAGGGTGCGCCGCAGCCGGCCGGATCCGGATCCGGATCGTCCATTCTCGACCGCAGCCGTTTGATGGTGCATGACTTCACCGAGGGGATCGCGCGGCACGTCGACAGCTGGTTCGGCGACAAGCCGTTCGAGCAGGGCGGGAGCGTGTCGGGCCGAATCGGCTTCAAGTTCCTCAGTCGGCAGCATGAAAGCCCGGACGCGAGCTTCCGCTTCGGTGCAAAGCTCGACATGCCGAACGTGAAGGAAAAGACTTATCTGTTCTTCGGTCAGGAAAACGAGCGCGAACTCGTCATAGACCAGCCCGAACCCTTCACCCGGCGCGAACTGCTGCTCGCCGAGGACCGCAGGCAGGACCAGACCTTTTTCGCCGGAGTCGGCTATGCGCTGCGCGACAACATCGACTTCCGCGCGGGCCTGCGCAGCGGCATCAAGCCTTATGCCCAGGCGCGCTACAAGAAGGGCTGGGCGCTGGGCGAGCGCAACCACATCGACTTCCGCGAGACGCTCTTCTGGAACCGCAAGGACGGTGTCGGTTCGACGACCGCGCTGAACTTCGGTCACGGCTTCACGCGGTCCTTGGCGTTTCGCTGGCAGCTTGCCGGAACGATCTCGGACGAGACCGACGGCTTGGCATGGTCGAACAGTATGGGTATCTTCAAGAGCTTCGGCGACCAGCGCACCTTGTCGCTGGAAGCCCTCATCGGCGGAGCGACCGCGGGTTCGGACAACGTCTCCGAAACCGGTGTGCGGGCGATCTGGAAGCAGCCGGTGTATCGGGACTGGACGCTCGTCGAGGTGAGCCTGGGCCACTTCTGGCCGCAGGGCGATGCGAAGGACGAGAACCGGCGCGGCTGGGCGCTGGGCGTCGGCTTCGAGATCCTGTTCTGAGTCCGTAAAGCCCCGCGTCGGCTGCAGGCACGCGGCGGCGCATGGCGGCCGCGGGGTCTGCTGCGGAGGAGTGCGGAGTTTTATCGTGAGTCTGTCGAATCAGTTGCTGGTCATTGCCGCGCTCATCGCTTTGAGCGCGTTCTTTTCGATTTCGGAGATTTCGCTCGCTGCGTCGCGCAAGATCAAGCTGCGGCTGATGGCCGAGGGCGGCGACGCGGCCGCGGCGCGGGTGCTCGCGCTGCAGGAGAATCCGGGCCATTTCTTCACCGTGGTGCAGGTCGGGCTGAACGCGATCGCGATCCTGGGGGGCATCGTCGGCGAATCGGCGCTGTCGCCCGCGATTTCCGGTGTGATCGCGCTCGCCTATGACGGGCCGATGCTCGACACGCTGAGCTTCGTGCTGTCCTTCATCGTCGTGACCTCGCTGTTCATCCTGTTCGCCGACCTGATTCCGCGGCGGCTGGGGATGGTCGCACCCGAGCGCGTCGCGGTCGCGGTGGTGAAGCCGATCCAGGTGTTCCTGATCGCATTCGCCCCGGCCGTGTGGTTCTTCGACGGGCTCGCGAACCGCCTGTTCGCGCTGTTCAAGCTGCCCAACGTGCGCACCGAGGACATCACCTCGGCAGACATCGTTGCGATGGCCGAGGCCGGCGCCCTGACCGGCACCCTGTTGACCCAGGAGCGCGAGCTCATCATGAACGTGTTCGAGCTCGATACGAGGACGGTCGGCTCGGCGATGACGAACCGCGAGAACATCGTCTTCTTCACGCTGAACGAATCCGAGGAGAGCATCCGCAAGAAGCTCACCGATCAGCCGCACGGCAAGTTCCCGGTGTGCGAGAACACGATCGACACGGTGGTCGGATATGTGGACCTCAAGGACATCTTCACGCGCATCCTGTCGGGGCAGAAACTGTCGCTGCGCGCGGACCCGATGGTGCGCAGCGTGCTCGTCATTCCCGACACGCTCACGCTGTTCGAAGCGCTGGACCGCTTCCGCGCAGCGCGCGAGGACTTCGCGCTGATCGTCAACGAGTACGCCCTGATAGTCGGCCTGCTGAGCCTGCAGGACGTCATGAACACCGTGATGGGCGAACTGGGAAGCACGCTGCAGGAGGAACTCATCGTCAAGCGCGACGCCGATTCGTGGCTGATCGACGGCATCACGCCGATCGAGGACGTGATGCACGCGCTGGAGATCGACGAGTTCGAAGGCAGCGAGAACTACGAGACCCTCGCCGGCTTCATGATGTACGCCCTGCGGAAGGTGCCCAAGCGCACCGACGCCGTGAGCTACGGCGGCTACAAGTTCGAGGTGGTCGACATCGACAATTACCGCATCGACCAGTTGCTCGTCACTCGCGAACCGGCTGCGGCCCCCGCGGGCTAGGGCCGCACGCCCGGCTCAGGGCTCGTCCAGCCCGAAGCGGATGCCCTGCGCGAGAGGCAGTGCCCCCGAGTAGTTGATCGTGCAGGTCGCGCGGCGCATGTAGCCCTTCCACGCATCCGATCCCGACTCGCGCCCGCCGCCGGTGTCTTTCTCCCCGCCGAACGCACCGCCGATTTCGGCACCCGAGGGGCCGATATTCACGTTGGCGATTCCGCAATCGCTCCCCGCCGCGGACAGGAAGCGCTCGGCTTCGGCCAGATCCTGCGTGAAGATCGACGACGCGAGCCCCTGCGGCACGTCGTTGTGCAGCGCAATCGCGTCGTCCAGGCTGGAATAGCGCATCGCGTAGAGGATGGGTGCGAAGGTCTCGCGGCGGACGATGTCGTGCTGCGCGGGCATTTCGACCAGCGCCGGGCGGCGGTAGCAGCCGCCTTCGCAGCCGCGCACCGTCACCGTTTCGCCGCCGAATACCGTGCCGCCCGCAGCCTTCGCTTCGGCGAGGGCGGCATCCATCGCCGCCCCGGCGCCGGTGTCGATGAGCGGGCCGACAAGGGTTGAGGTGTCGAGGGGGCTGCCGACGGGAATGCGGTGCCAGGCTGCGCGCAGTCGTTCGAGCAGCGTGTCGGCGATCGATTCATGCACGATAAGGCGGCGCAGCGTCGTGCAGCGCTGTCCGGCCGTGCCCGCCGCGGAAAAGAGGATGGCGCGCTCGGTGAGCGCGAGATCGGCGCTGGGGCATACGATGGCGGCATTGTTCCCGCCCAGTTCGAGGACGGAGCGCCCCAGCCGCGCAGCGACGCGCGGCGCCAGCGCGCGCCCCATGCCGCAGGAGCCGGTCGCGGAAAAAACCGCGATGCGGCGATCGTCGGCGAGCAGGGCCGCGTGCTCGCGGCCGCCGGTCACGACTTCGAGCAGGCCCGCCGGGGCTTCGGCCATGCCGCGGCACGCGCGCTCGAACAGGGCCCTGCAGGCGAGCGCGGTGAGGGGCGTGCGTTCGGACGGCTTCCACACCACGCTGTCGCCGCACACCCACGCCAGCATCGCATTCCATGCCCATACCGCGACGGGGAAGTTGAAGGCCGATACGACGCCGACGACGCCGGCCGGATGCCACTGCTCCACCATGCGGTGGCCCGGCCGTTCGCTGGCGATCGTGAGGCCGTACAGCTGCCGCGAAAGGCCACAGGCGAAATCGCAGATGTCGATCATCTCCTGCACTTCGCCGAGGCCTTCCTGGCGGATCTTGCCGGTTTCGATCGTGACGAGCGTGCCAAGGTCCGTCTTGTGATCACGCAGGAGATTGCCGAAGCGCCGCACGAGCTCGCCGCGCCGCGGGGCGGGTACGCTGCGCCAGGCCAGGAAGGCGTCATGCGCGCGCGCGATGGCCGCCTCCGTTGCTGCCCTGTCGGCGGCACCGACCCGGCCGATCAGGCTGCCGTCGATCGGGCTATGGACGGCGAGCTCGCCGCCATCGAAACGCTCCTGCGCGACGCCGAGCGAAGTCAGCAGCGAGGATGTCAGGGATGCGAGTTCCATGATCGGCCTCCTTGAGCAGATGCCGGGTTGACCCGTCCATACGCGGGATTGTTCTAGAGCGGACCGGGCGCCCCCCGCGTATAGCGGAACAGGAGCTTGTCGCACTGCGAACACGCGACGACGCGACGGTCGTCATCCCCGTCGTTGAGACCGAATTCCCGCGTGTCGATCGAGCGGCAATGCGCACACACGACCGACTGCAGGTCGTGGGTGGCAAGGTATTGGTCGCGCCCGGGCAGGGCGCGCTGCGCGTGCTGGTGCCGCAGCAGCATGTGCAGCCCGGCGAGGCAGCCGAACAGGAAGAGGGCGGCGACGAGGACGGGGTAGGGGATGTCGGACATGGTCTGCGCCGGCTGATGGAGAATCTGCAGCTTACGGCTTCGACCTGCGCCCGTAATTGATCGCGGTGAAGTACGGGCGTTTGTCGACGTGCTCAATAGACGAAGCGTTCGCGCAACTCGTCGAGGTTCAGTTCGGCGAGGATGCTCTCCAGCCGCTCGCGCGCGTTGCCGCGGCGCTGGCCGGTGGCGCGGGCGATGATGAGTTCGTTCTTCATCGAATGCTCCCAACCGACGAGTTCCGTGACGGTGAGCTGATAACCGTGCGACTCGAGCAGCAGGCAGCGCAGCACGTTGGTGAGCTGGCTGCCGAACTCGCGCGTGTGGATCGGGTGGCGCCACAGCTCGGACAGCGGGGTGCGGCCGAAGGATTCGTTCTTGTGCTTGCGCAGCGTGGCCGCGACTTCGGCCTGGCAGCAGGGCACCAGCACGATGAAGCGCGCGTGCTTTTCCAGCGCGAAGCGGATGGCGTCGTCGGTGGCGGTATTGCAGGCGTGCAATGCCGTGACGATGTCGATGCGCTCGGGCAGCTCGGCCGAGCGGATCGATTCCTCGACCGAGAGGTTCAGGAAACTCATCCGCTCGAAGCCGAGCCGGCCCGCGAGTTCGCGCGACTTCGCGACGAGCTCCTCGCGGGTTTCGATGCCGTAGATGTGGCCACCCTCGCGCGACTTCAGGAACAGGTCGTACAGGATGAAGCCGAGGTAGGACTTGCCGGCGCCGTGGTCCGCGAGCGTGAGATCCCCGCGCGCGCTCATGACTTCGTCGAGCAGCGGCTCGATGAAGTTGTAGAGGTGATACACCTGCTTCAGCTTGCGCCGGCTGTCCTGGTTGAGCTTGCCGTCGCGCGTCAGGATGTGCAGCTCCTTGAGGAGCTCGACCGACTGTCCCGGCCGGACGTCGGGGGTCGCGGCCGGCGCGGCGGGGACCGTGGGCCGGGCCGCCGGCGTCGCAGGCTTGTGGCGCGCGCGACTCACTTCTTCTCGTCCTGCATTCCGGGGATGCCGAGCGCCTTCCAGCCGTCGAGGCCGAGCTTCGTCACCGTCTCGATGTTGCGCTCGTAGATCGCATCGGCTTCCGGGTAGGCCGCGACCGCGCGCTCGATGCTTTCTTCGCGCAGCAGGTGCAGGGTGGGGAAGGGCGAGCGGTTGGTGAAGTTCGCGATGTCGTCCTCGGCCGTGTCCTCGAACTGGAAGCGCGGATGGAAGCTGGCCACCTGCAGGATGCCTTCGAGTTCGTGCTCTTCGACCGCCTCCTCGGCGATGCCGGCGATCTCGTTGAAGTCGAGGAACTCCGGAAACAGGGTCGGATGCACGAGCAGGGTGGTGTCCACGTCCTGCGGGTCGGCGGCGGCGAGGAATTCGAGCTCGCGGTCGAGGTCCTCGAGGAAGGCGTCGACATGCTTCGCCTCGCTGACGACGATGCGCACCTGATTCTTCACATACACCGACTTGGCGAACGGGCACAGGTTGAGCCCGATCACCGCTTTTTCGATCCACTGGCGCGTGGCCGCGATCACTTCGTCACGATTCATGCACTACCCCTCGAAAGGCCGCCATTTTGCCCCAATAGCAGGCCGAAGGAGGCGATAATGCGCGCCTTGTCCAACACTTACTGTCCAGATGTCCATCCAGTGGTTTCCCGGTCACATGACCTCGGCGCGCAAGAAGGCGGCCGAGACCATGGCCATGACCGACGTCGTGATCGAGGTGCTCGACGCCCGCATCCCCGAGGCGAGCAGCAACCCGATGATCCGCGAACTGCGCCTGTTCCGGCAGCGTCCGTGCCTCAAGTTGCTCAACAAGGCCGACCTCGCGGACCCCGTCGCGACCCGCGCCTGGCTGGACTTCTTCAATGCGCAGGCCGGCGTGAAGGCGGTGGCGCTGTCGTGCAAGAAGCCGGGCGATGTCGCGCGCGTGCCCGGGCTGTGCCAGGCGCTCGCGCCGCACCGTACCGACGGCACGAGGCCGTTGCGCATCATGATCATGGGCATCCCCAACGTCGGCAAATCCACGCTGATGAACGCGCTGCTCAAGCGCCGCGTCGCGGCGGTCGGTGACGAGCCGGCGGTGACCAAACAGCAGCAGACCTTCGATCTCGGCTCGCACATGACGATCACCGACACGCCGGGTCTGATGTGGCCGAAGATCGACCACGATTCGGACGGCTTCATGCTCGCGGCAAGCCACGCGATCGGCCGCAATGCGGTGATCGACGAGGAGGTCGCGGCCTTTCTCGGCGACGTGCTGGTAGAGCGCTACCCCGATCTCGTCGCGAAGCGCTATGGCGTCGCCCCCGAACGCATGGAGGCGCTCGACGGCGTCGGTGTGGTCGAGATCGTCGCGGCACGGCGCGGCTGTCGCCTCAAGGGCGGTGCGCCGGACCTGGAAAAGGCCGCGCAGATCCTCCTGGTCGACTACCGCAGCGGTGCCCTCGGGCGCATCAGCCTCGAGACGCCGGAAAGCCGCCGCATGATGCTCGAAGCCGGCCGCGGCCTCACACCTCCAGCCGGAACCCCACCTTCAGCTTGACCTGGTAGTGAGCCACCTTGCCGTCGGCGATGTGGCCGCGGATCTCGGTCGCCTCGAACCAGTCGAGGTGGCGGATCGTCTTGCCGGCGGTTTCGATCGCATTGCGGATCGCGGCATCGACGCTGTCCGGGGACGATCCGACGATTTCGACGAGTTTGTAGGTGTGGGCGGACATCGCGGTCTCCTTTGTTGTTCGGGGTCGAGATCCCAGTATAGATAGACGCTTCGGCGCCGCACGGCCGTCGGGACGGTTGCCGTGCGCAATTTCGCGCCGCGGGGGTATGCGCGATGGATCAGTCTCTCTTATGCGCGTATCTGCCGGGCTTGCGCGATACGTACCCATACCGTAGCGTATTGATCCGCACACCACGGCCCCCACGATGAGCGATTCACAAAAACAACGACTGAAGGTCCTGAGTGCCGGCATCCTGAGCCTGATCCTGGTGATGGGCGTTGCACGCTTCGCCTACACCCCGCTGTTGCCGCTGATGCAGCAGCAGGCCGGTCTCGGCGTGGCCGACGGCGGCTGGCTGGCGGCCTGGAACTACGCCGGCTACCTCAGCGGCGCCCTGATCGCCTCGATGATCAGCGACCTCGTGCTCAAGGACCGCCTCTACCGTATCGCGCTGGTCGTCGCCGTGGTCACCACGGTGGCGATGGGCCTCACGACCGATGTCTTCTGGTGGTCGGTGTCGCGCTTCCTTGCCGGTCTGAGCACCGCCGGGGGCATGCTGCTGGGGACCGGGCTGATCCTTAACTGGCTCATCCGCCACCAGCATCGCTCCGAGCTGGGGATCCACTTCACCGGCATCGGCCTCGGCATCGCGGGCTGTGCGGCTGCGGTGGCGCTGATGACGCAGTGGCTGGGCTGGCGCACGCAGTGGTTCGTGTTCAGCGCGCTGGGCGTGCTGCTGCTGATCCCCGCGTGGCGCTGGCTGCCCCCGCCCGACAGCGCATCCGTCACGGTCGGCGGGCAGAAGATGGAGGACAACCCGCCGGGGGCCGCCTTCCTGCGCGTGTTCATGGCGGCGTATTTCTGTGCCGGCGTCGGCTACGTGGTCAGCGCGACCTTCATCGTCGCGATCATCGACAAGCTGCCCGGCTTGGGCGGGCGGGGTTCGCTCGTGTTCCTCGTGCTCGGGCTGTCCGCCGTACCGGCGTGCATCGTGTGGGACTTCATCGCGCGCCGGGTCGGCTACCTGAATTCGCTGCTGCTGTCGTTCGTGCTGCAGATCGTGGGCATCCTGCTGCCGCTGGCGGGCGGACTGATCCCGGCCTTCCTCGGGGCGACCCTTTTCGGCGGCAATTTCATCGGCGCGGTGAGCCTCGTCCTCACGATGGCCGGCCGCTACTATCCGACCCGGCCGGCGAAGATGATGGGAAAGATGACCATCGCCTACGGCATCGCGCAGATCGCCGGGCCGGCGGTCACCGGCACGCTCGCGGCGCGCGGCGGCAGCTACGCGGACGGCCTCTACATGGCGGCGGCGGTGATGGCGGTCGGAACGGTGCTGGTCGTGGTGCTCAGGGTAATGGCCGCGCGCGGACCCGAAAACGCGGTGACGGCAGGCAATCCCGTTTAAAATCGCGGCCTTCGACGTGCGCGGCACGTCCCCGAGAACCTGCGACCGGAATCACCATGCTGCGAATCAACGAACTCAGGCTGCCCCTCGATCACCCCGAGGGCGCCCTGAGGGACGCCATCGTTGCCCGCCTGGGCATCCAGCCCGCCGAACTGGGCGAGTTCACCGTGTTCAAGCGCAGCTACGACGCGCGCAAGCCGAGCGCGATCACGCTGAGCTACACGATCGACCTGCAGTTGGCGAACGAGGACGCGCTGCTCGCGAAGTTCGCCGGCGACCGCAACGTGGTCCGCACGCCCGACACGAACTACCGCTTCGTCGGTAAGGCGCCGGAGCAGCTCGCCCATCGGCCGGTGGTCGTCGGCTTCGGCCCCTGCGGCATCTTCGCGGCGCTGATCCTCGCGCAGATGGGCTTCCGACCCATCGTGCTGGAGCGCGGCAAGGCGGTGCGCGAGCGCACCAAGGATACCTGGGGCCTGTGGCGCAATAGCGTGCTGAACCCCGAGTCGAACGTGCAGTTCGGCGAAGGCGGGGCAGGCACCTTTTCGGACGGCAAGCTCTACAGCCAGATCAAGGACCCGAAGCACTACGGCCGCAAGGTGCTGACCGAGTTCGTGAAGGCCGGCGCGCCGGAAGAGATCCTGTACGTGAGCAAGCCGCACATCGGCACCTTCCGCCTCGTCGGCATGGTCGAGAGCATGCGTGCGGACATCATCGCGCTGGGCGGCGAGATCCGCTTCCAGCAGCGCGTGGCCGACGTCCGCATCGAGGACGGGCATCTGCGCGGCGTGGTGCTCGCGAGCGGCGAGGAAATCCGCTCGGATCACGTCATCCTCGCGCTCGGCCACAGTGCGCGCGACACCTTCGAGATGTTGCACGAGCGGGGCGTGTACATGGAGGCCAAGCCGTTTTCGGTCGGCTTCCGCGTCGAACATCCCCAGTCGCTGATCGACAACGCGCGCTTCGGCCCCAACGCCGGACATCCGGTGCTGGGCGCGGCCGACTACAAGCTCGTCCATCACGCGAAGAACGGCCGCTCCGTGTACAGCTTCTGCATGTGTCCGGGCGGAACGGTAGTCGCGGCGACCTCCGAGCCCAACCGCGTCGTCACCAACGGCATGAGCCAGTATTCGCGCAACGAGCGCAACGCCAACGCCGGCATCGTCGTCGGCATCACGCCGGACGACTACCCGGGCGGCCCGCTGGCGGGCATCGCGTTCCAGCGTCACTGGGAATCGCGCGCCTACGAGCTGGGTGGCGGCGACTACATCGCGCCGGGCCAGCTTGTCGGAGACTTCGTCAAGGGGCAGCCGTCGAGCGTGCTCGGCTCGGTCGAGCCCTCGTACAAACCGGGCGTGAAGCTGGGCGACCTGTCCACGAGCCTGCCCGACTACGCGATCGCTGCCGTGCGCGAGGCGCTCCCCGCCTTCGAGCGCCAGATCAAGGGTTTCTCGATGCGCGATGCGGTGCTGACCGGCGTCGAGACGCGCACCTCGTCGCCGCTGCGCATCACGCGCGGTGCGGACTGCCAGAGCCTCAACGTGAAGGGCTTGTTCCCGGCGGGCGAGGGCGCCGGGTACGCCGGGGGCATCCTGTCGGCCGGTGTCGACGGCATCCGCGTTGCCGAAGGGGTTGCAAAGTCCATCCTCGGCGACGTGGCCGTCGTGGCGGAGGAGGCGTGATGGAAGACCGCCTCGACCGCATCGAAAGCAAGCTCGCGCTCGCCGAGGACGCGATCGACGAGCTGAACATGGCGGTGTTTCGGCAGCAGCAGCTGATCGACCGCCTGCAGAAGCAGATCGTCGAGTTGCACCGCCAGATGTCGACCGGTTCGCCCGGCGAGCGGCGCGATCTGCGCGAGGAAATTCCGCCGCATTACTGAGGTGCCCGCCTGGCGGCGCGTGACTGCGGTCGTCTAGAGTGGAAGGGCGCAGGCCCGGTCGCGGGTCCGCTTCACTTCAGGAGTGACGTCATGACCGAGCCGGAACCGACCATCGCACAGAAGGGGCCCTATGCCGTCGAACTGGAAGCCGGCAAGAGCTATTACTGGTGCCGCTGCGGCAACAGCAAGAACCAGCCGTTCTGCGACGGATCGCATAAGGGCGGTCCATTCCTGCCGGTGAACTTCACTGCACAGGAGACGGGCACGGCCTATCTGTGCGGCTGCAAGCACACCGGCCACCAGCCCTACTGCGACGGCACGCACAAGACGCTGTAGGTATCAGGCGACCGCGTCGGTCGCCCCCGCGGACAGAGCGAGCTTGTCTGGAACGCCCGCATCGGGGCAACGATGTGTGGGGAATATCACGCTGGGTTGGCGGCAGGGTGATAACATTGTCCCAAAGTAGATAATGGCGACATTTCGGATCCTCCGTTCGCCCCGGTCCGCGAGGTGCGTCCTGATGGCCGATTCCGGGCTGCAAACCGACCCCGATTCCTTTGGTTCAAACTCGCCGGACGTGATTGCCGGTACTCAGGCAGGGCCGACTGCGCCTGCCGGTGCCGCGGGGCCTGTCGCCCTCTGGCTCAGGATCGTCGTCGTCGCGGCGATGTATGTCGCGGGTGGGCTGTTGGCGCGTGCGCTGACGCAGTCATCCGGCCACGCGTCGCCCGTGTGGCCCGCGGCCGGGCTCGCCCTGGCTGCCTTGTTGGTGTGGGGCGGGCGGTGTTGGCCGGGGGCCACACG
>NZ_QVLR01000091.1 GCF_014822185.1 Azoarcus sp. Aa7
AACCTGTTGCGGCTCAATACCACCCGCAAGGCGAGCATCAAGTCGAAGCGCATGCTGGCTGCCACCCTCGATGAATTTCGCGCCGAGTTGCTCGGAGTTATGACATGAAGGTGCGATTGCCCTGGGGGAAGGATGCGGGCGGCGAGTTCCGAATGAGCCCGAGGTTCGGGCCGTATTTTCTGTGGCCAGAGGGTGTCGGGGTCTGACCACGCCGCACCGGGCCGAGGAGAAGCGTCCGACTCCCTGCTGATTAAGAGTTTGTCTAAGCTGCTGTTTATTAAATGTAATGACCCGCCATCACTCACGAAGGCTCGTCAGAATCGCGTGATCGTTGTCACGCTGCTGTTGCTTCCGCAGACCGCCTAGCGAAGTGCAATCGGTGTATGTTCTCGCGTAGAGGCGGCAGTCTGTCGTCAATCAGCGCACCGAATCTGCATTGGCAGAACTCGCTGATGCCTGTAGCCGTTATACGCGAACAAGCTCCAGCAGGGGCTCAAATGCGTACAAGGCAGAACGGCGACCTGACGGCTCCTCCATCGTTCTCAAAAGGTTTTTGTCCAATAAGACCCTGGTGAATCGAGCAGCGCTCGCGGGCGGTATTCCCGCTTGTTGAGTAAACCGATTGTTTCGGAAAACAGGATTGGTGAATACAAAGTCGAGAGCATTAACACTCCATTTGGATGCGAGTGCGTTGCTGAACTCTTGCTTCATTTTTTCATAAAGTGCGCGAATGTTTTCTGCGATCGCCAAATTCAGAATCGCTTGAGCCTCGATTGCCTCTAGGAACAAAATGCACCAGGAGGTCCAATCATCTTTTTCAGAAACCGCGCGCATAGTGTCGATGTAGGTGTCTTTATGTTCCTCGAAGTATCCGCTAATGTAGAAGTGCGGTGCCGAAATAACATGCGACTTCCATAGCAATAAGGTAATTAGCATCCTTCCAATTCGACCGTTTCCATCCTTGAACGGATGTAGAGCTTCAAACTCCACATGAGAGATGGCTGCTTTGAGCAGGGTAGGGTGGTCACTATTTTCTATGTATTGGAAGAGGCGCTCCATTCCGTCCAGGGCAATCGCACCTTCATGTCATAACTCCGAGCAACTCGGCGCGAAATTCATCGAGGGTGGCAGCCAGCATGCGCTTCGACTTGATGCTCGCCTTGCGGGTGGTATTGAGCCGCAACAGGTTCA
>NZ_QVLR01000092.1 GCF_014822185.1 Azoarcus sp. Aa7
CGGTGCAGGGCCTCGACGCCTCGCAGGTGCGGCTGGCCGTCGACATGGCGACGGGCGACCTGCTGATCCGCGCGGCCAGCGGCGAGGAGATGCGCATCGTCGGCCAGAACACCGGGACGGGCATCGAGCAGATCGTATTCGCCGACGGCACGACGTGGGGGCAGCCGGAGATCGCCAACGCCACGCTCGAGTACCGCGGCACGGACAGCAACGACGTGCTCGTGGGCACGTCGGGCGTCAACTGGATGGACGGCGGCGCCGGTGACGACGAGCTGCACGGCATGGATGGGAGCGACACCTACGTGATGTCGAGCGGCGGCGGAAACGACCGGGTGGTCGACTACGGTGCGCCGTGGGACGTGGACACGGTGTCGGTGCAGGGCTTCGACGCCTCGCAGGTGCGGCTGATCGGGGACATGGCGACGGGGGACCTGCTGATCCGCGCGACCAGCGGCGAGGAGATGCGCATCGTCGACCAGAACACCGGGATGGGTATCGAGCAGATCGTGTTCGCCGACGGCACGATCTGGGGGAAGCTGGAGATCGCCAACGCCACGCTCGAGTACCGCGGCACCGCCGGCAACGACGTGCTCGTGGGCACTTCGGACGGCGACTGGATGGACGGTGGTGCCGGTGACGACCAGCTGGTCGGCAATTCCGGCAACGATGTGCTGATTGGCGGCGCGGGAGCCGACGTCCTGCAGGGCGGCGAAGGATCCGATACCTACGAGGTCGATCAGCCCGGCGACGTGGTCATCGAGACCGATGCGAATGCGGTGACCGGCGGAGTCGATACCGTCAATAGCTATCTGTCCGCCTACACCCTCGGGGCAAACGTCGAGAACGGCGCGATCTTGATGTCAGGCAACGCCAACCTGACGGGCAATGCGCTGAACAATGTGATCGAGGCCGGAGCCTTCAACAACGTCATTGACGGGGGCAAGGGCATCGATACCGCGAGCTATGCTGCGGCCGGTGTCGGCGTGAGCGTGAGCCTGAGTACAACCAAGGCTCAGGTCACGGGCGGCAGCGGTACCGACACGCTGCTGCGGGTGGAGAACCTTGCAGGATCCGCGTTCGGTGACAAGCTGACGGGCAACAGCGTATCCAACCTTATCGAGGGCGGCGCGGGTAACGATTACCTGGCCGGTCAGGGAGGAAGTGACTCCCTTTCCGGCGGCACGGGCGACGACGTGCTGATCGGTGGCGTGGGGGCGGATCGACTGACGGGCGGTCAGGGGCGCGACGTCTTCGACTTTAATGCACTGACCGAAACCGGTACGACCAGCACGAGTTGGGATCTGATCACCGATTTCGAATCCGGGATCGACTGTCTGGACCTGTCGTCGCTGGATGCCAATCAGGCCACATCCGCCAACGACGGGTTCTCCCAGATGCTGGCAGCCGGCGCGTCCTTTACCCAGGCGGGGCAGCTCATGTATTCCAACGGGGTTCTGTATGGGAACACCGATGGCGATGCGGCGGCCGAATTCGCCATCGGTCTGTCCGCGGCGCCGGAGCTGACGATGTCCGACATCGTGCTTTAAACCGGCAGGTGGGCGTGGGGCACAGATCCACGCCATGAATCGGGCGGCGGCAACGGGGCATGCGAATCTGCTCCTTGTCGCCGCCTGTATTTTTTAGGGTGCCACCATGGCAGCGGTGCACATCATTCCGCATGGGGGCGACCGCATTGCCTGGTGTGCCCGTCGAGTTGTCGGGGTATGAAAAGGGCTTCAGGCATGAGACCCTCCACCCTTTGTTGTCTGGAACACATTAATTGGTGGAAGAGAACTTCTTCATCGACCCCGAGGCCGTCGTGCCGGCGGAGGACGATGCCGAGAGCGACGACGAACTGCTGGACGTCGCGCGCGAACTTCATCTCTGGCTGCAGAGCTTCAACGCGCGCCTCGTGCACAACGAGGGGGCGGTCGCGATCGAGGTTGCCGGCGAGGTCGAGGCCGAGGGGCGACGCTTCCCCTACCGGCTGGTGCCGGAGCGCTGCGTGCTGGCGCGGGTGCAGAAGTGGCGCAAGCTGCCCGAGGATAAGCATCTCGCGCTGGTGCGCGAGCGGCTGCACATGGCATCGGTGGCCGAGTTCGAGGCCGACGTGCGCGCCTTCGTCACCGCCGTGCTGAAACGGGCGCAGGCCGAAGGGCTGGACGGCGCGCGCTTCCTGAGTGCGCTGGAAACCGGCAAAGAGCTGGCGAGCCGGCGCTTCCGCATCGTCGAGGACCGGCTCGCCGAGGCGGCCGTGCGCCGCCGGACGGAGACGCTGGCCGAGGCTGCGCGCGATACGGTCAAGCTGGCGCGCTATCCGGAATCCTTCGAAACGGCGTTCATGATGCGCCGCCGCTTCGTCGCGATCCTCGGGCCGACGAATTCTGGCAAGACGCACCAGGCGATGGATGCGCTGGCGCAGGCGGCGACCGGCGTGTACCTGGCACCGCTGCGCCTGCTGGCGCTGGAGAACTACGAGCGCCTCGCCGACCGCGGCGTGGCGGTGAGCCTCGTGACCGGCGAGGAGCGGCGCATCACCCCCGGCGCGACCCACGTCGCGAGCACCATCGAGATGCTCGACACTTCGCGCCCGGTCGAGGTCGCGGTGATCGACGAGATCCAGATGCTGGAGGATCTTGACCGCGGCTCCGCGTGGACTGCCGCGGTGTGCGGAGCCGCAGCAAAGACGGTGTTCCTGCTCGGCGCGCTGTCGGCGCGCCCGGCGGTGGAAGCGCTCGCCGAGCGCCTCGGCTGCGAGCTCGAGGTGCGTACGCTGGAACGCAAGTCGCCGCTGGAGATGGCGCCGCGTGCGGTGGGCAGTATCGGGCAACTGCGACGCGGCGACGCGGTGATCGCATTCTCGCGCCGCGACGTACTTAACTGGGCGACAAATGTCGCGGAGGCCGGGTTCCGCGTCGCGACGATCTACGGCAACCTCTCGCCGGAGGTGCGCCGCGCGCAGGCGCAGCGCTTCCGCGACGGCGAGGCCGACATCGTCGTCGCGACCGACGCGATCGGCATGGGGCTCAACCTGCCGGTCGCGCGGGTCGTGTTCTCCACTGCGAAGAAGTTCGACGGCATCTCCGAGGACATCCTGCCGCCTTGGCTCACGCATCAGATCGCCGGGCGGGCAGGGCGCTTCGGGCTGCACGAGGCGGGCCTCGTGGCGGGCTTCGACGACCACACGCACAGCATCGTCGGCCGCCTGATGCGCACGGCTGCCGAGCCGCTGTCGAGCCGGGGCTTTTACGTGACGCCCTCGCTGCACCACCTGAAGAGCATTTCGGCTGCGACCGGCGAGCGCTCGCTCGCGCGCCTGCTCGAACTCTTCTCGCGCAACATCGACCTCACCGACGACTTCTTCCTGCCGGGCGACATGACCGAGCAGATCGAACGAGCGCGCTGGCTGGACGCGCTGCCGCTGTCGCTGGAACATCGCTTCACGCTGTCGCTCGTGCCGGTGTCGACGCGCGTCGAATCGCTCAATCAGGCGTGGCAGGAATGGGCGCGTGCATTGTCGAAGGAGCGCACGTCGCACCTCTTGATCGAACCGGTCGGTGCCGGGCGCTTTGCGCTGCAGGCGGCCGAGGATGCCTGCAAGAAGTACTCGGCCTATGCGTGGCTGGGCTATCGCCTGCCGGACCATTACCCCGATGCGGAGGTGGCCGTGGCGCTCGCGCGGAGCATGTCGGAGACGGTCGACGAGATGCTCGCGCGCCAGCATGGGCGGCGGCGCGACTCGGGGAGCCGGGGCAGGGGCCGCGGTAAGCCGCGGCGGGATGGTGCGGCGCAGCGTCAATCGGGCGGTCGCCGCAACAGCCGGTGATTCTGACGTCGGTGCAGTGCACAATAGAACATGATTCTGTGATAAAGTTGCGTCACATGCAATAAAGTTCTATTATTCGGCCATTCGCGGCGGATCCCGGTCCGCCTTTCATGATCGAGAGTGGAGATCCCGATGGCCAGCATCACGGAACATGAACCCCACGGAGAACACCAGACGAAGAAGGCGACGGCCAGCGGATGGATCGGCTCGGTGCTGGAGTATTACGACTTCTTCATCTATGCGACGGCAGCCTCGCTGATCTTCCCGCAGATCTTCTTTCCTGCCACGGATCCCAAGGTCGCGATCGTCGCTTCGCTGGCCACCTACGGTGTCGGTTACGTCGCCCGACCGATCGGTGCCTTCTTCCTTGGTCATTGGGGTGACACCCACGGCCGCAAGCAGGTGCTGTTGGTGTGCATGTTTCTGATGGGTATTTCGACCGTTGCCGTGGGGCTGCTGCCGACCTACGAGCAGGTTGGCCTGCTCGCCCCGGCGCTGCTGGTCGTGTTGCGCCTGATCCAGGGTTTCGCGGTCGCTGGCGAGATTTCCGGCGCGAGTTCGATGATCCTCGAGCACGCGCCTTTCGGTCGTCGCGGCTACTACGCGAGCTTCACGCTGCAGGGCGTGCAGGCGGGGCAGGTGCTTGCCGCCGCCGTGTTCCTGCCGCTCGCGCACTATCTGCCGACGGAGGATTTCAATTCCTGGGGGTGGCGGATTCCCTTCCTGCTGAGCTTCGTCGTGATCGTCGCCGGCTACTACATCCGCAGCGAGGTCAAGGAAACCCCGGCCTTCGCGGAGGAGAGCGAGCACGGCGAAGTGCCCAAGGCGCCGGTCATCCAGGCGCTCACGCACAGCTGGCGGGACATGCTGCGCGTGGTGTGCATGGCACTGATGAACGTTATTCCGGTGGTCACGACCGTGTTCGGCGCGGCCTACGCGGTGCAGGCGGGCTACGGAATCGGCTTCGACAAGGACGTGTACTTGTGGATCCCGGTCCTCGGCAACTGCCTCGCGGTGATCGTGATCCCCTTCGTCGGCAAGCTCTCCGACCGCGTCGGCCGCCGTCCGCCGATCATCTTCGGTGCGCTCGCCTCGGGGCTGCTGTCCTTTGCTTACCTCTACGCGATCAGCATCCATAACGTGCCGCTCGCGATAGCGATGTCCCTGCTGATGTGGGGCGTGGTTTACCAGGGCTACAACGCGGTGTATCCGAGCTTCTACCCCGAACTGTTCCCGACGCGTACCCGCGTTTCGGCGATGGCGATCTCGCAGAACCTCGGCACGCTGGTGACGGCGATGCTGCCGATGGTTTTCGCCGCGGTCGCGCCCCCGGGATCGACCAACATCCCGATGGTGGTCGGCAGCATCACCCTCGCGGTGACGGTGGTGGCGGCGTTGGCCGCGTGGAGCGCGCGCGAAACCTACCGGGTGCACCTGAACGACCTCGGTCAGCCGGACGCGGTGCCGATGGACAAGGACGAATACGACCAACTCTCCGCGCAAAGCCTCGCGGTCGCCAGGCAGGCTGCGTAGGGGGGTGTCCGATTCGGGGGAGGCCTTTGCGGTCTCCCCTTTTTCGTCTACGCGGGGCAGAGTGTGCAGCGCCGGACGCAGCCTCAGAGCGGCGTCGTGCCCTCCGCGGCGCGTTCTTCGAACAGCTTCACCAGGCTGTACAGCACGCGGTTGACCGGCGTCGCGACGCCCAGCGTTTTGCCGCGGCGCAGTACAAAGCCGTTCAGGTGTTCGATTTCGCTGCGCTTGCCGCGTGCGAGATCCTGCGCCGTGGAGGAGAACTGCGTCGGCATCGTCTGCGCGATCCGCTGCACCGCGGCCCAGCAGTCGCCCGGCACCGTGATGCCCTCCGCCCACGCCAGATCGAGGCATTCCTGCACCGCGTCGCGCATGACGTCCTCGACGGCATCCCCGGCGACGAGTCGGCCATAGGGCAGCTGCGTGATTGCCGACAGGGCGTTGTACGCGCAGTTGAGGATCAGCTTGGCCCACAGCGCGCCGACGACGTTGTCGGAAATTTCGACGGGCACGCCGGCGGCGGCGAAGAGTTCGACGAGGCGGCCGGATGCGTCCGACGGGCCGATCACGAGTTCGCCCCGGCCGTGGTGCTTCACGTGGCCCGGGCCTGCCATCTCGGTCGCGACATAGACCACCGCGGCGCCGACCTCGCGGCCCAGCAGCGCCTGCAGCCGTTCGGCGTTGTCGACGCCGTTCTGCAGGCTTAGCACGATCGCCTCGGAGGCCAGGTGCGGCGCCATCGCGGCGGCGGCATCCGCGGTGTCGGTCGATTTCACGCAGCACAGCACGAGCTGCGCACCGCGCACGCCCTCCGCGCCGGTGCTGGCCCGCACCGGCACGCGTTCCTTGAAGTCGTGCGTGTCGAGGAGGAGTCCGTCGCGCGTCACGACGTCCATGTGCACCGGGCGACCGACCAGGACAACCTCGTGACCGGCGCGCGCGAGCATGCCGCCGTAGTAGCAGCCGACCGCGCCGGCTCCCATCACTGCAATCCTCATGAGCATCTCTCCGTTGTGTCGGGGCGGTCGCGGAACGCGCGCCCATGAGACGGCGATCCGCGGCAAGGTGGACATGTTAGCCCCATGCCGTGCGACCGGCACGAACCGGCTGTTCGTGGCGGGGACGGCGAACCGGGTCCGCGGTGAGAGCAGCATCGGCACGTACGGCGGATGCGGGGATGGGGCTGGATGGGGCAGTCGGGAGCGAATCCCTGCACGGGCGCCCGGCAGTTGTTATGCGCCGAATGGTGTTGCGTTAAATAGAATCGTGTTCTAAAGTGGAGTCGGTCACAAAACTTGAATTCCAAGAACAAGGAGACGCCATGACCGACCGCTATGCCGTGATCGGCCGACCTGAGCGGCACGGGTATGCGGCCGGATGTGCGCCCCGCCATCGACATTTTCCGCAGCGCCTGACACGGTCGGGGACGCACGCGTGACCGATACGCATGTTTACCGCACGCGCGTGCTGGGCCCCTTGCTGATGTGTCTGGCCTGCCTGTGTTTTGCAGCGCTCGACACGCTGATCAAGTATCTGTCGCACCGGCTGCCGCTTACCGAAGTGATCTGGGTGCGCTATGCGGTGCAGACGATCGCCATCGCAATCCTCTTCGTGCCCAAGATGAAGGGGCGCATCCTGCGCACCGCCAATCCCCGGCTGCAGGCGCTTCGCGGCATGTGCCTGCTCGGCGCGAGCCTGTTCGTGATCAACGGGCTGTCGCGCCTGCCACTCACCGAGACGACGGCCGTCCTTTTTCTTGCGCCGTTGATCATCACACTGCTTTCGGGGCCGGTGCTGGGCGAGCACATCAAGCGGGTGGACTGGCTCGCGGTGACGCTCGGCTTCGTGGGCGTGCTGATCATCGTGCGTCCGGGCGGAGGGCTGCTGACCTGGGCGATCCTGTTTCCGGTCGGCACCGCCTGCTGCAACGCCGTGTACCAGATGGTGACGCGTTCCTTCCATAGTGCGGAGCATCCGGTGACGACCAACCTCTACACCGGATTGGTCGGCGTGCTCGTTCTCGCCCCGCTGATGCCTTTCGTGTGGCAATGGCCTACCGTGGAGCAGTGGGGCGTGCTTGTGCTCGCCGGGCTCGTCGGCGGGCTCGCGCATTACATCATCACCAAGGCGCTGGAATGCTCCAGCGCGGCGGCGCTCGGGCCGTACGGCTATACGCAGCTGGTGTGGGCGGCCCTGCTCGGATTCACGGTGTTCGGGGCTTTGCCGGACGCGGTCACCTGGCTCGGCATCGCGGTGATCGCGAGCAGCGGGCTGCTGCTGTCGATCTATCACTTGGTGACAGCCCGGCGAAGCTGAAAATTCAAGGAGTTTCTCCTCGCGCAGCGAATGCGCTTAGAACCCGCTCAAGCGGGTTCCTTTTTATAAGGGGACTTAATTTTGAGAACATGATTCTGAATATTAGTTGCGTACAACAGAATTACGTTCTATAGTTGCTGAAAGTCAGCCTACGCGATTTACGCGCGTCTCAAGAACAAGGCAGCAAGTCCGAACGGCCCCGAAGAGGCCGAAGGCATCCCGACGGAAGGCGCGACGTTGGATGACAGTTTGCACACGATGTCCTGGAGGAGAAGTCGATGAGTTCACCAGAAAGTCCCGTATCCGTCGTCACGAAAATCGTGGACGGGTACTTCCGGTTCCTGAAGTTCGTGATTGCGCTGTGTCTGGCAATCATGGTCGTGCTGGTGTTCGGGAACGTGTTCCTGCGCTATGCGTTCAACAGCGGCATCTCGGTCTCCGAGGAAGTGTCCCGCTGGTTCTTCGTGTGGATGACCTTCCTCGGCGCCCTGGTTGCGATGCGCGAGCATGGGCACCTCGGTGTCGATGCCTTCGTGATGCGCCTCTCGCCCCTGGGCAAGCGCGTGTGCCTGGTCATAGGCCAGGTGCTGATCGCGTACGTCTGCTGGCTGCTGCTGATGGGGAGCTGGGACCAGACGGTCATCAACCTCGACGTGAAGGCGCCGACTTCCGGCTGGTCCATGGGCTGGTTCTACGGCATCGGGGTCGTGTTCGCGGTCACCGGCGGGCTGATCACCCTGCACAACCTCTATCGTGCGTTGTTCTGCAAGCTGGCCGAGCACGAGCTCGTGCAGGTCAAGGAATCCGAGGAAATCCACGGCGAACACGCCGACACGCATGGCGAACCCGCGCTGCGTGCGGTGGCGGGCGGCAAGCACTGAGACAGGGAGCCCCATCATGACCATTACGATCTTCCTCGGATCCCTGCTCGGCGCGATGGCGCTGGGCGTCCCCATCGCATTCTCGTTGCTGATCTGCGGTGTGGCACTGATGTACCACCTCGACATGTTCGATGCGCAGATCATCGCGCAGAACGTGATCAACGGCGCCGACAGCTTCCCGCTGATGGCCGTGCCCTTCTTCCTGCTCGCCGGCGAAATCATGAACGCGGGCGGTCTGTCGAAGCGCATTGTCAATATTGCGCTCGCGATGGTCGGCCACGTGCATGGCGGCCTCGGCTACGTGGCGATCCTTGCGTCCTGCCTCCTGGCTTCGCTGTCGGGCTCGGCGGTTGCGGATTCGGCCGCGCTGGCTGCGCTGCTCGTGCCGATGATGACCGCGGCCGGGCACAACAAGGAGCGCTCCTGCGGCCTGATCGCAGCGGGCGGCATCATCGCCCCGATCATCCCGCCCAGCATCGGCTTCGTGATCTTCGGCGTCGCGAGCGGCCTGTCGATCTCCAAGCTATTCCTCGCCGGCATCTTCCCCGGCCTGATGATGGGTATCGGCCTCGCCATCGCCTGGTGGATCGTCGCTCGCAGCGACGACGTCAAGCCGCTTCCGCGCAAGTCGTCGAAGGAGATCGTCGCCACGATGATCGACGGCGCGTGGGCGATGATGCTGCCGGTGATCATCATCGTCGGCCTGAAGTTCGGTGTGTTCACGCCGACCGAGGCGGCGGTCGTGGCTGCGGTGTATTCGCTGATCATCGCGGTGTTCGTCTATAAGGAACTCAAGCCGAAGGACGTCTACGCGGTGTTCGTGCAGGCCGCGACGACCACGGCGGTGGTGATGTTCCTGGTTGCCGCCGCGATGGTGTCGGCATGGCTGATCACGGTTGCGGACCTGCCGGGCGAGCTCATCGCGCTCCTCGAGCCCTTCATGGACAACCCGACGCTGCTGCTGATCGTGATCATGCTGGTCGTGGTTGCCGTCGGTACCGCGATGGACATGACGCCGACCATCCTGATCCTGACGCCGGTGCTGATGCCGGTGGTCAAGCAGGCCGGCATCGACCCGATCTACTTCGGCGTGTTGTTCATCATGAACAACGCGATCGGCCTGATCACGCCGCCGGTGGGAACGGTGCTCAACGTCGTTGCCGGCGTCGGCAAGATAAGCATCAGCGACCTCATGCGCGGCGTGTGGCCGTTCCTGATGGCCCAGCTTGCCGTCCTCTTCGCGCTGGTGGCGTTCCCGGTGCTCGTCACCGGCCCGGCCAAGTGGTTCGCAAGCTGATGAACACGGGTCCGGCAGGCGCCGGACTCCCCGATGAGCGCAGCTTCCGCGCTTTGAAACAGGAAGTCTTTCTTTCGCACGCAGGACCAGGAGACAAAATGAAAACTCAGATCAAGAAACTGGTGGCAGGTGTCCTCGGCTCGGTCGCCATGCTGTCGACGGGTGTCATGTTCTCGGCGGATGCCGCGGCGCGTGACCTGAAGCTGGCGATGCAGACCAATCCGGGCACGGCGCAGTACGACGGTGTCGAGAAGTTCGCGGCGCTGGTGAAGGAAAAGAGCGGCGGCAGCCTGACGGTCAAGATCTTCGGCGGCGGCGCGCTGGGCGGCGACCTGCAGGTCGTTTCCTCGCTGCAGGGCGGCACGGTGGAGCTGTCGCAGATGAACGCGAGCCTGCTGAACGGCCTCGCGAAGGAGTTCTCGGTTCTCGACTTCCCCTTCCTGTTCGATAACGAGAAGGAAGCGCACGCCATCATGGACGGCCCCATCGGCAAGAAGCTGATGGACAAGCTGCCGGAGAAGGGCATCGTCGGCCTGGCCTACCCGGAACTGGGCTTCCGCCACATCTCCAACAACAAGCGCCCGGTCAAGAAGGTCGAGGACCTGACCGGCCTGAAGATCCGCGTGATCCAGACCCCGGTGTACGTCGACATGATGAACGCGCTGGGCGCGAACGCGACGCCGCTGCCGTTCCCTGAAGTCTACAACGCGCTCGAGCAGAAGGCCGTCGACGGTGCGACCAACCCGCTCGTGACCATTCCGGTGATGAAGTTCGACGAGGTGCAGAAATACCTGACGCTGACCCGTCACCAGTACAACCCGCAGATCATCATCATGAGCAAGAAGGCCTGGGACAAGCTGACCCCGGCCGAGCAGAAGATCATCCAGGAATCGGCCAACGAGGCGCGCGATTTCGAACGCCAGGTCTCTGCGAAGAAGAACGCCGAGGCGCTCGAGTACCTGAAGAAGAAGCTTGAGGTCACCGAGCTGTCGGCCGAGGAAATGGCCAAGATGCGCGAGAAGGTCAAGCCGGTGATCGAGAAGTACACGAAGGAGCTGGGCGAGCCCTTCGTCAAGGAAGTGTACGCCGAAGTCGCGAAGGTGCGCGGCGCCAAGTAAGCCTCGTCGCGTTCGCGCAGCAAGCCGGCTGGTACGGCCACATCGACGGCGATGTGCTCGTACCAGCCGGCGCGATCACCCTTAATGAAGCTGATATCGAGCGAGGAGTGTGCGATGGTGCCATTCGTGATGCGTCTTGTTGCGGTGCTTGCCGCCGTCTTGCCGGCCGTGGCGACCGCGGCTCCGCCGGAGCCCAGGTTCACTCTCGTCGTGCCGTTCGTCGCCGGCGGCCCCACCGACAAACTGGCGCAGCCCTTCGTCGCAGCCTTCGGGCGAGCGCTGGGCGAGCGCGTGTCGGTGAAGAACATCGGCGGCGGGGGCGGTTCGGTCGGCACGCGCGAGGTGCAACGTGCCCGTCCTGACGGCAAGGTGTTGCTGCTCGCCAACATCGGTCACGCCGCGGCTCCCGCACTCAACGCCAAGCTGCCCTATGATCCGCAGAAGGATTTCGAACCCGTGGGGCTGATCGCCGACGTGCCGATGACGCTCATCGCGCGCGGCGACCTGCGCGCCCACGATGTCGCTGAACTGCGCACGCAGATGGAGAAGGGGCGGCGCAAGCTGACCATCGGCCATGCCGGGGCAGGTTCGGCGTCCCATCTCTGCAGCGTGCTGTTCGCGCGCGCCGCGGGCAAGGATCTGCCGACGCTGACACATCCCGGCACCGCGAGCGCGATGAATGCGATGCTGAGCGACGGGCACATCGACCTCATGTGCGACCAGACGACGCACACCCTCGCACGCATCAGGAGCGGCGAAGTGCAGGCCTTCGGCGTCACGGCGCCCGAACGGCTGGCGGCACTGCCCGACCTGCCGACGCTCGCGGAGGCGGGCCTGCCCGGCGTGGAACTCGTCGTGTGGCACGGCCTGTATGCGCCCAGGGGCACACCGCCCGAGGTCATCGAGCGTCTCGCGGCAGCCTTGCGGCAGGCCCTGCAGGACCCGGCACTGATCGAGGCGCTGAAGGACCTCGGCGCGATCCCCGCCAAAGCGGACGACGCGACGCCGAAGGCCCTGCGTGCGCGCCTTGCTGCGGACGTGGAACGCTGGAGCAAAGCCCTGAAGCAGTGACAGGCAGGGCGGCTTGCCGGGGGCAGTGGTCCGTCCGCCAATCGAACATCAATTCAATAGCAGCAGCGGTGATGCGACCGACCGGTCCGCAGGGAATGCCGCGAAAGGAGCAAGCGACAATGAGTGCAAACGCGAAGCAGCAATCCTTCCTCTGTGGCCTGATCGGTTCGGGCATCCAGGCCTCGCGTACGCCGCCCATGCATGAGCGCGAAGGCGACGAACAGGGCGTGCGCTACATGTACAAGAAGATCGACACCGAGGTTCTCGGCCTCACCGCCGATGACCTGCCCGAACTCCTGACTGCCGCCGAGCGCATGGGCTTCTGCGGCCTGAACATCACCTTCCCGTTCAAACAGGCGGTGATTCCGCTGCTCGACGAACTTTCCGACGACGCCCGGGCCCTGAATGCGGTGAATACGGTGGTCCTGCGCGAGGGGCGGCGCATCGGCTACAACACCGACTGCAGCGGCTTCGGCGAGAGCTTCCGGCGCGGCCTTCCCGATGCCAGGCGCGACGTCGTTGTGCAGCTCGGTGCGGGCGGTGCGGGCGCCGCGGTGGCGCATGCAGCCCTGCAGCAGGGCGTCGGCAAGCTGTATGTGCGCGATTCGGACCCCGTGCGCGCCGAGACGCTTGCCGCCAGCCTGTGCGAAGCATTCGGCGTCGGCCGTGCGGCCGCGTGCACCGACCTTGCCGCAGCCATGGACGAGGCGGACGGCCTCATCCACGCGACGCCGACCGGCATGGCGAAGTTCCCCGGCATGCCGCTGCCCGCGGAACTGCTGCAGTCGCGCCACTGGGTGGCCGAGATCGTGTATTTCCCGCTCGAGACCGAACTGCTGCGCGTAGCTGCGGCGAAGGGCTGCCGCACGCTCAACGGCGGCGGCATGGCGGTGTTCCAGGCGGTCGATGCGTTCCGCCACTTCACCGGGCTGGAACCCGACGCCGAGCGCATGCTGCGGCATTTCGCGTCGATGGGCGCCTGAACAATCGATCGGACACTGACTGGATCAATCGAGGTAATCACCATGTACAAGAACATCCTGCTGCCTACCGACGGATCGGAGCTGTCGCGGATGGCGATCCGGCACGGCATCGCACTCGCCAAGGCCGTGGGGGCGAAAGTCACGGGGCTTTCAGTGGTCGTTTCGTCGCATGCGCCCGCCGGCGCGGGCCTCGCAATTGCCGGCGATAACGTTCAGGAAGATGCAGCAGCGGAGTTCCTCGCGGTGATTTCGCACGAGGCGCACGAGCAGGGCGTCGAGGCCGAATGTTTCTATGTGAGCGGTGCATCGCCGCACGAGGAGATCATCGCGGCGGCGCAGCAGCGTGGCTGCGACCTGATCTGCATGGCCTCGCATGCCCGCACGGGCCTGTCGGGCCTGCTGCTGGGCAGCGAAACGACATCGCTGATCAACGGCTGCCGTATTCCTGTACTGGTGCTGCGCTAGGAGCCAAGTTGTAAAGTTGCAACAGGCGAATCACGGTTCTAAAAATAAGTTGTTGTAGGTAGAAATGTGTTTTATTGTAAGCCTGTCGATCGGCCATGAGCCGGACGGGACCACATAAGTACGCAAGGCCAGAGGAGGAACGGGGAGGGTGACGACCACGACGAGAACCTAGCGCGAACTGACGCCAGATCAGGACCGACTTTGCGGCGCCGGACTTCTGCCCCGAAGATGAGCCGCCAGGTACAAAGAGAAGGCACAGCAAGCCGACTGCCACCGGGAGTCGCAGGTGTTGCACCTGGCGCGGCGCGGGCAACCGGCTTGCAGGAATGAAAAACCAAACCAAAGGAAGGACCACGATGAAGAAGCAAGTCACTATCGCCGTGCTCGCAGCACTCGGCGCCGGCGCCGCCCAGGTCGCATCGGCGCAGGAAACCAACGTCACGATCTACGGCCGCGCACACGTCTCGTTCGAGCAGATCCGCAAGTCGGGTCAGGAAACGACCCAGTTCCTGAAGAACAACACCTCGCGCATCGGTTTCCGCGGCGAAGAAGCGCTCGGCAACGGCCTGAAGGCGTTCTTCCAGATCGAATCGGGCGTCGCGCTCGACGACGGCTCCACCGGTGGTTCGAACAAGCTCGCCGGCCGCGAGAGCTTCGTAGGCCTGAAGAGCGACTTCGGCACCGTCAAGGCGGGCAACTTCTACCATCCGTACGACGACCTGCATTCGATCTCGGGTAACTACTTCCAGCTGTTCACCGGCACTTCGAACGACGCGACCCTGTGGGCCAACGGCTCCAGCGCCGCGACCGGCGGTTTCGACGAGCGCCTGCCGAACGCGGTCGGCTACGAGTCGCCGAAGTTCGGCGGCCTGAGCGCCAAGCTGTGGTACTCCTTCGGCCCGTCGGACAACGGCGGCGAGGAGCAGCTGGGCGACGACGGTTCGCGCATGTTCTCGGCCAACGTGGTGTACGAGAACGGTCCGCTCAAGGCGGCGTGGGGTCACCTGCAGCAGCGCCGCATGGAAGCGCAGTCGAAGAACTTCTACGACGACGGTTACTCGAACTTCATCACCGCCGGTTACCAGGCAGGCCCGTTCTACCTCGCCGGCCTGATCGAGCGCGACGTGCTGAAGAACATCAACCAGTCCGGCGACGAGCGTACCCGCAACTACTGGCATCTGCTCGCGAAGTACACGACCGGCGCGCACACCGTCGGCGCCTTCTACGGCAAGGCCAACGACTGGAAGGGCGACGCCGGCATCGACGACAGCGGTGCGCGCATGTACACCGTGGGCTACAACTACGCCTTGTCGAAGCGCACCCAGGTCTACGCGCTGTATACCAACCTCAAGAACCAGGACGCAGCTGCATATCAGCTCGGCGGCAGCCCGGCGCGCGCAGCCGGCCAGGACTGGACCATTGCTCCGGAGAAGCAGAGCGCCGTCGTGACGGGTATCGTTCATAACTTCTGATCGGGCGATTCTGGCCGGGGATGGCGGCGTGTCGTCCCCTGTCGGCAAAGGAACGGCAAGGCGCGGGTCTTGCCGTTTTTTTTTTCGCCTGCGCGAAGCGAGTCCGGGGGGCTCGATACTGATCGGATAAAACAGAATTTTGTTCTAAAAATGTTCTTGAATTCCCCGAGTCTTTGGTTAAAATAGAACCATGTTTTGTTTAGTGCAACGAGACGGAGTGTGCCAGACATCTCCGGCAACCGCTGCACCGGCCGCGCGCCGCCTTGGAATTCCTTTACGGAGCTCACGATGTCGAATCTCGATTCCCTCCCCAAATACGGCCAGTACATCAACGGTGCCGAGGTGCCGCCCGCGTCCGGTGAGTACTTCCCGACCGAGAATCCCTATAGCGGCGAAGCCTGGGCGCTGATTGGCCGGGGCGGCAAGGTGGATGCCGACGCCGCGGTCGCCGCCGCGCACGCCGCCTTCGAGCAGGGCGAATGGCCCTCGCTGACTGCCAGCCAGCGCGGCAAGCTGATGCGCAAGCTGGCCGACCTGATCGTCGCCAACGCCGAGCATCTGGCCGAGATCGAGCGCCGCGACAACGGCAAGCTCGCCGCCGAGGTCGTCGCGCAGGTCAAGTACATGGGCGACTACTTCCACTACTACGCGGGTCTCGCCGACAAGATCGAGAGCCACGTGATCCCGACCGACAAGAAGGGCGTGTTCTGCTACACGAAGTACGAGGCCAAGGGCGTCGTCGTCATCATCACGCCGTGGAACTCGCCGCTCACGCTCACCAGCTGGAAGCTCGCGCCGGCACTCGCTGCCGGTTGCACGGTCGTCATCAAGCCGTCCGAATTCACTTCGGCCTCCGCAATCGAGTTCGCGAAGTTGTTCGCCCAGGCCGGCTTCCCGCCGGGGGTCGTCAACGTTGTCACCGGCTTCGGTCATGAAGTCGGCGCGCCGCTCGTCGAGCATCCGGACACAGCCCACATCGGCTTCACCGGCGGCGAGATCGCCGGCCAGAAGATCTACGAAGCGGCCGCGCGCGGACTCAAGACCGTGACGCTGGAACTCGGCGGCAAGTCGCCCAACATCGTCTTCGACGACGCGGATCTTGACCAGGCCGTGAAGGGCATCGTGTCGGGCGTGTTCGCCGCCTCGGGGCAGACCTGCCAAGCCGGTTCGCGCCTGCTGGTGCAGGAAAGCATCCACGACGAAGTCGTGCGCCGCCTGGTCGAGTTCGTCAGCACCGCGAAGATCGGCGACCCGTCGCAGCTCGACACGCAGGTCGGCCCGATCGCGACCCGTCCGCAGTTCGACAAGATCATGAGCTACATCCAGATCGCCAAGGACGAAGGCGCGAAGTGCGTGCTGGGCGGCAAGTCGCGCCCCGATCTCGGCGCGGGCCAATTCGTCGAGCCGACGATCTTCACCGGCGTGAATAACAAGATGCGCATCGCGCAGGAAGAGGTGTTCGGCCCGGTGCTGTGCGTGATCCCGTTCAAGGACGAGGAAGACGCCGTGCGCATCGGCAACGACGTGTTGTACGGCCTCGCCGGCGCCGTGTGGACCAAGAGCCTGCACCGCGCGATGTACGTCACGGACAAGCTCAAGGCCGGCACCGTGTGGGTGAATAACTATCGCGCGACCAGCTACACCTCGCCCTTCGGCGGCTACAAGCGCTCGGGCATCGGCCGTGAGTCCGGTGCGGATGCGATCAAGGAATACCTCGAGACCAAGTGCGTATGGATCTCGACCGATCTCGACGTGCCGAATCCGTTCATCCGTCGCTGATACCGACTCTCCCGACGGGGAGGGCGGCCGCCGTCTTTCGTTTGGGCTGCGGCGGACGCCGCCCCCGTCATTCCCTTGGCAGGCTTCGCGATTGCGGAGCCTGTTTTTTTTCGTCCCGCGCGCGGGCCGCGGCGGGGTGCGAAAAATGGCGAATCCGGGGCGCGCAATCTGCTACTGTTGCGCTCCGCGCGGAGCGCCCCGGCGAGAGCCGGTGTTCCCCGCGCGCCGTCGCATCCGGACTCCGCCGGATGGCGCGGCCTGATATCCGCATCCATCGCCTGATGAATACGCAGCGCATTCCCCGACTCGTTCCCGTCCTTTCCTTCCTCGCCGCAGTTCTCGGTGGCTGCGCGGCCGTTCCCCCATCGCCAGCCGTCCAGGCGCCCGCGCCGGTTGAAACGCGAACGGCCGACGCCCTCCCGTCCGCGCCACCGCCGCAGGGCACAATGCCGCCGGCGCCGGCCGAGGGGCGATTCGTGCCGGGATTCCCGCCGCGGGTGCAGGAACAGGACGCTCGCAGGTTTGTGTATGCGCTGCTTCCGCCCGGTGTGATGCGTGAGCGCGACGAGTGGGCGGCGGACATCGTTGCGGCCTTCATGGCGCTGCGCCTCGCGCCAAGCGCAGAAAACTTCTGCGCGTCGATCGCGGTCATCGAGCAGGAATCGAGCTTCCAGGCAGATCCGGTGGTGCCGGGCCTGTCGCGCATCGTATGGCGCGAGATCGAGACACGCCGCAACCGCTACCTGATTCCGAAGATGGCGCTGGATGCCGCGCTGTCGCAGCCGTCGCGCGACGGGAAAACTTACCGCCAGCGTATCAACGCGCTGAAGACCGAGCGCCAGATGAGCATCCTATACGGCGACATCATCGACGAGGTGCCCGGCGGCAAGCTGTTGTTGAGCGGATACAACCCGGTGCGTACCGGCGGTCCGATGCAGGTGAGTGTCGCGTTCGCTGAGACGCATGCGCGCGACAAACCCTACTCGGGTGCGACGAACGGCAAGGTGCGCGAGGCGGTGTTTTCGCGCCGCGGCGGCGTCTATTTCGGCATCGCGCATCTTCTCGATTACCCGGCGCCGTACCGCAGTCCGCTCTACCGCTTCGCGGATTTCAACGCAGGGCACTACGCGAGCCGCAATGCGGCCTTCCAGCTGGCCTTGGGCAAACTGGCGGGGCAGGCCCTGGTGCCCGATGGTGACCTATTGCGCTACGAAGATGGTCGTCCGAGCGAGGTCGCTAGTTCCACGCAGCGGGCCGCGCTGAAGGTTTCGCGCAGGCTGCGTCTGAACGAGGTGGAGATCGAGGCCGCGCTGCGTCAGGAGAAGGCGGAGTCTTTCGGGCGGACGAAACTGTATCAGCGCGTCTTCGCGCTCGCCGATGAGGCGGCCGGGCGGACGGTGCCACGCGAGGCGATGCCGCAGATCCGCCTGAAGAGTCCGAAGATCACGAGCAAGATCACCACTGGGTGGTTCGCGGACCGGGTAAATATGCGCTATCGCACGTGCATGAACCGCGCCGCCGCGGTGCCGGACCTGCAGCTGCCGCTGGAAACCAACGGCAGCCGCAGGTTGTAACGACAGGCTCAGCGATCGGCGAAGCGGGGCGGCCGCTTGTCGACGAAGGCGCTCATCCCTTCCTTCTGGTCCGCCAGCCCGAAGGTCGCGTGCAGCGTGCGGCGCTCGAACAGCAGGCCCTCGTTGAGCGGGCCTTCGAAGGCACGATTCACCGTTTCCTTCATCATCATGAGGACGGGCAGCGAGAAGTTGGCGATCTTCGCGGCTGCTGCGAGCGCCTCGTCGAGCACGCTCTCGGGCGGGTAGATGCGCGCGACCAGGCCACTGCGCTCCGCTTCCTGCGCATCCATCAGGCGGCCGGTCAGGCACAGGTCCATCGCCTTGGTCTTGCCCACGGCGCGCGGCAGGCGCTGCGTGCCGCCCGCGCCGGGGATCGTGCCGATCTTGATCTCCGGCTGGCCGAAGCGGGCATTCTCGGCCGCGAAGACGATGTCGCACATCATCGCGAGCTCGCATCCGCCGCCCAGGGCAACCCCGGAGACGGCGGCGATGGTCGGCTTGCGGAAGGTCTTGAGACGCTCCCAGTTGCGCGTGATGAAGTCGGACTTGTACGCGTCCATGTAGTCCATCGTGCGCATCGCGGCGATGTCCGCACCGGCGGCGAAGGCCTTCTCGGAGCCCGTCACCACGACGCAAGCGATGGCGGGATCCGCTTCGAAGCGGTCGAGCGCCTGGCCGATCCCGGTCATCACGTCATCGTTGAGCGCGTTAAAGACTTCCGGGCGGTTGATGCGGATAAGGCCGACCTTGCCGCGCGTTTCAGTGAGGATCGCTGAAGTCATCGTGTCGTCTCCCGTTGCCATCACTGGTCGTTGCCGAAGGACTTGGCGGTCTCGCGCAGCTTGAACTTCTGCAGCTTGCCGGCCGGCGTGCGGGGCAGGTCTTCGACGATCTCGAGGCGCTCCGGGTAGTACTGCTTGGCGACCTGCTGCTTGTCGAGATAGGCCGTGAGGTCCTCGAATGTCAGCGTGCACCCGGGTTTCAGCGAGACGAAGGCACACACGCGCTCGCCCAGACGGCGATCGGGGTAGCCGACGACCGCGACGGTGGTGATGGACGGGTGGCGGTAGAGCAGGTTCTCGATCTCGACGACCGGAATGTTCTCGCCGCCGCGGATCACGATGTCCTTGCTGCGGCCGTTGATGCGGATGTAGCCCTCGCCGTCCTGGAAGGCGAGGTCACCGGTGTCGAACCAGCCGTTCGCGTCGACGCTGTTTAGCTGGGGACGCTTGAGATACCCGGCGAACAGCGACGAGCCGCGGATCAGCAGTTCGCCCGTCTCGCCGGTGCGTACCTCGTCGCCGTTCGCGTCAATGATGCGGACCTCGATGCCCGGAAGGGCGCGGCCGTCGGAGACGCCTGACTTCTCAAGCGCACGGACGGGTTCGGTGATCGTGACGGCGCCGCATTCGGTCATGCCCCAGGCCGAGCACACGCGCAGCCCCATCAGCTCCCAGGCGCGCTGGACGACGACCGGCGGGATGGGTGCACCGGCGCAGTTGAACTTGGTGAATTGCGGCGAGACCGGGGCGCCCGCTTCGACCGCCGCGCACAGGTCGGAGATGAAGGCGGTCGAGGCCATGCTGAAGGTCACGCCCTCGTCACGGACGATCTCGAGTGCGCGCGCGGGATCCCAGATCTCCTGCAGCACGGTCGTCGAGTTCAGGATCAGCGGCAGCATCGCGAGGTAGCCGTAGCCGGTGAGGTGAGCCATCGGCGAAGCGCCGAGGACGACGTCCGAGGAGCCCAACTCCATCGTCGCGATGTACGCATGCAGGTTCGAGAAGAGCGTGTTGGACGTGTGCATCACGCCCTTGGGCTCGCCCGTTGTGCCAGACGTGTACATGAGGAGCGACACGTCGTCGGGTCCGAGGCCAAGGCCGGCAAGGGGCGGCGTGTCGTCGCGCATCAGCACGCGGTCGAAGCTGTCTTCCCCGTCGCCGTCCACGACGACGACCTGCTTCAGATGGGGCAGTTTGGGCTGTAGTTCGCGTGCCATCGCCGCGTGGTCGAACTTGCGGAACACGCTCGGCACGATGAAGACCTTGGTCTCGGCGAAGTTCAGCATGTAGGTGAGTTCATGCTGACGGAAGATCGGCATCACGGGGTTCGCAGCGGCACCGATTCGGGCGCAGGCGAGGGAAAGCGCGACGAATTCCCAGCGGTTGGGCAGCTGGAAGCTGACGACGTCGCTGCGGCTCACGCCCAGTGCGACGAGATTGCGGGCGATCAGGTCGACGCGTCGATCCAGTTCGCGATAGCTGAGACGGGCCGCTTCGGCTTGGCCGTCGCGGTATGCCACTACGGCCAGCTTGTCGGGGCAGTTCTCCAGCGCACGCTGGAAATGCACGTCGATCGTCTCGTTGCGCCACAGGCCCGCGGCCTTCATTGAAGTCATGCGGTCGGCGATCAGCACCGGGTCGAAATTCATCGTTATCTCTCCTCTCGTGGCGGGGGCGTGGCCCGCACAACCCTGAATGTCGTCTTGCGAGACGGCAGCGCTTCGGTCGCAGCGACGACGGCGACGCGTCGGCGTGGAAATGCGGTTCGGCAATGCCTGTTGCGCCCGGTTTACCTGGGCACGTCTCGCTCGTTGATGTTGGCCCCCGGCCTTCGCCGATGGCGACGCAAAGCTATTATCTTTGCAGAAGTAAGTCAATAGATTGTCGCAACGGCGGGTATGCTTGGCTGGCTGTGCTGGCTTGTGGTTCGCTGTAACAATCTGTGCGGAAAGGGCGACGGGCCTTTTTGGTGTTGGTTGGTGATGAACCCCGTTTTGGCCGGTTTAAAAAATTAAATAGCAATGTATTGACAGATAAGTTCGACGCTCCCTAGAATGCGCTCAACCTACACAGGAGGAGCAGCGATGGATTTCAGTCTCAGTCCCGAGCAGCAAGCGCTCGTCGACACCGCAAGCCGTTTCGCCCGCGAGCGTCTCGCTCCCGGCTACAAAGCACGCGAAAAGGCTGAACGCATCGAGCGCGAAGTGATCAGCGAAATGGGCGAGCTGGGCTTCCTCGGACCGGAGCTGCCCGAGGAGCATGGCGGCATGGGCGTCGACTGCCTGACCAGCGGCCTGTTGCTGGAGCAGATCTCGTACGGCGACTTCAACGTCTCCTACGTCAATCTGCTCACTTCGCTGTGCGGCCAGATCGTTGCGAACTATGCGCAGCCGGCCATCGCGAAGGAGTGGCTGGGCCAGGTCATCGCCGGCAAGAAGTCGATCGCGATCGCGCTCACCGAACCCAGCGCGGGCTCCGACGCTGCGCGCCTGAAGCTGAAGGCGACCCGCGACGGCGATGTGTGGGTGCTCAACGGCGAGAAGACCTCGATCTCGATGGCGACGCAGGCGGATGTGGCGGTCGTGTTCGCCCGCACCGGCAGCGAAGCCGATCGTGCCCGCGGCATCAGCGCCTTCCTTGTGCCGATGGATCTGCCGGGTATCACCCGCACGGCTTTCGACGACATCGGCACCCGCCCGGTGGGCCGCGGCTCGATCTTCTTCGACGACGTGCGCGTGCCGGCCGAAATGATGCTCGGCGACGAGGGCAAGGGTTTCGTCCAGGTGATGCAGGGCTTCGACTACAGCCGCGCGCTCATCGGCATCCAGTGCATGGGCGTGGTGCGCGCCTCGCTCGACGAAACCTGGCGCTACGTGCAGGAACGCGAGGCCTTCGGCAAGAAGATCGGCGAGTTCCAGGGCGTGACTTTCCCGCTCGCCGAGGCGGAGACGATGTACGAGGCGTGCCGTGCGCTATGCCTGAAGACGCTGTGGCTGAAGGATCAGGGTCTCGAGCATACGGCCGAAGCCGCGATGTGCAAGTGGTGGGCGCCCAAGCTGGCGTGCGAAATCATTCACCAGTGCCTGCTCACGCACGGCCACGGCGGCTATGCGAGCGACTACAACTTCGGTCAGCGGTATCGCGACGTGATGGGTCTGCAGATCGGCGACGGCACCGCGAACATCATGAAGATGATCATCGGCCGCCAAAAGCTCGCAGCGCACGAGATCTAAAGCTTGGCCATGTTGCGCTGCAGGAGGCTCACGTAATGGATGAACTGCAGGCGGTCGTCGAACGAGAAACCCTTCAGCGCCTCGTCGTAGAAGGCGTGGATCGGGTCGATGAGCTTGACCCACAGTTCCTCGCCCTTGGGCGTGAGCTTCACTTTGCGCGAGCGACGGTCTTCGGCGCTGGTGACGCGCTCGATCAGGCCGTCGCGTTCGAGGCGGGTGAGGATGCCCGACAGGTTCTGGCGGCTGACGAGGAGGAAGCGCGACAGCTCGCCGACGCCCATGCCTTCCTTGACCTTCGGGCGGGACAGGGCGCCGAGCACGGACCACTGCTGCGTCGTCACGCCGAATTCGTCGAGGGCCTGCGTGCCCTTGGTGTGCAGCGTGTTCGCGGCCTGGAAGAAACGGAAGAACAGCCGGTTGCTGATCTCCATCGTGGCGAGGTCCTTGGCAGCGGAAAGGTCTTTCATCGGGGCGTCGGGTTGGTTTCGAACGGCGCCCATTGAAGCGCAAAGCATGGCCCGGACGCAACGGGCCTGATTGATGGTTATCCAACAGGAGGAAGCAAAATGAGAGGTCTTGAAGGCAAAGTCGTGATCGTGACGGGTGGCGCCGGTGGCATCGGTTCCGCAATCTGCCGCCGTTTCGGCGAGGAGCGTGCGAGCGTCGCGGTGTTCGACATCAACCGCGAAGCGGCCGAAGCGGTTGTGGCTGAAATTCAGTCCGCCGGCGGCAAGGCGCGTGCCTTTGCGGTCGACCTGACGAGCCAGGATTCGGTGATCTCGGCCGTAACGGCCGCCGAAGCTGAACTCGGCCCGATCGACGTGCTGGTGAATAACGCCGGCTGGGACAAGGTCGGCAACTTCCTCGATACCGAGAAGCCGCTGTGGGACAAGATCGTTGCGATCAACCTGTACGGCGCGCTGTACATGCATCACGCGGTCGTCAAGGGCATGCGCGAGCGCGGCCGTGGCCGTGTCATCAACGTCGCGTCCGACGCCGGCCGTGTCGGCTCGTCCGGCGAGGCGGTGTATTCGTTCTGCAAGGGCGGCCTGATCTCGTTCTCGAAGACGCTGGCCCGCGAAGTCGCCCGTCAGCAGATCAACATCAACGTCGTGTGCCCCGGCCCGACCGACACCCCGCTGCTGGATGACATCTGCGGCGAAGGCGAGCGCGGCGAGAAGCTGCGTACCGCCTTCACCCGCGCCGTGCCCTTCGGTCGTCTCGGCCAGCCGGGCGACCTGGCGGGTGCCGTGACCTTCCTCGCCAGCGACGACGCCGCGTTCATCACCGGTCAGGTGATCAGCGTGTCGGGCGGCCTGACGATGGCCGGCTAAGCACCCAATTCACGACAACGACGAGGAGCAGAACATGGAATACCAGGACATTCTCTACACCAAGCAGGACGGCATCGCGACCGTTACGATCAACCGCCCCGCCCAGTACAACGCCTTCCGCGCCCAGACCTGCGAGGAGATGATCCACGCGCTCAAGGATGCGGATTACGACCGCAGCATCGGCGTGGTCGTCCTGACCGGCGCCGGCGACAAGGCATTCTGCACCGGCGGTGACCAGGGTACGCAGGACGGCGGCTACGGTGGCCGCGGCGTGATCGGCCTGCCGATCGAGGAAGTGCAGAGCGCCATCCGCGACATCTCCAAGCCCGTGATCGCTCGCGTGAACGGCTTTGCGATCGGCGGCGGCAACGTGCTCGTGACGATCTGCGACCTCGCGATCGCCTCCGACAAGGCCCAACTCGGCCAGGCCGGTCCGCGCGTCGGCTCGGTCGACCCCGGCTTCGGCACCGCGCTGCTGGCGCGTGTGGTCGGCGAGAAGAAGGCGCGCGAGATCTGGTACCTGTGCCGCCGCTACAACGCGCAGGAAGCGCTCGCGATGGGCCTCGTCAATGCCGTCGTGCCGCACGACCAGCTCGACGCCGAAGTGAAGAAGTGGTGCGACGAGATCGTCGAGAAGAGCCCGACCGCAATCGCGCTGGCGAAGAAGTCGTTCAACGTCGATACGGAAATGATCCGCGGCATGGGCGGCCTGGCGATGCACGCGCTCAAGCTCTACTACGAGACGGCCGAGTCGGCCGAAGGCGGCAATGCCTTCCGCGAGAAGCGCAAGCCCGAGTTCCGCAAGCACCAGAAGTAAGCCGGTATTGCACGGCCCGCCGTAGGGCGGGAGAAGCGTGAGCGTATCCCGCCATAGCGGCGTGGCGACATCCCGACGATCGGTTGGCGGGATGCGCTGCGCTCCTCCCGCCCTACGTCCGACCGTCGCCCGATCGGCACCTATACAACATTGCATCAACACCCGGAGAGGGAACACGACATGATCCGCGACCAGGAGACACTCAACATTCTTCTCGACACGATTTCGCGCTTCGTGCGCGAGCGCCTCGTGCCGCAGGAAGCACATGTTGCCGAGACCGACCAGATCCCGCCGGAGTTGGTTGAAGAGATGAAGGAACTCGGCCTGTTCGGCCTGTCGATTCCCGAGGAATTCGGCGGCATGGGGCTGACGATGGAAGAGGAGGTCCTCGCGACCTTCGAGATCGGTCGCACCTCGCCGTGTTTCCGCTCCCTCTTCGCCACCAACAATGGCATCGGCGCGCAGGGTATCGTCATCGACGGCACGCCCGAGCAGAAAAGCTATTACCTGCCCAGGCTCGCGACTGGTGAGATCATCGGCGCCTTCGCTCTCACCGAGCCCGACAGCGGTTCCGACGCAGGCAGCCTGCGCACCAGCGCGCGCCGCGACGGTGACCATTATGTGCTGAATGGCACGAAGCGTTACATCACCAACGCGCCCGAAGCCGGCATCTTCACGGTGATGGCGCGCACGAATCCGGACGCCAAAGGGGCGCATGGAATTTCGGCCTTCATCGTCGAGCAGGGCACGCCGGGCCTGTCGCTCGGCCCCATCGACAAGAAGATGGGCCAGAAGGGCGCGCACATCTGCGACGTGATCTTCGAGGACTGCCGCGTGCCGGCAACGAACCTGATCGGCGGGCGCGAGGAAGTCGGTTTCAAGACCGCGATGAAGGTGCTCGACAAGGGGCGCATCAACATTGCCGCGGTGTGCGTGGGTGTGGCCGAGCGCATGCTCGACGACGCGCTGCGCTATGCGCTCGAGCGCAAGCAGTTCGGCAAGCAGATCGCCGAATTCCAGCTGATCCAGGCGATGCTGGCCGACAGCAAGGCCGAGATCTATGCCGGACGCAACATGGTGCTGGATGCCGCACGCCGTCGCGACGACGGTCTGGACGTCGGCACGGAAGCCGCGTGCGCCAAGCTCTTCGCTTCGGAAATGTGCTGCCGCGTCGCCGACCGTGCCGTGCAGATCTTCGGCGGCGCGGGTTACCTGGCGGAATACGGCATCGAGCGCTTCTACCGCGACGTGCGTCTGTTCCGCATCTTCGAGGGCACGAGCCAGATCCAGCAGCTCGTGATCGCCCGCAACATGATCCGGGCTGCAGGCGAATGAACGCGCGCGTGCGTGAGGATCCCGTCGTGTCCTTCGGCGGCGACGAGGCGGCGCTCGACTGGCTGATCTCGCGTCGCCGTTCGATACGCGCCTTCCTGCCGGTCACCGTCGATACGGGCACGATCGAGGATGTGCTGCGGATCGCCGCGCGCGCGCCGTCTGGCAACAATATCCAGCCGTGGCGGGTGCACGTCGTGGCCGGCGCGAAGCTCGAGTCCTTGGTGAACGCCGTCTGCGCCGCCTTCGACGAGGGCGGCGACAGCCATGTGCCGGAGTATGCCTATTACCCGAACGAGTTCTTCGAGCCGTATCTGGGCAGGCGGCGCCGCAGCGGCTGGGGACTCTACGCCCGGCTCGGCATCGAGAAGAGCGACCGCGAACGGATGCGCGTGCAGACGCGCCGCAACTTCCGCTTCTTCGATGCGCCGGTCGGCTTGATCTTCACCATCGACCGCCGCCTGGGGCAGGGCAGCTGGATCGACTACGGCATGTTCCTGCAGAACGTGATGCTGGCGGCCGAGGCGCGCGGTCTTTCCACTTGCGCGCAGGCGGCGTGGACGCCGTACCACCGGATCATTTCCGACGTGCTCGGCTTCGGCGAGCACGAGCAGCTGGTGTGCGGCATGGCGCTCGGTTACGGCGACCCCGACGCGTCCGAGAACGCGCTCGTGACCGAGCGCGCGCCCTTGTCGGAATTCGTTGTCATGCACGGCGAGGCGGCCGTTGCAGAACACTGAGGTTTTTCCGTGGGGCGCTCGTGCCGAGCGTCCCGCCTCCGGTGCAGTTCGTCCTGCTCCCTTCTCCCAAACTCGCCGGAGTTCTGGCCGGCTCGACGCCTTCGCGTCGAGCCGGATTTTTTCCTCAGCTACGCTTCTTTTGCTCGCTCAGCGGCACGATCTCGGGCATCACGATGCGCTTGCGTCCCGACTCGACTGCCGTCAGCGCGTCGGTCTCTTCCATCGTCGCGAGGCAACGAACGGCGAGGTTCTGGTAAATCCCGGTCCCGCGCACCTTCCACGCCATTTCCTGCTCGGTGAGCGCGCGCACGACCTTGGCCGGCACGCCGGCGACCAGCGAGTTGGCCGGCACGTCCATCCCCGCCTTCACGAAGCTGCACGCCGCGACGAAGGTGTTCTCTCCGATCACTGCGTTGTCCATCACCACGGCGTTCATGCCGACCAGCGCATTGCGCTTGATCGTGCAGCAATGCAGCACGGCGCCGTGGCCGATGTGGCCGTTCTCTTCAACCACCGTATCGTGCTCGGGGAAGCTGTGGATCACGCAGGTGTCCTGCACGTTGACGCCGGCCTGCAGGATCAGGCGGCCGAAGTCGCCGCGCAGGCTGGCACAGGGGCCGACGTAGCAGCCGGGGCCGACGATCACGTCGCCGATCAGTACGGCAGTGGGATGGACGTAGGCGGTCGGGTCGACGACCGGCACGACGCCGTCGATCGCGAATACTCGGGGTGTGCTCATCGAAGCTCCTTGTTCGCCCGCAGAGCGGGCTCGTGGGGTGGGGGGCAGCCCGGTGCGATCTTCCCGGCCTTACGCGCCGGGTCAGGCCTGAAAGGCATTATATTGCCCCGTTTATTCGATTCTAGGGGTTTATCCCTCGGCGGAAAAGCAGTATCGTGCATTTTCCAAATTAGACAGAAAAGCGGTTCGCAGTGCGGACCCAAGGAGAGAGCGAGATGGATGCAGTAGTCGTCGAACGGCCGAATCCGCAGGTCGCGGTGGTGCGGCTCAACCGGCCCGAGGCCCGCAACGCGCTGAACCAGCAGGTGCGCATGCAGCTGGCCGAGCACTTCACCGCGCTCGCCCGCGACCCCGAAGTGCGTGCCATCGTCCTGACGGGCGGTGACAAATACTTCGCTGCCGGCGCCGACCTGCGCGAAATGGCCGAGGCGGGCGCGATCGAGATCATGCTGCGCAACACCCATCGCCTGTGGGGCGCGATCGCGAGCTGCCCGAAACCGGTAATAGCCGCGGTGAATGGCTTCGCGTGGGGCGGCGGCTGCGAGCTCGCCATGCACGCCGACATCATCGTCGCGGGCGAGGGTTCGTCGTTCTGCCAGCCGGAAGTGAAGGTCGGGATCATGCCCGGCGCCGGCGGCACGCAGCGCCTGTCGCGCGCGGTGGGCAAGTTCAAGGCGATGAAGATGGTGCTGACCGGGCAGCCGGTGAGCGGCCGTGAGGCGGGCGAGATGGGCCTCGCGAGCGAGGTCGTGCCGGATGCCGAGGTGCAGTCGCGCGCGATGGAGCTGGCGACGCAGATCGCCGCGCTGCCGCCGCTCGCGATCACCCAGATCAAGGAAGTGCTGCTCGCCGGCCAGGATGCCTCGCTCGACGCGGCGCTGATGCTCGAGCGCAAGGCGTTCCAGTTGCTGTTCGCGAGCCGTGACCAAAAGGAAGGCATGCAAGCCTTCTTCGACAAGCGTCCGGCCGGTTTCGAGGGGGTTTGAGAGATGTTCGATGCAATGCGTAATGACCTGACGCTGGGCGTCGTCGGCACGGGCCTGATGGGCCGCGGGATCGCGCAGATCGCGGTGCAGGCGGGCGTGTCGGTGCGGCTCTTCGACACCCGCGCGGGTGCAGCGGCGGAAGCGTGCGATGCGGTGGGCGGCATGCTCGCCAAGCTCGCCGAGAAGGGCAAGATGGACGCCGCTGCCGCGCGCGTGGCGACCGAGCGGATGACGGTCGCGGCGAGCCTCGCGGAGCTCGCCGGCTGCGACGTCGTCGTCGAGGCGATCGTCGAGAACCTCGACGCCAAGCGCACACTGTTCCGCGATCTCGAAGAGGTCGTCGCGGACGGGTGCGTGCTGGCGACCAACACGTCGTCGCTGTCGGTGACCTCGATCGCCGCCGGCTGCCGCCGCCCCGAGCGGGTCGTGGGCTTCCACTTCTTCAGCCCCGTGCCGCTGATGAAGGTCGTCGAGGTCATCGACGGCGTGCGTGGCGACCGCGCGGCGGGCGATGCGCTGACCGCGCTGGCTCGCCGCATGGGCCACACCCCGGTGCGCGCCGCCGACACCCCGGGCTTCATCGTCAACCACGCCGGACGCGGCTACCTCACCGAGTCGCTGCGCGTGCTTGGCGAAGGCATCACGGACTTCGCGACGCTGGACCGAATCCTCAAGGAATCGGTCGGCTTCCGCATGGGGCCGTGCGAGCTGCTCGACCTCACCGGGCTGGACGTGTCGCATCCGGTCATGGAGTCGATCTACGACCAGTATTACCAGGAGCCGCGCTACCGCCCGTCCCCGATCACGCGCCAGCGGCTCGCCGGCGGGCTGCTCGGGCGCAAGAGCGGACAGGGCTTCTACGTGTACAAGGACGGCAGCGCCGAGCCGGTCGCCATGCCCTCCGTGCCGGCCGTCGCGCCGCAGCCCCTGTGGGTGAGCCGGCGTGACGCCGACCTGCACGCGCGCGTCGTCGCGGCGCTGGAGTCGCAGGGCGTCGCGCTCGACCGCGGCGAACGTCCCGCAGAGGGTTCGGTGTGCATCGTGCTGCCGGTCGGCACCGATGCGACCACCTGCGCGCTGGCCGAGGGGCTGGATCCGAAGCGCACGCTGGCGCTCGATCCGCTGTTCGTTGAAAAGCACCTGACCCTGATGACCACGCCGCTGACCGCAGCCGAATCGCGCGATGCTGCGTGGGCGGCGCTCGCTGCCGGCGGCAAGTCCGTGTCGGTGGTGCGCGACAGCGCGGGCCTCGTCGCGCAGCGCGTCGTCGCGGCGATCGTCAACATCGGCTGCGACATCGCACAGCAGCGCATCGCGACGCCGGAAGACATCGATTCGGCCGTGCGCCTGGGCCTCGGCTATCCGAAGGGGCCGCTCGCGCTCGGCGATTCGCTGGGTGCCTCGACGATCCTCGCGATCCTCGACGGCATGCACGAGTTCTACCGCGATCCGCGCTATCGCCCGAGCCCCTGGCTCACCCGCCGCGCGCGCCTGGGCGTGTCGCTGCTGACGCCCGACAACTGACAACCATACCCGTTACCAAAGGAGATTCCATGCTCGACGCCTACATCTACGCCGGTCTGCGTTCCCCCATCGGCCGCCACGCCGGCTCGCTCGCCCCGGTCCGTCCCGACGACCTCGTCGCCACCGTGATCCGCGAAGTCGTCGCGCGCTCGCCGTTCGCTGCAGCGGACATCGAGGACGTGGTCCTCGGCTGCGCCGCGCAGGCCGGCGAGGATTCGCGCAACGTCGCACGCCACGCGGCACTGCTCGCGGGCCTGCCGACCAACATCGCCGGCCAGACGGTGAACCGCCTGTGCGGCAGCGGCTTGGCCGCGGTGCTGGACACCGCGCGTGCGATCACCGCGGGCGAGGGCGAGCTGTACGTCGCCGGCGGCGTCGAGAGCATGAGCCGCGCGCCCTTCGTCGTCGCGAAGGCCGAATCGGCCTACAGCCGCGACTTCAAAGTGTTCGACACGACCATCGGCGCGCGCTTCCCGAACCCGAAGATCGTCGAGCAGTACGGCAATGACAGCATGCCGGAGACGGGCGACAACGTCGCCGCGGAATTCGGCATCTCGCGTGAGGATTCGGACCGCTTCGCTGCTGCGTCGCAGGCGAAGTACGCGGCCGCGAAGGAAGCGGGCTTCTACGCAGGGGAGATCCTGCCGATCTCGGTGGCGACCGGCCGCAAGACCCCGCCGCTGGTCGTCGCCGATGACGAGCATCCGCGCGCAGAGTCGACCTACGAGTCGCTGGCGAAGCTCAAGTCCCTGTTCCCGAACGGCGTTGTCACCGCCGGCAACGCCTCCGGCATCAATGACGGTGCGGCGGCGCTACTGATCGGCAGCAAGGCAGCGGGCGAGAAGGCCGGCGCGAAGCCGATGGCGCGCATCCTCGCGGGTGCAGTGGCGGGCGTCGAGCCGCGCATCATGGGCGTCGGTCCCGCCTATGCGATCCCGAAGGCGCTCGCGCGCGCCGGGCTCACGCTCAAGGACATGGACGTCATCGAGATCAACGAGGCCTTCGCGCCGCAGGTGCTGAGCTGCCTGAAGCTGATGGGTGTGGCGTTCGACGATCCGCGCGTGAACCCCAACGGCGGCGCGATCGCGATCGGCCACCCGCTCGGTGCGTCGGGTGCGCGCATCGCGCTGTCGGCCGCGCGCGAGCTGGAGCGGCGCAACGGCCGCTACGCGGTGGTCAGCCTGTGCATCGGCGTCGGCCACGGCATCGCGCTGGTGATCGAGCGCATTCCGGGCTGAGGCAGGGGCGAACGCGCACGATCCCGTAGGGCGGGAGGAGCGCAGCGCATCCCGCCACAACGGCGTGTCATCATGTCCGGCGTGCGTATGGCGGGATACGCCTCCGGCTCCTCCCGCCCTACGGCCCGGACACCGTCAGGGCAGGCAGCACTCGTGGGCAATACGCATCAGGTAAGCTGTGGCCCGGCAATCGTGTTCGCGTGGAGGTGGGGAAATGGAAGACCGTCCGACATCGTCCCGCGGCATCGTCGGTATCCTGCTCGCAGCGGGGCAGGGCTCGCGCTTCGGCAGCAACAAGCTGTGTCATCCGATCGCCGACGGAACGCCTGTCGCGGTGCGCAGCGCAGTTAACCTGCGGGATGCGCTGGGCGACGTACTTGCGGTGGTGCGCCCGGACGATGCACTCCTGCGCGGGCACTTCGACGGGGCGGGAATTCCGTGCGTCCTGTGTCCCGACGCCGGGCAGGGCATGGCGGCGACGCTTGCCTGCGGGATTCGTGCGACGTCCGGTGCCGCCGGCTGGATCATCGCGCTGGGCGACATGCCCTATATCCGTCAGGGCACGATGGCTGCGGTCGCGTCGGCGATCGCCAATGGCGCTCTGCTCGCCGCACCGTTCGTCGACGGGCAGCGCGGCCATCCGGTCGGATTCGCAGCGCCGCTGAAGGACGAATTGCTCGCGCTGCAGGGCGACGAAGGTGCGCGCAGGGTGATCGTCGCGCACAAGGAACAGTTGCACCACATCGACTGCGACGATGCGGGCATCCTCGCCGATATCGACGTTCCTGCCGACCTGCGCCCCTGAAGCGGGCGCCGTCGTTTCAGTCGTCCAGCAGCGCCTCTGTCAGCGTCGCCGGGCTCGCAAAGGCCCGCCAGTGGGTGGCCATTTCCTCCGGTACCAGGCTGCCGTAGCCCCAGGTCGCGGCGAAGAAGGGCAGGCGGTTCGCGTCGGCCGATTCTCCGTCCTCGCTACGGTCGCCGACGTACACCGACACGTGCTCGGGAATGTCGTGGTCGGCCATCAGGCGCGCGATCATCGCCGCCTTGCTCGGCAGGCGCGGCTCGAAGAGATCCAGCGCATACACCGTCTTGAAGTAGCCGCTCCAGCCGAGGTGATCCAGGATCAGGCGGGTCGGATGCAGGCGCTTGTTGGTCGCGATCGCGAGCGTGCGCCCGCTGGTGGCGAGGCGTTCGAGCATGTCGCCGACGCCCGCATAGGCCGCAGTTTCCCGATAGCCCGTCGTGTCGTAGCTCGCCTTGAAGTGGCCGGCGAGCTCGTCGATGACCTGCGGATCTTTCGTCCCGGCGAGGATGTGCAGCGTCTCGATCAGCGGCGGCCCGACGATGGACTCGTCTATCGTCACGGCCGGCGCGCGTCCCGCGGCAGCGAACGCCTGGCGGTAGCTCGCGAGGATCGCGGGGGCGGAGTCGATCAGGGTGCCGTCGAGGTCGAAGAGGACGTACTGGAAGCGGGACATGGACATTGGGATGCTTGCGGTCGGGCGTGCATTTTACGGCGCTTCGCGTAGCGCCGCGGCGAGGTTCGAGTCACTCGCCCGGGCGGCGCACAAATTCGATCGTCGTCGGACATGAGCGGTGAAGGGGAATTCGTAGGGCGGATGAGCCGAAGGCGTTATCCGCCGAATGTATTGCTCCGTCGGCTGACATGCGGCGGAAGGCGCTTCGCTTTTCCGCCCTACGATTCATGCATGCGATTGTCAGCATACCTCGCCGCTAGCCGCTGGTTCGCCAGTGCACGCTCCGGGCGGAACTGGCGGGTGTCGCGGTAATACGCAGCGGACTCGTTTTCCGGCGTGACGTCCGGAATCCCGAGCAGCGGCAGCGGTGCAAGCTCGCGCGGGGTATTGAGCAGGCCGGCATCGACCAGTTGCTCGGCCAGCCACGCGTCGGTCTCCCTCTGTCGTTCGGTCGCGGGCAGGTCCAGCCACGACCCATCGACGACGCGGTAGAGCGCCTTGCCGCACAGCCCGAAGAAGGGCTCGCGCAGCTGTTCCCACGTGCCGTGACCGAAGACGAGGAAGCGGGTGCTGGCGATCAGTCGCGCGCGCCGCGTCCAGAAGGCCTCTTCCCACGCATGGGCAGCGAGCAGGGCGGGGATCTCCGGATCGCTCGATACGACGACGATGCCGCATTCGTCGAACTGGGTCAGTGCGTCGCGCCGCGGCCCGCGGCCGGGAATTCCCGCCGCGGTGCGCGCGTCGCGTTCGCGCCGATGGAGGATGTTGCAGGCCGCCTTCGCGCGCGGCCAGACGCACCACGCGAGCGCGTTGAAGAAATCGTGCCAGTCGTCCGCGCGCGTGGGCACCTCGCCGGTCACGTAGATGTGCTCCTCGTAGGCGAGGGCGTCCGCGGGCGGCAGGATGAAGCGGATCGGTTGCCCGCCCCCGCTCGTGGCGCCGGTCGCGACGTCGCGCAGCAGCGCGTCGAGCGGCGCGGTGCCGGGAAGCTCGGGCGCAGCGAAGCGCGCGAGCATTGCCGCGATCGGTTCGAAGAGCGGCCGGGCGGCGAATGCCGCGGGGGTGTCTGTTCCGGCCGTCATCGATCTCCTGCGCTATTTGGTGCTCATGCGTTTCACTCCGGCGACGAAGCGCGACAGCGTCGTCGACAGCACGCCGCGCGGGATCGCCACCTCGATCAGCTGGAAGCGGCCGCGCGTCGCGATCGCCTTGTCGAGCGCGGCCTTCAGCTCGGCGCGCGTTGACACGCGCACGCCGTCACCGCCGAGGCCCGCGGCCATCTCCGCGAATCCCCAGTGGCCGAGGTCGTTGAAGCCCGATTCCGGCTGGAAGGTGCGCAGCATCTCCCAACTCTCGTTGTTGAACAAGAGCACGATCGGATCCCAGCCGTAGCGCTTGCAGTTGCCGAGTTCCCAGCCGGTCATCTGGAAGGCGCCGTCGCCGACCAGGATCAGAGGGCGCTGGCCGCTGGTCGCCTGCAGGCCGAGGCCGGCGGGCACGCCGAAACCCATCGTCGCGTAGTAGCCGGGGGCGATGAGCGCCGTCTGCTCGATCTCCATCGCGGTGAACAGGCAATCGCCGATGTCGGAGGCGATCGGCAGCCTGCCGTGCTCGGCGAAGAGGTCGTTCACCGCCTTCGCGATGTCGGTCGGCGCGATCGTCTCGCCGTCCGCGACGAGGCCCTTCGGGTACTGATGGTGTGCGACCGGGAAGGCCTTGTCGGCATTGCCCTTGACGCGTGCGAGCATCTCATCGACGAGTGCGGCGAGCGGGATGTTCGCGTACAGGTGGTAGCCGAGCGTGACCTGGCCGTTGTGCGCCTGGATGGTCTTGCGCAGGTCGATGCGGGTCTCGGACACGGCGAAGTTCGTGTCCGAGATGATCTCGCCGAGCAGGAAGAGGCCGTCCGAACCTTCCACGAGCTGCGTGACGTCCGGCAGTCCGGCGACGCCCATGTAGGTGCCGACCAGCGGCGCGTCGCAGTCCGTGAGCAGGCCGCGGCCCATGAAGCTGGTGACGACCGGCAGGCCGAGGCGGCGCGAGAGGTCGGCGACCTTCTCCTCGAGGCCGAAGCGGCGCACCTCGACGCCCGCCATCAGCACCGGGCTCTTCGCGACGTCGAGCCGGGCAAGGATTTCGTCCACACAGGCTGCCAGCGCATCCCGGTCGATCGCGCGCGGCGCCTCGCGCACGACCGGCGCGCACGGCTCGCGCACCATGTCGCGCGGGATCTCGATGTAGACGGGCTCGGAGTTGCGCAGGCAGCTCGCCAGCACGCGGGCGATGTCGGCCGGCGCGCGCGCCGCGTCGTCGAGCTTGACCTGGTCGCAGGTGATCTCCTTGAAGATCTGCAGCTGCGAGTCAAGCGTCTTGGCCTGATGGTGCAGCAGCAGGCCCGAACTCGCCTCGCCCTTGCCGGGACCGCCGGAGAGCACGACCACGGGCGACTTCTCCGCATAGGCCGCCGCAACGGCATTGACCATGTTGAACGCGCCCGCGCCGTAGGTGACGGCGGCGACGCCCAGGCCGCCGCGGATGCGCGCAGTCGCGTCGGCCGCGAAACCGACACCCGGCTCGTGCGAGAGCGTGTACAGCGGCAGGATCTCCGACTCTTCGATGACGCGGAAGTAAGGCAGTGCGAAGTCGCCGGGGATGCCGAAGATCTCACGGGCGCCGTGGTCCTTGAGCGCGTGCAGCAGGGATTCGACCAGATTCATGGGTTGCTCCTCCTATACGTTGTTGTAGAGCATTATTGCGCGCGCATCGCGCACATTGCGTTCGTTATGTGCGCATAATGCGGTCGTTAATGCACGAAATGCGTATGAGGAAGCGAAACGATGCAACAGATCGTCGTCGATAAGTTCGACCTGCAGATTCTCGATGCGTTGCAGCGCCGCGGCAACGCCACCAACAGCGCGCTCGGCGAGGAAATCCACCTCTCGGCGTCCCAGATCAGCCGGCGCATCAGCCGCATGGAACAGGGCGGGATCATCGCGTCGTACGCGGCGCTGCTGGACCCCGCCGCGGTCGGCCTGGACGTCTCCGCTTTCGCGCAGGTCACGCTGGAGCGCCACGGCGAGTCGCGCAGCGACGCCTTCGAGCGCGCCGTGGCGGCGCTGCCGGAGGTGGTGGCGTGCTTCTCGGTGAGCGGCGACGCGGACTACGTGATGCACATCGTCGCGCCGGACCTGGTGGCGTTCTCCGACGTGATGATGAAGCGCATCATGCGCCTGCCGGGGCTCGCGCACCTGAAGACCAACATCGCGCTGAAGACGGTGAAGCAGACGAGCGTGCTGCCGCTCGACCACATCATGCATGCGCCGCAGCCGCGGCGGCGGATGCAGTTCGCGTCGGCTTAGGCGCCCCAGCGGCGCACGCGCCCGGTATCGAGGTGCACGAAGTCCGATTCCGGGTAATAGCCCACGCCGCCGGCCTTCAGTGCCAACGCGGCGTCGCGCAGCGCGGCGGTGTCGAAGCCGGGCATGCGCACGTCGATCGCGCGGCCATCCATGTGCAGGCTGCTCGTCGCGACGCCCTTTCCGTCGGCCTTGTGCAGCGTGTCGTTGGTCGCAGGCGAGCGGAAAGCCGAGATGATCTCGAAACTTTCTCCACCGCAAGCCGTCCGCAATGTATGGAGAATATCCAGCAGGCGCGGATCGATGCGGGCGACATCCCCGGTGCGGAAGTCGCGCATCAGCCAGTCGATCCGCTCCAGCGCCGACGGCAGGTAGGTGCCGCCGCTGCGGTAGACGATGCGCAGGCTCTCGTCGGTATGCGTGTGACGGAAGCACAACTCGCACTCGGGTTCGGCGATGCTGGCCTGTGCCGTGCCCAGGTTCAGGCCCAGGGGCAGGACGGCGAGGCCCTTCATCAGAAGCCGGCGGTGGGTGGCATGGCGGAGGTGTTTCGACATGGCGATACGGAAAACGAGGCTGCCGGACAATGGCGCAATCGTAAACCGGGCGGCGCGGATTGGGCGGCTGATCGGGCGGGTGTTACAACTCCTCGCGCTGGCCCTGTGCGTGGCCGGCGCGAGTGCGACTGCGGCCCTGTTTGGCGAGGCTGACGGCGAGGCCGTGCGGCAGGCACTGCGCGAACGCGTCGTCGCGCTGCGCAGCAACGGCGAGCTGCGTCCGGGGGGCGGGGAGATCGCCGCGCGCCGCCTGATTCCCGACTTCTACGTGAGCCGCGACTACGCGCCCGTCTGGGGTAGTCCGGAGCGGCGGCGCGCGCTGCTGCGGGCGGTGGATGACAGCGCGAGCCACGGCCTCGATCCGGCCGATTACCAGTTCGATCTGTTGCGCAGCCACGCGGACGACGGCGCGCGCGACGCCGGCAGGCTCGCGGACCGCGACCTGCTGTTCACCGAAGCCTTGGTCCGGCTGGTCTATCACCTGCGTTTCGGCAAGGTCGACCCGCGCGAACTCCATGAAAGATGGAACTTCTCGCGTTCGCTGGGCGCAGTCGAGCCGGTGCAGGCGCTGGAAGCGCTGGTCGGCGCCGAAGCGCTCGGCGCGGCGATCGAACTTTATGCGCCACGGCTGGAAGCCTATCGTCAGCTGCGCGCGGCCCTGCTCGCGCATCGTGCGATAGAGGTACTGGGCGGCTGGCCCTCGGTCCCGGCCGGCCCGACCCTGCGACCGGGCGATCGCGACCCGCGGGTTGCGATTCTGCGCGAGCGCCTCAGGTCGAGCGGCGACCATCTTCGGCCGCCACCGTCCGACCGCGAACTCTTCGACGATGCGCTGCGCGACGCGGTGGTCGCGTTCCAGGCACGCCACGGACTCGAGCCGGACGGGGCCGTCGGACGCAAGACGGTCGCGGCGCTGCAGGTCGCAGTGGGTCGCCGCATCGACCAGATCCGCGTGAATCTGGAGCGCCTGCGCTGGATCGCGCAGGACGTTGCGGGCGATTACCTGCTCGTGAACATCGCCGGTTTCAATGCCCACCTGTACCTGGACGGAAAACTCGCTTGGCAGTCGCGTGTCGTCGTCGGGCGACCCTATCGCAAGACGCCGGCGTTCCGCGCGGAGATGCAGTACCTCGTGCTGAATCCGGAGTGGGTGATTCCCCCGACGATCCTGAAGGAGGACGTCCTGCCCAAGGTGGCGCGCGAGCGCGGCTATCTCGCCGAGCACGACATGCGCGTTGTGACCAACGCGGGGCGGGAGATCGATCCCGGCGAGGTCGACTGGGCGCGCTACCGCAGGGGCGGCTTCCCGTACCAGATCGTGCAGGCCGCGGGGCCGGACAACCCGCTTGGGCGCGTCAAGTTCATGCTCCCCAACCCCTACACGGTGTACCTGCACGACACGCCGGCGAAGACGCTGTTCCAGCGCAGCGAGCGGGCGTTCAGCTCGGGCTGCATCCGCCTCGAGCGGCCGATGGAGCTTGCGGTGCTGCTGCTCGACGACTCCGGGCAGTGGAGCGCGGAGGCGCTGGAAGCGGAGATCGCGAAGGGTGAAACGCGGAACGTGCAGATCGGCCGACGGGTGCCGGTGATGATCCTGTACCACACGGCCGAAGTCGGCGAGGACGGACGCACCTACTTCCACCCCGACCTGTACGATCAGGACGCCGCGGTACTCGAAGCCCTCGCGCGCCCGTTCCGCTTCAGCGCGGTCGGGCGAACCAAGCCGGAGAGATGAGCAGCCGCTGCATCAGGCCGGCTTCGCCAGGTCCGCGATCACCGCGGCGAGGAAGCGGCCCGCTTCGCCGCCCGTCACGACGCGATGGTCGAAGGTGAGGCTCAGCGGCAGCACGCAGTGCACTGCCGGCTTGCCGTCGAACGCGACGACCGCGTCATGCACGCGGCCGGCGCCGAGGATCGCAACCGTGGGTGGCACGACGATGGGCGCGGCGTACTTGCCGGCAATCATGCCGAAGTTCGACAGCGTGATCGTGTTGCCGCGCATCTCCTCGGCGGGAATCTTGCGCGCCGCGACGTCCGCGCGCATGCGGTCGAGCCCGGCGCGCAGATCGGCCGGGTCGCGGTTCGCGACGTCGCGCAGCACCGGCACGAAGAGCCCGTCGGTGAGGTCGACGGCTATCCCGACGTCGATCTTTGCAAGTACGCGCCGGCCCATCGTGTGGCTCTCGTACCACGCGTTGAGCCCCGGCTCGGCCTTGCAGCCGGCGACCAGCGCGCGGATCAGGCGGATCGTGATGTCCGTGCCGGCCGGCCAGGCGTGGATGTCGGCGTCGTCGATCACGGTTGCGGCGGCAACCTCGCTCTGCGCGAGCGCCATGTTCTGCGCCATCGCGCGCCGCACGCCGCGCAGGATCTCGGGCGGGCCCACTTCGGCGAGGATCTTCGCGACGCGCTGCACGTCGGCGAGCGTGATCAGCCCGTCCGGCCCCGAGGGGGTGACCATGGACAGGTCCACGTTCAGCTGCCGCGCCTGCGCGCGCACCGCCGGGGTCGCCTTGATCGCCGCCGCAGGCCGTCCGATTGCGGCCGGTGCCTCCTGCTGCACCTGCGTGCCGACCTTCACCTCGCCGACCACCGTGCCCGCATCCGCATCCCCGGCTGCGCCTTCGAAGCCGATCAGCGGCGCGCCGACCAGCACGATCTGGCCCGCCGCACCGAAGAGCTTCTCGATGCGCCCGGCCCACGGAGCGGGAATCTCGACGATGGCCTTCGCCGTCTCGACCGACAGCAGCGGCTGGTCGGCCTGCACCTCGTCGCCCGGCTTCACGTGCCACTCGACGATCTCGGCTTCCTGCAGTCCTTCGCCCAGGTCGGGCAGTTTGAAGATTTTCATGCGCCCTCCAGCGTTTTCCTGACCGCCGCGACGATGCGCTCGACGCTCGGCATGTACTGGTGTTCGAGCCGCGACAGCGGCACCACGACGTCCCACGCGGTGACCCGCTGCACCGGTGCCAGCAGCGAATACAGCCCGTGCTCGGCGAGGTTCGCCGCGATCTCCGCGCCGAAGCCGCCCGTGCGCGTCGCCTCATGCACGATCACGCAGCGGCCGGTGCGGGCGACCGATTCCAGGATCGTCGTCATGTCGAGCGGCTTCAGCGTCGCAACGTCGATCACCTCGGCCATCACGCCTTCCTGCGCGAGCGCCTCGGCCGCGGCCTGGGTCTCGTTGAGCATCGCGCCCCAGCTCACCAGCGTCACGTCGGTGCCGGTGCGCAGCGTGAAGCACACGTCGAGCGGCAGCGCCTCGCCGTCGTCCGCCACTTCCTGCTTGAACAGGCGGTAGAGCCGCGTCGGTTCGAGGAAGATCACCGGGTCCGGGTCGCGGATCGCGGCGAGCAGCAGCCCGTAGGCACGCGACGGGGACGAGGGGATCACGACGCGCACGCCCGGCAGGTGGGCGAACAGCGCCTCGGGGCTCTCGGAATGGTGTTCCGGCGCATGAATGCCCGCACCGCAGGGCGCACGCACGACCAGCGGGCAGGACAGCCGTCCGCGCGTGCGGTTGCGCAGGCGTCCGGCGTGATTCCAGATGTGATCCATTGCGGGGTAGATGAAGCCCGAGAACTGGATCTCCGCGACGGGTTTCAGGCCCTGCGCCGCCATGCCGATCGCGGTGCCGACGATGGCCGTCTCGGCGAGCGGTGTGTCGATCACGCGCTCGGGGCCGAAGCGCTCCTGCAGCCCGACGGTCGCGCGGAACACGCCGCCATTCACCCCGACGTCCTCGCCCAGCACGACCACCGACGGATCCTGCGCCATCTCCCAGTCCAGGGCGCGATTGATGGCCTCGACCAGATTCAGCTCAGCCATGGCTGCCTCCTTCGTCGTGCGAAGCGAACCATTGCGCCGCCTCGCGCTGTTCCTGCAGGGCGGCCGGCAGCGTCGCGTACAGGTGATCGAACATCGCCGTCGTGGTGGGTGGCGGGATCGCGAGATAGGCCTCGACCGCAGCATTGATCTGCTCGGTGCACTCCTTGAGCAGGCGCTCTTCCTTCTCCTGATCCCACGCACCGATGCGCGCGAGGTAATTGCGCAGCCGCCGGATCGGCTCGTTCGCCCATTGCTGCTGCACGACGTCGGGATCGCGGTAGCGCGTCGCGTCGTCGGCCGTCGTGTGGTCGCCCAGCCGGTAGCTGATCGCCTCGATCAGGCTCGGTCCGCCGCCCGCGCGCGCCTTGTCGATGGCCTTGCGCGCGGCGTCATGCACCGCGACCACGTCGTTGCCATCGACCTGCACGCCCTCGATGCCCGCCGCAATGGCCTTCTGCGCGAGTGTCGGCGTTACGGTCTGGTGCTCGCGCGGCACCGAGATCGCCCACTGGTTGTTGTTGATCACGACGATCAACGGTGCGCGCCATACCGCCGCGAAGTTCAGCGCCTCGTAGAAGTCGCCCTTGGAGGTCGCGCCGTCGCCCAGGAAACAGGCCGCGACGCGCGCCTCCTTGCGCAGCTTGAAGGCGTACGCGACGCCTGCGGCATGGCACACCTGGGTGCCGATCGGCACGCAGATCGGGAAGTCCTCGCGCGGCACGGAAAAATTGCTGCCGCGCTCGTCGCCGCCCCAGTACAGCAGGCTCTCGGTCATCGTCACGCCGCGCACGAACTGCGCCGCGTGATCGCGGTAGGACGGCACCAGCACGTCCTCCTTGCGCATCGCGCCGGCCACACCGACGCCGATCGCTTCCTGGCCGAGCGCCGACGCGAAGGTGCCGATCTTGCCGGTGCGCTGCAGCGCGATCGCCTTCGTATCGAAGGCGCGCGTGAGCTGCATCGCGCGGTAGAGAGGGATCAGCGTGGCGGGATCGAGCGCGAAGGCGGGAAGTTCCTGCGTCGCCTCGCCTTCCGCATCGAGAAACCGGGTGAATCCGATTTCGAACCGGGCAACGGTAGCCATGGCCAGCCTCCTTGTTCGTCTCGTTCTTCTTGACCCCGTCCGGTTCCAGTCTAATGCATGCCTGCGATCGGTCGGACGCCAGTGCCCCGCGTCGAAGGAAAGACATCACGGTAACGTTCGGATTCGCGGCGGCCCGACCCGACCCATGCGGCGCCGTGGGGCGGTCGCCGGCGTTCAGGGGGTCACTGCGTCGACCGTCGCCGCACGCGGCAGTTTCCTCGGCATGGATCGGTCGTCAATTGAACGAAATGACGAGCATTTCCCCGCCTCTTCATGACGTGGCGCTGTGGCGATGTAGATAGAATGTGATACGTGGCCATTGATGGGCCTGCGATTCGCGCCATTCTGCGGATCGCGCAGCGTTCGGGGTTCAGGCCCGAGCGCGGCCCGGAATTTTTGCGCCCCTGCGTTGGGCGAAGGTGGAACGAAATGCTGCGGATTTCCGATATCAAGATCTGGGTACGACTGACGGCGTCGATCTGGGCCCTGCTGATCGTCGTGTGGGCGGGGATGATCTTCTGGGACAGCCACAACAGCCGCAAGCTCGCGGTCGAGCAGGCGATGGATTTTTCGCTCAGCATGCACGACTCGGCGCTCGCGGGGCTGACAGCGATGATGATCACCGAGACGATGCACAAGAAACATGTGCTGCTCGACCAGATCAGCCATCTCGCGGCGATCCGCGAACTGCGCGTGGTCCCGGGCGAGCTCGCGCGCGAGGGCGTCGAAAGCTCGAAGAACGAGGGCAAGCCGCGCAACGATCTGAAACCCAACGAGCTCGAGGCGCAGGTGCTGCGCACCGGAGAAGCTTACGTCGAAGTCCGCGAGGACAAGGAGGGCACTTACCTGCTTGCGATCCGTCCGACCAAGAACGTCACCAAGTACTTGGGCAAGAATTGCGTCGAGTGCCACGACGCGCCGGAGAATGCCACGATCGGCACGATCGGGATCAAGATCTCGCTCGACAAGACGGACCAGGCGATCACCGCCAAGCGCTTCGAATCCCTGGGAGTCGCGCTGGTCGCGAGCCTCGTCGTGCTCCTGTTCATCTGGTCCTTCATCCGCGGCGCCGTGACCGGGCCGCTCGAGCGCATGGTCGCGGGACTGCGCGCGATCGTCTCGGGCGAAGGCGACCTCACGCGCCGCCTGGAAGTGCGCGGCAGCGACGAGATCGGCATTGCGTCGGCGGTATTCAACGAGATGATGGCGAAGATCGCCGGACTGGTACGCCACGTCGGCGAGTCGGCCGCCCAGGTGTCGACCGCTGCAGCGGAACTCGTCGTGCGCGCCGATCAGGTCGTCGCGTCGTCGCAGAGCCAGAGCGCGACCTCCGCGACCACGGCGCAGGCCGTCGAGCAGATGGTCGCAAGCATCGCCACGGTCGCCCGCAGCGCCGAGGAAGTGCGCCAGTTGTCGCGCGAGAGCCTGCGTCGCTCGGACGAGGGCAACTCCAGCCTCACGACACTGGATGAGCGTGTCGGGATGGTCGAAACCACGGTGCGCGGCATCGCCGATTCGGTCGGCGAGTTCGTATCGAGCACGAAGGCGATCACGCACATCACGAGCGAGGTCAAGGAACTGGCCGAACAGACCAACCTGCTCGCGCTCAACGCGGCCATCGAGGCCGCACGGGCAGGCGAGCAGGGCCGAGGCTTCGCCGTGGTGGCCGACGAGGTGCGCAAGCTTGCCGAGAAATCGGCCTCCTCGGCCAACGAGATCGACACCATCACGCACACGCTGGGCAAGCAGTCCGAGCAGGTCACACGCGCGATCGCCGACGCGATGGATCACATCGCCACCAGCCGCGAGTCTATGATGACGGTGAATGGCGTGCTTGCTGCAGCCAGCGAATCCGTGGTCGCCGTCGGGCGCGGCCTGGACAGCATCGCCGCGGCCACGCAGGAACAGGAGCGGGTAAGCGCCGACGTCTTCTCGGGCATCGAGAGGATCAAGCAGACGGCGCAGGGCAACAGCGAGGCCGCCGGTCAGACGGCCGCGGCGGCCCGCAACATGGGCGCGCTGGCAGGGGAACTGCAGGGGGCGGTGGGCCGCTTCCATACCTGATCGCCCGCGCTCGTCCGGCAGCGGGAGGATGGGGCGATGAGCGACGCGTTCGATTTTGCCGACGATCTCGGTCCGGCGAAGATCATTCATGTCCATGAACCCGGCATCGGCCTGAAGGCCGTGCTGGTGGTCGACAACGTCGCCATCGGGCCCGCGATCGGCGGCGTGCGCATGGCGCCGGACGTGAGCACGGAGGAATGCTTCCGGCTCGCCCGCGCGATGACGTACAAGAACGCCGCGGCGGGCCTGCGCCACGGCGGCGGCAAAGTCGTCCTCTACGGCGACCCCCGGATGCCGCCCCCCGACAAGGAACGACTCATCCGCGGGCTCGCGTGCGCGTTGCGCGACATTCGCGACTACATCTGCGGTCCCGACATGGGGACCGACGAAACCTGCATGGCCTGGGTACGCGATGAGATCGGCCGGGCGGTGGGCCTGCCGCGCGAACTCGGCGGCATCCCCCTCGACCAGATCGGCGCGACGGGCTGGGGCGTCGCGCATGCGGGCGAAGTGGCCGCCGCCGCCTGCGGCTTCGAACTGGCGGGCGCGCGCGTCGCCGTCCAGGGCTATGGGGCGGTCGGCCGGCACTCCGCGCATTTTCTGGCGCAGAAGGGGGCCGTCGTCGTCGCAGCCGCCGATTCGGCCGGTACGCTGTGGGACCCGCGCGGGATAGACCTCGCCGCGCTGGACGTGCTCAAGGCCGAAGGCCGCTCCGTCCTCGACTATCCGGGCGGGCAGAAGGGCGGACCCGACGTCGTCATCGACGTCGAATGCGATATCTGGATTCCTGCCGCGCGACCCGACGTGGTGCATGAGGACAACGTCGGGCGCCTGCGCACGCGACTCGTGCTGCAGGGCGCGAACATTCCCTTCACGCGCGGGGCCGAGGAGTACCTGCACCGCAAAGGGGTGCTGTGCGTGCCGGACTTCATCGCGAACGCGGGCGGCGTCATCTGCGGGGCCGTGGAGTATGCGGGCGGGAGTCAGGCCGCCGCGGTCGCGACGATTGCTGAGAAGGTGCGCGAGAATACGCGTGCAGTGATCGAGACCGCATCCGCGCAGTCGATATTGCCGCGCGACGCGGCGATCGCGCTCGCGACCGCGCGAATCAGGAAGGCGATGTCCTTCGGTCGCTGGCGCGCGGCGTGAGCGGAGTTACGGAGTCTTCAACGGGGGTTGAAATCACGGATGGGATTGAACGCTGAATATTCGACGGTCGCGCCCGAGCGCATGGAGATCGACGCGCTGAAGGGCGCGACGGTGCTGGAGTTCGGCACCGGATGGTGCGGGTTCTGCCGGGGGGCGCAGCCGCTCATCGCGGAAGCCTTCGCTGCCCATCCGCAGGTCCGCCACCTGAAGATCGGGGACGGCCCCGGTCGGCCGCTGGGGCGCTCCTTCCGGGTCAAGCTGTGGCCGACGCTGGTGTTCCTGCGCGACGGCGTCGAAGTTGCGCGCATCGTGCGTCCCGGCAGCGTCGCAGAGATCGCCGAGGCGCTGCAGGCGATTGGAAGCGCGCCGGCGGCCGATTAGCACGGTCGAGGGGCCGGGGCCCCTGCGGTGATCAGCGGCCCGGTATGCGGAGGTCGATGCGGCCGTCGCGCATCGGGGGACACCAGTAATAGCCGCCCGTCACCGGCCGGCTGAAGCGGAACAGCGCATCGACGATGCCGTCGTCGAGTCCCGCCATGCGGCGCAGTTGCGCTTCGAACGCGTCGAAGGAGTGTCCGAAGGCCAGGAACACGAGTCCGGACTGCGCACCGTCCGTCCACGGCATGGAGCGCCGCAGCACGAAGGCTTCGGGGGCGAAGCTCTCCTGCGCGGTGCGCTTGACGTGGGCGGATTCCGGCGCGTCCTCCAGTTCCTGGTTGTCGCTCTTGCGCCGGCCGATGATGTGGTCCTGCTCGTTCCCGGGCAGGCGTTCGAAATGATCGAGATCGTGCCGCCAGTGCTGAACCGCCGCGAAGCTTCCGCCCTGCAGCGAGTCCGCGCCGGTCGAGGTGAAGGCGACGGCGAGCGCCTCGTCACCCTCGGGGTTCTCGGTGCCGTCCTCGTAGCCGGTCAGGTCCAGTCCCTTGCCGTAGCGGAAGGCTTCCGTCGCCTGCACGAGGCGCAGGGCCGGTGCGAGGGCCGCCTCGATGCGGCGGCTGCGGTGCAGCAATTCGCCGCGATCGTCGCCGCGCAGCCAGCACCACAGGCCATGCTGCGTCGAGGGGATGTCGATCGGGCTGCCGCCGAGGGTCGGGAAGGGGCGCAGGCCATCGATACGTCCCCCCGCAGCGCGAACGAGCGACTCGCCGAGGCCTATGACGGTCGTGTCGCCGCCGGCGAGGGGGGCGACCCGGTTCAGCGCGTCGGGCAGTTCGGTGACCGAGTCGAGGGCGAAGAAGAGGTGGCGCGCCAGTGCTGGCACGGCCTTCGTGATTCCGGCTTGATACCGGCTCGTGTCGGAGGTCTTTTCGGGGGTCATGTCAGCTCCCGGTGGAACAAGGAAAGGAGGCGTGGCGCTGTCGGTGACGCAGGCGCGCGCATGCAGACGGCAAGAGTAACGCATTCGGCAGCCCGTCTGTAGCGGGGCAGGCCCAGCCGGGAGCGCCCGCCATACACGGATGCGGTTGCCCATTCATGCAGCACGGATCAAATTTCCTGTCGGGTGAAGGACTTGTGAACGTCATCCAGCACCCGCACACAGACTTATCCACATACGCTGGGGACAACTCGCCTCATTTCCACATCGAACGCATCTTCTCGGCGAGGTCGAACGCGATGCGGCGCGATTCCGCCGTCGGGCGGGGGGCGGCTGCGGGCGGCGGCCAGGAGGTCTGCTCGAAGCTTTCCAGAATGCGGTTCGGGATGAAACGCGTGCGGCTGGCGTACACGTGACGGTCGCCATGACCGGGCTGCTGCGACACATGGAAGCGCTGCGGCACGATCAGATCGAGCGCATCCTTTGCGCGCGTCATCGCGACGTACAGCAGGCGGCGCTCTTCCTCGATCTCGTCGCTACTGCCGGTCGCCAGGTCCGAGGGCAGGCAGCCGTCCACCGCATTGAGCAGGGCCACGGCGGACCATTCCTGCCCCTTCGCCGAGTGGATCGTGGACAGGATCAGGTAGTCCTCGTCGAGCAGCGGGATGCCCGCTTCGTCGCTCGTCGCGCTGGGCGGGTCGAGCGTGAGTTCGGTGAGGAAGCGTTCGAGGTTCGGGTAGGTCGCGGCGATTCGCGCGAGCTGTTCGATGTCGCCGGTGCGGGTCGTTGCGTCGTCGTACAGGCGCGCCATCTCGCCGGCATACCACTGGCAGATCGGCTCGAGGCTCGCAGGCCAGGTGGACGCAGCAACCGATCCCAGCAGTCCTGCGAAGGCTGTCCACGCGCCGCGTGCCGCGTCCGGGACGGGCTGCTCAGCGAGCAGGAGGCAACCGGGCGCGGCGCTGGCGATGTTGTCGAGCACCCGCCCGGCCGTTTTCGGGCCGATGCCGGCGTGAAGCTGGATGGCGCGGAAACCCGACACGCGGTCGCGCGGATTGATGGCCCAGCGCAGCACGGCGAGCACGTCCTTGACGTGTGCCGCTTCGAGGAACTTGAGCCCGCCGAATTTCACGAACGGAAGGTTGCGGCGGGTGAGCTCGACCTCCAGGCGGGCGCTGTGATGCGACGCGCGGAACAGCACGGCCTGCGACTTGAGGCGCACGCCTTCCTCGCGGCGCGCGAGCACCGATTCGACGACGCAGGCGGCCTGGTCCGCATCGTCCCGTACCGAGATCAGGCGCGGTTTCTGCGCCCCGGCGCGCTCGGTCCACAAGTCCTTGGTGAAGCGTTCGCTTGCGAGCGCGATGACGGCGTTCGCGGCACCGAGGATGGGCAGGGTCGAACGGTAGTTGCGGTCGAGCGTGATCTGGTGAGCCGGCGGGTCGAAATGGGCAGGGAAGTCGAGGATGTTGCGCACCGTCGCGCCGCGGAAGGCGTAGATGGCCTGCGCGTCGTCACCGACGACGGTAAGGCCGCGTCCGTCGGGTTTCATCGCGAGCAGGATGGTGGCTTGCAGGCGGTTGGTGTCCTGGTACTCATCGACGAGCACGTGGGAGAAGCGGGTGCCGATTTCCGTCGCGAGATCGGCGTCGGTGATCATCTGCGCCCAGTAGAGCAGCAGGTCGTCGTAGTCGAGGACCTGCTGCGCCTGCTTGGCCTCGACGTAGGCGAGAAAGAGGCGTTTGAGGTCGGCCTCCCACTCGCTGCACCACGGGAAGGACTGCTGCAGCACCTCGTCGAGCGGCGCCTGGGTGTTGACCGCGGCAGAGTAGATCGCGAGGCAGGTCCCTTTCATCGGGAAGCGCTTCGCCTTCGCGGAGAGCCCCAGTTCGTGCCGCACGAGGTTCATCAGGTCGCCGGAGTCCTCGCGGTCGTGGATCGTGAACCCCGGTTCGAGCCCGATGCGGCCCGCAAACTCGCGCAGCAAGCGGGCGCCGACGCCGTGGAAGGTTCCGGACCATTCGAGGGACGCGCCGGCGAGCCGCGGACGGGATTTCGCCAGCTGCGCGACGATGCGGGCCACGCGGCGGTTCATCTCCTCGGCGGCGCGGCGCGAAAACGTCAGCAACAGGATGCGGCCGGGCTCCGCGCCGCAGGCCAGCAGGTGCGCGACACGGTGGGCGAGCGTGCTGGTCTTGCCCGATCCTGCCCCCGCGATCACCAGAAGCGGGTGGTTGTGTTCGGGGGCGTCGGGCTCGGTGCCGAAAAGGACGGCGGCACGTTGCGCTTCGTTGAGGTGATCCAGGTAGGCGGGACGTTCCGCGACCTCCGTCGCATTCCCCGCCTTCATCGGCATTCCGGCAGGGCGCCCGTTCCAGACCGGACGAGCGCAACCGAGGCTCCCTCGACTTCACCATCGCTCGGGGAGGAGCGCTGCAGCCACGGGGGAATGCAGGGCGCGTCGCGCAGCGCGAAGAACACCGCTTCGTCGCAGGCAGGACAGATGCGGTATTCCGCGAGATCGCTGTACGCACGCTCCATAGCGTGCGGGTTCAGGGAGGCGTGGCAGTGGGGGCAAATGAATCGGGCAGACATGGCGTGATCCTTTCGAACTGGAACTATATACAGTATTCAGGCGGATGCAAGCTCCTCCTTCGATGCAGTCGGATCAATTCCCGGCGGACGGTAGGACGTCTCGTTTTGGGTGCGCGGCGAGGGGGAGCGGTGTAACATTCCCGCCTTTCGGGCATCCATCCAGTCATCATTTGCCGCTCCGCCGCCGTGCCCACGACCGCAGCCAATCGCCTCGTTCCCGCATTCTTTCGTTGGCTTTCGTGGCTGGCGGCAGCGGCGGTGTTGATCTCCGGCACCGCCGTCGGCCTGGTGCTGGGCTCGCTCGACGCCGCGCGGGCGTTGAGCGAGGCACGCAGCCGCACGATCGCCGAACTTGCCACGGTGCAGGCGCAACTCGACGGGGTGCTCAAGCAGGCGATCATCGGCGGTGACGGCATCGTCCACCTGATCCAGCATCTGGGAGACCTGCCTCCCCATCTGTTCGACGCGATGGCGAAGCAGACCATCGCCGACCAGCGGCTGATCCGCAACATCGCCTACGCACCGGACAACGTGATTGCGCGCCTGTATCCGCTGCAGGGGAACGAGAAGGCGCTGGGCATCGACTACCGCAGCATCCCGGAACAATGGGCGACCGTGGAACAGGCGATGCAGTCGGGAATGCCCGTGCTGTCCGGCCCGGTGTCGCTGGTGCAAGGAGGGCGGGCGGTGATCATCCGGGCGCCGGTGGTGCTGCGCGAGGACGGGATCAGCGCTCGCAGCGGTTACTGGGGCACGGTGTCCATCGTCGGCAACATCGAGGGCATTCTGGCCGACGGCGGGGTCACGGGGTCGCAGGCGCTGCGCATCGCCGTCCGCGGCAAGGACGGGCGCGGCGAGGAAGGCGATCTGGTCGGCGGCGATCCGGGCGTTTTCGCGGACGAGCCGGTGAAAACGCGCATGGGCGTGCCCGGCGGCTACTGGGTTCTGGCGGCGACGCCGATGGAGGGCTGGCCGAGGATGGCGGCATTCGAATCCCAGTATTTCATCATCGCCGTTCTGAACTCGCTCCTGCTCGCATGGCTGGCGAACCTGCTCGTCGCGCGCGTGACGGAGCGCAAACGCTCGCATGATGCGCTGCAGCTCGCTTCGACGATCGTCGAATCCACGGCCGATGGCGTGGTCGTGACCGATCCGCGCGGGAACATCATCGCCACCAACCCGGCATTCACCGAGATCACCGGGTATTCGGCCGAAGAAGTCAGAGGGCGCACGCCGAGCATCCTCAAGTCCGACCGTCAGGAGGAGGACTTCTACGGCCAGCTATGGGCGTCGATCCAGACCGCAGGCGAGTGGCAGGGCGAGATCTGGAACCGGCGCAAGTCGGGCGAGGTGTATCCGGAGTGGCTCACGATCAGCGCGGTGCGCGGCGCGGGCGGGGAGATCCGCAACTTCGTCGGGGTGTTCTCGGACATCTCGGCGATCAAGCGCACGCAGGCCGACCTCGAGCGCCTGGCGCATTTCGATCCGCTGACCTCGCTGCCCAACCGCGTGCTGTTTCACGATCGCATGCAGCATGCGCTCGATCGCGCGCAGCGCTATGGCCATCGGGTCGGCATGCTGCTGCTCGATCTGGACGGTTTCAAGACGATCAACGACAGCCTCGGGCATCCGGTCGGCGACCAGTTGCTCCAGCTCGTCGCGGCCCGGCTCGGCACCTGCGTGCGGGTCGAGGACACGGTTGCGCGGCTCGGCGGCGACGAGTTCGCGGTGATCCTGTCGGAGCTCGGCGACGGCGCCGACGCGGTCGAGGTCATCCGGCGCATCCTCGCCGCGATCCAGGTGCCTTTCGAGATGGCGGGCGGCACCGGCATGGTGACCTCCAGCATCGGCGTCGCGGTGTTTCCTGACGACGGGCCGAACGTCACCGAACTGATCCGCAATGCCGACGCGGCGATGTACGAGGCGAAGGGGGCGGGCCGCAACACCTACCGCTTCTACCAGCGCAACATGACCGCCGAGGCGCAAAAGCGCCTGCATACCGAGAGCGCCTTGCGCCGCGCCATCGACCGCAACGAGTTCGAGGTGTGGTTCCAGCCGCAGTTCAGCCTCGAGGATGGCGCCTACCTCGGGGCGGAGGCGCTCGTGCGCTGGCGCGACCCGGAACGCGGGCTGATTCCGCCGGGCGACTTCATTCCCCTTGCCGAGCGCAGCGGTCTCGTGATTCCGCTGGGCGAGCAGGTGCTCGAGCAGGTCGGTGCTGCAGCCCGCCGCTGGCTCGACGAGGGGCTGGAAATCGGGCGGCTCGCGGTCAACGTGGCGGGGCCGCAGATCGATCGCAGCGATATCGTGGCAACGCTGCGTGCGGTGATCGGGCGCTGGCACCTGCCGCCCTCGGTGTTCGAGATCGAGATCACCGAAACCGTGATCATGGAGAACCCCGATCACGGCCGCCGCGTCCTCAACGACATCATGGCGCTGGGCATCACCACCGCCATCGACGATTTCGGCACGGGCTATTCGTCGCTGGCTTACCTGAAGAGGCTGCCCATCGGCACGATCAAGCTCGACCGCGCCTTCGTGAACGATCTGCCGGACGATCCGTCCGATATCGCTATCAGCCGCGCAGTCATCGCGCTGGGACACAGCCTCGGTTTCAAGGTCATCGCCGAAGGCATCGAGACGGAGGCGCAGCGCCGCTTCCTGCGCGAGGAAGGATGCGACGAGGGGCAGGGCTACCTGTTCGCGCGGCCCATGCCCGCGGCGGAGTTCGGCCAGTGGCTGCGGGCGCTGTCGACGCTCACGTCCTGACGGGCGGCTCCTGCAGCATCAGGCGCACGGCGAGGATTCCGGGTTCCTCCGAAGCCTTGACGGTGAAGCCGAACACCTTCAGCAGCTTCAGCATCGGTTCGTTTTCGGCCATGACTTCGCCTGCCAGCACCTGCAGACCGCGTTCGCGCCCGTAGCGGATCACCTTTTTCAGCAGCGTCGACCCGATGCCGTGGCCCTTCATGTCGGAGCGCACGAGAATGGAAAATTCCGCCGTGTGATTGTCGGGGTCGGCCACGGCACGCACCACGCCCAGGGTCTCCGGACGGCCGGAACCGTCCCGTCCGCTGGCGATGAAAGCCATTTCGCGGTCGTAGTCGATCTGCGTCAGGCGCGCCATTTCGCTGCGCGGCAAGGTCCCGATGTAGTGGAAGAAACGGAACAGGATGTCTTCCGGCGTCACGCGCGATAGGAATTCGTAATGCGTGACTTCGTCTTCGGGACGGATGGGGCGCAGCACGATCTGACGTCCGTCGCGCAGCGTGGCCGGTTCGGCGAGGTCTTCGGGGTAGGGGCGGATCGACAGTCGCTGGGGATTCGGCGGGGCCGTCGAAATCTGGATATGCGCATCGACCGCGAGGATCCCCTGTTCATCGACGAACATCGGGTTGATATCGAGTTCCTCGATCTCGGGGATGTCGACGATCAGCTGCGAAATCCGCGTCAGCATCTGGGCGACGCCGTCGCGATTGGCTGCCGGGTGATTGTGGTAGGCGTCGAGCAGGCCCGCGGCGCGGCTGCGGTTGATGAGGTCGTGTGCGAGCGGCAGGTTGAGCGGAGGCAGGCCGATGGCGAGGTTGCGGTATACCTCCAGTCCCCGTCCGCCCTCGCCGAAAACGATCATCGGCCCGAACAGCGGGTCCGTGACCACGCCGACGATCAGTTGCCGGGCATGGGCGCGCGTTTCCATCGGCTGCACGGCGAAACCGCTGATCCTGAGGTCCGGCCGCGAAGCTGCAACGCGCACGAGCATGGCCTGGGCGGCCGACTCGGCGGCCTCCGGGGTTTCGAGATCGAGCGCGACGCCGCCCACTTCCCACTTGCGGCGGATGTCACGGGACATGACCGTGACCGAGACGGGCATGCCCAGCTCGGTGGCGATCGCGGAGACGTCCTGCGGCGTCGCCGCCAGATGGGTCTGCACGACCGGGATCTCGTACGCCGCCAGGATGTGCTTGGCTTCGGGTTCGGTCAGGCGCGTGCGGCCTTCGGCGATGGCCTTGCGTACCACGCTGCGTGCGCCCTCGACGTCGGGACGGAAGTTCTCCGAGGTTGAGGGCGGCGCCTGCATCAGCACTTCGCGGGTGTGCCGATGATTGACCATGTGCAGGAACGCGCGCGTGGCGTTTTCCGGCGTGTCGAAGGTGGCGATGCCCGAATCCGCGAACAGCTTGCGTTCGGCTGCAGCGGTCTCGTCGCCGATCCAGCACGTCAGGAGATTGCCGCCGACGCTGCGGATGGTCTTGATCGCCGATTCGGCGATCTCCATGCTGGGGGTGAGGGCGTTGGGCGTGTGGATCACCAGGATCGCGTCGCCATCCTGCTCCTCGCACAGGATCTTCAGCACGTCTTCGTAGCGCTTGGGCGGCGCGTCGACGCGGATCGCGATGGGGTTGCGGCCGTTCCAGTCCGGCGGCAACAGGCGGCGCAGGCGAGTGAGTGTGTTGGGGTAGAGATCCGGCAGCGCGTAGCCGCCGAGGTGCAGGCTGTCCTCGGCCATGATGCCGGCGCCGCCGCCATTGCTGACGACGATGAGGCGGTCGCCGTGGATCGGGCGCGAACGCACGACGGTCTCGACGGCGCCGAACAGCTCGTTGAGGTGGTCGACGCGCAGGATGCCGGCGCGGCGCAACACGGCGTCGGCGACGTCGTCGCTGCCGATGAGGCCGGGGCTGTCGAGGAACAACGGGTCGCCGATGCCCGACATGGCGCGCTGCGCGCGTCCGGCCTTGATCGCCACCACCGGCTTGTTGCGGGCCGCGGCGCGTGCGGCCGCCATGAAGCTGCGGCGTTCGCGGATCGATTCGATGTACAGCAGGATCGCGCGCGTGCCGGGATCGCTGCCGAGGAAGTCGAGCACTTCGCCGAAGCCGATGTCCAGCGCCTCGCCGAGCGACACGAAGTGCGAGAAGCCGATCTTCTTCGGCAGCGCCCAGTCGAGCACCATCGTGCCGACGGCGTCGGACTGCGAGACGAAGCCGATGTTGCCCGACAGCCCGCCGACCTGCGAGAAGGTTGCGTTGAGACCCGCCTGCGGCACCATCACGCCGAGCGTGCTGCCCCCTAGGATGCGGATGCCGTGACGGCGGGCGATCTCGAGGATCGCCACGTCGAGCGGCCGTCCGTCCGTTCCCAACGTGGTGCCGAGCTGGCTCGCCATGACCATGGCCGCGCGCGTGCCGCGTTCGCCGAGCTGGTCGAGGATGCCCGGGATGGCAGACGGCGGGGTGCAGATGATGGCGAGGTCCGGCGTGCGCGGCAGGGCTGCGACGTTCGGGTAGGTCAGCACTCCGGCGACGGCGTCGCGCTTGGGATTCACCGGCATGATCGCACCGCCGAATCCGCCGGCCAGCAGGTTGCGCATGACGACGCTGCCGATGCGGCGGGGCCGGGCGCTGGCGCCGATCACGGCGATCGACTGCGGATTGAAGAGGCTCTGCAGGTATCGGAAGCTCATGGTCTGGGTGGTCGGGGTTGTCGGTAGCGGTCAGCGTACGCGCTGCCAGAGCATCGCATGCGTCACGATGTACTGGTACTTGCGCGCGTGTTCGCGGATCACAAGGGGCATTTCGGCTTCGCGCCGGAGCTCGAAGCCGTCGGTGCCGAGCAGGGCCTTCAGGGTGTCGGCGCTGCGCACGGCGTGTTCGCCGTCCATGTAGCCGCCCAGCCAGGCGCCGCGCGGCGTGAACTGTTCGAGCCAGGTGTAGGGCGACAGGATGGCGACGACGCCGCCGGTGCGCACCAGCCCGCGCGGCCCGCCGAGTCGCCCGAGCAGCGACTTCGGGCTCGGGAGGCGGCACAGCAGGTTGGCGAGCAGCACGGCATCGTAGTCCGTGAGTTCGGCGGGGAGCGAGCACGCGTCGGCCTGACGGAAGGCGACGCGGCTGCGCTCGATGGCCGGATCGACGCGCGCCTGCAGCGGGTGGCCGAGTTCGCCTTCGTCGCAGCAGGTGTATTCGAGCACGCCGTTCTCGCGCAGCGTGTGGGCCGCGTCGATGAAGGCGCGGCTCAGGTCTATGCCGAGCACTTCGCCGAATGTGCGAGCGAGTTCGAAGCTCGCGCCGCCGACCGCGCAGCCAACGTCGAGCGCCCGGCCTGCCGTGATGCCGAGTTCGCGTGCGCCGTCCATCAGCCAGCGTGCCGAGCGCAGCGGGAACTGGCAGGCGTCGCGCGGTCCCGACTCGTGCGGCATCTGCTCCTGCGGGCTGCCGTAGTGCAGCAGCAGGTACTCGTTGGTGATCACGGCGCTCTCGTAGGCCCTGCCCGGCGCGCCCTCGGCATCCAGACGCACGGCGCCGCCGTCGTGGGCGGCCTGCACGACGCGGAATCCCGCGTGCTGGAAGAAGTGCGGGCGGAAATGGAAGCGCGACCACACGCTCGCCTCGTCACCCGTCGAGATCCACGAGCCGCCGAGGATCATCTGGTGCTCGCCGTCGTAGCACGGGCTGCTGAAATCGTCGTAGTAGGGGTGAACCTCGGCGCCGGGCAGCGGGTTGAACTGGTCCCCCAGCCATTGCCACACGTTGCCGAAGACGTCGTGGAAGCCTTTCGCGGTCGGCTTTCCCCCAGTGACGGGGGTCGAGGAGCCGCAGCCAAGGTTGAGGTTGAGGCCGTGTTCGCGCATCAGGGTCGCGCCGCTCGCAGCCATGACCGGGTCGTCGGCGACGGTGCCGACGAAGTCGCGCAATGCGTTGTGCTCCGCCTCGCTCGGCAGGCGGCAGGGCAGGCCCTGTCGGGCGCTCAGCCACGCGCAATAGGCGCTCGCCTCGTGCCAGTTGACCTCGGCAGGCCAGTCCCAGCGCATGTCGATTTCCTCGAACAGCGTGCGCAGGCGGAAGCGGTGGGACCCGGCGGGACCGTCGGGCACCCAGAACGTGGGCCACTTGATGTTGCGGTAGGTGCGCCACGACCAGCCGGTCTCGGACCACCATTCGCGCTCGCGGTAGCCGCCGTCGGCGACGAACTGCCAGAACTCGCCGTTGCTTACGAGGCTACGGGCTGCGCGGAAGGGTTGCACGTCTACGCCGCGGCTGCCGTATTCGTTGTCCCAGCCGTAGGAGGGCCAGCCGGCGGGTTTGCCAAGTTGCAGCCGCGCGGCACCGACGGGCAGGAGTTCCATTTCCGGATAGTCGCGTCCGCGAACCGGTGGAAAGGCGGCAGGGCTTGCCGCCGAGGGATGCAGCGGCGCCCATCCCGCGGGCCGGCGCACGAGCCGCAGCGGCAGCTCGTGGATCAGCACGGACGAGGTTTCGAGATGGATGCGTTCGTGCTCGAAGCCCATGAACAGCGCCCATAGCGGATCTTCCGGCGTGATCGGCGGGTGGCCGTCGGCGAGGCCCGGATGATCGTCGATGACGCGCCGAACCAACTCGTACACCGCCTTGCGGTAGGCGTGGGCGTCGTCGAACGCAGGCCAGCGCATCGCGTTCTTGGACATGTCGTCCCAGCGCATCTCGTCGACGCCGGTTTCGAAGATGCGCTCGAACCAGGGGTTGAGCGGCGCCGGAATCAGTCCGGCCACGCGCAGCTTGTTGACGTAGAGCGCCGGCGGGTGGCAGTAGTAGAACACCATCGGATGCCGCAGATGGTGGTACGGGGGGCGGTAGAAGGCCTCTTCGCCGATCAGCCCGGAGAACAGCAGTTCGGTGAGCGTCCAGCCGTTGTCGAAATACGCGCGGACCTCGTCGCGCGTGCAGGTCGCGAGGTTCGGCTGCGGCAGCGAGGTGAGCATGCCGTCCGCCGTCCAGCCCGGGCAGCGCTCGGGCGGAAGGGCGGTCCACCAGTCCGGGGGCCGCACGGGGCCGAGGCGTTCGTCGAAACGTCCCTCGAGATTCTGTCGCCAGCTTTCGTCGGTCAGGTCGTCTGTCATCGCGGATCGCCCTTGGTACGCATTCGCCATTGTGTCGAAGCCCCGCAGAGCCTCATCCGTTGAGGATACCCCCGGAGCAGGCCACACGCCAACGACTGCCGCCGTCAGCGGGAACCTCGTGCCCACGCGGCCGAGGCGAGGCGCGGGCGTCGGACGTGATCTAAAGTGAAGTCACCAATTGCCGTGCCCATGCACGGCGTACGGACACCAGGTCGAGGAGGCAGTAATGGAACAGCGGAAACTTGCACTGATCGTCGGCGCGGGGCCGGGGCTCGGACGCTCGCTCGCGCGCCGTTTCGGCGCTGCAGAGATGAATGTCGCGCTTGCAGCGCGCAACCTCGAGCGGCTGGAGAACCTCAGCGTGGAATGCGCCGGCATCGGTCGCGGCGCCCATGCCTACCGCTGCGATGCCGGGCGCGAAGATGATGTCCAGGCGCTGTTCCGGGCGGTACGCGGCGACTACGGATGCCCGGATGTCGTGGTGTACAACGCGGGGGCTTTCGTTGCGCGCGGCATCGTCGAGACCAGCGCGGAAGAGTTCGAACGCTGCTGGCGCGCAGGCTGCCTGGGCGGCTTCCTCGTCGGGCGTGAGGCGGCACGGGCGATGCTCGAACGCGTCGGACAAGGCGGACCCGGCGGGACCATCCTGTTTACCGGAGCCACCGCCAGCCTGCGCGGGAGCGCCGGTTTCCACAACCTCGCGGTCGGCAAGTTCGGCCTGCGTGCGCTGGCCCAGAGCATGGCACGCGAACTGCAGCCCAAGGGCATCCACGTAGCGCACGTCGTGATCGACGGCCGGATCCGGCCATCGAATGTCGTCGAACATACCGACGCCAACGACGGCGACGCGCTGCTCGAACCGGACGCGATCGCCGAGGCCTATTACCAGCTGTACCGGCAGCCGCGCAGCGCTTGGACGCAGGAGCTGGACCTGCGTCCGTGGGTGGAGCGATTCTGAGCGTTCAGACGACGGCCGCGCTGTCCAGCGGCGGGGGGCCCGTGCAGCCTTCGCCGCCGCCGGGGCAGACGCGGTCGGTGCGGGGCTGTGAGCGTGGCGAAAGGGGGCGGCGAGGCGCTTCCGGGGCGCCTTGCAACTTGTCCGACGGTGTGTGAAGATTCGCCCCTTGTCATCTCTCGATGACTTTGTAACTGCATGTTTTGTAATGAAAAATATGCAGAATTGCGAGATTTCCGGGATGCCCCGGAATCTCCGTGCTCCCCGTGCAGGAAGGTCTTCTTCGCCGGTTGCGATCCTCTCCTGTCCCGCGGGCAGCGCGAGCACCGCTTCGCACGGGGCTTCCGACTGCCGTCGTTCGTTCCGGGAATCGTTTGCCCGGGTGCAGGAAAGCTTGATGTGCTGATGAGTCTGGTTCGCGGTTTGTCCCTGGCGTACATGCCGACGACGTCTGTCCGGCAGTGCCCGCAACAGTGGTGGGATGATGTGCTCGGTGTCGCGATCCTCGGTGACGGGGAAGCGGGCTTCGTGCCGTCCGGCGTTCCGCTCGCCCGCGTTGCGACCCCCGTGCTTGCCGGTCCGCAGTCAGTGTGCGAGGTGTGGCGCGGCGGGCGGCCGGTGAGGGCGGGCACGCGCGGACGGGTCCGTTATCGCTGCACGGAGAGCATGCTGTTCGGGGCCATCGGGCTCGACGAGCGCGCCATGCCTGGGGGAACGGGCGGTGTCTCGGCGCTGCAGCGGGCGACCGGGGAGGCGTACCGGGAGGTGTTCGCGCTGCTCGACGAGGCCGGATATCCGGCGCTCTTTCGTGCCTGGAACTACTTCCCCGCGATCAACGCCGTGGCAGACGGCAGCGAGCGCTACTGGCAGTTCAACGCCGGTCGCCAGGAGGCGTTCGGCGCCGGCGGCCGCCGTACGACCGGCCGTGTGCCGGCCGCATGTGCCCTCGGCTCGGCGCACGGGCCGTTCACGCTGTATTTCATCGCACTGCGCGAAGCGCCGCTGGCCATCGAGAATCCGCGCCAGGTCTGCGCGTATCATTACCCCGAGCAGTACGGCCCCCGCAGTCCCACCTTCGCACGCGCAAGCCTGGCGCTGTCGCAGACGCCGCCGGTGCTGTTCGTGTCGGGCACGGCGAGCATCGTCGGACACGAGACCTTGCATCCGGGCGACGTCGTCGCGCAGACGGCGGAGTCCTTCCGCAACATTGCGGCGGTACTTGCGGAGGCGCGGCGGGCGGCTCCGGCGGGTGGCGGGCTCGATCCGCGGGATCTCGCCTACAAGGTTTATGTGCGCGATCCGGGCGATCTCGACGCCGTGCGGGCGTGCTTTCGCGAGCACGTCGGCGATGCGGTGCCGGTCGTGTACGTGCAGGCCGATGTGTGCCGCGACGACCTGCTGGTGGAGATCGAGGCCTCGGGCGGGCACGCGATGGAGGATGGCCGATGAGGGCGGCTGATGCAGGGGCGGGGAGCGGGTTGCTGCGGCGCGGAGTGCTTGCCGTGCTGCTGGCGCCCGCGTTTGCTCCGGCCGCCGCACCGGCCGCGGAGAAACCGCTGTGGGAACTCGGCGCGGGCCTCACCGTGCTGCAGTTTCCCGCCTACCGCGGTTCGGACGAGGACCGGCTGTTCCTGCTCCCGGTACCCTATGTCGTTTATCGCGGCGAATTCCTGAAGGCGGACCGGCAGGGGATCCGCGGCACCTTCTTCGACAGCGACCGCGTCGAGCTGAGCCTCAGTCTCGGCGCTTCTCCGCCGGTCAGCAGCGATCGCGTGAAGGCGCGCGAGGGCATGCCCGACCTGAAGCCGACGGTCGAGATCGGCCCTTCGCTCGATGTGCGGCTGTGGCGTTCGGCGGACGAGCGCTTGCGATTGCGTACGCGGCTGCCGCTGCGTGCGGGCTTCACGGTGGAAGGCAGCCCCGAGTCGACGGGCTGGCAGTTCACGCCGCAGCTCAACCTCGACTGGCGCGATCCCGCCGGGATGAATGGCTGGACGCTCGGCCTCGTCGCGGGGCCGGTGTATGGCGACCGGCGGCAGCATCGCTATTTCTACACGGTCGAGGCGAACGAGGCGACGCCGCTGCGCCCCGCGTACGACGCCCGCGGCGGCTACGGCGGAACGCAGGTGCTGGCGGCGCTGTGGAAGCGTTATCCGGGCTGGTGGATTGGCGGCTTCGTGCGCTACGACAGCCTTGCCGGTGCGGTGTTCGAGGACAGCCCGCTGGTGAAGCGCAAGGATTATGTCGCCGCGGGCTTCGCGGTGACCTGGGTGCTGGGCGAATCCACGCGTCGGGTCGATGCCGATGAGTAGTGGTGGGCCGATGCAGGGCGGGCCGATGCGGGGCGGGCCGGCGCGGCCGGGCCTGCTGCGGCGTCTGCACGAATACGTGCTGCTCTACCTCGGGCTGGGCTACCTCGGCACGATCTGCCTGCTGTGGACGCCGCTCGCGATGTTGCTGTATCCGGTGCTGCCGGCACGTGCCGGACGGCGGCTGGGGCGCTTCGTCATCAACCGGGGATTCAACGGCTACATCCGTTTCCTGGTCCTCATCGGCGCGTGCCGTTTCGACCTGTCCGCGCTGGACAAGCTGCGCGGGCAGGGACCGCTGATCCTCGCGCCCAACCACCCGAGCCTGCTGGACGCGGTGATGGTGATCTCGCGCCTGCCCGACGTCGCCTGCATCATGAAGGCGGGACTCATGGACAACATTTTCCTCGGAGCCGGCGCGCGGCTCGCCCGCTACATCCGCAACGACTCGCCGCTGCGCATGGTGGGCAGCGCGACGAGCGATCTCTCTTCAGGCAGCTTCCTGCTGGTATTCCCCGAGGGCACGCGCACGACGCGCATGCCGGTCAACCCGCTGATGAGCAGCATCGGCCTGATTTCGCGGCGCGCCAGGGTGCCGGTGCAGACGATCTTCATCGAAACGGATTCGCCCTACCTGTGCAAGGGCTGGCCCCTGTTCCGCAAGCCGGAAATGCCTGTCGTGTATCGCGTGCGCCTCGGACGGCGCTTCGATCCGCCTTCGAGCGTGCAGCCTTTCATGGCCGAACTCGAGCGCTATTTCGTTGCCGAACTCGACGATGCAGTTCTACCGCGACCGCCGGAAAGCGACGATGGCACAATGTCGTCGTCTACGATCTGAACCCTGTTCCACATGCTGCCATGACGTCCCATCAGGTCACCCTGCCGAAATCCGCGCCGCTGCCCAGTCCGGTGGAGGCGCCCACTGCCACGCACCTGGTGCTGATCCCGAGCTACAACCCGGGGCCGAAGGTGTTCGAGACGGTGCGCGCAGCGCGCCACCAGTGGATGCCCGTGTGGGTCGTCGTCGATGGCAGCACGGACGGCACCACCGACGGGCTGCGCCGCGTGGCGGAGGAGGACCCGGGGCTGCGCGTGATCGTGCTGCCGAAGAACTCGGGCAAGGGGGCGGCGGTGCTGCACGGCATCGAGCAGGCGGCGAAGCAGGGTTTCACGCATGTGCTGACGATGGACTCGGACGGCCAGCATCCTGCCGAACTGATCCCCGATTTCATGGCGGCGTCAGCGGCACGGCCGGACACGATGGTGCTGGGCATGCCGGTCTTCGACGCCAGCGCCCCGGCGCTGCGCGTGCGCGGGCGCAAGGTGTCGAACTGGTGGGCGAACCTCGAGACGCTCTGGATGGGGATCGGCGATTCGCTGTTCGGCTTCCGCGTTTACCCGATCGCACCGCTCGCCAAGGTGATGCACGGCCAGCGCTGGATGCGCCGCTTCGATTTCGATCCCGAGGCCGTGGTGCGCATGGCCTGGCTCGGGGTGCGCCCCGTGAACCTGCCGGCGCCGGTGAAGTACTTCCGCGCCGACGAAGGGGGCGTTTCGCACTTCAACTACGCGCGCGACAACCTGCTGCTGACGTGGATGCACACGCGGCTGTTCTGCGGCTTCCTCGTGCGCCTGCCGATGCTGCTCGCGCGGCGCTTCAGATCATCCCGCCGTTGATCGAGATCACCTGGCCGGTGATGTAGGCCGCCTGGGGGGATGCCAGGAAACCCACCAGATCGGCGACCTCTTCGGGCTTTCCGGCGCGCTTCATCGGCACGATGCGGGCGATCGCCTCCGCGTCGAAGGCGTCCTCGCTCATCGCGGTGTCGATGATGCCGGGGGCGACGACATTCACCGTGATGCCCCGGCTCGCGAGTTCCTGCGCGAGCGACTTGCTTGCCGAGTGCAGGGCGCCCTTCGCCGCCGCATAGTTTGTTTGGCCGCGGTTGCCGGTGATTGCCGCCACCGACGAGATCGTGATGATGCGCCCCCAGCGGGTGCGGATCATCGGCATGGTGAGCGGCTGGGTGACGTTGAAGAAACCGTTCAGCGACACATCGATGACGCGCTGCCACTGGTCGGCGCGCATGCCGGGGAATACCGCGTCGTCGTGGATGCCGGCATTGTTCACGAGGATCTGCAGCGGAGCATCGGCGCCGATCGTCTCCAGCGCGGTGGCGGTGGCCGCGGCGTCGGTGACGTCGAACGCGACCGCCTCGGCGCTGCCTCCCGTGCCGCGGATTTCGGCGGCAAGCGCTTCGGCCTTGTCGGCGTTGCGATTGGCGTGGACGAAGACGTGATGGCCGTCGCTGGCGAGACGGCGGCAGATTGCCGCGCCGATGCCGCCGCTGCCGCCGGTGACGAGTGCGCGCTTCAAGATGGGCTCCCGCTGGGGCCGGCGCCGAGGGCGCCCGCGTCGAGGATCACCGCGGCGCGGCCGGAAACTAGCACGCGCCCGTCCGCGGCGACGGTGAAGGAATAGAGGATCTGGTTGTCGTTGCCGGTGATGCGTTCGGCGCGGATGTCGAGGTCGGCTGCGACGGTGTCGAGCCGTTCGACCGCGATCCCGACGCTGCGCACGCTCGCGAGGAAGCCCGCGCGCGGGGTCTCGCCCGGCGTTGCGAGCAGGGCGCCGTGCACGGCCATCGCCTGTGCGGCGTACTCGATGGCGCTCGTCGCCGGCAGGCCGCTATCGTCGCGCAGCGGGTTGTCGGCGTCGCGGTGGCTCGTCGCGCGGCAGCGGATCGCGTCGGCGTCCCAGGCGTCGACGCCGGAGAGCAGGCACATCCTGCCGTGGTGCGGGATGCGCGCGGCGATGGCGTCGCGGTCGAGTGTCGCGGGCCCGGTCATGCCGCGTAATCGACCGCGAGGCGGGCGTGGTCGAGATAGTCGAGGACGACGCGGCCCGTGCGGTGCCCGGCAATCGCGGCCAGCAGGGGCAGGCTGCGCGCGGCGGGGATAGCGCAGCGCAGGGCGTCGAGCGCGGAATCCGCGAGGGTGTCGGCGGGGGCGTCGGTCAGGCTCGCGGCGAGGCGCCCGCAGCTGTCCGCTTCCCGCTCGGGCGTCAGCAGCAGCGCGACGCCGAAGGCGTCGGGGATCGGCCGTGCCGCCCGCAGCGGTGGGGGGTAGTCGGCGTCGTAGGCGAGCAGCAGACACGGTTCGCGCTCGACCTGGACCTGCGCGAGCGCTTCGAGGAGGCCCGCGCCGAAGCTGCCGTCGTAGGCGCACAGCACCGCCGAGGCGGCGGTCGCGCCGGTGGCGATGCCCCAGTAGCCAGCGGCGGCGTTATGCACCGAATTGTGAAAACGCGTCGGCGAGATCTGGCGGTCGTCCGATGCGAGGGTTTCGCAGATCTGGTGGCAATTGACGCCGTCGCCGCCGGAGGACGAGAACACGGTGGCGAGCCCGGACGGATCCACGCCGGCCGCAGTCGTCGCCTGCAAGCCGATACCCAGGGCGAGCTTCACCACCCGCACCGCACGACGGCGTTCGGCCGGCGGCAGCTGATCGGGGGCGTTGAGCACGGTCTTTTCCGGGTTCCACTCAGCCTTGCCGAGGAGGATCGCGGCGCAGGCCGGCCAGTCGGACAGGCCCGGTCCGATGAGGCCGATGCTGCGGATCCAGGCCGCGGGCGGGTTCGTCATGGTCGGGCTCATGCGGGGCAGCCGAGGACCAGGCTGCAGTTCGTGCCGCCGAATCCGAAGGAGTTGCTGAGAACGCGTCGCACCGTCCGGCGGCGCGTGGCGAGTACGTAATCGAGCCCGTCTTCGGGGGCAGTGGTGCCGGCACCTGCCGGAATGAAGCCGTCGCGGATCGCGAGCGCGGCGATCACGGCCTCGATGCCGCCGGCGGCGCCGAGGGTGTGACCGGTCGCCCCCTTGGTGGAGCTGCAGGGCGTCGCGTCGCCGAAGAGCCCCGTCACGGCCCGGCCTTCGGCGGCGTCATTGCTCGGCGTCGCCGTGCCGTGGAGGTTGATGTAGTCGATGTCGCGCGCAGCCAGGCCGGCGCGTGCCAGCGCGGCGTCCATCGCCTGACGCGCGCCGCGGCCTTCCGGGTGCGGCGAGGACATGTGGTAGGCGTCGCTCGATTCGCCATAGCCGAGTAGGAGGATCGCGTCCGGCGGGAGTGCGTCCGGTGTCCGCTCCACCAGGGCGAAAGCGGCCCCTTCGCCGATCGAGATGCCGTCGCGGGCGCGATCGAAGGGACGGCAGGCCTGCGACGACGTGAGCTCCAGCGAATTGAAGCCGTACAGCGTCGTGAGGCACAGCGAGTCGACGCCGCCGACGAGAGCCGCGTCGATCAGACCGCTCGCGATCATGCGCGCGGCGGAGGCGAACACCTTGGCGCTGGACGAGCAGGCGGACGAGACGACCACGGCGGGCCCCTTCAGTCCGAACCAGTGTTGCACGAAGTCGGCCAGCGAGAAGGTGTTGTGCGTGCCGGCGTAGTTGAACTCGGCCGGAAGAGCGCCGGTGTCGGGTGCGCGCCGACGGTAGGCGAGCTCGGTCTCCAGGATGCCGGAGGTGCTCGTGCCGAGGAACACGCCGATGCGATCGGCGCCATAGCGGGACATCGCCGCGCGAACGGTGTCGGCGAAACCGTCCTGCATCAGGCCGAGCTGCGCAAGCCGGTTGTTGCGGCAGTCGAAGCGCGCCAGCGCCGCAGGGAGTCGTTCATCGTCGGTGCCTTCGACCTCGCCGATCCATGTCTGCAGCGAGACGGTCTCGAAATCGCAGGGCTTGAGCCCGGACCGGCCGGCGAGCATCGCTTCGCGCAGCGGCTCCAGCCCGCGCCCGAGGCAGGACGAGGCGGTGTAGGCGGAAATCAGCAGCGGATGCACTTTGACTCGCAATTGCACGAAGGAGCGGTATTTTAGCAAAGTGCGGGATGTCGGCTGTGCTTGCTCTGCGTTCGGGCCGTGATTGCACGTGCAGCGTATCGGCTCGCGATTGTTTCGGTTCTCGAAACAGTATTTCGTCCGATGCGCGCTAGTTCGGTTCGTGGCACCAAACTAGACTGCGGCGACCCGATTGGGAATGCATACGGACTGAATCATGGACAAACTGATTGCGATGAACGTCTTCCGCACGGTCATCGATTGCGGCTCGTTCGCTCGCGCGTCGGCCAAGCTCGGTATTTCGACTACCACCGCGTCACGCCACGTGGCGGACCTCGAGCAGGCGCTCGGTGTCTCGCTGCTTCACCGCAGCACGCGCAAGATCAGCCTGACCGAGCCCGGTACGATGTATTACGAGCGCTGCTGCATGCATCTGGACGAGATCGCAGCGACGGAACTCGCGGTATCCGCGGACAATGCCTCACTCAGCGGCTGCCTGCGCATCAGCGCACCGTACTCGTTCAGCAACGTCTTCCTCGCGCGGCATTTCTCCCGATTCGTAGAATCCCACCCGGCGCTCAAGACGGAGGTCCGCTTTTCCGACCGGATCGTCGATCTTGCCCAGGAGGGTGTCGATCTGGCGGTCCGCATCACGCGCAGTGTTTCGGGGATGTACGTCGCGCGGCGCCTCGCGGTAATCCGCACTGCCCTGTGCGCCAGTCCGGAATATCTGGAGCGCGCAGGAGTCCCGGAGAAGCCCGACGACCTGGTGCGCCACAGCTGTCTCTTGTACACCAATCTCACGTCCGGCAACGGGTGGACGCTGCGCAGGGGTGAGCAGGAGTTCGTCGTGCCGGTGCATGGTACGTTCCGCTCCAACAACGGCGACATGAACCGCATCGCCGCGCTCGCGGGGCGGGGCATCATCTGCGAGCCGACGTTCATCGTCGGTGAAGACCTGCGTGCCGGCCGCCTCGTGCGGGTCCTGCCCGAGTACGAGACGATCCCCACGCTGGCCCACGCGGTGTTCCTGCCGGCGGGCCGCAATTCGGCGCGCATCCGGGCCTTGCTGGATTTTCTGGTGGCAGTGTTCGAAGACGAGTTTCCGGCCTTTGATCCGGCGATGTAAGCAGAAACCGGGGACTCATGCGCCAGGCCCCGACACGCCGGGGCCTGGCACTCTGTACGTCGGACTCCGGTCCTACATCCGGTACTGCCAGAACACGCCCAGCACGTTGACGTTGTAGTCCTCCGGTGTGGCGCCGAGGTACAGCTTCTGGCCGATCAGCTGGTTGCCGTCGAGGCCGGTGTAGTGCCAATCCTCGACGTTGCGCTTCTCCCAGCGATGGAACAGTCGCACCGAATTGTTCTTGTCCAGGTCATGCACGATGCTCGTTTCGAGCACCTGCAGGCGGTACTTCATGTCGGCAAACTGGTCGCCGGCGACCGCCGCGGTCTGAGTCTCGTTGGTACCGCTGCCCACCGTCGTCGCCTGTGCATTGGCGTAGCCGTACTTCTGCTTGCTCGACGACCACATGTAGCTGTAGCGGCTCTCCAGGCGGGCCCAGCCGAAGTTGTGCGTGAGCCCGGCTCCGAGCGCGTGGTTCAGGTCGTCGGTGGTGGCGCTCCACGCGCCGGCCAGCGGATACATGTTGTCGACGCCGGCATGGGAACTGGCGCGTGTGCCACTCACGCCCTGGTTGATGTTGCGCTGGCTCATCTCGCCGGTCTGGAACGAGTACCACGTGAAGAAACTGCTGCCCGGTGCGCGCGTGTAGTTCCATTCTGCATTCACGGTGCTGAGTTTCTCGTCGCCGGTACGGCCGTAGTCGGCGTCCAGGTAGTCGCTCCGCTTGTGCTGCAAGGACAGCATCGCGTCCATGTCCGAGCGCAGCATGAAGTTCCAGCGCAGGTTGACGATGTTCTGGCGGCGATCGGCGATGTCGAACTTGCGCAGTTCGGCGAGGGTGTGTATGGGCACGGCGCCCGTGTAGTCGTCGCGCGAGCTGGTGTAGAAGTGCTCGTAGATGTCGTAGCGGTAGTCGCTGCCGCGACGGTCGCCGAACTCCCACGACGCGCGCAGCATCGACTGTTCGAAGGCGCGGGTGTTGAATGTGAGCTTGAGCCGGTCCTCGGTGGTGTTCTTGACCTCGCGGTACGGGCGCTCGGTTTCCTCCCTTTCCCACGTTGCGCCAAGCTGGCTCTGGCGACCGAGCCGATAGTCGGCGCCAAGTCCTCCCGTCCAGCGCGTGTAGCTGGTCGGAATGCTCATGTAGTGAATATTGTTGGTGCCGTTGTAGAAGCCGAAACCCGCCCCGAATACCCCCGGCAGGGCGTAATCCAGCGCCGGATAGCCAACCTTGCCGGTAGCCGGGTCGATGGCGGTGTAGCGCGTGCGGTTGTCCTCGTCGTAGTAGCGCAGTTTGGCGCGCACGGTAAGGTCGTCCGCGGGCTGCAGCGACAGGCCGAGATCGGCGAGGCGGGTGTCGATCCTCGCGTCGGCCTTCAGGCGGCTGAGCACGCCTGTCGTGTCGTAGCCGGCGATTGCGCTGGCGTAAGACGTCGCCACGCCGGCGGCGTTGACGCCGTCGTTGATGGTCGGAGGAAGCAGATCGTCGTTCTGGCGCATGCTGCCGAAGGCGACGGTCGCGCTGAACTGTCCGTTCAGCGGCAGCATGCGGGCGTAGTCGGCCTTGATGTTGTAGGCCTCGTTGTCCGGGCTGAGGGCGAAACGGCCCTTTTCCCAGCTGGTCGAGTTTGTCGTGCCGGCGGTGCCGAAGTTGATCGAGAAGGGATTTTCCCAAGTCAGGGATTTGTTGTCGTTGCGAAACAGCGAGCTCGACAGGGTGAGGTTCAGGCGGTCCTTCTCGCCGACGTAGCGCAGACCCGTGAGGAACTCGTGGGTCGTGTAATCGATCGGTTCGACCGTCTCGTTGACTGCCCCCAGGACGTTGCTACCGACCGGATTCGCCGCGGAACGGCGGATGAAGTCGAAGAGGAATCCGCCACCGAAGGGGCGCTCGCCTTCGCGCCGTTCGTTGGTGTAGCTGAAAAAGCCGTTGAGCCGCTCGTTGATCGGCGCATCCATGCGCAGGCCGATCTTCTGCCGGTCGACGCTCAACGTCGTTTCGCGGGCATTCGCCACTGCCGCTTGCAGTGCAGCGTAACTGGCCGGGTCGGATTGCGTGTGGGTGCCTGCAGCAAGGCCGGCGGGCAGGGTCAGGTTATCGGTGCCGACACCGTTCCACAGCGGTCTGGCATTGGTCGAGAACACATGTGGCGTGTCATTGAGAAACAGCGAGAACTTGATGCCGTTGTATCGTCCGGCCTCGAAGCCGTAATACTGGTCCTTCCGGTCGACGCCGCCGCCCCGCAGTCGCAGATAGAGCGCAGCGTCCGGCTTCTCTGCGCTGACGTTGAAGCTGTTGAGCAGCGCTCCGTTCTTCCAGTCCGCGTATTCGCGGAAGCCGCCGGCCTTCGAGTCGGCCTTGCCTCCGGTGTAGCCGGCTTCGATGCTGCCCGAGTACTGCCAGCCGCCGCTGCCTTCGATGTAAGCGGGTGACACCGGCGGGTATTGGTAGAGCTGCGCGCTCGGTGTATGCGATGGGCCCTTGCCGCCCATTACGGCGGAGAACCCTTGCGGGTCCGTGTAGCGCGTGGTGTCGCCGCCACCGGGGGCAGCCGCGTTGCCGAGCACGGTGTCGACGCCGGCTGCGGAGTCGGCGCGGGCGGGACCGGTACCCATCATCGTGAGCATCGCGACGATCGGGAGCAGAACGAATTCCTTGTTTTTCATGATCGTTGTTCCTCAGTCTCGTTAGCGATGCATCCGTGCGCCAGCCGGGTGGTTCGAGCCATGCACCTGCGCATGGCATGTCGAGCAGCCGCGACCGATCACGCGTTCGTCAGGCAGCGTGCCGCTGGCCGTGTTGGCCTGCGTGAGGAGGTTGTTCTGGTGCGTCGTGTGGGTGTGGCACTGCTGGCACAGGAAAGGGCGCGGGGTCGACAGCAGCTTTTCCTGGTTCGAGCCGTGCGGGCTGTGGCAGTTGAGGCAGCTTTCGCGTACCGGGGCGTGTTCCCAGACGAAGGGGCCGCGCTTCTCCTGGTGGCAGCTGTAGCAGAGCTGGTTCACCGTATCCGCCTTGAGCAGGGGCTTCGTCGGCGAGCCATGCGGGTTGTGGCAATCGACGCAGGACATCTTCCCTTCGGGCAGGGGCATGTGCGAGCGCTTGCGGAACTCCATGCGCTGCTGCTGATGACAGCTGTAGCAAGTCTCGGAAATGCTGTTGGCCTTCTGCAGGCCGGTGGCCGAGAACTTCGCCATCGGGTTGTGGCAGTCCGTGCAGGCCAGCCCGTTGGTCTGGTGTGTCGACGAGCGCCAGAAGATGCGCTGGTTGCCGTCGTGGCACTGCAGACATACCGCGTTGCCTTGGTCGGGGCCGTTGTTGTTGGCCGCCTCGCCGGGTTTTGCCGCCTCGCGGGTGAAGCCGACGATCAGGGACTTGTCCTTTTGCTGCTCGCCGGCTTTCGTCGATTCGCGCGTAAAGCTGACGATGAGCGACTTGTCCATGTAGTTTTCGTTGGCGTGGCGCGAACCGGGCCCGTGGCAGGCCTCACAGCCGCGGCGCTCGAGATCGTTCTTCGGATTGAGGCGGAAAGCCTTGGCGTGAGTGGTATGCGAGAACTTGTCGTTCTCTACGGTGTGGCACGCGAGGCAACGCTCCTCGCCGATGTATTCCGCGCCTTCGGCAAAGCGGATCAGCGGGGCGTTGGCCGCGCTGGCCGGCGGTACGGCCGCCTGTGCGAGGCCGAAGCCGAGATGGATGAGCAGCAGGCCCGCCATGAGGCGGACGCTGCGACTTGCGAAAAGCCGCGTGAATCGTGTTCCCGTTTTCATTGAACTCCCCGATAGGCTGACCAGGCAGATCCGGATGGATACGCTTTGTTACATGCCTGGCGTCGGGCGGATTCTCGTGAATTCGGGGGGGCGGAAAAATGTAGCGCAGCGAAAGGGTATCCCCCGCAATTCGGGATGATCGGGGGGATGCCCTTCACCTGCTGCCGTGGTGCTCCGGCCATCGGCCGGGGCGACAGGCGGTTGCCGCGCTTACAGGATGGCGTGCACGAGGGTCACCGGTATCAGGCCCGAAGCCCGGCAGCGGTCGAGCACCCGGGGGAGAGCTTCGAGGATCACCGCCCGCCCGTGCGCCGTGCGTGCGGCGTTGCCGTCGTGCAGCAGCAGGATGTCGCCGCTGCGCAACTTCCCGTCGCGGCCGCCGAGCAGCCGGGACGCAACCGCATCGGCGTCGCCGTTGCGGGTGTCATACGCCCGGCGGGTCCACGATGCGAGCTGCAGGTCGAGCCGGGCGAGGACCGGCTCCAGGAACGGATTGCGCAGCCCTGCCGGGGCGCGGAAGAAGCGCGGTGCCCGGCCGCAGACTTCGGCGATGGTGTCCTGCGCGGCGCCGATTTCGCGGGCGAGCCAGCGGGGACCGCGCAGCGAGAAGGTCTTGAGGTGGTGCTCGCTGTGGTTCTCGATGGCGTGGCCGCGGGCGACGATCTCGCGGGCGAGCGCCGGATGTTCGCGCACGAGCCGGCCGATGACGAAGAAGGTCGCCCGGGCTCGATGGGCATCGAGCAGGTCGAGCACGCGCGGCGTGACGTCGGGATCGGGGCCGTCGTCGATCGTCAGCGCGATCTCGCCCCGCGCGGCCGCGGCCGTCGGCAGCCGGGTCCAGTTCGTCCCGAGCAGCGAGCAGCGTGGCAGCAGCCCGGCCGCGGTGAGCAGGCCGTGGTTGGCGGCGACGGCGCCTGCTGCCCACGGCCACGCTTCGGGGCGCAGGACGATGCCCGCCGCTGCGGCGGCATGAAGCACCGCCGAGAAGCCGATCAGCGCGCCGGGATGCCAGGGACGGGGCATGAGGACGTACGGGCGAAGGCAGCCGCGAAGACCAGGGCGAGGAGGGCGCCGGGACCGACCGTGCCCCCGATTGCCTGCAGCACGGGCACCGAGGAAAACGCCAGGACGCCGAAACCCGCGACCGTCGTGAGGTTCGCGAACAGCATCGAGGCGAGGGTTGCAGGCGGGGGGGCGTCGTTGCCGCCCCTGCCGTCGAAGAACAGGGCGTAATTGGAGCCCACTGCGACGATCAGCAGCAGCCCGACGAGATGCAGGATCGTCAGCGCCACGCCGGCGAGCACGAGGCCTGCGACGACCGTCAGCACGGCGGCCGCGAGCGGCAGCAGGACGTGCATGACGCGTCGCGGGGAGCGCAGGGCGATGGCGAGGAGCGCGACGATTGCCGCCACCCCCGCGAGCGATAGCGTGATCGCTTCGCGCAGGTAGCCCGCGTAGAGCCGCCCGGACTCGCCCTTCATGTCGATGAACATGGGGCTGGCGCTCGCGGCACCTTGGAGCGCACGGCGGACGGCTGCGGGGTTGATCTCCTTCGCATGCGCCCCTGCGGCGGGTGCGCGCAGCGGCAGCAGGGCGGTCCACCGCTCGCCCTGACGCAGGAGCAGCGAATCGACAGCCATCGCGAAGCTCGTTCCGTCGAGGTCGGCGCGCGTCAAGGGCGCGCGCGCGCGGGCGGTGGAGATGTCGTCGATGAAGGGCGCGAGTCGGCTGGCAGGTAGGGGCAGTCCCGCGGTTGCGGTCGCGAGTCGTTCGCGCAGCTCGCGCGGATCGGGTAGCGCGGCGCGGCGCTCGAGTTGCCGAGTCTGCGAAGGCAGGTACAGCGACGGACTCTCGTAGCCGCCGATCTCCCCGGCGTCCACAAGCGCCTGCAGCTGCGCGGATACCGATTCTGCGCGCTGCAGGGCCGTGTCCGCATCGGCCGCGTGGACAACGATCATGTAGCGCAAGTCCGGCGCCCCGAGATCGCTGCGCAATGCCGCGTCGACGGCCTGGGCCGCGGGCGGGACCGGGCTCAGGGCCCCGAGTTCGTGGTTCCAGACGCGGTCGTGCTGAGCGAACACGAGGGCACCGCAAAGCGCAGCCAATCCGGCGAGGAACCAGCGCAGCCTGCCCGCCGCGACGACGAGGCGCTGCAGGCGCAGGCCGAGCGGGGTCACGTCGCGGATCGCGAAGCCGGCAGGCAGGAGGTGCGGCAGGATGTAACGGGTCACGAGCGCTGCGACGATCAAGCCCGCGATCGAATACAGGCCGAGCTGCGCCAGCCCCGGAAATCCGGAAAACATCAGCGCGCCAAAGCCGCAGATGGAGGTCATCACGCCGAGGCGTATCGTCGGCCAGAAGGCGTTGCGCCCATCGCATCCCTTCGCGGGGCCGGACTGGACGAAGAGGTAGATCGCGTAATCGACCGCCTCTCCGATCAGGGTGGTGCCGAAACCGAGGGTAACCCCATGCATGACGCCGAACCCGAGGCTGACCGCGACGATGCCGGCCAGCGCCCCGGACACGACCGGCAGAAGGCCGAGCACGAGAGCCGTCGGCGAACGGTAGATGAACAGCAGGAGCGCAACGATGATCGCGGTCGATACCAGCGCGAGCCGCGTCACTTCGCCCTCGATGGTGGAGCGCGAGTCGACCGCGAACACGGCGGCGCCCGAAACCAGCAGCTTCAGATCCGCTCCGGACGGCAGCTTCGACGCCTCGCCCGCAAACGCGTTACCCAGCGAGGCGATGGCCGCCTGCTGGCCGTCGAGATCCGAACCCGAGGCGCGGGTCTGGACGAGCAGCAATGCGCGCCTGCCGTCCCGCGACGCCCATACCCCCTCCTGCATCGCAGGGCGCGCGCCGCCGTCGAGTCGTTCCAGCAGTTGCAGCAACTCGCCGGTGGGGTCGCGCGGCAGCAGCGTCTTCGTGAGCATGCCGAGGGGGGAGGCGAGGAGATCGACCGACTCCGCGATGGCTTGCCGCAGGCCCGTTGTCGTGAAGCGTTCCGCACTCACGGCCGGGCTCAGGACATAGCGGTGGGTGAACAGCAGGGCGTGGTCGCGCTCGCGATGGACGGGTTCGCCGTTCGCGACCATGCCGAACGCCGCATCGGCACGCAGCTTCCCGGCGAGATCGCGCGAGAGCCGGGCCCGCTGTGCCGCGTCGCTTCCCTCGATGCCGACCAGCAGCAGGCGGGACACCATGCCGTCGCGCAACTGCTCGACCAGCACGCGCTGCTCAGCGGTGGGCGCTTCGGGCAGGAAGGCCGAGAGGTCGGCCGTGAAGCGCGTCTGGCTCACGACGGCGACACAGGCCGCGACGAAGGCCAGCCACAGCAGCAGGGCCGGCACGAAACGGCGTGTCACCGCGCCTGCCCCATCGCCACGATGTCCATCACCGAGCGGTCGCCGTCGGCCTGAAGGATTTCGATTTCGCGCAGCAGCCCGCGCGTTCCGGCGATGTTGATGCGGGTGATGACCTCGGCCATGCGCGTGTCGCGCGGCAGCAGGGTCAGGGTCCAGCGTTCGGCGTTGCCCGCAAGGTGCAGCGCGTAGGTACGCTCCAGCGTGTCGCGGTCGCCGGCCAGCGTCGCCCGGATGCTGTCGATGAAACCGGCGACTTCGCCGTAGTCCGACAGGCGGACGTTGAACTGTTTCTTGCCGCGCGTCACGCTTAGGTTGTTGCCTTCGAGAATCAGGGATTCGGGGCGTGGCTTGAGGGTGATCTTCTCCAGCCGGTCCGGTGCCTGGAAACGCAATTCGCCCGACGATTCGACGGGCTGGTCGAGGACCGCCAGATACTTCCGTTCGAGGAAGGTGGCCTGTCCGCTACGATGCTTGCCCAGGGCCTGCATCAGCTGGGCGACCGTCCAGGACTCGGCGGCGATCGCCTGCGGGCCGTGCAGTAAGGAAGCCGCCGCGAGCAGGGCGGCAACGAGCAGACGCGTGGAAGCAGCTTTGAACACGGATACTCCAGGAGGCGGTCAATGCGCGGCGCGGCGGCGCGCACTCTGCCAGAAATCGAAAAAGTTGAACCAGTTGTACGGCGCCTGTCCGGCATAGTGCGCAAGGCGCGTGGCGTAGCGTTCGACTGCCGCGTGAATCAGGCGTGCCCGGTTCTCGCGCGTCGCCGCGGAGAAATCGGCGAGCTCCTCGAAGTGCACGTCGTAGCGGTTGCCCCCGCGATACAGGCCCACCATCAGGATCACCGGGCGCTTGAGCATGGCCGCGATGCGCCACGGACCGACCGGAAAATCCGCGGGCTCGCCGAAGAATTCGACCGGCTGCGACGGATCGTCGCCCAGGCTGCGGTCCGCGAGCACGCCCACGAGCGAGCCGTCGTCGAGCCGCTCCTTCAAGCGCAGCATCGAATCGAGATGCCCCAGCGGAATGATGTCCGCGCGTGCGGCCGGATTGATCGCCGCCAGCGTGTCGTTGATCTTGCGCGCGTTCTCCTCGTACATGACCATCGCCACGCGCATGTCCGGTTGCTGGCGAGCGATCGCGCGCATGACCTCGAAGCTGCCGAGGTGCGCGCCCATCAGGAACACGCCCTGGCCACCGGCCACCGCCGCCCGCACGAGTTCGCCGCCATGCACGCGGATGTCGAACAGGTCGAAGCGGTCATTCACCAGATAGATGCGGTCGTGAATCGTGCTGGCGAAGCTGAAGACGTGCCGGAACTGTTCGATGGCCGTGGGACGCCGGCCCAGGGCATGTCCGAGCCACTCGCGCGAGGCCCGGCGGGCGGTCGGCGCGAAGAGCAGGAAGTAGGCCGAAATCAGCGTGAGCACCGCACGTCCCGTGCGGCGACCGAGCCGCAGCGAGATCCAGGTCATCAGACGCAGCGTCGCGTAATTGCTGCGTTCCGGCCGGCTCGCCCATTCGGCCGTGCCGCGCCGGGGCTTCACGTTCGACGCGTCGTTCACGCCGGATCGACCCGCAGGGAGCCGGTCGCGACGCAGTCTTCCCCGGCGAAGATGTCGAAACGCCAGTTCGTGCCCGCCTCCGTAAGGCGGATAAGCAGTTCGGTAGCGGGACCGACCGGGCGCAGGAACTTGGCCGATGCGATATCGCACGGCGGCACGTCGCGCCCGAGCGCCTCCCCGAGCGCGCGCGTCGCGAGGCCCAGCAGCACCACGCCCGGCAGGATCGGGCGACCCGGGAAATGCCCCGCGAACGACGGATGATCGGCGGGAATCGAGACGCTCGACTCGTGGATCATTCGCCGCTGCCCAAGGTGCGCCGCAGTTCTTCCAGCGCCGCGCGCGGAAGCTTGCCCGTCGCGTTGCGCGGAAGGGCATCCGCGAAGATCAGCGGCCGGGGCAGGAACAGCGGATCGATGCGCTCGCGCAGCGCCTGCAGCAGCGTCGCGCGATCGAGATCCGGTGCCACGACGACCGCCGTCAGGCGCGTCACCCCGTCGCTTTGTTCGTCGTCCGGCATGAAGAAACTGCCATCGACGACGCCCGGGATCGCATTCAGCTGATGGTTCAGGTAGCCGAGCGAGCTGCGCTTGCCCGCAATGTTCACGAGATCGGCCGAGCGGCCGTGCAGCAGGAAGCAGTCGCCGGAGGTGGGCTCGATGATGTCGCTGAGCACGGTCGGCGTCTCGACATGGCCTCCGAGGGCCCACACCTTCCCGTCCTCGACGCTGAGCCTGAGGCCGCGCATCAGCTGCCATTCCGCGGTCTCGGCCGTGCGCCGGGTGGCCGTCTGGCCCGTCTCGGTGCAGCCGTAGATCTCGATCAGCGGGCACTGCAGCTGCGACTCCACCGCCACGGCGAGATTGCCCGACAGCGGCGCGGTGGCGGACACGACGAGGTCGGCCGGCGGTACCGTGGCGTCGGCGGCCAGCAGGGTGCGCAGGTGGAACGGGGTGGATACCAGAACGCGCGGGCGGGGAACGGCGTCCAGTGCCCCGGCGATGTCCGCCGGGTAGAACGGCCGTCCCGACCAGATCGCGCCGCCCGACAACAGTGCCAGCAGCACGGTCGATTCGAAACCGTACATATGCTGCGGGGGAACGGTGCCGATCAGTGTGAACGGCTTGCCGACCAGCCCGAGCCTGTCCGCCTCCGCCGCGATGTTGCGCACCAGCGGGCCCCAGGTCTTCGGGTGCGGCATCGGGGTGCCGGTCGACCCGGACGTGAAGACGTAGGCCACGATCTGGTCCACATCGATCATCGGCACCGCGCAGCCTTCCGGCGAAGGGGCCGCCACCGCGGACTCGAAGAAGTGATGTTGCGGCAGGTCGATGTCGCAGGCCGGGCTGTCGGTCAGGCAGAACGCGTCCGGCGCAAACGCCAGCAGTTGCCGGACGGTCTCGGGAGTATGCGTCGAGGGCAGCAGGCTGATCTTGCCGCACACCAGACTCGCGGCGAGCCCGACCGTGAAGCGGTAGCGATCCGCGCACACGTTCAGGACATGCTCGCCGCCCGGCAGCCCGGATGCGAGGTGCCATACGTCGCCCAGAAAGCGTTCGACCGTCACCGGGCCGTCGTGCCGCCAGGCGACCACGCCATCGGGTGTCGCGTGCGCGGGGAGCGGCAGCGTTGCGGGGCCGGGGTGCGTCATCGTTCGTTGACCGGGGTTGTAGTGGGCGACGTGCGCCGATATGCGCGGACGGCGTCGAGGATGCTGCTGCGATCTTCCGGGAGCAGCCTGAGGCGCACGAGATACTCGGCGAGGAACATCAGTCCGACCAGCGGCATGGTCAGGAGATTGGCGAAGGTCGACCACGCCTCGATGGTGCCGAACGCGAACAGCAGACAGGAAATCGCCACGGTTCCCGCGAAGAACATCGTCCACGCCACCGTCACCTGCCGCGTATAGCGCGCGAGCTTCGGGCTGATGGTGCCGTGAATCGTGCGGGCGATGCGCGTGCACAAGGGCTCGCGTCCTGCGCCGAGCGTGCGTCCGAAACCGAGCCCCAGCAAGGCGTTGGTGCCGACATGCTGGACGAAATACAACCAGCCGACATTGCGCGCGAGCGTCGGCCACGCGAGCGCGAGCGCGAGCGCCAGCGTGGCGGCGGCAAGCAGCGCGAGCATCAGGCCGCGGCGCGTCGATTGCCAGGCGAAAGCCGCGGCGATCACCGCGAAGGGCGCGATCGCGAGGAGCGCCCCCCATGACGATTCATCGACGAGCGCACTCGTATAGTGTGCTGCAATCGCCCAGGCGACGACGGCGACCGCAATCGCCAGTCCGCGCCCGACGCGGACGACTGCGTGCCTCATTTCGTGCGGTTGGCCGCGACGTACTCGGTGAGGCTGCGCAGGGAGCGGAAGATCTTGACGTTGTCCTCGTTGTCGGCGCGCAACTGGAAGCCGTAACGCTTCGAGACGACGAGCGCGACCTCGAGGATGTCGATCGAGTCGAGGCCCAAGCCTTCGCCGAACAGCGAATCGTCGGCGGGGATGGACTCCGGCGCCGTGTCCAGGTTGAGGGCTTCGACGACGAGGCCCGCTACTTCGAGACGCAGCGCGTCGAGATCGGCGGAAGAGGGAGTGGCGGCTTGGGTCATGAATCGGCAAGAAATGCGTTGAAGTCGCGGCGACGCGCGTTTCGCGGGGCGATGCGCACGCTGGTCGCGAGACTGCCGAAGTGTCGCCAAAGGGCGCCCGACCGCGGTAGCGTCTCGCGATTGCAAGATGTTTGTGAAAACCCTGCAGTTTATCGGATTGAAACGATCCGTGCAGCTGCGCGCGGTCGCTCCGTGCGCGGTCGACGCACTTGTCCGTTATCATGAAGCGGCGACGGCGCGGCCGCGGACGCGGTTGCATACGGTGACAAAACGGGTGACAGAATGCGTAACAGAACGGGTAACGGAACCCCGCAACAGGATGGACTCGCAAGGTGAGCAAGGCTTTTACGAAGGAAGGCGACGGCCAGGACGATGACGACGACGTCCCCGCGTCGGTACGCCTGCCCCCCGGCACCAAGAACTACATGACGCGGCGCGGGTACGATGCGCTGCGCGTCGAACTCGACCAGATCGTGCGCATCGAGCGGCCCAAGCTCGTCGAAACGGTCGCCTGGGCGGCATCGAACGGCGACCGCTCAGAGAACGGCGATTACATCTACGGCAAGAAGCGCCTGCGCGAGATCGACCGGCGCATCCGCTTCCTGATCAAGCGCATCGAATCGGCCGAGGTCGTCGATCCCGAGCGCCAGCAAGGCATGGAACAGGTCTTCTTCGGCGCGACCGTGACCGTGCTCGATGTCGAGGACGAGGACGGCGAGGGCGAGCAGACTTGGCAGATCGTCGGCGTCGACGAGGCCGATGCCAGTTCCGGCCGGATCAGCTGGATCTCGCCGCTCGCACGCGCCCTGATCAAGGCGCGCGAGGGCGACGTCGTGCGCTTCCAGAGCCCGGCGGGGCCGCGCGAAATAGAGGTCGTCGAAATCCGCTACGAATGATCGTTGCGGGCGGTGCTTGAAATTCCCGGAACGCGCCCCATCTGCAGGCGCGTTCCTGTGTAAATGGAGTTTCAATCGATGACCACCGCCGCCGGCGCCCAGACCCTCAATTTCCAGGCCGAGGTGAAGCAGCTGCTTCACCTGATGATCCACTCGCTGTACTCAAACCGCGAGATCTTCCTGCGCGAGCTGATTTCGAACGCGTCGGACGCCTGCGACAAGCTGCGCTTCGAAGCGCTCGACAAGGCAGAGTTGTTCGAAGGCGAGGGCGAGCTCGCGATCCGCATCTCCTTCGACAAGGACGCCAAGACCGTCACCGTCGCCGACAACGGCATCGGCATGAGCCGCGATGAGGCGATCGCGCACCTCGGCACGATCGCCAAGTCCGGCACCAAGGAATTCTTCTCGCAGCTGACCGGCGACCAGAAGAAGGACGCGCACCTGATCGGCCAGTTCGGCGTCGGCTTTTACTCGGCCTTCATCGTCGCCGACAAGGTCACCGTCGTCACGCGCCGCGCCGGCCTGCCGGCGAGCGAAGGCGTGAAGTGGGAATGCTCGATGGTCGGCGATGCCGCCGGCGAATACACCGTCGAACCGGTCGACAAGGCCGGGCGCGGCACCGAGATCACGCTGCACCTGCGCGACGACCAGGATGACCTGCTCTCCGGCTGGAAGCTGCGCAGCCTGATCCGCAAGTACTCCGACCACATCGTCCAGCCCATCCTGATGAAGAAGGAGGAATGGGACAAGGACAAGAACGAGCAGGTCACGACCGACGAGGACGAGACCGTCAACCAGGCCAACGCGCTGTGGACCCGTTCGAAGAGCGACATCACCGACGACGAGTACAACGCCTTCTACAAGCACGTGGGTCACGACTTCGACGAACCGCTCGCCTGGAGCCACGCCCGCGTCGAAGGCCGCCACGAATACACCCAACTGCTCTACGTCCCGTCGCACGCCCCGTTCGACATGTGGGACCGCAACGCCCGCCACGGCATCAAGCTGTACGTGAAGCGCGTGTTCATCATGGACGACGCCGAGAAGCTGATGCCGATGTATCTGCGCTTCGTGCGCGGCGTGGTCGATTCGGCCGACCTGCCGCTCAACGTCTCGCGGGAGATCCTGCAGGAAAGCAAGGACATCGACACCATCCGCGCCGGTTGCACGAAGAAGGTGCTGGGCCTGCTCGAAGACCTCGCGACCAGCGAGGATGCCGCCGAGAAGGAGAAGTACGCGACCTTCTGGAAGGAATTCGGCAAGGTGTTGAAAGAAGGCGTCGGCGAAGACCACGCCAACAAGGACAAGATCGCCGGCCTGCTGCGCTTCGCCTCGACGCACAACGACACCACTGATGAAGTCGTCTCGCTCGCCGACTACATCGGCCGCATGAAGGAAGGTCAGGACAAGATCTACTTCGTCACCGCGGAAACCTTCAACGCGGCGAAGAACAGCCCGCACCTCGAGATCTTCCGCAAGAAGGGTATCGAAGTGCTGCTGCTCTCCGATCGCGTCGACGAGTGGGTCATCGGCAACCTGACCGAGTTCGACGACAAGCCGCTCGTCTCGGTCGCGAAGGGCGGTCTCGACCTCGGCAGTCTTGAAGACGAGGCCGAGAAGAAGGAAGCCGAAAAGGCCGCCGACGAGTACAAGGAACTGCTGGAGAAGATGGCGGCGAGCTTGGGCGAGCGCGTCAAGGAAGTGCGCGTCACCCACCGCCTCACCGATTCGCCCGCCTGCCTCGTCGCCGACGAGCACGACATGGGGATGAACCTCGCGCGCATCCTGAAGGCTGCCGGCCAGCAGGCGCCGGTGTCGAAGCCGATCCTCGAGATCAACCCGAACCACCCGGCCGTGATGCGCCTGAAGTACGAGGAAAAGCAGTTCGACGACTGGGCCGCGGTGCTCTTCGACCAGGCGCTGCTCGCCGAAGGCGGCACGCTCGACGACCCGGCCACCTTCGTCAAGCGCATCAACCAGCTGATGATGGCGATGAGCGGTAACTGATTCGCCACTCCGGTATTACAGAAGCCGCCCGCACAACGGGCGGTTTTTCGTTCACGCCTCGCCCGGTTTCCCCGGGGCTGCGGAGCCGGAGCCGGCCTCTACTTGGGCGCGATCCAACGCAGGCACCGCAAGCGCGTCATAAAGGGCGCGAGGCGACACCGATTTGGAGAAGCCGTACGCGATTACGGATGCGGCCATCAGCGGGATCAGCATCTCGTGATTGGCGGTCATTTCCATCACGATCACGAAGGATGTGATCGGGGTGAGCGTCATCCCCGAAAGGAAGGCGACCATCCCCAGGATCATCAGCGCCGGCGCGGCATTCCCGGGGCTCAGGCCCGCGAGGGCCGAACCCACCCCTGCCCCTACCGCAAGAGCCGGCGCGAAGACCCCACCGGGAATCCGGCTGACGAAGGCCAGCCAGATCACCAACATTTTCGCCGCGAAGAAGTAGAACGGCAGCGGGGTGGAGCCTTCCAGCGCCGCCTTCGACTCGGCATAGCCGGTCGCGTAGGTGGCGCCGCCCGTCACGAGCCCGACGAGCGCCGTCGCGAGTCCGCAACCTGCTGCGAAGGCGATCGGGCGCGCTGCCGCGAAAGCGCCTACGCGGCCCGGCAGACCGCGAGCGGAAGCCACGAGCAGCCGGCTGAACGTGCCGCCCAGGATGCCGCCCGCCGCGCCGCACATCAATACCGGCCAGATTCCGCCGGGCCAGCTGAGAACGGCGGGAGTGCTGCCGAAGTACGTGTAGTTTCCCAGGATGCCGAGCGACATCAGGCCCGCGAAGATCACTGCCGTCAGCGTGGTGCTGTTCGCGCGGAAGGCGTGATGGCGGCACATCTCCTCGATGGCGAACATGATTCCGCCGAGGGGCGTGTTGAATGCCGCGGCGATACCCGCCCCGCTGCCCGCAACGATCAGGTTGCGGCTGGACGCGATGCGGCCGAAACGTCGTCCGGCCAGTGAATGCATCACCGAAGCGCCAATCTGGACGGACGGCCCCTCGCGCCCGATCGATGCCCCGGAGAGCAGGCCGCCTAGAGTCAAAAACACCTTGGCCACGGCGATCTTCAGCGACAGCAGCCGGCCGCGCACCTCGGGATCGAGGCTGAGCGACGCGGCAATCGTCTGCGGGATCCCGCTGCCTTGGGTTGCGGGGAAGAAACTGCGGGCGAGCCACGCCATGGCGGAAAATCCGGCAGGGGCGACAAGAAGCGACAACCAGGGAGATGTCGCAATGATCCGGGCGTGCAGGTCGATTGCATGCTCGGCCCCGATTGCGAAGACGATGGCGATGAGGCCGGCGAGTAGCGCTGCGGCGACCAGGAGGGCGCGTCTGCGCCAGTGGCCTAACGAGACGAGTGGGTTGGTGTAGCGGCGGCCAGTGCGCGCGATCTGCCGGAATGTGAGGGAGGAGCGCTTCTCGTCCGTCGGCGGGTTGGGGGGCGACACGGTGCTCCGTTGCGTTCGAAGTCCGGAAAGTCCGGATTTGTTGGGAATGGGCGGTGTTTCCGCTACGATATCCGCAAAAGACGGTATCCGGACATGAACCGGCCGGCAAAACGTTTGCAGGAATATTTTCCGGGGTTTCCCGGCATTGGGCAAAGGGGAGCTTCAACCGTGAGCAAGCCGTCTGACCGCAAGCAGCAAGCACAAGTGTCGCCGCTCTCCGTGCTGCAACGATTCCGCGTGTTGATCCGCACGGCGCAGCGCCATTCCCAGTGGGTCGAAAAGCAGAGCGGCGTCACCGGCGCGCAGCTATGGGCGATGCAGGAACTGCTCGAAGAGCCCGGCCTGCGTGTCGGCGAACTCGCCAAACGGATGGCCCTGCATCAGTCGACCGCCTCGAACATGATCGACAAGCTCGAGACCAACGGGCTTGTCGAAAAAGCACGCAACAGCGCGGACCAGCGGGTCGTGCGGCTGTCGCTGACGGCGGCCGGACGCGCATTGCTGGCACGGGCGCCGTCGCCCGCCCGCGGAGTTCTGCCGGAGGCCCTGCGGCTGCTCGATGCCACGTCCCAGGCACGCCTCCAGGAAGAGCTGGACGGCCTGCTGCAGCAGATCAAGGATCTCGACGAGGGCTTCGGCATGCAGCCCTTGCCCTTCACCGAGTAAGCCGCGCGTTCCGCCGCGCCGTCGATCAGCCCCTCAGGTCTTCTTCGACAGCTGCCGCATCGCGCGTTCAAGCCCTTCGAGCGTCATCGGGTACATGCGCTGGGCCATGATGCCGTTGATGATCTCGATCGACTGCCGATAAGGCCACAGCCGCTCCGGTTCGGGATTGAGCCATGCAGCTGCCGGCCAGGCGTCGAGCAGGCGGCGCAGCCAGTCGGCGCCGGGTTCCCGGTTCATGTGCTCGATCGATCCGTGCTGGTGCAGGATCTCGTACGGGCTCATCGTCGCGTCGCCGACGAAGATCAGCTTGTAGTCCGGGCCGTACTTGTGGAGCAGGTCCTGGACCGGGATCCGCTCAGAATGGCGGCGATGGCTGTCGCGCCACACCGACTCGTACACGCAGTTGTGGAAGTAGAAGTGCTCGAGGTGCTTGAATTCCGCCCGGCAGGCGGAGAACAGCTCCTCGCACGCCTTCACGTGGTCGTCCATCGATCCGCCGACATCCAGGAACAGCAGCACCTTCACCGCGTTGTGGCGCTCCGGCCGCATCATCAGATCCAGCCAGCCCGCATTGCGGGCAGTCGCAGCAATCGTGCCGTCGAGATCCAGTTCGTCCGCGGCACCCTCGCGCGCGAAGCGCCTCAGCCGTCGCAGCGCAACCTTGATGTTGCGCGTGCCGAGTTCCAGCGAATCGTCCAGGTTGCGGTACTCGCGCTTCTCCCACACCTTGATCGCGGTCCGGTTGCCCGCGGACTCGCCGCCGACCCGGATTCCCTCGGGGTGATAACCGCTGTTGCCGAACGGCGATTTGCCGCCGGTACCGATCCACTTCGAACCGCCCTGATGGCGGCCCTTCTGTTCCTCGAGGCGCTTGCGGAACTCCTCCATCAGCTTGTCCCAGCCGAGCTTCTCGAGCTGCGCCTTTTCCTCGGGCGACAGGTGCTTCTTCATCATCGCCCGCAGCCACTCTTCCGGCAGCTCCTTCTCCAGGCCCGGGATTTCCGTCACGCCCTTGAAGTACGCGGCGAAAGCCTGGTCGAAACGGTCGTAACGCGACTCATCCTTGACCAGGCAGGTGCGGGCGTAGAAGTAGAAATCGTCGATCGCATGGCCGCACACGCCGTCGCGCAGGCCTTCCAGCAGCGTGAGGAACTCCCGCGTCGACACGGGCAGCTTGCTCGCCCTGAGGTGCAGAAAGAAGTCTATGAGCATGCGGCGCTCCGTGGCGATACGGCGTCGGAAAACCGCTCGAGCTTCGCAGCAGACCAGGCGCTCATCGATTGTTGCGCGCCATGAATACGAGCCGCTCGAACAGATGTAGATCCTGCTCGTTCTTCAGCAGCGCGCCGGCAAGGGGCGGCACGACCGCGCGCTGGTCCTGCGAGCGCAGGGCCTCGGGAGGAATGTCCTCTGCCACCAGCAGCTTCAGCCAGTCGATCAGCTCCGAGGTCGAAGGCTTCTTCTTCAGGCCCGGAACGTCGCGCAGCCCGAAGAACACCTCGAGCGCCTCGCGCAGGAGATCCTTCTTCAGGTCCGGGAAGTGCACGTCCACGATCCGCTGCATCGTGTCGCGGTCCGGGAAGCGGATGTAGTGGAAGAAGCAGCGACGCAGGAAGGCGTCGGGCAACTCCTTCTCGTTGTTCGAGGTGATGAAGACGATGGGCCGGTGGCGCGCCTGGATCGTCTTGCGCGTCTCGTACACGTGGAATTCCATGCGGTCGAGTTCGCGCAGCAGGTCGTTGGGAAATTCGATGTCCGCCTTGTCGACCTCGTCGATCAGCACCACGCACGGGCTTTCAGACTCGAAGGCCTGCCACAGCACGCCCTTGACGATGTAATTGGCAATGTCCTTGACGCGGTCGTCGCCCAGCTGCGAGTCGCGCAGGCGCGAAACGGCATCGTATTCGTACAGGCCCTGCTGGGCCTTGGTGGTCGACTTGATGTGCCACTGCAGCAGGGGCAGACCCAGCGCTTCGGCCACCTCTTCGGCCAGCATGGTCTTGCCCGTGCCGGGCTCGCCCTTGATCAGGAGCGGCCGCTGCAGCTTGATCGCCGCGTTCACCGCGAGCATCAGGTCGGGGGTGGCCACGTAATCGCGTGATCCTTCGAAACGCATGGGGGGTCCTCTCGTTGGCGAGCCCCGATTATATGGGCTCCACCAACTGAGGATACTATGAGTTCAGCGCCGCGGCCGGTATCGGCCATTCGAGATGGAAGGTTGCGCCCTGTCCGGGAGCGCTTTCGGCCCAGCACCGTCCCTGCATACGTGCGGCTGCCTTGCGCACGATCGCCAGCCCGATCCCCGTGCCGGGATACTCGTCGTCGCGGTGCAGCCGATGAAAGATGTCGAAGATGCGCTCATGGTGGTGCATGTCGAAGCCGATGCCGTTGTCGCACACCGAGATGTGGCACCGGCCCACCTTGCTGGTGCAGGCGATGACGATGCGGGGATTGGCTGCCCCCGCCGAAAATTTGAGCGCGTTGCCGAGCAGGTTGCGCAACGCATGCATCAGGCCGCTGCGATCTGCCAGGATCGAAGAGCAGGAAGGCGCAAGCTCCACCGTGGCGCCGTTGCGGCCGATTTCCTCGTTGAAGTCTGCGAGCAGCTGTGACGTCAGCTCGCGCACGTCGATCTCCTCGAAGGCCGTCGGCGCACGTTCGACGCGCGAATATTCGAGCAGATCGTCGATCAGGAGGCCCATGCGCTCGGTTCCCTCCAGAATTTTCTCCAGGGAGGATCGCCCGTCCGCGGAAAGTCGGGTGGCTTCGCTCGATGCGAGCAGGCTGCCATAGCCGTTGATCGCGCGGAGAGGCGACTTGAGATCGTGCGCGACCGCGTAAGTGAAAGATTCCAGCTCACGGTTGGCCCCGCGCAGCGCTGCGTTGGTACGCGCCAGTTCGTCGCGCGATCTTTCCAGGTCGCGGTACAGCCCCAGGGTGCGCATCGCCGACCGCAGCTTCGCCTCGAGGATCTCGAACTCCACGGGCTTCACGAGGTAATCGTCACCGCCGGCGTGAAGACCCTCGACCAGATTGGCGCAACCGCCGAGTACGGTCATGTAGATCACCGGCACCCAGCGTCCGTCGCATATCGATTTGATCCGCCGCGTCGTCTCGAAACCGTCGATGCCCGGCAGTATGACGTCCATGAGCACGAGATCCGAGGGCGCTGCAGCGAACAGGTCGAGCGCGATTTCCCCGGTTTCAGCGAGCCGGACATTCTGTCCGAGACTCTGCAGCAGCATGGCCATGCGTTCGCCCTGGAGCGGATCATCCTCCACGAGCAGAATCGAAAGTTCGGGTAGCGCTTCCATGTCCGGCTGGACTCCTCGGGAACGCGCCTGCGGCGCTGCAGGCCCCGGGGCAGGGCGCCAGCGGCACCCGCGCGCGGCTGCGTCAGCGCAGTCTACACCGCATCAACCTGCGCGACGAAGCACGCAGCTGACATAAGCCTCGCCGTCGGGTTGCCGGTTGTTCCTCTGTGCATCGAACATCGTCTCGCCGAGGCACTCGAGAACGTCGTGCAGGGCAGAGTGGCGATCGCCGCGGCGCGCCTGGCAGGACTCGAACGCGGCGCGCAAGCCGGGGGGCTGGTCGATCGACAGCTGTTCCTCGATTGCGAGATGCAGCGAGAGATGCAGGAAGGGATTGAGTTGCCCGCCCTCGGGCGAAAACTCCTTGGCGACCGCTTCGGGATCCTCGAGCAGCGCGTGATATTCCGGGTGGAGCAGAATCAGGTCGTTGGCCATGTGCTCGATCGGCGTCAGAACCTCCTTCGCGCGGTATTTCCGCCAGCTGTCGATGAAGAAGGTACGGACCTGATCGCGGGATGGATTGAACATTTGGTCTCGGTTGGTGGTGGGTTAGGCGGTCTTGTCGCGGTAATCGCACAAGTCGCGCACGCGGCACTCGCCGCATTTGGGCTTGCGCGCGGTGCATATGTAGCGGCCGTGCAGGATGAGCCAGTGGTGGGCGTCCCGCAGGTAGTCCTTGGGCACGCGGCGCATCAGCGCGTGCTCGACGGCCAGGACATCCTTGCCGGGCGCCAGCCCGGTACGGTTCGCAAGGCGGAAGATGTGCGTATCGACAGCCATCACCGGCTCGCCGAACACCGTGTTCAACACCACGTTGGCGGTCTTCCGCCCGACCCCGGGCAGTGCCTCCAGTGCGGCGCGGTCGCGCGGCACCTCGCCGCCGTGGCGTTCGAGCAGCAGGTGCGACAGCGCGACGACGTTCCTGGCCTTGTTGCGATACAGGCCGATGGTACGGATATGCGCGGCGACGCCTTCCTCGCCCAGCGTGATGATCGCCTCCGGCGTCGGCGCATCCACGAACAGCCCTCGCGTCGCGAGGTTCACGCTCTTGTCGGTCGCCTGGGCGGACAGGACCACGGCCACCAGCAGCTGGAACGGCGATCCATATTCGAGTTCGGTCGTCGGATGCGGATTCGCTTCGGCGAGACGGCGAAAGAACTCGCGGATGGACTCCCGTTTCATGCCTGCAGCCGGAATCAGGCCGCGGACGCAGGCTGGTCGGCTGCCGGTGCGACGGGCCCCTGTGCTGCGCCCTTCCTTTTCGCCGCGCGAGTGCGGATCACGTTCGACAGCGCGATCAGGCACGCGAGAGCGAAGAAGGCACCGGGGGGAAGGATGCCGATCAGGAAGCCGGGATAGTCGGGACCGAACACGGAAATCGGGGAAAGGCCCGGAAAGAGCATCTCGATACCGGAGAACAGGGTGCCGTTGCCCGCCAGTTCGCGCAGTCCGCCCAGTACGGAAAGAAGGCAGACGAGACCCAGGCCCATCATGATGCCATCGACCGTCGACGAAACCGGATCGTTCTTCGCCGCATAGGCTTCCACGCGTGCAAGGACGATGCAGTTCGTCACGATCAGGGGAATGAAGATGCCCAGCACCAGATAGAGATCGTGGAAGTACGCATTGAAGGCGAGGTCGACGACCGTGGTCAGTGCGGCGATGATCAGGATGAAGACCGGGATGCGGATCTCGTAGGGGATGAAGTTCCGCAGCGAGGCGACGGCGAGGTTCGACACCGCCATCACCATCACGGTGGCCAATCCAAGGCTCGCGGCATTCACGATGCTCGTGCTCACCGCGAGAATCGGACACAGGCCGAGCAACTGCACGAGGCCGGTGTTCTGGCGCCACAGGCCGTTCCAGGCCGCTTCGCGAAAGCTTTGCAGGTTCATTGCGCGTTCTCCGTCAGAGTCTTCCGCCTGCCTGCGCTGCGAACAGCGCATCGCGTTGGCGGATTGCGTAGTCGACGGCCCGCGCGGTCGCGTTCGTCACCGCGCGGGCGCTGATCGTCGCGCCGCTGCGGTAGGTGAAGGTTCCGCCGTCGCGTTTGACCTTCCATTTGTCGAGCCCTACGTCCGGGAACGACACGCCCGTGAACTGTCCGATCCACGGTTGCGACTTGTTGCGGTCCTTGTTCGGATCGACGTAGTCGCCCAAGCCCGGTGTTTCCCGGTGTCCCGTGACACGGACGCCGCTCACGCGCCCGTCGACGCCGACTGCGATCACCAGCTGGATCCGTCCCGCGTAGCCGTCGGGGGCCACGACCTCCATCACCAGTGCGGCGGGCTGGCCGGCCAGGCGCGCACGGTAGAGATGTCCGCCCTGATCGAGGCCGAGTTCCGGAGTCGGGCCGAGCGCGACGGAATCGTCCAACAGCACGTTGTCGTAGGAGGAGGGCGGCAGCACCTCCCTGATCAGGCGCATTTTCCCTTCGAGCGCAGAGGCCTCGATCGCCGGACGGGTGAGTTCGAAAGTCGCGGACATGAGCGCCGTGAACACCACGGTGAACAGCACCATGATCCCGGCCGTACGCACGGAAGTCCGTGCTGCAGTGTAACGGGCGCTCATCTTGCCTTGTCTCCCTTGTCTCCCTTGTACCCGAAGACCCGCGGTTGCGTATTCATGTCGATCAGCGGTACGCAGATGTTCAGCAGAAGGACCGCGAAGGCGACGCCTTCAGGGAAGGCGCCAAAGGTACGGATGATATAGGCCACCAACGCAATGCAGGCGGCGAAGATCAGCTTGCCGCGCGGCGTGGTCGCGCCCGAGACCGGATCGGTGACGATGAAGAACGCACCCAGCATGGCGCCGCCGCTGGCGAGGTGGAACAGCGGGGACGCGTAGTGCGTGGGATCGGCAAGCCAGAATGCCGCCGAGATCGCCGCGAGCGCGCCGAGGAAGGCCGCGGGCATGTGCCACGTGATGATTCCCCGTGCCAGCAGATACAGGCCACCGAGGGCATACGCCGGTGCCAGCCATTCCCACCCTCGGCCACTCACCAAGCCGAAGTTCCCGCCCTGGCTCATGATGGATTGAACCGTCGCCCCCGCAGTCCGGAGGCCGGTCTTGATCGTGTCGAGCGCGGTGGCGCTCGCAATGGCGTCGAGCTCGCGTGCACCGCCCAGCACCAGCCCCAGCTGCGTGGCGAAGTCCAGCTGGCCCGCGGCGGGCCACTGCGACATGAGGGCAGGGAAGGCGACGATCATCGCGCAGTACGCAACCATCGCGGGGTTGAACGGGTTCTGTCCGAGCCCGCCATAGAGATGCTTGACCGCCACGATCGCGATCAGTACGCCGAGCATGGTCGCCCACCAAGGCAGGATGGGCGGAAAGCACAGCGCCAGCAGCCACGCGGTGACCACGGCCGACAGATCGGACAGCGCGGGGGCGAGGGGCCTGCCGCGCAGCTTGAGCACCAGTGCCTCACCGGCTAACGCCGCGATCGTCGCGATTGCAAGGTTCACGAGCACGACAGCGGCGATCTGCCACGCGTAGATGACGATCGCGGGAACCAGCGCGGTGAGGACGGCCAGCATGACCCCCTGGACGCTGGCCGGTTTGCGGATGTAAGGAGAATTGATCATGTCACGGCGCCTTGTCGGCGTCTTGCTGGTTGAGCTTCTCGCGGCGGGCGTCGATATCGGCGATCTCCGCCTGAACGTCGGCGCTCAGGCCGTCTGTGTTCTTGGGCGTCACTGCTGCCTGCTGTTGCTTGGCGCGCGCGAGTGCGGCGGCGACCAGGGCCTTCTTGGGGTCTTCGGCCTCGGCGGGCTGTGCCGGAGCCTCGCCCGATTCGGCCAGCTTCGCGCGAGTTTCCGCGGCCTTTGCCGCAAGCTTGGCCGCTTTTTCCTCCTTTTCGCGTTCCTGGCGGAAATTGCGGAACTCGAAACGGTCGCGAGCCTGATCGGAAGCCAGCCGTTCACGTTCGCGGGCCCAGATCTCGCCCTTGGCAAAGCGGTAGTAATCGACCAGCGGAATGCGCGAAGGGCATACGAATGCGCAGGAGCCGCATTCGATGCAGTCGAACAGGTGGTACTCCTGCGCCTTGCCGAAATTCTTCGCGCGCGAAAACCAGTACAGCTCGAAGGGCTGCAGCTCGGCTGGGCAGGCGCGCGCGCAGGCCCCGCAGCGGATACACGGCAGTTCCGGCGGCGGCGGCGGAAAGAGTGCCGGCGAGGCGGAGATGACGCAGTTCGTGCCCTTGGTGACCGGAACGGAGAGGCTCTGCAGCTCGGTGCCCATCATCGGCCCCCCCATGATGTAGCGGTTCGTATCGGCTTTGGGGCCGGCCAGCTCCAGCAGCTCCACAACCTGGGTGCCGAGCAGCACTTCGTAGTTTCCGGGACGCGCGACATTGCCGGTCAGCGTGACCACGCGGGAAACGAGCGGCTCGCCGAAACGGATCGCGCGGTGTACGGCGTGGGCGGTGCCGACGTTGAAGCACTGGACGCCGAAATCGGTGCCGAGTTTGCCTTGCGGGATCTCGACGCCGGTCAGGACGCGGATCAGCTGCTTTTCACCCCCCGCCGGGTAGAGCGTGGGAACCGGAACCACCGCGATGGCGTCGCCCAGGCCGCTCGCCGCAGCCTGCATCGCGGCAATCGCCTCCGGCTTGTTGTCCTCGATGCCCACCCGCACCTGCTTCGCGCCGATCAGCTCGCGCAGGATCATCGCTCCCGACAGCACCTCGGGCGCACGCTCGCGCATCAGGCGATCGTCGCAAGTGATCCAGGGTTCGCATTCCGCACCGTTGATGACCAGCGTGTCGATCCCTCGTCCGCCCCCGAGCTTCACGTGGGTCGGAAAGCCCGCGCCGCCCATGCCGACGATGCCGCAGCCTCGCAGCCAGGCGAGCGCCTCCTCGCGCGACACCGTGCGCAAATCGAGCGGCGTATGGTCGATCCAGCGGTCCTCCCCGTCCGGTTCGATCACGACCGAAAGGGTTTCCAGGCCCGACGCGTGTGCCATCGGATATGGCGCGATTTCCACGACGGTACCGGAGGTGGATGCGTGCACGCTCGTTCCGAGGCCACCTTCGCCTTCGCCGATATGCTCGCCCTTGAGCACCTTCTGCCCCGGTTCGACGAGGCAGCGCGCGGTCGAGCGGATGCTCTGGCGCAGGGGAATGACGAGGCGCTTCGGCAGCGGTGCCGTCAGGATGGGCGTCCCGGACGATTCGTTCTTGTGCGATTCGGGCTTGACCCCGCCCTTGAAGCCGAAAAGGCGGGTGATCATGCGGCGGACCTCAGTTCGTGCACCGGATATTTCCATTTCCACGTTTCAACGGTCGCCGCGACGGGCACCATCGAGATGCAGTCGACCGGGCAGGGCGCCACGCACAGCTCGCACCCGGTGCACAGCGGCGCCACCACGGTGTGCATCTGTTTCGCTGCACCGACGATCGCATCCACGGGACAGGCCTGAATGCACAGTGTGCAGCCGATGCACACCTGCTCGTCGATGCGCGCGACCGATTTCGGTTTTTCGGTGCCATGCTCTTCCGAGAGCGGCTTGACCTCGCGGCCCAGCAGGTCGGCGAGCTTGCGGATGCCCTCTTCGCCGCCCGGAGGGCACTGGTTGATGTCCGCTTCCCCGTTCGAGATGGCTTGCGCGTAGGGCTTGCAGCCCGGGTAGCCGCACTGGCCGCACTGCGTCTGGGGAAGAATGGCGTCGATCTTCTCGACCAAGGGATCGCCTTCGACCTTGAAGCGGATCGAGGCATAACCCAGTGCTGCGCCAAGCACGATGGCTATGCCTGTCATGATGAGGAGGGCGGTCAACATGGAGTGAGTGCCAGGTTCGAGGCGCCGGGAAACAGTCCGCTACCGGAATGCGTCGCTTGCGCCGGATCAGGTGGGGATAAGGGTTCGACGACCGGTCCTAGTGAAAACGGTCCAGTCCGGCGAATCCCATGAAGGCCAGGCTCATGAATCCCGCCGTGACCATTGCGATGGCCGTACCACGGAACGGTACGGGAACATCCGCGCCGTCGAGACGTTCGCGAATTCCCGCAAACAGAATCAGGGCCATGGTAAAGCCGATCGACGAACCGAAGCCGAACAGAAGGGACTCCAGCAGATCATGCCGGAGGCCGACGTTCAGCAGCGGAATGCCCAGCACCGCGCAGTTCGTCGTGATCAGCGGAAGATAGATGCCGAGAACCTGATGAAGGACCGGGCTGGTCTTCTGGATGACCAGCTCGGTGAGCTGCACGATCGCCGCGATGACGACGATGAACGCAAGCGTGCGCATGAATGCGAGATCGAACGGTTCCAGCAGGTAGTGGTCGATCAGGTAACTCGTTCCGCACGCCAGGGTAAGCACGAACGTTGTCGCCGCGCCCATGCCGATCGCGGTCTCCAGCTTCTTGGATACGCCCATGAACGGGCACAGTCCGAGAATCCGGACGAAGACGACGTTGTTCACCAGAACAGCGCCGATGATGATGAAGATGTAGCTGGTCATGTTCGAGAACCGGTTGGTATCCGCGGAATTATGTCCCGCCGTTATGTCCCGCTCAACCCTGAACGGGTTATAGGCATATGCCTTTGGGGGCCATCAAGCAGCGGCGTCAGCGGTCCGCGCCAAAATCGGCGGTTGCCCGCACACACTCCTGCACGAGCGCCGGCCCGCGATAAATCAGGCCGCTGTACAACTGCACCAGTTGCGCCCCGGCTTCGAGCTTGGCCCGCGCGCCACGCCCGTCCAGCACGCCGCCAGCGGCGATGATCGGGAGCTCGCCGGCGAGCGCCTGCGCAAGCTGGGCGACGACCGCGGTCGAGGCTTCGAACACCGGCGCGCCGGACAGGCCGCCCTGCTGCTCGCCGTAACGCACGCCCTGGACCTTTTCGCGCGAGATCGTGGTGTTCGTCGCGATCACCCCGTCGATGCGATGGCGCCGCAGGGCATCCGCGATGTTGACCACTTGGGCAGGCTCCAGATCCGGGGCGATCTTGAGGGTCAGCGGCACGTATCGACCGTGTTTGTCCGCCAATCGTGCCTGCCGCTCCTTCAGTCGGCCGAGCAGGTCGTCCAGTTCCGACTCGCCCTGCAACTGACGCAGGTTCTTGGTGTTCGGGGAGGAAATATTCACCGTCACATAGCTTGCCAGCGCATACACCTTGTCGAGACAGGCCAGATAGTCGTCAGCGGCATTTTCGATCGGCGTGTCGAAATTCTTGCCGATGTTGATTCCCAGAATGCCCTTGAATTTCGCCGCACCGACGTTCGCGACCAGGGCGTCGACGCCATGGTTGTTGAAGCCCATGCGGTTGATGATGCCGCGCACCTCGGGGAGGCGGAACAGCCGCGGGCGGGGATTGCCTGGCTGCGGGCGCGGGGTGACCGTGCCGATCTCGATGAAACCGAAGCCGAACCGCGCAAGACCGTCTATGGCTTCGCCGTTCTTGTCCAGTCCGGCGGCCAGGCCGATGCGATTGGGGAAGCGGAGTCCCATGACCTCGACCGGATCGGCCGGCGCCGGTCTGCCTGCGGGAAGAAAGCGGCCGGTTAGGTTGAGGGTGGCGAGGGAAAATTCGTGCGCGGTTTCCGCGTCGAGCGAGAACAGGATGGGGCGGGCGATATCGTATAGCATCCGCGAATTCTACCGTTTCGCGCGGGACCTCGCCCCCCGGATTTCCGAAGAAGGCGCTTGCCTGCGGCCGGCATGCATCCCGTTCGCTATTCCGATTCCGAATCCGTCAGCGGATCGAGCGGGCGCCATTCGCCCCGGATGCGTCCTTCAAGGGGTCGGAAGCGGATCTTGTAAGTCATCTTCCGGCTGTCCTTGATCCAGTACCCCAGGTAGAGGTAGGGCAGATGCAGCCGGCGGCACACTTCGATCTGCCACAACACGCCGTAGGTCCCGTAGCTGGCTTTCTGGTCGTCAGGATCGAAGAAGGTATAGACGCTGGACAAACCGTCGCTCAGGCGGTCGATCACACTGACCATGCGCAGGACGCCCTGCTCGCGGAATTCGACTACGCGCGTATCGACCTGGCTCTGCAACAGGAAATGCGCGTACTGCTCGCGGTTGTCCTGATCCATCCCCCCGCCCGCGTGTCGCGAACCCTGATAACGCTGGTAGAGGGCGTAGTGCTCTTCCGAAAACGCGAGATCCTGCTCGCGTGCCTCGAGCGTACAGTGCCGCGCCCAGCTTCGCCGCTGGCTGCGGTCGGGAACAAAAGCATCCACCGGGATCCGCACCGGCACGCAGGCGCGGCAATGATCGCAGTAGGGGCGGTAGGTGAACATGCCGCTGCGCCGGAAGCCGTTACGGACGAGCTCGCTGTACACGGGCGTGTCGATGAGGTGCCCGGGCGTCGCGACCTGCGAACGTGCCACCCGTTCCGGAAGGTAAGAGCACGCATAAGGCGCCGTCGCGTAGAACTGGATGAGTGCGTACGGGTAGTCTTTCTGCATGTCTGCGAGTGTATGTTCAGAACAATCCCCGGCCGGCGTCTTCGCACCAGCGCCCCGGTCCGTCCCCCTGCTGCGTCCAGCTATCCAGGCCGGCGCGGAATTCGGCGCGAGGGATTTCGAAGGCGCCGAGCGAGAGCAGGTGTGCAGTCTTCATCTGGCAATCGATCACCGCGAAATTCCGTGACTCGAGGTAGCGGGCCAGATGCGCAAGGGCGACCTTTGATGCGTCGGTGCGGCGGCTGAACATCGACTCCCCGAAGAATGCCCTTCCCAGTCCGATGCCGTAAAGCCCTCCCGCAAGCGAGCCCTCGTACCACGCTTCGACACTGTGTGCGTAGCCGAGTTCGTGCATGCGACGGTAGGCGGCCTGCATCTCCTCTGTGATCCACGTGCCACCGCCGGGTTCCCGCGGTGCCGCGCAGGCGGCGACGACTTCGGTAAATGCCGTATCGAAGCGGATCTCGAAGCGCTGCTGGCGCAAGGTCCGGCCCAGCGAGCGGGAGATCTTCATCCTCGACGGTACGAGCACCAGCCGGGGATCGGGGCTCCACCAGAGTATCGGCTCGCCCGCGCTGTACCACGGAAATACCCCTTGGCGGTATGCGGCGAGTAGCCACTCCGGGTAAAGCTCGCCGCCCGCGGCGAGCAGGCCGGGCGGATCGTCGAGTGCCGACTCGACCGGGGGAAACCGCGGATTACCCGTGAGCCAGGGAATCATCACTGCGCCCGGACCGGGCCGACCAGTGGCCGCTCCAGCACCGCGTCTTCGGACCCCTCGTGAAAGGTCACCACGTGATCGACATCCAGCCGGATTCCGATCCGCTCGCCGAGCGCGTGGTTATGATGGCTCGGCACCAGCGACAACACCTTGGCTCCGCTTTCCAGTCTCAGCGTGTACAGGATGTCCGCACCCCGGAAGGCCTTGTGCACCACCTCGGCCTGCATGGTGCTCATGTCGTCATGCACGATGTCGTCCGGCCGCAGGAGCACGGACACCGTGCAGTCGCGGTCACAATTGCCGCAACCGATGCCGCATTCGACCGGAATGGCGCTGTTCAGTATGCCGAGCTCAACCTGCACCTGATGGTCGTTGAGTACCAATCCCCGCACAAAAACCCCCTGTCCGATGAAATCCGCGACGAAGCGATTGGCGGGGCGGTGATACAGGTTGTACGGCGTATCCCATTGCTGGATGCGCCCCTCGTTCATGATTCCGATCTCGTCGGCGACCGCGAAGGCTTCGTGCTGATCGTGGGTGACCAGAATCGCCGTAGTGTTCGTCGCCTTGATGATGTCGCGCACCTCGAAGGACAAACGCTCGCGCAGTTCCACATCCAGATTCGAGAACGGTTCGTCGAGCAGGAGCAGGCTGGGGCGCGGCGCAAGGGCGCGGGCGAGGGCGACCCGCTGCTGCTGGCCACCCGACATCTCGTGTGGGTACTTGTACCCCTGACTGGCCAGCCCCACTACACGCAGCAATTCGGCGACGCGGTCGCGACGCTGCTGCGCTTCGAGATGGCGCAGGCCGAAGCCGACATTCTCGGAAACCGAAAGGTGGGGGAACAGCGCGTAATCCTGAAACACCATTCCGATGCGTCGGCTCTCGGGTGGAACATGCAGGTCGCTCCCGCTCACCACCTTGCCGTCGAGCCGGATCTGCCCGACCGTGACGGGTTCGAACCCCGCGATGCAGCGCAAGACAGTGGTCTTGCCGCAGCCGGACGGGCCCAGCAGACAGCCGATGCTGCCCTTTTCGAGACGGAATGAAAGCTTGCGGACGACTTGATGACCGCCGTAAGCCAGATCGATGCCGGCGAGCTCGAGATGGGACATGGAGAATCCGATACAGCGTTGAAAAGTGCGATGGCCATTATTGCATCGCGGTAACCGAAATGGGATGAATTATAATTCTCGATAGCCTGCCGCGTGGAATGGACCTCGCGGCGTGACCCCGTCGGGAGCGAAATGAGATTTCTGGAAGGGCTGGGAAAGTTGCGCGAGCGCTGGTCGTCATTGACGGCCGGGTCACTGCTGATCTCCGTGTTGATCGCGATGCCGGTGATCTCCGTATTCTCGAACGTGTTCGTCGGGGGAACCTCGGGAACCTGGAGTCACCTGTCGTCCACCGTTCTGCCGGAGTTCATCCGTAACACGCTGATCCTGTGTGCCGGTGTCGGTCTGGGCGTATCGACGATAGGGGTGGCGACGGCCTGGCTGACCACCATGACCGAGTTTCCGGGGCGCCGCTTCTTCCAGTGGGCCCTGGTCTTGCCTCTCGCCGTCCCGGCCTACGTGATGGCCTATGTCTACACCGATTTCCTCCAGTTCGTAGGGCCCCTGCAAAGCGGGCTACGCGAGGTCTTCGGATGGAAGGCGGGCGACTACTGGTTCCCGGACGTCCGTACAGTGGGCGGCGCGGTTGCGATGTTCATGTTCGTCCTGTACCCGTACGTCTACCTTCTGGCTCGCACCGCCTTCCTCGAGCGCGCATCCGGGATGCTCGAAGCAGGGCGCTCGCTTGGCCTCGGCCCCTGGCGCAGCTTCTTCCGTGTCTCGCTGCCGTTGGCCCGACCCGCCGTGGTTGCCGGTTCCGCGCTGGCGCTGATGGAAACGCTCGCGGATTTCGGAACGGTCTCCTACTTCGGCGTGCAGACCTTCACGACCGGCATCTACCGTGCTTGGTTCTCGCTCGGCGATCGCGTCGCAGCGGCACAGCTTTCGGCAATGCTACTGGCCTTCGTCGTGCTGGTGCTGGTTCTCGAACACGCAAGTCGCGGCCGGGCCCGGTTCAACAACACCTCGCGCCAACAGGCAGTGCCGACCCCAGTCCGGCTGTCGCGCCCGATGGGCCTCGTGGCCACCGTCGCATGCCTGCTGCCCCTCATCCTCGGATTCCTGCTGCCCGCCTTCCTGCTGGTACGCATGGCGCTCGTCGAGGGCGATGCGCAGTTCGGCGCGCGCTTCGTCCAACTGGCGCGCAACAGTTTCGTGCTCGCGCTGGTCACGGCGCTGCTCGCCGTCCTGCTCGCGATCCTGCTCGGCTACGCTGCGCGGCTCGCTCGCACGCGTTTGCCCCGTGTACTGAATCGCATCGTCGGGCTCGGGTATGCCGTACCGGGATCGGTCATCGCGGTCGGGGTGCTGATACCGGTGACGAGGCTCGATCACGTGATCGCGGCCTGGTGGCAGGGCGCAACGGGCGTGAATCCGGGCCTCGTACTGACCGGGGGGATCGCCGCGCTCGTGTATGCTTACCTGGGTCGTTTTCTTTCCGTCGCACTGCATACGGTCGAAACCAGTCTGGGCAAGATCACGTCGAGCATGGACGATGCATCCCGCAGCCTGGGTGTCGGGAAGTGGGCTACGCTGCAGCGTGTCCATGTCCCGATCCTGCGGGGCAGCCTGCTCACCGCTGGCCTGCTCGTCTTTGTCGACGTAATGAAGGAGTTGCCGGCAACTCTCGTGATGAGGCCGTTCAATTTCGATACCTTGGCGACGCAGGCTCACACACTCGCATCGGACGAACGGCTGACCGAGGCATCGACGGCTGCCGTGACGATCGTCGCGGTCGGTCTGTTGCCGATGTTCATCATCTCGCGCCAGATCGCGCGCGGAAACCGGCGCACGGTCGAGGAGACGGAAGTCTAGATTGCGCTTCGAATGGGAAATACTGCTGAGGATGCGGGATGACAATCAAAATATTATTGTGGTGCGATGATCTGATGAACCGCATGCGGCTCGAGTCGGAGTGGAAGGCTTCAGGCGCAACCATGCTCAAGAAGCGCGGCACGGAAACGCCCGACTGCATCGTGGTGGATCTCGCGGTGCGTAATGCATGTGATCACATAACACAGTTGCGCGCGACCTTTCCCCAGGTCGATATCATCGTTTTCGGTCCGCAATACGACCCCGAGACGTTCGAGGCGGCAAAGCGGGCTGGAGCGACCGAGGTGGCCGCGCGCGGATCGATCGTGGAGCGAGTGTCACGTCGTTTTCCGAAGTGAAACGTTCGCTTCGAGGGATTGGTATCCCTGGCACACGCCGCACACACGACTTTTTGAGCAAGAACAGGAGCGGGCACGCCCGAACGATGGGATAATTCGATCATGAATGCACCGCAATCGACTTCTCCGCGTCGTCGCCTGCAGGAACTGCTGGCGATTCCTGACAATCAGCGCTCCGACGCCGAATGGGACGAACTCAACGAACTCGAGATCAGTCTCGCCCCCGGGAATCGTGAAGGCGCGCCCGACCCCAACCTGAGGCGCCCGACGCCCTCGACGGGATTGGGAGCCAAGCCTTCGCGTGGCCCGCGACCCGGGGGGCGCCAGCAAAAGCCTGGTGGACAAGGCAAGCCCCCCATGCAGCAAAAGCCGGTAGCCCAGCCGAAGAGCACAGCCGCTGTTGCCGCTGCTCCGGCAGGCGAAGATGCGCCGGCGAAGAAGCCCGCGCGTAAGTTCCGCAAGCGTTCCCCGAAGCCGAATACGACTCCTACCCCTCAGTCGGAGTAGGAGCGCTGTCCTGACGGGCTCTTTCCGCGGCCGCTGTCAGGCACGCATGAAAAAACGACGCCTTCCGCGTAAACCGGAAGGCGCCGTCCTTTTCCTGCACGCACGCTGATCTGCAGTCGTTCTGTGATGGGGCGCTCGCCCCATCACAGAACGATCGATCAACGGAAACCGGCGCGGTCGTAAATCTTCTGCGCTTCGGCAGCGGTGTTGGCGAGTTCGCCAACGGGCAGGTTGTCTGCCTTGAACTTGCCGAGCGTATCGAGCGCGGAATTGCTCACCTTGACGCTCGCCACGACAGGCCACTCATTGTTGCCGTTGGCAAAGTAGGCCTGCGCCTCGTCCGATGCGAGGTACTCGAGGAATTTCACCGCGGCTCCCTTGTTCGGGGCATTCTTCAGCATGCCTGCGCCCGAAACATTGATGTGCGTGCCCCACGTCTTCTGGTTCGGCCAGACGGTCCCGATCTTCGCGACGACGGCCTTGTCCTCGACCTTATCGGAGTTCATCAGGCGCGCAAGGTAATAGGTGTTGGCGATCGTCACGCCGCACTCGCCTGCGGCGACGGCCTTGATCTGATCGGTGTCACCGCCCTTGGGTGCGCGAGCGAAATTCGCGACCACGTTCCTGGCCCAGGTCTCGGTCGCTTCAGCACCGTTGTGCTTCACGAGGGCTGCTCCGAGCGAAATGTTGTACGGATGGCTACCCGAGCGCGAGCAGACCTTGCCCTTGAGGGCAGGGGTCGCGAGGCTCTCGTACGTCTGTACGTCGTCCGCCTTGACCGAGTCCTTGTTGTACACGATCACGCGGGCGCGGGTCGAATACGAGTACCAGTTCTCGGTGCGCAGATGTGCGGGGATGCGCTCTTCGAGAACTTTCGACTTCACCGGAGCGAAGATTCCGAGTTCGTCCGCCTTCGCCAGGCGCGATGCATCGACGGTGATGAAGATGTCAGCAGGGCTATTCGCTCCCTCGTTGCGGATGCGCTCGAGCAGCTCGTCTTCCTTGGCCTCGATCCTGTTGATCTTGATGCCGGTCTGTTTCGTGAAGCTCGAATACAAGGCCTCGTCCGTCTGATAGTGGCGAGCCGAGTACAGGTTGAGCTCGGCGTCCGCTGCACTGGCTTGGGCGGCGAGGACGCCAAAACCGGCGAGGATGGAGGCGATAAGAGTCTTGTTCATGTGGTTCCCTTGCGTTGTCATGGGGCGATGGCGCAATACTATCGAGAACGATTCTTACTTGCAAATAGTTCCCATTGCAGGCAGTATAGTTGCGAATGATTCGCAATACTGATTGAGGGATGACATGGATGCACTAATTGTGGGAGCAGATCGCCTCGGCAACATTCCGAACGTCTTGTCGGAGTTCGGTATTCGCATTGCGGGGCACGTCAGCGGTCGGGACACCGCACACCAGCGCCGTACGGCGACCTTGCCGGCAGGTATCGGCATGGTGATCCTCTTCACCGATTTCCTTGGGCACAACGTAATGCAGCGCTTCCGCGAAGCAGCGAGCAAGGAAGGCGCTGCGGTCGTGTGCTGCAGGCGGTCCGTCTGCGCACTCCAGCAGGCGCTCGGAAAACGGGCAGACAAGAGCAACTGCGCGGCTTGCCGTGTCGACTGCACCAAGCACTGAGTGGCGCCGGGCGGGGCATATCAGCGCGTGCCCCGACTTCTACAAACCGGCGAATTCGATGACGTCGTGGCTTTCCGAAGACGACCGGCCCAGAGCGATGCGACCGCGTTTTCTCAGGACCACTTCCTCGTGCGAAAGCACGAACTCGCGTTCTCCGTCAATGGCGACGAAGGTGCCGTTGCTGCTGCGGTCGACGAGGACGAATTTGTCGCCACGCAGCTCGATGTAGGCGTGTTCGCGGGATGCGCGCGTGTCCGTGACGCGGATCTCCGAGGAGGCCCCACGACCCAATCGGGCACTCGGCATTTGGGTGTTCAGGGTCAGCGAGCGGCCCCCGATGCTAAGTCGCAATTCGGGGGAGTCTTCTGCGTCGAGCGTCACGCCCTGCACTACCGTGAGGTCGCCCACTGATTCGCATACGAGCTCGAACGGGGCCGTCAGGCGCGACACCCCCCGCAGACTTCTGCTCTGAAGCGGATGCAGGAGGCTGCGCCATTCAGTTTTCAGCTCGTGAACACTTTGTTCCGAGGTTATCGCGCGCCCCGGTGATGCGAGTTCGAGCAAGCGGGCCGCGACGTTCACGGTGTCACCGAAGACGTCGTCTTCGCTGACTATCACCGTACCGGTGTGGAAGGCGACGCGAGCGGCCATTTTCTGCGCGGACACGCGCGGAAGTTCCTGAACGACGTTGTGAATCCTTATCGCCGCCTCCGGCGCTCCGTTCGGATCGGAAAAAACCGCGAGCAATCCGTCCCCGGTGTTCTTGACCACCCTGCCGCCACAGGCCTGAATCTCCCGTCGCATCCCCAACAGGCATTGCTCGACGAGACGGTAGGCAGCGGCGTCTCCGGCACGCTCGTAAAGCTGGGTGCTGCCGGCCAGATCGGCAAAGAACACCGTGCAACTTTCGGGGAAGGTTTCGGGAACCGTCATTTTTTCATTGTAAAGAAAGCCCGGCCCGCACAACGCACATTCGACCCGGAAGGGGCGATTTGGGGCGCGGTGATGCGTTCCGCTATAATGCACCATCGAGTCCCGGGCCGGAACATCGTTCCGGCTCATTCTCAGCCGGTTGTGCCGGTCATCCCCGACGTCGCAGCGAAACGTCATCCCGTCCAGGCCCTGCATAGCTCCGTTTGTCTGGATCGTTCCGGTGTCTCCTTATTGCAGTCGTGTGCAACGGGGGCGCAGGTCGCTGCGCCGTGGGCGAGGCGTGGCACCCGGAATGCGCACGATGGACCGTCGTGCAGCCGGATATTGCCTGTTTTCGAGGAGTTGAAATGGCGAAGGAAGAACTGCTGGAAATGGAAGGTGTTGTGAACGAAGTGCTTCCCGATACGCGTTTCCGCGTAACCCTCGAGAATGGCGTGGAAGTGCAGGCTTACGCATCGGGCAAAATGCGTAAGCATCGCATCCGGATTCTTGCCGGCGACAAGGTAAGCGTCGAGTTGTCACCGTACGACCTGACGAAGGCCCGCATCAGTTTCCGCCACAAGGAAGAGCGGAGCGATGTCCCTGCCGCGCCCCGTCGCCAGTTTCGCGGTCGCTGAGGTTTCTTGATTCTTGGTCGGTCGGGTTCGCGATCTGGTGGGAGAACAGTCCTTCCAGACTGCGGACTCCTGCGGGCGATGACGACCATGTCGCCCGCGCATGACGCACACCACACGGCCGTGACTGCTGTCGTCGCACGCCAGTCAGCTTCCTGTGTCGACCAGGAAGCTGGCGTGCGCCTTCAGCGAAGGAAGCGCTGTTCGGCTTCGTCGCCGATTGCCATCCCAGTCGCCTTGGCACGGGACAGCAACTCCCAGAAATAGCGATACGACGCCCGGTCGTGGAGCTTTCCGCGGTGCTGGGTCGGTCCCCAACCTACGGCTTGGGCGCCAACGAGAATCTCGACGGCAGCCTCGACTTCTGAAAAATCCGGGCGCATCGCCTCGACGATGGGCCGGATCTGGTTAGGATGGATGCTCCACATGCGCAGGTAGCCGAACTCGCGTCGCGCGCGCTCGGCGTCCCGGCGTATGTAATCGAGATCCTTGAGTTCCGTGGTGACGTTGTGGGATGGGACGACACCGTTGCCGAGCGCCGCCGCTGCAATCTCCGCTTTCGCCCGGACGACCAGCGGGTGCGTGAACTGGCCGGGACTGGTCATCGCGTGGCCCGGAATCGCTCCATGGTGCCCGGATACGAAGTCCATGAGACCGAAATCGAGCGACTCCACGCTGTCGAGGGAGGCGATATCCCACGCTTCGCGCAGTGCGCCATGCGTCTCGATCAATACGTGCACGGGAATCGCTTGGTCGATTCCGTGCGCCTTTTCTATCGCGCGTAGCGCCTGAATCTGTTCCGCAACGTCCGTCGCGGAGCGCACTTTGGGTAGTGTGATGAACGCGAGGCGCCGACCCGCCTGACCGACAAGAATTTCGAGATCCTGCTTCCAGTGGCTATGGGTGATGTCGTGAATGCGCGCCCCGACCCGTCCGAAACGATTGCCTGCCGACATGATCAATTCGGCCGCCATTGCCGCATGTTCCGCCTCGGCGCCGGCATGCGCTCCGTCCTCGCAGTCACACGTCACGTCGAAGATCGGCCCGAGCTCCTGTTGAAGCTGCAAGGCCTTTCGCATCAGTTTCTCCGAACCGGCGTAGTGGTCAACGGCGGGCAGGGCCGGGAAGGGTTTCTCTCCGGCGAAAAGAACGTCGGCTGGGTGTTGCATGACTTTGTCCATAAACGTGTCGAGAGCGCGATTCTGCTGAAACTCGCAGGATCGGGATAGGGGCGGTCAGGTCACCTGACCGTTCCCCTCCCACACCACCCGGCATGCGGGTCCGCACCGGGCGGTTCGAGCAGTTGAGGTCATGAGAGCCGAGGTACGCCGAGTCGGTCGAA
>NZ_QVLR01000093.1 GCF_014822185.1 Azoarcus sp. Aa7
TGAAACAGGACCGCGCCGATGATAGTGCTCTTCGTGAGTGCGAAAGTAGGTCATCGTCAGACTACCTACACCTGAAAAAGCCGCTCCCCTACTCCAGGGTCAGCGGCTTTTTTACGTCTACGCTCCGGGCAGGTCGTGTCGTGCGACCGTGACTTGCGCCGGCGCATCGTGCAGAATCGCCACTCTTCACCGCATTGGCGTTTCATGGATTTCGATCTGATCATCGTGGGCGGGGGGCTCGCCGGTGCAAGCCTCGCCGCCGCTCTGCAGGGAACCCGCTACCGCATCGCGCTCGTCGAGGCGCGTGCGCCTGCCGTCGTCGAGGGCTGGGATGCGCGGGTCTATGCGATCAGTCCGTCAAGCGCGGAGTTCCTGCGCGAGATCGGGATTTGGCAACACCTCGATTCCGCGCGGATCGCGCCGGTGCATTCGATGTCGATTCGTGGCGACGCGGGGGGAGAACTCGAGTTCTCATCGTACGATAGCGGCTTGTCGGAACTCGCCTGGATCGTCGAGTCCGGACGGATGCAACGCGAGCTGTGGGAAACGGTCAAGCGCCAGCACAACGTGACGATGCTGGTCGGCGGCGTGCCGGAGGCGATGACCGTGGATAGGGAGAGTGTTTCGCTCGCGCTTCCCGGCCGGAAGTCGATTTACGGCCGGCTCGTCGTCGGTGCAGACGGCGTCAATTCCTGGGTGCGCACGCAGGCGGGAATCGATGCGGAGATCAGCCCCTACGGCGAGCGCGGGGTCGTCGCGAATTTCAGTAGCGAGAAGGACCACCGTAATCGCGCATTTCAGTGGTTCCGCGACGACGGCATCCTCGCGTTGCTCCCGCTGCCGGGGCGGATGGTGTCGATGGTCTGGTCGTGTGCGGACGACTTAGCGGATTCGCTTCTCGGGCTGGACGGTGCGGCGCTATGCCGGCGCGTCGCGGACGCCGCGGGCGGTGCGCTTGGGGGGCTTGAGCCGGTGACGCCGGCGCAGGCCTTTCCGCTGCGGTTCATGCGGGTTTCGACGGTAGTGAAGGAGCGCGTGGCCCTGGTCGGCGATGCCGCGCACGCGATCCACCCGCTTTCGGGCCACGGCATCAATCTCGGCTTCCAGGACGCCAGGGCACTCGCCGATGTGCTGCGCGAGCTCCCCGCCTGGCGGGATCCCGGGGAAATTTCGGTGCTGCGTGGCTATGCCCGCGCGCGCGCGGAAGAGCCCTTTCTGGTTCAATACGCGACACACGGCCTCAATCGACTGTTCGGCTCGCGCAATCCGCTGCTAGCGGCCGTACGCAACGCGGGTTTGAACCTCACTGACCGTTTGCCGGTCGTACGGAACGCGCTCGTGCGATATGCCGTGAGCGGCCGATTCTGATTCCATGGAGATGCTGATGTTCAAGAAGGTAATTCGTCCGCTGGTCGCGGCGCTGGGGCTGGTGCTGCTGACGCAGGGGGCCGCACGCGCCGACGAGGCGGAAGTGAAGAAGGCGGTGGAGGCCTTTGTCGGTGCTCCGGCGGTCGAGTCGGTCGCGAAGCTGCCGTATGCCGGCCTCTACGAGGTCGTGATGAAAAGCGGGGAGCTGATCTACACGGACGAGAAGACGAGCTTCTTCCTCGACGGACGCCTGATTGACACGAAGACGCGCAAGGATGTCACTGCAGCGCGCATGGCACAGCTGTCGTCGATCGATTTCGCGTCGCTGCCGCTCGACCACGCGATCAAACAGGTTCGCGGCAACGGTTCGCGGGTGCTGGTGACGTTCGAGGATCCGAACTGCACCTACTGCAAGCGGCTCGGCAAGGAGCTTTCGCAGATGAAGGATGTGACGCTGTATACCTTCCTGTTTCCGATCCTGAGCCCGGACTCGACCGAAAAGTCGCGCAACATCTGGTGTGCGAAGGATCGCGCAAAGGCATGGAACGAGTGGATCCTCGAGGCGAAGACCCCGGCTGCGGCGAAGTGTGACAGCGGCGCGGTCGACCGCAACGTGGCGCTCGGCCAGAAGCTGCGCATCAACGGCACGCCGACGATCTTCCTCGCCGACGGGCGCCGCCTGGGCGGCTACGTGCCGGCGGCGGAACTCGAGCAGCAACTCGCGAGCGTCGCAAAGTAAGACGACGAACGACGGCGCCTGCGGGCGCCGTTCGTTTTTTTGGTGCGCCCAGCATGGGCGCACTCTTGCGGGTGAAAGTCCCGCCGTAAGTTGATCACAGCGAACGAAGCGAAGCGCAACTGCGTGAGGGCGACTGAGCGTGGGGAGGAAGCGTGGAGCGA
>NZ_QVLR01000094.1 GCF_014822185.1 Azoarcus sp. Aa7
TGCCCCAGCCGCAGTTGAAGAAGAGGCCCCCGACCGGCGTGGCCGAGATGATCGGGCAGGCGTCCGGGCAGGTATCGACGATGCCGCCCCACTGGCGGTTCATGCGCACGCGCGAGAACATCGGGAACAGCTCGACGATGGCCTGCAGCGTGTGCTCGATGGTCGAGTAGCTGCCGCGCTGGCCGTAGCCGTTGTAGCCGTCGATGCCGGCGCCGATGACGAGGTCGCCCTTGTCAGACTGGCTGACGTAGCCGTGCACCTTGTTCGACATCACGACGGTGTCGAGGATGGGCTTCATCGGCTCGGACACCAGCGCCTGCAGCGGGTGCGACTCGATCGGCAGCTGGAAGCCGGCCATCTTGGCGAGCACGCCGGAGTTGCCGGCGGTGACCACGCCCACGGTGTCGGCGGCGATGAAGCCGCGGTTGGTTTCGACGCCAATCACCTTGTTGCCGTTCTTGCGGATGCCGGTGACTTCGGTCTGCTGCAGCATGTCGACGCCCAGCGCATCGGCGCCGCGCGCGAAGCCCCAGGCGACCGCGTCGTGACGCGCGACCCCGCCGCGCGGCTGCCACGAGGCGCCCATCACCGGATAGCGGGTGTTCTTCGACAGGTCCATGATCGGCACGATCTCCTGGATCTGCTTCACGTCCAGCACTTCGCCGTCGATGCCGTTCAGGCGGTTGGCGTTCACGCGCCGGTGGATGTCGCGCATGTCCTGCAGCGTGTGGCCGAGGTTCATCACGCCGCGCTGCGAGTACATCACGTTGTAGTTCAGATCCTGCGACAGGCCTTCCCACAGCTTCATCGCGTGCTCATACAGCCACGCGGCCTCGTCCCACAGGTAGTTCGAGCGCACGATGGTGGTGTTGCGCGCGGTGTTGCCCCCGCCCAGCCAGCCCTTCTCGACCACCGCGACGTTGGTGATGCCGTGTTCCTTGGCGAGGTAGTAGGCGGTGGCGAGCCCGTGGCCGCCACCGCCCACGACGATGATGTCGTACTTCTTCTTCGGCGTCGGGTTGCGCCACGCGCGCTGCCAGTTCTCGTGGTAGGTGAGCGCGTGCTTGACGAGCCCGAATCCTGAGTAATGTTGCATGACTCTGTTCTCCTGATCTTCAGCACTCGATGACATTCACGGCCAACCCGCCGCGCGAGGTTTCCTTGTACTTGTCCTTCATGTCGCGGCCGGTGTCGCGCATGGTCTTGATCACCTTGTCGAGCGACACGAAGTGCTTGCCGTCGCCGCGCAGCGCCATGCGCGCGGCGTTGATCGCCTTGATCGAGCCCATCGCGTTGCGCTCGATGCACGGCACCTGCACCAGCCCGCCCACCGGGTCGCAGGTGAGCCCGAGGTTGTGCTCCATGCCGATCTCGGCGGCGTTCTCGACCTGCTCGGGGGTACCGCCGAGCACCTCGGTGAGCGCGCCCGCGGCCATCGAGCACGCCACGCCGACCTCGCCCTGGCAGCCGACTTCGGCCCCCGAGATCGAGGCGTTCTCCTTGAAGAGAATGCCGATCGCGGCGGCCGTGGCGAGGAAGCGCACGACGCCGTCCTCGGTCGCGCCGGGGATGAAGCGGTAGTAGTAGTGCAGCACCGCCGGGATGATGCCGGCCGCGCCGTTGGTCGGCGCGGTGACGATGCGCCCGCCCGCGGCGTTCTCCTCGTTCACCGCCAGCGCGTAGAGATTCACCCAGTCCATCGTCGTGAGCGGATCGCGCAGCGAGGCTTCGGGCGCCGCGGACAGCATGCGGTGCATCGCCGCGGCGCGGCGCTTGACCTTCATGCCCCCGGGCAGCGTGCCTTCGATCTCGCAGCCGCGCCGCACGCAGGCCTGCATCACCTTCCAGATGTGCAGCAGGCCGTTCCTCGTCTCGGCTTCGCTCCGCCAGGCCTTCTCGTTCTCCAGCATCAGCTGGCTGATGGAGAGTTCGTTCACCGCGCACTGCGTGAGCAGCTGGTCGGCGCTGTGGAAGGGGTACGGCAGCTCGGTCGCGTCCTCGACGATGCGATCCGCGCCGGCGGCGGCCTCGTTCACGACGAAGCCGCCGCCGACCGAGTAATAGACCCGGCTGACGAGCTCGACCTCATCGTCGCCGAAGGCCGTCAGGCGCATGCCGTTGGGGTGGAACGGCAGCGTCTGGCGGCGCAGGAAGACGAGGTCCGCCTTCTCGTCGAACGCCACCGCGTGCAAGCCCATCACGGTCAGTCGCTTGGCCTCGCGGATGCGCGCGAGGCGGGTGTCGATCGTGTCCGGATCGATGAGGTCGGGCGCCTCGCCTTCGAGGCCCAGCAGCACCGCCTTGTCGCTGCCGTGGCCCTTGCCGGTCGCACCGAGCGAGCCGTACAACTCGGCCTTCACGCGCCGCACGCGCGCCAGCAGCCCGTCGTCCTTGAGTCCTGCCGCAAAGGTCAGGGCGGCACGCATGGGCCCCACGGTGTGGGAACTGGACGGGCCGATGCCGACCTTGAACATCTCGAATACGCTGATCGCCATGGCGTGTCGCTCCCGTGGCCGCTCAGCGGCTGGCCGGATAGACCGGGAAGCGCGCGCACAGGCTCTTCGCCTTCTCGCGCACCGCGGCGATCACCGACTCGATTTGGTCAACGCGGTCGATGTGGTCGAGCACGTCGCAGATCCAGTGCGTGAGTTCCTTCGCTTCGGCCTCCTTGAAGCCGCGCGTGGTGATCGCGGGCGTGCCGATGCGGATGCCGCTGGTCACGAAGGGCGACTGCGGATCGTTGGGCACGGCGTTCTTGTTCACCGTGATGTTCGCCGCGCCGAGCGCCGCATCGGCCTGCTTGCCGGTGAGGCCCTTGGCGACCAGATCGACGAGGAACAGGTGGTCGTCGGTGCCGCCCGACACGATCTTGTAGCCGCGCTCGATGAACACGCCGGCCATCGCCCGCGCGTTCTTGACCACCTGCTGCTGGTAGGCGCGGAACTCGGGCTGCAGCGCCTCCTTCAGCGCGACGGCCTTGGCGGCGATGACGTGCATCAGCGGGCCGCCCTGGATGCCGGGGAACACCACCGCGTTGAGCTTCTTCTCGAGCTCGGCGTTGGCACGCGCGAGGATCAGGCCGCCGCGCGGGCCGCGCAGGGTCTTGTGGGTGGTGGTGGTGACGACGTCGGCGAAGGGGATGGGGTTGGGGTACAGGCCCGCCGCGACGAGCCCGGCGACGTGGGCCATGTCGACGAAGAGCTTGGCGCCGACGAGGTCCGCGATCTCGCGGAAGCGCTTCCAGTCGACGACGCGCGAGTAGGCCGAGAAGCCCGCGACGATCATCTTCGGCTTGTGCTCGCGCGCGAGCGCCTCGACCTGCGCGTAGTCGATCTCGCCGGTCGCTTCGTCGAGACCGTACTGCACCGCGTTGTAGAGCTTGCCGGAGAAGTTCACCTTGGCGCCGTGCGTCAGGTGGCCGCCGTGCGCGAGGCTCATGCCCAGCACGGTGTCGTGGGGTTCGAGCAGCGCCATGTACACCGCCGCGTTGGCCTGCGAGCCCGAGTGCGGCTGCACGTTCGCGTAGTCCGCGCCGAAGAGCCGTTTCGCGCGGTCGATCGCCAGCTGCTCCACGACATCCACGTGCTCGCAGCCGCCGTAGTAGCGCTTCGCCGGGTAGCCCTCGGCGTACTTGTTGGTCAGCACGCTGCCCTGCGCTTCCAGCACGCGCGGGCTGGTGTAGTTCTCGGAGGCGATCAGCTCGATGTGCGATTCCTGGCGCTCGAACTCGGCGTCCATCGCCGCCTGCAGCTCGTCGTCGAAATCGGCAATGCGGTCGGTCAGTGCAAACATTCAGCGTGTCTCCTGTTTAAAAATGGCTCGGGCGAACCTCAAGCGGGCCGCCGGCGCGTCGCGTGAATGTGTCAAATATTAGGAACTTGGCCTGACCCTAAATTGCCTGTATCCGTCACCTACGTGTTCAATACGGACCGGCCAGGAAGAAACCGGCCCGAAAAGGACAACGCCGCCGGTGCGAGACGCGCCGGCGGCGAAAAGGACGAGGTCGGAAGAAAAAAAAGTGCGGCCGCGCCGCGCTCAAAGTGCCATTCAGGGCAAAAGGATCAACTCGACTGCCCGGCGCACCTGGGGCTGCAGCGTGACGCCCTCGGCGCACAAGGCGGCGATCAGTTCGGGCAATCCATCGACGGGTTGCGCCGCCCGCACGATCGATGCGCCGTATTCGGGCGAAGCGTCCGCCGGCAAGTCGATCCCGAGTTCATGCAGGCGTTGGCGGAAATCGTCAATGTCGACGAGGTCGGCGAACATCATGGCTTCGTCCTCCGGCACCGAAAGCCTTTCTCCAAGCACGCACTGCGCCGGTTCAGGAGTGCTCTCATCGCAAAACCCCCTCTTCGCGCAACAGCTTCAGGATGGCCTCGGCACCCGCTTGCGCCGAGACGCCCGTGAGCACCTGGCCGCCACCGCCCTCGGCCTTCGCCGCGGCGGCCTTGAAACGGTCGCGCGCCGACGTCGCCTTGACGATCTTGAGGCGCTTGGGACGCTTGCGCGCCGGTGCGGTGGTCCAGCTTTGCGCGTCCCCATCCGGCGTGACCGGGGTATCGAGTCGTTGCAGTCCGCCCCGCCGGGCAGGTCCGAATGCGCTCTGTCGCGCCGGCTGCGCGGCGGCATCGACGGTGACGACGGCAGGCAGCCGCACCTTCAACCGCCGCCGTTGCCCACGCGGCAGCGCCTGCAGCACGATCATCGAATCGCCATCGACCGATTCGACCGCCGCCAGGCCGCACACCAGCGACCAGCCCAACCGCTCGGCCAAAAGGAAAGGCACGAGTCCGGACGCTTCGCCGGTCTCGCCCCGCGCGCCGCACAGTACGAGGCGCGGGCCCAGCTCACGCAGCCAGGCTTCGAGTGCAGGCACGATATCGGCCCCCGCGGGTTGCTGCAGCACATCGACGCCCGCGATGCCCATGCCCAGATAAGCGCGGAGCGCAGCTTCCGACTCCGGCGAGCATTCGCCCGCATGCGCCAGATGCAGATTCCCGCCCGTCGCGAGCGACAAGCCGATCTCGACCGCCCGCGCATCGTATTCCGCGCGCCGCGGGCGTCCCGTCACGGGATGACGCCCGACCGAAACCAGCGCGGCAACCTTCACGCGCTCCTGGCCGGTGACGTTTCTGTTGCCATCACGCTGCATTTCGCTGCTCCTTCTTGACCCCGTCGACCAGCTCCACCAAGGCGGCGAGAACTTCGCTCGAATCCGCAATCACGGCGAGGTCGGCGCGCTTCACCATGTCGCAGCCCGGATCCGTGTTGATCGCGATGACCTTGTCACACTGCTGGATGCCTTGCAGGTGCTGGATCGCGCCCGAGATGCCCACGGCCAGATACACGCGCGCCGTCACCCAGGTGCCGGTCGCGCCGACCTGGCGATGGCGTGGCATGAAACCGTTGTCCACCGCCACGCGCGAGGCGCCTTCGGTTGCGCCGAGGACGCTTGCTGCGCGGTGGAACCCGCCCCAATCGCGGATGCCGTTTCCCGCGGACAGGATGAATTCCGCCTCGGCCAGCGCCACGCTGGAAGGATCGACCGCGACGGCACCCAGGTCCTCGATGCGGCGCAGCGCCTGCGGCAGGGCCGCGGGCGGCGCAATCGACTCGGCGGCGTGCGTGCTCTCGCTCACCGGTTCGGCGCACTCGGGCAAGGCCAGCACGATGCGCGGCAGGCGCCGGGTAACGTCCGTCGCGCCGGCCGCGCCACGCCCCGTGCACTCTCCGTTCGCGATCTGCCAGACCTGAGTCGCCGGACGTTCGCCGAGGCGTGCGGCGAGCCTCCGGCCGAGCTCCGCTCCGCCCAGGGACGAATCGGGGAAAAGCCAGTGGCGCGGCTCGTGCTGGCGCTCGACACCGCCCAGCGCGGTCAGGCGCTGCTCCGGCGCGTACCCCTCGAAGCGCTCGCCCGCGAAACTGACCACGCGATCGACGCCGGCATCGCCGAGCGCGTCCTCGCGCGATTCGCCGAAGCTCACCAGCAACACGGCCCCCTGCCCGGCGCTGTCCTCGTCCGCGAGCTGGCGCGCCAGTCCCAGCACGTCCCGGTCGTGTGCCGACAGGCGACCGCCGGGCATGTCCGCGACCACGGCGACGTAGAAAGCGGGCGTCTCGATCCGGATCTGGCGCCGTGTCGGGGCTGCCGCTGCCTCTCGCCTGGCCGACGCTCCGGCGTTGGCGGTCTGGGCACCGCTTCGGTCGATGCGACGGACGCCGTTCGGGCCGATGAACCCCACCGCATGGGGATTGCGCCGGATGATCCCGTTCGGCCCCATCCACTTCGCTGCAGGGGTGCTTCCGCCCATCCGGGCGAGGACGGCATCGTGCTCGGGATGCAGCCGATTGCGCGCGATCCACTCCGTGCGCGGGTCGCGTCGAATGATGTCGTTCACGCTGCCACCTCCTCTGCCACATCCTTTTTCGCGCGCTGCGCCGCGGCAGGCGCTGCCACCAGCTGCGCTGCAACCAGCTCCGCGATGTCGAGCACCTCGGGCCGCGGCCCGACGACGCCTTCGAGCATCGCCGTGCATTGCGGGCATCCCACCGCCACGACGTCGGCCTTCGTCGCGTTGATTTCCTCCATGCGCATGTCGGGGATGCGTCGCTTGCCGGGAATGTCGGTGATCGGCGCCCCGCCGCCGCCGCCGCAGCAGCGCGAACGGAAGCCGGAACGCTCCATGTCCACCACCTTGATGCCGATGCCCTTGAGGGCCTTGCGCGGCGCCTCGTATTCGCCGTTGTAGCGGCCGAGGTAGCACGGGTCGTGGTAGGTCACGCGGCCGCCGGTCCATTCGCCCAGCGCGAGCCGGCCCTTCTCCATCAGGCTGGAAATGAAGGTGCTGTGGTGGCTCACCGTGTAGCTCGCACCGAACGCGCCATACTCGTTCTTCAGCACGTGGAAACTGTGCGGGTCGCAGGTCACGATTTCGCGGAAGCGGTACTTCGCGAGCGTCGCCGCGTTACGCGCCGCCAGCGCCTGGAAAGTCGCCTCGTCGCCGAGGCGACGGGCGACGTCGCCGCTGTCGAGTTCCTCGTTGCCGAGCACCGCGAAATCCACCTTGGCCGCGCGCAGGATCTTCACCAGCGCACGCAGCGTGCGCTGATTGCGCATGTCGAAGGCGCCGTCGCCCATCCACAGCAGCACGTCCGCCGACCCGCGCGCCGACATCAGCGGCAGGTCCAGATCCGCCGCCCAGTTCATGCGCGAAGCCGGATCGAAACCGCCGGGGTTGTCGGTCGTGGCGAGGTTCTCGAGCACTTCCCTGCCCTTGTTCGGCGTGTTGCCGTGTTCCATCGTCAGATGGCGCCGCATGTCGACGATCGCATCGACATGCTCGATCATCATCGGACACTCCTCGACGCAGGCGCGGCAGGTCGTGCACGACCACAGCGTTTCCGCGTCGACCAGCGCGCGCCCCCCCTCATGCCCCCCTCGCAGCACGATCGCGCTGTGCGCGTCGCCGCCGTGCTCGCCGACCGGCTTGCCGGGATAGGGCGAGCCCGCATAGGCAGCGTCCGTGCCGCCGGCCATGCCGACGACCATGTCCTGGATGAGTTTCTTGGGATTGAGCGGCTGGCCAGCGGCGAACGCCGGGCACATCGCCTCGCAGCGCCCGCACTGCACACAGGCATCGAAACCCAGCAGCTGGTTCCAGGTGAAATCCGCCGGCTTGCCGACGCCCAAGGGCGCCTCGGGATTGCCGAGATCGAGCGGCTTGAGGCCGGTCGAGCGCCCGCCGCCGAAACGTTCGGGCCGGCGGTGGAAGGCGAGGTGCAGCGCACCGGCGAAGGCGTGCTTCATCGGCCCGCCCCAGGTCATGCCGAGGAACATCTCGGCGATGCCCCATGCGACGACGAGCGTCAGCACCCCGGCCAGCGCCCAGCCTCCGAACGAGGCCGGCACCACCCCGGCCGTCGGCAGCGTGACCAGGAACACGCCGCTCGCGAACGCGAAGAGGCTCTTCGGCAGCCGCATCCATGGGCCGCGCGACAGGCGTACGGGCGGATTGCGCCGACGCGCCGCGACGCGCAACGCGCCCGCGAACATCACGACGGAGGCCGCGATCAGCGCCCAGCTCAGCACGCGGCTCTCCAGCTGGAAGCCATGCACGAGGATGAGCAGCACGGCCGCCGCAACGAAACCGCCGCCGGTCGCCACATGGGTATTCGCGAACACCTTGTCGCGCGCGACGACGTCGTGGAGGTCCACCAGGTAACGGCGCGGCATCGCTGCCAGTCCGCCGAGCACGGACACCGGCGAAGGCCTGCCCTGGCGCCACAGGCCGATTCGCCGGAGGGCGCCCAGCAGCGCGAGCGCCAGCGCCCCGAGGACCAGAACTGGGAGTACTACATCAAGCATACAACTCTCCTTGCCTCTGCAGTCCGGCGAGGAGCCCGGCACGTGGCCGGGCTCTCATCCCGCCGGGCGAATCCTCAGAAGTCCTTGCACAAGCGCAGGGCGTCGAGGATGGCCGCGTGGGTGTTGCGCTGGGACACGCAGTCGCCGATGCGGAACAGCAGGTAGCCGTCGCCCTTTTCGGCGAGGCAGGTCTGCGGCTGCATGGCGAAGAGCTCCTCGATGTTCACCTGCCCCTTGTTGCGCGAACCGGGTTTGAGCTCGTAGTACAGCGCCTCGTCCGGCCGCACGCCGTTCTCGACGACGATCTGGTCGACGACGCGTTCTTCCTTCGCGCCGGTGTACTCGTTCTCCAGCACGGCCACGAGCTTGTCGCCCTCGCGGTAGACCTTCTCCAGCATCAGGTCCCCGGTCATGATCACTTCCTTCGGGTACAGGCTGCGGTAGTAGGTCGGGAAGGTCGTGCCGCCGATCGCCACACCCGGCTTGATGTCGTCGGTGACAATCTCGACCTTGGCGCCCTTGTCGGCGAGGTAGTCCGCGACCGACATGCCGGAGAATTCGCAGATCGTGTCATAGACGAGCACGTTCTTGCCCGGCGCTACCTTGCCTTCGAGGATGTCCCAGCTGCTGACGACCAGCCCCTCGGCGGCGCCCCAGTGCGGGTTCTGCTCGAGGAATGGGTTGGCACCCACCGCCAGCACGACGACGTCCGGTTTCACGTCGAGGATCGTCGCCGCATCGGCCCCAACCCCGAGGCGCAGGTCGACCTTCAGGCGCGCGAGCTCGAGCTGGTACCAGCGCGTGATGCCGGCCATCTGGTCGCGCTGCGGCGCACGTGCGGCGATCGAGATCTGTCCGCCGAGTGCATCCTTCTTCTCGAACAGCGTCACGTCGTGGCCGCGCTCGGCCGCGACGCGCGCCGCTTCCATGCCGGCCGGTCCGCCGCCGACGACGACGACCTTGCGCTTCGGCCCGCTCGACTTCTCGATGATGTGCGGCAGGCCCTGGTGCTCGCGCGAGGTCGCCGCGTTCTGGATGCACAGCACGTCGAGCCCCTGGTACTGGCGGTCGATGCAGTAGTTCGCGCCGACGCACTGGCGGATCTGGTCGACCTGGCCGAGCTTGATCTTGTTCACGAAGTGCGGATCGGCGATGTGCGCTCGCGTCATGCCCACCAGGTCGACGTAGCCGCCCTCGAGGATGCGCTGCGCCTGGTTCGGATCCTTGATGTTCTGCGCGTGGATCACCGGCACCGACACCACTTCCTTGATCCCGGCCGCGAGATGCAGGAAGGGCTCCGGCGGATAGCTCATGTTCGGGATCACGTTGGCCAGCGTGTTGTGCGTGTCACAGCCCGAACCGACCACACCGATGAAGTCGAGCAGGCCGGTGTCGCTGTAGTACTTCGCGATCTGCTTCATGTCCTCGTGCGTGAGGCCGTCCGGGTGAAATTCGTCGCCGCAGATGCGCATGCCGACCACGAAGTCGCGCCCGACCTCGGCCCGCACCGCCTTCAGGACTTCCATGCCGAAACGCATGCGGTTCTCGAAGGAGCCGCCCCACTCGTCCGTGCGCTGATTGACGCGCGGGCTCCAGAACTGGTCGATCAGGTGCTGATGCACCGCCGACAGTTCGACTCCGTCCAGCCCGCCTTCCTTGGCGCGGCGCGCGGCCTGCGCATAGTTGCCGATGATGCGCTGGATCTCCTCGGGCTCGATCGTCTTGCAGGTCGCGCGATGCACCGGTTCGCGGATGCCCGACGGCGACACCAAGTGCGGCCAGTTCTCGCCGTCCCAGCGCGAACGCCGGCCCATGTGCGTGATCTGGATCATGATCTTCGCGCCATGCTTGTGCATCGCATCGGCGAGGTTCTGGAAGTGCGGAATGATCTTGTCGGTCGCCAGATTCACCGACTTCCACCAGCCCTGCGGGCTGTCGATGGCGACCACCGACGAGCCGCCGCAGATGCACAGGCCGATCCCGCCCTTGGCCTTTTCCTCGTAGTACTTCACGTAGCGCTCGGTGGTCATGCCGCCGTCGGTCGCATAAACCTCGGCGTGCGCGGTGCTGACGATGCGGTTGCGGATGGTCAGCTTGCCGATCTGGATCGGCTGGAAAAGGGCGTCGAACTGTGCCATTGCCTTTTACTCCTTCAGCGCGGGCGGGTGATGAACACGCCGTAGTCGCAGCCTTCCTCGGCGCCGCTCTGGACCTGTTCGGCGAGGGTGCGCAGCGGGCTGCCGGCGGCGGCAAGGATCTGGTCCATGGCACCTGCGAACCAGCCGGTGAACATGTATTCGATCTTGCGGCCGACCTTGCCGTACTCGTACACGAAGGCGGAATGGTCGAGGCGCACGCGGCAGGTGCCGGCGTCGAGATCGATCGCCTCGATCGAGAACAGCCCCCAGCCGCGCTGCGACAGACGCTTCATGTAGTGCTCGAACACGGCGGCGCCGGACAGTCCGTGCAGCGCGGCTTCCTTCTCGCACCAGTGCCACGCGGACTTGTAGCCGGCCTTGTAGAGGATCTCGGCGTAACGCTCGGCGCCGATTTCCTCCTCGATGCCCTTGTGGTTGTTGATGAAGAAGTGGCGCGGCACGTACAGCATCGGCAGCGCATCGGTGGTCCAGACGCCAGTCTCGGAATCGACTTCGATCGGCAGTTGCGGGGTGGTCTTCATGTGTATTGAACTCCGGGGTATTGGATAGGCAGGCGGCAGAGCTGGAGGGGGTGGAGCGTCACTTGCCCCAGACGTCGCGCAGGACGCGCACCCAGTTCTCGCCCATGACCTTGCGCACGACGCGCTCGGACATGCCGCGCTTCAACAGCGTTTCGGTCAGGTTGGGGAATTCGCCTACGGTACGGATGCCGAGCGGATTGACGATCTTGCCGAAGTTGGTGAGCCGCCGGGCATAGCCCTTGTCGTGCGTGAGCCACTCGAAGAAGGTCTGGTCATGGCCCTGGGTGAAGTCGGTACCGATGCCGATCGCATCCTCGCCGACGATGTTCATCACGTACTCGATGGCCTCGGCGTAGTCGTCGATCGTCGACTCGATGCCCTTCTTGAGGAAAGGCGCGAACATCGTCACGCCGACGAAGCCGCCGTGGTCGGCGATGAACTTCAGCTCGGCGTCGGACTTGTTGCGCGGATGTTCCTTGAGGCCGGACGGCAGGCAGTGGGAATAGCAGACCGGCTTCTTCGATTCGAGGATGACTTCCTCGGAGGTCTTCGCGCCGACGTGCGAGAGGTCGCACATGATGCCGACGCGGTTCATCTCGGCGACGACCTCGCGCCCGAAGCCCGAAAGACCGCCATCGCGCTCGTAGCAGCCGGTGCCGACGAGGTTCTGGGTGTTGTAGCACATCTGCACGATGCCGACGCCGAGCTTCTTGAAGATCTCGACGTAGCCCAGCTTGTCCTCGAACGCATGGGCGTTCTGGAAGCCGAGGATGATTCCGGTCTTGCCCGCGTCCTTCGCCTTGCCGATGTCGGCGGCTGTGTGCACGGGCATCACCAGGTCGGTGTTGTCCGCCATCAGGCGGTTGACCATCACGATGTTGTCGACCGTCGCCTGGAATCCTTCCCACACCGAAACGGTGCAGTTTGCCGCGGTCAGGCCGCCGCGGCGCATGTCCTCGAACAGTTCCCTGTTCCACTTCGCAATGATCAGTCCATCGATGACGATGGCACTATCGTGAACTTCACTGGCATTCATCAACGGCTCCTTGGCTGGCGCTATTCGTGAGTTGGAGAATAGCGTTCCGGCCAAAAGCCCTATCGCACGGGAAGCGACGGGGACGAGCCAAAATGCGTCATTTCGGTGCGCGGCGGGACAAGCCTTGCACGGCGCCGGCGCATGAAGGCCGGCACGACTCGTCGCGACCGGGTTTCACGAAGCAAAAAGCCCGTCGAGGACCGATCGGTCCAGGACGGGCTGCATCTCGACGACTTATGTCCCGCATCCGCGGGGGCCGGCTGGAATCGGCTTCAGCACAGGGCGTGACGCGGCACGCGTATCAGGCTCCCGTAGGTCGATTCGCCCCTCGCCGCCATCAGCGCCAGCTCGGCGGTCGAGGATGGCAGGACGCGCTCCTGGGCGGCGAGGCTCTCGTCGGCGACGAACACCTCGCGACGCCCCCGGACCCCGCGCGGCACCGGCTCGATCGTCCGCTCGCTGCTCGGTGGCACACCGAAGAATCCGCGGTAGCACTTCGAGAAATGCGGGGTCGATACGAATCCGCAGGCGGTGGCTACCTCGATGATCATCATCGAGGTCTGCCGCAACAGCTGGCGCGCGCGATTGACGCGGATCGTCAGGTAATAGCGCGAAGGCGAGCAGTTCAGGTGCCGCAGGAACAACCGCTCCAACTGGCGGCGCGAAATGCCGGCGATGGCTGCCAGGTCCTCGAGTTCCAGCGGCTCTTCGATGTTCGCCTCCATCAGGGCAACGATCTCCAGCAGCTTGGGCTGCGAAGTTCCCAGCACATGCCTGAGCGGGATGCGCTGCTGTTCGTTGTCGTTGCGGATGCGTTCGCACATGAACATTTCGGAGATGGCGGCCATCAGTTCGTGCCCGTGCTGCTTGCCGATCAGATTGAGCATCATGTCCATCGGCGCCGCGCCGCCGGAGGCAGTGAGCCGGTTCGCCTCGATCGTAAACAGGCGGTTCGTCACGAGCACTTTCGGAAACGCCTCCTGCAGTCCGGAGATGCACTCCCAGTGAATGCTGGCGCGATAACCATCCAGCAGTCCGGCCTGCGCCAGAGCCCACGTGCCGGTGCACACGCCGCCTATCATGCAGCCACGTCGCGCCTGCGCCTGGAGGAAGCTCAGATGCGGTTTGTGGATCGCCTGCTGCTGTGCCACCCCGCCGCAGACGATGATGATGTCCAGGTCCTGTGCGTCGCCCATCGGCGCGTCCGGCAAGATTCGCTGGCCGTCGCTCGCCCGCACCGGATCACCCGCCTCGCTAAGGGTGAACCACTGGTAATACTCTTCCCCGCTCAAATGGTTGGCCATGCGCAGCGGCTCGATGGCCGCTGCATGTGCGATCAGCGTGAAATTGTCGAGCAGCAGAAAGCCGATCCGCGTCGGACGCGGCACGCCGCCTCGCTCGACGGCCCGGGCCGCGCGCGCGCTATTGAATTCCCGATTCATACGCCCCTCCACCAAGACTGGTGTGATGTGCCGGCCGCTCTGTTGTCGGCCGATCAGTTATTACGAAGGCTCCTCGCGTACCACGGCTGCGCGCCTTGATCGGTAGATCGAAAGTTATAGATCGGCATCCAATCGCCCTTCCCGTCTCAAGGTGCGCATGCGGCGTCGTCGAATCTCCGTGAATAAATACCGGCAACGCGCGCAGGGTTAATCTAACCGGCCCCCAGACCTCCATTTTGTCAATTGCGACAGGTATTGTTCCAAATGCGTCACGCACGCCCCATGGGACCACGAAACGGGTCACTCCACCCGGCGTTTCATCGGAGGGCACGCAACCGTGGCAGTGCCAGCGACAATTCCGGCACGAAGGTGGTAATCACGAGAACATCGTGTCCTTTCTATTATTTACCCACCTCTCGCCCGGTCCCTGCCTGCCCGTCTGGAAACGCCTCCTGCGCTTGTGTTAGCTTGGAGCGATTACAAATCGCCCCGCCCCCAGCCGACGTCGCCCCGACGACGCTTCACCCGACACCGGCGCACAACAGAGATGCTCGCACACACCCTTCCTATCGCCAGCCTCATGAGCGGCGTCGCGCTGCTTCTGATCGGCAACGGCCTGCTCGGCACGCTCGTGGCAGTCCGCGGCACTCAGGAAGGGTTCAGCGATGCCTTTCTCGGACTGCTCGGGTCGGGTTACTTTGCGGGTTACCTTGTCGGGAGCCTCCTCGCACGGCCCTTCATCCAGCGCGTCGGGCACATCCGTGCATTCGCTTTTTTCGCGACCGGCATCGCGGGCGTCGCCCTCCTCCACGGCTTGATCGTCTCGCCTGTCATCTGGATCGCGTTGCGGGTGCTGGCCGGTGCCGCGATCGTCGCGCTCTACATGCTCATCGAGAGCTGGCTCAACGACCAGACACCCGCTGCGCTCCGGGGGCGGATCTTCGCCATCTACATGGTCGTCAATCAGGTTTCACTGGCGGCCGCTCAGCAGATACTGCGGCTCGAATCGGCCGACACGCTCGCCCTGTTCACGATGTCTGCGCTGTTCGTCTGTTTCGCTGTGATGCCCGTCACCGCCACGCGCCTGACGCAGCCGTCCGCCCATCGGGGCGCTTCATTTTCCCTGCTACGCATCGTGCGGGGTACGCCGGTCGCCGCGGCTGGCGCCCTGATGACAGGAATGGCCTTGGGCGCCTTCTCCAGCATGGGTCCGGTATACGCGTCGCGTGCGGGTTATGGGGACACCTGGATCGCACTGTTCATGAGTGCCGGCATCCTTGGGGGCGCTGTCCTGCAGTGGCCGCTGGGGGTGCTCTCCGACCGCGGCGATCGCCGCAAGGTGCTGGCCGTCACCGCATCGCTCGCCGCGCTGTCGGCCGTGCCGCTGCTGGTACCGGGCCTCGGGCAGAACGCGGCGATCGTCGCCATCGCCCTGTTCGGCGGCTTCGGGTTCGCGATCTACCCGATGGCGGTGGCGCATCTGGTCGATCATCTTTCGCCCGAGCACGTCGTCGGCGGTTCGAGCGCGGTGCTGCTGCTGCACGGTATTGGTGCAGCCATCGGCCCCCTCGCGGTCGGGTTGTCGATGGCGTGGATGGGCACCTCGGCCCTGGCTTTTCATTTCGTCGCGACGCACACCCTGCTCGCGCTGGTCGCCTGGCTGGCCGCGAAGCGTGTCGCCGACGAGATCACCGAGCACGCGCACTGCGTGCCGATGGTCAGGACCTCGGCGACCGTGCTCGAGATCATGCCCCCGCCCGACCCCCTGCCCGGCCCGGGCGCAGATTCGACCGCACGCCAAGCCGGCACCTCCTGAGCGGTTTCACAGAGCATCTACGGAACCTGACGCACGCGAAGTCGGCGACGTCGGCGACGTCGCCGACTTCGCGCGCATTCCCCGCCGCACCAACCGGCGGCCCGTCGCTTTCGGGCGCGATCCGGATTCCGATGCGCCGGTTGTCGATCCACCGCATTGCAGCAATGTTCCCTGTGCGACCTCCGGGAGCCTGCGTGCGCCGCCTCTATTGAACCGCGTCGGGCACTCCTGTTTCATCTAGCAACCCTGCGGACGCATTCAATCGGTCGCAATTCGCTGCCGTATTTTTTGCGTCCCGCACGGTTTTGTCTGTCGCATTGCCGTGGCAAATCGATGTCCCGCTAATTGCATCCACGCCGAGCGTATTTGTTCGCCCGCTGCGTTGCTTTTGCCCATGTTCGACGAATACCCAGACCAGTAATGGCTATCAATCAAGGAGGAAGTCAATGAAGTCTTCGAAGCTTTTAACGTCTGTGAAGCTCACCGCTGCGGGTGCCTGTCTTTTCCTGTCCGCATCGGCTGCAGTGGCACAGGTCGCCGACTCTCCCCTCAAATTCGATGGCGCGGCACGAATCAGATTCGAGCATCTGGACTGGAATCCGGACCGCAAAGGAACTTTCGAGTTCGACACGATCCGGCTCGGCTACACCTACGACGACGGCAAATTCATCTCGTCCGGCCGGGAACGTTTTTACCACTACTCGACCCGTCAGACCGGAGCCGATGAAGGCGCAAGCCTGCTCATGAATGAATATCTCTGGGCGGGACTGCGATTTTCCGACAAGAGCGAACTACACGTCGGCCAGGATCTGATGCCTTTCGGCGCGCTGAAATATGCTTCCCACAACTTCTTCGAGTCCATGGCGTACTACGCCGGGTTCGAGGACACCTATGCCCTCGGCCTCAAATACCTGCGCAAGGACGGCGGCTTCAGCACCATGCTGGCGTATTTCCCCTCGGACGGCGGCCATATGCTCGGCGCAGCGGACAACATGTCCGTCCTCGACGGATACGATTCCCTGCGGTACAGCAACCACCTGATGAAAACCTACGGCCGCGAGGAGAGAAATACCTTTGTCGGCCGCCTCGCCTACGAGTTCGGGCTCGGTGGCGGCAAATCGGAAATCGGCGTTTCCGTGCTGACGGGTCAATTGGCCACCACGAAATCGGAACTATCCAGCGGACGGCGCAACGCCGAGGCGATCCACTATACCGGCGAGTTCGGAAACTTCGGAGTGAAGCTGGAAACGATCAGCTACCGCAACCGCTTCTCGGGTAATGGGTCGGTCGATGGCAATTGGTGGTCAGCGTGCGATAACGATTGCGTCATCATAGGATCCTACGGCTTCACCAACCGCATGGCCGCCAAGGGCAACATCGACATCGTCAGCCTCAGCTACAAGATTCCCGGCTCGATCGGGCCGTTCAGCAACTTCCGCGTCTACAACGACTGGAGCCAGCTGAGAAAATCCGCTTCCGGGTACGAGAAGAGCACCCAGAATGTCACGGGTGTCGAATTCGGCACCGGAGGCTGGTGGATCATGCTCGACTACGCAATCGGCAAGAATCAGCCTTATCTCTCGCCGGTATTCGGCAGTGCCCTCGCCGCGGGCGGCAGCTCCAATACGACGGGGCGTCGATTCAATGCGAGCATCGGCTATTATTTCTAAGCGCGCCTGAGCAATCGAATTATCAGCTCCACAATGCGTGGACGGGCTCGGGCCCGTCCACGCATTTCCGCTTTTCGGCGCTTCAACGGTCTTTGGTTTATCTTCCCGAATAGCGATGCTGCTGCACGGCATTCAACTACCGCAGTAAACCCGCCCCATCGACCACCTCCTGCGCCGGCACAATACCCATCGGCGCACGGGCATCCGCTCGCAGCGCATTTGCATTCCATTTTGGTGCAACGCACCGAATTTGCGCGCGCAGGCACCACTCCGGTGCAATTTCTCGCCATCAGGCGGATTCGTTGATCGAAGTTTTTTTAATTGTCTCGCCAATAAATTACATTATTTTTTTGAGGCTGGAGCATGGGAGCTTCGATGGCGAATTTGGCATGAATGGTGTCGCATCTGGAAAGATCAGGGCACGCCACTGCGCGAACAATAGTCCCTGCCCGACAGAGCACCCCTATTCCCCCGGCCAAATCAGGCGGGCGAGTTGCCAATAACGACATCACTGGAGGAAACTCGATGAGCGTCCCTCAAAGCCTGGCCCTGGAGCCCGGCATCGACAACAAGCAATTCTGGGGAATGGATTTCCACAATCCAGTCTTCCCGTTTTCAGCCGGGCTTATCGTTCTCTTCATCATTTACGCGCTGACCGATCCGACGCAGGCCAGCGCACAAATGGTAGCTGCCCGTACCTGGGCGATCGAACATTTCGACTGGCTGTTCATGTTCGCCGGTAACGCCTTCGTGTTGTTCTGTATTGCGCTGATCCTCCTGCCCGTCGGCAAGGTCAGGCTTGGCGGCGCCAACGCCCGGCCCGAGTATTCGACAGTATCGTGGTTCGCGATGCTGTTCGCCGCAGGTATGGGTATCGGCCTGATGTTCTGGAGCGTTGCCGAGCCGGTCGCCTATTACACCGACTGGTACGGCACCCCGCTGAATACCCCCGCGCGGACGCCCGAAGGCGCGAGCGCCGCGATGGGCGCGACGATGTTCCACTGGGGGCTGCACCCATGGGCAATCTACGCGGTGGTGGCAGTCGCGATCGGCTTTTTCACGTTCAATCTGGGATTGCCGCTGTCGCTGCGCGCCGCGTTCTTCCCCCTCCTTGGATACAAGGTGCGCGGATGGGTCGGCCACCTCATCGACATCATCGCCGTACTGGCGACGATTTTCGGTCTCGCCACCTCGCTGGGGCTCGGAGCGACACAGGCGGCCAGCGGCCTGCACTTCCTGACCGGCGCCGACAACACGCTCGAACTGCAGATCACGATCATCATCGTCGTAACCGGCATCACGCTCTTCTCCGTCTGGCGCGGTATCGACGGCGGCGTCAAGCTGCTCAGCAACATCAACCTGGCCCTCGCGACCACGTTGATGGTGTTCGTCGCATTCGCCGGGGGAATCGTCACCTATGTAAGCAACCTCGGCACTACGGCCTCCGACTACGCCGCGCACCTGTTCCAGCTGTCGAACTGGATCGGGCGGGACGACACCTCGTGGTTCCATGGCTGGACGGTGTTCTACTGGGCCTGGTGGATATCCTGGTCGCCCTTCGTGGGCATCTTCATCGCGCGCGTCTCGAAGGGTCGCACGGTGCGTGAAATGGTGACCGCAGTGCTTATCGTCCCGACCATCGTGACATTGCTCTGGATGACCGCCTTCGGTGGCAACGCGCTCGCGCAATCGATCGGAGGAGTCGGGGAATTGGCCAACGGGATCGGCGACGTCTCGCTTTCCCTGTTCCAGATGCTCGCGAACTTGCCGATGAGCGCGGTGACGTCGACGCTGGCGATCACGCTCGTACTGGTCTTCTTCGTGACCTCAGCCGACTCCGGCGCGCTGGTGATCGACTGCATCACCGCCGGCGGCAAGGTCGATGCGCCGCGCGGCCAGAAGGTGTTCTGGGCCTGCCTCGTCGGCATCATCGCGGCCATCCTGCTGTCGGCCGGCGGGCAGAACGCCCTGAATGCACTGCAGGCCGGGGCGGTAGCGACGGGCCTCCCCTTCACTGTCGTGCTGCTCGTGATGATGGTGGGACTCTACAAGGCGCTGCATCAGGCGCACCACGTCTGAGCGCCGGCCAACCTCGCCGCCGGCGGCGCGATCAGGACGATCGCATGAATGCGGTGTCGTCGGATCGCGCGCGGGATCGGCGGCGGAGGCACGGGCTCGCAGGGCGGGAGGAGCGCAGCGTATCCCGCCAATCCACCCCTCAATCTCGCCGCGCTCCCGCGGCGAGATCCACTTCATGCCCACCGGCCCAATCCGGCGCATACACGCCCCGCGCGACGTATCGATGGAACGTCGAATGCGGCCAGTCCCGCCCCACGCCAGTCCCGCCCCACGCCGGCTTGCATGGCGCTTCACCCGGATAAACAGCATCTACACGAGTTCGTGCGATCGCCTTGGTGGCGCGATTGACTATTCGTGGGTCGCTTCGTGCCATGCGAGAGAACGGTGCCAATCCACATACTGCCGGTACCGATCCTCCCAAACACATCCATGGAGAGCGAGACAATGAGTACTACCGAGATCCGCCGCCGCGGCGGTCGCAGCGGAAGCGAGGCACGCCGGGCGGCGCGGTCGCGCGGGCAAGGCCCGCAGGCACCGTACATCAGCCGCAAGATTCCCTACTACGAGGTGCTCAACGAAGAGGGACTCGCGATCATCGAGCACAACGCCGACACGATCCTCGCGGAAATCGGCATCGATTTCCGCGACGATGCCGAGGCGCTGCAGATCTGGCGCGACGCCGGGGCAGACGTGCAGGGCGAGCGGGTGCGCATGCCGCGCGGCATGTGCCGCAAGCTGATCCAGGAAAATGCGCCGCGGGAGTTCACGCAGATTGCCCGCAACCCCGAACGGAGCGTGCGCATCGGCGGCGCCAACACGGTCTTCGTGCCCGCCTACGGCTGCCCGTTCATCCATAACCTCGACGACGGCCGCCGCTACGGCACCATCGAGGACTTCCGCAACTTCGTCAAGCTCGCCTACCTGTCGCCCAGCCTGCACCACTCCGGCGGCACGATCTGCGAGCCGGTGGATCTGCCGGTCAACAAGCGGCACTTCGACATGGTCTACAGCCACATGAAGTACTCCGACAAGTGCTTCATGGGCTCGGTCACGCACCCCGAGCGCGCCCAGGACACGGTCGAGATGGCGAAGATCCTGTTCGGCGACCAGTGGATCGACCCGGAAACGGGCAGGCCGCGCACCGCGGTGATCAACCTGATCAATGCCAACTCGCCGATGACCTTCGACGACACCATGCTCGGCGCCGCGAAGGTCTACGCGCGCAACAACCAGGCCTGCGTCGTCACCCCCTTCATCCTCGCCGGTGCGATGTCGCCGGTGACGGTCGCCGGGACTGCCGCGCAGACGCTCGCCGAAGCGATGGCCGGCATGGCCTTCGTCCAGCTCGTCAATCCCGGCGCGCCGGTGGTGTTCGGCAGCTTCGCGAGCTCGATGTCGATGCAGTCGGGTGCGCCGACCTTCGGCACGCCGGAGCCGGCGCTGGTGCTGTACGTGATGGCCAACCTCGCGCGCCGCCTCGGCGTGCCCTTCCGTTCCGGCGGTTCGCTGACCGCGTCGAAGGTCCCCGATGCGCAGGCCGCGAGCGAAAGCGCCAACACCCTGCTGCCCACCGCGCTGGCGGGGGTGAACTTCGCGCTGCACACCGCCGGCTGGCTCGAAGGCGGACTGGCGATGGGCTATGAGAAGTTCATCATGGACGCCGACCAGGCGGGCATGATGCAGACCCTGATGGGCGGGGTCGACATGTCCGAGAACGGTCAGGCCATGGACGCGATCCGCGAAGTCGGCCCCGGCAAGCATTACCTGGGATGCGCCCACACCCAGGCCAACTTCGAGAACGCGTTCTACCGCTCGCCCATCGCCGACAACAACAGCTTCGAGCAATGGGACGCCGAGGGGCGGCAGGACATGGCCCAGCGCGCCAACGCGCGCTGGAAAAAAATGCTCGCCGAGTACGAGGCGCCCGAGCTCGACCCGGGCGTCGACGAGGCGCTGCAGGCCTACATGCGTCGGCGCAAGGAGTCCTTCCCGGATTCGAACATCTGAGCGGCCTCCCCGGCGGCAGCCGCATGGCCGCCGCCGGGCGAAGCGCCGGACAAGGGGCCGCGAGGCAGGAGGTCGATCCGCTCTTTCGCTCCGCAACCATTTTTCAAGAACAGCATCGGAACCATGACGGCATATACGGCGACAGCCGGGGAGGCGCGGCCCAGCGGAATGACCCTCGCGGCACTGCTGACCGGCTTCGTCGCCAGCACCTACGGATTTGGTGTCTACCTTTTTGCCAACCTGGTCGTCGACATGCGCCGGGATCTGGGATTCGACTACGCCACGGTCGGCCTGATCACCGGGGGCGCCCAAGTCGGCTTCCTGGCCTTCTCCTTCGTGACCAGCTACATCAGCCGGTTCTGCGAAGGCTGGAAGATCAGCCTGTGCTCGACCTTCGTCACGGCCCTGTCGCTCCTGGGCCTGAGCATCAGCGACGACATTCTGCTGTCGGCGGCCCTGCTGATCCTGCAGGGCGGCTGTTCGGCCTCGGCCTACGTGCCCTTGGCCGAGATCGTCACGAAGAGCGTCCCGCAGAGCAAGCGGGCGCGCGTCATGGGCCTGGTCGCGAGCGGAACCAGCTACGGGGTTTTCATCAACGGCCTGCTGGTGAGCTTCCTGATGGCCGCGGGCGGATGGAGGTCGATCTGGCTGACGGCAGGCCTGCTCGCGCTATCCCTCTGCGTCTATGCCTATTTCTTCCTGCGCAACACGTCCGATATCGAGGTCGCAGCGGAGGTTCCCAGAGCAGGCAAGGCCGCACGCGTCGATAGCCGGATTCCCGGCCCGCTTTATCTGCTGTGGGTGCTCGCCTTCCTCAACGGCCTGACGCTGCTGCCCTTCCAGACTTACCTCGCCCCATACATGCGCGACGAACTGGGCATGTCCGTAGCAGAGACCGGCATGGTGTGGTCCATGATCGGCGCAGTAGGCATGGCATCGGGCTTCCTGGGGGGCTGGATCGCCGATCGCGTGGGAACCCGCGCAGCCCTCGCCCTCTGCTTCGTCACCGCCTGTCTCGGCAGCGGGCTCGTCTATTCGACGAACCAGGGACCGGTTTTCTACCTCGCCGGCGTCCTCTTCGCGCTGGCCTTCTATCCCATCTTCGGCCTGGTGCCGAATTACATCGGGCAGTTGGTCCCTGTGAGCGAACTCACCCGCGCCTTCGGCATCGCGAACGTCCTGATCGGCCTGGGCGGCGTGTGCGGCAACCTTGTGGGCGGCCTGTTCAAGGACGTCTTCGACTCGTTCGCGCCGATCTACCTGGCTGCGGGCCTGCTGCTCCTGCTCCAGTTCCTGATCACCCTTGCCTTGCCCAAGACGCCGTCGTGATTCGGCGAAGGCTGGAGGGCGGCTCCTTCGGCCGTACAATCGCACCCATCATCTGTCGAGGAGTCGAACGATGATTTTTTTGCCGCGATGCACCGGCGCCCGACGAACTGTCGGCCGGTGTCCGCGGGCCGGTCAGGAAGGGGATGAGATGTCAGTCAGTTTCGCCGCGCTCGACGCGGTCGGCCTGAACCTGCAGGCGGTGTTCGATCTCGATGCGCTGCCCGCCGAGCTTGCGACGCGACTGCGTGCGCAGGTGGACGACGGGGAAGGATTTCGCCAGCTCGTCCTGATCGGGCACGCCGGCCGCACACTGTGGTCGTCGATGCAGGCGCAGGGCCCGGGGTCAGCGGACCCGATCGACGACTTCAGCGTCGCCCGGGTCGAGGAGTGGTTCGCCACGCAGTGTCCGGGCCGGCACCGTCGCGTGATCTACCCGGGCGATCGCCTGGTCGATCTGCAGCGCCTCGGGGAACTCGCCGGCTGGCACCACCCCTCCCCCTTCATGGTCGGCATTCAGGCCGGCTGGGGGAGCTGGTTCGCGTACCGCGTCGCGATGCTCGCGGACTCCGAACTGCCCGTTACGGAACCGGCCGTTGCGCCGTCTCCGTGCAACGCCTGCACCGAGCGGCCGTGCGTCGCAGCCTGCCCGGCGGACGCGATGGCGTCGGGCAGATTCTCGCTGGAGCGCTGCATCGGCTACCGCCGGCAGCCGGGCTCGCTTTGCGCCGACACCTGTCTCGCACGGACGAGCTGCCCCGTCGGCAGCGAGCACCGCTATTGCGACGCGCAGATCGGGTACCACTATTCGCTGTCACGCGGGGCGATCGAACGCTACCTCTGAGAACCCCGGGAGCAATCGACGGAGTCAGACGGCAATGCGCTTGTCGCCAAGGATCTGTGCATACGCCGAGTGGTTGTGGATGGACTCGAAGTTCTCCGACTCGACGACGTAGCGCTCGATGCGCTTTTCCGCGTTGAGCAGCCCCGCCACATCGCGCACCATGTCTTCGACGAATTTGGGGTTCTCGTAGGCGCGCTCGGTGACGAACTTCTCGTCGGTGCGCTTGAGCAGGCCGTAGAGCTCGCACGAGGCCTGGCTTTCGACGAGCTGCACGAGCTCCTCGATCCACAGGAAGCCGCGCGTCTGCGCCGTCACGGTCACGTGCGAGCGCTGGTTGTGCGCGCCGTGCGCGGAGATCTTCTTCGAGCACGGGCACAGGCTGGTCACGGGCACCATCACCTTCATCGTGAACACGTATTCCCCGCCTTCGCGCAGCTCCGCGATGAAGGTCACCTCATAGTCCATCAGGCTGCGCACCCCGGAGACGGGTGCGGCCTTGTCGATGAAGTACGGGAAGCGCATCTCGATCACGCCCGTCCCGGCTTCCAGGCGCGCGACCATCTCGCGCAGCATCGGCCCGATCGACTCGACCGAGATTTCGCGCTCGTTGCCGTTCAGGATTTCGATGAAGCGCGACATGTGCGTGCCCTTGAAATGCTGCGGCAGGCCGACGTACATGTTGAATTCGGCGATCGTGTGCTGCACGCCGCCGCTCTTGTCGCGCACGCGCACCGGATGGCGGATCGCCTTGATGCCGACCTTGTCGATCGCGAGCCGGCGCTCGTCCTCCGAGTTCTGGACGTCATCGAGTTCGTTGCCGCTCATGTCCCGGCTCCTTCGGTCAGAGTCCGCTCACGCCGCCCGCGACGCGCCCGGCCGGCGCGCGTCGTACGCCCCGCGGCTGTGGCTTCGGGCAGTTCGACGACCGCGCGCAGGTTGGGAAAGGGATCGCACTTGTGCGGGATTGCCATCGCGTCGACGAAGTACTGCTGGAAGCTCGGCTCCACGGCAGTTTCGATCTTGTCTACGCGCCGCACGACCGCCTCGATCTCCTCGCGCCGGCTGCGGTTCAACAGCGCGATGCGTGCGCCGGTGCCCGCGGAGTTGCCGACCGAGGCGACATGTTCGAGCGGGCAGTCGGGGATCAGGCCGAGGATCATCGCGTACTTGACGTCGATATGGCTGCCGAAGGCGCCGGCGAGGCTGATCCGCTCGACGTGCCCGACGCCGAGCTTGTCCATCAGCAGGCGGATCCCGGCATACAAGGCGGCCTTCGCGAGCTGGATCGCGCGCACGTCGTTCTGGGTGATCTGCAGCGTACGAGCCTCGCTCTCGAACAAGGTGTATGCGAAGGTGCGGCCGTTGGCTTTCACCCGTGGGGTGCGCGCGGCCAGCGTGCCGTCGACCACGCCGTCCTGGTCGATGATTCCGGCCAGATACATCTCGGCCATCACCTCGATGATGCCGGAGCCGCAGACGCCGGTGATGCCGGTGGCGGCCGTCGCTTCGGCAAAACCCGGCTCGTCGGACCACAGCTCGCAGCCGATGACCTTGAAGCGCGGCTCCAGCGTCCCGGCGTCGATGCGCACACGCTCGATCGCGCCCGACGCCGCACGCTGCCCGCAGCTGATCTGCGCGCCTTCGAAGGCCGGTCCCGTGGGGCTGGAGGCAGCGAGCAGACGATTGCGGTTGCCCAGGACGATCTCCGCGTTGGTCCCGACGTCGACGATCAGCGTCATCGCGTCGGTGAGGTAGGGCGTCTCCGACAGGATCGCCCCCGCGGTGTCCGCGCCGACGTGGCCGGCAATGCAGGGCAGCGCGTAGATGCGGGCGTTGGGGTGGATATGCAGCTCGATCTCGGTCGCCCACAGCCCGGTCACGGCCTCGTCGGTCGCCAACGCGAACGGCGCGCCGCCCAGTTCGACCGGGTTAATCCCGAACAGCAGGTGATGCATGATCGGGTTGCCGACGAAGGTCGCCTCGAGGATCTCGGTGACGGCGATGCCCGCCTCGGCGGCGAGTTCGGCGGCCAGGCCGTTGAGTGCGACGCGTACCTCGTGCGTCATCTCGCGGTCCCCGCCCGGCTTCATCATCACGTAGGAGACCCGGCTCATCAGGTCTTCGCCGAAGCGGATCTGCGGGTTCATCTTCCCGGCGGATGCGACGACCTCACCGGTCTGCATGTCGCACAGGTGCGCGGCGATCGTCGTCGAGCCGATATCGATCGCCATGCCGTAGACCTTTTCCCGCAGGCCCGGCCACACGGCGATGATGCGCTCGCCGTCGATCACCGCGACGGTGACCTTCCAGTCGCCCTTGCGCAAGGCGGCCTGCAACTCCTGCATCACGCGCACATCGGCCTGCAGGTTCGTGAGTCGCCAGTCGAAATCCAGCGCCTCCTTGAGGCGGCGCAGGTCGGACGAAGGCAGGTGCATGTCCGGCTGCTGCACTTCGACGTAATACAACCGTACCGCTGGGTCCAGCTCGATGTCGCGCACTTCGGCGCGCTTGCGCACGATCTGGCGGTGCACCTGGCTGTCGGCGGGAACGTCGATGACGACGTCGCCGAGCACCGTCGTCGAGCAGCTCAGGCGCCGGCCATCGCTCAAGCTGCCGTGGGTCTTTTCCCAGGCGCGCTCGTTCTCGCTGTGCTCGCTGAGGTTGGAAGCGCACGAATGCACGCCGTGCTTGGCGAACTCGCCCTCGGTCAGCACGACCTGGCAGCGGCCGCACAGGCCCCGGCCGCCGCACACCGAGTCGATGTCGACGCCGAGCGAGCGCGCGGCCTGCAGCACGGAGGTGCCGACCGCGAAGCGGCCGCGCCGTCCGGATGGGGTGAATACGACGAGGGCGTCCTGGGTCACCATGCTCTCCTGTTGGGGTTGGAGGCGTCTTGAGTATGGCAGCGCACCTCAGCGTGGATCCCCTGTAGTCGGGGCTTTGCCGCGGGCACTGCTCCTGTTCAGGCCTCGACGCGGCGGCGACGCGTCTCGCGCCGGCCGCGCGCTTCGACGCCGTCCGCACCCGGCGCCGGGACTTCGCGGAACTTGCGGATCCAGCGCATGCAGTCCTGGTCGTGGCCCATCAGCACGTCCGCCCCCATGATCGCCGTCATGATCTCGGTGTGCAGCGGGTTGGTGATCGCGGAGGTCATGCCCGAGGCGATCGCCATGCTCATGAACGCGGCGTTGATGCCGTTGCGGTTGGGCAGGCCGAAGCTCACGTTGGACGCGCCGCAGGTGGTGTTCACCTTGAGCTCCTTCTGCAGGCGGTGGCACAGCTCGAACACCTGGCGGCCGGCCGTGGACACTGCGCCGATCGGCATCACCAGCGGATCGACGATCACGTCGCAGGCGGGGATGCCATAGTCGGCCGCGCGGTTCACGATCTTGCGCGCGATCTCGAAGCGCACGTTGGGGTCCTGCGAGATGCCGGTCTCGTCGTTGCTGATCGCGACCACCGCCGCACCGTACTTCTTCACCAGCGGCAGCACCGCCTCGAGGCGGTCTTCCTCGCCGGTCACCGAGTTCACCAGGGCCTTGCCCTGATAGACCGCCAATCCGGCTTCGAGCGCGGCGACGATCGAGGAGTCGATCGACAGCGGCACGTCGGTGAGCGACTGCACGAGCTTCACGGTCGCGGCGAGGATCGCGGGTTCGTCGGCGAGCGGGATGCCCGCATTGACGTCCAGCATGTGCGCTCCGGCCTCGAGCTGCGCCTGGACGTCGGAGATGACGCGCGAGAAGTCGCCGGCGGCCATCTCGGCAGCCAACATCTTCCGCCCGGTGGGATTGATGCGTTCGCCGATGACGACGAAGGGCCGCTCGAAGCCGATGACGACTTCCTTCTTGGCCGAGCTGATAACGGTGTCAGTCATGCTTCCATCCTCTGTTTTTCGGTTTGGGTATGGGTCAGCTCGCCCTGGAGTGCGGGGTTTGCGGTAGACCCGTGGTCGCGGCCCGGATACCAGGGGACCCGCCCCTCGAGTACGCCGGATTTGTCGATGATTTCGGCGACGGCCTCTTCCTGGCGGTAGGCCATGACATGCGCGCCGCTGACGCCTTCGATTTCTCGGATCTCCTGGATCAGGTCGATGCAGAGCTTCCTGCCTTCGGCCTTCTGCTTCTCCGCTCCGGCCAGGCGCTTGATGACGCTGTCGGGGATGTGCACACCCGGCACGTGTTCGCGGATCCAGGTGGCGCTCTTGGCCGACGCCAGCGGGCCGACGCCGACCATGATGAAGACCCGGTTCGGCCCTTCGAGCAGGCCCAGATCACGCACCTGCGCCATGAAACTCTTGAGGCGCGGCACGTCGTAGCAATACTGGGTCTGGATGAACTGCGCGCCCGCAGCGACCTTTTTCGCGAGACGGTGTGGCCGCCAGTCGAAGGGCGGGGCGAAGGGATTTTCCGCGGCGCCGAGAAACACGCGTGGCGGCACCGCCAGCTTGCGCCCGCTCTCGAAGTGGGCGTCGTCGCGCATGCCACGGGCGATCTCGAGCAAGGACATCGAGTCGAGGTCGAACACGGGTTTTGCCTGCGGATGGTCGCCCGCCTGCACGCCGTCGCCGGTCAGGCACAGGATGTTGGCGACGCCCATCGCCGCACCGCCGAGGATTTCGCCCTGGATCGCGATGCGGTTGCGGTCGCGGCAGGAGATCTGCATCACCATTGCGTAGCCGCGGCGCGTCAGCAGCGAACACACGCCCACGCTCGACATGTGGCAGTTCGCGCCGGAACCGTCGGTCGCGTTGATCGCGTCGACGTAGCCGTCGAAGATCGCCGCGCGCTTGAACACTTCATCCGGATCGGCCGAATCGGGCGGGTCGATCTCCGTCGTCACCGCGAACTTCCCGGCACGCAGCACGCGTTCCAGACGCCCCGGCGAGACGTGGCCCGGCAGGATCGGCAGCGCTTCGCCGGGTGTCGGTTCGTCGTCGAATCTCATTTCTGCTCTCCCTGCGCGGCCACGCGCCGTTCAGCGATCTGCCGCACGACGCGCAGCCAGGACGAGGTGTCGCGGAGCCGGTAATCCACCGGCTTCTGCACGACGTGGATCTTCCTGCCGTTCTTCATGTGCTGGCTGCCGGCCCATGCCTCGGCCCACACGCACTTCATCTCGGGCTTGACCTCGCAGTGGCCGTTGGCACGCACGCCACCGCACGGACCGTTGCGCAAGGTCTTGGGGCAGTTCATGGGACAGGACATCCCGGTCGAGCTGAGCGCGCACTGGCCGCACATCTTGCAGTCGAAGAGGAAACCCTTGACCGCCCGCTCGACGGCCGTCACCGGCCGCTCCACCCGCGCGTAGCCGATGCCGCGCCACACCGGGTCGAGCCGGGCGATGACCGGTTCGAAGACCCTGTAGATGAACTCGAAGCCCCGTGAGTGACGGACCACCCACCGGCGTACTGCATACATGGAATGTCTCCTTCGTCCGCCCCGGTGCGCTCGCGCGCCCGCAGAACGCTTGTTGTTTAGGTGTTGCCCTGGGCCGCCGCGTCGCCGCTGGCGGCGAGGCCCTTTGCCCGGATCAGGGCTTCCAGCGCCTCGTCCGAATAGCAGGCCTCGATGCGGGCGGCTTCGGCGGCCGCTTCGACCTCGAGGTCGCCGCTGCAGTCGCGCGGCGGCTGCCGGCGCCAGTCCTCGAGGTAGGCCTCGGAACTACCCTTACCGGCGCGCATCGCCGCACGGTCGATCGCGACCTGGAAGCGCTCCGACAACTGCACCTTCGCGCTGTCCCGACCGTTCTTGACGATCACCTGCGCGGGAATGTCCCGCCACTGGACGACAATCAGTTTTGCCATGAAGCTTGCTCCGTGACGGAGTCGCGCTCCGCATTCCGGTGGAATCGGACGACGGCCCGCTCGAGGTCGCCATATCCGGTGAATCGGTATTCGAACGCGAGACCAAGACGCGCCGCTGCCTTCCGGGCAAGTTCCAGCAGTTGCGCATCCTCGATCTGGGCGAGGTAAACCAGGCGACGGTAGTTGCCGAAATACTGCGGCGCGAGTTCCGGATGGCGCTCGATGCCCAGTTCGCGGATCACCAGGCGCTCGAAGTGCCGCACGAGGAAGTCCGTCAGGTAGAAACTGCCCGGCTCGGCGTCGGCGAGGGCCGCGAAAGCCGGCGTCCCCGCGTAGAACTCGTAGCAGTGCGCCCCCGGCAGGCGTTCGACGCCCTCTTCCTCGAGCACGCGGTCGAGCAAACCGCCGGTGCCGCAGTCGGCATATGCGACGAGAATCCGACCGAAGCGGGCCCGGGCGGCGCGTATCTTCTCGCGCACCGCATCCGGGATCTTTTCCGGGCGGTTGTGCAGATCCGCAGGCAGACACTGCACCTGCACGTACTGCCAGCCGTTTGCGGCAATCACGGCGGTCAGTTCCCGTGCAAGCGCGCCGCAGGCGATGATCAGGGCGGCCGCCATGCCAGGACTCCTCGCTCCGTGCCCGATCAGGCCGCGCGCCGTTGCTGGATCAGCGCCTTGGCCGTCTCGACCGCCACGCCGGCATCGCGGCAATAGGCGTCGGCACCGACCGCATTGCCGAAAGCCTCGTTCAGCGGCGCCCCCCCGACCAGCACGATGTAGTCGTCGCGGATGCCCTTTTCCTTCATCGTGTCGATGACGACCTTCATGTAGGGCATCGTCGTGGTCAGCAGCGCCGACATGCCGAGGATGTCCGGCTTGTGCTTCTCGAGTTCCTCGATATAGGTCTCGACCGGGATGTTGATGCCGATGTCGATGACCTCGAAGCCCGCCCCTTCCATCATCATCGCCACCAGGTTCTTGCCGATGTCGTGGATGTCGCCCTTCACGGTGCCGATGACGATCTTGCCGACCGTCTCCGCGCCCGTCTCGGAGAGCAGCGGACGGATGATTTCCATCCCGCCCTTCATCGCGTTCGCTGCCATCAGCACTTCCGGCACGAACAGGATGCCGTCGCGGAAGTCCACGCCGACGATGCGCATGCCCTCGACCAGAGCTTCGTCGAGCACACGACTCGCGCTCCAGCCACGCCCGAGCAGGATGTTGGTGGCCTCGGCGATTTCATCGCGCAGGCCGTTGTACAGATCATCGTGCATCTGTTCGACGAGCTCGTCGTCCGGCAGTGCCGCGAGGTCGAAATCGTCGCCGTCTTCAATCTGGTCCGCCATCTTCGTCTCCTGAATCACGGGCGTTGCGGGTTCGCCATTGCCTACCCGATGGCCTGAAGGTTAGGCGCGTGCTCCCGACGAGGCAGATGCGTGAGCGACGCGAGCATGTCGATAAGCGACACGGGGAATCCGCCGCCGGCAGCGGAATTCCCGTTGATTTCTAAGCTGTCGTGGGGCGACCGGAGCTTGTCGCAATCAGGCAAGCGACGATTGCCCGCGAGATTAGATTCGGCAGCTGCGGACGGCCGAACGATGCCGACGCTGCCGGAGCGGCCCCAGGGACTATGGCTGTTCCGGAACGAAGGGATTCGGGCGGAGGCCCCGGAATCTCAAAGAAAACGGCGGTTCGAGGAGACACGCAATGTCGGTAATGACAGAAGGCAAGAACATCTACGTACTGAAGGCAAGCTGCAAGGGCGTGATCGGAACGGTCGCGCGCATTTCGACCTTCCTTGCCGAGCACCGCTGCTACATCATGGAAATGCAGCAATTCGACGACATCCTCACGGGGCGCTTCTTCGTGCGGACCGTCTTCTCGACGACGCCCGAGCGCACGCCGTCCTACGAGGAACTCAAACGCGCCTTTGGCGAGGAACTGACGCGTTTCGAGGAAAACTTCGAATGGGAAATGCACGACACCCTGGTGCGGCCGAAGGTGCTGCTGATGGTGTCGAAGTTCGACCACTGCCTGGACGATCTGCTCTACCGCCATCGCACGGGCGAGCTGAAGATGGAGGTGCCGGCCATCGTGTCGAACCACCCCGACCTGAAGCCCCTCGCGGACTGGCACGGGATCCCCTTCCACCATCTGCCCGTGACCGCCGAAACCAAGGCCCGGCAGGAGGCACGCCTGATGGAGATCGTCGCCGAGACCGGAGCGGATCTCGTCGTGCTCGCACGCTACATGCAGGTGCTGTCCGAGGACCTGTGCCACAAGCTCACCGGCCGGGCGATCAACATCCATCACTCCTTCCTGCCCGGCTTCAAGGGCGCCAAGCCCTACCACCAGGCGCACGACCGCGGCGTGAAGCTGATCGGCGCGACGGCGCACTACGTGACGTCGGATCTCGACGAGGGGCCGATCATCGAACAGGCCGTCGAGCGCGTCGATCACTCCTATCGTCCCGAGCACCTGGTCGCCGTCGGGCGTGACACCGAGTGCCTGGCGCTGGCCCGCGCGGTGCGCTACCACATCGAGCACCGCGTGTTCCTCGCCGGCAACAAGACGGTGGTGTTCCGATGAGCGCCGCTGGTGGAATGACCGCCGAGATCATCGACGGAAAGCGCTCCGCCGAGCACCTGCGCGCCGAGATCGGCCGCCACGTGGTGCGCCTGCGCGAACAGCACCTCGTCACCCCGGGCCTGGCGGTCATCCTCGTCGGCGAGGATCCCGCCAGCCAGGTCTACGTCCGCAACAAGGCTCGTCAGGCGCGCGAGGCCGCGATGGCCTCGTTCGAGTACCGGCTGCCGCACAGCGTGCCGCAGGAGAAGGTGCTGGAACTGATCGAACGACTCAATGCCGATCCGGCGGTGCACGGCATCCTCGTGCAGTTGCCGTTGCCGCCGCAGGTCGACGCCGACCGCGTGATCAACGCGATCCGGCCGGACAAGGACATCGACGGCTTTCACCCGATCAATGCCGGCGCGCTCGCGACAGGGGGAAACGGCATGGTCCCGTGCACACCGCTCGGCTGCCTGATGCTGCTCAAGCATCGGCTGGGCGACTTGTCCGGCTTGCGCGCGGTCGTCCTCGGACGCTCCAACATCGTCGGCAAACCCATGGCCTCGCTGCTCCTGCGCGAAAGCTGCACGGTGACGATAGCCCACTCGAAAACCCGCGATCTCGCGGAAGAGTGCCGGCGGGCAGACATCCTCGTCGCTGCGGTGGGCCGACCGCGCATGGTCCACGGCGACTGGATCAAGCCCGGCGCGACCGTCATCGACGTCGGCATCAACCGCATCGAAACGCCGGACGGCAAGGGCCAGCTCGTCGGCGATGTCGATTTCGACAGCGCCGCCGCGGTGGCCGGCGCCATCACGCCGGTGCCGGGCGGCGTCGGACCGATGACGATCGCGTGCCTGCTGCTCAACACGCTGGAAGCGGCCTGCAGGCAACACGGCCTGCCCGTACCCGCAGGGCTGATGGAGGCTGCCTGGGGATGAGCGCGCAGCCATCCGTGGCGGCCCTCGCGGCCGAACCACTGCGGAGCACCGGCGACGTGGTTCGGCTGTTCGAGGCGCTCGCGGCAGCCGAACCCTTCCGCCGCCGGCCACCGGATGCACTCGCCCTGCAGCCGGCCGGCGAGCTGTTCGCCCGCATTGGCGATCCCCAGCGGACCCTGCGCTGCATCCACATCGCGGGATCGAAGGGAAAAGGCAGCACCGCCCTGCTCTGCGAGGCAATCCTCGGCGCAGCGGATCTACGGGTCGGCACCTTCACTTCACCGCACCTGCAGCGCTGGACCGAGCGCTACCGCATCGGCGGACGGGAAGTCGGCGAAGGGGACGAAGGGGAACTCGTCGCCGCGGCCGAGCGCGTCCGCCCCCATCTTGCCGCCCTGCTCGGCGCCCCGCATCCGCCCGGCTGCTTCGACTTCGCAACGGCGATCGCATTCTCGCTGTTCGAGCACGCGAGGGTCGACGTGGCGGTGATCGAAGTGGGCCTCGGTGGACGGCTGGATCCCACCAACGTCGTGCACCCGCTCGTATCCTGCATCACCAGCATCGAACTCGAACACACGGACCGCCTTGGAAACACCCTCGCGGCGATCGCCGGCGAGAAGGCCGGGATCATCAAGCCGTGGGTCCCTGTCGTGATCGGCGACCTGCCCCGCGAGGCCGTCGCCGTCGTCGAGGAGCGGACGACGCGCTGCGCCGCCCCGCTGCATCGCCTCGGCATCGAATTCGCCGCGGAGGTGAAGCGGACTTCCGCCGAAGGCATGGCGGTGCACCTCGATTGCGGCCCCCTCGCGCTCGACCTCACGATGCCGGTGCTGGGCCCCCATCTCGCCGGCAACGCCGCGCTGGCGCTCGCGTGCATCCGTCACGCCGACCTGTTGCCCATCGCGCAACTGGCGGACGCCGCCCGCCGCGGCCTCGCCCGGGCCGTGCTGCCGGGTCGCACGGAAATCCTCCGACGCAGCCCCTGGGTGGTCGCGGACGGGGCACACACCGAGACCTCGGCGCGTGCCCTGATGCGCTCCCTCGAGGTGCTGGACTGCCGCGAGCGCCACATGGTCGTTTCCATTTCGTCCGGCAAAGACCTCGCGACACTGCTCCCGATACTCGCCTCGAAAGCGAGTTCGCTCGTCGCGACGCGCGCCGATCGGCAGCGTTCGCTCGAACCCGTCGCGATCGCCGACTGGGTCAGGCAGCGCTTTCCCGATCTGCCGGTGCGAGTCATCGAGGACCCGGAGCAAGCCGTGAGGGATACGCTCATCGACCTGCCCCCCGACTCGCTGATGTGCGTCACGGGGTCCGTGTACGCGGCGGGCGCCGCGAGGGCCGTACTGGTCGCATGACCCGCTCGCGTGCAACGGCTGCCGCGCCGAGCGGCGGGTTCGACACGTATGGGATAGTTGCATCGCGATAAGTGGTTCTCGCCGTGTCCGTGCTGCTTGGGGAACTCGGCGCCTACGATGCAATCTGAATGCATCCCCCCTCTTCCGGAACGCGATGAACTCGAACCTCCTTGGCCTGTTCACCGCCGCCATCGCCCTCGCGATGTCGGGTTTCAACGGCGTAGCCGTCGCTCGCGAAGCTCACGCCACCATCGCTGCCCCCGCCTGTCTCACGCCCGCCGCCTGGCACAGTGTTGACGGCGAGCAGCCGCGCGTCGCCGGCGCCTTGGCCCTGCTGGGCGAGATGGCGAAGCGCGACGTTGTCCTGCTGGGCGAGCACCACGACGAGGACGGCCACCACCGCTGGCAAACGCAAGTGCTGGCCGCGCTCCATGTCCAACGCCCGAACATGGTCATCGGTTTCGAGATGTTCCCGCGCCGGGTGCAGCCGGCACTGGACCGCTGGGTGGCGGGCGAACTCACGGTCAAGGAGTTTCTGGAGCAGTCCGAATGGTCCAAGGTATGGAACATGCCGGCGGAGTTGTATCTGCCGCTGTTCGAGTTCGCCCGCATCAATCGCGTCCGCATGGTGGCCCTCAATGTCGATCGCGAACTCACCCGTACCATCGCCGACAAGGGCTGGGACGCGGCGCCGCCGGGAGAGCGGGAAGGCGTGGGCCGTCCGGCCACACCGACGGAAGACTATCGAGATTATCTATTTCAGGTGTATAGCGAACACCCGGCCCGGAAAGGAATGAAGGACGCGAAGGCGGCGCGGAGCGATGCCGCATTCGGCTATTTCGTCGAGTCGCAGACCACCTGGGACCGAGCCATGGCTGAGGCCTTGGCGCGATCCCTGAAGCCGGGACCGGCGGCGGACAAGCCCCTGGTCGTCGGCATCATGGGCAGTGGCCATATTCGCTTCGGCCATGGCGTGCCGCACCAGTTGCGCGACCTCGGCGTAAGCCGCATCGGCACCCTGCTGCCCCTGCCGGCTGACTTCGATTGCGATGCGGTTCGCACGGGCCTCGCAGACGCCGTGTTCGCGCTGCCGACGCATGCGGGGGCCAAGCCGGAGCCGCCGCGGCTGGGCGTGCGGCTGGAAGAGGAAGGCGGCGGCGTACGCATTGCCGAGGTCACCGCCGGCAGTCTGGCCGACAAGACCGGTCTGAAGAACGGCGACCGTTTGATGGAAGTGGCGGGCCGTCCGGTGAAGCAGACGCGATCAGTGGTCGCATCGGTGCGCGGACAGCCGCCGGGGACGTGGCTGCCGGTGCGCGTGAAACGCGGCGACGAGACGCTCGATCTCGTCGTCAAATTTCCCCCCGCGCCGTGAAGACGGGCTCCCTCGCGCGGCTGGTGTCAGCCCTCGTGGCTGTTCTGGTCCCTATCCTGTTCCTCTTCCCGTCCGCTGCCGGTGCGGCACCCCCGACCCTGGATCTCGCGATCGAACTCGATCCCGCCACGCGCCGCCTCGTGGTGCAAGCCGACCTATCGCCAGCCTCCCGCGATTTCCGTTTCGAGCTGCACGAGGCACTGGAAGTGACCGCTGCCACGGCGGACGGCAAACCCGTGGCGGTCCGCCCAACGGGCCGCCGCGGTTTCATCCGCACCTGGCTCGTAGCACTGCCTCCCGCCGCCGACCGGCTGCATCTCGAATATGCCGGCACCCTGCCCGCCCTGGACCGCACGCTCGATCATCGCGACGTGCTGCAAGGCCTGTCGCCTGTGGCCTCGGCGGAAGGGAGCTTCCTGCCGTCCGGAAGCGGGTGGTATCCGCGGCCAGCAGCGCTGTTCGCATACCGGGTGACACTGACCGTGCCGGGGGATCAGCGGGCGCTGGTGCCTGGACGGCTGCAGTCCGAGGAAATTCCTGCCGACGGGTCGGGCCACGGGTCGGGCCCCGGGTCTGACCACTACCGGGCGCGCATCGAATTCGCGCAGCCCGCCGAGGGCATCGACCTCATGGCGGGCCCCTGGGTCGTCCGCGAGCGGATGATGCCGCGGGCGTCGGCGGAGCCCGTGCGCCTGCGCACCTACTTCTTCCGCGATCTGGAAGCCATTCCCGGCCTTGCCGATGGCTACTTGGACGACACCCGCCGCTACCTCGAACGCTACGAGGCGGAGATCGGCACCTATCCGTTCGCCGAATTCTCGGTGGTAGCGAGCCCCCTGCCCACCGGCTTCGGCATGCCAACGCTGACCTACCTCGGCGCCGACGTGCTGAAACTGCCGTTCATCCGCGCCACCTCGCTCGGACATGAGGTACTGCACAACTGGTGGGGCAACGGCGTGTACGTCGATTATGCTCGCGGCAACTGGTCGGAGGGACTGACCACCTTCATGGCGGACTACGCCTACAAGGAATCGGAGTCCGCCGAGGCGGCGCGCGCGATGCGGCTGGGATGGCTGCGCGATTTCGCCGCCGTGCCCGCTGGCGATCAGCAGTCGCTGGCCGATTTCCGCTCCCGCACTCACGGCGCCGCCGCGGCGGTGGGTTACGGCAAGGCGGCGATGCTGTTCGTGATGCTCCGCGACGCCATCGGCGAGGATGCCTTCCGCAGTGGCATCCGTGCATTCTGGCAAACACAGAAGTTCCGCACTGCGTCCTGGAAAGACCTTCGGGCGGCCTTCGAACGCGCCTCGGGCCGGCCTCTGGATGCCTTCTTCGAACAATGGGTCGGCCGTGCGGGTGGCCCTGCGGTCACGATCACCGCAGCCGATGCCCGCCGCACGGCGGGGGGCGCGCGACTGACGCTCACCGTGAAGCAGAACGCCCCCGCCTATGCCCTGCACCTCCCGGTGCAGCTTGTCTTCCCGGACCGTGAGGAGATGCGCTGGATCGACGTCGAGCCGGAGCGCGAGGCGGTTACGATGGATGTGGGGGCGATGCCCACAGGCGTGCGCCTGGACCCCGAGCTGCAGGTCTGGCGCATGCTCGGGCAGGAACAGTTGCCGCCCATCCTGCGGCAGTGGATCATCGCCCGCGCTCCATATCTGGCGCAGGCCTCCGCTGCGCCAGAAGTGCGCGAAGCCGCCGTCGCACTGGCCCAGCGCCTGTTCGAGGTTAAGCCGCAGCCTCTCGCGTTGGGCGACATGAGCAAGGCAAGCGAGCCGGTGCTGCTGGCGGGTCTGCACGCGGACGTGGATGCGGCGCTGAAGCAGGCCCACCTGCCGCCGCGGCCCGAGCGTCTGGCTGGTCGCGGCAGCGCCCAGGTATGGACTGTCCCGGTCCCGGACGGCGCGCCGGTGGCGGTGGTTTCGGCGCGGGACGTGGAATCACTGCGGGCACTGCTGCGTCCTCTGCCTCACTATGGCGCCCAGAGCTGGCTGGTGTTCGAGGATGCGCGGCTCGTCGAGCGCGGCGTATGGCCCGCTCCCGCCCGACTCATTCCAGTGTGGCACACGCCGTAACGCGTTTCGTTGCAGGTCATCCGCGAACTCGACACCGAGCACGGCATGACGATCCTCCTCGGCGAGCAGAACGTCCACCACGCCGTGCGCGCCGCCCACCGCGGCGACGTGCTGCAGCACGGGCAAATCGTGCGGCACTGCACTTGGTGGCTGGGGCAGCCGGTGCTGTCTACCGCGCCAATCGGCGGGCTTCACACGCATGACGCGGTCGCATCGCGGCAAGTGGGGCTCCCGCCGTGCTTGTATGGCGTAGCCCGGGCTCCCCCCGCCCCAAATCCGCCGCTCAGCTTGGCTGCTCAAGGACAGTAGGTCGGCCTGAGGGGACGGCCAAGCGCCTCAGGCTGAACGGCAATACTGCGCAATAGAGCGGCCGCTGATTTGATTCTTTCCTTCCGCTTTCTGAAGCGAGATTGAAACTACCGCAGCATGTGAACCTGACTTGGCAAGGCAGAGCCAAATGCAGTACATTTGCGTCACACCAATGACGAGACTCTGCCATGTCACGCCTGAAGGACGAAACTCTCTCCATTCGCACCTCTGCCGAGATCAAGCAACTGCTGCGTTTGGCTGCTGAGCGCGAGCGGCGATCCGTGGCGTCGATGATCGAAATTCTCGTGCTTGAGTACGCACGGACACATGACTTGAAGCCAACAACGAATCAAGTGCCGAGCGAGACGCACGACAAGACTCGTGCGTAGCTCCCTGCATTCTTACCAGTTTCGGCCTTCCCATGACACCCCAACGAAGGCCGAGCGGAGGTTAACTTTTGTCTGCCATCCATGACCTGATCGCCCAAATCAGCGATCCCCGCCTGCGCGAGCGCTTGGCTGCCGAGTGGGCCAACGCCGCCAAAGACAAAAAGTTCGGACTGGTGTTTGAAGACCACTTGCCCGAATTGCTGCCGCTGCACGGCGCCAAGCCCCGCAAGGGCGACCTGGTGTGCCGCCGGCAAGGTGCGCTCAAAGACGTTTGGCAAGTCAAGTCGCTGCACGCGGGCATCGCCACGTGCGTCAAGCCCAGCAACGATGCCCACCCCAGCGAACCGAGTCGAGCCAATTCAGGCGCCGCCGCCGAGCCGGTGCAATTTCCGGTGGACGAACTGCTGGTCGTGCGTGAGTTTGGCGAGCCGATCTTCCCGGCCCTGGTGCCGGTGGATGCGGTGGCCAACGGCCCGGCCGATGCGCCTTGGCACACGCTGATCGAGGCCGACAACTACCACGCGCTGCAACTGCTGGACTACCTGTATGCCGGTCAGGTGGATTGCATCTATATCGACCCCCCCTACAACACGGGCGCGCGCGACTGGAAATACAACAACGATTACGTGGACGGCAACGATGGCTGGCGGCACAGCAAGTGGCTGGCTTTCATGGAGCGCCGCCTTGTCCTTGCCAGGCGTTTGCTGAATCCGGACAACTCTGTGCTCGTCGTGACGATTGACGAAAAAGAATACCTGCACCTGGGGATGCTTCTCGAACAGATTTTTCCTGACGCGCGTATGCAGATGGTCACAATCGTCATCAATGCGCCTGGTCAGACGAGAAAGCAGCAGCTTGCTCGGGTCGAGGAATACGCATACTTCCTGTTCTTCGGCTCTGCGGAACCCCCTCTGGTGGCAGATGACCTGCTGAATGACAAGCCCTCACACAATCCAAGCACAGTGCGATGGGAGTCGTTGCTTCGAAGTGGGACCAACTCTCGTCGCGTAGATCGCCCTGCACTCTTTTACCCCGTCTACATTTGTCCGGAGTCTCGTGAGTTAGTTGGCGCTGGAGATTCAAAGCCACTTGGCACCCCGCGAACTGAATGGCAAGTGCCCGACGGTGCTACTGCAGTCTGGCCCCTAAAGAGCGATGGATCGGAGGGCAACTGGCGTGCGTCACCGGAGTATCTTCGCCAACTCGCCAGGAAGGGATTTGTACGTGTTGGAGAGTATCGGCCTGACGAGGGTAGAGGAACGATTTGGTATCTCGGCAAGTCAGCAATACAGAAGATCGAAACGGGAGAAATACTGATCTCAGGGCGAGACGCTCAGGGTGTTGTTATCGTCACCCCGAATCCTGAGGTCGCGCACGGCCGTAAGACGGTCGCGAAGACGGTCTGGAACCGCTCCTCGCACCACGCCGGTTGGCATGGGACGAACTTGGTCGGGGCTCTGCTGCCGGGAAAAACCTTCCCCTTTCCAAAATCTTTGTATTCCGTCGTGGATGCCTTGCGGCTGACTGTTGGCCAAAAGCGGAACGGGCTAATACTCGACTTCTTCGCCGGCAGCGGCACCACGCTCAATGCCGTCAACCTGCTCAACGCCACCGACGGCGGCCAGCGACGCTGCATCCTGGTTACCAACAACGAGGTGTCCGCCGATGAAGCAGCGACCCTGAGCGCGCGAGGTCTGCAACCCGGTGATGCCGAGTGGGAAGTGCAAGGCATTTGTCGCTCGGTGACCTGGCCGCGCAGCAAGTTCACCGTTCTTGGGCATCGCGACGACGGCTCCGTGCTGACTGGGGAGTACCTGACTGGCAAGACGGTGGAGCGAGAAAAAGCACGCAGTTTCACGCAGATCGGCTTTGTCGATCCAGCCCAGCTCGATACACCCGCCAAGAAAAAACAGGTGGTGGCGCTGATCGACGGCCTGCCGCAAACGCTGGTGAAAGACCCGTGCCCCTTCATCGTGTCGGAAGATCACAAGGCGAGCGTCCTCTTCGATCCGGCTGCGGCCGAGGACTGGCTGGAGGCGCTGGACGGGCAGGAGCACATCACCGACTTCTATATCGTCACGCCTACCAAGAGGCTGTTTGATGCGTTGAAGGTGCAGGTGGTGGAACTGCTCGGGCCGCTCTTGGTGCCGGAGGAAGAAAAGCGCCCCATGGGCGAGGGCTTCGCCGCCAATTTGGCGTACTTCAAGCTGGACTTTCTCGAGAAGGAGCACGTCTCGCTGCGGCGCGCCTTCCGCGAAATCCTCCCGCTGCTCTGGTTGAAGGCTGGGGCTGTGGGGCCACGGGCGGAATTGAAGCACGGGGAACCCGAGCCAGCCCTGTTTGCTCCGGAGGCTAATAATTTCATGGTGCTGCTCGATGAAACCCGCATGGGCCGTTTGCTGAAAACGCTGGACGGCCGCACCGGTTTGTCGCACGTGTTCATCGTCACCGATGCTGACGAGTCCTTCAAAACCATGGCGCAGGACGTGCGCGAGGTGGCCGGCAAGGCCAACCCCGGCCTCCAGGTGGTGCAGCTTTACCGCGATTACCTGCTCAATTTCATGATCAACAAGAACCAGGACAGCGCTGCCGGTCCGGCTGGCATCGCTTTGGGTGCCAAGGGAGCGCCGGCATGAAGGTCACGCTGTTCGATTTTCAGAAAGATGCGCTGAACGATTTGCGCAAGGCTTTGGCGAAGGCGCGCCAGGGTGCGTCGTCGGACGATCAGCACGTGGTTTCCTTTTCGGCAGCCACGGGCAGCGGCAAGACAATCATGATGACGGCGCTGTTCGAGGCCATTCTGGACGAGCCCGACGATCAACTGGCTTGGCCGCTGGACTGGGCACCGCAGCCCGATGCGGTGATCCTGTGGGTGTCGGACATGCCTGAGCTCAACGAGCAGACCAAGCTCAAGATCGAGAGCAAGTCCGACAAGGTGTACCGGGTCAACCAGCTCATCACCATCGATGCCCATTTCGATGCACCCCGACTGGATGGCGGGCGCATCTACTTCATCAACACGCAGAAGCTCGCTGTCAATCAGCCACTGACCAACCGGGGGGATGGCCGGCAACACCTGATCTGGGAAACGCTGACCAACACTGCGCGGGCGATACCGGATCGTTTTTATGTGGTAATTGACGAGGCGCACCGGGGCATGACCTCGGGCAAGAGTGCGCAAGCGGCCCAGACCTTGATGCAGCGCTTCTTGCTGGGCTACCCCGAGGTTGGCCTCGTCAAGATGCCGATGGTGATTGGCGTGTCGGCTACGCCCAAGCGCTTTCTGGATCTAATCGCAAATGCCGAGCACACGGTGACCACGCACAAGGTGGCCGTGCCGGCTGAGGAGGTACGCAAGTCCGGTCTGCTGAAAGATCGCATCCTGATCCATCACCCCGAGGCGGCCACTACCGCCGAGATGGCCTTGCTGGAAGAAGCAGCTCGACGCTGGGGACAGCTGACGCAGGCTTGGGGCGCTTATTGCACGGACGAGAAAGAGCAAACCGTTTGGCCGGTACTGGTGGTGCAGGTGGAGAACGGCAGTGATCGGCTGCTCACCAAGACCGATCTCGGCGCGGCCCTAACGGTGATCGAGAGCGCCATCGGTCGGCGCCTGAACGAAGGCGAAGTAGCGCACGCGATGCACGACACGGGCGACCTGGATGTGGGTGGACGCCGCGTGCGCAAGGTGGAGGCATCGCGCATCGATGCCGACAAGAACATCGGCGTGGTGTTCTTCAAGACAAGCCTGTCAACCGGCTGGGACTGCCCGCGTGCGGAAGTGATGATGTCATTCCGCCGTGCGGAGGACCACACCTACATCGCGCAATTGCTGGGCCGGATGGTGCGCACGCCGCTGGCGCGTCGCATCGAGAAAGATGCCGCTTTGAACGATGTGCATCTGTTCCTGCCTTATTTCGATACGGGCGCTGTGGAAAGTGTGGTGGCTTCGCTGCACAACGCGGAGGATGTGCCACCGGCCGAAACGGGGTCCAGCCGCAACTTGGTGGTGCTGAAACGGCGCGAGGGCACCGACGACATCTTCACCGCGCTGGATGATGTGGTGACCTACCGCGTCAATGCAGCCCGTGCCCAAAGCCCGCTGCGGCGGTTCATGGCAATTTCGCGTAGCCTCACCATCGACGCTATCGATGAGGACACCTGGGATGCGGCCAAGCGCCAGATCGTCGAGTGGATGGGGCAGCGCATTGCCGCGATCAAAGCGGCAGGCCAGTTCGATGCGGCAGCCAAGGCAATCACCCAGGTTGGCTTGCGCACGCTGGCAGTCAACAACGGCACGGGTGTGGCGGAGCCTACAGCGGACTATCACATCGATGCCTCCGATGTGGACATCGACCGCCTGTTTGAGGAGGCCGGCCGAGCCTTCAGCCACGGACTGCAAATGGAGTACTGGCGCGCCCACGCTGACCGCGACGCACTGGAGGTGAAGGTCGAGGCAATTGTCCTGGCGCGCAATGCGGCAGAAATGGCCGTATTGGAATCCATGGCGGAGGCAGCCTTCGATTCCCTCTACGACGAGCACAAGAAAGCCATCTACAAACTCAAGGAGCAGCGGCGCGTCAACTACGAGAAGCTGCGCCTGGCAACAGCCACGCCCAACGAAGTGCCATGGCACTTGCCGGCGTCCATCGACTTCAAGCGCCTGCCGACCGATCCGCTGTGGGATCGCCACCTCTACGTGGAAAAAAATGGTCAATTCCGTGCCGAGCTGGGCAATTGGGAAGCCGGTGTGTTGAAGGAGGAGTTGGCTAAACCCGAGGTGGTTGGCTGGTTGCGCAATCTGGATCGCAAGCAGTGGTCGCTGGAGATTCCTTATGAAACGGGGGGCAAGATCGTGCCCATGTTCCCCGACCTGGTTGTGGTGCGAAAGAGCGGAGCTGATTTCATCATCGACATTCTGGAGCCGCATCGTCCAGATCTGGACGATAACTTTGAAAAGGCGGTGGGGTTGGCAAAGTTTGCGGAGAAGCATGGCGGTCTGTTTGGGCGCATTCAACTGATTCGAAAGCAATCTTTTGCAGGCGGTGAGCATTTCGCCCGGCTGGAGATCAATCAGGCTGCTGCGATCAAAAAGCTGCTGCTGATCACCGGAAATCCGCAACTGAACCAATTGTTTGTCAATGTTTGAAAACAACTGCTTGATTCTGAGCCTTCTGCTGACAAAGGCTGTGAAGGCTCTGCGTAGCTCGACGGAGGATTTTTATGAGTTTGCGCTGGAACTACCCCGGAGCCCGCTGGTGGAAGTTTGACTTCCACACGCATACACCTGCCTCCAAGGACACTGGCGCTTGGCGGACCGCTATCGGTACGCCTCAGGAACTGACGCCGGAGGCTTGGCTGCTCAAGTACATGGCAGCCGAGATTGATTGCGTCGCAGTTACTGACCACAACAGCGGCGACTGGATCGACAAGCTGAAGTCCGCGTATGCCGGGATGAAGCTGGCGGCCAAGGCTGGGACACCACCGGTCGGCTTCCGCGAGCTACATCTGTTTCCTGGTGTGGAAATTTCCGTTCAAGGCGGTATCCACTTGCTGGCGATTTTTGATCCAACAGCCAACTCAGCAACCATCGCGAGCGTGTTGGGTGGTGTGGGCTTTCCTGCGCACCTGCATGGAGAGACTGACGACAAGGACGGAGCTGCCATCACCAGAGACTCATTGCTGCATGTGATTGAGGAGGTGCAGCGCTGTGGGGGTATAGCCATTCCTGCTCATGTCGATGATGCAGGAAAGGGACTGCTCCGACTATTGCCGGGATCAAGAAGCTGTGTTCTTGAGGCCGCAATGGTCAAGCAGGCGCTCCAAGCGTCGGGTTTGCTGGCTCTGGAATGGAAGGCTAACAACGCAGTCTACCCATCGATCTGGGACGAACTAAAGCCAAATCTTGCCAGTGTGGCGGGCAGCGATTGCCATAGCTTTCAAGGTTCGGCCGTGCCCGGGTCGCGCTTCACTTGGATCAAGATGGCTTCTCCTAGCTTGGAAGGCTTGCGCCTCGCCTTGCTGGACGGGCAAGGTATGTCAGTTCGTCGCAGTGACGACGGCGACGACTTCAAGCCGCTTAAAAGGCCTGAGCATTTCATCGAATCCATCGAGGTCCATGACGCTCGATTTATGGGACGGCGCAAGCCTGCGGTGGTCGCCTGCAATCCTTACTTCAACGCGCTGATTGGTGGTCGCGGAACGGGTAAATCGACCGTGGTGCACGCCTTGCGATTGGCATATCGGCGAGAGAAAGAGATTCCCTCTGGCTCGGAGGCTGGTCAGACCTTTGCCCGATTTAGCAAGGTTGCTAAGAGTCGTGTCGATGAGGGGGGGCTGCGCCCTGAGACCCAAATTTGCGCTCAGGTCAGCCGGGACGGCACCAGTTACCGCCTGATCTGGCGACAAGATGGCCAAGGCCATGTCGTCGAGGAGTGGGACGACACGGCTGCGGCGTTCAAGCCATCAAGCAGCCAAGCGATCAGCGAACAGCGCTTCCCAATTCGGTTGTTCAGCCAGGGGCAAATTGCAGCATTGGCAGGTGACAGCCAGCAAGCCTTGTTGAAGGTAATTGATGATGCGGCTGGCACTGGTACGCAGCAAGCTGTATTTGACGAGGCCAAGCAAGCCTTCTTTGCAACGCGTGCTCAGATGCGCGAACTGGATGGCAAGCTGCGCGCCCGTGATGCACTGGGACTGAGCCTGCAGGACGTTCAGCGCAAGCTCGCGCGCTTCGAAGGGGCGGACCATGCTGCGGTGCTGAAAAACTATCAGCGGACCAGTCGGCAAAGCCGTGAGGTTGAGCGTCAGTTCGAGAGCGCGACAGACCTGGCAACACGACTGAAAGTATTTGCGCAGGAATTGCTGGCCGAAGATTTGCCCGATGGACTCTTCGACCCAGCCGCCGACGCGCCTGCGCTGCACGTGATCCAGAAACTTCAAGCTGCCATCGCCACGGTGCGCTCAGAAGTCGAACGCGCGGCCACGAGCCTCGACGAACAGAGCCGTGTACTCCAGACGGAGTTGGGCATTTCTAGCTGGACGGCACAGGCTGCCGACGCGAAGGCCGCCTATGACAAGCTGAAGGCTGACCTGCAGCAACAGGGCGTCAACGATCCAAGTGAGTACGGACGACTTGTCCAGGAAAAGCAGCGTCTGGACACCGAAGTCAAGCGCCTGGATGCGTTGCAGAAGCAGCGTGACAGTCTCAAAGACAAAGCGATGGAGCAACTTGAAGAAGTCCGCGCGGCACGGCAAGCGGTCAGCGCCCGCCGAGTGCAATTCTTGCAGCCCACGCTCGAAGGCAACCCGTATGTGCGGATGGCCCTCATCCCGTATGGCCGGGATGCGCGTGCCATCGAACGATCACTGAGAGACTTGCTCGGCGCGGCTGAAGGCAAGTACACAGATGATCTGTATCTCGAAGCTCAGGACGATGTACAAGCGAAGGGGGCGGTGGCCGACCTTCTGCTGGCTTCGGAACTCACAGAGAGGGTCGGAGAATGGGACACACCCTCATTTGAAACCGCCATCCAGGCGCTGAAAAGGCGCCTCGTCTCGGCATGCAAGGCGAACGGTGACTTCGGCGGATGGTTCAACAAGTTCTTGAAGGCGGAAGCGGAAAAACGCCCGGAGTTCGTCGATCACATCCTTTGCTGGTTCCCCGAAGACGGACTGCAAGTGGAGTACAGCCGAAAGGGCGATGGTCGTGATTTCCAGTCGATTGGTCAGGCGTCCGCCGGGCAGCGCGCTGCCGCCATGCTGGCTTTCCTGTTGGCCCATGGCAGCGAACCGTTGGTACTTGATCAACCTGAAGATGATCTGGATAACCATCTGATCTATGGCCTGGTGGTTCAGCAGATTCGCTCAAACAAGCTGCGTCGTCAGCTCATCATCGTGACCCACAACCCGAACATCGTCGTGAATGGCGATGCTGAGTTGATCCATGTGCTGGACTTCAACAACCAGTGCTTCGTCAAGCAAACGGGTTCGCTCCAAGACCTGACGATGCGCGACGAAGTTTGCCAAGTGATGGAGGGTGGCAAGGAGGCCTTCGAGCGCCGCTATCAACGACTGGGAAGGGAGGTCTGAAGTGTTCGATAACGTTGCTGACTTGCTCGAAAAAATCCGCCTTGGAGAAGACTCCTTCCTTGAGCTCAAGGAAGTGCGCTTTGCCGGACTACGCGTGAATGCCCCACATCGCGACTCGCTTGCCGATGAACTGGCAGCATTTGCGAATGGGCGAGGCGGTGTGTGCGTACTGGGCGTAGATGATTCACGTGAGGTACTCGGCGTGCCACTGGACCGCCTTGACTTGGTCGAGGACTTTGTCCGGCAACTTTGCCTGGACAGCATCAACCCACCCCTCGCGCCAGTGATTGAACGCTTGACACTACCAAGCAGTACTGGCGAACAGTTGCCAGTGCTGAAAGTTGATGTGTCGGGAAGTTTGTTTGTACACAGAAGTCCTGGGGGGTATTTTCACCGTGTCGGCAGTGCCAAGCGCGAGATGGCCCCCGACTATTTGGCTCGTTTGTTCCAGCAACGTAGTCAGGCCCGCATCATCCGCTTCGACGAGCAGCCGGTACCAGGGGCAACGCTCGACGATTTGGCTGACCACCTGTGGCAGCGCTTTGCCAGTGCCCGCATCCAAGACGCCAGGGACGTGTTGCTGGACAAACTCGCGATGGCTAGGCCCGACGCCGATCGCACGGTTCGGCCGACCATCGCCGGGGTCTTAATGGCGAGTCCTGATCCTCGCCGCTGGCTGCCCAATGCATTCATTCAAGCGGTGGCCTATAGGGGAACGGATGTGCTACCTCAAGGTGATGCTGCCTACCAGATAGATGCTCAAGACATCTCCGGCCCGCTGGATGCTCAGGTGCTCGCTGCTTGCCACTTCGTCAAGAAGAACATGCAAGTTTTTGCCAGCAAGCAGGAAGGACGGCACGACCTACCGCAGTACGACCTGACTGCAGTATTTGAGGCGTTGGTCAATGCTGTGGCTCACCGGGATTACTCGATCCATGGCGCGAAAATAAGACTGCGCATGTTTGCAGACCGGCTTGAGCTCTATTCGCCTGGAGCCATCCCCAACACCATGACCGTTGAAAGCCTGCCCTACAGGCAAGCGGCACGGAACGAGGCGATTACCAGCTTGCTCGCAAAGTGCACCGTCCCGGGCGGAGATCAGGAATTCACAGGCCGCAGCGCGATGATGGATAAACGAGGGGAAGGCGTACAGATCATTCTGGACAGCAGCGAACGCTTGGCGGGTAAGCGTCCAATTTTCAGTTTGGTGGACGAGTCGGAGCTGTTGCTCGTTATTCCTGCTGCCATACCTCCTGGTTATGAACGGCAGCAGTAGTGCGCACCGCAGCCGTTCGGTCCGTGGGAGCTCAACGACCGTTGCGGCCGAATTGTGTGCATCGCGCTGTACGGCAGCTTTCTCAGTGGCGGTGCGCTCCAACTGCGATTGTGCAGAACAGACGAGCGGTAGCAGTTGTCCGGGTTCGGCCGGCCGCGGCGTTCTCCCCTGCACCGCTATCCATCTCGCTACGATCCGGCTGGGTCGCGATCGGCTTCTGCGCTTGCACACACCTCCCGACCTCACAGAGCTCGCGCGACAGCAACGCCTCAAGTCGCTCTCCTGCGTAGCGACAGCCCGCAAATCGTCGGTCGCGCCTTCGCTTGGCAATGATCGGCGTGCCCGTATTCAGATTGCCTGCATCGCCCCGGATGCGCCACGGACTGTCGATGCAGCCGGAATACCAGGAGGCCTGATACCGGCCGCGCCTGCGAGATCAGGCAGCCGTGCACCGCGGCTCGGCCGCGCTGCGCTTGGGGCGCCCGCGCACCGGGGCGTTGCCGGCCACGTAGTAAGGTGCGTTGCTGCGCTCCAGCGGCTTGCGCCCGCGGATGCGGTCGGCGATCTTCTCGCCGATCATGATGGTGGTGGCGTTGAGGTTGCCGGTGATGATCTCCGGCATGATCGAGGCATCGACGACGCGCAGCCCCTCCAGGCCGTGTACGCGGCCCTGACCATCGACCACCGCCATGTCGTCCTCCCCCATCTTGCACGAGCACGAGGGGTGGAAGGCGGTCTCCGCATGCGCGCGCACGAAGGCGTCGAGTTCGGCGTCGCTCACGAGCTCGGGGCCGGGGCTGAGTTCCCGGCCGCGGTACGGATCGAGCGCCGGCTGGTTCATGATTTCGCGGGTGATGCGGATGGCGTCGCGGAACTCCTGCCAGTCCTGCTCGGTGCTCATGTAGTTGAACAGGATGCTCGGGTGCTGGCGCGGGTCCCTCGATTTCACGTGAACATGCCCGCGGCTCGGGGAGCGCATCGAGCCGACATGCGCCTGGAAGCCGTGCTCATGCACCGCGTTGCTGCCGTTGTAGTTGATCGCGACCGGCAGGAAGTGGAACTGGATGTTCGGCCACTCGAACGCCGGCCGGGTGCGGATGAAGCCGCCGGCCTCGAACTGGTTGCTGGCGCCGACGCCCGTACCCTTGAACAGCCACTGCGCGCCGATCGCCGGCTGGTTCCACGTCTTGAGCGCCGGGTACAGCGACACCGGCTCCTTGCAGGCGTACTGCAGGTACATCTCCAGGTGGTCCTGCAGGTTGGCACCGACCCCGGGCAGGTCGTGGACGACCTTGATGTCGAGACTGCGCAAGAGCGATGCGGGGCCGACCCCGGAGCGCTGCAGGATCTGCGGCGAGGCGATCGCGCCCGCGCACAGCAGGACCTCGCGACGCGCGTGCACGGTGATCGCCTGGCTGCTGTCGCCCGGCAGGTAGGCGACGCCCGTCGCGCGCTTGCCGCTGAAGAGGATGCGGTCGGTGAGCGCGTGCGTGACGATGCTGAGGTTGGGCCGCTCGCGCGCCTGGTCGAGGTAGCCGCGCGCGGTGCTGGAGCGGCGCCCTTGCGGGGTCACGGTGCGGTCCATCGGCCCGAATCCTTCCTGCTGGTAGCCGTTGAGGTCGTCGGTGCCGGGGAAGCCTGCCTGTACGCCGGCCTCGACCATCGCGTGGAAAAGCGGGTTGTTGCCCGGCTTCGGTGTGGTGACGCTGACCGGACCGTCGGCGCCGTGGTAGTCGTCGGCCCCGGTGTCCCGCGACTCGGCCTTGCGGAAGTAGGGCAGGCAGTCGAGATAGGTCCAGTCCTCCAGACCCCCGGCCTTGGCCCAGTTGTCGAAATCCAGCGCGTTGCCACGGATGTAGCACATGCCGTTGATCAACGACGAGCCGCCCAGACCCTTGCCCCGCCCGCACTCCATGCGCCGATTGTTCATGTGCGGCTCGGGCTCGGTCTCGTACGCCCAGTTGTAGCGCCGGCCCTGCAGCGGGTAGGCGAGCGCCGCCGGCATCTGGGTACGGAAGTCCTGGCGGTAGTCGGGGCCGCCCGCCTCCAGCAGCAGCACGCTGACGTCGGCGTCCTCGGTCAGGCGAGCGGCGAGCACGTTGCCGGCGGAGCCGGCACCGATGATGATGTAGTCGTATTCTTGCTTCATTTTCTTCGTCCTCTGGAAGTCAGAACGCCGAGTGGAACTCGCCCAGTTCGACCTGCACCGACTTCAGGCGCGTGTAATGCTCCAGCGTGGTGAGGCCGTTCTCGCGACCGACGCCGGACTGCTTGTAGCCGCCCACCGGCATCTCGGCGGGCGATTCGCCCCAGGTGTTGATCCAGCAGATGCCGGCCTCCAGGCGATGGATGATCCGGTGCGCACGGGTCACATCGCGGGTCACGACGCCGGCCGCGAGGCCGTAATCGGTATCGTTGGCGCGGCGAATCGCTTCCTCCTCGCTGTCATAGGCCAGGATGCACATCACCGGGCCGAAGATCTCCTCGCGGACGATGGTCATCGCGTCGGCGCAGTCGGTGAACACCGTGGGGGCCACGTAGGCGCCACGGCCGCATTCGCCGGAAGTGACCTGCACGCCGCCGCACAGCAGACGCGCACCTTCGGCGCGGCCCTTCGCGATGTAGCCGAGCACCTTGTCCATATGATTGAAGCTCACCAGCGGACCGAAGTTGGTGCTTTCGTGCAGCGGGTCGCCGACGCGGATGCGCTCCACGCGTGCCAGCACGCGCGCCTCGAAATCGCCCTGCAGGACGCGCGGCACGAACACCCGCGTGCCATTGGTGCACACCTGGCCCGAGCTGAAGAAGTTGGCCATCACCGCGATATCGGCGGCGCGGTCGAGGTCGGCGTCGTCGCACACGACCAGCGGCGACTTGCCGCCGAGCTCCATGGTCACCTCCTTGAGCGTCGAGCCCGAGGCGGCGGCCATCACCTTCTTACCCGTGACGGTGCCCCCGGTGAAGGAAATCTTGGCGATGCGCGGGTGCTCGGTCAACCACTGGCCGACCTCGCGACCACTGCCGGTGAGCACGTTGAAGACGCCGTCCGGCAGGCCCGCCTCGGAGTAGATCTCGGCGAGTTTGAGGGCGGTGAGCGGGGTGACCTCGCTGGGCTTGAAGATCATCGCGTTGCCCGCGGCCAGCGCCGGCGCGGACTTCCACAGGGCGATCTGGATCGGGTAGTTCCAGGCCCCGATGCCGGCGACCACACCGAGCGGTTCGCGGCGCGTGTAGACGAAGCTCGTCTCCCGCAGCGGGATCTGCGCGCCTTCGATGGCCGGTGCCAGGCCGGCGTAGTATTCCAGCACGTCCGCGCCGGTTGCGATGTCCACGCTGCGCGTCTCGGCCAGAGGCTTGCCGGTGTCCAGGGTCTCGAGCTCGGCCAGCTCATCGTTGCGCTGGCGCAGAATGTCCACCGCCCGGCGCAGGATGCGCGAACGCTGCATGGCAGTCATTGCTGCCCATGTCTTCTGCCCCGCGACGGCGCTTCTTACCGCGTGATCCACGTCAGCCTGGCTTGCGTGCTGCACGCGAGCCAGGACCTCGCCGTTGGCGGGGTTGACGGTGTCGAAGGTGGCACCGCTTGTGGCCGGCACGTGGCGGCCGTCGATGTAGAGCTGCTGTTCGTTGAAACGGGGCATGGCGACTCCTCTGATCGGGTGTCCGCGCCGCGCTGTGCACGGTGCGGGATCTCGACGCCAAGGCTACGTGCTGAGGATTTGATGCTCAGCCAAAAAAACGACTGGGGTGGTTCTGCACGCGACCACCCCCGGTCGGCGAGGGAACAGTGGCGACCGACCCGGCAAAAAGGAGGAGGTTGCAGCCTCAGGTCAATCGCAGAATTGTTCGTGAAGGCACGGATCTGTAGGGTGGGAGGAGCGCAAGCGCATCCCACCACGCGGCGCTCGGGCCGATTCCGACGGCCGAAATGGCGGGATTCGCTGCGCTGCTCCCGCCCTACGGGAGTGCGTGCGACGGCCCTGGTACAACCTCTGCCGTTGCCGCAGAAGGCGGTTTACGAGGGGGTGCTCAGGCCTTGGCCAGTTGCAGATCGACGTACTCGTAGGCGATCTGCAGCGCCTGCCCGGTATCGAAGGCCTTGCCCGAAAGCGCGCCGCGCAGCCACAGGCCGTCGATCAATGCCGCGAGGCCGCGGGCAGCAGCGCGTGCCTGGGCCAGTGGCAGCGCCCGGCGGAACTCGCCGCACAGGTTCGAGTAGAGGCGGCGGTCATTGATCCGCTGCAAGCGCTGCAGCAAGGGGTGGTGCATGCTGCTGGCCCAGAAGGCGAGCCAGGTCTTCATCGCTGCGCCGCTCACCTGGCTGGTATCGAAGTTACCTTCGATGATCGCTCGCAGATGGGCGCGCGGGCCCGGGTCGGACAGGGCCGCCCGGCGGGAGCGCACGCCCTCGCCGAGCGCCTGCATCAGGTGGCGCATGGTCGCCTCGATCAGCCCGTTCTTGTCACGGAAGTAGTGGCTGATGATGCCATTCGACACCCCTGCGAGGCGTGCGATGTAGGCGATGCTGGCGTCGCCCAGGCCGACCTCGTCGACCGCCTTGAGCGTTGCGTCGATAAGCTGCGAGCGGCGGATCGGCTGCATTCCGACCTTGGGCATGAATTCCTCGAATTGGGGGACAGGAAGGCGGGAGTCTGAAGCGTTTACATTGAACAGACAATCAATATCCGTGCAGCCCAGCCCGACAAGCGGGACGTGGGCTGCACAGGAGGAGCGCGCGGAAGCTTGCGCGGGGCGAGACTTCGAACGCGGGGTGTCAGGCCTTCCTTTCTTGCCCCACGCCGAAGCTTTCGGTGAGCCGGTCGAGAATGATCGCGAGCAGCACGACGGCCAGTCCCGACTCGAAGCCGAGCCCGATATCGAGGCGTGCGATGCTGGTCAGCACGTCGTTGCCGAGCCCGCCCGCGCCCACCATCGAAGCGATGATGACCATCGACAGCGCCATCATGATGGTCTGGTTGATCCCGGCCATGATGGAAGGCAGGGCCCCGGGAATCTGCACCTTGAACAGCAGTTGGCGCGGCGAGCAACCGAAGGTGATGCCCGCCTCGACCTGCTCGCTGTTGACCTGGCGGATGCCGAGACTCGTCAACCGCACGACCGGCGGCATCGCGAAGATCACGGTCGCCAGCACGCCGGGCACCTTGCCCAGACCGAACAGCATCGCCGCCGGAATCAGATACACGAAGGCCGGCATCGTCTGCATGAAGTCCAGGCTGGGCCGCACGAAGGACGCCGCGAGCTTGCTCTTCGCCGTCCAGATGCCGAGCGGCACGCCCACCATCAGGCTGATCAGCGTCGCGGAGATCACCAGCGCCAGCGTGGCCATCGTCGCGTTCCAGAACCCGGTGCCGACGATCACCCCGGATGCGGCGACGCAGAACAGGCCGAAGCGCCAGCCCACGCGCCAGAACGCCAACGCGGTCAGCGCCAGCACCAGCAACCAGCTGGGGATGAGCAGAAGGCCGTTCTCGACGAGTTCGGTCAGGCTGCCGACCAGCGCGCCGATGGCGCCGAAGGTGCCGCTGTCGTTATCCAGAAGGAAATTGACCACTTGGTCGGCCCACTCGCCGATCGGTAGAAAGTCAGACATTAGCCGTCTCCTGTGCCATGTTCCGCAGCAGGATCGTTTGGGTCACGGCGCCGAGATAGCGCCGCTCGCCGTCGATGATCGGGAGCGGGTAGGGATTCCTGACGATGTTGGAAATGAGCTCGCTCATGCGGGTGTCGCCCGGAATGGGCTGGATGTCGTCGAGCAGTGCCTGCTCGAGCGTCGTCCTGCCCTCGGCCAGGCAACGCAGCATCGAATCGATCGACACCGTACCCAGCACGCGCTGCTCCTTGTCGACGACGAAGCCGTAGTTGCGCCGCATCTCCCGCAAGCGTCCGATCGCCGATTCGAAGCCGGCATTGACATCGGCCGGCGCCTCCATGACCAGAACCTCGTCCGGGAGGGCCACGTCCTTCGCGGTGAGGTAGCGCTTGACGTCCACGCCCTTGAAGAACGCGCGCACATAGTCGTCGGCCGGATTGCGCAGGATTTCGTCGGGCGCGCCGATCTGCACGATGCGCCCGCCTTCCATGATGGCGATGCGGTTGCCGATGCGGAACGCCTCGTCGAGGTCGTGCGAGACAAAAATGATGGTGCGCTTGTGCTCCTTCTGCAGCGTGAGCAGGAGTTCCTGCATTTCGGTGCGCTTCAGCGGATCGAGCGCCGAGAAGGCCTCGTCCATCAGCATCAGCGACGGGTCCACCGCCAGCGCACGCGCGAGGCCCACACGCTGCTGCATGCCGCCGGACAGTTCGGCCGGGCGCTTGCCGGCGAAGGTCTTGAGGCCGACCTCGTCGAGCACCTCGAGCGCGCGCCGCTCGCGCTCCTTGCGCCCCACACCGGCGACTTCGAGCCCGAAAGCGGCATTGTCGAGCACGGTCAGATGCGGCAACAGCGCGAAGGACTGGAACACCATCGCCATGTCGCGCCGGCGCAATGCGACCAATTGCGCCTTGCTCAGGGTCGCCACGTCAACGCCGTCGACGAGGATCTGCCCGACGGTCGGCTCGATGAGACGATTCAGCAGGCGGATCAGCGTCGACTTCCCGGAGCCCGACAGGCCCATGATGACGAAAATCTCACCTTCATTGACCGCGAAAGTCGCGTCCTGCACGCCGACGACCATGCCGGTCTGCGCGAAGATTTCATCCTTGTGCCGACCCTTGCGGAGCATCTCCAGCGCGGCCTCGGGGGCGCGACCGAATATCTTGTGGAGGCCCTTGGCGACGATCTTCTGTTTCATAAGCCTGGCCTCCCCCCTCTTCGACGACTGGCGGGACGCGCCCGCCGACCCTTGTCAACCGCGTGTGTATCCATTGATGCTGTCTCCTGTCATGAGTTTTATCCACCGTCTACGCGGCTTCACCCTGCGTGCATTGCTTCCTGATTGCCGGGCGTGCGGACAAGAAAAAGTTTAGGGGCGCCGGGAATCGGCCAAGCCTCAAATTGCGACCGCAAAAATCGGGAATGCGCCAAGAGGGCATGGAATTGAGCACCCGGCCCGCCGTGAGCAATTTTTCCGGCGGCCCGGACTTCCTCAGAAGGTCCTCGTGACCGAGACGAAGACGGTGCCCTTCAGCGGGTCTGAAACGTGCATCTTGCCCGAGGAGTCGACGGCGCCAGTCGTGAATTTCTCGAACAGGTCGTCCTTGTCCCAGGCCTTCGTATAGGCCAGCGACACCGACCAGCCGCCGTCGAAACTCTTGCTCAACGCCACCTTGGCGTCGCGCCAGTTGGCGAAGCTGAACCCGCGCACGTTCTGGTGGCCGTAGTGCAGCAGCAGGCCGTAGCCGGAACCGAGGTCGAAGTTGGCGTTGACATCGAGGTAGCCCGAGCCGCGGCTGTGGTGATCGCCGGTGCGCGCCGTGGTGCCGAGGGTCTCGTCATTGAAGCCGAAATAGTCTCGCGTGTAGGTGAGCCAGTACTTCACCGTGAGGAATTTGTAGCTGATACTGGGAACGATCTCGCCGTAGTCGTAGCGCACGTCCGCGAAGGCCATCTTCGCGCCGGGATAGACGTAATAGTAGGCGGTGACGCCATATCCCAGATCGCCCACCGTCCCGCCGTAGCCGGCGTACAGGTCCCACTCGACCGTGCCGTTCTCGATGAAGCGGTTGCTCACGCTCGACATCCAGGTGCCGGCGAAGAAGCCGCTCGGATGGGCGTAATCGAAACCGCCCTGCAGCGCGGGCTTGCCCCAGGTCTGCCGCCAGCCGCGCGAGACATACTGCGAGGTCAGCGTGACGTTCGCGGAAAGCGGAGAAGCGGCGGCCTCTTCGGGTGCGACGGATGCGCCGGCCTGGGGGCCGGCGGCGATCTGGACGGTATCCGGATTCGCCGATTGCGCGAGGGCGGGCGGGGCGGTTCCCCACAGCGCCACTGCGCACAGGCCGACGATGGAGGCGGTGGTGTGGAATTGCATTATTTTCGCTCCTGACACAAGACATGGAAGGAATTCGTTCGCGCCCCCGCTCGCCGTCCAGGCCAGGCCACAACCTGTGCCGCGAGTTCATCCTCCAGGGAGGCGGGCCGATTATTCGTCGCCAAGAGGGGGCGAGCAGACCAGATTGCGACCACGAAACCCACGTTTGCGACCGGAACGGAGGAAGTCCGCATCGGCGTGTGGCGCCGCTTGGCGGGCCGGCACGAACACGACGGGGCGCCGTGGCGACAGATCGGGTCGCGCCGAGGGAATCCGATCGGGAGGCCGGTGGCTATCCTCGGCAACACCTGTCGGTCCATAACCGGCAGACAAAGCGAGTGGCACCCGGGTCGACGCAGCATTGCACGGCCGGGCGTGCCGCCTGGATTGATCGCCTCCGCACCGAAAAGGATCCGTCATGAAAAATATGGTCAACCTTGTTGCCGCCGCCAGCTTGGGGCTCGCTGTGTTCGCCTCCAACGCGGCAGCCAGCGTCGAACCGGCCAACTGCCGCGACGTCCGCTTCGCCGACGTGGGCTGGACCGACATCGCCGCAACGACGGCGCTTGCCTCCACCCTGCTCGAAGGCCTCGGCTACCGGCCGAAGACCACGATCGCATCGGTGCCGATCACTTTTGCCGGGATCAAGAAGAAGCAGATCGACGTCTTTCTCGGCTACTGGTCGCCGTCGATGACGCCGATGATCGAGCCCTTCGTCAAAACGGGCGACGTGAAGGTCCTCGAGACGCCCAATCTCACCGGGGCCAAGTACACGCTGGCGGTGCCGAAATACGTCGCCGAAGCCGGTCTCAAGAGCTTCGCCGACATCGCCCGTTTCGCCGACAAGCTCGATCGCAAGATTTACGGGATCGAGCCGGGCAACGACGGCAACGCCCTGATCGACAAGATGCTCAAGGAGAACACCTTCGGCCTGAAGGGCTTCGAGATGGTCGAGTCGAGCGAGGCCGGGATGCTGCTCTCGGTAGACCGCGCGATCCGGCAAAAGAAGTGGATCGTCTTTCTCGGCTGGGAACCCCATCCGATGAACGTCAAGTTCGACCTCACCTACCTGGAGGGCGGCGATGAGGTCTTCGGCCCGAACTACGGTGAAGCGAAGGTCTACACGGTCGTGCCCCCCGACTACCTCAATCGCTGCCCCAACGTCGGCCGCCTGGTGACCAACCTCACCTTCAGTACCGAGATGGAGAACCGGATGATGATCCCGATCATCGAGAAGAAGAATCCCGCGACCGCGATCAAGACCTGGCTCAAGGAAAACCCGGCGAAACTCGACAACTGGCTCGCCGGTGTCAAGACCGCCGACGGCGGCGACGGTCTGGCCGCGGTCAAGGCCTACCTGCAACGCTGAGAATCCGCGCGGGGGTGATCCGCCCCCAACCCCAGCCCCCTGCTTCCTCCCTCGGCGCGCGCCGCTAAAAGGCGCGCGCCATTTTTTCCTTGCGAACGTGACGGAGCACCCCATGGAGTGGCTTTACCTGTCGATCTCGATCCTCGCCGAGGTCACCGCCACCACCGCCCTCAAGGCCTCCAACAGCTTCACGCGCACACTGCCTTCGCTCATCGTGGTGACCGGCTACGGCATCTCCTTCTATTTCCTGTCCCTCGCCATCCACCGCATTCCGCTCGGCGTCGCCTATGCGATCTGGTCGGCGGTGGGCGTCGTCCTGATTTCCGTCGCCGGCGCCCTGCTCTTCGCTCAGCGACTCAGTAGCCCCGTGGTTGCCGGCATGGCGCTCATCGTCGCCGGCGTGATTGTCATAAACGTGTTCTCGCCCGACCCGGTCCACTAAACGCCGGGCAAGGGCACCCCGCCGACCGGCCCCGACGACTGCAACGCCGATCCGCACGTCGCGCGGCCACCTCCCTGTCTCCTCCCGCCCCTGCGATGCCCGCGACGCTTGGCGTATGTCTCCGCGAGCGCCTGTCGTGAACGCTCGCAACTTTTTTTGATTGCACGTTCAATTAAAAACAAGGAAGATGTGCTCGAACCGTTTGCCGCGCCTCTGGCAATGCGACAAACGGTTCTCAGGCAAAGGAGCTGGACACAAGCATTCTGGCCAATGAAAAGAGCACTGGAAGGAGACGACCCGATGTCAGGAGCAACGGCAGCACCCACTTATCGCTTCGCATTCATCACGCTCGACAAGTATTCGATGATCGCGCTCTCCAGTGCGATGGAGCCGCTGCGCATGGCGAACCACCTGAGCCGGCGCGAGGTGTACCGCTGGTCTATCGTCACGCTCGACGGTAAACCAGCCGTCGCCAGCAATGGCGCCTACATGCTGCCCACGGTGGCGCTCGACGACATGGGGGCGGTCGACATCGTCTTCGTGTGCGGGGGCATCAAGGTCAGGGAAGCGGTCACTCCGCCGTTGTTGGCTGCCCTGCGCCGTCTGGCGCAGCGCCACGTCCCGATCGGGGCACTGTGCACCGGGAGTTACGCGCTCGCCAAGGCCGGAGTGCTCCAAAAACATCACGTCGCCATCCATTGGGAAAACATGGCGGGCCTCCTCGAGGAGTTTCCCGGCATCAACCTCACCGAGAAGCTCTTCTCGATCGACCACGACCGCTATACCTGCTCGGGCGGGATCGCCCCGCTGGATCTGATGCTTCACCTCATCAAGGACCACCTTGGGCACGACATCGCATTGGCAATCTCGGACCAGTTCATCGTCGAGCGCGTCCGCGACGACAACGACCGTCAGCGGGTCCCGTTGCAGAACCAGGTCGGTATCTGCCAGGAGAACCTGCTCAAGGTTGCCGCACTGATGGAGGCGAACATCGAGGAGCCGCTGTCGCTCGACGATCTATCCGAGGAGATCGGCGTCTCGCGGAGGCAAATCGAACGCCTTTTCAAACGCTACCTCAATTGCGTACCGACGAAGTATTACCTCGACCTGCGGCTGCAGCGTGCGCGGGCGCTATTGCAGCAAACCTCGATGTCGATCCTCGAAATCGCCATCGCTTGCGGCTTCCGCACGCCGCCGCATTTCGCAAAGTGCTATCGCGATCTCTTTGGCTACCCACCGAGCGGCGAGCGAGGACAGAAATGCAGGAAGCCACCATTTGCATCCGTTCCGCTCCTGGCGTTGCCGCGCCTGCCATCCGTCGCCCCAAGCGTCGACTACTGCGGCAATGCGTGAGCGGCAAAGGCGCGACGCCGGAGGCGCATTTGTTCCCGCGGTCGATCCTCGAATCCGAAACAGCGGCGTTTGGAATGTCGGTCGCGTAGCGTCATGCGCCCCAAGGCGATGCTGCCCTCCGATCGGGAAGCGGGAGGTTATAAGAATGGCGTGAATCGTTCGGCCCTAATTTCTCACGCAATTCTCGGCCGCCCGAGGTATCTGCTTGCTCCTCGGGCGGAGAGCCTTCATCAAGCTGATCGCGGTCAGCATGATCCACAGGACCTGGGCAATGACCGATGCCAGGTTGAAATCGAAGGCTAGCGAGAAAAGGATGCAGCCGGGCCCGACGATGTTGAGGCCGATGTAGCGAAGATCGTCGCGCTGAAGGCGGCCGAACTGCAGCCCTGCGTACGCAATCTGAACGCAGATCACGCCGAAGATTCCGACCATGTCGGGAAAACTCATGAGTGCTCCGTTGCGGGTTGATCGAGCTTCACGCAGCGCGCGCTACTCATTCTTCATGCAGCGCTGATTCAAGCACGACGTCCGTCGTCCCCGCGCGCGGAAAATCCTCACCAGACCGAGCGCCGTGAATCCGAGCCACAGCACCTGCGTGATGAGGGCGGCGAGATTGAAATCGAAGGTCAGCGAGTAAAGCAGGCAGGCAGGGCCCAGGATGTTGAGGCCGACGTAGCGCAGGTCGTCCTGTTGAAAGCGACCGAGTTGCAGGCCTGCGTAGGCGATCTGATAGCAGATCACTCCGGTGATTCCGACGACGTCTGGAAGCGTCATGAATATCCCGTTCATGAATATCCCGTAAAAGGGCGGCATCCGGAGATGCCGCCCGAGGAAGGTTTTGGCGGAGGCGCGGGTCTCGTCCGAGCGCGCGGGGTTGTCGATGTCCCTGCCTGCGCTGCTACATGAGAGACCTCATGCCGGGTGCCGCTCTGACCATCGCTCCGGCAAATTCGTTCAAGAGCGATAGTCCCGGATCAGCGCTTTGACGAAACCGACCATCAATACCAGCATCAGCATCATGTAGGGCAGGCCCGGCGCGATCAGACCGACCCACAGGACACGTTGCGGAACCGGCGTATCCTCCACGCCGCCGACGGCGAGGTTGTCGACCACCAATGCGCCCGAATCGACCGAGGTCACCATGAAGACGACCAGCAGGACGACCACCAACAGCGACGTGACCGCCGAGAATGGCAGGGCCTCGAGAAATGAGGTGCCCTACGTTTTCCGCCTTCCAAGCGAAGAGCACCAACATGCTCGAGCGACTCAACGAGGAGATCAAGCAACGAACAGGCGTCGTGCGCATCTTCCCGAACGCCGAATCCTGTTTGCGGCCCATTCGTACCCTGTGTGTCGAGAGTCGGGCGTACGGCCAGAGGGTCTCCGTCGTCCTGGGCGCTTTGGGGGTAACATCAGGCCGGCGCGAAGATTGTCGCCGCACAGCATTCCCCGGTTGCTCGCCGGGAGTGGGCCTGTGGAGATTTCGCCAACTCGCGGACGTTGTCGGCCACCGCGATGATTGCAGATTCGCGAATCCAGTGCGGAACCGTTCAAAAACAAGCGGGCCCGCTCATTGGCGGGCCCGCTTTTGTAGATCGTTCTACAACCACTTTGGATACGGCGATTCGCTAACTGCTTGATTCTTTGGGGCGACATACCGGGATCGAACCGGTGACAACTGGACCACAAGACCGGGGCCAAACACGTAAAATCAAACACTTCCATCACATTTTTTTCAAAACAACGTCTCCCCACACCCAGCAACGGCGCGGAACTACGCCGGACTTTTGAAAGTTCTTTGGGCGCAACTTGACCGATTCCAACGTCCTAAACGGACGTTATTCGTCACCGGAGGACGATCCGCCTGGTCATGCGCACCTTCGCAGGGACACACCAATCTTCCAGCGTGATACACACCCACCTCGAATAGTCGACGCGCCGCACATTCGCCCCGTTCCGCAGCGTAGCCGGCAGTGGCGCGTGCCGGTCGCAGCCTGAGCGCCCGGCCCCCCGTCGCTTTCCCCTTCGCGCCCGACTGATTTATTCCCACGGTGCGCCGAAGCACTTTCGGCTGGAGGGTCCGGCTGGGCATCCGGCGGATGTCGACACGGATCAGTCTCGCGCGCCCAGCCGCCCCGCAAACGCCGCCCAGGTTGTCCACACCACCAGTGCGGCGACAATGACGCCCTGGAGATAGGCGAGGATGGGCGCACACGGCCGGCTTGCAATGCAGGTTGGCAAGCTGGGCGCGCCCATGTGGCAATACCGTCAAATTTCCTTGCGTTTGGGACATTCATGCGGCCTCCTTGAAGGCGGGGTGAAAGCGATAGAACGCTTTGAGCAGCACCGGTCCGAGAAAGGTGGTCAGGGCCACGACGGCCAGCAGCACGCCGCCGATCGCGGCGTCGGCCAGGCCGCGGGCGAGGCCGAGCTGGATGAAGATCAGGCCGACCTCGCCCCGCGGCACCATGGCCAGCCCGACGGCATGGCGGACCGCGGACGGCGAGCGCAGCACGAAGCCGGCGGCCCATTTGCCGGCCAGCGCTGCCGCCAGCAGAACGGCGGTGAGGCCTGCGAGATAGGGATCGCGCCAGTCGAAACTGCCGAGGTCCACGCTCGCCCCGACCAGGACGAAGAACACCGGAGCGAAAAGATGGATGAGCGGTCGCATCTGGGTTTCGACACGGCGGGAAAAGTCCGCGTCCGGAGCCAGCAAGGCCGCCACGCCTCGGCGGAAGGGCAGGCGCAGACGTGCCGGGAGCGTCACGCGGAAGGACGGCCCCAGGGCAAGCCCGGCGGCGAAGCCACCAAGCAGCACCGGTGCCCCCAGGGCATGGGCGAGCGTACTGAAGAGCAGCACGAGGCTGACCGCCAGGATCAGCAGCAGGCCGGGGGAGTCGGCGCGGCGGTCGACGGCGGCGATCAGGCTGGCGGTGATTTTCGCCGCCAGCGGGGCCAGCAGCATGAAGAGCCCCACGAACAGCACGATCCGCCCCATTCCCGCCGCCGATACCGTCCCGGCATCGACATACTGCTGCAGCACGGCGAGGGTAATAACGCCGAGGATGTCGTCGAGCACGGCGGCACCGATGATCACCTGGCCTTCGTCGGATTGCCGACGGCCGACGTCGTCCAGAACCCGCGCCGTGATCCCGATGCTGGTGGCGGTCAGCGTCGCCCCGATCAACAGGCTGGTGGTGTGGGACAGCCCGAACAACCAGTACGCGCAGCCGAAGCCCAGCGCCAGGGGCAGGAAGAAGCCGGCCAAGGCCACCGCGACGGAGCGGGCGCCGGCCCGGCCAAGGCGGGTCAGATCGGCGTCCATCCCCACTTCGAAGAGCAGCAGCACCACCCCGATTTCCGCCAGGGCCTGGAGCGTGGGCGCAGGCGCCACCCAGCCCAGCAGGGAGGGGCCGAGCACCAGGCCGGCAGCGAGTTCGCCGATCACTGGCGGGATGCCGAGGCGGCCGCAGGCCGCGCCGAAGATGCCCGCGGCGAGCAGCAGCGCCGCCAGCATGAGGAATAACTGGTCGATGGGCAGCGGGGTCATGACCGGAACTCCCCTTCGACGCGGCCGGCGGCGATGGCGGCCCGCAGTTCCATGACTTCGGCACTGATGCGCAGGAACACGGCGACGACATCGGCATCGAAGTGACCTTCGGCGGCGCCGTGCTCGATCATGCCGAGCGCCCGGTCGACGGGCAGCGCCGGGCGGTAGCAGCGGTCCGACGTGAGGGCGTCGAACACGTCGGCGACGGCGACGATGCGCGCCGCGAGCGGGATCGCTTCGCCCGCGACGCCATGCGGATAGCCGCCGCCGTCGAAGCGCTCATGATGATGGAGCGCCACCTCGGCCGCCATCTGCAGGACCGGATTGTCGGAACCGCCGAGGATGGCGGCACCGATCTCGGGATGGCGGCGCATCTCCTGCCATTCCTCGTCCGTCAGACGGCCGGCCTTCTTCAGAATGCGGTCCGGCACGCCGATCTTGCCCACGTCGTGCATGCGGCTGGCGTAGAGCAGACGGCCGCACCATTCCTCCGACTGGCCGCAGGCCCGCGCCAGGGCCGCGGAAAAGTGCCCCATGCGCACCAGGTGCGCGCCGGTGTCGTCGTCCTTGAGTTCGGCCGCGGCCGCCAGCCGCAGGAGTACATCGAAGCGGGCTGCCCGCAGGGCAGCGCAGGCCTCGTCGCGCTCGCTGCGCACGACGTTCAGATCCTCCGCGTAGCGCAGGACCTGACGGGACAACATGAACAATTCGGGCAGGCAGAGGGGTTCGTTGATGGCGCGAATAACAGGCATGGGGGCTCCGGTCCGTCTAAATAAGATAAAATTGATAACAACGACACATTATCACTTTTATCATTTAAGGCGCAAGCGGAAACTGCCCTCGGGAACACGATGCTCGGCGGCAGGGAAAACGGTTAAGTCGTGACGGCCGGCAACCAGAGGGTGACTGCGGTGCCCCGGCCGGGTCGGCTGTCGATGGCGATCCGGCCGCCGAGGATGGTCATGATTTCCTCGACCAGCGACATGCCCAGCCCGGTGCCCGGAATGGCTCCCGAACTGTCGGCGCGGAAGAAGCGCTCGCACACCTGCCCGACTTCATCGGCGGTCATGCCGATGCCGTGATCGCGCACAGCGATACCAACTTCTTCGCCCCCCTCGCCGACGAAAATCTCCAGCTCGATCGCACCGCCGTCGGGAGAGTACTTGTAGGCGTTGGAGAGCACGTTGAGCAGCGCCTGCTCCAGCTTGGCCGCATCGACCCGCACATCGGGCAGGGCCGCGGCGATGCGGAGGGCCACGCGGCGTGGATCCTCGGGCACCATCAGGTGGCGAAGGGTCGCTTCGACGATCGGCAGCAGCGGCTGCGCTTCGATGCGAAAGTCCTTGCCGGCGCGGGCCTCGATACGGGCGAGGTCGAGCAGTTCGTTCACCAGCCCGGCAAGGTTGGTCGACTGGCGATGGATGGTCTGCAGCAGGTCGCGACGGGTGTCGGCATCGAAGTCGCGTTTCAGCAGCAGTTCGGAGAAGCCGTGGATGCTGGCGAGCGGCGTGCGCAGCTCGTGGGCGGCGGTGGACAGGAACTCGGTCTTCATGCGGTCGAGTTCCGATTCGTGGGTGATGTCCTGGAAATACAGCGCCCGCCCCAGGGGCCGGGCGTCCTCCCCGCGCAGGCGGCGCATCGAACGTCTGACGATGGTCAGCCTTGGTTCGCTGCGACGCAGAACGTCGCCGACCGCTTCGTCCAGCTCGGCGATCGGCGTGTACGGGTAGGCCGGGTCGCACATCGCGGCCATGCGGGCTTCGAAATCGGCTTGGGTCAGGCCGGCCAGGGACTCGGCCTCGCAGCCGCACATGCGCAGGAAGGCCGGATTGGCGTACTTGAGGCACCCTGCTTCGTCGAAGGTGACGAAACCGTCCGGGCTCAGGTTGAAAAGGGCCTGGAACTCGGCCAGCAGGCGGCGGCGTTCGTCGCCGGCCCGCTGGCGTTCGCTGACGTCGCGGACGATGCCGGAAAAACGTCGGCCGTGGGCGAGCTTCACCTCGGCAATCGCCAGCTCCATCGGGAAAAGCTCGCCGTCCTTGCGCCGGCCGCTGACCTCGCGGCCGATGCCGATGATCCTGGCGTGGCCGGTGGCGAGATACCGGTCTACGTATCCGTCGTGCGCCGAACGATGTGGCTCGTCCATCAGCAGGGAGACGTTCTGTCCCACCACCTCGGCGCGGCAATAGCCGAAGATGCGTTCGGCCGCCGGATTGAAGTCCTCTATGATGCCCCGTTCGTCGATCGTGATGATGGCTTCGGCCGCCGTCTCCAGGATCGCCCGGTAACGGCTTTCGCTTTCCCGCAGGGCCTCCAGCGCCGCCCGCCGCTCACGCTCGCTGCGGAAGGCCGCAACGATCTGGCCCGTCGCCGTGACCAGCGGAGCGAGCCAGTCCGCGAGAGCGTCTTCGTAGCCCCCGGGCCGGTTGGCGAGTCCGATCAGCCCCACCATTTCGCCGCCGGAAAACACCGGCAACCCGAGGAAGGCGTCCAAGGGAGGGTGGCCGCGGGGGATGCCTCCCCGGCGCGTGTCCCCTTCCGGATCGTTGCTGATCACCGTCTGGCCGGACGTCAGCGCCAGGCCGAACAGCGTATCCAGATTGCGGAATTCCAGCCCTTCCCGCTCGAAGCGCCGGTACAGCGCCCGCGTAGTGTCATCCCAGGCGATGTTGGTGAGCGCGAAGGTCTTCAGGTAGGGCGCGCCGCCCTCGTCGCGCAGCACTTCCCCGACGAAGCCGTACGCGCTCCCGGTGGCCCGCAGCAGGGTATCGAGCAGCGCATCGAAGAGCTTGCGCGGACTGGCATCACGGATGAACAGGGACTGGATTTCGGTGATGGCATCGAGCAGCGGCAAGCCGCCGGACGGAGCGAAAGGCATGAATTGTTTCCTTTAAGCGCCCAGGCGGCCGCGCACGAGGCGTTCCAGTTCGGAGAAGGGAACGGGCTTGGTAAACACCCGCACGTCGGGCGGCAGGCCGCCCCGGTCGGCAATCTCGTCCTTGCCCAAGGCAGTGACGGCAACGATCTGCATGGAACGGAAATCGGTGTTCGCCCGCAGGCTGCGGATCATCCTGAAGCCGTCCATGCCCGGCATGTTGAGGTCGGTGACCAGCAGGTCCGGTTTGGCTTCGCCAACGCGGACCAGACCCTCGAAGCCGTTGACGGCGGTGATCAACTGCACCGGCAGGCCCCAGCTCTCGACCTGGAGCCGGTAGAGCTTCAGCAGGTCAGCCTCGTCCTCCACCACCAGGAGTTTGAAGCCGGCGGCCTTCGCGTGCCCGCTGACGGCCTGGCGACGGCTTTCGAGCAATGCCTCGACCGCCGCGCGGGGAATGCGTCGGTGTCCGCCGGCCGTTTTCCAGGCCGGCAGCACGCCGCTCTCTACCCATAGCTGAACGGTGCGCAACGCCACATCCAGCAGTTGGGCGGCTTCGCGGGTAGTGCAAAGGGATTTGTCTTGGCTCATGGACGGATTCTTTCAGGAGATTTCATTTTTATCAAGCTGCAGGAAATTTTCCGGTTGCTATAAATGATAAAAATGATAATACTTCGATCCGCACCCCAACCGACCATCCACACCCAAGGGAGAAAACCATGAAAGAACACGTCCTCATCGTCGATGACCACGGCGACATCCGCAAACTGCTGCGACTCACCTTCAACCCGCAACACCACGAAATTCACGAGGCCGCCAACGGCGCCCAGGCCCTCGCGCTCTGCCGTCAATTCCGTCCGAAGCTGGTTTTGCTGGACGTGATGATGCCCGGCGACCTGGACGGCATCGGCGTGTGCCGCAAGTTGAAGGCCGATCCGGCCCTGGCCGGCATCAGGATCCTGATCCTTTCGGCGCGCAGCCAGCAACAGGACCTCGAGGCCGGCCGGGCCGCAGGCGCCGACGCCTATCTGGTCAAGCCGTTCAGCCCGATGGAACTGATCCAGCGCGTGGACCAGTTCCTCGCCTGACCCCACCGAAGGAATACCGACATGAAAACGACCACCGCGGCCCTGCTGCTGACCGGCGCCGCTTTCCTCCTCCCCGCGCAGGCCGCCGAGGGCTACCTCTCGGACACCAGTGGCGTCCCCGTGACGAGCGGCGCCGATCTGTGCTGGCGCACCGGCAGTTGGACGCCAGCCAATGCGACCGGCGATTGCGACGCCGAACTGGTGCGCGTGCACCGGGAAACGACCCGCGTGACGATGATCATCCCCCGACCAACGCCCCCCGCACCGGCGCCGACGACGCCGCAGCGCGCGCGCCTGATCTTTGCGGCCGACCCGCTCTTCGATTTCGATGGCGCCCGCCTGCGCGCCACCGGCAAGGCCAAGCTGGATGCGCTGGCGGCCCATCTCACGGCCGCAGGCGACATTGCCGGCATCACGGTCATCGGCCACACCGACCGGCTCGGTTCGGCGCCCCATAACCAGCGCCTGTCCGAGCAGCGCGCCGCCACCGTGCGCGACTACCTGGCGGGCGCCGGCGTGCCGGCCGACCGCATCCTTGCCGAGGGACGCGGCGAGAGCGAACCCGCGACGGCGGCCGAAGCCTGCCCCGGCACGACACGCTCCCCCACCCTCGTCGCCTGCCTGCAGCCCGATCGCCGCGTCGAGGTCGAGGCTGTCGTGGACCGCGAAACCCATTGACCCGGAACGGAGAAAAAGCCATGAAAGGCACACTGATGACCAGCCTCGCCGCGGCCGCACTGCTGGCGAACGGCGCGCATGCGGATCCCGGTACCGACTTGTCGGTCAGACTGGAAGTCCTGCGGGTTCTCGTCCAGCCGGACGGCCGCGAAACCGCCACCGCCGCCGGCCAGGCCCGGCCCGGCGAGCTGCTGGAATACCGCGCCCATTACGGCAATGCCGGTCAGGTGGCGACGCGGCAGGTAACGGCCACCCTGCCGCTGCCCGCCGGCGGCGTCGTCTTCATCCCCGGCAGCGCCCATCCTGCCGGCGCCGAAGCCAGCACGGACGGGAAGCATTTCGAGACGATGCCCCTGCAGCGCTGGGTCGTTCTGCCCGACGGCAGGCGCGAGCTGCGCCCGGTGCCGGCAGAGGAATACCGCAGCCTGCGCTGGAAACTGGGCGATCTCGCGCCGCGGCAGGCGATGACCGTCAGTGCCCGCGTCCGCGTGGCCGCCGCGGCAGGAGGTGGACAATGAACCGCAGCGTCGCCATCGCGCCCGCCCGGCTGCAGGCCCGGCTGCCGCTTCTCCTCACCCTGCTCCTCACCCTGCTCCTCACGCTGCTCCTCACGCTGTTCGCCCTGCCGCGGGCCCATGCGGCGCCGGCGGCCGGCACCCAGATCGGCAACCAGGCTTCCGCCACCTACACCGACGCCGGCCAAGTCACGCGGACGGTCACTTCCAATACCGTCGTGACCACGGTGCAGCAGGTGGCGGCCCTGACCCTGACCGCCGACGGCGCCAGGACCGTCACCCCCGGCGGCCAGGTGAGCTACGCCCACACCCTGACCAACACCGGCAACGGCGCCGACAGTTTCACCCTCGCCCCCAGCCAGTCCGGCGCCTTCACCCTCGGCAGTGTCGCCTTCTACCCGGACGCCAACGGCGACGGCGTGACCGACAACGCGACGCCGATCACCGCCACCAGCACTCTGGCGGCGGGCGCGATCTTCCGCTTCGTGGCGGTGGGCACGGCCCCAACCACCGCCGCCGGGGGCCAGACCAACAGCCTGACGGTCACCGCCACCAGCGGCTTCAATGCCGGCATTGCGGCGGCCAATACCGATACCACCACCCTCAGCACCAATGCCGTAGTCAGCGTCACCAAGGCCATCGACGTGGCCCGCGGGGCCGCCGGCAGCGGGCCGCGCACCTTCACCCTGACCTACACCAACACCGGCAACCTGCCCGCCACCGACCTCACCCTCACCGACGTCATTCCGTCCGGCATGACCTATGTCGCCGGCAGCGGCCGCTGGAGCAACACCGGCGGCACCGCGCTGACCGACGGCAACGCCGCCGACGACGAGGGAGGGATCTTCTACGACTACAACGTCAGTGCCACCGGCCGAGTGACGGCCGTGATCAAGTCGGTGGCGCCGGGAACCACCGGGACCCTCAGCTTCCAGGTCACGGTCAATGCCGGCCTGCCGCCGGGCGCGAACCCCGCCACCGCGAACACCGCCGGCTATCGCTACCACGACGGCAGCGGCACGGTCGGCCCCTTCGCCACCAACACCGCCCAATTCACCGTCACCCAGGGAGCGGGCGTGACCATGACCGGCGCCACCGTCGCCTCGGTGGCCCAGGGCGGCACCGCCAGCTTCGCCAACACCCTGACCAACACCGGCAACGGCAGCGACAGCTTCGACATCGCCATCGGCGGCAGCAGCTTCCCGGCCGGCACCACCTTTGCCCTCTACCGGGCCGACGGCGTGACACCGATGCTCGACACCAACGGCAACGGTGTCCCGGATACCGGTCCGCTGGCCCCCGGCGCCTCGACCGCAGTCGTGCTGAAGGCCACGCTGCCCCCCGACGCCACCGGCGGGCCGTATGCGGTGCAGAAGACGGCAAGCTCCACGGCCGATCCGGCGCAAAAGGCGACCGTCGCCGACACCCTGACCGCCATCGTCGGCAACAGCGTAGACCTCACCAACAACAGCACCGGTGCCGGCAGCCCCGGCAGCGGCCAGGGGCCGGAGGGCAGCGCCGTGGTGAGCAATGCCGCCAATCCCGGCGCTACCACACGCTTCACCCTGTATGTGGCCAACGGCAGCGGAGTGGCCGACAGCTTCGACCTCGCCGCCTCCGCCGACCCCGCTTTCGCCAACACGGTCCTGCCCGCCGGCTGGAAAGCGGTGTTCCGCGACGAAAACGGCGCCGTGATCAGCAACACCGGCCTCATCGGCGCAGGACAGGCGAAAAAGGTTTATGCCGACGTCAGCATCCCGGCCGGTGCCGCACCCGGCAGCATCGGACTGTACCTCCGCGCCCTGTCTCCCACCTCCGGTGCCGGCGACCGGCTCCACGACGCGGTGGCGGTCGCGACCGTCCGTTCGCTGACCCTGACGCCCAACGGCAGCGGCCAAACCTACCCCGGCGGCACGGTCATCTACAGCCACACCCTCGCCAACGGCGGCAACGTCACCGAAGGCGACGGCAGCGCCAGCCAGGTCGCCCTGACGCTCGCCGACAGCGCCGCCGGCTTCTCGTCCAGCGTCTATTGGGACAAGAACAACAACGGCGTGCTCGATGCCGGCGACCCGGTGGTGACCAACCTGGCGGCGCTCAGCGGTGGCAGCAACGGCGCCAGCAGCGACGCCGGCCTCGCCCCTAGCGAGACGGCCACCCTGTTCGTCAAGGTCTACGCCCCCGGCTCCGCGGCGCCGGGTGCCATGGACAGCACCACCCTGACCGCCACCGCCAGCGGCGCCATCAACGCCGTCGCCGCCCCGGCCCCGACGGCGAGCCAGGACGCCACCACGGTCATCGCCGGGATGTTGAACCTCGCCAAGACCCAGGCCCTCGACACCGCCTGCGACGGCGCGCCGGATGGCGACTACGCCGCCACGGCGCTGGCCGCCCGGCCCGGCGCCTGCGTGCGCTACCGGGTAGCGGCGACGAACGTCGGGGTGGCCAACGCCACCTCGGTGGTGGTGAGCGACGGAACACCGACGAACACCGTCTATCACGGCACGGTGCCGGCGGCTGCCAGTCTGGGCAGCGTCAACGCCCCCGCCGACGGTGCCGGCGGCACCGTCCAGGCGACGGTCGGCACCCTCGCACCGGGCCAGGAAGCGGTGCTCACCTTCGGCGTCCGCATTACCCCCTGACGCCCGACCACAACCCGGCGAACGATCCTCCGGCCCCCTCCAGGGGCGCCGCGGGACCGCTCGCGCCCAAATTCCCGAAATTCCGGATCCGCCACCATGCCCCAGTTCCTCCCTCCCTTGCTGCGCCGGGCCTTCGTCGCCCTGGTTACCGGCCTGTGGGCGGGCGTGGTCATGGCTGCGCCGACCCTGATCGAAAACCGCGCCCTGATGAGCTACATCGATGCCGCCACCGGTCTTTCCTCCCGCCTGGAGTCCAACACCGTACGGGTTGCGATCCAGCCGGTCATCGCCCTGACCGTCACCGCCGGCCAGTCCATCGTCCGCCCGCCCGGTGCCGGCTTTGCCCTGCCCCACCGGCTGACGAACAGCGGCAACGTCTCGGCCACGGTGCGGCTGTCCGCTTCCGGTCCGGTCGGCCTCGAGCTGGTAGTGGACGCCAACGGCAACGGCGTCGCCGATCCGGGCGAGACCCTGGTTGCGGCGGTCGACCTTGCCGCCGGTGCCGGCGTCGACCTCCTGCTCGTGGGGACGGTACCCGCGACCGCGAATGCCGGCAGCCGCCTCGACCTCGGCCTCGCCGCCAGCGTCGCCGGGATCCTGGCCAGTGCCAGCGATACGATCACCGTGCAGGACGGCCCGGCCCTGCAGCTGACCAAGTCGGCCCTCACCCCCGACGCCATTCCCGGAGGCGAGGCGGCCTTCCGCATCGTCGCCACCAACCTCGGCACTGGCGCGGCGCGGGGCCTGCCCGTCCTGGTCGATGGCGTCAGCCGTCCGCTCGTGCTGCTGCGCGACGCGATTCCCGCCAACACGGCGCCCGTCGCGCTCGCCGGCAATGGCGGCGAGGCCCTCTACCGCCTGCGCGGGGCGCCGGAAAACGCCTGGACGAGCCGGTTCCCCGCCGACCCGGCGGCGGTCGAGGCCGTCGCCTGGGGCCTGGAACGCCTCGATCCCGGCCAGACCATCGCCGTCGAGCTGCGCCTTGCCCTGGCCGGCAGCGCCACCGGCAGCTTGGAGAACATGGCCGCCGCCCGCTTCGACGACGGCCGCGGACCGGTCGACACGCGCTCCAACACCGCGCGCATCCTCCTGGCGGAAGGTCGGCCCCAATTGCGCTTCTTCCGCGATCCCGCCTTCAGCCAGCCCACCGGCCACGCCCGCCCGGGAAGCCCGCTGTGGCTCCAGGCCGACGCCGCCGGCTGCAACCGGGACGCCGGCGACCGCGAACAGCTGAGCCTCACGCTCGCCTCCACGCCGACCGGCGACAGCGAAGTCTTCATCGCCGAGGAGACCGGCCACAACACCGGCAGCTACCGCGTCACCGGCGGCGTGCCCACGACCGACGCCGCCAGCGTGCCGGCCGTGCGCGGCGACGGCCGCCTGTCCCTGCGCACCGACGACCGCGTCACCGCGACGCTGGCCGGTTGTGGCACCGCCGTCAGCGAGGCGGCGGTGCTCATCGACCCCTACGGTGTAGTCTTCGACAGCAAGACCAATGCCCCGGTGGCCGGCGCCGTGGTCACCCTCATCGACGTCAGCGGCGCCGGCAACGGCGGCCGACCCGGCGCTCCGGCCACGGTTTTCGCCGCCGACGGCGTGACGTCCGCCCCGGCCAGCGTCACCACCGGCGCCGACGGCGTCTTCAGCTTTCCGCTGGTTGCACCGAGCGACTACCGCCTGACGGTTGCGCCCCCCGGCAACTACGCCTTCCCCTCGGCGCTGCCACCGGCCCTCATGCCCGGCGGCCGGTCCATCGACGCCGCCGCCTCCTACGGCCACGCCTTCCCGGTGAACCTCGCCACCGGCGACGTGCATGCCGACCTGCCGCTGGACGCCCCCGCCGGCACGGGCTTGTCGGTACGCAAACGGGCCGGCCGCGAGCGGGTGGAGATCGGCGACTTCCTCGACTACACGGTCCAGGTCAAGAACGTCAGCGAGGCCCCCATCGGCGGCGTGACGCTGGCCGACATCCTGCCCCCCGGCTTCGCCTACGTGCCCGGCAGCGCACGCCGGGACGGCAAGCCGACGGCGGATCCGGCCGGCGGCCGTGGGCCGCAACTCGCCTTCGCCCTCGGCAGCCTGGCGGCGGAGGCCACGACGTCGCTGACCTACCGGGTGCGCATCACCGCCCTCGCCCGCAGCGGCAACGCCACCAACCGGGCCAGCGCGACCGGCGCCGCGCCGCTGGCGGCGGGCAGCAACGTCGCAGCGGCGACGGTGAAAGTGGAAGCCGGCATCTTCAGCGACCGCGGCTTCCTGCTCGGCCGGGTTTTCCTCGCCTGCGACGGCCAGCCGGGCGCCGCCGGGGTCAAGGTCTGGCTCGAGACCGGCGACTGGGCCGTCACCGACGCCGCCGGCCAATACCACTTCGACGACCTCATGCCCACTACCCACGTCGTCCGCCTCGACCCCACCACCCTGCCGGCCGGCACGACGGCAGCCAGCCGCTTCGTCGATGTCAAGAACGGGGAGTTGCGGCGGGCCGATTTCGAACTGATCCCCGAGACCGGTTGCCCGCCCTCCGCCGCCTCCGCCCCCTTGGCCGTACCCGGCGCCCCCGCGGCGGCG
>NZ_QVLR01000095.1 GCF_014822185.1 Azoarcus sp. Aa7
CCTGGAGAGCGGTGATACCGGCCCGGGAAAAGCGCGGGCGCGAGCGATCCCTTAGAGGATGAAGCGCGTATTCACGAAGTTCGACTTGTTGCCGAGCACGATGCTGTCGAGGAGCTTCTTCGACGCCTCGGTCTGCTTCGCGGCGACCATGGTGCGGATCGAGAACGAGCGCAGCGCGTCATGCACCGAGAGCGTGCCTTCGGCCGAATCCTTGCGGCCGGCGAAGGGGAACACGTCGGGGCTCCTCTGGCACTGCGCGTTGAGGTTCACGCGGCAGACCTGGTTCACCAGCGGATCGACGAGGTTCGCGATCTGGTCCGGGTTGGTGCCGAAGATCGACACCTGCTGGCCGTGGTCGGAGCTGATCACGTAGTCGAGCGCGGTCTCGATGTCCTCGAAGGGCGCGACCGGGATCACCGGGCCGAACTGTTCCTCGCGGTAGAGCTTCATGCCCGCCGATACCGGGAACACCACCGCCGGGTAGAACATCGTCTCGACCGACGCGCCGCCGTTCTCGTTCAACACCTTCGCGCCCTTGGCGACGGCATCCTCGATGCACTCGTTCATGTAGCCGACCTTGGCCATCTCGGGCAGCGGCGTGATCGTCACGCCCTTTTCCCAGGGCATGCCGATCTTGAGCTTGCCGATCTCCTCGCAGAAGCGGCGCAGGAACTGGTCGGCGATCGCCTGATGCACGAGGATCATCTTGATCGCGGTGCAACGCTGGCCGTTGAAGGACAAGGAGCCGGCGATGCACTCCTTCACCGTCAGCTCGATGTCGGCATCCGGCAGGATGATCGCCGCATTCTTGGCTTCAAGACCCAGCACCGCGCGCAGGCGGTTGGTCTTCGGGTGGGCCTTCTTCAGCTGGTCCGCGACCTTGCTGGTGCCGATCAGCGCGAGCACGTTGACCTTGCCCGAGCTCATGATGTGCGGCACCACCACGCTGCCCTGGCCATAGACGATGTTGATCGCGCCGGCCGGGAAGGCGCTGCGGAAGGCTTCCAGCATCGGGTAGTACAGCAGCACGCCGAAGCGCGGCGGCTTGAACAGCACCACGTTGCCCATGATCAGCGCCGGGATCAGCGTGCAGAAGGTCTCGTTCATGGGGTAGTTGTACGGCCCCATGCACAGCACGATGCCGAGCGGCGAGCGGCGGATCTGCGCGATCGTGCCGTCGACGATCTGGAAGCGCGAGTTCGCGTTGTCGAGGTTCTTCAGCTCGGCGATGGTCGCCTTGATGTAATCGATCGTGCGGTCGAACTCCTTCTCCGAGTCGGCGAGGCTCTTGCCGATCTCCCACATGATCAGGTTCACGATCTCGCGGCGGCGCGCGACGATCTGGTTGGTGAAGTTCTCGACGCAACTGATCCGGTCGGCGACCGACATCGTCGGCCACTGGCCGCGGCCGTTGTCGTAGGCGGCGACCGCCGCGGCGATCGCGGCGTCGGCCTCGGCGGTGCCGGTCACCGGGAAGCTGCCGAGCTCGACGTGGGTCAGGCTGCCGTCGGCGGCGCGCAGCGCGACCGGGGAATGCACCGGGCGCGTTTCGCCCTTCCAGATCTGCATCTC
>NZ_QVLR01000096.1 GCF_014822185.1 Azoarcus sp. Aa7
GCATGGACGGGGAGGGGGGCAAAATGGGGAACGGGGCAGCGCGTTGAAAAGTCTGCAATTATCCCACGAACGGGCGGAGTGCGACGACTCGGGGCTTGATTGGTGGGGCAAGCGCTCGAGGTTAGTCATCGTCTCCACGCAGTGCTCCGTGTTTGCCGATGCCGGTGATGGAACACCGAACGTCGTAGGGCGGGAAAGCCGAAGGCGCATCCCGCCAAACACCCGCGTCGAGCCGGCACCGCCGCGTGGCGGGAGGCGCTTCGCTTTCCCGCCCTACGAAACCCTGCGTTACCGGTTGAACCACTTCAGCACGACGCCCCACTCCTCGACGTCGATGCGCGTGGCGTGGCCGCAGGCGAAATCGAGGCCCAGCCAGCGTTCGGCAGGAAGCCCCAGCAGGTGGCCGGCGATCGCGCGCAGCGGGCCGCCGTGGGCGACCACTACGACCGGGGCGGCGGGCGTGGTGGCGAGGAGGGCGTCGAGCCACTGCAGCACGCGCGCGCTCATGTCGCGCGCCGATTCGCCGCCCGGGGCGCGAAAGCCCATCGGGTCCGTCGCCCAGGTGTCGATCGCCGGGCCGAGCTCGGCGTACGGGCGCAGCTCCCATTCGCCGAAGTGCATCTCCTTGAGGCGATCGTCGAGAACGGGCGCCCCGAGTTCGACCGCGAGCAGGCGTGCGCGCGCCAGCGGGCTCGCGTGCAGCGCGAAGCGCTCGGGCAGGATCGGGCGCAGGCGTGCGGCGACGGCGTCGGCCGACTCTGCGAGCCCAATGTCGGACTGCCCGTAGCACACGCCCGGCGGCACGTCCGGCCGCGGGTGGCGGATCAGGTGAAGTTCCACGTTGCGAGAATGCCCAGGTAGATCGCCAGTTCCGTCGCCTGCTGCGTGGCGCCCAGCAGGTCGCCGGTGTAGCCCCCGAGGCGGCGTACGAAGTAGCGTGCGGCCCACCATGTCACGCTGACGGTCGCGACCGCCACGGCGGCCGCTTGCTGTGGTGCGAGCAGCGCGAGCGGAAGGATGCCGAAACCGGATGCGATCGCGAGTTCGGAGTTCGCGAGCCGGCGCGCGAGCGGCTTGGCCTTCGCCGTTTCGTCCTCGCGCACGTATTCCAGCGTGTGGATCAGGCTGGTCGAGGCGAGCCGCGACAGGGGATGTGCGACGAGCAGCGCGGTTGCGACCGCGGCATCGCCCGCGCCGGCCAGTTCGACCAGCGCCGCCGCCTTCGCCAGCAGCATCAGCACGAGGCCGACGGTGCCGTAGCTGCCGATGCGGGAGTCCTTCATGATCGTCAGCACCTGCGACTTGTCCCAGCCGCCGCCCAGGCCGTCGCAGGCGTCGGCCCAGCCGTCCTCGTGGAAGGCCCCGGTCGCGCGTATCGTCACCGCCATCGACAGCAGCACGGCGACGGTCGGCGGCAGGATCTGCGCGAGCGCGAGCCAGCTCGCCGCGCCGATGCCGCCGACCACCCAGCCGACGAGCGGGAAGTAGCGCGCGGCGTGGTTCAGGCGCTCGGGCGACCACGGCACCCATGCGGGTACCGGCAGGCGCGTGAAGAAGCCCAGCGCGGTGAAGAAGAGTTCGAGCTGGTAACGCATCGCGCGGGCGCCGCTCAGTGGCCCCTCAGTTGCCTTTCTCGCTGACGTTGGCCGAATCGAAGCTCGCCATCTCGTTGAGGAAGTTCGCCGCGGCCTGCACGAGCGGGAAAGCGAGCGCGGCGCCGGTGCCTTCGCCCAGGCGCAGGTCCAGTTCCATCAGCGGATCGACGCCGAAGTGCTTCAGCTGTGCGGTGTGGCCCGGTTCCTTGGAGCGGTGGGCGAACACGCAGTAGCCGAGGATCTCGGGGGCGATCGCGTGCGCGACGAGCAGCGCGGAGGTGACGATGAAGCCGTCGATCAGCAGCGTCATGCGCTTTTCGGCCGCGCCGAGCATCGCGCCGGCCATCATGGCGATCTCGAAGCCGCCGTATTCGGCGAGCGCCGCGCGCGGATCGGTCGGCCGGCCGCCGCGTGCGAGCGCCTGGCCGAGCAGTTCGCGCTTGCGCACGAGGCCGGCGTCGTCGAGGCCGGTGCCGCGTCCCGTTACGGTGAAGAGATCGGCGCCGCCCCCGTTGCTCCCCTCGCCGATCAGGCAGTGCGTCAGCAGCGAGGCCGCCGCGGTGTTGCCGATGCCCATCTCGCCGAAGCCGACCACGTTGCAGCCGTTCGCGGCCAGCGCGTGCGCGAGCTCGCGTCCGCGGGCGAGCGCCGCGTCGGCCTGTTCGGCGCGCATCGCCGGTTCTTCCAGATAGTTCGCGGTGCCCGGCCCGAGCTTCGCATTGACGAGCCCCGGGCGTTGGCCGAATTCGTGATTCACGCCGCAGTCGATGACCGTGAGCCCGAGGCCCAGCTGACGGCTGAAGACGTTGATCGCCGCGCCGCCGGCGAGGAAATTCTCGACCATCTGCCAGGTGACGTCCTGCGGGAAGGCGGAGATGCCCGCGCGTGCCGCGCCGTGGTCGCCGGCGAAGACCATGATGTGGGGCTGGCGCAGCTCGGGGCTGAGCGTCTGCTGGATCAGGCCCAGCTGCAGCGCCAGGGGCTCCAGGCGGCCGAGGGCGCCCTGCGGCTTGGTCTTGTTGTCGATGCGGTGCTGGAGGTCGGCCGCGAGCGCGCGCCCGGGTGCGCAGATTTGATATGCCATGGTTGCGATATGCATGTGCCCTGAAAGGGCTGCGATGGTAGCACGCAGCCTGTGCCGCGGTAGCACGCGGCCCGCGCCGCGAGCCTCACGCCTGGGCGATGCTGCGGGCGCTGCCGTGCTGGCGGTTGAGGCGCTTGCCTTCCTTGGCGCGGCGCATGAGCTTGCTCGCCTGCTTGAGCAGGGTGACGGCATTGGAGCCTTCGCTGCCCGAAATCGCGCTGCCCATCGAGACGTCGAGCATGAAGGTCTGGCCATCGATCTGGATCGCCTCGCCGGCCACCGCGGTGACTGCGTTCGCGACGCGCTGCAGGTCGTCCATGTCGAACACTTCCTCGAGCACGATCACGAACTGGTCGTTCTCGGGGCGTGCGACCGTGTCCTGTTCGCGCACGATGGTGCGCAGCCGATGCGCGATGGCCCTGAGGATCTCGTCGCCGACAGCCTGTCCGTAGCTGTCGTTGATCGAACTGAACTCGTCGAGGTCGAGCATCACGACGCCGATGCGGGTGTTGTGGCGCTTGGCGCGGATGATGCCCTGGTCGATGCGGTCGGTGAGCAGCAGCTGGTTCGCCAGGCCGGTGAGCGGATCGTGATGCGACATCTCCTGGAAGCGCTGCTCGCTTTCCTGCAGGCGATGGGCGAGGGATTCGATCTCCTGGCTGCGCTGTGCCATGCCCTGGGTGAGGAACTGCTCCGACGCCTGCAGGGTTTCGATCGAGTGCTCCAGGCTGGCGATGTCGTCCGCGTGCCGGGCGGCGCGTTCGCGCCAGTTCGAGCCGGTGCGTTCGGCGAGTGCGAGCGACATCGTCAGCACGCCGAACGCCCATGCGAGCTGGATCGCGTGGATCGGAAGCCCCGCGGGACGCAGCAGCCCGATGTGGGTGGCGAGGAACAGGAGCGCACCGACGAACATCACGGCCCAGCCGGCAATGAGAAGCGTCGCGCCCGGCAGCTTCTGCTGGCGGCCGTGGACGGCGCATGCGGTCGCCAGCAGCGCAAAGGCCGGGCTGATGCCGGCGATGAGCCGGTTCGGGTAATCGCCCGGCAGCACGAAGGCGCCGGCCAGCGCGATGCCGAACAGTGCCGTGAAGACCTTGAGGGCAAGGTCGAAGCGCGGCGACAGCGCAGCGGTGCGCAGGTATTCGCGGTTGAACAGGGCGGCGCACAGTCCGGCGAGCGCGAAGCCGAAGGGTTCGGCGGTCGTGGTCCAGCCGCCGGCGGGCTCGCCGGAAGCAAAGCCGTGAAGCAGTCCGACGGCCAGCAGGCCAAGGCCCGCGCCGAATGCGAATCCCGCGTAGACGAGGTAACTGCGGTCGCGGTTGGCGAGAAACTGCATCAGGCTGTTGAGCAGCAGGGCCGCCGTGAAGCCGGCGTAGAAGACGGTGGCGATCAGGTTGGCCAGGAGCTCGCCGGTTCCGGCCTGTGCCTCGCCCTGTGCGAAGGCCGTGAGCGGAAGCGTCAGCGCCGCCGGGAGTGCGAGGCGCAGGCGTGCGGCGGCGAATGCCGAATGGCCTTCATCCATCGCGTCAACCGCTTGCGCCACAACGTCCATGAGGGCCCTGTCGAAAATATTGTTACGGATATGCAATTCTAGGAGGCAATCGCTACCCGCGTACAAAAATTCCGCCCCGCCATGGGCGGCGGCGTGTCGCGTTGTCTCAGTTTGCGCTCAGGCGCCGCCCTTGAGCGCCAGGGGCAGGCCCGCGGCGACGAAGGTGACGCGCTCGCAGGCGGCGGCCACCATCTGGTTGAGACGGCCCGCCTCGTCGCGGAAGAAGCGTCCGAGCGCAGTGTCGGGGACGAGGCCCAGGCCGACCTCGTTGGCGACGAGCAGGACCTCGCCACGCAGCGTCGGCAGGGTCTCCAGCAGCGCCGCGCGCTCGGCGCGGAGTGCCGGCGGCAGTTCGCCCGCGGCAGGATCGGCGAGCTTGCCGGCGTCGGCCATCAGGTTGGACAGCCACAGCGTCAGGCAGTCGACGATCACGCAGCGTCCGTCGGCGGCTTCGCGCGCGAGCGCGGTTGCGAGCGCGACCGGCGTTTCGACGGTGCGCCAGCCGGTCGGGCGGTCGTTCCGATGGCGGCGGATGCGGGTCTTCATCTCGTCGTCGAGGGCCTCGGCGGTGGCGATCACAGTGACGGGCAGTCCGCTGGCGACGGCAAGGTTTTCGGCGTGGCGGCTCTTGCCGGAGCGCGCGCCGCCGAGAATGAGGTGTGCGGGCATGTCTTTGGAATTACGCGTTTTTTTTGCGCTGCGCGAAATTGCGGAACGCGTTATTATCCGCCCCGCGCCCGGTTTCGGGTGCGACGTGTTGCAGGTGCCCGACGGCGAATCCCGCCCGAGGGTTAAACGGGAAACAGGTGCGCGAACGGCTCCCGAAGCCGCTCTCCGCAATGCCTGTGCTGCCCCCGCAACGGTAAGTGGACGCAAGGCGCATCCAACCGCCACTGGACGAGAGTCCGGGAAGGCGATGCGCCCGGTACGGTCTCCGCCACGGAGCGCCGTCCAGCCCACGAGCCCGGATACCGGCCTGGACACGAGAAGGCGGAAGTGCCGCGGGGAGGCGGCGACGGGCGTGCATCGCAGCGGCTCAACACGTATTTCCCCGGGCGGCGCTTCCATTGTGAAGATGACCAGTGGCGCGGGGACGCGATCGCTGGCGCAGGGAGATAACCCCACATGAACATCCGTCTGTCCGCTACCGCCGTCGCGGTGGCCGCCGCATTGCCGTTTGCCTCTGCCGCACTGGCCGCCGAAGAAAAGACCGGTGAGACCGTCGTCGTGACCGCGACGCGCATGCCGACCCCGATCAACGAGCTGCTCAGCGATCTGACGGTCATCGAGCGGGAGGACATCGAACTCGCCGGCCAGTCCACGCTGGCCGAGTTCCTGGCCGCGCAGGCGAGCGTGCAGTTCTCGCAGGCGGGCGGTCCGGGCACCACCACCGGCATCTACCTGCGCGGCGGCGCCGCGAGCCACACGCTGATTCTCATCGATGGCGTGCGCACGGGCTCGGCGACCCTCGGCGAGCCGACGCCGCAGAACATCCCGCTGTCCCAGGTCGAAAGGATCGAGGTCCTGCGCGGCCCGGCGAGCGCGCTGTACGGCAGCGATGCGATCGGCGGCGTGATCCAGGTGTTCACGCGCCGCGGCGAGGCGGGCGGACCGCGCGTCGATGCCTTCGTCGGCGCAGGCAGCTATGGGCGCAGCGAGGCCACGGCGGGCGTTTCGGGCGGCGACCAGCGCTGGTCCTACAACCTCTCGGGCGGCTATGCGGAATCCGAAGGCTTCAGCGCACGCCGCAAGGCCGTCGCAGACCCGGACAAGGATGGCCACCGCAACACGAATTTCGCCGGCAGCCTGGCCTTCCGTCCCGCGGCCGGACACGAAGTCGGAATGTCCGTGCTGCACAGCGACCAGCGTGCCTGGTATGACAACCAGTTCTCGCCGCTGCCCGCGAACGTCCGCAGCGACAGCGTCGCTTCGACGCTCCGTCTGTACAGCCAGAACCGCATCACCGAGAACTGGGACTCGTCGCTGACTTTCGGCCGCTCGATCGACGATGGCCGCGATCGTTTCTCCTCGTTCTTGCCCGAGGCGCACTTCACCACCGTGCAGGACCAGACGGTGTGGCAGAACACCTTCCGCCTGCCCATCGGCCGCCTCATGCTCGGCTACGAATATCTCGAACAGCACGTCGATACCGGTCAGTCGATCGCGGTCGACAATCGCTCGGTCGGCTCGGTGCTGGCGGGCTGGCAGGGCAGCTTCGGGCGCAACCGGCTGCAGGCCAACCTGCGCCACGACGACAATTCGCGCTTCGAGGACAAGACGACGGGCTCGCTCGCCTACGGCTATCAGCTGAGCGACCAGTGGCGCGTCCATGCGTCCTACGGCACCTCGTTCGCCGCGCCGACCTTTAACGACCTCTACTGGCCCGAGGATGTCTTCGTCTGTACGACGGCGATCTGCGGCTTCGACATGAGCTTCATCACCCGCGGCAATCCGGACGTCAAGCCGGAAGAGGGGCGTAACCGCGAACTCGCGCTGCATTGGGAAGGTGCGAATGCCGCGGCGTCGGTGACCTACTTCAACAACAAGGTGCGCAATCTCATCGACTGGCAGTCGACATTCCCGTCACCCGACGTGTCGCTGCTGATGCCTTCGAACGTGGCCTCGGCGAAGCTCGAGGGCGTCAGCCTGAGTGGCCGTGCGGACGTCGGGGCGTGGCACGCTTCGGCGAACCTCGATTTCCTGAAGGCACGCGACGAGGACTCCGGCGACCATCTGCAGCGCCGCGCAGACCGCACGGCGACCTTCCGCCTGAGCCGCTCGATGGGGCAACTGCTCGCCGGTGGCGAACTGGTCGCGAGCGGTGCCCGCTACAGCAGCAACGGCGAACGCGAGCGCCTCGGCGGCTACGGCATCGTGAATCTGTTCGCACGCTACGCGATCGATCGCGCATGGTCGCTCGAAGGACGCGTCAACAATCTGTTCGACAAGAAGTACGAGCTGATCAAGGATTACAACACGCCGGGCGCGAACGTCTTCGTGGGCGTGCGTTACGCCCCGAAGTAAAGGACGCGCCGCCGGCCGTCCCGACCGGATGACGGGAGACCCATGCCAGGACGCACATCGTCGGGCTTCGTGATTGCAGGGCTGGTGCTTGCGGGCGCGTGCGCGCTGGCGTGGGCGCTTGCTGCAGGCGACCTGCCGATCGGCCTCGGCGAGGTCTTCGACGCCCTCTTCCGCGGCGCCGAGGGCATGGGCGCCGACGTCGTGCGCGAGCTGCGCCTGCCGCGTGCGGTGGCGGTGTTCGTGTGCGGCGGGCTGCTGGCGCTGGCCGGCGCGTTGATGCAGGTGCTGCTGCGCAATCCGCTTGCCGATCCCTACGTGCTGGGCGTCTCGGGCGGGGCGGCGGTCGGGGCGCTGGCGGCGATGCTGGTCGGCGCGTCGTCCTGGGCCGTCGATGGCGCGGCCTTCGGCGGTGCGCTGGCGGCGATGCTGGTGGTGTTCGGCCTGGCGCACGGCGACGGTTCGTGGACCCAGACCCGCTTGCTGCTCACCGGCGTCATCGTCGCCGCCGGCTGCGGCGCGGCGGTGACGCTGATGCTGTCGCTGGCGACGGACACGCGCCTGCAGTCGATGCTGTTCTGGCTGATGGGTGACGCGAGCGGCGCGAGCCGGCCTTGGCCGGCGCTGGCGGTGCTCGTCGCGGGGCTCGTCGTGGTGCTGCCCTTCGCACGCGACCTCAACGTGCTCGCGCGCGGCGAGGCGACGGCGACGGCCCTGGGCGTGCGCGTGCAGCGGCTGCGCTACCTGCTGTACGTGCTCGCCTCGCTGCTGACCGCGGCGGCGGTGACGCTGGTCGGCTCAGTTGGTTTCGTCGGCCTGATCGTGCCGCACGTCGTGCGCTTCGCGATCGGCAACGACCAGCGCCTGCTGTTGCCGGCGGCGTTGCTGGCAGGCGGCACGCTGCTGACCGTCGCCGACACGGCTGCGCGCACCGTGATGGCGCCCGTGCAGCTGCCGGTCGGCGTGCTGACCGCGCTGATCGGCGTGCCGGTGTTCCTCTTCCTGCTGTCGCGGAATCCGCGCTGAGATGGTGTGCCCCGTGCTCGCAACTCACGGAGGGCGTGATGGCTTCGACTGACTCTTCCCTCGTCCTGCTGGAAGCCGACGGCATTGCGCTGCAGGTCGGGGCGCGCTGGTTGTGCTGCGAATTCAGCCTGCGGCTGGCGGCGGGCGAATGCCTCGTGCTGCTCGGGCCCAACGGCGCCGGCAAGACCACGCTGCTGCACACGCTGGCCGGCCTGCGCGCGCCGACGGTGGGCAGCGTGCGCCTCGGCGGCTGCCCCTACGCCGACTGGGACAGCCTCGCGGCGGCACGCTTCCGCGGGCTCCTCGCGCAGCAGCAGCCGGACCATTTTTCCGCCTCGGTGCTGCAGACCACGCTGATCGGCCGCCACCCGCATCTCGGCCGGTGGGGCTGGGAAAGCGCGGCCGACGTCGCCATCGCGCAGGCGGCGCTGGCCGAGGTGGGCCTTGCGGAGCTGGAGGGGCGGGACATCCTCAGCCTGTCCGGTGGCGAGCGCCAGCGCGTGTCGATCGCGACGCTGCTGACGCAGGCCCCGCGGCTCTTCCTGCTCGACGAGCCGACGAATCACCTCGACCTGCACTACCAGATCGCCGTGCTGGAGCTGTTCGCACGCCTCCGGCACGCGGGGCGCGGCGTCGTGATGGTGCTGCACGACATCAACCTCGCGACCCGCTTCGCCGACCATGTGATCCTGCTCGACGGCAAGGGCGGCGTGCTGGCCGGCACGCGCGATGAAGTGCTGCAGGCGGACCACCTCAGCCGCGCCTTCGAGCACCCGATCCGCCGGCTCGACGTCGACGGGCGCACCCTTTTCATCCCCGACTAGAAGAAAGACATGGATACCCCCGACACGGACAGGAACGCCCGTCACGCCGAGCGCATGCAGCGCAAGAAAGCGGTCGTGGACGAGAAAATCGCCGCGGCGCAGAACGAGCGCGGCGTGCTGCTGGTCAATACCGGCAACGGCAAGGGCAAGTCGAGCGCCGCCTTCGGCGTCGTCGCGCGTGCGCTCGGCCACGGCATGAAGGTGGGCGTCGTGCAGTTCATCAAGGGGCGCTCCGACACGGGCGAGGAGGCGTTCTTCCTCCGCCAGCCCGACGTCGTGTGGCACGTGATGGGCGACGGCTTTACCTGGGATACGCAGGACCGCGCGCGCGACGTCGCAACTGCGCAGGCCGCGTGGGAACAGGCGCGGGCGCTGTTGCGCGATCCCGCGATCGGGCTGGTGGTGCTCGACGAGTTGAACATCGCGCTGAAGTACCGCTACCTTGAAGTGGAGACGGTGCTCGCCGACCTGCTTGCGCGGCCTGCGCCGCAGCACGTGATCGTGACCGGCCGTGCGGCCCCGCCCGAACTGATCGAGGCCGCCGACACGGTGACTGACATGGGCCTCGTCAAGCACGCCTTCGCCGCCGGCGTGAAGGCGATGCCGGGCGTCGAGTTCTGACGATTGGGGTGCAAGCGGAGCAACTACCCGGACAGCGGCTCACGTTAGGGAAAGCGAAGCCCGCTGCGAGGCGTATTTCGAGCCGAGGCGTCCGCTGCGCGCCAACGAGGAGCGAAATACGCCTCGTAGCGGGCGGGTTCATGCCTCGTCGCCGACCTGAAGCCCGACAACAGACCGAACTGTCCCAACATAACCCTGACAGGAGCGAAGCGACCCTCATGTCCCTTCCCGACCTCCCGAATCCCCGCCCCGGCCCCGCCGCCGGCCACGTCTACCTTGTCGGCGCCGGCCCCGGCGACCCCGAGCTGCTGACCCTGCGCGGCGCGCGCCTCGTCTCGGGCGCGGACGCGATCGTCTATGACAACCTCGTCAGCCCGGCGATCGTGGATCTCGCGCCGGCATCGGCCGAACGCCACTACGTCGGCAAGAAGGCCGCCGACCACACCCTGCCGCAGGACGAGATCAACCAGCTGCTCGTGCGCCTCGCGCAGGCGGGCAAGCGCGTCGTGCGCCTGAAGGGCGGAGACCCCTTCATCTTCGGGCGCGGCGGCGAGGAGATGGAAGTGCTCGTCGCGGCCGGCATCACCGTCGAGGTCGTGCCCGGCGTCACCGCCGCGGCGGGCATCGCCGCCTACGCGGGCATCCCGCTCACGCACCGCGACCATGCCCGTTCGGTAGTGTTCACGACCGGCTTCCTCAAGGACGGCGCGCTCGATCTCGACTGGCCGATGCTCGCGCGGCGCGGCCAGACGCTGGTGATCTACATGGGCATCTCGCGCCTGCCCGACATCTGCCGCGAACTCGTCGCCCACGGCCTGCCCGCGGAAACCCCGGCCGGCGTCGTCGAACGCGGCACGACGCAGGCCCAGCGCGTCGCCGTCGGTACGCTCGCGAACCTGCCGCAGGTAGTCGCGGACGAAGGCATCCGCCCGCCGGCACTGACCATCGTCGGCGATGTCGTCGGCCTGTATCCGAGGCTCGCGTGGTTCGCGCCGGACAGCGCGCCGGTCGCACATGCGCCGCATGCAGGCTGCTCCACGACGCATCGCAGCGAGGGCGACTCATGAGCGCGGTCGCACGTTGTCCCGCGCTGTTCGTCGCTGCACCCGCTTCGGGCCAAGGCAAGACCACCGTCACCGCCGCGCTCGCGCGTCTGCACGCGCGGCAGGGGCGGCGCGTGCGCGTGTTCAAGTGCGGGCCCGACTTCCTCGATCCGCAGATCCACGCGGTCGCGAGCGGTGCGTCCGTGTACAACCTCGATCTCGGTATGTGCGGCGAGGCCGACGCGGCGTGGCGCCTGCACGCGGCCGCGCGCGAGGCCGACCTGATCCTCGTCGAAGGGGTGATGGGCCTCTACGACGGCAACCCCTCCGGCGCCGACATCGCGCGGCGCTTCGGTCTCCCGGTGATGGCGGTGATCGACGCGCGCGCGATGGCGCAGACCTTCGGCGCGGTGGCCTACGGGCTCGCGCATTACCAGCCGGGCCTGCCCTTCTCCGGCGTGCTCGCGAACCATGTCGGCAGCGCACGCCACGCGGAGATGCTGCGTGCGGCCTTGCCCGCGGACATGCGCTGGTACGGCGCCTTGTCGCGCGACGCCCAGGCGGGGCTGCCGGAGCGCCACCTGGGCCTCCTGCAGGCGGCGGAGATCGCCGATCTGGAGGTGCGGCTGGACCGTTTCGCCGACGGCATCGCGGCGACCGGCGCGGCCGATCTGCCGGAGCCGGTGGAGTTTCCCGCGGCGCTGCCGGCGCAACTGCCGCCGCTGCTCGCCGGGCGCACGATCGCGATCGCGCGCGACGCGGCCTACGGCTTCATCTACCCGGCGAACCTCGACACCTTGAGCGGACTCGGTGCGCGGCTCGAATTCTTCTCGCCGCTTGCCGGCGACGCGCTGCCCGACTGCGACGCCGTGTGGCTGCCGGGCGGCTATCCCGAGTTGCACGGGGAGGCGCTCGCGGCGAACCCGCATTTCTTCGCCGCTCTGCGTGCGCACGCGGCGGCGGGCAAGCCGCTGCTCGCCGAGTGCGGCGGGATGATGAGCCTCTTCGAGACGGTCGTCGACAAGGCCGCGCAGGCGCATGCCTTCGCCGGCCTGTTGCCGGGGCACGCGGTGATGCAGCAACGGCTCGCGGCGCTCGGGATGCAGCTTGCCGAACTTCCGGAAGGACGGCTCACCGGCCACACCTTTCATTATTCGAAGAGCGACTCCCCGCTCGTGCCCCTCGTGCGCGCCCGGACGCCGGACGGGCGCGAGGGCGAGGCGATCTACCGCCAGGGGCGGCTCACTGCGTCCTACGTGCATTTCTACTTTCCGTCGAATCCGACGGCCGTGGCGGGTCTCTTCGCCTGACCGTGCTTGTCCCGTGGGGCGGGATGGAATCCCGCCCCACGCGGAGGCCATGAACGCCTCGGGATCGGGGCCGATGACGCTACACTTCGATCATCGGGCCGCCGAAGCGCGCCCACCGGAGGAACCGCATGACCGAGCGCTGCGCCTGGGCGGGCAATGATCCGCTGTACGTCCATTACCACGATACCGAATGGGGCGTGCCGACCGACGACCCGCGCACGCTATTCGAATTCCTCGTCCTCGAAGGCGCGCAGGCGGGGCTGTCGTGGATCACCGTGCTGCGGAAGCGCGAGCGTTACCGGGCGGTGTTCGACGGCTTCGATCCCGAGCATATCGTGCGCTACGACGATGCTAAGAAGGCCGAGCTGCTCGCCGACCCCGGCATCATCCGCAACCGCGCGAAGATCGACGCTGCGATCCTCAACGCCCGTGCTTGGCTCGACCTTCGCGACGCAGGAACCGATCCCGTCGCCTGGCTGTGGAGCTTCGTCGACGGCGAGCCGGTGCAGAACGCCTTCTCCGCGCTCGGCGAGATCCCCGCGACCACGCCGCAGTCCGACGCGATGAGCAAGGCGCTGAAGGCGCGTGGCTTCAAGTTCGTCGGCAGCACGATCTGCTACGCGCTGATGCAGGCGGCGGGCATGACCAACGACCATGTCGTCGCCTGTCCGCGTCATCGCGAAGTCGCGGAAATCGCCCGCTTGTGGAGTCGGGCTTGAGCGCGCCGCTGCGCCACGTGCCGCCGATGCACGCGCTGGCGGCCTTCGAGGCGGCCGCGCGCCTGGGCGGCTTCGCGCAGGCGGCCGAAGAGCTGTGCGTGACGCCCAGCGCCGTCAGCCACCGCATCCGCCAGCTCGAAACCCAGCTCGGCACGGCCCTGTTCGAGCGTGCGTCGGGCGGGGTTCGGCCGACGACCGCCGGGCGGCTGTACCTCGACAGCGTGCGCGCGGCTTTCGACAAACTCGCGCAGGCGGGCGCGGTGCTGCGGCCCGAGCGCGAGCGCCTGCGCGTGTCGCTGCCGCCGACCTTCGCGCGCCAGCTGCTGATGGCACGCCTGCCCGAATACCTGCGCGCGCATCCCGAGGTGGAACTCGAGGCACACCTGTCGATCCCGCTGCAGGACGTCACCGCCGAGGCGGCCGACGTCGAGGTGCGCTGGGGGCGCGGCGATTACCCGGAGCGCGTCGTGCGCAAGCTCTTCGACGACACCATGGCGCCGCTCGCCGCGCCGTCGTGGGTTGCCGCGCATGCGCCGGCCGGCATGGCGGATCTCGCCGGCCTGGAATTGCTGCGCTCGCCGCTGCTGCCGTGGCGTCCGTGTTTCCTCGCGGCTGGCCTCGACTGGGGGGAGCCCGAGCGTGGTGCGGTGTTCAACGACCTCGGCATGCTGATGGAGATCGCCGCGGCGGGTTTGGGTGCGGCGGTGGGCACGCGGCGCCTGTCGGCGGCGTGGGTCGAGACGGGCAGGCTCGTGCCGCTCTTCGGCGTGTCCGCGCCGGCGCCCTTCACGTACTACGCGGTGACGACGCCGGCGCAGAGCAAGCGTGCCGTGGTGCAGGAATTCATCGACTGGCTCACAGCCGCGTTCGCATAGGCAGGGCGGACATGAACTTCCTCGCGCACGCCTGGCTCGCCGGCGATTCCCCTCCGGACCGCCTCGGCGGCCTGATGGGAGATTTCGTCAAGGGGCCGCTGCCGGCCGGCCTGCCGCCGGACGTTGCCGAGGGCGTACGCCTGCATCGCCAGATCGACGTCTTCGCCGAAACCCATCCTGCCTTCCAGCGCAGCCGTGCGCGGGTGTCGCCCGAGCGGCGGCGCGTCGCTGGGGTGATGGTCGACATGTTCTACGACCACTTCCTCGCGCTGCACTGGGAGCGTTTCCACGACGAGCCGCTCGAACGCTTCAGCGCGGCGATGTACGCGCTGATGGGTGCGCACGGCACGCTGCTGCCGCCGCGCCTGGCGGCGATCCTGCCGCGCATGCGCGAATCGGACTGGCTGGGGAGTTATCGTTCGGCGGACGTCATCGCGATGGCGCTGGACCGTATGGCACTGCGCCTGCGCCGCGCCAATCCACTGACCGGCAGCGGCGCCGAGCTACTCGCCGACTACGCCGGCTTCGAGGCGGATTTCTTCGAGTTCATCGCGGCGGCCGAGGCGTTCGCCGCGAACAGCCGGGCCCTGCGCGGACCCGGCTCAGGGTGTTGCATCAACGCAACGGAATGACCAGCGGCGGGATGTCGACGCCGATCGTGATCGCGGGATCGCGCGGATAGATGCGCGGCGCGTAGACCGGGGCATAGACGGGTTCCGGGGCGTAATACCCGATCGGGCGCTCGTAGTAGCGGTATTCGCGCACCACCGGCCGGCGTTCGACGATCCGTTCGCGGATCACGACGCGCTCGTGGTCGCGGAATTTCTTGTAGTGCCCGTGCCTGTGGCCGCGATCGTGGTCGCGCCACTCATGGCGGTCTTCGCGCCAGTCGTCGCGCCCGGCCTGCGCGGGCAGGGCGGTGAGGAGGGCGCTACCGGCGATCAATGCGGCAAGCAGCTTCAGTACGTTCGATTTCATGATTCTTCTCCTGACGAGCCGGACATCGTCACGCAGCGCGTACCGTTGTCCCCATGCGCATTAAACGCGAGATCGAGCGGAGAAGTTGTCGCCGAGTTGTAAGCGAATATGCATCGGACGGCTTAGTCCGGGGGCATGCGGCCGGCCCCCGGACCCGCTCGTTCGGCTTCAGCCGACGAGGATCACATGCACGCGCCGCGGGCCATGCGCGCCGAGCTGGATGGTCTGCTCGACGTCGGCCGTGCGCGAGGGGCCGGAGATGATGTTGGTCGCGCGCGGCATGCCCTCGGGTCGGGCGCGCAGGATCTCCCATGCCTCCTCGAAGTGGCCCACGATCGCACCCGCGTCGAGCACGACGACGTGGTCGTCGGGCACGAAGTTGTGCGTGATCGGGCTGGCCGGGCCGGAGGCCATCATCAGGCTGCCGGGCTCCGCGATGCCCGCCAGCGCCTGCGACACCGACATCGTTTCGCTGATGCCGGCCGCGCCGTGATGCACCTCCAGCCCGGCGGGCCACGAAAGATCCTGCAGCGCGGCACCGACCACGGCGCGCGCGGGCAGGCCCATCGCCGTGCGGTAGGCTTCGACCGCGGCGGGCACGTCGGCGCGGCTCGCAACGCGTTGCGTCGTGCCGGCGCGGCTCTCGAACTTGCGCACGAAGCGCGCGACGAGGTCTTCGTCCTGCGCCGGGCGGGTGTGCCGCGGGCGGCGCGCGTCGAGCTCGGCGCGCCGCGCGTCGTCCAGCGGGCCGCGCCGCAGCGCGTTGCGGACGGAGCCGAGGATGGCGTCTCTTGCGTTCATTGCTGCGCTCATTTCTGGCCTCGCTTGCCTTGCCACAGTTCCAGGAAGGTGCGCCCCGCCGGGGCCGGCAGGTCGCGCACGTCGGTCCAGCCGCTGGCGAGCGGCAGGCGGCGGATGCTGCCGTCCTTCGCGATCGCCGACAGGAAGCGCGCGCCGACCTGCTCGAGCGCGTGGTACAGCTTCGGCCGCGTCGCAATATAGCGCCACACTTTCAGCGCGCGCCTCTGCATCGCCGGCGTGATGTCCTGCTGGTGCTGCATGTGGCGCAGCTCGCGCAACAGGTCGGGCAGCGGGATCTTCACCGGGCACACCGAGGCGCAGCGCCCGTTCAGCGTGCACGCGTTGGGGAGATCGTAGGCATTGTCGAGACCCTTGATCAGCGGCGTCAGCACTGAGCCCATCGGGCCGGGATAGACCCAGCCGTAGGCGTGACCGCCGACCGCGCCATACACCGGGCAGTGGTTCATGCACGCGCCGCAACGGATGCAGCGCAGCATGTCCTTGAAGCGCCCGCCGAGCATCTTGGAGCGGCCGTTGTCGACCAGCACGACGTGGTACTCCTCCGGGCCGTCGATGTCGTCGGCGCGGCGCGGGCCGGTCGAGATCGTCGTGTAGGTCTCCGTTTCCTGGCCGGTCGCGCTGCGCGCCAGCAGGCGTAGGAACAGCGTCGCGTCGTCGAGCGTCGGCACGACGCGCTCGATGCCGGACGTGACGATATGCACCTTCGCCAGCGTCTGCGTCAGGTCGCCGTTGCCCTCGTTGGTGACGATGATCGACGAGCCGGTCTCGGCGACGAGGAAGTTGCCGCCGGTGATGCCGACGTCGGCGCGGAAGTACTTGTCGCGCAGCACCCTGCGCGCCTCATTGACGAGGTCGGCGACCTCGGTCTTGCGCGGGCCGCCGTGCGCGGCCTCGAAGAGGTCGGAGACCTGGTCCTTGGTCTTGTGCACCGCCGGCGCGATGATGTGCGAGGGCGGTTCGTGCGCGAGCTGGATGATGTATTCGCCGAGGTCGGTCTCGACGACTTCCATGCCGTGCTCGATCAGCGCCTCGTTGAGGCCGATCTCCTCGGACACCATCGACTTGCCCTTGGTGACCGTCTTCGCGTCGACGCGCTTGCAGATGTCGAGGATGATCTTCCGCGCCTCCTTGGCGTCGCGCGCCCAGTGCACGTGGCCGCCGGCGGCCGTCACCGCCGCTTCGTAGCGCTCGAGGTAGTGATCGAGGTTGTCGAGGATGTGGTTCTTGGTGTTCTTCGCTTCCTCGCGCAGCTGTTCGAACTCCGGCAGCTCCGCCGCCTGCTGCGCGCGCTTGCCGACGAAGCCGCCGCGCGCCTTGCCGAGCGCCTGCTGCAGGCTCGCGTCGTGGATCGCGAAAACCGCGCGTTCCTTGAATTCCTTCGAACGGATTTCCATCAGTCGGACTCCTTCGCGGCGCCCGCGAGCCCCGGTCCGTCCGCGAGGCCGGCGAGCACTTCGGCGGTGTGGAAGACCTTCACCGGCGCGTTGATACGCTTTAGCCGCCCGGCGATGTTCATCAGGCAGCCGAGGTCGCCGCCGACGACGGTGTCGGCGCCGGTGGCTAGGATGTTGCGCACCTTGTCCTCGACCATCTTCTCCGAGATCTCCGGGTATTTGATGCAGAAGGTGCCGCCGAAGCCGCAGCACACCTCGCTGTCTTCCATCTCCTTGAGCTTCAGGCCGTCGACCTCGCCGAGCAGCGTGCGCGGCTGGCCCTTGATGCCCAGGCCGCGCAGGCCGGAACAGGAGTCGTGGTAGGTCACGGTGCCGTCGTAGTGCGCATCGGATGTGGTCGCACCGAGCACATCGGCGAGGAAGGACAGCAGCTCCCAGCTCTTCACCGACAGCGCCTGCGCGCGCGGCAGCCACACCGGATCGTCCTGGAACAGCACCGGGTAGTCGTGGCGGATCGTCGCCATGCACGAGCCGGAGGGGCCGACGATGTAATCGTAGTTTTCGAACGTCTCGATGACCTGGCGCGCCAGCGCACGCGCGGCCTCGTAGTCGCCGCTGTTGTAGCCGGGCTGGCCGCAGCAGGTCTGGTTCGCCGGTACCTCGACGGTACAGCCGGCGTCTTCGAGCAGCTTCGCCGCGGAGAAGCCGACGTTCGGGCGGAAGACGTTCATCAGGCAGGTGGCGAACAGTCCGACGCGTGGCCCGCGGATGGGCGTTTCGGTCATGAGGGAGGTCTCCGGTTCTTGTTCGGAATAGGGTGAGGAGATGTTAACAAGCTCCGCGGCGCCGCGCGGCGAGGGATTTTCAGCCCTGCGATGAGCCCGGTTCATGTCGTGGGCAGCATAGCAGCTGCCAAGCCCGATTCGCGCGTGCTCAGGGTTTCCCCGCACCCCCGCGAGGGCTTTGCGTGGCACACTGCGCGCCTGCGATCCGGGGAAGGAATCCATGCTGGTTGGTTTGCTCGCCGCGCTCGGCGCGGGCTTGTTGTGGGGGCTCGTATTCGTCGTGCCCCTGATGCTCGGCGACTACCCCGGCATCGTGCTTGCGTTCGGCCGCTACATCGCCTTCGGCGTCCTCGCGCTGGGGCTTGCATGGATGGACCGCGCCGCACTGGCAAAGCTCACGCGAGCCGACTGGATCGAAGCCGGCAAGCTCGCGCTGGTCGGCAACCTGATCTATTACACGACGCTCGCCAGCGCGATCCAGCTCGCCGGCGCGCCGGTGCCGACGCTGATGATCGGCACGCTGCCGGTCGTGATCGCGATCTGCGCGAACCTGACCGAGCGCCGTGCCGGCAATGTCGCGGACGTCGTCGCGTGGCGGCGCCTCGCGCTGCCGCTCGTGGTGATCCTGGCGGGCCTCGTGGTCGTGCAGTTCGATTCCGCCGCCCATGCGGCAGACGCGGCCGGGCAGGGAGGCGAGGGCGCCCAAGGCGGGCTGCGCTATGCGCTGGGCCTGCTGCTGGCAGCCGTCTCGGTCGCGTCGTGGACCTGGTATCCGATCCGCAACGGGCGCTGGCTGCGTGCGCGCGAGCCGGGGCTCGCGCGGCCGTGGGCGACCGCGCAGGGGCTCGTGACGCTGCCGCTCGCGCTCGTCGCCGCAGCCGGCTTCGCGCTGTGGGAAGGTGTCGCCGCGCCGGCGGAGGCGTTCGACTGGCCCTTCGGGCCGCGGCCGCTGGCCTTCGTCGGCCTGATGCTGCTGGTCGGGCTCGCCGCATCGTGGCTGGGCACGCTGCTGTGGAACCGCGCGAGCCATCTGTTGCCCCCGGCGTTCGCGGGCCAGCTCATCGTGTTCGAAACGCTGGCGGCGCTGCTCTATGCTTTCCTGTGGTACGGGCGTTGGCCGGGTCTCGGCGAGGCGGCAGGCATCGTGCTGCTGGTCGTGGGCGTGCTGCTGGGCGTGCGTGTGTTCCGGCCGGCGGCAAGCGGACCTTGAGGAGAAGAATGTGTTTGCGCTGATGGCGGCCGATCTCGTCGTGCTGGTGCACGCGCTCTTCATCGCCTTCGTGGTATTCGGCGGGCTGCTGACACTGCGTTGGCCGCGCGCGAAGTGGGTGCATCTGCCGGTCGCCGCGTACGGGGCGGGGATCGAACTGATCGGCTGGACCTGTCCGCTGACCCCGCTCGAGAATGCGCTGCGCCTCGCGGCGGGGGGCGTGGATTACCGCGGCGGTTTCATCGAGCACTACCTGATCCCGCTGATCTACCCGGCGGGGCTCACGCCGCAGGTCCAACTCGTGCTCGGACTGCTGGTGCTGGCGGTCAACGTGCTCGTGTACGGCATCGTCGCCCTGCGTCGGCGGCGGCGCAGGGCGGGCGATTGACCGGCGCCCTCATGGGGCGCATTGGCTCAGCGGGGTTGGGAGTAGCTTGGGCCGAGCAGATGGTCGACCACGGCGCGTGCGATACGGGCAACGAGGCGTTTTGCGCCGTGCCAGCCGTCGGCCAGGATCTGACCCAGGGCCTCGTTGCGCAGACGCTGCGCTTCGCGGATCCGGCCTTGATAGAAGAGATAGTCGTTGTCCATTGTGCGGCTCCTTGACAGTGCAGCCCGTCGTGAGGGCATGGACGCGACTGTACGGAGGTTGTTGCGTCGCAACAAACGATCGTTCATCATGTGACGACTTAGAAAATCTCATCCGTGTCACCGTCCGCATATGGCCGTCCGTCTTCCGCCGCTCAACGCCCTGCGTGCCTTCGAGGTCGCCGCGCGCCACCTGAGCTTCAAGCTCGCCGCCGAGGAGCTCTCGGTCACGCCGACCGCGATCAGCCACCAGATCCGCGGCCTCGAGCAGGACCTGGGCGTGCCCCTGTTCCGGCGCCTGACGCGCGCGCTCGAGCTCACGCAGGAAGGCGAGGCGATGCTGCCCAAGCTGCGCGAAGCGATGAGTGCGATCGCCGAGTCGGTCGAGGCGGTCCGCGCGATGCGGCCGCTGAGCCGGCTGTCGGTCGTCGCGCCGCCGTCCTTCGCGTCGCGCTGGCTCGTTCCCCGGCTACAGCGCTTCGCCGAGCTGCACCCGCAGATCGAGCTGCATCTGGCGAGCGCGACCAAGGCGATCGACGGCCGCGACGCCGCGGGGCTGGGCATCGAGCCGCTCACGCAGCGCGCCGAGGGTGGCCAGCTGTGGATCCGCTTCGGCACGGGCGCCTATCCGGGCTATCGCAGCGAGATGCTGCTCGAACCCGAATACACCGCGGTGTGCAGCCCGGCGCTGCTGCGCGCGAAGATCCCGCTGCGCCAGCCGTCGGACCTGCGGCGCCACAGCCTGATCCACGACGATACGGTGCCCGACACGCGCGAGCGGCCGACCTGGGCCGAATGGCTACAGGCCGCGGGCGTCACCTCGGTGCGCGCCGACGCCGGCCTGCACTTCAGCGACTCGGGCCTCGCCATCGCCGCCGCGCTCGACGGGCTGGGGGTCGCGCTGGTCTCCAAGCCGCTGGTCGCCGCGGAGGTCGCCGCCGGCCGCCTCGTCATGCCCTTCGGCATCAGTTTGCGGCGGCGCTTCGCCTACTACATCGTGACACCGCAGGCGGTCGTCCCGCGGGCAACAGTGGCGGCCTTCCGCGAATGGCTGCTGGACGAGGCCCGCCGCGACGCGATCCGCCTTGCGGACGCGCAGCCCGCGCTCACCGATTGAACCGAACGGGGCGCCCGGGCGTCCGAGTACAATGCACGCGACAATGAATCCGGATTCTCCCCCCAGCATCGCCGCGGGCGCCCGTCCGCCGGCCCGCTCCGCGACCTTCCTGCCGATGTCCCGCTCCGAGATGAAGACACTCGGCTGGGACGCGTGCGACGTGATCCTCGTGACCGGGGACGCCTACATCGACCACCCCAGCTTCGGCATGGCCCTGATAGGGCGGATGCTCGAGGCGCAGGGCTTCCGCGTCGGCATCATCAGCCAGCCGGACTGGAAGAGCGCCGAGCCCTTCCGCGCGCTCGGCCAGCCGCGCCTGTTCTTCGGCATTACCGCCGGGAACATGGACTCGATGGTCAACCGCTACACCTCGGACCGCAAGATCCGCTCCGACGACGCCTACACTCCCGGCGCGGAAGCCGGCAAGCGGCCCGATCGCGCGGTGACTGTCTACGCGCAACGCGCGCGCGAAGCCTTTCCCGACGCCTACGTCGTCATCGGCAGCATCGAGGCCTCGCTGCGCCGCATCGCGCATTACGACTACTGGTCCGACAAGGTGCGCCGCTCGGTGCTGCCCGACTCCAAGGCGGACCTCCTGATCTTCGGCAACGCCGAACGCGCGCTCGTCGCGCTGGCGCGGCGTCTCGATGCCGGCGAGCCGATCGAGGCGATCCGCGACCTGCGCGGTACCGCCTTCATGGTCAAGCCGGGCTGGCTGCCGGGCGAGGAGTGGAGCGAGATCGACTCGCTGACGCTGGACCGTCCCGGCCGCGTCGAGCCGCATCCCGACCCGTATGCGATGGAGCCGGAGCAGGCATCCGCGCCGGCCGCGGCGGACGGCGTCCTGCCGGTGCGCATCGTCCCCGCCGCGGAACGCGTCGCCGCGCGCCGCGCCGCCCGCGGCAAGATGGTGGTCCGCCTGCCGGCCTACGAGACCGTCAGCGCCGACCCGGTGATGTACGCCCACGCCTCGCGCATCTTCCATCTCGAATCGAACCCCGGCAACGCCCGCGCGCTGGTGCAGGCGCATGGCGAAGGGCCGGGCCGGCGCGACGTGTGGCTCAACCCGCCGCCGATCCCGCTCACCACTCCCGAGATGGACTTCGTCTACGGCCTGCCCTACGCGCGCCGGCCGCATCCCGCCTACGGCGACGCGCGCATCCCGGCGTGGGACATGATCAAGTTCTCGATCAACATCATGCGCGGCTGTTTCGGCGGCTGCACCTTCTGCTCGATCACCGAGCACGAGGGGCGCATCATCCAGAGCCGCTCGGAGGAGTCGATCCTGCACGAGATCGAGGAGATCCGCGACAGGACGCCGGACTTCAAGGGCCATATCACCGATCTCGGCGGCCCCACTGCGAACATGTACCGTCTCGCGTGCAAGGACAAGAAGATCGAGACCTCGTGCCGGCGCCTCTCGTGCGTCTATCCCGGCATCTGCGAGAACCTCGATACCGACCATGCGCCGCTGATCTCGCTGTACCGCAAGGCGCGTGCGATTCCCGGCGTCAAGCGCGTGACGATCGGCTCCGGCCTGCGTTATGACCTCGCGGTGCGCTCGCCCGAGTACGTGAAGGAGCTCGTCACGCACCACGTCAGCGGACTCCTCAAGATCGCCCCCGAGCACACCGAGGAAGGGCCGCTATCGAAGATGATGAAGCCCGGCATCGGCACCTACGAGAAGTTCGCCGCGATGTTCGAGAAGTACTCGCAGGAAGCGGGCAAGAAGCAGCACCTCGTCCCCTACTTCATCGCCGCGCACCCCGGCACGACCGACGAGGACATGGTGAACCTCGCGCTGTGGCTGAAGAGGCAGGGTTTCCGGCCCGACCAGGTGCAGACCTTCCTGCCCACGCCAATGGCGATGGCGACGACGATGTACCACAGCCGCCGCAACCCCCTGCGCAAGGTGTCGGCCGACTCCGAGATCGTCGAGACCGCCCGCGCGGGCAAGGTCCGCAAGCTGCACAAGGCGCTGCTGCGCTGGCACGACCCGGAGAACTGGCCGCTGATCCGCGAGGCGCTGCAGCAGATGGGGCGCGCGGACCTCATCGGCAACGGCCCGAACTGCCTCATCCCACGTCATCAGCCGGGCGTGCCGCTCGCAGGAAACGAGCGTTCCGTCGCATCCGCAGCGCGCGGACCAGCCAGACCGTCCGCGAACGGCCGTCCGTCGGGCGGCAAGCCGGCGCCGGCAGGCAGCCGCGGCCCGCAGGCGGTGCGATCGCCGGTACGTTCCGGCCCGGCGCCGACCGGCAAGCCCGCCCGCACGGGCAAGCGCCATGCGTAAGCCGACGGCGGACCTCGCGCCCCGCGAGCCGGTCGCCGACGCCCTCGGGCGCCTTGACGCCGGCTGGCTGGAGGGCGCGCAGCGCTGCCCGTCGCCGAACTTCGATGCGCGTCCCGTCGACACCGAGGTGAAGCTGATCGTCGTGCATGCGATCAGCCTGCCGCCCGACGAGTTCGGCGGTCCGGGCGTCGAACAGCTGTTTACGAATACCCTCGACCCCGCCGCGCACCCGTATTACGCGGCGATCAATCACCTGCGCGTGTCGGCGCATTTCTTCATCCGCCGCGACGGCAGCCTGCTGCAGTTCGTGCCCACGGACGCCCGCGCGTGGCACGCCGGCATCTCGTGCTGGCGCGAACGCGAGCGCTGCAACGACTTCTCGATCGGGATCGAGCTCGAAGGCTGCGACACGCAGCCCTTCGCGCCGGTGCAGTACACCCGCCTCGCTGCGCTCCTGCGCGTACTGTGTGCGGCCTACCCCGTCGAGGCGATCACGGGCCACTCGGACATCGCCCCCGGGCGCAAGACCGACCCCGGTCCGTGCTTCGACTGGACGTGTCTGCGGCCCGCACTCGGCCTGCCGAACGTCGCGTGTGGACCGGCTCCCGCGACCGTGTGAAGGGTGTCACGGTAGCCTGAAACAAGTTTTGTCACAATTTGACAACTCTGCCTGGAGCCCTGTCTGTGCGAGACTTTGCGTCCGGGAGGAGGGCGGAGGGACCTTCGCAGGCAGCGTGCCTGGTTGACCTCGCCCAATCAAATCAATAAAGTCGGGTTGTTGCTGCACTGCAGCAACGTAGTTTTCAATCGCAGTTTTCAATAATTGGCAGCGGGGTGGCGCGCGATTTTCAGCGAAATCGGGCGTCCCGGGGCAGCGCCGCAGAGCGCACCCGTCCCCGCCGGGCGTGCGGTCTGGTTGCGATCGCACACCCGAACAACCACTGAAGAAGTGATCTTCCGACCGACAGGCGAAATCTGCCTGGGCGTGCTGCAGGCGCCGCGGTCGGGGAGCATGGTCGCAGCAGGGAGGTACCGATGACTCACGCAACTCGTCCTGACGGCAGGCTTCACGGCGCGGCCGCGTTCTTTGTGCATTTCGTTCATGGCAGTCTGATGCTCACCGCCTTTGCGCTCGTCGCGCTCGTCGGAGCGGGCTATCTGCTGAAGGACCCCGTCAGCTATGCCGATCTCGGCGCCGGGGTTTCCGTGGTTGCCGAAGCCGGCGACACGGCGCAGGCCCCGGCCGCGCAAACGCCCGTCGACAAGTCGCGTCCGAAGTCCGTTGCGGCCGTCGGAGGGCTGTCGACCGAGATGCGCGGCGTGCGCGATTTCGTCGCGCAGCGCTACAAGATTTCCACGCGCACGCTCGAACCGCTGCTTACCGCGGCCGAACTCAGCGGCCGCAAGCTCGGCATCGACCCGCTGCTGATCGTCGCGGTGATGGCGATCGAATCGAGCTTCAACCCCTTCGCCGAGAGCAACATGGGCGCGCAGGGGCTGATGCAGGTGATTCCGCGCTTCCATCTCGACAAGATCGGCCGCAACGCCGGCGAGGACGCCTTGTTCGATCCCACGCTCAACATCCGCGTCGGCACGATGGTGCTCGTCGAGGGCATGCAGCGCTTCGGCACCCTGCAAAGCGCGCTGCAATACTACGGCGGCGCGCTCCGCGATCCGAACGCGAGCTACGCGAACAAGGTGCTCGCGATGAAGAAGCGCCTCGTCGCGGCGGCAACCCGCGCCAAGACCGAAACCGGCGTCTGATCCGCGGCGGCGGGGAACTCCCCGCCGCGCGGTGCTGTTCTTCAGCCGCGCATGCGCGCGATGCGCTCTGCCGCTTCCAGCAGACGTTCGCTGCGGTTCGTGTAGGCGATGCGCAGATGGCGACGGGGCTGGTTGTCGCCGAAGTCCAGCCCCGGCGTTGCAGCCACCCCGGCCTCCTCGATCAAACGGTGCGCGAGCGCTTCGCTGTCGTCGGCGAGGCGCGAGATGTCGGCGTAGATGTAGAAGGCCCCCTGCGGCTCCGCTGCGACGACGAAACCCAGTTCGCGCAGTGCCGGCAGCAGCGTGTCGCGGCGCTGCGCGAACTCATGCCGGCGCCCCTCCAGGATCTCGATCGTCGCGGGCGCGAAGGCTGCCAGCGCAGCGTGCTGCGCGGGCGTCGAGGGTGAGATGAAGAAATGCTGCGCGAGCTTTTCGATCTCGCGCACATAGGCCTGCGGCGCGACCAGCCAGCCCAGGCGCCAGCCGGTCATGCCGAAGTACTTGGAAAAACTGTTCACGACGAACACGTCGTCCATGGTCTTCAGCACCGTGCTCGCGTCGACGCCGTAAGTCAGGCCCTGATAGATCTCGTCGACGATCAGCGTGCCATGGCGTGCGATCACTTCCGCCCGCAGCGCCGCGAGTTCCGCCTGGTCGAGCAGGGTGCCGGTCGGGTTGGACGGGCTCGCGACGATCAGGCCGCGCGTGCGCGCCGTCCACGCAGCCGCCACCTGTCCGGGCGTCGGCTGGTAGCGTGTCTCCGCGCCCACCGGCAGCGCCCGCGGCACGCCTTCGAAGCTGCGCACGAGGTGGCGGTTCGACGGATAGCCGGGGTCGGGCAGCAGCCACTCGTCGCCCGGGTCGGTGGTCGCGGCGAGCGCCAGCATCAGCGCGCCCGAGGCGCCCGGCGTGACGATGATGCGCTCGGGGGCGACGTCCGCGCCGAAGCGCTCCCGGTAGAAGCGCGCGATCGCCTCGCGCAGGGCCGGCAGGCCGAGGGCTGCGGTGTAATGCACGTCGCCGCCGGCGAGAAAGCGCGTCGCCGCGGCTATCATCGGCTGCGGCGTCGCGAAGTCCGGCTCGCCGACTTCCATGTGGATGATGTCGCGCCCCTGCGCCTCGAGTTCGCGCGCGCGTCGCAGCAGCTCCATCACATGGAAGGGCTGGATGTCGGCGGTGCGGCGGGCGAGATGCGGTGTCATGCCTGTTCCTCGGGGGCGATCGATGTGAAATTGTAGGGGACGGAAAAAACAAAAGCGCCGACGCGCGGCGCTTTTGTTGGCTCGGCCGGCCGTGTCCGGCCGGGAAGCTCAGACCGACAGGGTCAGTTCGAACATTTCGCGCTTGAGCGTCAGCGCGCGCGGCAGGCGATCCTGCAGCTTGTCGAACCATTCCTTGTGCAGTTCGAGCTCCTTCTTCCAAGCGTCGGCGTCGACCTGGGTCAGGCCCTCGAACTCCTCCTTCGTCACGTCCGAGCCGGTCCAGTCGATGTCCTCGAAGTTGGGCATCCAGCCGAGCGACGTTTCCTTCGCGCCGATGCGGCCGCGCACGCGGTCGACGATCCACTTCAGCACGCGCATGTTCTCGCCGAAGCCCGGCCACATGAACTCGCCCTTCTCGTTCATGCGGAACCAGTTCACGCAGAAGATCTTCGGCGTCTGCTCGACCACGTGGCCCATCTTCAGCCAGTGGTTGAAGTAGTCGCCCATGTGGTAGCCGCAGAAGGGCAGCATCGCGAACGGGTCGCGGCGCACCACGCCCTGCGCGCCGAAGGCGGCGGCGGTGGTTTCCGAACCGAGGGTCGCCGCCATGTAGACGCCGAAGTTCCAGTTGAACGCCTGGTAGGCCAGCGGCACGGTGGTCGCGCGGCGGCCGCCGAAGATGAAGGCCGAGATCGGCACGCCGGCCGGATCCTGCCAGTTCGGGTCGATCGACGGACACTGCTCCGCCGGCGCGGTGAAGCGCGAGTTCGGGTGTGCCGCCTTGCGGCCGGTTTCCTTGGCCAGTTCCGGCGTCCAGTCCTTGCCCTGCCAGTCGATCAGGTGGGCGGGGGCCTCCTTGCTCATGCCTTCCCACCACACGTCGCCGTCGTCGGTCAGCGCGACGTTGGTGAAGATGATGTTTTCCTTCAGCGTCGCCATCGCGTTGTAGTTGGTCTTTTCCGACGTGCCCGGGGCAACGCCGAAGAAGCCGGCTTCGGGGTTGATGGCGTAGAACTTGCCGTCCTTGCCCGGCTTGATCCACGCGATGTCGTCGCCGACGGTGTAGATCTTCCAGCCGTTGAAGGACTTCGGCGGGATCAGCATGGCGAAGTTGGTCTTGCCGCAGGCCGACGGGAAGGCCGCCGCGACGTAGGTCTTCTCGCCTTCGGGCGACTCGACGCCGAGGATCAGCATGTGTTCGGCGAGCCAGCCTTCGTCACGCGCCATCGTCGAGGCGATGCGCAGCGCGAAGCACTTCTTGCCCAGCAGCGCGTTGCCGCCGTAGCCCGAGCCGTAGGACCAGATCTCGCGCGTCTCGGGGTAGTGGACGATGTACTTGGTGTCCGGGTTGCACGGCCAGCGCGAGTCCTTCTCGCCCGGTCCGAGCGGGGCGCCGACCGAGTGGATGCACGGGACGAACTCGCCATCGGCGCCGAGCACGTCATATACGGCGCGGCCCATGCGCGTCATCGTGCGCATGTTGGTGACGACGTAGGGGCTGTCGGAGATCTCGACGCCGATGTGGGCGATCGGCGAACCGAGCGGGCCCATCGAGAACGGCACCACGTACAGCGTGCGACCCCGCATGCAGCCCTTGAACAGGCCGTTGAGGGTCTCGCGCATGGTGGCCGGGTCTTCCCAGTTGTTCGTCGGGCCGGCGTCGTCCTTGTTCTTCGAGCAGATGTAGGTGCGGTCTTCGACGCGCGCGACGTCCGAGGGGTCGGACCACGCCAGGTACGAGTTCTTGCGCTTTTCCGGATTGAGCTTGATCAGCATGCCCGCCTCGACCATTTCGGCGCACAGGCGGTCGTATTCCTCGACCGATCCGTCGCACCAGTAAACCCGGTCAGGTTCGGTCAGTGCGGCGATTTCAGCGACCCACTTCTTCAGGCCGGCGTGGCGGATGTAAGCGGGCGCGCCGGCCAGGATGGCCTCGGCGGACAAGCGTTGAGTCATGGTGAAAAGCTCTCCAGATTGCACAAGCAAAAGCGGTAACCCACCTGGAGCTCGCAGCCACGCGTCCTGGCGGGGTTTTGAACGGGCCTTTGGACCTTCTTGTTGTGCCGGCCTTGCGGAAACTACTAGGGTAAACCGCAGTCGGCGAAAGCCTAATATTATGCCACGGCAGCGGGCTCGACGGAAAACAGCTTCTTCGTCCCCTGGCGCCGGCCGTACCGCCGTAACCCGGCAGGGCTGTCTCCGTGCTGCGATCCGCGGCATCATTGCAGCCTCGGGAGACGGTCGGCGACGGCCGCGAGAGACTGATTACAACAATTACGGGGCATCACATGGACGAATTGATCCGCGCTGCGGCGCTCGACTATCACCGCTATCCGCGTCCGGGCAAGATCTCGGTCACCCCCACGAAAGTGCTTTCCAACCAACGCGACCTGTCGCTGGCCTATTCCCCCGGCGTGGCTGCCGCCTGCGACGCGATCGTCGAGGAGCCTGGCGAGGCCGCGAACCTGACCGCGCGCGGCAACCTGATCGGCGTCGTCACCAACGGCACCGCCGTGCTGGGCCTGGGCAACATCGGCCCGCTGGCGGCCAAGCCGGTCATGGAAGGCAAGGGCGTGCTGTTCAAGAAGTTCGCCGGCATCGACGTGTTCGACCTGGAGATCGCGGAGAACGACCCCGACAAGCTGATCGACATGATCGCGGCGCTGGAGCCCACTTTCGGCGGCATCAACCTCGAGGACATCAAGGCGCCGGAATGCTTCTACATCGAGGCACGCCTGCGCGAGCGGATGAAGATCCCGGTCTTCCACGACGACCAGCACGGCACCGCGATCGTCGTCGGCGCAGCGATCCTCAACGGCCTGCATCTGCTCGGCAAGGACCTGAAGAAGGTCAAGCTCGTGACTTCCGGTGCGGGGGCCGCGGCGCTCGCCTGCCTGGGCCTGCTCGAGAAGCTCGGCATCCCGGTCGAGAACATCTGGGTCACCGACCTCGAAGGCGTCGTGTATGAGGGCCGCACGGTGCTGATGGACCCGATCAAGGCCCGCTACGCGAAGGCCACCAGCGCCCGCAAGCTCGCCGAGGTCATCGAGGGCGCGGATGTGTTCCTCGGCCTGTCGGCCGGCGGCGTGCTCAAGCCCGAGATGGTCGCGAAGATGGCGGCGCAGCCGATGATCCTCGCGCTCGCGAACCCGACGCCGGAGATCCTGCCCGAGCTGGTGAAGTCGGTGCGCGACGACGCGATCATCGCGACGGGCCGTTCGGACTATCCGAACCAGGTCAACAACGTGCTGTGCTTCCCCTTCATCTTCCGCGGCGCGCTCGATGTCGGCGCGACCACGATCACCGACGAGATGCAGCTCGCTGCCGTCAAGGCGATCGCCGAGCTCGCGCGCGCGGAGCAGAGCGACATCGTCGCCGCCGCCTACGGCGAGAAGGTGTCGGGCTTCGGGCCCGAGTACATCATCCCGCGCCCCTTCGACCCGCGTCTGATCGTCAAGATCGCCCCGGCGGTCGCCGAGGCCGGCATGGCCTCCGGCGTCGCGACGCGTCCGATCACCGACTGGGACGCCTACCGCACCCAGCTCAACAATTTCGTGTGGCATTCGGGCCTCATCATGAAGCCCGTGTTCGCTGCCGCGCGCGGCACGAACCAGCGCATCATCTTCGCCGAAGGCGAGTCCGAGCGCGTGTTGCGCGCGGTACAGACGGTCGTCGACGAAGGCCTCGCGCGCCCGATCCTGATCGGCCGCCCTGATGTCCTGAGTGCCAACATCGAGCGCTTCGGTCTGCGCATGCGCGCCGAAGAACATTTCGAGCTCGTGAACCCCGACTCCGATCCCCGCTTCAAGGAGCTGTGGACCTACTACCACGGCCTGATGGAGCGCCAGGGGGTGTCGGTCGAGTACGCGAAGAAGGAAGTGCGTCGCCGCACCACGCTGATCGGTGCGCTGCTGCTCAAGCAGGGCTACGGTGACGGTCTGATCTGCGGCACCTACGGCATGCACCGGCTGCACCTCGACTTCATCGAGAAGATCATCGGCCGGCGCGAGGGCGTGAAGCACTGCTACGCGCTCAACGTCGTGAACCTGCCCGAGCGCACGCTCTTCCTCGCCGACACGTACATCAACTACGACCCGTCGCCCGAACAGCTCGTGGAAATGACGCTGCTGGCGGCCGAGGAGATGTCGCGCTTCGGCATGACGCCGAAGGTCGCGCTGCTGTCGCACTCGTCCTTCGGCAGTGCCGATTCGCCGACCGCCGAGAAGATGCGCGCCGCGCTGCGCCTGCTGCACGAGCGTCATCCCGAGCTCGAGGTCGAGGGCGAGATGCACGGCGATGCGGCGCTCGACGCCGAACTGCGTCTGCGCATCTTCCCCAACGCGCGCATGCGCGATGCCGCCAACCTGCTGATCTTCCCGACGCTGGATGCCGCCAACATCGCCTTCAACCTGTTGAAGACCGCGGCAGGCGAAGGCATGACGGTGGGCCCGATCCTGCTCGGTGCGGCGCGTCCGGTGCATATCCTCACGCCCTCGGCGACCGTGCGCCGCATCGTCAACATGACCGCCCTCACGGCCGTTGAAGCGGCGCAGCGCAAGTCCTGACGCGGCTTGCAGTGAAAACGCGGGCACCGGTCTTCCCCGGCCGGGTGCCCGCGTGGCATGATTTCCCCGGAAGTGTCCGCAAGCAACCGGAGGCTGCATGGCTGAAGGCAAGGCTGCGCTGGTACTGACGGGAGGTGGCGCGCGCGCCGCCTACCAGGTCGGTGTGCTGTCGGCGATCCGCGAGATCCGCGGGCGCCGGGCGGGCAATCCGTTTCCCATTCTGTGCGGCACCTCGGCCGGCGGTATCAATGCCGTCGCGCTGGCGGTATTTTCCGGCGACTTCAACCGTGGCGTGCGCATGCTTGCGCGCATCTGGCGGCAGTTCCACGTCGATCAGGTGTACCGCGCGGACGCCGCGGCGCTGCTCGCGACCGGCCTTCGCTGGGCATCGGCCCTGACGATGGGTTGGGCTGTGCGCCAGACGCCGCACTCGCTGCTCGACAATTCCCCGCTGCGCCGCCTGCTTACCGAAGTGCTGGATTTTTCCGCCATCGGTCGCGGCATCGAGCAGGGACACCTCCACGCGGTGAGCGTGGCGGCGTCGGGCTATTCGTCGGGTGAGAGCCTGGCCTTCTTCGAGGCCGTGCCCGAGGTGCAGGCCTGGCGCCGCATGCAGCGGCTGGGCGTGCGCACTTCGATCGGCGTCGACCATCTGCTGGCGACGAGCGCGATCCCCTTCGTGTTTCCCCCGGTGCGCATCAACCGCGAATGGTTCGGTGACGGCTCCATGCGCCAGCTCGCCCCGATCAGTCCTGCAATCCACCTCGGCGCCGACCGCATCCTCGTGATCGGCTCGGGGCGCCTGGTCGAAGAGGGGCGTCAGCGCACGGAGGGCTACCCCTCCCTTGCTCAGATCGCCGGCCACGCCTTGTCGAGCATCTTCCTCGACGGCCTGTCGGTGGATCTCGAGCGGCTCCAGCGCATCAACATCACCGCGGGTGCGATGAGTCCCGAGCAGCGCGCGGCGGCGGGTATCTATCTGCGGCCGATCGAAACATTGGTGATCTCGCCGTCCCAGCGTCTCGACGCGATCGCGGGACGGAACCGCGAGAGCTTGCCGCTCGCGCTGCGCACCGTGCTGCGCGGCGTCGGTGCGATGCGGCGCGACGGCTCGACGCTGCTGTCCTACTTGCTGTTCGAGCCGCCCTTCACGCAGGCGCTGCTGGAGCTCGGCTACAAGGACACGATGGACCGGCGCAGCGAAGTTGCGGCCTTTCTCCGTGTGTAACGGTCTCCATGCCCGACGCAGGGTCATCTAAACTATTAACTTGGATGAACGTGTGACGCGATGTAAGAAATTTTTCGCGGAATACTTCAAAAAGACTTGATATCTGCTTAATCTGTATAAGAATAGTATTGGGTCCGGCGTCGTTCCCCTTATTGTTTCTTTTGTTTCAGGCTACAAGATGAAATTCCGTAATCTGGCGATCGCGATGATCAGTCTCGCGATGATGCAGGCGGGTTGGAGTCTCCCCGCTTCGGCCGCCACGAGGGCGGCTGGGTCCGGTTCCGAAGGGACCGCGACGAAGGTCGTCAAGAAATCCGCCAAGCGCTCGGTCAGCGCGCCGGCGAAGAAGACCGTGAAGAAGCGCGTGAGCCGCAAGGCGGCTGCACGACAGGAGGCGCGCCGCATCAAGGTTTCGCTGCGCCGCGAGGCCGCGATTCCCGAGGCCGCGATCGACAGCGCGCCGCTGCAGCTCGATGCCGCCGGCCTGCCGCACCTGCGCTCGTCGGCCTTCCTCGTCATGAACCAGAACACCGGACACGTGATCCTCGAGAGGAAGAGCGAGTCGGTGTTGCCCATTGCCTCGATCACCAAGCTGATGACGGCGATGGTCGTGCTCGATGCCGGTCAGAGCCTGTCCGAGGAGATAGTTATCTCCGAAGGTGACATCGACGTGCTCAAGGGCACCGGTTCCCGCCTGTCGCTGGGCACCCGCCTGACGCGCGAGGAGATGCTGCATCTCGCGCTGATGTCGTCGGAAAACCGCGCCGCTTCTGCGCTCGCGCGTCACTATCCGGGCGGCGAGGCTGCCTTCGTCGCGGCGATGAACGTCAAGGCGCGCATGATCGGCCTGACGGAAACCCGTTTCAGCGATCCGACCGGGCTCACGCCGGAAAACGTGTCGAGTCCGCACGATCTCGCACGCATGGTCTCGGCGGCGGCAACCTACCCGCTGATCCGCGAGTTCTCGACGACCTCCGAGCGTTACGTGCAGATCGGCTCGCGCATGCACCGCTTCGGCAACACCAACTCGCTGGTGCGCAACCCGGACTGGGAGATCGGTGTGTCGAAGACGGGCTACATCCGCGAGGCGGGCCGCTGTCTCGTGATGCAGGCCTGGCTGTTGAAGCAGCCGGTGATCATCGTGCTGATGGACTCCGACGGCCGCTACTCGCGCACCGCGGACGCCGTGCGCATCAAGAAATGGCTCGAAGCCGCCGGCCCGCAGCGCATGGCGACGGCTGCCGGAAAGGAAAACATCTGAGGGTTCGTCAAAGCGCGTCCCCCGGCAGCGCCGGGGCGACGCTCAACGCGCAGTGCGCCTGACGTAGCCCAGGGCGCGTGAAATCTCGTCCGCCGCCTCGCGCACGAGCGGGGCGCGGTCGGGGTTGAAGCGCTCCGACGGGGTGGACACCGACAGGCCGGCGATCAGTTCGCCGCTGTCGTCGCGAACCCCTGCGGCGATGCAGCGCACGCCGATCTCCACCTCTTCCAGGTCGAAGGCCACGCCGTGGCGGCGGACCTTGTCGAGTTCCTTCTCGAGGGCGCCGATCTCGGTGATCGAGGCCGGCGTCGAACCGGGCAGGCCGGTGCGCCGGCCGTATTCGCGCACGCGGTCCATACCGTCCTCGACGAGGAAGAGCTTGCCGGTCGCGGTCGTGTGCAGCGGGGCGCGCGCGCCGACGATGTGCACGACGCGCACCGCGGAGCGGCCGCTGGAGGTCCGCTCGACGTACACGATCTCGTCGCCGTCGCGGATGCCGAGGTTCACGCTCTCCCCGGTGGCCGCGTGCAGCTTGAGCATCGCGGGCATCGCGGTTTCGCGCAGCGAGATGCGCGACTTCACCAGGCTGCCGAGTTCCAGCAGCCGGATCCCCAGGCGATAGGTGCCACCCTCTCCACGTTCGACGAAACCGCTCTGTGCCATCGCACTCAGGATGCGGTGCGCCGTCGACGGGTGCAACCCCGTTTCCTGTGCGATCTGCTTGAGCGCAGCGGGGTCCGGGTGACGCGCCAGCACGTCGAGCAGCTTCATCATGCGCTCGACGACCTGGATCGGATTCTTGGTTTCGGTGGGGGTGTTGGTGCTCACGCGGTCGGTAAGGGATTTGCAGTTGCGCGCATTCTAGCTGGCCCGGGGGGATTTCGCCTAGTGAAATGCCGGGGCGCGTGCCGCAATGCCAACCGTCGCGTCGCTGGAAGGTGCGGCGGGCAGCCGATATACTGAAGAGCGTTGCGCCCGGCGATGCCGGGCATTGTTTTTTGAAGGGTTCGTCCGCGCTGCGCGCGGGCGCGCCTGCGAACCGGATTGCCACCATGAAGCGCTCGAAGGAAGCCGGTACGCCCGGCGATGTCCCCGCACAGGAAGATGCAGCCGACGCGCCGCGCCGCACGCTTGGCGTGAAACGGCAGGGCGATGCTCCCGTCGCCGAGGTGCCGCGACGGGCCGGCGTGCGTGCGCGCTTCCAGCCCGGTTATGCGAAGACGGTCGCAGCGAAGCGGGCGGCTGAGGTCGAGGGGCAGGGAAAGGCGCGCGGAGGCAAGGCCGGGCGGCCACCGGAAGCGGAGCGCGCGGAAGGGACCGGGCGCGGCCGCAAGCCTGAACGTCCGAAGGCGGCCGGTGTGGCGGGCGTCGAGCGCCGTTCGCGCAAGGATGGCGGAGCGCCTGCGGGCGAGGGGCAGGGAAAGGCGCGTGGGGGCAGGGCCGGGTGGTCGCAGGAGCCGGAGCGCAGGGACGAGACCGAGCGCGGCCGCAAGCCGGAGCGTCCGAAGGCGGCCGGTGTGGCGGGCGCCGAGCGCCGTCCGCGCAAGGAAGGCGATCAGCCGCGCACGACGCCGGGGGGAGAGCGCCCGGCGCGCAAGCCGGCTGCCCCGGTCGCTCGCCGCGAGGAGCGCTCCGCCGCCCGTCGGGAGGACCGCCCCGCCGCCGCACGACCGCCGGCCCGCGCCGAGGCGGCGACGACGGCTGCCGCCGAAGGCGTGCGCCTGTCGAAGGTGATGTCCGAACGCGGCCTGTGCTCGCGCCGCGAGGCCGACGGCTTCATCGAGCGTGGCTGGGTGCTCGTGGATGGCCAACGGGTGTCGGAACTCGGCACGCGCATCAACCCGGACGCGGAGATCACGCTCGCGCCGCAGGCGCGCCGGCGTCAATCGGAACGCGTGACGATCCTGCTGCACAAACCGGTCGGCTACGTGTCGGGCCAGCCCGAGCCCGGCTACGAGCCGGCCGTGTCGCTGATCGGCGCCGGCAACCAGTTCGACCGCGACACCGCGCAGTCCTTCGACTTTTCGCACCTCCAGGGCCTCGCGCCGGCTGGACGCCTCGACATCGACTCGACCGGCCTGCTCGTGCTGACGCAGGACGGCCGCATCGCGCGCCAGCTGATCGGCGACGACTCGGAGGTGGACAAGGAATACCTCGTCCGCGTCGAGGGTTCGCTCGACGAGCGCGGGCTCGCGCTGCTGAACCACGGACTCGAACTCGACGACCGCAAGCTGCGGCGCGCCAAGGTCGAGTGGATCAACGAGGATCAGCTGCGCTTTGTGCTGCGCGAAGGCCGCAAGCGTCAGATCCGGCGCATGTGCGAACTGGTCGGCCTGAAGGTGGTCGGCCTCAAGCGCATCCGGATCGGGCGGATCCGGCTAGGCGACCTTCCGCTCGGGCAATGGCGCTTTCTCCGCGAAGACGAGGGGTTTTGACACCTTCGCCCGTGCTTTCAAGGACGTGGGCTTGGTTGCCGCGGCGCTGCGACGGCGCCGCGTCGCGCGCTTGGCCGGCAGGTTCGCGGGATCGCTGACCCCGGACTGCTCGGTAAACCAGCCTTTCAACGGGCAGTCGCGCCCGTCCGGGCAGCCATGCTCGCGGGCGCACTCCTTCTGCGTTTCATCCAGCAACACCATTTCCCGGACCGCTTCGCAGCGGCCGATGGGAGAGTCGAGGAAGGTCATGACGAACTCCTTGAAGCGGTTATGCGGAAAAAGGGAATTCTTGTAGTTTCAATCTAGTCAGCGTCGGTTCGGGGTGCCCGCCCGAATCGCGCGGAATTGATCTGGCTCAATAAATTCCGCGGTGTAAAAGTGGTTATTCCGCGCGCAGCGCTTCCACCGCATCGAGGCGTGCCGCACGGATCGCGGGAAGCACGCCGGCGACCAGTCCGATCGTCACCGCGAGCGCCTCCGCGATGACGACGAAATGCCATGGCGTATGGACCGGCAGGGCCGGCACGAGCAGGCCGACGAGCTGGGCGGCGCCCGCGCCGGCGACCAGTCCGAGCACGCCGCCGATGGCGGCGAGGGCGACGGCCTCGGCGAGGAAGAGGCGCAGGATGGTGGCCCGCCGCGCGCCGATCGCTACGAGCAGGCCGATTTCGTTGGTGCGCTCGGTGACCGCGATCGTCATGATCGTGACGATGCCGACGGCGCCGACCAGCAGCGAGATGCCGCCCAGCGCGCCGACCGCGGCGGTGAGGATGTCGAGGATGTTCGACAGGCGCGCGAGCATGTCCTCCTGCGTCGTCAGCGTGACATCGTTCTGGCCGTGGCGCGCGACGAGCACCTTGCGGATACCGGCTGCGACCAGCGATGCCGGCACCGCTTCCTCGTAGGTGACGTTGATCTCCATCAGGCCTTCGCGGTTGTAGAGCGACAGCGCGCGCGAGGTCGGGATGTAGGCGGTGTCGTCGAGGTCGACGCCGAGGAACTGCCCCTTTTCCTCCATCACGCCGATCACGCGGTAGCGTTCGCCGCCGATGCGCAGGCGTTCGCCCAGCGCGTTGGCGCTGCCGAAGAGTTCGCTCTTGAGCTTGGCGCCGAGCACGACGAAGGCGCGTGCGCCGTTCGGATCGTCGGGCGGCAGGAAGCGGCCGATGCGTACCTGCATTGCGAAGATGCGGTGCATCTCGGGACCGACGCCGTACACGCTGGTGCGGCGCACGCGGCCGGCGCCCTCGACGTCGGAATTGCCCCATACGATCGGCGTCACGCCGGTGACGTGGGGCAGGCGTTCGAGCGCCAGCGCGTCGTCGAGGGTGAGCTGGCGCGCGGTGCTCGGCAAGCCGGGTGGCCCGCCGCGGGCGCCCTGGCGGCCGGGGGTGACCTCGATGATATTGGTGCCGAACTGCGTGAATTCGTTGAGCACGAAGCGGTGCAGGCCCTCGCCGATGGAGGTCAGCAGGATCACCGCGGCGATGCCGACGCCGATGCCCAGCAGCGTGAGGAAGCTGCGCAGGCGATGGGCGAGCAGCGAGCGCAGCGCGAGCTGGATGAAGTCGCGCAGCTTCATCGGCGGGACAGGGCCTGTACGGGGTCGAGGCGGGCGGCGCGGCGCGCGGGCATCACGCCGAACAGGATGCCGGTGGTGAGGGCGGTGCCGATGCCGGCGAACACGGCCCAGTCGGGCGGCCACGCGGGCAGCACCGGGAAGGCGAGGCGCAGTCCCCAGGCGCCGAGGTGGCCGAGCGCGAAGCCGGTGAACGCGCCGGCAAGCGACAGCAGCGCGGCCTCGGTGAGGAAGGCCAGCCGGATGTTGCGGCCGGTGGCGCCGAGCGCCTTGAGCAGGCCGATCTCGGCGGTGCGCTGCGTCACCGCGACCAGCATCACGTTCATCACCAGGATGCCGGCGACGGCGAGGCTGATCGCGGCGATGCCCGCGACCGCCATCGTCAGCGCGCCGAGGATGCGGTCGAAGGTGCCGAGCACCGCGTCCTGCGTGATCAGCGTGACGTCGAGTTCTCCCTCGCGGCGCAGGCGCATGATGTCTTCGAGTTGCTGCTTCGCCGGCCCGATCGCCTCGCGGCTGCGCGCCTCGACGATGATGCGGAAGAGGTTGTTGGTGTTGAACATCGCCTGCGCGGTGGCGACCGGCACGAACACCAACTCGTCGGTGTTCATGCCCAGCCCCTGGCCGGTCTTGCCGAGCACGCCGATCACGCGCAGGCGCCGGTCGCCGACGCGAACCATGCGACCGACGGCCGGGTCGCTGCCGAAGAGCTCCTCGCGGAGCTTGGTGCCGAGCACCGCGACCGCCGCGGCGCGGCCGAGATCCTCGCGCGGCAGAAAGCTGCCTTCGGCCATGCGGAAGGCGCGGATGTCGACGTAGTCGCCGCTGGTGCCGACGACCATCGCCTCCCGCAGCCGTCCGCCCCAGGCGATCTCGGAATTGCCGACCGACAGCGGCGCCATGCGGGTGACGAGGGGCGCGCGCAGCAGCGCTTCCGCGTCGCGCACGGTGAGATCGCGCGGCGTGCTCGTGATGAGGTTGCCGAGCCCCAGTCCGCCGGTGGCGGTGCGCCCGGGGAGCACGATCACGAGATTGCTGCCGAGCGCCGAGAATTCATTCACGACGTAGCGCCGCGCGCCGTCGCCGAGCGCGGTGAGCACGACGACCGCCGCCACGCCGATCGACATCGCCAGCACCATCAGCGCGGTGCGCAGCGGATAGCCGGTGGCGGCGCGGGTCGCGAAGCGGAGCGTGTCGGCAGGCGTCATGTCATGCGGGCGCGGGCTCGCGGACGTCCTGCAGCAGGCGGCCGTCCTCCATCATCAGGCGCCGGCGGGCGCGTCCGCCCATGACCGGGTCGTGCGTGACGACGATCAGCGTCACGCCCGAAGCGTTGAGTTCTTCGAGCAGGTGCGTGACGTCCTGCCCGGTCGAACGGTCGAGGTTACCGGTCGGCTCGTCGGCGAGGATCACCGCCGGGCGCATGATCGTCGCGCGCGCGATCGCGACGCGCTGGCGCTGGCCGCCCGACAGTTCCTCCGGGCGGTGGCCTGCGCGCGGTTCCAGGCCGAAGTCCTGCAGCGCCTGCGCCACGCGCGTATGGCGCTCGACGGGCGGGATGCCCGCGAGCATCAGCGGCAGCGCGATGTTCTCGGCGGCCGTCAGGCGCGGCACCAGATGGAAGCTCTGGAACACGAAGCCGATGCGCGTACGGCGCACCTCGGCCTGCTCGTCCGGCGAGAGTGTCGTGACGTCGCGCCCTTCGAGGCGGTAGGTGCCGGCATTGGGGCGGTCGAGCAGGCCCAGCAGGTTCAGCAGGGTCGACTTGCCCGAGCCCGACGGGCCCATCACGGCGACGTATTCGCCGCGCTCGATCGATACGCTCAATTCCTGCAGCGCATGGACTTCGCTGTCGCCGAGCTTGAAAACGCGTTCGATGCCCGAGAGTTCGATCTGTGCCATCGCCGCCCTCAGCGCGAGGCCCCGGTCCCGTCTTCCGGCCGCACGCGGGCGCCGGCCTTCACGCCTTCGCGCTCGAGCGAGGCGGCGATGCGGTCGCCTTCGGCGAGGCCGTCGAGCACCTCGGTGAATTCCCAGTTCGCGACGCCGGTCTTGATCGTGCGCTCTTCGAGGCGGTCGTCATCGGCGCGGTAGCGCAGTACGCGATTGCCTTCGCGCAGGGTGGAGGTCGGCACGCGCAGCGTGTTCTCGCGCACGGCCAGCACGATCTCGGCGTCGGCGCTGTAGCCGACGAGCAGGCCTTTGGCTTCCTCGGGATGAACGAAGTCGATGTCGACCTCGACGGTGCGTGCCTGCTTCTCGACCGCCGTGATGTAGGGCGCGATGCGCTTCACGCGCGCCTCGAAGACCTTGCCCGGCAACGCATCGAGCGTCACGCGCGTCGGTTGGCCGGGGTGAATCCGGGGGGCGTCGATCTCGTCCATCGGCGCCTTCACGTACAGGCAGCTGTCGTCGATGAGGTCGATCGCGGGCGGTGTCGGCACGCCCGGTGGGGACGGCGTCGAGTATTCGCCGAGTTCGCCGGTGATCTTCGCCACGGTGCCGGCGAAGGGCGCGATCAGCACCGTGCGCTGGCGGTCGGTCGCGGTCGCGGTGATCTGCGCCTCGGCGGTGCGCGTGTCGGCGCGTGCGGTGTCACAGGCGGCGCGCCGTGCGCGCGCCTCGGTGCGCGCCTGCTCGACGCGCGAGGTGGAGACGAACTTGCGCTGGAAGAGCTCCTCCTGGCGCATGGCCTCCCGCTCGGCGTTGTCGGCCTGCGAACAGGCTTCCTGCACGCGCTTGCGCGCGGCCTCGAGCTGGGCGCGATTCACCGCGAGGCGGGCTTCCTGGTCCTCGTTCCACAGCCGCAGCAGCACCTGGCCCGCCTGCACGCGGTCGCCTTCCTTGACGCCGAGGTAGTCGATGCGTCCGCCGATGATAGTCGACAGTTTCGTGCGCTGGCAGGCCTCGATCTCGCCCGCGCGCGTGTTCGACAGCGTCGCCTCGACCGTGCCGCGTGCGACCTCGACGAGCCGCACCGGGATGGGCTTCGGGCGGGTGAACCACCAGATCCCCCCGGCGATCAGGGCGAGGACGACGAAGGCGATCAGGCTGCGTCGGACGAAGGGTTTCATGAGGCTCCTGCGCGGTTTCCAAACGGCATGTCGGGGTCGATGATCCGCCCTTCGTCCGGAGCGCGCAACCGCGCAGGGCGCCTCGGTTACTCAGCCCTTGGCCTTGGCCCACGAGTCCTTCAGCGTCACGGTGCGGTTGAACACCGGCGCGCCGGCCTGCGAATCCACGCGGTCGGCGACGAAGTAGCCGTGGCGCTCGAACTGGAAACGCTCCTCGGGGGCAGCGTTGCGCAGGGCAGGTTCCAGCACCGCGCGGATCGTGCGCTTGGAGTCGTAGTTGAGGTCGTCGAGGAAGCTGCGTTCGAAATCCTCGGGATCGCCCTCGCGGCGGTTGCCGGGGTAGGGGTGCGCGAACAGGCGGTCGTAGAGGCGCACTTCGGCCTCGTAGCCGTGCGCGACCGACACCCAGTGCAGGTTGCCTTTGACCTTGACGCTGTCGGCGCCCGGCGTGCCCGACTTGGTGTCCGGCAGATACTCGCACAGCACGGCCGTCACCTTGCCGTCGGCGTCCTTCTCGCAACCCGTGCATTTCACGACGTAGCCATAGCGCAGGCGCGCCATGTTGCCGGGGTAGAGGCGGTGGAAGCCCTTCACCGGCGTTTCCATGAAGTCCTCGCGCTCGATCCACAGCTCGCGCGAGAACGGCATCTCGCGCTTGCCCAGCTCGGGCTTGAGCGGATGGTTCGGCGCCTCGCACAGCTCGCTCTGGCCTTCCGGGTAGTTCGTGATCACGAGCCTGAGCGGGTCGAGCACGGCGACGCGGCGCTCGGCGGCCTCGTTGAGGTCCTCGCGCATGCATTCCTCGAGCACGCTGAAGTCGATCCATGTATCCGATTTGGTGACGCCGATGCGTTCGGCGAAGAGGCGGAAGCCGGCGGCCGTGAAGCCGCGGCGGCGCGCGCCGACGAGGGTCGGCAGGCGCGGATCGTCCCAGCCCGACACGTGGTCTTCCTCGACCAACTGGATCAGTTTGCGCTTCGACAGCACCACGTAGCTCAGGTTGAGGCGCGCGAACTCGATCTGCTGCGGCAGCGGGCGCGGGAACAAACCACTCGTCGCGAGCGCATCCAGCAGCCAGTCGTAGAAGGGGCGTTGGTCCTCGAATTCGAGCGTGCAGATCGAGTGCGTGATGCCCTCGATCGCGTCCTCGATCGGGTGCGCGAAGGTGTACATCGGGTAGATGCACCACTTGTCGCCCGCGCGGTGGTGGTGCGCCTTGCGGATGCGGTAGATCGCCGGGTCGCGCAGGTTGATGTTGGGCGAGGCCATGTCGATCTTCGCGCGCAGCACATGCTCGCCGTCGGCGAATTCACCGGCGCGCATGCGGCGGAAGAGATCGAGGTTCTCCTCGACGCTGCGGCTGCGGTAGGGGCTCTCGCGCCCCGCCTCGGTCAGGGTGCCGCGGTAGGCGCGCATCTCCTCGGCGGACAGCGACTCCACGTAGGCCTTGCCGGCCGTGATCAGGTACTCGGCGCACTCGTACATCCTGTCGAAGTAGTCGGACGCGAAGTACAGGTGCTTGCCCCAATCGAAGCCGAGCCAGCTCACCGCCTCGACGATGGAGTCGACGTACTCCTGCTCCTCCTTCTCCGGGTTGGTGTCATCGAAGCGCAGGTGGCATACGCCGGCGTAGCTCTGCGCCAGGCCGAAGTTCAGGCAGATCGACTTGGCGTGACCGTAGTGCAGGTAGCCGTTCGGCTCGGGCGGGAAGCGGGTCTCGACCCGTCCGCCCCATTTGCCGCTCCGGATGTCCTCGTCGATGATGTTGCGGATGAAGTTGCTCGCGGGCGCTGCGGCGGCACCGGATTTCGGAGTGTCGGACACGGGGAAAAGCCTCGATTCAAAGGGCGAAAATTGCGTGAATCCGCGATTTTAGCGCGTCGGCGCCCGGAATGAGCCTCCGGCGCCGGCTTGGGCGTCGTGTGCGGTCCTCGCTGGGCTAGAATTCCATCCGATTGCCATTCACTGGACGACCCATGCATTTCAGCCGAATCGGCCGGCGCGGCGAGCACCCGATGCCCGGAAGCGCCCTCACTTGCACGGCGGCCGGGCGATGAGCGCACCGCTGGCGACCCTCCCCGCATTCGCGGCGATCGGTATCGGCGCAGCGGTCGGCGCGTGGCTGCGCTGGGGGCTGGGCCTGCTGCTTAACCCGCTCTTCCTGGTGATTCCGCTCGGCACGCTCTCCGCGAACCTGCTCGGCGGTCTGCTGATGGGCGCGGCGCTGGCGTGGATCCATGCGGTGCCGGAAATGTCGCCGACCGTGCGCCTGATGTTGACGACCGGATTCCTCGGTGGCCTCACGACCTTCTCGACCTTCTCCGCGGAAGGCCTGCACCTCGTGCAGCGCGGCGAGTGGGCCTGGCTCGCGCTGCACACGCTGCTGCACGTCGCCGGTTCCCTGCTGATGGCCTGGGCTGGCTACGCGGCCTTCAACGCCTGGCGCGGCTGATCGCGCTCGATCTGTTCACTCGCGACCGGCCAGCCAGTCGGCCGCGCCCAGCCCCGCGGCCCGCCCCGTCGCGAAACACGCGGTGAGCAGGTAGCCGCCCGTCGGCGCCTCCCAGTCGAGCATCTCGCCGCAGCAGAACACGCCGGGGAGCGCACGAAACATGAGGCGGTCGTCGAGCGCTTCGAACAGAACGCCGCCCGCGCTGCTGATCGCCTCGTCGAGCGGGCGCGGCGCGGCAAGCGCGATCGGCAGGGCCTTGATCGCGGCGGCGAGGCGTTCCGGCGCCGCGAAGTCGTCCTTCGCCACACATTCGCGCAGCAGGCCCGCCTTCACCCCGTCGATGCCCGCCTTGCTCTGCAGGTGGCTTGCCATCGAGCGCGATCCGCGCGGGCGCGCGAGGTCCGCAGCGAGGCGCTCCAGGCTGCGCCCGGGCGCGAGATCGAGGTACAGCGTCGCCGAACCCGCTGCCGCGATCGTGTCGCGCAGCGGCGCAGATAGTGCGTAGATCAGCCCGCCCTCGATGCCGGTCGCCGAGATCATACATTCGCCCGCGCGCTCGTGCGTCTGCCCGCGGGCATCGGTGACGCGCGCCGCGACCGATTTCACCGGCGCGCCGACGAAGCGGTCGAGGAGATGCGCGCTCCAGCCGGGCGCCGCGTTGCCGGCCAGCTGACCGACGTCGAAGCCGCAGTTCGCCGGCCGTAGCGCGGCGACCTCCACGCCACGTTGCGCGAGCCACGGCATCCAGGCCCCGTCCGAGCCGAGCTTCGCCCAGCTGCCGCCGCCCAATGCGAGGATCACCGCGTCGGCCGCGACACGGCACTCGCCCTCGGGCGTCACGAAGCGCAGGCCGCGTGTCGGGTTCTTTTCCCCGCCTTCCCAGCCCAGCCAGCGATGCCGCACGTGCAGGCGCACTCCCGCCTGCCGCAGGCGGTGCAGCCACGCGCGCAGCAGCGGTGCCGCCTTCATCGCGGTCGGGAACACGCGTCCCGAGCTGCCGACGAAGGTCTCGATCCCGAGTTGCCGCGCCCACGTGCGCAACTCCCCCGCACCGAAGCGGCCGAGAAGCGGCGCGAGCTCCGATTGCCGTTCGCGGTAGCGCGTGACGAAGGTCTCGGGCGGCTCCGAATGGGTGAGGTTCAGCCCGCCGATGCCCGCGAGCAGGAACTTGCGCCCCGGCGAAGGCATCGCGTCATACACGTCTACGGTGAAGCCGCGGTCCGCGAGCATCTCCGCCGCCATCAGCCCCGCCGGTCCGGCTCCGATCACCGCGACCCGCAGCGCAGTCGTGTCGCTCATCGCGCGAGCTCCTGCCAGGCCGCGAGCTTCGTCGCATACGACCAGGACGCGTTCGCCGGACTCGTCGACGGCAGCCGCAGCCAGGCGATGCGGTCTTCGAGCCCGGGTGCGACGTGCCGCCGGAACAGCGTCGCCGCCGCCGTGCCGTTGAGGAACACGCGGACGATTCCCGGATGCGCGGCGAAAAAGGCGGCGAAATCGTTCACTTCCATCGACTCGATTTCGATGTCTGCATCCAGACTGCCCTTGCGCCGGCACGCGCCGAGCACGTCCCACAGCGCATAACCGCGTTCGGCGAAGAGCCGCGCACGCTCCGCATACGGCAGCGCCGCATCGATGCCCAGAACCGCACCCACGATGGGCCAGAAGCCGTTGCGCGGATGCGCGTAGTACTGTCCCGCCGCGAGCGAAGCCGCACCCGGCATGCTGCCCAGGATCAGGGTGTGAGCATGCGGCAGGGCGATCGGCGGAAAACCTTCGAGTCGGGACATCGGATGGCGGGTTGCACGCGGGGGAAACGGCTCGCACGGTACCGAGCCGAGCCTTGTCCCGCAAGATGCGCCTGTCGAAGGATAGTTTGCCGACGCGGCCGGTCGAACGATTGTCTCATCCGAGGAGACAAGGAGGTCGCAATGAACACCCACAACTTACCCAAGATGTTGTACTCGTATTCGGAGGGCTGGCAGGACCTGATCCAGGTGCATCCGACCGTCGCCAAAATCTTCACGATGTACGTGATGCCGATGTCGCTGATTCCGCCGGCGATGTTCCTGTACTCGATGTTCGCCACGCCGGGCGCGGTATTCCCGGAACTGGTGCCGCACATCAGCGTCGGCGAGGCGCTCGCCGCGGCGGTCGCGTTCTATGCCGCGGAACTGGCGATGGTCGCGCTGATGGCTTCCATCATCCAGCAGATGGGCGACGTCGTGGACGCCAAGCCGCCGTACTCCGAGTCCTTCATCCTCGCCGCGGTCGCGCCGACCCCGTTGTGGCTCTCCGCGCTGGCGCTGTTCATCCCCTTCGCGTGGGTGGCAGGGATCGTCGTCGCGCTCGCGTGGGTCGCCTCGGCGGCGCTGATCTATCACGGCGTTTACCCGCTCTTCAAGCTCGATGACCGGAGCAAGTCGCGTCTGATGGGCTCCTTCGTGCTCACGGCGGGCGTCATCGCGTGGGGTGCCCTGCTGGTCGTGCTCGCGCTAGCGATGAGCATGATCGTCGGTTTGCGCTGAGCGCCTGACCCGCGCCCGGCGCGATACCGGCGCCGGGTGCCCTTGCTGCGGCCGGTGCCCGACGTTCTGGCATAATCGCCGCACTTTTCCCACGGCGCCGCCGGTGCCGGGGATTTTTTCGTTAACCGTTCGCCCGCGTCGCCGGATGCAGGCGCCTTCCGACGACTCGAGATTGACCGCTACCGACCCCCGCCAGGCCAGCGCGCGCGGGCGCGATGATTTTTCCGACTGCCTCACCGCCGACCGCCTGCGCCTGCGCCGGCTCGCGCGCGATCTGGGCCGCAATCAGGGGGCGAAGCGCGAGCGCCTGCAGGCCGACCTGGACGCGCTGCGCGCTCGTTCGCGCGCAACGCTCGCCGAACGCCAGGCCCGCCTGCCGAAGCCCGACTTTCCCGCTGAACTCCCCGTCACGCAGCGGCGCGACGAGATCGCCAAGGCCATCGCCGCCCACCAGGTCGTCATCGTCTGCGGGGAAACCGGCTCCGGCAAGACCACCCAGCTGCCCAAGATCTGCCTCGCGCTCGGCCGCGGCGCCGCCGGCCTCATCGGCCACACCCAGCCTCGCCGCCTCGCCGCGCGCGCCACTGCGACCCGCATCGCGCAGGAGCTGAAGAGCGAACTCGGCCAGGCCGTCGGTTACAAGATCCGCTTCACCGACCGCCTCAGCGAGTCGAGTTGCATCAAGCTGATGACCGACGGCATCCTGCTCGCGGAGACGCAGGGCGACCCCTCGCTGGCGGCCTACGACACGCTGATCATCGACGAGGCCCACGAGCGCAGCCTCAACATCGACTTCCTGCTCGGCTACCTCAGGACCCTGCTGCCGCGCCGTCCCGACCTGAAAGTCATCGTCACCTCGGCGACGCTCGACGCCGACCGCTTCGCCCGCCACTTTGCTGCGCCGGACGGCAAGCCCGCCCCGGTCATCGAAGTCTCCGGCCGCCTTTATCCGATCGAGCTGCGCTATCGTCCAGTCGAATCCGACGACGAACCGGCACAGGAGTCCCGCCGCCCCGGCGCCGACCGCCGCAAGGATCGCGACCTCTACGACGCGATCGTCGACGCCGTCGACGAGGCGCACCGCAGCGGTCCCGGCGACACCCTGGTGTTCCTGCCCGGCGAGCGCGAGATCCGCGAAGCCACCGAAGCCCTGCGCAAGGCCCATCACGCCGCCGGCACCGAAATCCTGCCGCTCTACGCGCGCCAGTCCGCTCAGGATCAGGCGCGCGTCTTCGCGCCCGGCAAGGGCCGCCGCGTCGTGCTCGCGACCAACGTCGCCGAGACCTCGCTCACCGTGCCCGGCATCCGCTACGTCATCGACACCGGCCTCGCGCGGGTCAAGCGCTACTCGCACCGCAACAAGGTCGAGCAGCTGCAGGTCGAGAAGGTCGCCCAGTCGGCCGCCAAGCAGCGGGCGGGGCGCTGCGGCCGCGTCATGGACGGCGTCTGCTTCCGCCTCTACGACGAGGACGACCTCGGCAAGCGCCCCGCGCACACCGACCCCGAGATCCTGCGCTCCTCGCTCGCGGGCGTGATCCTGCGCATGAAGTCGCTGCGCCTCGGCGCCGTCGAGGACTTCCCTTTCATCGACGCGCCGCTGCCGCGCATGATCGCCGACGGTTACCAGCTCCTCACCGAGCTCGGCGCGGTCACCGATGACGACGCGCGCGAGCTCACGCCGACCGGCGTCGAACTCGCCAAGCTCCCGCTCGACCCCAAGATCGGCCGCATGATCCTCGCCGCGCGCGATCGCGGCTGTCTCGCCGAAGTTCTCGTCATCGCCGCCGCCCTGTCGACGCAGGACCCGCGCGAGCGCAATCCGGAAAGCCCTGGCGCTGCCGACCAGGCGCACGCGAAGTTCCGCGGTGGCGAGCAGGATCAGCACTCCGAGTTCCTGTGGTACTGGAACCTGTGGAAAGCCTGGACGGAAGTGCTGCGCCACGAGACCGGCAGCAAGCAGAAAGCGTGGGCGAAGCAGCATCACCTGTCGTACATGCGGCTGCGCGAATGGCGCGACGTCCATGCGCAGCTGCACACCTTGTGCACCGAGCACGGCTGGAAGGAGAGCGACAAGCCCGCGCACTACGAAGCCCTCCACAAGGCGCTCCTTGCGGGCCTGCTCGGCCATGTCGGCTGCAAGATCGAGGACGCCAGCGGCCCCCAGGCCGGCAGCTATCTCGGCGCGCGTGGCATCAAGTTCTGGCCGCATCCCGGTTCGGCGCTCGCGAAGAAGGCCGGCAAGTGGATCGTCTGTGCCGAACTCGTGGACACCTCGCGCCTCTTCGGCCGCTGCCTCGCGAAGATCGAGCCCGAATGGCTCGAGGAAGTCGGCGCCCATCTCATCAAGCGCCAGGTCTATGAGCCGCACTGGTCCAAGGCCACCGGCGCCGCGCGCGCCTGGGAGCGCGGCACGCTCCACGGCCTCGTCCTCTACGCGCGCCGCGGCGTCGGCTATCGCGACACCGACCCGAAACTGTGCCGTGAGCTCTTCATCCGCGAAGGCCTCGTGCAGGGCGAAATCGCCGAAGGTCCGGCTCGCAGCATGCCCTTCCTGCAGCACAACCGCCGCCTTGTCGCCGAGATCGAACGCCTCGAACACAAGTCCCGCCGCCCCGACGTGCTGGTCGACGAAGAGCTGATCCACGCGTTCTACGAGGCCAAGCTGCCGGAAGGCATCCTCGACCTCACGAGCTTCGAGGCCTGGCGCAAGCAGGCCGAGAAAGCCGAGCCCAAACTGCTGCACCTCTCGCGCGACCAGCTGATGCGCCACGAGGCCGAAGGCATCACCACCGACCGCTTCCCGGCGAACTTCGAAGTCCTCGGCCAGAAGCTCAAGCTCACCTATCTCCACCAGCCAGGCGAAGCCGACGACGGCGTCACGCTCACCGTCCCGCTCGCGATGCTTAACCAGATCCCGGCGAACCGCTGCGAGTGGCTCGTGCCCGGGTTGCTGGAAGAGAAGGTCGCTGCGCTGCTGCGCACCGTGCCGCAAAAGCACCGCCACCGCCTGCAGCCCATCTCCGAAAGCGCCGCGGCCTTCATGGAGCACTTCGACGCCGGCGAATGGGATACCGACGAGCCGCTCTTGCGCGCCCTGCAGCGCTTCGTCGAGGAGCGCGTATCGCTCAAGCTGCCGATGGAATCCTTCCGTGCGGAAAACCTCAATCCGCACTGCTTCATGAACTTCCGCGTCATCGACGAGCACGGCCGCGTGCTGGGCCAGTCGCGCAACCTCGCAGAACTGCGCACACGGCTGCGCGACCAGGTCGCCGAGCGCTTCCGCGGCGCGCGTATCGCGATGCCGGAAGTCCAGGCGCCTAAAACTGCAGCACCTTCGGCCGCACCGGCGAGAGGGCAGGTGGGGCAGGGCGCTCCGGTGAAGCCTGCCGCCGAATCGTCCATCGCCCAGCTCTCCGGCATCACCGCCTGGACTTTCGGCGAGCTGCCCGAACTCCTCGAAGTCAAGGTCGCCGGCCGCGAAGTCATCGGCTTTCCCGCCCTGCACGACGACGGCGACAGCGTCTCGTTGCGCCCCTTCGACACCCCGGAGGAAGCGGCGAAGGTCCATCGCAGGGGCCTCGCCCGTCTCTTCGCGCTCACGCTCAAGGATCAGGTCCGCGCGATCGAAAAGCTCCCCGGTCTGCGCGAGCTCGCGCTCGCCTTCATCCCCTTCGGCACCGAAGCCGAGCTCAAGGCGCAGCTCGTCGCCGCGACCCTCGCGCGCACTTGCCTGCTCGACCCCCTCCCCGCCGATGCCGCAAGCTTCGAGCGGCGCTGCACCGAATCCAAGCCGCGCATCACCCTGATCGCGCAGGAATTCATGCGCCTCGCGGTCGGCCTCATCGCCGAGCACTCCTCGCTGCAGAAACGCCTCACCGGCCTCAAGGGCTTCCCCGAAGTTGCCGCCGACATCCAGACCCAGGTGCGCGAGCTGATGCCCAAGGACTTCCTCGTCGCCTTCCCGTGGGAGCGCCTCGCGCACTTCACCCGCTACCTCAAGGCCGCAGGCGTGCGCCTCGACAAACTGCGCAACAACCCCGCGCGCGACGCCCAGCTCCTCGCCGACTGGCGCGGCCTCGCCCAGCCCTTCGAGCGCGAGCGGTTGGCCAAGCGCAAGGCCGGTGTCGACGACCCGGGCCTCGACGAATTCCGCTGGCTGCTCGAAGAGCTGCGCGTCGGTCTCTTCGCTCAGGAGCTCAAGACCCCGATGCCGATGTCGGTAAAGCGTCTGCAGAAGATCTGGGACGCGCGCCCGCGCTGACGCGGCTCTTTGATTTGGTGAGATTTTCCTGTTAATCTGATCGGCTTCCCTTGCTCTACCGGTTCGCATGCCGGGGAGCTGTCATCAACCGCAAGGAGTTTCCATGCGACATTACGAAGTTGTATTCATCGTCCACCCGGACCAGTCGGAACAGGTCCCGGCGATGATCGAGCGCTACAAGTCGCTCGTCACCGCCCGTAACGGCCAGATCCACCGCCTCGAAGACTGGGGCCGCCGCCAGATGGCCTATCCGATCCAGAAGGTGCACAAGGCCCACTACGTCCTCATGAACATCGAGTGCGACGGCGAAGCCCTCGGCGAGCTCGAGCACGCCTTCAAGTTCAACGACGCCGTCCTGCGCCACCTCGTCGTCAAGATGAAGGTCGCCGTGACCACGCCGTCGCCGATGATGAAGGAAGAGAAGTCCCGCTCGCTGACCGCCGCCCCCGTCGCGGAAGAAGCGAAGTCCGAGGCCGAATCCGCCTGAGGTGGCCGACGAGGGGAATAACCAGCTGCACCTCGACGCCCGGATCGCTGAACTTCAGCCCCTGCGTCGAACCCCGGCAGGAGTGCCGATCGCCGCTTGCGGCCTCGCGCACGAATCGAAACAAATGGAAGCGGGCCTGGTTCGCGACGTTTCGGTGGAACTGCAGGCGGTGGCGGTTGGTGAGCTGGCCGGTGTGCTGGCCAGTGCATCCCCCGGCATGAGGATAAGGGTCGCCGGATTTCTCGCCGCGAAGAGTCTTCGCAGCCGGAGCCCGGTACTGCACCTGAGCAAGATCGAATTTCTGGAAGGAAACGAAAATGGCGTTCAACAAGAAGTTTGCAAAGAAAAAGGATGACCGCGGCAACCGCGGCCTGTTCAAGCGTCGCAAGTTCTGCCGCTTCACCGCGGAGAAGATCGAGGAAGTCGACTACAAGGACGTCGACATCCTGAAGGACTTCGTCACCGAAAACAGCAAGATCATGCCGGCCCGCATCACCGGCACCAAGGCCGGCTACCAGCGTCAGCTGTCGACTGCGATCAAGCGCGCGCGCTTCCTCGCCCTGCTGCCTTACACCGATCTGCACAAGTAATCAGGAGAGATCGGACATGCAAATCATTCTGCTCGAAAAAGTCGCCAACCTCGGTACTCTCGGCGATGTGGTCAAGGTCAAGGACGGTTACGCCCGCAACTACCTGATCCCGCAAGGCAAGGCCAAGCGTGCGACCCAGTCCAACATGGCCGCATTCGAAGCCAAGCGCGCCGAACTCGAAAAGGTCCAGGCCGACAAGCTCGCCGAAGCCCAGGCTGTCGCCACCAAGCTCGAAGGCCTGATGCTGCAGATCGCCCGCAAGGCTGGCATGGACGGCCGCCTGTTCGGCTCCGTCACCAACATCGACATTGCCGAAGCGCTGGAAGGTCAAGGCTTCAAGGTCGAGCGCAGCACGATCCGCATGCCGGAAGGCCCGATCAAGGCCATCGGCGACGTGCAGATCGACATTGCCCTGCACCACGACGTCGTGGTTCCGGTCACCGTTTCCGTGCTCGGTGAGCAGTAATCCGCCGGTACTGACGTGATCGAAAAAGGGGCTGCCTCGGCAGCCCCTTTTGTTTTTCAGCGCCGTCTGCCGCTTCGGTAGAATTCCGCATCCGCTCCCCTGGAAGACCGCCACCGATGGCCACTCAAAAGCGCCGCTTTTCCGAGAACTCCGGCGATCCCGCGATCTCGGCAATCAAGCTCCCGCCGCACTCGCTCGAAGCCGAGCAGTCGCTGATCGGCGGCATCCTCCTCGACAACCAGGCCTGGGAGCGCGTTGCCGACCTCGCCAGCGAAGTCGACTTCTATCGCGACGACCACCGGCGCATCTTCCGCCACATCAGCAAGCTGCTCGACCTCGGCAAGCCGGCCGACGTCGTCACGGTCTTCGAGTCGCTCGAGAAGAACGGCGAATCCGAGCAGGCGGGCGGACTCGCCTATCTTGCCGAGATCGCCAACAGCACGCCGTCGGCGGCCAACATCCGCCGCTACGCCGAAATCGTGCGTGAGCGCGCGATCCTGCGAAAGCTCGTCACCGTCGGAGACGAAATCGCAGCGTCTGCTCTCAGCGCAACGGGTCGTGACGCCAAGACCCTGCTCGACGAGGCCGAAGCCAAAGTGTTCGAGATCGCCGAGGCGGGCGCGCGCAGCTCCACCGGCTTCGTCTCGATCCAGCCTATCCTCAAGCAGGTCGTCGATCGCGTCCAGGAACTCTACGACCGCGACAACCCGTCCGAAGTCACCGGCGTGCCGACCGGCCTGGTCGACCTCGACGAGAAGACCTCCGGTCTCCAGCCCTCGGACATGATCATCGTCGCCGGCCGTCCCGCGATGGGCAAGACCACCTTCGCGCTCAACGTTGCCGAGCACGTCGCGATCGACTGCAAGCTTCCTGTGGCCATTTTCTCGATGGAAATGCCGGGCACGCAGCTCGCCACGCGCTTCATCTCCTCGGTCGGGCGCATCGACCAGGGCAAGATCCGTACGGGTCGTCTCGGCGACGAGGATTGGCAGCGCCTCACGATGGCGATGGGCAAGCTCTATGACGCGCCCCTCTTCATCGACGAGACGCCCGGCCTCAACCCCATCGACCTGCGCGCTCGTGCGCGCCGCCTTTCGCGCCAGTGCGGCAAGCTCGGCCTCATCGTCATCGATTATCTGCAGCTCATGGTCGGCAGCAAGGACAGCGACAACCGTGCCTCCGAGCTGTCCGAGATCTCACGCTCGATCAAGTCGCTTGCGAAGGAGCTGCATGTGCCGATCATGGCCCTGTCGCAGCTCAATCGAAGCCTCGAGCAGCGCCCGAACAAGCGCCCCGTGATGTCCGATCTTCGCGAATCCGGCGCTATCGAGCAGGACGCGGACATCATCATGTTCATCTATCGCGACGAGGTCTATAACCCCGATTCGCCGGATAAGGGCACCGCCGAACTGATTATCGGCAAGCATCGTAACGGTCCGACCGGCACTGTACGCATGACCTTCGTCGGTGAATGCACGCGCTTCGAGAATTACGCCGGCGGAGCTGGTTTTTATCAAAGCGAATAAATTTCCGGATTTCTCCGGAAAGCGCTTGACGGTTGAATTGAGGTCTATATAATTCGCGCCTCTTCAGCGCTGCGGCGGAGTGTGCGGCGGCGGTGGAGGGCAGGAAAGAGGGGGCGGTGCGGCGGCGGATTCAAATAAGTTTGCTGCGGTGCTTGACGAAAGCAGTTAAGTTTGTCAGAATCTCTTTCTCGCTGCTTCGGCGGCGGTTCTTTAAAAAATTGGACAACCGATAAGTGTGG
>NZ_QVLR01000097.1 GCF_014822185.1 Azoarcus sp. Aa7
CCAGCACGAATGCGATCAAATCGCGCATGAGCTGAATATCCGGCCGAGAAAAAGACACGGATATAAAACGCCGCTGGAGATTTATCATGCGTCCTGAGAACTATTGCACTTCAACGTTGAAACTACGGCCCCTTGGTTTCGGATTCTATCGAGGCGACAACTATTCTGACCCAGGGGGGGTCTATGAGAGAAGTTACGCTGGGTTTTTCTGTGGCGGTCGCAGGAAGCTGGAATTTCTGCCCTATACGCCAAATACCCTGGGCGTCACCGGATGTGTTCGCGTCGTTTTTGATGAGCGGCAGCTGTATTTCTTTCAGTACCGTGGGCAGCACGAATCTGCTGCGCGCGGAGTCTTGCATCTGAGCTATGCCGGGACGCTTGATGCGTATCCGAAATACGTCAGAAAGGGGGTGCCTGTTTCGATTGCTGATCTGGCTTCGGATGAATACGAAGATGAATTCTTTTGCGGTTCGCCTGGAAGAACGATCGCGACCCGCGACCCGCAACACATGGTCAGGCACGAGATGGTGGGTATTTGCGCAAACAGTCAGTACCTGTTTCAGCCCGAAATATTTATCCTGACAACCATTACGTTAAATAGCGAGGTGTGCATGGATGAATTGAAAGGAGCGTATGAGAATAGGATTTCCGGTTCTTTTGTCGCACTTCCCTCCATTGAGAGTCTCGATGACTACCTGATTCGTACGGACACGAAGCTCAGACCGTTGTGCCGGGTCGCCATTGACAGGATCTACCTGCCGCGGATCGCGGCCTCGGATGTCATGGCAGAGGCCTGTTAAAAAGGGGGCGTTTCATCTCGTTCATGTGCAGAGATGGCTCAAGGTATTCGACATGAACTGCGCAGCCGTTGCTTTCGGCGAAAGCCTGCTCCCCGGAGGCCCCTCGCAGATCGCAATGTTGGTCCCTGATGTTTGCAGTGTTCGGAGTTGATGCCCGAGAATGCAATTTCGCTCGAAATCAGATGAGGTTGGAGGAGTTTCATGCGCCTAGTTACTGCAGTCTTACTTGCTGGTTTTTCGCTCGCTGCCTACGCTGCCGGCCCGGCGGCGGAAACCCTGCCGTCCGGTGTGACGGTGGAGCGCTACAAGGAGGGGACGGGCTCTGCACCGACGAAGACCGACGTCGTGCGCGTGCATTACCAGGGCACGCTGGCGAACGGGCGGGAGTTCGACAGCTCGTACAGCCGCGGGCAGCCGGCCGAGTTTCCGGTCAGCGGCGTGATTCCGTGCTGGACCGAGGTGCTGCAGCTGATGAAGCCGGGCGGGGCGGTGCGCGTTACCTGTCCGCCGCAGACGGCCTATGGCGCGCGCGGCATCCCCGGGACGATTCCGCCCGACAGCACGCTGACCTTCGTCGTCGAGCTGCTCGAGGTCAAGCGCTAGAGGTGCCGCTCCGGCCGCCGGGTGCCGGCCTGTAACCTTTCGCTCGCGCAGTCCATCCAATCGGCAGCAAGCGGAGGGGTACGCCGCATCCCGCGTGACGATGCCCCTCCCGGCCGAGGAGGAGTGCATCATGAGCAAGCGCATCGATCCCGCTTCCGCAGTTCGGAAGCCGGGCCGGCGCCGCGTCCTGGCGGCGTCCGGCTTCACGCTGACGGCCCTGGCTGCGGCCGCGGCCTTCACCCTTTCGGCGACGCCGGCGTTTTCGGACGCGATGCCCGGGGGGAACCGGCACCTGGGGCAGTACATCTTCCGTTTCGACACCTTCGGCGATGAGCAGCTGTGGACCGACACGCTGCGGATGCACGAGGTGATCCAGGCGGCGGTGAGTCCGCGCACCGCGCTGGCCGTCGGCCTGAAGGTGGATGCCGCCGCGCTGCCGCCAAACTTCCTCGCGACGCGCGATCTCGACGATCCCGCGACGACGGTGGAACTGCTGCGGCGCAATGCCGTGGTCGGCGTCGTCAGCAAGGTGGAGGACGGGCAGTTGACCTCGGTCGGGATCACGTGCGCGTTGTGCCATTCCACCGTAGACAACTCGGTGGCGCCGGGCGTGGGGCGGCGCGTCGACGGCTGGCCGAATCTGGACCTGAATCCGGGCGCGATCATTGCGCTGTCGCCCGCGCTGCCCGAGGAGGTAAAGGCGGTTTACAACTCTTGGGGCCCCGGCCGCTACGACCCGCGCTTCAATATCGACGGCATCAACGGGCCACTGGTGATCCCGCCGGCCTACGGTCTCGCCGGCGTGCCTTTCGAGACCTTTTCCGGCGACGGTCCGATCTCCTACTGGAACAACTACGTCGCGGTGACGCAGATGGGCGGGCACGGCAATTTCTCCGACCCGCGGCTCGGCATTTCGATCGAGCAAACACCGGATCTCGTCACACCGAAACTGCCCCAACTGCTGGCCTACCAGTTGAGCCTGCCGGCACCCCGCCCGCCGGAGGGCAGCGTGAATGCCGCGGCGGCACAGCGCGGCGCGGCACTCTTCAACGGCACGGCGGGCTGCGGCAGCTGCCACATCGCGCCGACCTACACCGACGTGCACAACGGTCCGGATGCCGACACGCCGCTGCTGCACGATCCCGCCGAGACGGGGATGGATCCCGGCTATGCGCAGCGCTCGGCGACCGGGAAGTACCGCAGCACCCCGCTGCGCGCGCTGTGGCAGCACCCGCCGTATTTCCACGATGGCAGCGCCCCGACGCTGGGGGCCGTCGTGGACCACTACGATACCCATTTCGCGCTGGGACTGACGCCCGAACAGAAGGCGGATCTGGTGGCGTTCCTGAAGTCGCTGTGAGCGGCGCGCGGGCGATTTTCGGACGGGAGCAGAAATAGTTCATTGACGGCGGCAGGCGGGGGCGACACAGTGGCAGGCATGAAGATCACCGTCGTTCCTGCCATCCACCTGCTTCACGAAGCCGCTCACGCCACGCTGGCGACGCATTCGACGCAGCTCGCGGGCTATCCCTACGCGACGGCGTTGCCCTGTGTCGTGGATGCGGCACAGCGTCCGCTGTTCTGCGTCAGCCTGCTCGCCGAACACACCAAGAACCTGCTCGCGGACCCGCGCGCGAGCCTTTCGGTGGTCGGCGCCGAGAACGGGAACATCCAGGCCGGGGTGCGCATGACGCTGATCGGCGACGTCGAGCGCTTCGAGCCGTCGGCGGAGCTGCTGGCGCGCTACCTGCGCTATCAGCCGGACGCGAAGCAGTACCTCGAGCTCGATTTCGCCTTCTTCCGCCTGCAGCCGAAGCGCATCCGTTATATCGGCGGCCCGGGGAAAATGGGCTGGATCGAGGACGAGCGCTGGGCCGAGCTGCCCGTGCTGCCGGAAGCGGCGGAGGCGGATCTGCTGCAGCAGCTCGCCGGCAGCGTGCCGGCCGGCACCCATTTGCTCGGGATGGACTGCTTCGGCATCGACTATGCCGTGAACGGGCGGCGGGCGCGGCAGCGCTTCCCCGAGGTGCGCAGCGCCGAGAACCTCGCCGCCACGGCGCCGCGCATCGTGGCCGGGCTGCTGTGAGCGCGGGCGCGTCCGGACCCCGGCCGGCGTCTTTGCGGGCCGACCGGCCGTGACCTCGATCGAAACCACCCTCGCGTTCTTTGCCGTGTCGGTGCTGCTCGGTGCGGCGCCGGGGCCGGACAACCTGTTCGTGCTGATGCAGTCCGCGATGCGCGGGCGCAGGGCTGGGATGCTGGTCGTGCTGGGGCTATGCACGGGCCTGCTGGGGCACACCGCGGCGGTCGCTGTGGGCCTCGCGGCGGTGTTCGCGGCGTCGGCAACGGCCTTCACGGCGTTGAAGTTCGTCGGTGCCGCCTATCTGGCGTGGCTCGCGTGGCAGGCGCTGAGCGCGCCCGACGGGGGCGATGCGGCCGTCGGCGAGGCGGCGCCGGACGGCTGGAGCATGTATGTGCGCGGCATCGTCATGAACCTGACCAACCCCAAGGTGATCCTGTTCTTCCTCGCCTTCCTGCCGCAGTTCGTCGAGCCCGGTGCGGGGCCGGTGGCACTGCAGGTGATGTGGCTGGGCTTCGTGTTCATCGTCGCGACGCTGCTGACCTTCGGCGCGATCGCGCTGTTCGCGGCGTCGATCGGGCAGCGCCTGCGCAGTTCGGCGACCGCGCGGCGCGTGCTGAACAAGTCGGCGGGATTGGTGTTCCTCGGGCTGGCGGCGCGGCTGGTGCTGGCCGAGCGCTGAGCCGACGGCGGAATCTCAGGCGAGCGTCACGGCGGTGCCGCTGACGGCTACCATCAACATGCCGTTGGTCTCGCCGAGGACCTCGTAGTCGAGGTCGATGCCGACGATGGCGTTGGCGCCGAGCTTCCCGGCCGCTTCGGCCATTTCCTCGAAGGCGGTTTCGCGCGCCGAGCGCAGCGTCTTCTCGTAGGCGCCCGAGCGCCCGCCGACGAAGTCCCGCACGGCGGCGAACATGTCCTTGAGGAAGTTCGCGCCGATGATGGCTTCCCCGGTGACGACGCCGTGGTAGGCGCGGATGGTCTTGCCTTCGACGGTGGGCGTGGTGGTCATCAGCATGGCGTATTCCTGTGCAGTGGGAAGTGGTGAGAGGGTCAGGGCGCGAGCTGGCGCAGGTCGGCCGTCGCGGCCAGGCCGAATTCGTCGCCGAGCAGGTAGTTCACGAGCCGGAACGCGCATTCGTCGGGGCGGGCGAGGGCGCCGTCGCGTTTGAGCGCCTCGAAGCGTGCCCGCACCGGGAAGCGGTCTTCGGAGGTTGCGCGGATTTCGGCCTGCATCGCGGTATCGACCACGCCGGGGGCGAGGCTGCAGATGCGCAGGCCGGGCGTGCCGTCCATCGCGGCAGCGCGCGCGTGCTGGTCGAGCGCGGCCTTGGAGGCGCAATACACGCTCCAGCCGGCATAGGCGCTGCGCGCGGCGCCGCTGGATACATGCAGGATGCGCCGGTCCGCGACTTCGGTGCTGGCGGCGGTGAAGGCGCTGGCGAGCATCAGCGGGGTCGCGGTGTTGAGCGCGATGGCACGGGCGATCGCCTCCGGCGGCAGGACGTCGAGTTGGCCGACCGGCTGCAGCATGCCGGCGTTGTTGATGAGCAGCGCCTGCGAGCAGTTGGCGAGGAAGCCGCGCAGCGTTTCGCCGGCGAGCCAGTCGGCGACGACCTCGGTGTCGGCGAGGTCGATCTGCACCTGCGAGAGGTCGTCGGGGTAGCGTTCCGAGAGGGCGTCGTTCGTGTGCCGTGCGAGGCCCAGCACGGGGATCGTGCGGGCGAGGAGTTCGTCGGCGATCGCGGCGCCGAGTCCCTGAGTGTGTCCGGTGAGGATCGCTTTCATCGTCGCTATCGTCGCTGTGCTCGGGTCAGGCGGCCTGGGCCGCGGCTTCGGCCGTGAGCCAGGTGCGGAAGGCGGCGACGGCCGGGCGCCGCGCGATCGCCTCGTGCATGACCAGATAATAGGCGAAGGGCGAGGGCAGCGGTATGTCGAAGGGGATTGCGAGGCTGCCTTCGGCCACCCGCGATTCGATCAGCGAACGCGACGCGAGCGTGACGCCCTGGCCGGCGAGCACGGCCGAAAGGGCCAGCGCGGCGTTGGCGAAGCGCGTGCCACGGTTCGGATCGACGCCCGCGACGCCGGCGCGTTCCAGCCACAGCCCCCAGCCGGAGCGCGCGATGCCGGGGCCGGCGTCGCGCAGGGTGTCGTCGTGGATCAGCACGTGGTGCGCGAGGTCGGCCGGCGTGTGCAGCGCGTGGTCGCCGCGCAGCAGCGCGGGGGCGCACACCGGGACGTAGTCCGGGGCGAAGAGCCGGTCGACGACATGGCCGGGATAGCTGCCGGTGCCGTACAGGATGGCGACCCGGCTCTCGGCGTCGCGCGGGTCGACGGCGAGCGCGGCGACGACGGCCGCCTGGCCGCGGCGGTCCACGGTGTCCGGGGTGCTCGACAGTTGCAGCGCGACTTCCGGATGCGCGTTGGTGAAGCCGGCGAGGTGGGGCACCAGCCAGTGGCTCGCGAACGAGGGCGGCGCGATCACCGTGAGCGGCCCGGCGACCGCCTGGCGCGTGCTCTCGATGGCCGCGGCGAAGCAGTCGAAGCCTTCGCGCACCTTGGGCAGCATCGCGTGGCCGTGTTCGGTGAGCGCCAGCGCGCGCGTCATGCGGCGGAACAGCGGCACGCCCAGCCAGTTTTCCAGCGCCTTGATCTGCTGGCTGACGGCCGCGGGGGTGACGCACAGCTCGGCCGCGGCCTGCTTGAAGCTCAGGTGGCGCGCGGCGGCTTCGAAAGTGCGCAGCAGGGCGAGGCCGGGCAGGCGGTAGCTCATCGTCGACGGTTAAGCGCTTCTAATCTGTTACATCATAAATCGTCGTTTGTCGCCGGACCAGCCGCTACCTAGACTGCGTCCCGCATCCATCGTGGTGTCCGGCGGTCCTCCTCCCTCCTCCACTGCCGGGAATCGTCGATCGATCGGAATGCGCGCCATCGGGTTGCCGGTGGCGCGCATTGTTTGCGCGGCCGCTTCCTGCGCCGCGCTTGTGGTCACGCCCTCGCGGCACCGGATTCCAGGCAGGGCAGGTTTGCGGACTCCTCCGCCGGGCGGTCGTTTGCACCGGGATGCAGGCATCCCGGTTTCCTGGAGACGTGAATCGCATGAGCAAAGAAAATCGCATCCATAGCGCGGCGCTGCGCAGCAAGGTCATGTCCGCCAACGAGGCGGCGAGCCTCATCCAGTCGGGCATGAACGTGGGCATGAGCGGCTTTACCGGCGCGGGCTACCCGAAGGCCGTGCCGTCCGCGCTGGCGAAACGCATCATGGACGCGAACGTGAACGGCAAGCGCTTCAAGATCGGCGTGTGGACGGGCGCTTCGACCGCGCCCGACCTGGACGGCGCGCTCGCGATGGTCGACGGCATCGAAATGCGCCTGCCCTACCAGTCGGATCCGACCTGCCGCAAGCGCATCAACGCCGGCGAGATGGAGTACATCGATATCCACCTGTCGCACGTCGCGCAGTTCGTGTGGTTCGGTTTTCTCGGCAAGCTCGACGTCGCGGTGGTCGAGGTCGCCGGCATCCTCGAGGATGGGCGGCTGATCCCTTCGTCGTCGATCGGCAACAACAAGACCTGGCTGGACCAGGCCGACAAGGTGATCCTCGAGGTCAATTCGTGGCAGAGCAGCCAGCTCGAAGGCATGCACGACATCTGGTACGGCACGCAGCTGCCGCCGAACCGGCAGCCGATTCCGCTCGTGCGCAGCTCGGACCGCATCGGCGAGCCGTACCTGCGCTGCGATCCGGACAAGGTGATCGCGGTCGTCCAGACGCACGCGCCGGACCGCAACTCGGCGTTCACGCCGCCTGACGAGAGTTCGAAGAAGATCGCCGGCCACATCCTGGAATTCCTCCAGTACGAGGTGAAGAAGGGGCGACTGCCGCGCGAACTGCTGCCGCTGCAGTCGGGTGTGGGCAACATCGCGAACGCCGTGATGGCGGGCCTCAACGAGGGGCCGTTCGAGAACCTGACCGCCTATACCGAGGTGCTGCAGGACGGCATGCTGGAGATGCTGAAGTCCGGCAAGCTCGCGAGCGCGTCGGCGACGGCGTTCTCGCTGAGCAACGAGGCGCTGGCGGAACTGAGCGCGGATCTCGGCCGCTACCGCGAGCGCATCATCCTGCGCCCGCAGGAGATCAGCAACCATCCGGAAGTGATCCGCCGCCTGGGCGTGATCGCGATGAACGGCATGATCGAGGCCGACATCTACGGCAACGTCAATTCGACGCACGTGATGGGCTCCCAGATCATGAACGGCATCGGCGGTTCGGGCGACTTCGCGCGCAACGCGTATCTGTCGATCTTCATGACGCCGTCGCAGGCGAAGAACGGCGCGATCTCGTGCATCGTGCCGATGGCCTCGCACGTGGACCATACCGAGCACGACGTGCAGGTGCTGGTTACCGAGCAGGGGCTCGCCGACCTGCGCGGCCTGTCGCCCAAGCAGCGCGCGAAGGCGATCATCGAGAACTGCGCGCACCCGAACTTCCGGCCGGCGCTGTCGGACTACTACAAGCGTGCGCTGCAGTTCTCGCCCGGCAAGCAGACGCCGCATCTGCTCGAGGAAGTGTTCGGCTGGCACCTGCGCGCGTTGCGCGGCGAGCGGATGTAAGGCGAGGCCGGTCGCCGGCGGCCGGGTGGATGATAAAGGCATTTTCCGGGGCCGGGTTTGCATATAACATGGCAATCCCGGCCTGCGCCAGCCCCGCGTTCCCGCCTGTCCGCCCCCGATTGCGTGCCCGCCTGACCGGCGGGGGGCGTGAGCGGGACGGCAAGGAAGGTATCCTCGGACCCGCGGGCATCCCTCCTGTCACGAAGTCCCGCACACATGAACAAACCCGTCAGAACCGTCGTCGCCGTGGCCGCGTTGGGCTTGGCATTGCCCGCATCATCGTGGGTTTTCGGCAAGCAGATCGAAACCGCGCTCGACGCGCATTACCGCAAGCTCGGCGAGCTGCCCCACTTCCGGATCGTCGCGCGCGAGTTCGATCGCGGCTGGTACCGTTCGACGGAGACCGTGACGTTCGAGCTGAACGGCGAGCTGCTGCGCGATGCGGCGGAAGCGTCCGGCGACGGAGCGCTTTCCCTGCCGACCGAGCCCGTGCGTTTCACGCTGCGTTCGGAAATCGTCCACGGACCTCTCCCCGGCATGACGACGATCGCCGCGGCGGTGTCGGACACCGAACTGGTGCTCGACGACTCCGCCCGCGCGGTGGTCGCGCGTCTTTTCGGCGACCGCAAGCCCTTCGAACTCAACACCGTGTATGGCTTCACCGGTGGCGGCACGGCCACGCTGAAGATTCCCGAATTCGTCGCCGAGCAGACCGACGAGAACGGCGAGCGCATGCGCCTGACGTGGCAGGGGCTCACGGCGACCGTCGATTTCGGCCGCGACCTGCGCGATTACCGGCTCCGCGGTGATGTGCCGGGTCTGCAGATCGAAGACGGCAGTTCGCGGCTGACGGCGACCGGCCTGCGCATGGAGGCCGATCAGCGGCACATCTTCGACGACGAACCCTTCCTGTTCGCCGGAACGCAGAAGTTCGCCCTGGCCGAGTTGAAGCTCGTTCCGCAGGGTGCCTCGGGCGAGCAGAGCGGAGCCGTGGCCCCGATGCAGCTCAAGCGGCTGACCTACGACGTGAATGTCCCCGTGAAGGGCGAATTCGTCGACATCAACGCGAAAATGGCGGCCGAGGTCGTGCAGGTGGGCAATCGCAACTTCGGGCCGGCGCACTACGACCTCAGTTTCAATCACATGCATGCCCGCAGTCTCGCGGAGCTGAGCCGCGCCGCGATGGGGGCGTACCGGAGTGATTCCGCCGCGTCGTCGCCGCAGGAGCAGGGCGAGGCGCTGCTCGCCGCGATGGAGCGCCCGGCCAAGGCCTTGCTCGCGCAGGGGCCGGAGTTCAGTCTGGATCGCGTCAGTTTCGGCAGCGCGTATGGCGAGACCGAGGTCGCGGCGCGGCTGCGCGGAAACGATCTTCAGCCGGAAGATCTGGGCAATCCGCTGGCGCTGATGGCCAAGCTGGAACTGAGCGGACGCGTGTCCTTTCCCGAGCGCCTGCTGACGGATTTGCAGGGGCTCGGAGCAGCGTCGCCGCAGGGGCGCCAGGCCGACGCGCGGTCGATCGATAGCCTTCTTTCCGGTTACGCCGCGCAGGGGCTGCTGCAGCGCGAAGCGGGCATCGTGAAGTCGTCGCTCGAGTACAAGGGCGGGCAGCTGAAGGTCAACGGCACGCTCGTCGATCCCTTCTCGATGATGGCGCAGCGCTAAGAGCCCGGCCCCGCGGGGGCACGGCAACGCGGGGCCCATGCTGGCGGTTCTCAGTCGAACAGGCGCAGGTTTTCGCCCGGCAGCGGCGGGCGCGGGCCGGCCTCGCCGGGCGGCAGCAGGGTGCCGACGCGCACGCCCAGCAGGCGCAGCCGGCGGTCGAGCGGCACGCGCCGCAGGCAGCTGCGCACCGCGGCGAGGATGGTCGCTGCGTCGTCGGTCGCCTGTTCGATCGTGACGTCGCGCGTCACGGTGCGGAAGTCGTCGTAGCGCAGCTTGAGGCCTATCGTGCGCCCGACATAGCCCTTGCGCTTGAGGTCGCCGGCGACGCGCTCGCACAGTTTCACCAGGATCTCGGTCAGCGTGTCGCGGTCGGCGCGCACGTCGAGGTCGTGCTCGAAGGTGGTCTCGCGGCTGATCGACTTCGGCTCGCGCTCCATCACGACCGGACGCTCGTCGCGACCGTGCGCGACTTCCGTGAGCCAGTGGCCGAAGTGCTGGCCGAATTCTTCGATCAGTCTTTCCGGCGCCGCGGCGGCGAGTTCGCCGATGGTGTGGATGCCCATCGCGTCGAGCTTTTCGCCGGCGCGCGGGCCGATGCCGTTGATCTTGCGTGCGGCGAGCGGCCAGATGCGCGTGGGGATGTCGGCGTAGTCGAGCACGGTGAGGCCGTCGGGCTTGTGCAGGTCGGAGGCGATCTTCGACAGCAGCTTGTTGGGCGTGACGCCGATGGAGCACGACAGCCCGGTCGCCGTGCGTACGGCGTCCTTGATGCGCTGGGCGAGCTCGACGGTTTCGCCCGCTACGTCGGTGAGGTCGATGTAGATCTCGTCGATGCCGCGATCCTCGATCAGCGGCGCGATTTCGGCGACGGCGGCCTTGAACAGGCGCGAGTAGCGGATGTAGTCGTCGAAGTTGGCCGGCAGCAGGATGGCGTCAGGGGCGAGCGCCGCAGCCTTCATCAGACCGATGCCCGAATGCACGCCCAGCGCGCGGGCGGGGTAGGTCGCGGTGGTGGCGACGCCGCGGCCGACGTAGTCGCGCAGGCGGGGGAAGTCCTCGAGCCTGTCTCCCGCGAGCGTGCCGCGCCGTCCGCCGACGACGACCGGGAGGCCGGCGAGTTGCGGGTAGCGCAGGAGTTCGACGGACGCGAAGAAGGCGTCCATGTCGAGGTGGGCGATGCGGCGTTGCATGGGGGCGCGGTGTGCGCCGACGGGTCAGTCGGCCAGCGTCGGGGCGCGTTTGAGCAGGTGGTTGCCGATGTAGGAGGCGACGGCGTCGCCGTGCTGGTTGATGGTCTTGTACAGCATGCGGACGATGCCGCGGTCCGGCTTGGAGCGCGACGGCCTGACTTCGAGGACTTCGAGTTCGGCGTGCAGGGTGTCGCCGGGCCGCACCGGGGCGAGCCAGCGCAGTTCGTCGATGCCGGGCGAGCCGATGCTCGATTCGGCGATGATGCCGGTCTGGATGAAGAGGCGGAAGGTCAGCGCGACGGTCTGGAAGCCGCTGGCGATGAGGCCGCCGTAGGGGGACCGGGCGGCGGCGTTGGTGTCGAGGTGGAAGGGCTGGGGGTCGTACACCATCGCGAAGTCGATGATCTGGCCTTCGGTGAGGGTGATGCCGGCGGTGGTGAAGCGTTCGCCGGGGGCGAAGTCGTCGAGGTAGCGGTGGTGGCGCATGGGGGGAGGTCGTCCTGTTCTTGTGGCAGGGCGATATTTTGCGGCATTCCTGGCCGCCGGGGGCGCGGAGGGGCCTTCCCCCGTCGGGCAGACGCTCGCGGCCTTCGGCTTCCCGCGGCGTACCGGGCCGCGGGGGCGGCGACGCAAACTCGGCCGCTACGCGGCCTCAGACATGCGTCGCCTTGTTTCCCCCGCAACCCGGTACGCCACGGCGCTCACGACAGCCCGCCGGGGGAAGGCCCCTCCGCGCGTTTCGTGCGGGGGTGTTTATTACAGCAGATTCAAGCGCTTCGCGGCTTCGCGCAGCTCGCCGCGGAAATCCGGGTGCGCGATGCCGATCAGGGCCTCGCAGCGCTGCTTGGCGGTCTTGCCGCGCAACTGGGCGACGCCGTATTCCGTGACGACGTAGTTGATGTCGTTCTTGCTGGTCGTCACATGCGTGCCCGGGGTGAGGGTCGGCACGATGCGCGAGATGGTGTCGTCCTTGGCGGTCGAAGGCAGCACGATGAAGGCCTTGCCGCCCTTCGAGCGGTTGGCCGCGCGCACGAAGTCGACCTGGCCGCCGGTGCCGGAGTAGGGCGAGGGGCCGAGGCTTTCCGAGCCGCACTGGCCGAGGAAGTCGACCTGCATCGTCGCGTTGATCGCGACGAGATTGTCGTTCTGCGCGGCGTAGTACGGGTCGTTGGTGACGTCGACCGGGTGCATCTCGAGCGTCGGGTTGCGGTGCATGTGCTGGTACAGCTTCTTCGAGCCGAGCGCGAAGGTCGCGAGCATCTTGCCGGGCTTGAGCGTCTTCTTGCGGTTCGTCACGGCGCCCGATTCGATCAGGGACAGGATGCCGTCGCCGATCATCTCGGTGTGGATGCCGAGGTCGTGCTTGTGCTTCAACTGCATCACGACGGCGTCGGGGATGCCGCCGTAGCCGATCTGCAGCGTCGAGCCGTCGTCGATCAGGTCGGCGACGTATTTGCCGATCGCTTCCTGCACCGGTCCGATCGTCGGCAGGCCGACTTCGAGGATGGGGGCGTCGCTCTCGACCAGCGCCGCGACCTGCGAGATGTGCACATGGCAGTCGCCGTAGGCGAAGGGGACGTTCGGATTGACTTCGAGGACCACCACACGCGCCTTCTTCACCGCGGCCATGGTGTAGTCCGGGCCGAGCGAAAGGGCGAAGTAGCCGTGCTCGTCCATCGGCGAGGCCATCGAGAACACGACGTCTGCCGGTGTCAGGCCGCGGTCGATGAGTTGCGGGATCTCGGAGAAGTAGTTGGGCATGAAGTCCACCCAGCCGGCCTGTCCGCCCGGGCGCGACGCGCCGCCGAAGAAGTACGCGCTGTGGCGCACGTTGGCGACGGTCTCGGGATCGAAATAGCCGTACTTGCGCAGCGGCAGGATCTGGCTGACGACGACGTTCTCGAGCGTATGACGGCGTGCCGACAGCGCTTCAAGCAGCGCCGGGGGTTCGCCGACACCGGTCGGAACGACGATGGTGTCGCCCGACTGCACGAGTCCCGCGGCGTCCGCGGCGCTCATCCTTTTGTGCTGATACTGGGTGTGTACGCTCATGACCTTCCCTCTCCCTTGCTTCGACTGTTATGTATCGATTCGGGCGCGATTATAGCCGCGTCCATACTGATGCGTATGGAAAACGTACGGATGCGTATGGGAGATTCGATTGGCTCCGTCTATCGACGGAGCCGGCGGTCAGCAGGGTGCGGAGGGGCCGCGGTGGAAAACCAGTTCCTCGACCGGTTGCCCGCCTGCGAGGTGCTGATCGACGATGCGCTGCATGTTCTCCCGGATGGCATTGTAGTACCACACGCCGTCGGGTTGTACGCAGACGATGGGGCCGCCCTTGCAGGCGGCGAAGCAGGACACCCGGGTACGCTTGACGCGCAGCTCGCCCCTGTCGAGGCCGGCTGCCTTGAAGGTCTCGCCGAGGCTGTCGAACAGCGCCTGCGATTCGCCGTTCTGCGTGCAGCGCGGGCCGGTGCATACCAGCAGATGACGGCGATAGCTGCCGAGTTTCGGCTTTTCGGGCAGATCCGGCGGAGGGGCCGTCCGGGCTTCGGGCGAGTCTGGCGGCGTGCTCATGCGAGCGCTTCGTCCGCGTCGGCCGGTTCGTCGTCGCGGTTGTCCGCAAGTGCCGCGGCGATGTAGTCGGCGGGCAGGCCGTGGCGGCGGGCGAGTTCTTCGAGCGTCTCGTCGCTGCTGCGGAGCGCTTCGAGCCAGCCGTCGAGGCCGGTCGACAGCGAGCGGCCGGCTTTTTCGCCCTCGCGCGTGCCGCCCGATTCGACGTCGTACTTGTTCGCGTAGCCGCGCGGGGTGACCATCAGGCCGTCGCGCACGAAGGTGTTGGAGTTGCCGATCAGTACGGTGCTGAGCATGCCGATGTCGCACTCGGTCATCTTCTCCAGCGTCGTGAATTCGATGCGCTGTTTCGGGCGATAGGCGGATTTCACGATCGCGACCGGGGTGTCGGGTCGGCGATGCGCGAGGAAGAGGCGCTGGGCCTCGACGATCTGGCGTGCGCGGCGGCCGCTCTTGGGGTTGTACAGCGCGACGACGAAGTCGGCGGCCGCGGCGGCGTTGAGGCGGCGTGCGATCGCGGGCCACGGCGTGAGCAGGTCGGACAGCGAGATCGCGCAGAAGTCGTGCGTCAGCGGCGCGCCGACCAGCGCCGCGCAGGTGTTGAGCGCCGAGGCGCCGGGGATGATCTCGACCACGATATCCGAGTCGGGGGTCCATCCGGCCTGGAACAGCACCTCGAACGTCGGACCGGCCATGCCGTACACGCCGGCGTCGCCCGACGAGATCAGTGCGACCTTCTTGCCCTGCTTCGCACGGTCGAGTGCCTCGATCGCGCGGTCGAGCTCCTCGGTCATCGACTTCTTGACGACCTCCTTGCCTTCGACGAGGTCGGCGACGAGGCGGATGTAGGTGACGTAGCCGATGATGGTGTCGGCCTCGGCGATCGCGGCGCGCGCGCGCCCGCTCATGTGCTCGACGCTGCCGGGCCCGAGGCCCACCAGCATGATCTTGCCTGTTGTCATGGTGCGTATCTCTCTTTGTTGAGGGCGTGGGGCGGGATTGCATCCCGCCCTGCGACAGATGCATCCATAGGGCGGAAGAGCGAAGCGCTTTCCGCCGTATGCACGATGACGGATGGCGCCTTCGGCGGATAACGCCTTCGGCTCATCCGCCCTACGGGGTCTGTGCCAGATCCGCGAGCGCGGGCCGCACCCAGCGCGCAACGGCCCAGCCGGAAAGCCCGCCGAGCGCGAGCCATTGCACGGCGGTGGCGATGGTGGTCGCGATGGCGAAGGGCGCGGCGAGCGTCTCCATTTGCCGGGCGATCCCGATCTCGTAGCCGGCGAAAGGGCCGCCCGCGAGATGCGGTGCGCCGACCACGAAGGGCAGCGCGATCACCGCGAGGCCCAGCCAGCGCTTCGGTCCGCGGACGAAGGCGAGCAGGGCGAGGCCCGCCGCGCCGCTGCACGCGGCGAGCAGCCACCACGCCTGCCGATCGCCGAGCGGCGCGGCGACGCTGCCGGGGAGTTCGGGCGGCAGGCCCAGCGTCGGCAGGCCGAAGACGCAGAGCCAGCCGGCTGCACCCCATACGAGCCCGCTGCGGGCCGATGCGAGGGGACGGCCGAGCAGGTGTTCCCAGGTCGTGATCGCCGCGACCAGGACGAGGCCGAAGCCGATCGCGGTCAGGACGTTCGCGATGGCGGTCAAGACATGCCGTTCCGTGCCGTCTTCCGGCGCCCATTCTGCCGCGTCATGTGCGTGTGCATCGTCGTGGGCATGGTCGTGATCATGCGCGGTTGCGGCGGTTGCGGCCGGTTCTGCCGAGCCTTCGAATACCTCCGCGGCGGCGATGAGCGGGATGGCCTGCCAGTGCTGCACGGCACTCACGAGCAGTCCGGCAAGTGCGCCCACCAGCAGGGCGCACAGGACGATGCGACGGAACAGCATGCCGGACTCCGCGCTCAGTGGCAGGGGAAGACGTTGACGTGGCGGGTGTCGTGCGCGGCGTTGTGGGCCGCGGCGATCGGGCTGAAGCCCATGCCGTAGACGATCACGGCACCGAGCAGCGCGGCGGTGAGGACGGGCATCGCGATCGCCAGCAGGGCGCTCTTCGGGCGGGCGAGGTGCAGGGTGGCTTGCTGTTGCATGGTGGTTCTCCTTCTTCGATGGGTGTGACAGCGTTTGAAAATCAGTTCGGTGCCGGGATGCGGGCGACCGACACGGTCGCATTACGTCCGTCGGACCCGCGCAGCTTGTGCTTCTCGACGATCAGCTGTGTCAGATCCGTGCCGGCGGCGAGCAGCGCGGCGGCTTCCGACACGGACGGCGTGCCGGTGTGGCGGCGCACCGTCTCGGACGGATTCGGCACTTCGACCCGCGCGAGCGTCGCGGCCGAGTGGAAGGCGATGGTCCAGCCCTGGCGCGCGACGAGTTCGAGCAGCCCGGCTTCGTCGGACTTGAGATCGATGCTCGCGACCGCGCGCACGTCGGCCAGCGTCGCGCCGGCGATCGCCAACGCCTCGTCGATCGCGCGGGCGATCGTCGCCGCGGGCGTGCCGCGGTCGCAGCCGAGGCCGAGCGCCACGGGGGACGCGCTCACGCGGCCTCCTGCGGCGGACGGTAGATCACGCGGCGCCCGGCGAGGCGGTCGGCCCATCCGGCGGGCAGTTCCCGGTCGCTGATCCACAGCACCGCGCCGAAACGCTCCGGATCGATGTCCTCGAGGCGCTCGAAGCGTTTCAGGTTCGCCGGCAGCGGGCCCTTGCGGCCGTTCGCGTGGCGTGCCCACCAGTCGCCGCTGCCGGCCTCCTGCACGAGGGCGACCGGCTCGTCGTTCACGACCGCGGCGCTCGCGCGCACGATCTCGTCGTGGCTCGCCTCGAAGGTCCAGCCGAGCTCGCGGCCCAGCAGATCGACGGCGAGCGTCTCGCGCGCGTCCGACGCGGTCGTCAGCACCGGCTGCGCGCCGAGCGCTGCGGCGAGCACGCCCGCGAGCGCATTGGCGCCGCCTAGATGGCCTGAGAGCATCGGGATCGCGTAGCGGCCGCCTTCGTCGAGCACGACGATGCCGGGGTCCTGCTCCTTGTCCTTCAGGTGTGGTGCGATCAGGCGCACGACGGCGCCGAGCGAGACGATCGCGACGATGCCGTCGAAGCTCGCGAAGAGTGCGGGGATCTGGTCGCCGGTCTTGCCGCTGTAGCAGGCGCCGGCGCCGGGGGCTGCGGCTTCCGCCTCGACGCGGAATTTCTCGGGGGCGAAAAGGCGTGCGCCGGGAATGGCGGAGACGACCTTGCCGGCGAGCGCGATGCCGTGCTTCGTGATCGAGACGACCGCGACGCGTTCGTTGGGGAAGGGGAGGTGGACGCTCATGCCACGGCCTCCGCAGTCGTTTTGCTTTCGGCGGTCGCAGCACGCTTGCGGCAGCCGCGACGCAGTTCGCCTCGCGCCCGCTTGGGGTTCTGCACCAGCAGCAGCGACAGGTAATTGACCTTCTCGCCGCGCAGGCTCGCGACGTCATGCACGACGCGCTCTTCCGGCGAGCCGACCTTCTCGACGAAGCAGCTGGTCGCCAGCAGGTCGCGCGCTTCGAGCAGATCCAGCACCTCGTCGAGCAGCGGCTTCACCTTCATCAGCACCAGCGTGTCGAACTCGTCGAGCAGGTGGTCGATCACCTCCACGCCGTAGGCCGCGGGGATCACCGCGACGGTTTCGTCTTCCTCGGCGAGCGCCACATCCGCGCAGGCGGCGGCTGCCGCGAAGGAGCTGACGCCGGGAATCGTCTCGACCTCGACCCCCGGTGCCAGCTCGCGCACCGCGCGGGCGAGGTGGCGGAAGGTCGAGTAGGTCGAGGCGTCGCCCTCGACGAGGAAGGCGACGTCGCGCCCTTCGGCGAGGAGCTCGGCGGTGCGGGCCGCGGCGCGCGCCCAGGCCTTGGCGAGTGCGACCGCGTCGCGCGTCATCGGGAACACCAGCTCGACCGCGTCGGCCGGCACTTCGAGGCCGCCGCGCACGACGATGTCGAGCGCGTAGGAGCGTTCCTCGGCCTTCTTCACCGGATAAGTCCAGCGCGCGTCCGACTGCAGCGCGGTCCAGCCGCGGCGCGTGATCAGGTCGGGATCGCCGGGGCCGAGCGACACGCCGATCAGGCGGCCGTAGCGGGGCGTGGGGAGATCGTTATTCATTATTGGTCTCTGTGGCGGGGAGTTCTTTACGCGCGGTGACGATCCACACCGGGTTCTGCGCGGCGAGCCGGTGCATGTCGAGGATCGGCTGGCTGCGTGCGGCCGACAGCATCGTCACCTCCCAGCAGGCGTCGGCCGCCGCGAGGGCGGAGGTTGCCGTCGCGAGGTTTTCGAGCGTGACGAAGTTCATCACGAGGCGGCCGGCGGGACGCAACCGCGCGAGGCACAGTTCGATCAGCTGCGCGAGCTCGCCGCCCGAGCCGCCGATGAACACCGCGTCCGGATCGGGCCAGCGATCGAGGCCGTCCGGCGCCTTGCCTTCGACCAGCGTGTAGTTCGTCGCCTGCAGGCGCTGTGCGTTCTCGCGCGCGTTCGCGGCGTCGGCCGTGTTCTTCTCGATCGCCCAGACGTGGCCGAGGCGCGCGATGCGCGAGGCTTCCAGCCCGACGGAGCCGGAGCCGGCGCCGATGTCCCAGACCGCGCTGTCGGTCCGCAGACCCAGCTTCGCAAGCGACACGGCGCGCGCTTCGAGCTTGGTGATCAGCCCCTTTTCCGGCTGGCGCTGCACGAAATCGCCGTCCTCGAAACCGAACACGGCACGGGGCGAGGGCTCAGCGACGCGGTCGATCACAATGATGTTCGGATCGGGGAATTCGCGCGTCGCGGCTTCGGCGAGCGTCAGCTCGGCGAAGACGGCCTCGTCGGGCAGGCACAGGCGCGCGGCCACCGAGATGCGCAGCTCGTCGCTGTAGCCCGCGGCCAGCAGGGCGCGCGCGACGCGGGCCGGGCTGTTGTGCGGGCTCGTGAAGGAAGCGACCCGACTGTGCTCCGCTACTGCGCGCACGATTGCATAGAGGCCATGTTCAGGCGTTGCACCCTCAACCCACTCGCCGGCATTTGCGCCGTGGCATGAGCGGACCGCAGCGTCCTGCCATGGCTTCTTCAGCCGTGCGCAGGCGAGCGCGATGGTCGACGGCGCCGGCAGCACTTCCACGCTCGCCGCGCCAATCCTGTCGATCAGGAAGCGCGCGATGCCGTGGCACAGCGGATCGCCGGTCGCGAGCACGGTCACCGCCAGGCGGTCGGCGAGCGCTGCACGCACCCACTCGGGCGTCTTGCCGAGCGCGCCGTCCATGTCGCGCAGTTCGACGTCGGCCCCGAGATGCGGCGCGACGAGATCGAGCGTGCGGCGCGCGCCGATCACGACACGGCTCGCGGCGAGGCGGCTGCGGCCCGCGGTCGAGAGGCCGTCCCAGCCGTCGTCGAGGATGCCCAGGATCAGGCAGCGAGGGTCAGACATTCGGATTCCTCCACGGTGACGATGGGCACGCCCTCGAAATTGCACGCGAGCACGGTGAGGCGGTGCGGGCCGGGGTAGCGTTCGCGCAGGCTGCGTATCGCACGGACCGCGAGCGCGCGGTGGAAGGGCACGGTGAGCCCCAGTTCGGCGAGGCTTTCGGCGGCGAAGCGGGCGGTCTCGGCGGCGCGGATCTGCTCGACGACGTCCGGCGGCGCGCCGACTTCGGTCGCGGCGTCGGCTATCAGCTGGCGGTCGATCTCCTCGCGCCACGCGTGCGTCACCGACAGGCCCTGCGCGATCTTCGTCAGCTTGCCGACCATCGCGCCGACGATGATGCGCTGCATCCGGTGCTTCACCGCAGTCGTGAACGCCGCCTTGACGAAGTCGCCCATCTGCACGAAACAGGCCTCGTCGAGTCCGGAAAACTCGCGCATCGCGCACTTCTCGGTGCGCCCCCCGGTCGTGAACGCGACCGTCGTCTGGCCCTGGTTCGCCGCGACGTCGACCGCCTGGATCACGCTCGCGCGGAAGGCCGCGGTCGAGTAGGGGCGCACGATCCCGGTCGTGCCCAGGATCGAGATGCCGCCGAGGATGCCGAGGCGGGCATTCAGCGTCTTCTTCGCCATCTCCTCGCCGCCCGGCACCGAGATCGTGACCTCCAGGCTGTCGCCCGCGGCAAGAATCGCAGCACCCGCGCGCGCGACGTTTTCGCAGATGTTCCTGCGCGGCACCGGGTTGATCGCCGGGCCGCCGACCTCCAGCCCGAGGCCGGGCTTGGTGACGACACCGACACCGGGTCCGCCCTTCAGGATCACCTCGCCGCCGCCGTTGGGGATGCGTCGCACGTCTGCGGTCAGATGCGCCTTGTCGGTCGCGTCGGGGTCGTCGCCCGCATCCTTGATGCTCGCCGCGTGGGCACAGTCGCCGTCGATGCGGCCGTCGGTGATGCGGAAGACCACATGCATCGTGTTCGGCAACACGCACTCGATCTCTGCCGGGACTTCCCCCCGCACCAGGCCGAGCGTCGCCGCAGTCGCCGCGGCGGCCGAGTTCGCCCCGGTCGTGAAGCCCGTGCGGTTTCCCCGCTCGCGCTTCGCGTCGCCCTTGCGAACCTTTTCCGGCAAGGCGTGCCCTGCTGCCATCGCTCGCGTCCCCGCTTACGCCGTCAGCGCCTGCGGTTCGCGCTGGCGCGCTTCGGCCAACCCCAGCAACGCGTGGATCGCCGCGACCACCAGCGTCGAGCCGCCCTTGCGACCGCGGATCACGATCCACGGCACCTCATCGAGTTCCGCCATCAGATCCTTCGATTCGGCCGCCGACACGAAGCCGACCGGCATGCCGATCACCAGCGCCGGCCGCGCGCCTTCCTCGCGGATCAGGCGTACGACCTCGATCAGCGCGGTCGGCGCGTTGCCGATGCCGACGATCGCGCGGTCGAGCAGGCCCTGACGATGCGCCTTGCGCATCGCCTGTACCGCGCGCGTGGTCTCCTCGGCCTTCGCCTGGGCTATCACGTCGGCGTCCGAGATGAACTGGTGCGTGCTCATGCCGAAGTGCGCGAGGCGCGACGCCGAGAGGCCGACGCAGATCATCTCGACGTCGGCGACGACGCGCGTGCCGCCGGCGAGGATCGCCTCCAGACCGGCCGCGACGGCGTCCCGGTGGAAGTCGGTGAGGCCGTTGAATTCGAAATCCGCGTTGGCGTGGATCATGCGGCGCACGACCGGCCACTGTTCCGGTCGGTAGTCGTGGCGGCCGACCTCGGCGTCGATGATCGCGAAGGAGTCGTGCTCGATCGCGCGCCCGGCGGCGGTGAGCTGTTCGGTGACGACGTTGTTGTGCATGATTCAGGCGTGGGCGTGGTGGGCGCAGCCGGCGTGCGGCGCGTGGTTGTGGGAGCAGCCGTGGCCATGATCGTGGTGGGCATGGCCGTGATCATGGTGGTGGAGAGCGGCGTGCCCGCCGTGCTCGTGATGACCCGCGGTATGGCTGTGGTCATGCAGGTGCTCGGCCTCGGCGGCGAGGCGGTACTTGCAGCCGTCGCATTCGAGCAGCGACGCCTCGCCAGCGTCGGCGACGCGCGCCTCGACCAGCTCGAACACGCCCGCGTCGAAGCCGAAATGCGTGCCGAGCGCGAACGCGATCTGCGGATACTGCGCGCGCAGCCGCGCCAACTGCGCGTCGATGCGCTCGATCAGCACGCCGGTGAACAGATACACCGGCACCACCGCGATCTGCGTCATGCCCAGTCGAACCTGGCGCTGCACCGCGGTTTCGAGCCGCGGCCAGGTCACGCCGGTGAAGGCGAGGTCGACGAGCTCGTGGTCGGTGTCCTCGAAGATCCAGCGCGCCATCTTCGCGAGTTCGCCGTTCGCGCCAGCGTCCGACGACCCGCGGCCGAGCAGGATCACGCCCGTCGTGCACGGATCCGGCATGTGCAGCGCGTGCATCAGACGGTCGAGCTGGCCCATCAGCACCTTGAAGATCTCGCGTCCCATGCCGAGGTGGCGCGTGCATTCGAAGGCGACGGCGGGGTGGCGTTCGCGCGCGTGTTCGATCGCCGCCGGGATCTCCATCTTCACGTGGCCGGCGGCGTTGAGGATGAACGGGATCACGATCACCCGCTTCGCCCCTTGCGCCGCGCGATCCAGCCCGGCGTCGAGCAGCACTTCCGCGTACTCGATGAAGCAGGCCTCGATGCGCCACTCCGGGCGGCGTTCGCGCCACTCGGCGGCAAAGCGTTCGATCTCGTCGTTGCCCGCGCGGTTGCGCGAGCCGTGGCCGACCAGCAGGATCGTGGTGTCGTTCTTCATGATACGTTTTCCGTGGTGGTGGCCCGGCGGAAGCGGTGGCTGAAGCTCGGGTCGTAGAGTTTGGAACGGGCGATCTCGGGCCAGTCGCGGGCGCCCAGTGCGGGGCTCGCGATGATCATCGCCTGCGAGGCGATCTTCTCGGCCTGGCACTTCTTCTTGATGTCGGCGAGCGTGCCGCGGACGATCTTCTCCTCGCCCGGCCAGCTCGCCTTCTGCACGACGACGATGGGCGCGTCCTCCGGCCAGCCGGCGCGGCGCAGCGCGTCCTGCACCTCGTGCAGCAGCGTGATCGACAGGAAGATGCACAGCGTCGTGCGGTGCGCCGCGAGGGCGTCGAGTTCCTCGCCCGCGGGCATCGGCGTGCGCCCCGCGACGCGCGTCAGGATCACCGTCTGCGTGACCTCCGGCAGCGTCAGCGTCTCGCCGGCGGCGGCGGCCGAGGCCAGCGCCGAGGACACCCCCGGCACGACCTTCCACGGCACCCCGGCCGCATCGAGCAGCCGTGTCATCTCGACCAGCGCGCCGTACAGGCCCGGATCGCCCGTCTGCAGCCGCACGACCGTCTCGCTTCGCGATGCCACGTCGATCAGCCACGCGCCCATCTCCTCGAGCGTCATGTCCTTCGAGTCGCGGATCGCGCAGCCTTCCGGCGCGTAAAGCGTCGCCGCCTGATCGACCAGCGAACCGGCGAACAGGATGCCGCCCGCCTGTTCGAGCAGGCGCCGCCCCTTTACGGTGATCAGGTCCGGATCGCCCGGGCCGGCGCCGACGAACCACACGGTTCCCGGCAAGAACTTGGAATGCATACGGCTCCCCGCGAGCGCATTGAACAAGCACCGGGGGATGGCGGCAGCCGACGGCACCGACGGACGGCGCGGTCGGGCGCAACTTGTGGCTGGGTCGATGAGGCGATGCGGAGGGGCCTGAGCCCGCGGCGGACGCGATCGGATTCCAGTCGGCAAGCCCACTCCCCGGGGCACAAACCTTCCAAATCGATCGGGCCGGTCTTCTGGCTCGCCTTCTTCCGGATTCCGCCGCCTTCCCGAGCGCAAGGCTCAGTGGCGTGTGGCGGATCCGTCAGGCTTACAGCAGCGGGGGCTGCGCCGGACTGGTCGGGGGAGCGCGTCCCCGGACTTCACCGGACTTCCCGTTTCACCCCGTCGCGCGGTTGCACGGCGGGGAACCCGGATCGAATTCAGCGCAGAGAATAGGGGAAGCGGTCAGGGCGCGCAAGTAGCCGTTACGTCATTCGGGAACCGATCCGGCAACCGTTTTCGAGCCGCCTGCCCGAGTCGGGGAGTCCGCATTCCCGTGAATACTGCCGGCGTATGCACTCGGCGTTCCGCGCTACAACGGATCCGGTTATGCTGGCGAGCATGACACAGATTTCTGCCGATTCCGCCATGATGCAGCCCGTGACAAACGCCTGTGCCGTGCCGTCCTACCTGTCGCGCACCTATCACTGGGCCTATCTCAGCCATCGCACCCTGCCCTGGCTCGACCGTGAATGGGTCGTTTCGGCCATCCTGTGGGGCAATGCCAGGCGCCTGATGCGAGCAGCGGTCGAGGAATTCGCTCCGGGACAGCGCCTGCTGCAGGCGGCGTGCGTCTATGGCCCGTTCTCGCGCCTGCTCGCCGAACGTGTCGGCTGCGACGGGGCCCTCGATGTCATCGACGTCGCGCCGATCCAGGTTGCCAACGCCCGCCGCAAGCTCGACGGTCTCGCGCACGCCGAGGTGCGCCAGGGCGATCTGGCGCGGCCCGATTGCCTCGCGGCCGGGTCGCACGAAGCCGTGTGCTGTTTCTTCCTGCTGCATGAGGTGCCGCCGGTCGAGCGCGCGTGCATCGTGCACAACCTCCTCGGGGCGGTCGAGCCGGGCGGCAAAATCGTGTTCGTCGATTACCACCGCACCCACTCGTGGCACCCCCTGCGCCCGGTCATGGCGCAGGTGTTCCGCTGGCTCGAGCCGTTCGCGCCCTCGCTGCTCGACGCCGATATCGCGGCGCTTTCGCCGCTGGGCGAGGCGTTCGCATGGAAAAAGACCACCTTATTCGGTGGTCTCTATCAAAAGGTCGTCGGGGTGCGGCGCGACTGAACCGCACCCGTCGCGGTGACGCTCAGCCGCCGCGATTGCCCGGCTTCGCGTTGAAGAGCGCAGCGCGCGGCGCGGGGCTACGCCCCGTATCCTGACGCGCCGGTGCGCGCGTGGCGTCGCCCGTGCGCGGCGCACGGTTGCCGCTTGCTTCCTGGCTACGCGGCGCACCACTCCTGTTCGCCTCGCCGTTGCGTGCGTTGCGATTGCCCTGCGCATCCCCGTTGCGGGCCGGGCGGTTTGCCGGCTTGCCGCCGTCGGCCGGTGTGCCCTGCGCGCCCTGCCGTGCCGGCTGGCGGTTCGCGCCATGCGGCTGCGTGCGCGGCGCCGGACGTTCTGCAAGCGGCTGGCGCGGCGCACGGCCATCGTTGCGCCGTCCCGACGACTGGCGCGGGTCGCGCGGCGGTCGCTCGCTGTCGCCCGGATCGGGCGCGTGGGTCACGAATTCCGGCACCGGCGTGCGATCGATCGTGCGCTTGATCAGGCGCTCGATCGACGCGAGGTAGGGTTTCTCTTCGCTATCCACGAAGGAAATCGCCTTGCCGCTCGCTCCTGCGCGGCCGGTGCGGCCGATGCGGTGCACGTAGTCTTCCGGTACGTTCGGCAGCTCGAAGTTCACCACCTGCGGCAGCTGGTCGATATCCAGTCCGCGCGCCGCGATGTCGGTCGCGACCAGCACCGGCAGCGAGTTGTCCTTGAACTGCGACAGCGCGCGCGTGCGTGCCGCCTGGCTCTTGTTGCCGTGGATCGCGGCGGCAGGAATGCCGTGCTTGCCGAGGTACTCGGCCAGCCGGTTGGCGCCGTGCTTGGTGCGCGTGAACACCAGCACCTGGTGCCAGTCGTGTTCCTTCACCAGATGCACGAGCAGGTCGCGCTTCTGCTTCTGCGGCACCGAATACACCGCCTGCTCGACCAGCTCGGTGGTCGTATTGCGGCGTGCCACCTCGACGCAGCCCGGGTTGTTCAGCAGGCCGTTGGCGAGCGAGCGGATCTCGTCCGAGAAGGTCGCCGAGAACAGCAGGTTCTGGCGCTGCTTCGGCAGCATTGCGAGCACCTTGCGGATGTCGCGGATGAAGCCCATGTCGAGCATGCGGTCGGCCTCGTCGAGGACGAGGATCTCGACTCCCGACAGGTCGACGGTCTTCTGGCCGGCATGGTCCAGCAGACGCCCCGGCGTCGCGACGAGGATGTCGACACGCTTCTTCAGCGCGGCGATCTGCGGATTGATGTTCACGCCGCCGAACATGACCATCGAGGTCAGCGGCACGTGCTTGCCGTAGGTCTGAACCGATTCCTCGACCTGCGCCGCGAGCTCGCGCGTCGGGGTGAGGATCAGGCAGCGGGGGCGCCCCGCCTTGGGGGCGCTGGCCGAGCTTGTGGACAGCCGGTGCAGCAGCGGCAGCGTGAAGCCGGCGGTCTTGCCGGTGCCGGTCTGGGCCGCGGCAAGCAGGTCGCCGCCGGCCAGCACCAGCGGAATCGCCTGCGCCTGGATCGGAGTCGGATGCGTGTAGCCGGACTCGGAAATGGCGCGCAAAAGGGGTTCGGCCAGCCCAAGGCTGGCGAAGGTAACTTCGGAATTGATCAAGAAGGATGCTCCAGCGACGGCCTGTCGCTGCGTTAGAGCGACACCAATCGAGGCGGGCGGGGTAGTGCGACCGGAAAAAGTCGCAACGAGGTGTTATCGGAGGGCCTGCGACCGATTGGTCAAGGACACAGGTGTTGCGATACTACACTTTTTTCGTGCGGTGCAACAAGAGTTGCGTAAAGGGATTCTCCCCGTTTTGCGCGGCCTTTGCATTGATTTATATGCAAATTGTTGGTTCGCGTATCACTAAGGTGCAATGTTGCGCTTACTTCTTGTTAAGTATATTCCGTGTCTCGATCATGGTTTCTTGGAGGGCCACGCATGGCAGCTGTCCAAAACCGCCTCTCGCGCACTCGCGCACGGCTTGCGTTCCGGCTCGGCTTGCGTGCCACGGCGGGCCTCTCGGCCATGGGGCTGCTCGCGGTCGCCCTGGGCGTCGTCGTGGTACTGCTGGTGGGGGGAACCTGGTCTGCCCTGGTTTCGGGCAACGTGGTCCTGGCCCTGGTCGCGGTCGTCAGCTTCCTGATCGCGACGGCCTTGTGCATGCTGGTGTGCGGCTGGCTGTTCGCGCCGGCTGCCCGGCCCGACGGCGTGCGCCTGCCGCAGGAGCTCGCGGAAGGGCTGTTTCGCCTCATCGAGCGCACCGGCAACCGTTTCGGCGGGATCCGCATCGACGCCGTGTGGGTCGTCGGCGACATGAACGCGGCAATCCTGCAGCGCCCCCGCTGGGGCTGGGTCGGTCCGCTGGAAACCCATCTGATGATCGGCCTGCCGCTGGCCCACAGCGTGACCCGGCGCCAGTTCGGCGCGATCCTCGCGCACGAGTTCGCCCATCTTGCGGCGCAGCGCCGCGGGCTGGACGGTTGGTGGGGACATCTGCGCGCCTGGTGGTTCCGCGCCCTCGATCGCTGCATCGAGGACGCGCCGCGCCTCGGCCGCGCGCTGGAAAACTGGACCGCGGGCGACCTGCGCGCGGCGATGCGCCTGTCGCGGCTCGAAGAGTTCGAGGCCGATGCCGGCGCTGCGCGCGTGGTCGGTGCGCAGCGGGTCGGCGAGGCGCTCGTCGAGGTTGCGCTGAAGGAGCGTTTCCTCAACGAGGACTACTGGCGCAAGGTCATGGCGCAAAGCCGCACCACGCCCCAGCCGCTGATCCGCCCCTTCCGCGAGATGGGCCTGGGCGTGCTGGCCGGCTTCCGCCGCCCGGAACCCGGCCCGATGGACATCCACGACATGTTCGGCGGTGCCGCGTCCGAGGCCGACTTCCACCCCACGCTGGCCGAACGCCTGCGCGTGCTGCGCGTCGATCCCGAGGTCCCCGTGTGGGGCGGCGAGTCGTTGGCGAACACCTATCTCGGTCCCCTCCTGCCGACGCTGTCGTGGGTGTTCGACCGCGCATGGTGGCAGGACTCGCGCCGCGACTGGCGTCAGCGCTACGAGCGCGCGCGCCGCGACTGAGCGTAGCCGGGGCGCATCAGGTTCCGGCCGGGCGTTTGCCGCGCGCCTTCTCCAGCTGTTCGCACAGCGTCGTCGCCCCGTCGAGGATGCGCGGCGTGTGGCGCTGGATCAGCTCCGGCGGCACGAAATAGAGGTTGTCGCGCGCCGTCGCGGCGAGCTTCGGCCAGCGCTTCCAGTCGTCCAGCCAGTCCGGGCGCGCCTCGCCCATGCCACTCGCGACGATCACCTCGGGGTCGGCCGCCAGCACGCTTTCCATGCCTATGGTCGGCGCAAGCTGCGTGAGCCGGCCGAATACGTTTTCGCCGCCGCACAGGCGGATCACGTCCGAGATCAGGTGCTCGTCGTTGATCGTCATCAGCGGCTTGTCCCAGATCTGGTAGAACATGCGTACGCGCGGGCGCTGTCCGAAGCGCGCGGCGAGTGCGCCCCTGCGCGCGCGGAAGGTATCCGCGGCGGCGCGTCCCGCGGCATCGGTGCCGGCGAGCCTGCCTATCGTTTCCAGGCTGCGGGCGACGTCGTCCAGGCTGCGCGGCTCGTTCATGAAGACGGGGATGCCCAGCGCCGCGAGCTTGTCCAGGTGTGCGTCGCGGTTGCCGCTCTTCCAGGCGATCACGAGGTCGGGCTTGAGCGCCGCGACCGCCTCCATGTCGACATTGCTGTAGCCGCCCACGCGCGGCAGCTTGCGCGCCGCCTCGGGGTAATCGCTGTACGCGACCGCGCCGACGACGCGTTCCCCGGCGCCGGCCGCGAACAACAGCTCCGTGACGTGCGGGGCGAGGCTGACGATGCGCTCGGCCGGGCGGGCGAGTTTCAGCTCGCGGCCGGTGTCATCGCGGAGCGCGATTTCCGCCTGCGCGCTGGTCGCCGTGAGTGCGGCTGCGGCAAGGATCGCGGCGCGAACGGGGCGGAGGCGGTGGAACGGGGATGGGCGTTGCGGCATCGGTTTCTCAGTCGGGGCGAGTCGCCGCGCGGGCGACGGCGCGATCGACCGGGGGCGGCGGGG
>NZ_QVLR01000098.1 GCF_014822185.1 Azoarcus sp. Aa7
CGCCCACCGCGCCTCCCATCCCCTACGAATATCTCGGCAAGCTCGCCGATGGCCAGACCGTGCGCGTCTTCCTCGTGCGCGGCGACCGCCCCTACACCGTCACCGAAGGTGATGTGGTCGATGGCAGCTACAAAGTGAAAAGCATCACCGACACCACCATGACGTTCGTCTACCTTCCTCTGAACATCACCCAGACCCTGCCAGTGGGAAGCAAACCATGATGCTGGAGAAGATGCTCCGCCGTGCCGCCCCCCGCGTTGCGATCCTGCTGCTGGCGTCCCTGCTTGCGGGCTGCGCCACCGATACCCTGCAGCGCGAAGGCTCGCGGCTGATCGACGAGGGGCGCTACGAGGAAGGCCTCGCCAAGCTCGACCAGGCCGTGCGCGACCAGCCGCGCGATGCCGCGACGCACATGGCGCAGACGACGCAGCGCGCGCGCGTGATCGCCGCCCTGCTGGCCACCGCCGAGCGCGCGCGCCTGATGCGCGACCACAATGCCGCGGTGCGCGGCTTCGAGCGCGTGCTGGCCATCGACCCCGCCAACGAGCGCGCGCGCGAGGCCCTGCGCCAGCTCGACCAGCTGCGCAACGCCGGCGAGTCCGTGCGCCTGGCCCAGGCCGCGCTGCGCCGCGGCGACCCCGACGGGGCCGACCGTCTCGTGCGCCCGGTGCTCGCGATCGACCCGCGCAACGATGCCGCGCTCGCGCTCAAGCGCGAAATCGAGGACATCCGCGCGAGCAACTTCACGCCCTACCCGCAGCTGCGCTCGAAGATGTCCGCGCCGGTGACGCTGGAATTCCGCGACGGCAACCTCAAGCAGATCTTCGAGGTGCTGTCGCGCAACGCCGGCATCAACTTCCTGTTCGACAAGGACGTCAAGCCCGACCTCAAGGCGACGCTGTTCGTGCGCCAGGTGCCGGTCGAGCAGGCGGTCGAGCTGCTGCTGCTGCAGAACCAGCTGCAGCAGAAGATCATCAGCGACAACACCGTGATGATCTACCCCGACACGCCGCAGAAGCAGCGCGACTACCTCGACCTCACGATCCGCACCTTCCACCTCGCCAACACCGACGCGAAGACCGCGATGAACATGGTCAAGACCCTGCTCAAGACCAAGGACGTGTTCATCGACGAGCGCCTCAACACGCTGACGATGCGCGACACCCCCGACGCCATCCGCCTCGCCGAGAAGCTGCTGACCGCGCAGGGCCTGCCCGAGCCCGAGGTCGTGCTCGAAGTCGAGGTCATGGAAGTGTCGCGCCAGCGCATCCTCGACCTCGGCCTGCAATGGCCCAGCACCTTCGGCATCCTGCGCCCGGACCTCGGCGGCCCGCCGGGAACGCTCAGCCAGTACCGCGGCATCGACCGCGACCGTATCACCATCGGCCCCTCGCCGGAGCTGCGCATCAACGCCAACGACAGCGACGTGAACACCCTGGCGAACCCGGTGATCCGCGTCAGCAACAAGGAGAAGGCGCGCATCCACATCGGCCAGCGCGTGCCGGTGGTGAGCGCGACCTCGACGCCCTCGACGCAGGGCCCGGTGATCACCGAGAGCATCCAGTACCTCGAGGTCGGCCTGAAGCTCGAAGTCGAGCCCACCGTGCATCTCAACGACGAGGTGCTGATCAAGATCGGTCTGGAAGTCAGCAAGGCCACCGCGCAGACGCCGACCAAGAACGGCACCATCCCCGTGCAGGTCGACACCCGCAACGCCGCGACCTCGCTGCGTCTGAAGGACGGTGAAACGCAGATCCTCGCCGGCCTGATGCGCAACGACCACGACGTCTCCGGCAACCGCATCCCCGGCCTCGGCGACATCCCCGGCCTGGGGCGGCTGTTCGGCAGCAACAAGGACTCCATCGGCAAATCCGAGCTGGTACTCTCGATCACGCCGCGCATCGTGCGCAACATGCCCTACATGAACCCCTACGACATCGAGTACCCGTCGGGCACCGAGGCGGTGCTGAAGGCGCGCACCGACACCATGCTGCGCATGACCACGACCGCCCCGGCGGTGGGGGCCGCGCCGGCGCCCGCGAACGCCATGACGCGCGACGCGATCGCCCCCGCGGTAGCCGCTGCGCCGGCTGCGGTGGCCGCGCTCGCGCCGCCCGCCACGGCCGGCAGCGACGTGCCCGCGGTGGCCACCGCGGCCGCCTCGCCCGCCGCCGCGACGCTGTCATGGACCGCGCCGGCCGGCCTCAAGCCCGGCGAGGAGACCGACGTGATCCTGCGCGCGAACCTCACCCAGCCGCTCAGCGCCGCGACCGTGCAGCTCGCCTACGACCCGGCGGCGCTGCGCGTCGTCGCCGTGACCGAGGGCGACGTGATGAATGCCGACGGCGCGATCACCTCCTTCGCGCCGCGCATCGACGACAAGGCCGGGCGCATGTTCGTGGCGCTGTCGCGTTCGGCGCAGCAGGGCGCGCGCGGCGACGGCGCGCTGATGCGCCTGCGCGTGGTCGCGCTGCCCGGCAGCACCGCGCCGGCCGAACTGAAGGTGACCAGCGTGTCGGCCTTCGGCGAGGGCAACCGCCCGGTGTCCGTGCCGCTGCCCGCGGCGCTCGTGCTCGGCGCCAGGCCCTGAGGACGGACGATGCGGCGCGCGCGCGGCTTCTCCCTCGTCGAGGTCGTCATCACGGTGGCGATCGTCGCGCTGCTCGCCAGCATCGCCGCGCCGCTCACCGAGACGGTCGTGCGCCGCGGCAAGGAACAGGAGCTGAAGAGCGCCCTGTACCGCGTCCGCGACGCCATCGACGCCTACAAGCTCGCCGCCGATTCCGGCCAGATCGAAAAGCTCGCCGACGCCAGCGGCTACCCGCCGACGCTGCGCGTGCTGGCCGAAGGCGTGCGCGACGTGCGTAATGCCGAAGGCAGGCGCATCTACTTCCTGCGCAGCATCCCGCGCGACCCCTTCGCCGCTCCCGAGCTGCCGCCCGAGGAGACCTGGGGCCTGCGCGCCTACGACAGCCCGCCCGACAACCCCCGCGCCGGCGCCGACGTCTTCGACGTCTTCTCGCTCGCGACCGGCGAGGGGATGAACGGCGTTCCCTACCGCCAGTGGTGAGGCCCGCGATGGATACCCCGCACACGTCACGCGCCGGCTTCACGCTGATCGAACTGCTGGTCGTGCTGTCGATCATCGCGACCCTGCTCGCGATCGCCGCGCCGCGCTATTTCGGCAGCCTGGAGAAGTCCGAGGACACCGCGCTGCGCCAGACCCTCGCGGTGACGCGCGACGCGCTGGACCACTACTACGGCGACACCGGCGCCTATCCCGACTCGCTGCAGGCCCTCGTGGACAAGCGCTACCTGCGCAGCGTCCCCATCGACCCGATCACGCAGCGCAACGACAGCTGGGTGATCGTGCCGCCGCAGGGCGGCGCGAGCGGCGCGGTGGGCGACGTGCGCAGCGGCGCCGAGGGCAACGCGCGCGACGGGACGCCCTACGCGGAGTGGTAGCCGTGGCGGCAGACGTGCGCGCGCGCGAGCGTGGCTTCACCTACATCGGCGCGCTGGTGCTGGTGGTGCTGATGTCGCTGGCGCTGGTGGGCACCATGCAGCTGTGGTCCACGGCCAGCCTGCGCGCCCGCGAACGCGAGCTGCTGTGGGTCGGCTCGCAGTACGCGCGCGCGCTGCGCCTGTATTACGAGAACTCGCCGGAGGTGAAGCGCTTCCCGCCGCGCCTGGAGGACCTGCTCACCGACCAGCGCAGCCCGACGCCGCGCCACTACCTGCGCCGCCTGTACGCCGACCCGATCACGCGCAGCACCGACTGGGGGCTGATCCGCGGCACGGACGGCGGCATCGTCGGCGTCTTCAGCCAGTCGCGCGACACGCCGCTCAAGCGCGGCCGCTTCCCGCCCGAGTGGTCGGAATTCGAAGGCATGGAGAGCTATGCCGACTGGCAGTTCGTCGCCGAACGCGCCTTCAGCACCACGGCCGCGCAGGCCGGCGCGAACGTCAAACCGGGGCCGACCGGCGCCCCGGCGGTCGCCATCGACCCGCGCCAGAGCGTGATCGACGCCGCCCGCGCGCCGCGCCCGGCCCCGACCGTCTCGCCCTTCCAGCTCACGCGCTGATCGGGCCTTCGTGGTGTGCGGCGGGATGGAATCCCGCCGGCCAATCCCGTCCCCCCGCGTGCCGCACGCCGGAAAAGAAAAAGGCCCGGCAGAGCCGGGCCTTTCTCATTCGAATCCTGCCGCGAGGCGGATTACAGCGGGCGGATGTTGCCGGCCTGCTTGCCCTTCGGGCCGGAGGTCTCGTCGAACTGAACCTTCTGGCCTTCGGTCAGGCTCTTGAAACCCGAGCCCTGAATCGCGGAGAAGTGCGCGAAGAGATCCTCGCCACCGTTGTCCGGAGTGATGAAACCGAAGCCCTTGGCGTCGTTGAACCACTTGACGGTACCAGTTGCCATGTCTGAATTTCCCAAATCAAAGTTTACATAAGGGGCGTTTGCCCAAAGTTGCGACAATCGCGATCGGGGAATGACGGACTGAGTACCAAAGGACTTCAAGCTCGAAACGCCACGCGATGACTGATGCGCGCTGAGCAGTCTGGTGAAAAATTGCGGCGCGGTCAACTACCTCGCGACCCGCTTTGCGCGTGGATGCGTGTCATCGTGCACATTCGCGGCCGTCGGGCCCTTGCTGCGCCGCTCGGCGCCGGACGCGTAGGGCGGGAGGAGCGCAGCGTATCCCGCCAATCCCCCTCGGAAACCGGCCCTGCTGCTCCATGGCGGGATACGCCTTCGGCTCCGCCCGTCCTGCGTGAGTCCGTGCAACCCGCGGATCACCGGCCCCGCGCCGCGCGCAGTGCCGCCGACGCAGCCGCAGCAGTTCTAAAGGGGGCGACGTTGATTGATTTTTGTTCGTGTCGCCCGTCACGGCGGGCATGCGGGATTATGGGTAAGAGAGTCGGTCCTGCACTGATTCGGGTCAATCGTGCCCGTCTGCATGGGAATCGTTCAATTTCATTATCGACAGCATTCCCGCGGACAGCTTGATGACATCCCGCTACAATCGGCGGCGAGGAGAATGCTATGAGTATCGAATGGTGGCACTGGACCGTCGTCGGCATCGCGCTGATCCTGGCCGAGCTGGCGCTGCCGTCCTTCTTCCTGATCTGGTTCGGCATTGCCGGGCTGGCGATGGCGCTCGTGCTCTTCGTCGCGCCCGCGCTGTCGCTCACCGCCCAGCTGGCGACCTGGACCGTCCTGTCGCTGGTCATGGTCGCGCTGTGGTTCCGCGTGTTCAAGCCCAGCTTCCACAAGACCCGCATCGGCACCTCGGCGGGCGAGGTCATCGGTGAAGTCGGCCTGCTGGTCGGCGCGGTCGCGCCCTTCCAGCGTGGCAAGGTGCGTTTCCAGCGTCCGTTGCTGGGTGCCGAGGAATGGGTGTGCCTGGCCGAAAGTCCGATCGCCGCCGGCGAACGCGTGCGCGTCGTCGCCGTCGAGGGCAGTTTCCTGAAAGTCGTCAAAGCCTGAGGAGGTTTCATGAGCGGTAGTTTCGTCTTCGTCGTCGCGGTACTCATCTTCGTCGTCGTCACCCTCGCCAAGGGCGTGCGCATCCTGCCGCAGGGCGAGGAATGGATCGTCGAGCGTCTCGGCAAGTACAACGGCACGCTCAAGCCCGGCCTCAACATCATCATTCCCTACCTCGACCGCGTCGCCTACAAGCTCATCACCAAGGACATCATCCTCGACGTGCAGGAACAGGAAGTGATCACGCGCGACAACGCCGTGATCCTCACCAACGCCATCGCCTTCATCAAGGTCACCGACCCGGTGAAGGCCGTGTATGGCGTCACCGACTTCGCCGAGGCGATCCGCAACCTGATCATGACCACGCTGCGCTCCATCGTCGGCGAGATGGAGCTCGACGAGGCGCTGTCGTCGCGCGACAAGATCAAGGCGCGCCTGCGCGAGAGCATCGCCGACGAGGCGGTCGACTGGGGCCTCACCGTGAAATCGGTCGAGATCCAGGACATCAAGCCGTCCGAGTCGATGCAGCGCGCGATGGAAATGCAGGCCGCGGCCGAGCGCGAACGGAAGGCTGCGGTGACGAAGGCCGAAGGCGCGAAGCAGGCCGCCATCCTCGAGGCCGAGGCGCGCCTCGAATCCGCCAAGCGCGACGCCAACGCCCAGGTCATGCTCGCCGAGGCTTCTGCCGAGGCGATCCGCCGCGTCGCCGCCGCCGTCGGCGACCAGGCCGGCCCGATGATGTACCTGCTGGGCGAGAAGTACATCGCGTCGATGGAGCGCATGGGCTCGTCCGAGAGCGCCAAGGTCGTCGTGCTGCCGGCGGACCTGCAGGAGACGGTGCGGGGCTTCCTGTCGCGCGGCAAGGTGGCTTGAGCGCTTCTGGTGCCCGATCGCGCGCGCTGCAAGATCGGATCGTAGGGCGGGGTAAGCGAAGCGCATCCCGCCACGCGGCGGTCGGGTCCGTGAGGACCGATGCTCAGCGGAACGGGCCCTTCCACGCATCGATCCGTCACCGTACCGTGATCCGCTCCCGCCCCAGCCCGCTGCGTGTCAGCCACTCCAGCACCGAGTCCGCGGTCACCGTGTCGATGCGATCGGTGAAGCGCCGCGCGTTCGGGTGGTCGTCGAAGGCGATGTTCGCGGAGCCGACGCGTGCGCCGAGGCGGCGCAGCGGGTCGATGCGCAGCGTGGTCGGCTGGTAGCCGCGCAGGCGCAGCCAGGCTTGGGCGCGGCTGCGGTCGGTGGCGGCGGGTTCCAGTACGTGGGCGAGGGTCTCGATCGCCCACTGGTTGCTCTGCTGGTAGCGTGTCGCCCAAGGGTAGGCGAGCATGTTGTAGCGCGGTTCGTGCAGGCGGGCGACGGTGAAGTTGTCGCGCAGGCGGTTCGCGAGCACTTCGCCGGCAGCGGGTTCGAAACTCACGATCGCGGCCTCGAATTCATACAGCTCCTCGCCGAAGAAGTCACCGAGTCCTTGGCGAAACACGCTCGCGCGGTCGCTGCCGCAGTGGTTGAGCTTGTGCACGACGCGCCAGATGCCGCGTCCGTCGGCCGTGTGGCCGTCGCGATAGGCGAGCGCGATGTGCGAGTAGCGCAAGTGCCACTCCCGCAGGTCCTGGCCGGCACGCGCGATCACCGCCGCGCGCGCGCCGCTGCGGTCGAGCGCGTCCGCGGTGCGCGCGGCGAGTTCCAGGCTGCGGGCGAGTTCCGATGCCGTCAGCCGGCGTTCGGTGCAGGGGCGGCCGGCGAGCGCGTCGCCGCTTCCCAAGGCGGCGACAAGGACGCAGACGGCCAGCAGTACTGCGCAAACGCCGTCGAAAAGTCGATTTCGCCGCACGTTCGCCGTGCATTGCGCACCGATTCGTGCGCGATGGCTGCCCGCGCTCATGGCGTGATCCGCTCGTTGTACAGCAGTGCCTGTCCGATCGCGTTCGGCACGAAGCACAGGGCGGTGCCCGCCGCGGACAGGATCCAGCCGGCCGTGAGCGCCGTGACGGTCAGGATCGTGCCGACCGCGAGCGCGGAAGCCTCGATGCCGGCAGCGCTGATCTCGAGGCTCGCGCGGGCGCCATCGGAGGCGCGTTCGAGGATCCAGACCGTGCCGTGAACCGACACGTCGACCGCCGCGACGGTCAGCACGGCGCCGGCGGACAGGATCATCACCGGTGCGGCGACGACCGACGCGAGCGGCAGGGCGAGCGACAGCGCGGACGTGGCGCTGGCTTCGGACGGTCCGCCGTGCGCACGGGCGGCGCGTCCGGCAAGGACGAAGGGCGCGGCGAGGAGCAGCGCGAGGGCGGTGCGGCGATGGGCGGCGTTCATGAGTCTCTCCTTCATGGGGCTTGCAGTCACAGGGGCGGGGTCGTGTCGGCGGGCGCGGCGCGGCAGTTGCAGGCTTCGGCATGGTCGGCCTCCCACGCATCGCGCAGGGTCTTGGCGAGCGTGAAGGCACTGGAGACCAGGTACAGCCAGCTCACGCCGAGGTAGGCTTTCCACGTCGGATTGATCTCCATGCGCCACAGGCCCCAGCCGGTGAGCGCCATCGCAAGGGCGAAGCTGCCCCACACGACGAGGCGCCACAGCGGCGAGTCGTCATGGCGGGATTCGGTGTCGCGCACGAATTTCGCGAGGACGAAGGTGCTCGTGAGGCAGAAGGCGTAGCCCATGACCATGAAGGCGCGGTCGAGCGCCATGCCGGGCAGGGCGGCGAGGCCGCTGGCGCACAGCAGGCAGGCGAGGGCGAAGGAGGCCCAGACCTGGATGCGCCAGGCGCGGGTGTCGCGACGGATGAGGGTTTGCATGACGGGCTCCGTGTGGGGAAGGTGAGCCCATCATTCGCGCATCGTAGTTGCGGTACAAACCGATCGTGCGAAGTTAGAATCCATTGTGCGACAGGTATCGTCAGGCGATACTTCATGACATGCGCTCGCGCCGCGCACGCCATGCGGATAGTCTTGGCGCCATCCATCGACGGAAACCCGATCATGAGCACCACCGCCGACCTCGTCGCCGCCCTGAAAGCCGAACTGAAGTCCGCCGGACTCACCTACGCCGCGCTCGCCGGGCAACTGGGCATGGCCGAGTCCAGCGTCAAGCGCATGTTCTCCGCGAGCGGCGACATGCCGCTGTCGCGCATCGACGCGGTGTGCCGCGCGCTGAATCTGGATTTTGCCGACCTCGCGCGCAGCGTCGCGGAGCGTGAGCCGCTCCTGGACGAACTCTCGCTCGCGCAGGAGAAGGCCGTCGTCGGCGACCGCAAGCTGCTGCTGGTGGCGATCTGCTGCCTCAGCCACTGGACCGCGGAGCAGATCGTCGCGACCTACCAGCTCGGCGAGGCGGAGGTCGTGAAGCACCTCGCGCACCTCGACCGCCTGGGCATCATCGACCTGCGCCCCGGCAACCGCTATCACCTGAAGGTTGCCAAGGGCTTCCGCTGGCGCCCCCACGGGCCGGTGATGCAGTACTTCCGCAATGACGTCATCGACGATTATTTCGCCGGCGGCTTCGACGGCGAGTCCGAGATGCTGATGGTCGTGCACGGCCAGATCGGGCGCGGGCTGGCGCATTCGTTCCGCGAGCGCCTCGCACGCGTGGGACAGGACTTCGCGCAGCAGCACATCGCCGACCAGAAGCTCTCGCCCGCCGACCGCCGCCCCTACACGCTGGTGATCGGCATGCGCTCCTGGCTGATGGCGGCCTTCCGCGACATGAAGCGTCCCGACGTGCCCTGGCCCGATGCGCCGTCACGCTGAGCCCCGAACCGAAACCCCGAACGACGAGATCCGACCATGTTCCGTTCCCTGATCAAGACCCTGTTGCGCGGCCTCGCCCGCGTGCTGTTCCGCGTACGTGCCGTCGGCAGCGCCCCGGCCGACGCCGCACGCCTGCTCGTGATCGCGAACCACGAATCCTTCCTCGACGGGCTCCTGCTGGGCCTTTTCCTGCCGCTCGACCCGGTGTTCGTCGTGCATACCGGCGTCGCGACGAACCGCTGGTTCCGCCTGATGCTGTCGCTCGTGGATTACCTCGCGGTCGATCCGACCAGTCCGATGGCGATGAAGAAGGTCGTGCGCCTGCTCGAATCCGGCCGACCGGTCGTGATCTTCCCGGAGGGACGCATCACGACCACCGGCAGCCTGATGAAGACCTACGACGGCCCCGCCTTCGTCGCCGCGCGCACCGGCGCGACGATCCTGCCGGTGAAGATCGACGGCGCAGCGCGCACCTACTTCTCGCGCATGGGCGGACGCTTCCCGCGCCGGCTCCTGCCGCAGCTCACGCTGACGATCCACCCGGTCACGCGCATCGACGTGCCCGTCGCGCCGACCGCGCGCGAACGGCGCCGCAAGGCCGGCGAGGCGATGCGCCGCATCATGCAGGAGATGATCTTCGCGAGCCGTCCGCAGCAGACACTGTTCGAGGCGCTGCTCGACGCGGCGTCGATCCACGGCCGCTCGCGCCGCCTGGTCGAGGACCTGAAGCAGGAGGAGTATTCCTACGGCGATCTCGTGAAGATGGCGCTCGCGCTCGGGCGCCTGGTCGCGAAGGAGTCCGCGCCGAATGAACACGTCGGCGTGTTGCTGCCCAACCTCGCGCCGACCCTTGCCCTCGTCTTCGGTCTCACCGCGTTCCGCCGCATCCCGGCGATGCTCAACTACACCGCCGGCGCGGACGGCATGCAGGCCGCGTGCACGGCGGCGCAGATCCGTACCATCCTCACTTCGCGCGCCTTCGTCGAACAGGCGAAACTCGGCGACAAGCTCGCGGCGCTCACCGATTGGGGCTCCGACGTGCGCATCGTGTATCTCGAAGACCTGCGCGCCAACATGGGTCTCGCCGACAAGCTGTGGCTCATGCTGTGGGCGATCCGCTTCCCGCGTGCGGCGACGCATATCGGTTCGCCCGAGGACGCGGCGGTGGTGCTGTTCACCTCCGGTTCCGAGGGCAAGCCCAAGGGCGTCGTGCTGTCGCACCGCGCGCTCCTAGCCAACATCGCGCAGATCCGCGCGGTGGTCGACTTTTCGGTCGACGACAAGATCCTCAACGCGCTGCCGCTGTTCCACTCCTTCGGCCTCACCGCCGGCGGCCTGCTGCCGGTGCTCTCCGGCGCGAACGTGTTCCTCTACCCCAGCCCGCTGCACTACCGCGTGATCCCCGAGCTCGCCTACGACCGCGGCTGCAGCGTGCTGCTCGGTACCAGCACCTTCCTCGCGAACTACGCGCGCTTCGCCCATCCGTACGACTTCTATCGCCTGCGCTACGTCATCGCCGGCGCCGAGAAGCTCGCCGAGCCGGTACGCCAGCTGTGGTTCGAGCGCTTCGGCATCCGCATCTTCGAAGGCTACGGTGCGACCGAGACCGCGCCGGTGATGGCGGTGAACACGCCGATGGCCTATCGCACGGGCACCGTCGGCCAGTTCCTGCCCGGCCTGCAGGCGCACCTCGTGCCGGTGCCGGGGATCGAGCCGGGCGGGATGCTGCACGTGTCCGGCCCCAACCTGATGAGCGGCTACCTCAAGGTCGACCAGCCCGGCGTGCTGCAGCCGCCGGCGTCGACCGCGGGCGACGGCTGGTACGAGACCGGCGACGTGATCGATATCGACGACGACGGCTTCGTGCGCATCGTCGGCCGGGTCAAGCGCTTCGCCAAGATCGCCGGCGAGATGGTGAGCCTGGAGGCGGTCGAGAAGCTCGCCGCCGCGACCGTGCCGGCCGCCCAGCACGCCGCGTCCACCCAGGTCGACGCCGCGAAGGGCGAGGCGCTGGTGCTGTTCACCAGCGACCGCGGCCTCACCCGCGAGCGCCTGCTCGCCGCGGCGCGCGAATTCGGCGTGCCCGAGCTCGCGGTGCCGCGCAAGATCGTGCCGGTCGAGGCGCTGCCGCTGCTGGGCACGGGCAAGATCGACTATGTGACGCTCAAGCGCTGGGCGGAGGCGGCGTGATGGCGACACCCTTCTCGCCCGCCCGCCGCCGCTGGCTCGCGGCCGGACTGGGGTTCGGGACGCTGGCGGTGGCCGGCGGCGTCGCCGCGATGCGGACCCGGCCATGGCTGATGAACCCCTGCCACGCGACGCTGCCCGACGCGCTCGCGCAGCACGAGCTGGTGCGCGGCGCCTGGGAAGGGCTCGACCCGGCGCAGGTGTGGGACTGTCACACGCACCTGGCGGGCATCGGCGACGGCGGCAGTGGCATCACGATCTCGCCGACGATGATGAGCCCGCTGCATCCGCTGCAATACCTGCAACGTCTCTTCTACCTCAACGCCGGCTGCGCGCACGAGGCACCGGGCCGGGTCGACCAGAGTTACGTCGAGCGCCTGCACAACCTGATGGACGGCATGGCGCCCGGCTTCAAGCTGATGCTGTTCGCCTTCGACCGCGCGCACGACGAGGCGGGGCGCGCGCAGCCCGAGCGCTCCGCCTTCTTCGTCCCCGACGCGTATGCCCGCGACGTCGCCCGCGTCGCCCCGCAGCGCTTCGAATGGGTGTGCTCGGTGCACCCCTATCGCCCCGATGCGGTCGCGGCGCTCGACGCGGCCGCCGCCGAGGGCGCACGTGCAGTCAAATGGCTGCCGCCGGCGATGGGCATCGATCCCGCTTCGTCCGCGTGCGACCGCTTTTACGATGCGCTGGTGCGCCTCGACCTGCCGCTGATCACGCATGCCGGCGAAGAGCAGGCGGTCGCGGGCGCGGGCCACGCCGACTGGGGCAACCCGCTGCGCCTGCGCCGTGCGCTCGAGCGCGGCGTGCGTGTCGTGATGGCGCACTGCGCGAGCATCGGCGAGGACATCGACCTCGACCGGGGCGCCAACGGGCCGCGCGTGCCGAGCTTCGCGCTCTTCGCACGCATGATGGACGAGCCGCGCCACGCGCAACGGCTGTTTGCCGACATTTCCGCGATCACGCAGCGCAATCGCGAACTCGCCGTATTGCGTGAGATCATCGAGCGCGAAGACTGGCATCCGCGTCTGCTGTTCGGCACCGACTACCCGCTGCCGGGCATCCTGCCGCTGATCGCGCCGGCCCAGTTCGCAGCCGAAGGCATGCTCGACGCCGCCGCGGTGCCGGTGCTGGAGGCGATCCGCGAACACAATCCGATCCTGTTCGACGTGGTGCTCAAGCGCCACCTGCGCAGCCGCGGCAAACGACTGGCCCCGACGATTTTCGAAACCCGACGCTTCTTCTCCCGGACCCCGACATGAGCTCCCAATTCAAGCTGATGGGCGAGCGGCGCTTCCTGCCCTTCTTCCTGACCCAGTTCCTCGGTGCCTTCAACGACAACCTGTACAAGAACGCGCTGGTCGTGCTGATCACCTTCCAGGCCGCGCGCTACACGACACTCGCGCCGGGGGTGCTGGTGAACCTCGCCGCCGGCCTCTTCATCCTGCCTTTCTTCCTGTTCTCGGCCACGTCCGGCCAACTCGCCGACAAGTTCGAGAAGACGCGCCTGATCCGCTTCGTGAAATTGTTCGAGATCGGCGTGATGGCGCTCGCCGCGGTCGCGTTCGCGCTCGATTCCCTCACGCTGCTGTTCGCCGCGTTGTTCCTGATGGGCCTGCATTCGACGATTTTCGGGCCGGTGAAATACGCGGTACTGCCCGTGTATCTGCGCGAGGAGGAACTCGTGGGTGGCAACGCGCTGGTCGAGGCCGGCACCTTCATCGCGATCCTGCTCGGCACGATCGCCGGTGGCGTGACGATCGCGCTGCCCGGCGGTGCCGCGTGGCTGTCGGTCGCGGTGCTGTCGGTCGCGGTACTGGGCTACCTCACGAGCCGCGCCATCCCGGCTGCGCCGGCGGCCGATCCCGGCCTGAAGATCAACTGGAACCCGATCGCCGAAACCCTGCGCAACATCCGCTTCACGCGCGGCAACCGCACCGTGTTCCTGTCCATCCTCGGCATCTCGTGGTTCTGGTTCTACGGCGCGCTGTTCCTGTCGCAGTTCCCCGGCTATGCGAAGGATGTACTGGGCGGCGACGAGCATGCCGTGACGCTGCTGCTGGCACTGTTCTCGGTGGGCATCGGCGTCGGATCGCTGCTGTGCGAGAAGCTCTCCGGCAAGCATGTCGAGATCGGCCTCGTGCCCTTCGGCTCGATCGGGCTGAGCCTGTTCGCCTTCGACCTGTGGCTCGCGAGCCCGGCTGCCGCGCATGCCGGCGACGCGCTGCCGCTGGCGACGGTGCTGGCGAACCCGGTCGCCTGGCGCGCGCTCTTCGATCTCGTGATGATCGGCGTCTTCGGCGGCTTCTTCATCGTGCCGCTGTATGCGCTGGTGCAGTCCCGCTCGGAGCCGGCCCACCGCTCGCGCATCATCGCCGGCAACAACATCCTCAACGCCGCCTTCATGGTCGTCGCCGCCGGTCTGGGCGCGGGCCTGCTCGCCGCCGGATTCAGCATTCCGCAGCTGATCCTGATCACCGCCGTGCTCAACGCCGCCGTTGCACTCTACATCTACACACTGGTACCGGAGTTCCTCGTGCGCTTCATCGTGTGGCTGCTGGTGCATACGGTGTATCGCCTGCGCGTGAAGGGCGTCGAGCACATTCCCGAAGAGGGGCCGGCACTGCTGGTGGCGAACCACGTCAGCTTCGTCGATGCGCTGGTGATCACGGCCGCGTCGCGCCGCCCGATCCGCTTCGTCATGGATCACCACATCTTCCGCTGGCCGGTCCTGTCCTTCGTGTTCCGCTCCAGCCGGGCGATCCCGATCGCATCGGCGAAGGAGGATGCCGCGATGATGGAGCGCGCCTTTGAAGAGGTCGCGCGGGCGCTCGAGGCGGGCGAGCTGGTCGGCATCTTCCCGGAAGGGCGCATCACCGACGACGGCGAGCTGAAGCCCTTCCGCCCCGGCATCCGCCGCATCGTCGAGCGCACCGCGGTGCCGGTCGTGCCGCTCGCGCTGCGCGGCCTGTGGGGCAGCAGCTTCAGCCGCAAGGACGGTCCCGCGCTGAGCCGACCCCTGCGCCGCGGGCTCTTCAGCCGCATCGAGCTGGTCGGCGGCGCGCCCTTCGCACCGGAGGCGGCGACCCCGGAAAGCCTGCAGGCGGCCATTGCCGGACTGCGTGGCGAGATGCGCTAAGTCAGTCGCGCGCGAGAAATCCCTCGATCGCTGCCGCGACCTGCTCCGGTTGGTCGTGCTGCAGGTTGTGGCCGGATTCGGTGATCGTCACGCGCCGCATGTCCGCAAAACACGCGAGGCGGCGCTCGATCTCCGCGGGCTCGCCGGCGAAGCGCTCGGCCACGTAGCCCTTGTCGGCCAGCATCATCAGCACGGGTGCGCGGATGCCGCGCCAGGACGCCATCACGTCGCTGGCCTGGTAGCGCACCGGCGCCGGCACCTTGTGCCACGGGTCGCCGGCCATCGTCACCCGGCCGTCGGGCAGCGTGCGCGACACGTTGCGTGCGAGGAAGGCCGCGCGCGCGTCGCTCAGCCGCGGATTGGCGAGCTGCAGCCGGCGTGCGAAGGCATCGTGATCGGGATAGCTGCGCAGCGGCTGTTCCTTGCGCAGGTTGTCGAGCCAGCCGGCGAGCTGCCCGGGCGCGTCCGTGTCGCTCGTGGTGCTGAGGCCGAGGAAATCCATCATCACGAGCTGTGCGATGCGCTCGGGCCGCACGCCCGCGTACGTGGACGAGATCGCCGCGCCCATGCTGTGCCCGACGATGCGCGCCGGGCGCTCCGGGGAATAGTGCGCGAGCAGCGCGTCAAGGTCGCCGTAGTAGTCGGGGAACCAGTACGGGCGACCGAGCCACTCGCTCGCGCCGTAGCCGCGCCAGTCGGGCGCGATCACGTGCCAGTCGTGCGCGAGCGCATCGACGAGGAACTGGAAGGTCGCCGAGCTATCCATCCAGCCGTGCAGGAAGAACACGGCCGGGGCGTCCGCGGCGCCCCAGTGGCGGACGTTGTAGCGCAGCCCGCGGATGTCGAGCTGCTCGCAGAAGGAAGCTTTCATGCGGACGATGATAGCAAGCCCGGCGGTCCGGCGCCGGGCCTGCGTCATCGCAGCGGGCTCAGGTGCCGGTGATCTCGCGCGCCGTGAGCGTATAGCGGAAGTTTGCCGGGTCCAGGCTGTCGAAGCGGCCGTCGCGGTTCTCCCCCTGCGGATACATCAGGAAGGGGGCCTCGGGGCCTTCGCTGCCGGGCAGGCGGATGTCGTGGCCGAAGTTGTACGCCAGCCAGTTCATCTCCCACGCGCCGAACAGCGTGTTGCGTGCGGCGACGACCTTCGGCTCGGCCAGCAGCAGGCCCCCGGGCGGCTCCTCCAGGGCGACCTTGCGCACGTCGGCGGGGTCGACCGGCACCCAGCCGGCGTGCTCCAGCCACACCTCGGCGCGGCAGTGCTGCGCCTTCGACACGTCGCCGCTCTTGCCCAGGCTCTTGTAGCCGTAGCGCGAGTCGGCGACGCGCACGCCGTACACGTCGCGTGCCGGCAGGCCCAGCGAGCGCGCGAGGCCGACGTACAGCGCGTTGAGGTCCGCGCATTTGCCGGAGAGGTCGCCCGTTTCCAGCATCGCGCGGATGTCGCCCAGTCCGCAGCCGCGGGTCTTGGGATTGCGGAAGGTGTTCGTGACGATCCAGTCGTAGATCGCGCGCGCCTTGTCCTCGTCGCTCTTCGCGCCGCGTGTGATCTCGCGCGCGGTATCGAGCACGATGCCGTCGGTCGGCAGCATCGCGGTGGCGCGGGTGTACAGCGCGCGTTCGGCAGCGGCCAGCCTGGGCATGCGGCCGCCGTGGGCGAGGTCGACGGCGCGGTCGCGCGTCGCGCAGCGGCTGACGATCTCGATCGCCGGCGCCGTGGTGGCTTCGGGCCAGGTCGCGTGCAGCATCGCCGCGCCGTACGCCGGGTCGGTCGCGATGTACATGCCGGTCGCGTTGCCGCTCCACAGGTTGCCCATCGGCCGGCTCCAGTCCGTCTGCGCCACGGCCGGTAGCGGGATCCATACCTGGGTCGGGCCGTCCGTCGCGACGGGGTCGACACGCGTCACGAGTTCGAACACCCGCCAGCCGTTCTCCGGGCGGGGCGTGAAGGCGGGCGCGACCGGGGCCGCCGCGCGGCTCCACGCCGGCAGGGCGAGGCCGGCGGCAATCGCCGAGGTCTTGAGGAAGTTTCTGCGGTTCATGGTCGATCGTCTCTTCGATTCAGGTCCTGGTCGGGCGGGTGGCGGCTGCCGCGCTGCGGATGCGCGCACGCACGCTGTCGTGATGCCAGTCGAGCTCGCCGCGCACGCGCAGCAGGGGCTGGTGGGCGGTGTCGAGCAGCACGGTCGTGGGCAGGTAGCGGACGTCCCAGGCGCGCGAGATGACCTGTTCCGGGTCGTTCACGAGCGGGGGATCGACGAGGTGATCGTCGAAGAAGCGGCGCACTTCGTCCGCGCGGTCGGCGACGGCGATCGTCACCAGCGCAAGGCCGGGCTCCGATTCGGCGAGGCTGACGAGCGCCGGCATCTCGGTACGGCAGGGCTCGCACCAGGTCGCCCAGAAATTGACCAACACGGCCTTGCCGCGCAGTGGCTCCAGCGCCCGGCGCAAGCCCGGCGGTGCCGGTGGAAGCTGCGCCACCGATTCCAGCCGCTCGCCCGGCAGCGGCGTGCGCGAATTGCCCGGCAGCGACAGGGCCGGCGGCGCGAAGGCGGCCGCGACCAGCCCCCCGATGGAGGCGAGCACGCGCCGGCGTCCGGCGCAATGCGGATCGAACATGAATCCTCTCCCGATTCCATGGTGACTGCGTGCATGCACGCGAAGCCACATCCATCCCGGTGCGGAAGCCGCCGGGATTTAAAAGACGCGAGCACTATGGCGCCCCGTCGAACGAACGATGCGGTACCCAGACCGCAACTGCCTGCGGGCGACCGATACACTGATCGGTCCTTGTTGCCCGAACGTGAATTATCGCACGGCGTAGGGGCGAGGGCAGCTGCAGTAGCGACTGATCGGGCCCGACTTCGTGTGGGAGCGGCTTCAGCCGCGAATCGGCGGTATCGCAGTCATCGCGGCCTATTCGCGGCTGAAGCCGCTCCCGCCGGGAAAATGCCCCCCGCGCGCGTGACGGAGGGCGGGAGTTCGTGCGATTACCCTGCGCGGCCCCAGGAGTCTTCGGGTGGACTGTTTTTTGCGTGCTAAAATTCACAGTTTCACGGCCAGTCGGTCGTGACATTTACGGAGAAAATCCTGTGAAGCCCTGGTTGTTGGTCGCTGTGGCCGCCTCGGTCGGCCTTGCCGCGTGTTCGAAGAAAGAAGAGGCTGCCGCGCCCGCCAGTCCGGCGCCTCAGGCCGCAGCTCCCGCGGCCGTGTCCGCCGCGGCCCCGAATTCCGGCAAGATCCTGCAGCTGCTGCAGGGCGGCGGCTACTCCTATGCCGAAGTCGAGCAGGGTAACGGCGAGAAGGTGTGGATCGCCGGAGGCCAGATCCCGGTGCAGGTCGGCGACACCGTGCAGTGGGGCGATTCGGCCGTGATGACCAATTTCGCGTCGAAGTCGCTGGGTCGCACCTTCGATCGCATCCTGTTCGTGAACGCCTGGGGTCCCGCCGGCGCCGCGCCGACCGGCGTCGCACCGCATGGCACCCAGCCGATGGCCGGCACGGCGGGCGGGGCGCATCCGCCGATGGGCGCCGCCCAGCCTGCAGCCCAGGCCGCAGCGCCCGCCGGCAGCAGCGGCGAGGTCAAGAGCGTTCTGACCGGGGGGGGCTACACCTACCTGGAAGTGCTGCAGAACGGCGCTACCGTGTGGGTTGCCGCGCCGGTCACGCAGGCGCAGGCGGGCGACAAGGTGAGCTGGGGCGACGGCATGGTGATGACGAACTTCACCAGCACCTCGCTGAACCGCAAGTTCGACCAGATCGTGTTCGCGAGCGCCGTGCGCGTGAGCAAGTAAGCCAGACCCGCGGTCTGCCTGCGCAGGCCGCAGCATGCGACAGGGGCCGCGCGCAAGCGCGGCCCCTGTCGTTTCAGCGGAGCGGAATCGGCGTGCCGCGATCGACCGCGACCGCCGTGACGCTGTTCTGCGGGCTGCCTTCGATGATCTTGTCGGAGTAGGTCAGATACACCAGCACGTTGCGCTTCGCATCGACCATGCGTACGACCTGCAGGCGCTTGAACAGGATGGACTGGCGCTCCGAGAACACCTCCTCCTTGGCCGGAAGGGGTTTCGCGACGCGCACCGGGCCCACCTGGCGGCACGCGATGGATGCCTCGGCGACGTCCTCGGCGAGGCCGAACGCGCCCGACAGGCCGCCGGTCTTTGCGCGCGATACGTAGCAGGTGATGCCTTCGACGAGCGGGTCGTCGTAGGCTTCGACGACGATCTTGTGGTTCGGGCCGATCAGCTTCCAGACGGTCGACACCTCTGCCAAGGGTTCGGCCCGCACGCCGCCCGCAGCGAGGCCGGCGGCGAGTAGCATAGTCGTGAAGAGGCGGTAGATGGCGGTTCTCATGCGTGGCGGTTTCCCATGCGGTTCAACGATCGGAGCAGCATCCGGATGCGCCGTCGCAGCATCCGGGACATGCATCGAGTATAGAGCGGACGGCCGTCGGACGGCCTGCATTCCCGATTGCGGGAATGCGCTGGTCCGTGTCGCCGACTATGGGAACGCGCCGGCCCGCATGGTGGCGGCAGGGCTGTGGACGAGGCAGAATGCGCTCCGCGCGACAGGGTGGCGCGCGGCCGGGTGCCGAACTTGCATGCGTCGCCCATAGTCGGGTGGGGCGAAGTTGCGTGGGGAAGTTGAGCTGATGGGAAAACGATTCTTGCGAGGGCTGGGTGGCCTGTTGGTCGCGGCCGTCCTGTACGCGGGGGCCCCGCATGCCGGCGCGGTCCTGAAAACCGTCGAGGTGCCGCCTGCGGAGGAAGAGAAACCGGCCGCGGCCGCCGCGCCTGCAGCGGCACCGCGCGCAGCCGGCCAGCAGCGTGCGACCGACGAGTTCTACGATCCCACCAGTCCGGCCTACGAGCGCCTGCAGCGCGCCGACGAGGCCCTGGGCGACCTGCCGCGCGACCGCGACGGCAAAATCGACTGGATGAACGCGCTGCGCCAGGGGCTGATCAAGCCGCGCCAGCGCATCGACGGCAAGGACCGCGAACCGCCCCTCGATCTGGACGTGATCCTGCGCAACACCAAGCAGATGCCCAACGTGCGCTTCCCGCACCGCGCGCACACCGAGTGGCTGGACTGCAAGAACTGCCACCCCGACCCGTTCGCGGAAAAGGCCGGCAGCACGCAGATCCGCATGGAGGACATCTTCCGCGGCCAGTTCTGCGGCAAGTGCCACGACCGCGTGGCCTTCATCACGCACCGCAACTGCTACCGCTGCCACAGCGTGAATCCAGACGGCACTCCCGCGTTGCCGCCGCAGGTGCTGCCGGTGCACCCCGCGGCTGCGCCGCCCACGCCCGCGCACTGAGCGGGGCGCGCCGCGGTTCAGGCGTTCTGGATCGACTGCAGCACCGCCGCGCCCAGCGCCGCGGACGTCTGCGCGCCCGAGACCGCGAGACGGCGGTTGAAGATGAAGAAGGGTACGCCGTTCACCCCCTGCTTCTGCAGCTGCGCCGCCATGCGTTTGACCGTCGCGGCGTCCTCGTCGCTCTCCAGGTAGGCCTCGACGTCCTCGCGCTTGTCGCCCGCCGTCTCCACTGCGATGTCGACCAGCGTCGCGATGTCGCCGATGTCGCGCCCCTGCTGGAAGTGCGCGGCGAACAGCGCCTCGCCGAGGGCATTGATCTGTGCCGCCGTGTGGCCCTGCGACTGCGCGCGGTAGCTCAGGCGGTGGGCGAGCAGCGTGTGGGGGCGCGTCGCGATGCGGTCGAAGGCGAACTGCAGGCCGTCCGGAGCAGCCGCCTCGGCGATACGTGCGAGCATCTCGTCGGCGCCGCGGCGGCCGCCGAACTTCGCCTCGAGGAAGGGCCGGTACGGCTCGCCTGCGGCGGGGGTGTCCGGATTGAGGAAGAACGGCAGCCAGTTCACGCGCACTTCGAGGTCGGGATGGTTGTCGCGCACCTGTTCGAGCGCGCGGGCGAGACGCGTCTTGCCGAGGAAGCACCAGGGGCAGACGAAGTCGGAAACGAAATCGATATCGAGAATCATGGATCCGGGGTGAGGTGAAGGGCCGGGCGTGTCGTCCGGCAGGCTGTGGTGCAGAGGTCGCGCGCGCGGAAGCTTCACGACTCGTCCGGCTGGTCGCGCAGCCAGCGTGCTTCCCAGAGTGCCACATCCGGCAGGTGGCGGGAATGATTCGCCGCGGCGAGGGCGTCGAGCCGTTCAAGCAGGCTGCGCATTGCGTCGTCGGGCGCTTCGGGGAGCCGCGGGTGCAGATGCACGATCAGGTCCCCGGCCGCCTGCCCCTTGCGCGCAGGGAAGCCCGCTCCGGCGACGCGCAGCGTCCGCGCCGTCGCCGGGCCCGGCTCCAGCCTGAGGGTGCGCGTGCCGCCGGGCAGCGGAATCGCCAGCTCGCCGCCGGTCAGCAGGCGCAGGGCGCTCACCGGCCGTTCCAGCACCAGATTGCGGCCCTCGACGCGGTACAGGTCATGGGGCGCGAGACGGATATGCAGCACGAGGTCGCCGGGAGGCAGTTCGGGCGAGGGGTCGCCGCCGCCGGCGATGCGCACTTCCTCGCCGTCGAGCATGCCCGCGGGCAGGTGCACGATCACCGGCCGCAGCGTGCGCTGCCGGCCGCTGCCGTGGCAACTCGGGCAGGCCTGCTTCGTCAGATAGCCGCGCCCGGCGCAGTGCCTGCATGGGGCCAGCCCGTGGCGGCCGTGCGTGCGGCCGGTGCCGTGGCAGATCGCGCACAAGCGCGTGTGGCGCAGGATTTCCTCGCCGCTGCCGGCGCAGGCGCCGCATTCGTCTTCGCCGTCGAGCTCGACCGTGCGTTCGCCGCCGAAATACGCCGCTTCGACCGTCAGCGTGAGGTCCTGGCGCCGGTCCGCGCCGCGTGGCGCGGCGGCGCCCGCCTCGTCGTCACCGTCCGCTTCGTCCGGCGCTTCGTCGTCCGGGGGCGCCGACGTCAGTCCCGCGAGCAGGCTTTCGTAGGCGGCGCGCAGGGCCTTGAAATGCTCCAGCGCGTGCGGGTCGGCGTTGCGGTCGGGGTGCCACAGCATCGCCAGGCGGCGGAAGGACCGCTTGATCTCGTGCGCGCTGGCGCCCGGCGCGAGGCCGAGCAGCTCGTGGGCATCCATGTCGTTCAGCGCTCCGGCCGGGGCGGCAGCGGGGTGGCGAGGCGTTCGAGCATCGCGCGCACCGCCCTGATCTGTCCGCCGTTACGAGTCGCGTAATCCGGGTCCGCGTAACCCCACCAGTCCCAGCAGCCCTTCGGGTTGTACACCCAGCGCAGCGATCCCCAGGCGAAGCCGCTGCGCGGCCGGACCTGCGGATACAGCACGATCAGCCGGTTGCTGTCGGCCCATTCATTGTAGCCGGCGCCGTCGACGAAGCGACGGCCGACCTGCGCCTCGCCCTGGCGGCAGCCGTGGAAGACCACATGCACGCGGCAACCGCCGTCGCGGCAGGCGGTCGGCACGTACGCATAGCCGCGGTCGGCGAGACTCAGCTCGATCGGCGCGGCTCCCGTGAAGGGGCGCTGGTCGAAGGGGAGCAGCTCGCCGGCAGGCGGGGTGCTGCGGGGTTCGAGCGGCCCGACGAGGTGCGCGAGCAGCTCGCCCGCGGCATCGAGGTCGCCGCAGCGGTTGATGAAGGGCGGTTCCGAGGTCGGACAGGCGTTCGGCTGCGGATCGGCGACCGACATCATCGCGTGCCCGGCTTCGCCGACCTCGACGAAGCGGATCGCGTCGCCGGGCAGCACGCGCCGGTAGAAGTCGAGCAGCGCGTCCACCACCGGGCGCTCGACGGTGCGGTCCGCTCCGCCGCTGAACACCCACACCCGGTCGTCGCGCAGGCCCGCGGGCGGATCGATGGTGCCCGCGTCGGCTTCTTCGCGCACCCGGGCGAGCGTCTGCTCGGCGCCCGGGGCACGCGCGCCGGAGCCGGGATTCATGCAGTTGTTGAGCGCGCGCCACATGCTGCCGGTCGCGCATTCGTAGGGGCCGGCGGCGAGGATGCCGGCACCCGTCACCAGCGCGGAATGCGCGACCTGGAACTGCACCGCCATGTAGCCGCCGGAGGAGACGCCCGAGACCGTGAGCTGCGTGAGGCTGGCCCCGAGCGCCGGCAGCGGTGGCGTGTCGGCAGCCGGCGTTGCGCCCGCGAGCGTGGCGAGGGCGAGGCCGGCAAGCAGGCGGGCGATGGAGCGGATGGGCCGTGTCATGCCGTGCACGATAGCGGAAGCCGCCGCTCAGCGGCGGTTCTCGCCGAGCCGCACGAGGTCCTCGCCGCGCAGGTGCGTGAGCAGCGCCTTGCCGCTTGCATCGACGCGGAACTCGCCCCACTGCGCGCCGCTGAAGTCTTCGGCACGGCCTTCCTGGAAGAAGAAGGCGTTCGGCCCGACCGTTTCGCGGCCGTCGCGCGAACGCAGCTTCATCGCGACCCGCGCCGGATCGTCCGGCAGGCGGTCGCCGAGGCCGACCAGGCTCGCGCGCCCTTCCGCGTCGACGGCGAGGTGGGCATAGCGGCCCTCGCCGTCGACGCGCAGGATCTCGTTGTCGATCGCGTAGCGCAGCGCCATGTAGTCGCCCTGCATCAGCGAGCGCGGATCGACCGGCGCGAGGTGCACCAGCACGACGCGTCCTTCGGCGAGGATGCGCTCGTTGTCGCGCACGGCGTACAGCGCCGCGCCCGTCACCAGCATGAAGGCCGCGGCCAGCGCGGCGCGCAGGGTTTTCGCGTTCATGCGGTTCTCCGCGTGCGGGCGCGCAGCAGCGTGCGCAATACGAGCAGCACCGTGCCGCTGGCGATCAGTGCGAGGGATTTGATCAGCAGCGTGTCCTGCAGGCTGTAGTAGAGCTCGCCGAGGTAGAGCGTCGCGAACACCAGTGTCATCGCGATCCAGGGGCGGTGGCTGGCGTGGAAGGCCGCGAGCAGCACGGCGACCGCCACCAGCAGACCCGGTGCGGGGTGGGCGGCGAGGCCGAACAGCAGCGCACCGGCGAGTGCCGGCAGGCGCAACGCGGCGGCGTCGCGGCACAGCCACGCGGTCGTCGCGAGGAGCACCAGCGCGGCGCCGAGGCGGTAGACCGGCAGCACGAAGCCGGTCTGGTAGCCGGTGACCGCCTCTTCGAGCAGCGTCAGCGCCGAATGCGCATGGCCGTAGGGGGCGAGGATCAACGCGGCGACGGTCAGCGCATGGGCGGCCGCCTTGATCAGCGGTGCCCGCGGATGGGCGGACCACGCAGGACGGGCGAGCCACAGCGCGACGGCGCCGCCGGCGAGTGCGATGCCGAAGAGCGCGAGCCCGGTGCCGGGGCCGATCAGCCATGCGAGGCTGGACAGCGCGATCAGCGCGCACGCGCTGCGGTGCAGGTTGGACGAGGGCACGGCGGCCATCGCCAGGCTGGCGGCCAGCGCCGCGAGCGCGAGCACGTCGGCGCCCTCGGCCATGTCGAAGAAGCGGTCGGCGAAGGCGGAGACGACCAGCGCCTGCCCGGCGAGCGAGAACGCCAGGCCCATCTGGTCGGTGAAGGGCTTGCGCCGGGAGAGCAGGAAGACGCTCGCCGCGGCAAGCAGGATGCCGCCGAAGGCGCGTGCAACGGGGCCGTTGCCGAAGGCGAGGAGGGGAACGAAGAAGGACGACATGATCATCAATGCCGCGATCCATGCCGCGAAGCCGAGCAGCAGCGCGAGCCACCACGGCGCCCGCGTCGTCCCCTGCAGGGCGGCGAGCTGCGCTGCGTCGGCGATGTCGATAGCGCCGAGGCGTTCGAGGAGCGGGGCGGAAGGTGTGGCGCTCATGAGTTGCGTCCCTCGCGGTAGAGGCGGGTCAGCCACATGCCGGCGACGCCGGTGCTGGCGATCACGAACACCGCGACGAGGTTGATCGTGAAGAAATCGGCGCTGCGCGGCAGCACGCGGATCAGCGCGGACGTGGCGACGGCGATCGTCGCGAACGCGGTCTGCGCGAGCAGCGGCACGTCGCGCCGGTGCGCGAGGTAGGCATGCGCGAAGGCGACCGCGACGACGGCGAAGGCAAGCCCCGCGACCCGGAAATCGGCGTCCCACCAGCTCAGGCAGGCGCCGAACGCGAGCGGCGCGAGCACGCCGAGACCGGCGACGCGGTGGACGTGGCGGCGCGGCGTGGCGAGCAGCCGATGGCCGCCGAGTTCGAAGGCGAGCAGTACGGCGGCGTTGAACGCGGCGATCGCGAGCAGCGACTCCGCGTCGCCGAGCGCGCCGATGAAGCGCGACCACCAGGATTCCGACAGGTAGCGCAGCAGCCCCGCGTTGGCGACCGCGAGCCACAGCAGCCAGCTCGCCGACGAGCGCGCGAGCAGCACGAAGGGGGCCATCAGTGCGGCCCACGCGACGAAGAGTTCCCAGATGTCCGCTCCGCTCTGGTAGGTCTGCCCGATCAGCGCGAGCAGGGCGCCGGTGGCAAGGCTGGCCGCGAGCAGCGCAGCCCGCCACGCGGTTCCGCAGGGCGGGGCCGCGAGGGCGGTGCCGGTGCACGCGGCAAGCGCGGCGATCGCGATGCCGAGCTTCGCGAAGCGGTGCAGCGCGTCCCAGTTCCAGGCGAAGAAGAAGATCAGGCCGGCCGCGAGCAGGATGGCGCCGGCGACCGCGAACACGCGGTCGGCACCGGCCAGCCATTCGTCGCGCGCGGGCACGAGGGGTGCGACGGCCGCGGCCTGTTCGAGCTGCCGCGGCGTCAGGGCGCCGTCTTCGGCGAGCGCGAGCAGCGTGCCGCGATCGGGGAGTGTCCAGTACATTGGCGTATCCGGAGTGGCGGGATATGCATTTTAACCAGGCGGGACGATTGCGCGCGTGCATTGCGCTACACCGGGCGGTGTTCGCGGCGCTCCGCGGGGTTTGGCGTCGCCGCGTGCCGGCTGGCACAATCGGGGTTCCGCCCGAGGGCGGGCCGGCGCATGCCGGCGACGGACCAACCTGCGAACCACGGAGGCGCCGCACGCAACGGAATGCGGCGCGTATATATGCCCGGTACCCTGATCATCATCACCGCGCCGTCCGGCGCCGGCAAGACGACCCTCGTGCGGGGGCTGCTCGAGCGCGACCCGCAGATGCATTTGTCGGTGTCCTACACCACGCGCGCGCCGCGTCCCGGCGAGCACGACGGGCGCGAATACCACTTCGTGGACGTCGAGACCTTCCGCACCCTGCGCGACCGCGGCGAGTTCCTCGAATGGGCCGAGGTGCACGGAAACTACTATGCGACTTCCAGGGTCTGGTTGAAGGAGCAGATCGCCGCCGGACGCGACATCCTGCTCGAGATCGACTGGCAGGGCGCGCAGCAGGTGCGGCGCAGCTTTGCGGACGCGGTCGGCGTGTTCGTGCTGCCGCCGTCGGTGGAGGTGCTGGAGTCGCGCCTGCGCGGGCGCGGTACCGACAGCGAGGACGTGATCGCCCGTCGCCTGCTGGGCGCACGCGGCGAGATGCGGCATGTCGGCGAATTCGACTACGTTATACTGAATGACGATCTGCAAAACGCCATCGACGATCTCGTGGCAGTGGTTCGCGCGTCGCGGCTGCGCTACGGCCGGCAGCGCCTGCGGCACCAGCAGTATTTCGATTTTCTTGAACAGGACTGAACCATGGCTCGTGTCACCATCGAGGATTGCCTCAAACGAATCCCCAACCGCTTCCAGCTGACCCTGGCCGCGACGTATCGCGCGCGCCAGATCACCATCGGCTCGACCCCGCAGGTCGAAATCGACAAGAGCGACAAGGACAAGCCGACCGTGATCGCCCTGCGCGAAATCGCCGCCGGCAAGGTCGGCCTGGAAGTCCTCAACCGCGGGCAGGCCTGATCCCCGCGCGGGGGCCGGGAGTCGTTCCGTCATGGAAGCCGCCGCTGCGATTCCCGCCCCCGAACCTTTCCGTCCTCCCGCGTCGAGCGTGCTGTCGCTCGACTTCGCGGAGCTCAAGGCGAAGCTCGCGACCTACCTGAAGCCGGAGGATGTCGGCCGCGTCGAGGCGGCCTACCATTTCGCCGCGAGCGCCCACGAGGGGCAGTTCCGCATCAGCGGCGATCCCTACATCTCGCATCCGGTCGCGGTCGCCGACATCGTCGCCGACTGGCATCTCGACCCGCAGGCCCTGATGGCCGCGCTCCTCCATGACGTCATGGAGGACACCCATATCTCCAAGCAGGAGATCGCCGAGCGCTTCGGCAAGACCACCGCCGAACTCGTCGATGGCCTCTCCAAGCTGGACAAGATCGAATTCCGCTCGCACGAAGAGGCGCAGGCGGAGAATTTCCGCAAGATGTTGCTGGCGATGGCGAGCGACCTGCGCGTGATCCTGGTCAAGCTCGCCGACCGCATGCACAACATGCGCACGCTGCACTGCGTGCGCCCGGCCAAGCGGCGTCGCATCGCCAGCGAGACGCTGGAGATCTACGCGCCGATCGCCAATCGCCTGGGGCTCAACAACCTCTACCGCGAACTGCAGGAACTGTCGTTCGAACACAAGTTTCCGATGCGCTACCGCGTGCTGTCGCGCGCGATCAAGGCGGCGCGCGGCAACCGGCGCGAGGTCGTCGGCAAGGTGCTGCAGTCGATCGAGGAACGGCTGCCGCAGTGGAACATCGCTGCCGAGGTGCGCGGGCGCGAGAAGCATCTGTTCTCGATCTACCGCAAGATGGCGGAGAAGCACCTGACCTTTTCGCAGGTGCTCGACATCTACGGCTTCCGCGTCATCGTGCGCGACGTGCCGAGCTGCTACCTCGCCATCGGCGCGCTGCACTCCATGTACAAGCCGGTGCCGGGCAAGTTCAAGGACTACATCGCGATCCCCAAGGCCAACGGCTACCAGTCGCTGCACACGACCCTGATCGGCCCCTTCGGCACGCCGGTCGAGGTGCAGATCCGCACCGCCGAAATGCACCACATCGCCGAGAGCGGCGTCGCGTCGCACTGGCTGTACAAGGAAGACGAGAAGACGCTCACCGAGCTGCAGCAGAAGACGCACTCGTGGCTGCAGTCGCTGCTGGAGCTGCAATCGACCTCGGGCGAGGCGACCGAATTCCTCGAGCACGTGAAGATCGACCTCTTCCCGGGCGAGGTCTACGTGTTCACACCGAAGGGCCGCATCCTGTCGCTGCTGAAGGGCTCCACGCCGGTCGACTTCGCCTATGCCGTGCATACCGACATCGGCAACCGCTGCGTCGCCTGCCGCATCAACGGCGACCTGATGCCGCTGCGCACCGAACTGCGCAACGGCGACCAGATCGAGATCATCACCGCCGCGCACGCCAACCCCAATCCGGCGTGGCTCGCGTACGTGCGCACCGGCAAGGCGCGCGCGCAGATCCGGCACTTCCTCAAGGGCGCGCAGCAGGAGGAATCCGTGACGCTGGGCGAGCGCCTGCTCAACCAGGCCCTGCGTCCCCACGGCCTCACGCTGGGCCAGATCAGCACCTTCGCGTGGGAACGCTTTCTGCGCGACCGCAGCATGCGCTCGAAGAAGGAAGTCTTCGCCGACATCGGATTGGGCCGGCGCCTGCCGGTCATCGTCGCGCGCCGCCTCGCGCAGGCGCAGGACCTCGAATCCGGCCGTCCGGACGTCATCAAGCCCAAGCCCGCCGGCGCGATCCTGATCCGCGGCAGCGAGGGCATCGCGGTGCAGCTCGCGCGCTGCTGCCAGCCTATCCCGGGCGACCCGATCATCGGCGTGATCCGCAAGGGCCAGGGGCTGGAAGTGCACCTGCACGACTGCCAGGTGGTCGCGAAAGTGCGCGGCGACCGCGGGCGCTGGGTGGATGTCGAGTGGGAAGCGGGCGAGGAACGCCTGTTCGACGTCACGATCCGCGTCCTGACCAAGAACGTGCGCGGGGTGCTCGCGCGCGTCGCCAGCGCGATCGCCGACGAGGACTGCAACATCCAGAACGTGTCGATGGACAATGAGCAGGGCGGCCTGTACACCGCAATGAACCTCACCGTGCAGGTGCGCGACCGCATGCACCTCGCGCACGTGATGCGCGGCGTGCGGCGCGTGCCGGAAGTCGTGCGCATCGGCCGCATGAAGAGCGACGTGCGCGTCTGAGGTCGGCATGTCCGAGCCGCAATCCGGCGCCGACCGCCGCATCCCCGTCACGCTGCTGACCGGCTTCCTCGGGGCCGGCAAGACGACGCTGCTCAACCACCTGTTGCGCGATCCCGCGATGGCGCGCGCCGCGGTGCTGATCAACGAGTTCGGCGAAGTCGCAGTCGACCACCACCTCGTCGACAAGGTCGACGAGACGCTGATCGTCCTCGACTCCGGCTGCGTGTGCTGCAGCGTGCAGGGCGACCTCGTGAAGGCGCTGAAGAACCTCTTCATGCGCGCGCTGCGGCGCGAGATCCCCGGCCTCGAGCGCGTGCTGGTCGAGACGACCGGATTGGCCGACCCCGCGCCGGTGATCTACACGCTGATGCAGGAGCCCTTCATCGCCGAGCGCTACCGTTGCGATGGCGTGATCACCGCGGTGGACGCGACGCACGGGCAGGGCCAGCTCGACCACCACCGCGAGGCGGTGCGCCAGGTCGCGATGGCCGACCGCCTGCTGCTGACCAAATGCGACCTCGCCGGCGCGGACGAGCGGGCGGCGCTGGCGGCGCGGCTCGCGACGCTCAACCCGGGCGCGCAGCAGATCGAGGTGTTCCGCGGCGAAGTGCCGGCGTCGGCGGTGTCGGGCTGCGGCCTGTACGACCCGGCGGGCAAGATCCCTGACGTCGCGCGCTGGCTCGGCGACGAGCGCGTGCGCGCGCAGGCGGCCGCGGCGCCGGCATGGCGCAGGCCCGGAGGGAAGCCCGCCGCCGTGCCGGGTCACGAGGCGCGCCACGACGACCACGTCACGAGCTACGTGCTGCGCTTCGACGAGCCGCTCGACTGGCTGGGATTTTCCGACGGCCTCGGCCTGATCCTGCAGGTGTATGGGGCGCGCATCCTGCGCATCAAGGGCCTGCTCAACGTCGCGGGCGACCCGCTGCCGCGCGTCGTGCAGTGCGTGCAGCACGTCGCCTACCCGACCAGCAGCCTGCCCGCGTGGCCGGATGGGCCGCCCTACGACGATCGCAGGAGCCGCCTCGTCTTCATCGTGCGCGACCTGCCGCGCGACGAGGTCGTGAACATCCTCGCGAGCTTCTGCGGCCAGCCCTGCTCATAGCTGCCGCGCTGCGAGCTCGCCAAGTGTCATCAGCGCGTGCACGTGCCTGTCGGAGAACGGATAGCAGCCCGACAGCCGGAGGTGCCGCGTATAGCGCCCGCCGGGCGAGAACAGCTGCCCCGGCGTGATGCTGATGCCGCGCGCGAGCGCGGTGTCGAACAGGCGGTTCGAGTCGCAGCCGGCGGGCAACTGCACCCACAGCAGGAAACCGCCGGTCGGGCGCGTCGCCTGCGTGCCGTCCGGGAAGGCGCTGTCGATCAGGCCGCGCAGGCGTTCGACCTGCCCCGCGTAGGTGCGCCGCAGCCGGCGCAGGTGCTGCGCGTAGCCGCCGCTTTCCAGGAATACGCCCAGCGCCTCGCACAGCAGCGCGGGCTGCGCGACCGAGCTGCAGAACTTGAGGTCGTTGAGTTCGCGCCGGAAGCGCCCGCCTTCCATCCAGCCGATGCGGAAGCCCGGCGCCAGCGTCTTCGTGTAGGACGCGCACACGATCACCCAGCCGTCGCGGTCGAAGGCCTTGGCGGCCGGCTGCAGCGGCGTCGCGTATTGCAACTCGGCGTAGAGCGCGTCCTCGATCACCGGCACGCGGTACTCGTTCGCGAGTTCGGCCAGCCGCCGCTTGCCTTCGACCGGCATGCTGGTGCCGAGCGGGTTGTGCACGTTGGGCATCGCCACGACCGCCTGCACGCGCTTCTCCGACAGCAGCAGTTCCAGCGCGTCGAGCGACATGCCGGTCTCCGGGTGCGTCGGAACCTCGATGGTCTTCAGCCCCAGGCGCTCGGCGAGCGGGATCAGGTTGAAGTAGGTCGGCGACTCCAGCGCGATCGTGTCGCCGGGGCGGGTTACCGTGCGCAGCGCGAACTGCAGCGCCTCCATGCAGCCGTTGGTGAGGATGATGTCCTCGGGCGCCAGCGTCATCGCCAGATCCTGCGCGTGGCGGCAGATCTCGCGCCGCAGCAGCAGCGACCCGGGCGGCAGGCTGTAGTCGGACAGCAGCTCCGGCCGTCGCCGCGCGAGGTCCGAGACGAGTCGGCCCAGGCGCTCGCCGGGATAGAAGGTGCTGCCCTTGGGGCAGGCGAGCGAGAGGTCGATCGTGTCGGGATTAGCCTGCGCGGCGACGACGCGGCTGATCTGGTCGAGGACTTCTGCCTCCGCGGATTTCGCCATCGTGCTGGCGGGCGCGAAGCGCGGGGCCGCGGGCGTCGGCAGGCGCGAGCGCACGAAGTAGCCCGACTGCGGCCGCGCCTCGATCAGGCCGTGCGCCTCGAGCTGGCGGTAGGCCGCGAGCACGGTGTTGATGCTCAGCCCGCGGCTCTTCGCCGCCTCGCGTACCGAGGGCAGCCGTTCGCCGCTGGCGAGGCGCCCGTCCGTCATCGCGTGGCGCAGTTCCAGTGCGAGGGACTGGTACAGGGGATGGCTGTCGAGCATGGCGGGCTTCCGGGAGCGATGGGTGCAGTCTTCACCACGAACGGCGGATACAGTTCACGTCGATGAAGACTGTATCCAGTATAAACGTCATTCTCTGGTGCTGTATCCGTCGGATGTGAATCCCTATCCTTGGTGGCATGCAAGTCAGTCCGGAGGAAGCGCCATGTTCGATCTGCCCCTGATGACCTACGTGGTCACGATGTCCGTCACGCCCGGACCGAACAACCTCATGCTCGCGGCGAGCGGCGTCAATTTCGGCTTCCGCCGCACGCTCCCGCACATGCTCGGCGTCAGCATCGGCCACGGCGTGCAGGTCGTGCTCGTCGCGAGCCTGCTGGCGTGGATCATGGTGTGGCTCGAAGCGCTGCGTGTGCCGCTCGTGATCGCCGGCTGCGCCTACCTGCTGTGGCTCGCGTGGCGCCAGGCGCGCGCCGGCGAGCCGGCCTCGCGCGGCCAGGCGCGCCCGCTCGGGTTCTTGGGCGCCGCGCTGTTCCAGTGGGTGAATCCCAAGGCGTGGATGATGGTGCTCAACGTCGCGATCCTGTTCCTGCCGCGCGGCAGCGGCTGGCAGGCGGCGGGCGAGTTGGCGCTATGGTGTGCGCTCGTGAACCTGCCGTGCATCGCGTTGTGGGCGCTCGCGGGCGACCGCATGGGTGTCTTCCTGAAGAGCCCCGTCGCGCTGCGCGCCTTCAACTGGACGATGGCCGCCCTGCTCGGGGCGACCGCGGCGTGGATCCTGATCGACGAACTGGTGTCGAAATGACGTGAAGGAATCCCGTTTTGCGTGCGCGCATTGGCGGTCGCCGGCCGGGGCGTCTACAATGCGTCGCCTTGTACCGGGAGAGAAGAAATGGCGATGTACGAATCGGAGCACACCAAGTTCATGCGCGAGTGGCTGGAAAAGCACCCGAAGGAACTCGACGAGCAGAAGAAGGGTCGTGCCCTGTGGTGGGACAAGCCGCAGGATGTGGCGACCCAGGCGCGCTACGACGAGTCGAGCGTGCCGCCGAAGGCCTACTACTACGATACTCACTATTGATGCGGCACTACTGATTCGACAGTACTGATTCGTCCGCCGCGCACGCGCCGCGTGCGCCCTGTCGTGCGGGAATCCGCCCTGTCCCACGTCCGCGTGTCGCTGCCTGACTCACTGGTCCTGATCGACGTCGAAACCACCGGCGCGAATCCGCTGCGCGACCGCGTGACGGAAATCGCCGTGCTGCGCATCGAGCGCGGCGAGCTGGTCGAGCGCTGGGAGACCCTGGTGAATCCCGAATGCCCGATCCCGCCGCTGATCCAGCGGCTGGTCGGCATCACCGACGCCATGGTGGCCGCTGCGCCGACCTTCGCGGCCGTCGCCGACGAGGTGCGCACCCGTCTCGGCAGTGCCGTGTTCGTCGCGCACAACGCGCGCTTCGACTACGGCTTCATCCGCAGCGAATTCGCGCGCATCGATCAGACCTTCGATGCGCCGGTGCTATGCACGGTGAAGCTCTCCCGCGCACTGTACCCCGAGCATCACCGCCACGGCCTCGACGCGCTGATCGAGCGCCACGGCTTCACCTGCGGCGCGCGCCACCGTGCGATGGGTGACACCGAGGTGCTGTGGCAGTTCGCCCGCCTCGTCACCGCGTCCTTCGCGCCCGACGTGCTCGCGCGCGCCGTCGAGCGCGCGATGAAGCGTCCTGCACGCGTGGTCGAGTTGCCCGAGGGAGTGCTCGAAGGCCTGCCCGAGTCGCCCGGCCTGTATTACCTCTACGGCGACAACGACCAGTTGCTCTACCTCGGCCGCAGCGCCTGCCTGCGCGCCCGCGTGATGGAACACTTCGCTCCCGGCGTGAAAGGCAGGGACGCGGAACTCGCGCAGCGCGTGCGCCGCGTCGACTGGGAGGAGCGCGCCGGCGAGCTGACGGCGACGCTGCTCGAGACGGAGTTCCTGCGCCGCCGTTGCCCGCAGTACAACCGCGCCGCGGGCGGTCCCGACGTCTTCGGCCTGCGGTACGTGCCGGGCCGCAAGCGTCCTCCCGTCCTGGAGCGCGTGCCGCTCGCCGGCAGCGATCCGGCGGCATGGGGCGACGTGCATGGCACCTTCCGCACGAAGAAGGAAGCCGACAACCTGCTGCGCGAACTCGCGCAGGCCTATCAGCTGTGTCTCAGGCGTCTGGGGCTGGAAGCCGGCAAGGACGGACCCTGTTCGGCATATCCGGCGAAACGCTGCGCAGGCGTGTGCGCCGGCAAGGAAAGCATCGCAGCGCACGACGAGCGTCTGCTCGGCGCGCTCGGGGCGGTGAAGCTGCGCCCCTGGCCGTGGGCGGGCCCGGTGATCATCGCGGAGCGCTGCCCGCACAGCGGCAGCGAGGCCTGGCACATGTTCGACTGCTGGTGTCTGTTGGGTTCGGCCGACAGTGCCCAGGCGCTGGAAGCCTTGCGCGCGGAGCTGCCGCCGCGCCGCTTCGACATGGACGTCTACCGCATTCTGGTACGCTGGCTTGCCGCGGACGGCAACCGCGACCGCGTGACGCCGCTCGCCGCCTGAAGCGGCCCACCCGCCGTCAGGCGGCGATGCGCTCGAGCTGCAGGCGGTTGGTGAGGGTGATCGCGCGGCGTCCGCGCGGCAAGATGAATCCGTCGCGCCGCAGCCGGTTCAGCACTCGCGAGAAGGTTTCCGGCGTCAGGTTGAGTTGCGACGCGATCGTCTGTTTGTCGCATGGAAGATGCACCTCGCCGTCATCGCTGCCGGCATGCTGCACGAGGTAGTGCGCGACGCGCTGCGTGCTGCTGCGCTGCGTGCATTGCTCCATCCCGTCGACCAGTTCGCGCATGCGTTCGGAGAGCCGCGCCATCAGCGCCATCGCGAAGGCCGGTTGCGCCGCCATCGCCGCCTGCAGCGCGCTGCGCTGGACGTGCAGTACGATACTGTTGCGCGTGGCCTGTGCCGCGAGGCTCTGACAGCTGTCGCTGAAGATGTTCTCTTCGCAGAAGGTGTCGCCCGGTCCGGCGAGCCGCACGACCTTTTCCGCTCCCGCGCTCGACATCAGGAATAATTTGATTTCGCCTTCGAGCACGAGGTACATGCCGCCCGGCTCCGTGCCTCGATGCATCAGCATCTCCCCGCGCGATGCCCGCAGCGAGCGCACGCCGTGGGCGAGTCGCCCCAGCGCGGCCGTATCGAGTCGATCGAAGGGCTCGATGCGGGCGAGGATCTGAACGGTCTGGGCCTGGATCGTGTTCATGGCAGGAAGCTCCCTGGGCGACATGATGCGGGGTCGGGCCGACATTCTTCCGCAAGTGTAGATGCAGAAAACGTGATGATCCTAGTGGCATAAGTCGCACTTTGCCGACGACTACCACTTCAGAGGTATTGGTGGTAACAGGAAAGCGTCTGATTCTCATGGACTTTTTCTGAGCATGAAATATCCGGTTACGGATCGGGGTATATGGAGGTATCTCCCATGAATCCAGCGGCCGCTCCGCAGGGGCGCGGACTGCGCGGACTGGTGCTGCGCATCTGGCGCATGGTCGTCGGTCGCGCCGTGTTGCTGCTTCTGCTGCTGGCGTTCTTCGCGGTCGCACTGATCGGGGTCGCCGGCATCGGCGTGTCGGTCGTCGTCGTCGAATCGGTGCAGGGGAGCGCCAGCGCCGTCAACGTCGCCGGAAGCCTGCGCCGCCTCGCCCATAGGGCCGGCGGCCTCGCGGTAGCGCGCGGCGCGGGCGCGGCGGACCAGGAGGCGGTCCGCGACGCGATCGCACAATTCGATGCGGCACTGGACAGTCCGGTCATCGCCAGCGTGCTGGAGCGCCAGCCGAGCAGCGTCTTCGCGTCGATCTTTCGCGGCGTTGAAGCCGGCTGGATGGCGCGTATCCGGCCCCGCCTGCTGCAGACTCCCGAAACGCGGCCGGAGGATCCGCTCGCGACGGCGCACTACCGTGCGCTGCTGGCGGATGTCGATGCGTTCGCCGAGGAGATCAACACGCTGGTCGCGGTGCTGGAGCACGAGGCCGAGTCGCGCATCGGGCAACTCCGCACGATGCTGGGCGCAGCGCTGGCGCTGCTCGTGTTCGTCATCGCGGCGGCGCTCGTCGTGCTGCGGCGGCGTGTGCTCGCACCCCTGACGGACCTGCGCAGCTGTGCGGCACGCATCGCCCAGGGCGACTTCGAGGCGCGCAGCCGCCACACCGGGCGCGACGAACTGGGACGGGTCGGTGAAGCCTTCAACGCGATGGCGGGCGAGCTGTCCGTCGCCTACCGCGAGCTCGAGGCCCGCGTAGAGAAGAAGACAGCCGACCTCACGCGCAGCAACCGTGCGCTCGAACTCCTGTACTACGTGATCGCGCGCCTCTACCACGCACCCGCCAGCAGCGAGACCTATTCCGAAACGCTGGATGACCTCGAGCAGACGCTGGGCCTCACGGGGAGCTTCATCTGCATCGAGCCCAAGCACGGCGGGCCGGCTGCGGCGATCGCGTCGACCATCGGCGAGTGCGCGGAGCGCCCCGCGGGCGGAGGGGATTGCGCCCGCTGTTCGGGGCGCGCGGCGCCGTGGAGCTACCACCGCGAGGGCGACGTCGACGTACTGATGGTGCCGCTGCGCGACGCCGAGCGCCACTACGGCATGCTGCGTCTCGCGCTGCCGCCGGGTAAGCGCCTGCAGGAATGGGAGTGCGACCTGCTCGAGGCGGTGTCGCGCCACATGGGCATCGCGCTCGGCATCTCGCGCCAGAGCGAGCGCGACCGCCTACTCGCGCTGCAGGAAGAGCGCTCGATCATTGCCCGCGAACTGCACGACTCGCTCGCGCAGTCGCTGTCCTTCATGAAGATCCAGGTGAGCCTGCTGTCCTCGGCGCTGGCGGGGCCGCAGCCGCGCGAAGACGCGACGACCATCCTCGCCGACCTGCGCGAGGGCATCAACGTGGCCTATCGCCAGCTGCGCGAACTGCTGGCCACCTTCCGCCTGCGCATCGAGGGCGACTTCGCACGCCTGCTCGGCAATACCGTGTCCGAGTTCGCCACGCGCAGCGGCTTGCCGATCGGACTCGACCTCGATCTGGCGGGGCGACACCTCAACCCGAACCAGGAAATCCACGTCCTGCACATCGTCCGCGAGGCCTTGTCGAATGCGGTGCGCCACGCGCAGGCGACCGACATCCGCGTCGCGCTCACGTCCGCCCCCGACGGCGAGATCGTCGTCGTCATCGAGGACGACGGCTGCGGCGTGGGGGGCGACGCGCAGGTCGCGGCGCAGCATTTCGGCCTTACGATCATGGCCGAGCGGGCACGCGGTCTGGGCGGCTCGTTCGAAGTGCAGGACCGCCCCGGCGGCGGTACGCGCATCGTCGTGCGCTTCAAGCCGGAACCGGCACAGATTCGCACCCGGATTCCCATTGCAGTGGAAGGCAAATGAGCGAAATTCCGCAACGCATCATCATCGTCGACGACCACCCGCTGTTCCGCAAGGGGCTGATCCAGCTGCTGCGCACCGTCCCCGGGTTCGACCTCGTAGCCGAAGCCGCGGACGGCAAGGAAGGCATCCGCCAGATCCTGCACCTGCGCCCCGACCTGCTGCTGCTCGACCTCAACATGAAGGAGATGTCCGGACTCGAGGTGCTGCGCTTCGTGAAGCAGGCCGATCTCGACACCCGCGTCGTGATGGTCACCGTCTCGGACGCCGCCGACGACCTCGTCGCCGCGCTGCGCGCCGGAGCGGACGGTTACCTGCTCAAGGACATGGAGCCCGAGGAGATGGTGGAGGCGCTGCGCGCGGCGGCTGCCGGGCGCATCGTCGTCTCCGACGCGCTCACGCACCTGCTGGCCGCCGCCCTGCGCGACGACAAGCGCCCCGAGAGCGCGTCGGCGGCCGGACTCACCGAGCGCGAGCGGGGCATCCTCGAGTGCATCGCGGGCGGCTTGTCGAACAAGCAGATCGCCCGCGAACTCAACATCGCCGAAGGCACCGTGAAGGTGCACGTCAAGCACCTGTTGCGCAAGCTCAATTTCCGTTCGCGCGTCGAGGCGGCCGTCTGGGCCGTCGAACACACGCGCAGCGAACGCTGATCCCGCCGACCGACGGGCTCCGGATAGGAGCCATTCTCATCTTGATTGCAGTCAAGGTTTGGCCGCCCGGGCGCGTGTCCAATGAAAACCATGGATGTTTCAGGGTATTGCGCTCGCCTCATGTCGACTTCACGCCGCGGTTTTCTCAGGGGCCGCTTCCGGTCTGATCCCGACGTGCAGCGCCCGCCCTGGGCGATTCCCGATGGCGCGTTCGAGGACCAGTGCACGCGCTGCGGCGATTGCCTGAAGGCATGTCCGCCCGCGATTCTCGTCGCTGCCCCCGGCGGCTACCCGGTTGTCGACTTCGCCCGTGGCGGATGCAGCTTCTGCGCTGACTGCATCGCGGCCTGCAAGGCGGAAGCCCTGCGGCGGACCGATGCGGCGGCAGCGCCGTGGCAGCTCAAGGCGGTGATCGGCGACGCCTGCCTCGCGCGCCGCGGGGTCGAATGCCGGGTGTGCGGCGAAGTCTGCGGCGAAGCGGCGATCCGCTTCCGCCCCAGCCTCGGCGGCGTCGCGCAGCCCCTGTTTGACGCGGCACGCTGCACCGGCTGCGGTGGCTGCTTGGCACCCTGTCCGACCGGCGCCATCGCAATGAAGAATGAAGTGGAGATGTCTGTATGAAGATCGCAAGTCTCGTCGTTCGGGTCGCCCCGGAGCACATCGACGCCCTGAAGGACGCGCTGTTGAAGATTCCGGGCGTCGAGCTGCATGGCGTCAGTGCCGAACTTGGGCGCGTCATCGTCACCGTCGAGGACGGCGAGGGGTACGCAATGACCGACTCCCTGCTGGCTGTCAACCTCGCCCCGCACGTGCTCGGCGTGACGCTGGCCTACGAATACACGGATGAAGGTTTGGAACACGAATTGGAACACCCGGAACCGATCCCGGGCCTGCCGCTCGCGGTGGACCGAATCGGCAGCGCTCAGGACAAGGAGGCTTGAAATGACCATGGATAGACGCGAATTCATCAAGACCAATGCCATCGCGGCCGCCGCGGCGACCGCCGGCATCGGCATCCCGGTGGTGGCCCAGGCGCAGGCCCGGCCCGCCGGCTCCGCCTCCACGAAGGTGCGCTGGGACAAGGCCGCCTGCCGCTTCTGCGGCGTCGGCTGCTCGGTGCTCGTCGGCGTGCAGAACGGCCGCGTCGTCGCCACCCAGGGCGACCCCGACTCGCCCGTGAACCGCGGTATCAACTGCATCAAGGGCTATTTCCTGTCGAAGATCATGTACGGCAACGACCGGCTCACCAAGCCCCTGCTGCGCATGAAGAACGGCAAGTACGACAAGAACGGCGAGTTCGCCCCGGTCAGCTGGGACCAGGCCTTCGACATCATGGCCGAGAAGTGGAAGGCCGCGATCAAGCAGCACGGCAATGATTCCGTCGGCATGTTCGGCTCGGGCCAATGGACCATCTGGGAAGGCTACGCCGCGGCCAAACTGCACAAGGCCGGCCTGCGCAGCAACAACCTCGACCCCAATGCGCGCCACTGCATGGCGTCCGCGGTCGCGGGCTTCATGCGCACCTTCGGCATCGACGAACCGATGGGCTGCTACGACGACATCGAGAACGCCGACGGCTTCGTGCTGTGGGGCTCGAACATGGCGGAAATGCACCCCATCCTGTGGTCGCGCATCACCGACCGCCGCCTGTCCAAGGAAGGCAGCGAGGTGCACGTGCTGTCGACCTTCGAGCACCGCTCCTTCGAGCTCGCCGACAACGGCATGATCTTCGTGCCGAACACCGACCTCGCGATCCTGAACTACATCTGCAACTACATCATCCAGAACAAGAAAGTTAACACCGAGTTCGTCAAGACGCGGGTCAACTTCAAGAAGGGCGAGACCGACATCGGCTTCGGCCTGCGCCCCAATCACGCCCTCGAAGCCAACGCCACCAACAATGGCTATCCCGGCACGGACGGCAAGCCGAAGGGCAACACCGGCGCCGCAACGGACATGACTTTCGAGGAGTTCGCCAAGTTCGTCTCCGAGTACACGGCCGAGAAAGTGTCGAAGCTGTCCGGTGTGCCCGTCGATCGCCTCGAGCGCATGGCCAAGCTCTACGCCGACCCGAACAAGAAGGTCGTGTCGTTCTGGACCATGGGCTTCAACCAGCACACCCGCGGCACGTGGGTGAACAACATGATCTACAACGTGCACCTGCTGGTGGGCAAGATCTCCGAGCCCGGAAACAGCCCGTTCTCGCTCACCGGCCAGCCCTCCGCCTGCGGCACCGCGCGCGAGGTCGGCACCTTCGCGCACCGCCTGCCGGCCGACATGGTCGTTACCAACCCGATGCACCGTGCGATCGCCGAGAAGATCTGGCAGCTGCCCGACGGCACCATCCCCGAGAAGGTCGGCTACCACGCCGTCGCCCAGAGCCGCGCGCTCAAGGACGGCAAGCTCAAGTGTTACTGGACCAGCACGACCAACAACATGCAGGCCGGTCCGAACATCAACGGCGAGATCTACCCGGGCTGGCGCAATCCCGAGGCCTTCATCGTCGTGTCGGACTGCTATCCGACCGTGTCCGCGCTGTCGGCCGACCTGATCCTGCCCGCTGCGATGTGGACTGAGAAGGAAGGCGCCTTCGGCAACGCCGAACGCCGCACCCAGTTCTGGCGCCAGCAGGTGGCGCCTCCGGGGCAGGCCAAGTCCGACCTGTGGCAGCTCCTCGAATTCTCGAAGCGCTTCAAGGTCGAGGACGTGTGGCCCGCCGAGCTTATCGCCAAGAAGCCCGAGTACAAGGGCAAGACCCTGTTCGACATCCTGTACAAGAACGGCACGGTCAACAAGTTCCCGCTCGCCGACGTCGAGAAGACCAACGCGCACGCGATCCCCGGCTACATGAACGACGAGTCGAAGGAGCTCGGCTTCTACCTGCAGAAGGGCCTGTTCGAGGAATATGCGCAGTTCGGTCGCGGCCATGGCCACGACCTTGCCGACTTCGCCGTATACCACAAGGCGCGCGGCCTGCGCTGGCCGGTGGTCGAGGGCAAGGAAACCCTGTGGCGCTTCCGCGAAGGCTACGACCCCTACGTCAAGACCGGCGAGGGCGTGAAGTTCTACGGCCACAAGGACGGCAAGGCGGTGATCTTCGCGCTGCCCTACCAGGATCCCCCGGAAATGCCGGACAAGGACTACGACATGTGGTTGTGCACGGGCCGCGTGCTCGAACACTGGCACACGGGCACCATGACGCGCCGCGTGCCCGAGCTGCACCGCTCGGTGCCCGAAGCCCAGATCTTCATGCACCCGGACGACGCCACCAAGCGCGGCCTGCAGCGCGGCATGATGGTCACGGTCGTCTCGCGTCGCGGCGAGATCACCGCACGCCTGGAAACCCGCGGCCGCAACAAACCGCCGGTCGGCCTCATCTTCATCCCGTTCTTCGACGAAGGGCGCCTGGTGAACAAGCTCACGCTCGATGCCACCTGCCCGATCTCGAAGGAAACGGACTTCAAGAAGTGCGCCGTCAAGGTGCTCAAGGTCTGACCGCGGAATAGGGCGCCGGAGCAGCGATCATGGGTGACATGCAGGACAAGCCGGTCGGTCAGGGAGGCCCCTCGCCCCGCCGCCGCTTCCTCCGGGAAGCGGCGGGGGTCGCGGGCGGCGCCTGCCTGCTGTCGCTCGGCGTCGGCCTGTATGCGAAGCAGGCGAGCGCCCTGCCCGCGGTCGCCCTGCGCCCGCCCGGCGCGCTCGCGGAAGCGGATTTCCTCGCCGCGTGCGTGCGTTGCGGCCTGTGCGTGCGCGACTGTCCTTACGACACGCTGAAGCTCGCCGAGCTTGGCGACGGCGTCGCGACCGGCACCCCGTACTTCACCGCACGCCGGATCGCGTGCGAGATGTGCGAGGACTTTCCCTGCGTCGCCGCGTGCCCGACCGGCGCGCTCGACCGCAGCCTCACCGACATCGGCAAGGCCCGCATGGGCCTCGCGGTGTTGATCGACCACGAGACCTGCCTCAACTTCCTCGGCCTGCGCTGCGACGTCTGCTATCGCGTGTGTCCGGTCATCGACAAGGCGATCACGCTGGAGCGTCAGCACAATCCGCGCTCCGACCGCCACGCTATGCTGCTGCCCACCGTGCATTCGGACTACTGCACCGGCTGCGGCAAGTGCGAGAAATCCTGCGTGCTGCCGGGCGAAGCCGCGATCAAGGTGCTGCCGGTGAAACTCGCGCAGGGCTCGAAGGCCGAGCACTACCGCAAGGGCTGGGAAGAGAAGGAAGCCGCCGGCCAGTCGCTGATCGGCGAGCAGATCGAACTGCCCGTGCGCGGCCTCGAAGGCAAGTCCTACGGCGACACGCGCGTGCTGCCGGGGCAGGGCCCGGCCCCCGCGCCCGCCACGCCGGCGCAGCCGGGCAGCGGTCTCGACTCGGGGTGGAAGCCATGAGCGCCGTCACCACCGCGCCGAAGGCCGCGCGTCCGCGTGTCGGCGCCGACGCGATCGCCAGCAAAGGCTGGCTGGGCGCGCACAAGTGGCTCGTCCTGCGCCGCCTGTCGCAGTTCGGCATCCTTGCGCTGTTCCTCGCCGGTCCGTGGTTCGGTCTGTGGATCGTCAAGGGCAACCTCTCGTCCAGCCTCACGCTCGACCTGCTGCCGCTCACCGACCCCTTCCTGCTCGCCCAGTCGCTCGCGGCCGGAACGCTCCCGTACAAGGAGGCCCTGATCGGCGCCGGCATCGTCGTCGCCTTCTACCTCCTCGTCGGCGGCCGCGTGTTCTGCTCCTGGGTATGCCCGATGAACCTCGTCACCGACGCCGCCGCATGGCTGCGCCGGCGTCTCGGTCTCAAGGGCGGCAAGATCCCCTCGGGCGACACGCGCTACTGGCTGCTCGGCCTCATGCTGTTCGCCGCCTTCGCGACCGGCAGTCTCGCGTGGGAATGGGTCAATCCGGTGTCGATGCTGCACCGCGGCCTCATCTTCGGCTTCGGTCTCGCGTGGGGCATCGTCGGCGGCGTCTTCCTCTACGACCTGCTCATCGCCACGCGCGGCTGGTGCGGCCACATCTGCCCGATGGGCGCCTTCTACAGCCTCTTCGGCAGCACCGCGCTGGTCCGCGTCAGCGCCGCACACCGCAGCGCCTGCGACGACTGCATGGACTGCTTTGCCGTATGTCCAGAACCCCAGGTCATCCGCCCCGCCCTCAAGGCGGCCGGCCAGGATCATCCCGTCATCCTCGACCGCAACTGCACCAACTGTGGCCGCTGCGTCGATGTATGCGGCAGGAACGTTTTTCGAATCACGACCCGATTTGATAGGAGCGAGTCATGAAAAAACAGACCCGTAACCTGACGCTGGCGCTCGTTGCCGCCGTGAGTTTCGGTACCTTCGGCGGACAGGCCGCCTTCGCCCAGCAGGTGCAGAGTCTGCGTGGCGCATCGGTCGACGCGGCCGAGCCGGTCACGCCGGCGGCGCACATCCGGCCCGACGGGCCGGCCATCTCGCGCGATTACGTGCAGCAGCCACCCTTGATTCCGCACAAGGTCGAGGGCTACGAAGTCACGAAGAACTTCAACAAATGCATGGACTGCCACGCGTGGAGCCGCTACCAGGAGTTCAACGCGACCAAGGTCAGCCTCACCCACTTCAAGGACCGCGACGGCGGCGAACTGTCGAACATCTCGCCGCGCCGCTACTTCTGCCTGCAGTGCCACATCCCCCAGACCGACGCCAAGCCGCTGGTCGACAACAACTTCAAACGCGCCGAGGGCCTGCGCTGATCCTCGACGCCTAACGGACAGGGAACCAACATGACCCAGGACAACAACAACGCGAAGGGCAGCCTGTGGCAGCGCCTGCGTCGCCTCGTGTTCGGCGTCGTCGGCATTGCCTTCGTCGCCGGCATCATCTTCTGGGGCGGCTTCAATACGGTACTGGAACTCACCAACCGCGAAGCCTTCTGCATCGGCTGTCACGAGATGAAGGAAAACGTCTTCAAGGAGTACCGCAACACCATCCACTACCAGAACCGCACCGGCGTGCGCGCCACCTGCCCGGACTGCCACGTGCCCAAGGAATGGATTCCGAAGATCATCCGCAAGATCCAGGCATCCAACGAAGTCTTCCACCACCTGCTCGGCACCATCGACACGCCCGAGAAGTTCAACGCCAAGCGCGTCCAGCTCGCCCAGAACGAGTGGCGCCGCATGAAGAAGAACAACTCGCAGGAGTGCCGCAACTGCCACAACTACGAGTATTTCGACTACTCCGTGCAGGGGCGGCGCTCCAACAAGGCACACCAGGCAGGGCTCGCCGAAGGCAAGACCTGCATCGACTGCCACAAGGGCATCGCCCACTCCCTGCCGCCGATCGAGCAGGACATCGGCTCCACGCGCGAAAGCGTCGCGCCCGAGGTGTTCCACCCGCCGGTTCCGCCCAAGCAGGACTGAAGTTCCCGCTCCGCGCCGGTCCCGCCGCGATTTCACCTATCTACTGGTGAAATCGCGGTTTTCCCGTTTCTGGATCTCCCGAATCGGTCGCGTCTGTGGTTAAATTCACGCCCATGCTTTATGCTAATGATCTCGCCTGCGTGAAGGGTGACCGCCCGCTGTTCCGTGGCCTTTCCCTGCGGGTCGCTCCGGGGGACCTGCTGCGCGTTGCCGGACCGAACGGATACGGCAAGACCAGTCTGCTGCGCATCCTGTGTGGCCTCGCAATGCCCGAGAGCGGTGAAATCCGCTGGAACGACGTTCCCGTCAATCGCGACCGCGAAAGCTATCATCGTTCCCTGCTGTACCTCGGGCATGCGCCGGCGCTCAACGACCTCCTCTCGCCGCTCGAAAACCTGCGCTTCGCCTGTGCCTCGGGTGGCGACAAGGTCGACGAGGATGCCTGCATCGATGCCCTCGTGCGCATCGGCCTCGCCCAGCAGCTCGACCTGCCCGCCCGCGTCCTGTCGCAGGGGCAGCGCCGGCGCGTCGGGTTGGCCCGCCTGTTCCTCGAGGCCGACCGCAAGCTGTGGATTCTCGACGAGCCTTTCACGGCTCTCGACGTCGCTGCGGTGGCCGACCTGACGGCCACCCTTTCCGAACATTGCGCCGCCGGCGGCATGGTGGTGCTCACCACTCACCAGGATGCCCCCTTCGCCAAGGCCCCGACGGTGCTCGATCTTGCCGAGGTAGCCTGTTGAGTCGCGCCCTGGGTCCCTTCGCCGCGGTCCTGGGCCGCGATCTTCTGCTTGCATGGCGCGGTCGCGCCGACGTCCTCGTCACGCTCGCATTCTTCGTCGTTGTCGTGTGCCTGTTCCCCTTCGGGGTCGGCGCCGAGCCCAACCAGTTGCGCGCCATCGCGCCGGGCGTGCTGTGGGTGGCCGCGCTGCTGTCCACGCTGCTGTCGCTGCATCGCCTGTTCGCGCAGGATCATGCCGACGGCACGCTCGAACAGCTCCTGCTCACGCCCGAGCCTACCGTCCTGTGGGTCGTCGCCAAGATCTGCGCCCACTGGATCGCCACCGGCCTGCCGCTCCTGATCGTCGCGCCGGGGCTGGCCCTGCTGTTTGATGTGGAGCAAGGTGCGCTGGGGGTGCTGGTCCTATCGTTGGCGCTCGGAACCCCGATCCTTGCGCTGCTGGGCGCGGTCGGTGCCGCGTTGACGCTGGGTCTGCGCGGCGGCGGCATGTTGCTCGCACTCCTGGTGCTGCCCCTGTTCGTGCCGGTGCTGATTTTCGGTGCCGGCGCGGTCGACGCTTATCTGTCCGGTTCCGGCGCACAGGCACATCTTTTGCTTTTAGGTGGCGGTCTGTTGGGCTCCCTGGCTCTGGCACCGCTGGCCTGTGCCGCAGCCCTCCGAATTGCGGTTGAATGATGAAAGACATGCAAAAACCCGAACGCAGCAAGAGCATTTTCCGTTTCGCTGCTCCCCAGATGTTCTACCCCCTGGCCGGCCGGCTTGCCCCATGGTTCGCAGGCGTCGCCGCAATCCTCGCGGCGGTCGGCCTGTGGCTGGGGTTCTTCGTCGCGCCGACCGATGCCGTCCAGGGCGACGTCTATCGCGTCATCTACATCCACGTCGCCGCGGCCTGGATGTCGATGTTCGTCTATATGGTCATGGCCTTCTGGTCCTTCGTCGGGCTGGTCATGAACACCCGCCTGTCCTTCATCATGTCGCAGGCGCTCGCGCCTACCGGCGCCATGTTTTGTTTCGTCGCGCTGTGGACCGGTTCACTGTGGGGCAAGCCGACCTGGGGCGCCTACTGGGTGTGGGACGCGCGCCTGACTTCCCAGTTGCTGCTTCTTTTCCTGTATCTGGGATTCATGGCGCTTACGCGGGCGATCGAAGACCCGCGCCGCGCGGACAAGGCCGGGGCGATCATCGCGCTCGTCGGCGCGGTCAACGTCCCGATCATCTATTTTTCGGTGAAGTGGTGGAACACCCTGCACCAGGGTGCTTCCGTCAGTCTCAACAAGGCGCCGTCGATGGCGACGACCATGCTGACCGGGATGCTGGTCATGGCGTTTGCCGCCTGGGCCTACACCATCGCCGTCACGCTGTGGCGTGTGCGTTCGCTGATCCTTGAACGCGAACGTCATACCGAGTGGGTCGCGGCCGAACTCAACGCGCTGGAGGGCAAGATCTGATGCAGTGGGAATCCTGGAGCGCCTTCTGGGACATGGGCGGATTCGCCCCCTTCGTGTGGGGAAGTTACGGCGTGGTGCTGCTGCTCGTGATCGGGGAACTGATTCTCGTCGTGCGTCGTCGTAGGGATACCGTACGGCGCCTGTTGCGCCTGCGTCGGGCCAATGCGGCCGGCGCGGGCGGGCGCCGTGCTTTTGAGGAGATCGTTGAATGAAACCCCGTAGCAAACGGCTGATGCTGCTCGGCGGCGCCGTCGCACTGCTGATCGGGGCGGTGGCCCTCGTGCTCACCGCCTTCCAGGAGAACCTCGTGTTCTTCCATACCCCCACCGAAGTCGCCGAAGGCAAGGCCCCGACCGGTCGCACCTTCCGCATCGGCGGTCTGGTCGAGCCCGGCTCGATCAAGCGTGCGGCCGATGGCCTGACCGTGCAGTTCGCGATCACCGACACCGCGAAGGTCATTCCCGTGACCTACAAGGGTTCGCTGCCCGATCTCTTCAGCGAGGGCAAGGGCGCGGTCGTGCAGGGCAAGATGGGTCCGGACGGCCAGTTCGCCGCCTCCGAAGTGCTCGCCAAGCACGACGAGAACTACATGCCGCCCGAAGCGCAGCATGCGGTCGACCAGGCGCAGAAGACTGCCAAGACGGTGAAGCAATGATTCCCGAACTAGGTCATTTCTCCCTGATCCTCGCGCTGATTCTCGCCTTCGTGCAGGGTGTGGTGCCGCTCATCGGCGCCAGCCGCAACCGCCTCGCACTGATGTCGGTCGGTCGCACCGCCGCACAGGGTCAGTTCCTGTTCATCGCGTTCTCGTTCGGCTGTCTCACCTGGTCCTTCATCAACAGCGATTTCACCCTGCAGCTTGCCGCCGGCAACTCGCATTCGGCGACGCCGGTGATTTACAAGATCACCGGTGTGTGGGGTAACCACGAAGGCTCGCTGCTGTTGTGGGCGATGTCGCTCGCGCTGTGGACGGTCGCCGTGACGGTTTTCAGCCGCAACCTGCCTGAAATCTTCATGGCGCGCGTGCTCGGTGTACTCGGTCTGGTGAGCACCGGCTTCCTGCTGTTCCTGCTGGTCACGTCCAATCCGTTCGACCGCATCCTGCCCGGCGCACCCGAAGGTCGCGACCTCAATCCGCTGCTGCAGGACCCGGGCATGATCATCCATCCGCCGCTGCTCTACATGGGCTACGTCGGCTTCTCGGTCGCCTTCGCATTCGCGATCGCCGCGCTCCTCTCCGGCCGCATGGATGCCGCCTGGGCACGCTGGTCGCGTCCGTGGACGACCGTCGCATGGGTCTTCCTCACTGCCGGCATCGCCATCGGCTCGGGCTGGGCCTACTACGAGCTCGGCTGGGGCGGCTGGTGGTTCTGGGATCCGGTCGAGAACGCCTCCTTCATGCCGTGGCTGCTGGGCACCGCTCTGATGCACTCGCTGGCGGTCACCGAGAAGCGCGGCGCCTTCCGCAGCTGGACCGTCCTCCTCGCCATCGGCGCGTTTTCGCTGTCGCTGATGGGCACCTTCCTCGTCCGCTCGGGCGTGCTGACCTCGGTGCACGCGTTCGCCACCGATCCCGCACGCGGCCTCTTCGTGTTGGCGCTGCTGGTCCTCGTGATCGGCGTCTCGCTGACCCTGTTCGCCTGGCGCGCGCCCACCCTGGCCGGGGGTGGCAGCTTCGGCCTCGTATCGCGCGAGGCCTCGCTGCTCGGCAACAACGTCCTGCTGTCCGTCGCCTGCGGCTCCGTGCTGCTCGGCACGCTCTATCCCCTGTTCATCGACGCACTGAACCTCGGCAAGATCTCGGTCGGACCGCCGTACTTCGAAACCGTGTTCGTGCCGCTGATGACCCCGGTGATCGTGCTGATGATGATCGGTCCCTTCGTCCGCTGGAAGGGCGATGATGGCAACCGCATCCTGCGCAAGGTCGGCCCGGGCCTGATTGCGAGTGTCGTCCTCGGCATCGGTGCCGCTTTTGCGATCGGTCACGTCACGTGGCGTACCGCTCTGGGGCTGTCCCTTGCTGCGTGGGTCCTGATCGGCAGCGCGCAGATCCTGTGGCAGCGCCTCGCCGACCGTCAGGGTGCGGGATCGGGCTCCCGCCTGCGCGGCATTCCCGCAGCGTGGTGGGGTATGTGGTTCGCGCACTTGGGGATAGGCGTATTCATCATCGGCGTCGCCTTGGTCGGCAGTCTCAACAGCCAGATCCAGGTGAAAATGCTGTCCGGCGACACCGCACAGCTCGCCGGCTACACCTTCACCTTCCGTGGCGTCTCTAACGCTCCCGGACCGAACTATGCCGCCGCGCGCGCGACGATCGACGTGAGTCGCGGGGGCGTCACGTTTGCGACGTTGACGCCGGAGAAGCGCTTCTACGAAGCCCAGGGCATGCCGATGACCGAGGCCTCGATCGACATCGGACCGCTCCGCGACGTGTACGTGAACCTCGGCGACCAGCTCGAGGACGGCGCCTGGGTCGTGGGCCTGTTCTACCGTCCGTTCATCAGCTGGATCTGGTTCGGCTGCTCGTTGATGGCGCTGGGCGGCATCTTCGCCGCCTCCGACCGCCGTTACCGCCGTCTTGCCGAGCGCGAAGCCCCTGCGGGGGCGGCGCGCCAGGCTGCCTGAGAGGTTCCATGAAAGCGAAGTTCCTAGTTCCCCTGTTCATCTTCCTGCTGCTGGCCGGATTTCTCGGTTACGGCCTGAAGCTCAACCCGCGCGAGGTTCCGTCGCCTCTGATCGGCAAACCCGCGCCGACCTTCCGCGTGCCACAGCTGCAGGTCGAGGACAAGACCATCTCGCCCGAGGACCTGAAGGGGCGCGTGTGGCTCCTCAACGTCTGGGCGTCGTGGTGCATCTCGTGCCGCTACGAACACCCGGTCCTGGTGGAGTTCGCCCGCACCAGTCCGGTGCCCATCGTCGGCCTCAACTACAAGGAAGTGCGCGGCGACGGCGCACTCGACGTCAAGGGTCTGGATCCCGTCACCGAGCTCGCCAGCGCTCGCCAGCGCGCGCGCCAGTGGCTCGTCGAGCACGGTGGCGATCCGTATATGGTGTCGGCCGTCGATCTGGACGGGCGCATCGGTATCGACTACGGGGTTTACGGCGTTCCGGAAACCTTCCTGATCGACCAGCAGGGCGTGATCCGCTACAAGCACATCGGACCGATTACCCGGGAATCGCTGCGCGACGTGCTGATTCCAAAGATCGCGGAGTTGCAACGTGCGAGCTGATCTGATGCTGATGCGCCGCGTGGCGCTAGTTGCGGCCCTGCTGCTTCCCGTGGCGGGCCAAGCCGGCGAAGCGGTTCCGGTCTCTGACGATCCCGTCCTCGAGGAACGCGTCATGCGCCTGTCGCACGATCTGCGCTGCCTCGTCTGCCAGAACCAGTCCATCGCGGAATCCAATGCGCCGCTGGCGGTGGATCTGCGCAACCAGGTCCGCGAGCAGTTCCTTGCGGGCAAGGACGAAGCTGCCGTCGTGGATTACCTCGTTGCCCGCTATGGTGATTTCGTCCTCTATCTGCCGCCGTTCAAGGGTGCGACCCTGCTGCTCTGGCTCGGACCGGGGCTGTTGCTTGTCGCCGGAGCCGGATGGCTCGGCTGGCGCCTGCGCAGGCGCGTTCGCGAAGTTCCGCCGCCCTTGAGCGCGGAAGAGCATGCCCGCGCTGCTGCCTTGCTCGACGGCTCTGCCAAACCTTCCCAGGAGTCCCGCTCGTGACTGTTTTCCTGATTCTGGCCACCTTGCTGGTGGCCGGCGCCCTGCTGCTCGTGATCCCGCCCATGCTGGGCACGGGAGCGAAGGCGCGCGAACATGCTGCACGTCAGGAACAGGCGCGTACCGTACTGATCGTGTTGCGCGAGCAGCTCGCCGAACTTGAGGCAGACCACGCCGCGGGGCGCATCGTGGAGGCCGACTACAAGCGTTCCCGCGAAGAGCTCGAGCAGCGCGCGCTCACGGAGGCCGGCACGGCCGAGGCCGGCGTCGACGCCGCCCCCGCCCGCGGCTGGGCGCTCGGCGTGGTCTTCGCCGTGCCGGTTCTCGCGGTTGCGGTGTACCTCATCCTCGGTACCCCTGAGGGACTCGACCCGGCGAGCGCCAAACCCGCGCCCGAAGCGGGCCACCAGATCACGCCCGAGCAGATGCAGGCGATGGTGTCCCAGCTCGCCGAACGGCTCGAGCGAGAGCCCGGCGACGTGCAGGGCTGGATGATGCTGGGCCGGTCGTTCGCCGTGATGCAGAACTTCCAGGGTGCTGTTGCGACCTGGAACAGAATCGGCGCGAAGATTCCCGATCATCCCGACATCCTCGCCGACTGGGCTGACCTGCTTGCCGGCGCAGCCGGACGCAAGTTCGACGGCGACCCCGACCGGCTCATCGCCCGCGCGCTCGAGCTGGCGCCGAATCATGTCAAGGCGCTGGCGCTTTCCGGCACGTCGGCCTTCGTCCGCCACGACTACGCGACCGCCTCCGCTCAATGGGAGAAGATCCTCGCCAGCATGCAGCCCGGTGACGGTGCGTACAGCTCGATTCTGGCAAGCATCAACGAGGCCCGCGTCAAGGGCGGGATGGCCCAGCTGAATCCGCCCGCCGGTGCTCAGGTGGCGGGGATTGGCGGTGCGGCTCAGGCCTCGTCGGCCCCCCTCACGCTACGCGGTCGGCTGAGTCTGTCGCCCGAGCTCGCACAACAAGCCGGCAGCGATGCGACCGTGTTCGTCTTCGCGCGTCCGCCGCAGGGCGGCATGCCCATCGCCGCGTTGCGCGTGCGCGCCGGCGACCTGCCCGTCGATTTCGATTTCAGCAACGCACAGCGCATGTCGCAGGGCCCCTTGCCCGAGCAGATTGCCGTCGGTGCGCGTCTGTCGAAGGGCGGAAGTGCGACAGCGGCAGCCGGTGACCTCGAAAGCCAGACGGTGCTGGCCTCGCCCGACGCGCAGGGCGTCAGTGTCGTGATCGACCGCGTGCGCAAGTAAGCGCCGCTACTGCATCAATCGAGGGGGCGTGGTGCCGCTGGCATCACGCCCTTTTCTTTGGTTCCTAGTTTGGGCGAGGCGCAGGCGTATAGCTGCGCACGCCCCGGGACGTTCCCTGGTACCGACCGATCAAGGCTGGGTGAGGGCCCTCGATTACATCGGATCGGCCCGCCGCGCCTGTCGCGATCAGCCTAACGGATCGGCCGCTCGCGACCCCAGGTCGCCGAATGGATCGGAGATGGCGTTGAAGACCTGCCTGACCCGCGCACAGACCGCGGAGCCGCCGGCCGGGAGTCGGCGGTGATGCGTTGATTCTTTAGGCGCAAAAAAGCCGCCCCACTGAGTGGGGCGGCCCGGGTGCTGCCGTGAAACAGTCCTGCCGCTTCGCTCAGATCGCCGGACGGATATGGGCAACGCCGCCGTAGCTGCCGATCCAGAGGTCGCCTTCCTTTGTCGTCGTCATCGAGAACACGGTGTCGTTGAACAGGCCATCGGCGGACTTCATGATGCGGAACTGATTGCCTTCCTTGATTGCGAGGCCGTTGTTCGTGCCTATCCACAGACGATTCTGCTGGTCGCGGTGCAGCATGAACACGTGATTGCCGGGCAAGCCTTCAACTGTGGTGTAGTTCGTCCATTTCTGACCGTCGAAGTGCGCCAGGCCGCCACCCCAGGTGCCGGACCACACCGTGCCGTCCTCGTCGACGACGAGTGCAATGATGTAATTCGGGTTGTAAGCCTGGTCGATGCCCTCAAGACCCATCTCGCGCTTCTGCTGGGCGTGGTGCAGCGATTCCTTCGCGGGATCGCTCTTGTAAGCGATGTCCTGCTTGACCTTGTCGTAGTCCGCGCCGACGCCGCGCGAGTGATTCCAGTTCTCCCACTTGCCATCCATGAAGCGGGCCATGCCGCCTTCGGTCGCGAGCCACATTTCACCATTCTTGCCTTCGGCGAGGCCGTATACCCAGTCGTTCGGGAGACCGCCGCTGGTGCTTTCAACGGTATGGAGTTCCCATGCCGCCGGATCCTTGAGTTTGCCGCCGCGGACGCGGTTCACGCCCGACCAGGTTGCGATCCAGATGTCACCCGAGCGGGTCTCGACGACGTCATAGACGAAGGCATCCCCGAGTCCTTCGGGAATGTTGTAGGTGTCCCATGCGCCCGTCTTTTCGTCCAGCATCGACATGCCGCCGCCGTAGGTGCCGACGGTGATCTTGCCCTGTATCCGACCGACATAGAACATGCCGTTCGACAGCAGGCCGCTCTGGTTGTCCAACATCTTGTATTCGTCTGTGCGCGTGTCGTAGCGGATGACGCCGCCGGAGGTCGCGACCCAGATCACGCCATTGTCGGCAAAGATCTTCTTGACGTTTTTGTTGCCGACGCGGAAATGGGTGAACTTCTCGTTCGGGTCTACTCCAACCTTCCCTTCGCGGATCTCCTGTCCGCCGGCCGCCGGTTGGGCGCCGGCGGGTGCGCTCGCGACGGAGGCGGGTGCGGGGGCCTTGGCTTGCTGCTGGCCGAGCGTATAGGCGCCAGCAATCGCGACGGCGCCGACGATGGCGGCGACGGCTGCAACTTTGTAACTCATGCGAAAGACTCCAGTGTAAGTTCCGGTAGTCGCCCGGCCGGCGGGAGCCGCAGAACGGTCCGCCAGCACGTCCGACCGTGAGTGTGTATTACTTGCCGATGACCGCTGCGCCGCGACGTGTTCCGACCCAGATGTCGCCGTTGTCGGCAGCCGCAATCGTGTACACGTGCGAGTCGAGCAGGCCTTCCTTGGTCGTAAAGGAGCGCCAGTTCTTGCCGTCGAAGCGCGATACGCCCTTGTCGGTGCCGAACCAGAACACGCCTTGCTTGTCCTGCGCCATCGAATACACGATGTTGCCGACCAGCCCGTCCTTGCTGTTGTAGTTCTTCCACGTCTTGCCGTCGAAGCGCGCGACCCCGCCGCCCCACGTGCCGACCCATGCATCGCCCTGCGGGTCGATGTGCATCGCAAACGAGTAGTTCGGATTGTAGGTCGGCTGGCCGTGTTCCATCGTCGTCAGGTCGTGACGCGACCGCGTGCCAAGGCCCGTGTTGCTCGATGCGGGGAGTTGTTCCACGTTCGGTGCGCCCAGGCCGTCCTTGTGCGTCCAGGACTTCCAGGTCTTGCCGTCGAACATCGACACGCCGCCCTCGGTCGCAAACCAGGCGCGACCCTTGGCGTCGACATCGAGGCCATACACCCACTCATTGATCAGTTCCTTGACGTACTTCTTGAATTCGCCGGTCTTGACGTTGTAGTGGTTCACGCCCGCCCAGGTGCCGATCCAGAGGTTGCCGTCCTTGTCGTTGGCGTAGGAGTAGATCCAGTAGTCGGCGAGACCGTGCATCGGGAAGTAGGTCTTCCATTTGCCGTCCTTGTAGCGCGACGCGCCGCCGGCGTTGGTGCCGAACCATTTGTAACCCTGCGAATCGATACCTACGGCAAACACGTATTCGTTCGCGAGACCGTCGGCGCGCGTGAATGTGTTGCGCGGTTTGCGCGTGGCGAGGTCGATCTCGTGCACCCCCGTCGACGTACCCACCCAGATGGTGTTCGTGCTTTTCTCGATGGTCAGTGCGCGCACATATACGGTGTCACCGACATTGAAGGTCTCGCGGACCCGGTAGTCGGGCGCCGGTGCCTGGGCGAAGGCTGATCCGGTCATGCAGGTGAGGGCCAGTCCGACCGCCGCGAGGGCATGTCGTGCGTGCTGCAGGTTCAGGGTCATCGTTGAAGTGTCCGTAAGTAAGCGATTACATCGAGAATTTCTTGATCCCTAAGGACGCCGTTGAATGATGGCATCATCATCTTGCCGCTCTTGATGGTAGCGAGCAACATCATGTCGGGCTGCATCAGCCGCTCTCCGCGGGAGAAATGCGGAGCGTTCGGTATCGCGCTGTTTCCGCCGGGTCCGTGGCAACCGATGCAGTACTGGTTATAGATGCGCTGGCCATCGACGACGCTTGCTGCGAGCCCGGCTTGCGTGCACAGCAGGCCCAGGACGAATGCGGCTGCCTGCTTGCGAAGAGTCATCATTTCTTCGCTCCCTTCTTCGACGTGCCGAGAATGGCGGCAAGACGGCTGTCCCACAGCTCGGCCTTTGCGGCGTCGGCCGTGAAGCCGTACTTGCCGCCCCGGTAACCGTCGACAACCGCCTTGATTGCATCGACTTCCCCGAGCTCGGCAGCCTTGAGCAGGAACTCGCTTGCTTCGGGCGCGGCGGGATTGTCGGCGTTCAGGCGTTTTTCGCCCCGGACGAAGGCGAGAGCTATCGTCACGATTGCGAGCTGGTGTCCCTTCGATGCGGCAGCCCGCATCAGCCTTCCGGTCTCGGCGTCGCTGGGCGTCTTCGCTTCGCCGGTAAAGTACATCTTCGCCAGCCCGTACTCGCCGTCCATGTCGCCCTGTGCGGCGGCTTTCTGAAGATATGGAACGGCTTCGTCATCGAGTTCCGCGCTGTCGAGGATGGATCCGTACAGCGCCTGGGCGCCTGCGTGCCCGGCATCCGCGGCCTTCTTCAACGGCTCCATTGCGCCGACCACATCATTGACGCGATATGCTTCGCGTCCGCGCTTGTAGTCCGCTTCCGCATCAGCGAACGCGACCGGCGCCGTGGAGAGCAGGGCCAATACGAGAAGGGCGTGGCTGAAAGCGGGAACGAACTTCTCAGTTCCGGGAAGCTTCATTCTAGGTTCCTTGTTCGAAGTTGGGGTCGCGTGCGGGGGGAGGATTGCCGGAATCGCTCCTGTGAATGCCGAACGCTTCGAATTCCTCGAGTTTCCGGTACAGGCTCGACAAGCCGATACCCAGCTTCTGGGCCGCCGTGCGTCTGTCTCCCCCCGTCTCATCGAGCATCCGGTAGATCACGCTCGCCTCGAACTCGCGCAATTGATCGCGCAAGCTCCGCAGGGAAGCAATGGATGTGCCATGAGCCTGGATGCGTGTGCCGGTGCGGGCGATCTCGGGTGGGAGGTCGTCCAGGGTAATGCAGCTGTCTTCGGCGAGTATGCATGCGCGGTTGATGACGTTTTCCATCTGGCGCACGTTGCCGGGCCACGGGTAGCTGACGAGGAGTCGCTCGACCTCTTCCGACACCGTCATGCATGTCGCTGCGTCGCGCTGATCGCGCGCGCGGTCGAGAATGAAGCGGATGAGACTGCGGATGTCCTCCTTGCGCTCGCGCAGCGGCGGTATGTGGATGTGGAACATGCTGAGCCGGAAGAACAGATCCTCGCGGAAAGTGCCGTCCTTGACCATCTGGCTGAGGTCACGGTTGGTCGCGGCAATGATCCGGCAGTCGACGCGACGCGACTGCTCGCTGCCGACGGCGCGGATTTCCTTTTCCTCGATGGCATGCAGGAGCTTGGTCTGCATCAGCATCGGCAGTTCGCCGACTTCGTCGAGGAACAGGGTGCCGAGGTCCGCCTGCAGGAACAGGCCCTTGCGGGCCTTGTCCGCGCCCGTGAACGCGCCTTTGGTGTGGCCGAAGAACTCGGCCTCCATGAGTGTTTCGGGAATCGCGCTGCAGTTGACCGGCAGGAACAGATGCTCGCTGCGCCGGCTCTGTTCGTGGATCAGGCGTGCAAGCACGCCCTTGCCGGTTCCGGATTCACCGGTGATCAGCACGGTGCTGTCCGTTGGCGCCACCTTGCCCGCGAGGCGCTCCACCGCAGCCATCGATGGCGAGGTGAAGCGGAACTTGTCGGAATCGGCCTTGGCGAACTTGCGCAGGACGCGGTTTTCCTCGCGCAGCCCGCGCAGGGCGGCGATCTGCTGCACCCGGTGCAGCATTTCCTCGACGTTGAACGGCTTGGTGACATAGTCCGAGGCGCCCAAACGCAGGGCCTCGACCGCCGATTCCATCGAGGCGAACGCCGTGACCATGATGAAGTTGGTTTCGACGCCGGACTCCTTGATCGATCGCATCAGATCGACTCCGTTGCCATCCGGCATCTTGATGTCGCAAAGCGCCAGGTCGACGTCTCCGCGGACCAGTTTGGATGCGGCCTCAGTGCAGTTGCGCGCCTCGTCGACGGAGTAGCCCGCCTGTCGGCAGGCGTCCGCGAGAATTTCCCGGACTGCGCGTTCGTCGTCGATGACCAGTATGTGCATCGAATTCCCTTGTGATGTGGATGCTACCCAGTTCAGTTGTCAGGCTACCCGTTCGGACGGGCGCAGGGGCAGGCGTATGCGAGCTGTTGCGCCCTTGCCGGGTTCGGAATCGAGCGTCAGGGAGCCTCCCGCGTCCTCGATCAGCTCGCGGCTGAGGGCGAGTCCGAGGCCGGTTCCCTTGCCGGCCGGCTTTGTCGTGAAGTATTCGTCGAAGACCTTCCCGAGTGTGTCGGCGTCGATACCGGCGCCGTTGTCCGCGATTTCGACCAGTGCCTCGTGCTCGAGCGCCTGCGTACGCACGAGAATCTTTGCGGGATGGTCCGCAGTCATTTCCTCGAGGGCGTCGGCGGCGTTGAACAGGAGGTTCATCAGGACCTGCGTCAGGTGATCGCCGATTGCCCGTATGGCCGGCATTTCGCTGTCGAGTTCGGTCGTCATGGCAATGCGCCGGAAGCGCCGGTCGTAGCTGACGAACGCGCAGGTACTGCTCACAATCTCGTTCAGATTGAGCAACTCCGGGCGCTGGGGTTGCGGCCGCGTGAAATCGGCAATCTGCCGCGTGATCGCCGAGATGCGCTTTGCCTGTTCGAGGATCAGTCCGGGGTGGCACGACACGCCCTGATTGGGGCATTGCCGTGACTGTTGGACCTGGTTCATGGCGCTTGCGACGCCCGTGATCGCCGCGATGGGATTGTTGATCTCGTGCGCGAGCTGAGCCGCGAGCGACCCGACCGCCACCATCTTCTCGCGATGGAACTGTTCGAGACGCGCACGTTCGATATGGCGTTCACGTTCGCGCAGGTCCTGCTGCATGCGGTTGACCGCATGCATCAGCGTTCCCAGTTCGTCATTGCGCGTAACGGGCAGGGGTGCATCGCGATTCCCATTCACGATTCCGTGTGCATGTGCCTCGAGTTTCCGGATATCCCAGGTCAGGCGGCTGAAGAATATGGCGGTAACCGCGCCCAGCAGGATCAGTCCGATCACGAGCATGGCCAAACTGCTCAGTGTAATGCGATCGTAATTTTCCCGGTACTGGTCGAGCAGTCTCAGCCGGTGCGCGTGCGCATTCTTCGTCACGCCGTCGAGTTCGATAATCAATTCGTTCAGGGTCGCACGTGCGACGCCCAGGGTGCTGAGCGTCGGCGACTGGGCCAAGTCGCGCACCAGCGCGTGCAGCTTCCCGGCAAGCATGAGGACCGAGGGGTGACGGTCCTGTATCGCTTCGAGCAAGGACAGGCTGGCTTCGACCTCGATCATCGAACGTATCGCCGACGATGCCAGGTCGTCGTCCGAGAAGGACATGTTTACGGCGAATAGCGTACGCGCCATCGAGGTGTTGATCTCGAGGAGCTGTGCTTCGGTGCGGTGGGCCATCTCGAGTTCGTCTACTACGCGCAGCAGGCCCTGGCGCTGCGTTTCGGTAGATATGCCGATCAGCAGCGAGTAGGCGACCATGAGGATGAAGGCGATGATTCCCTTCGCCCTGAGCGACAGCGAGCGCGGCTGCCGCCCGAGGTGATCGTGCGGTCGTGTTTCGTCGTCGGGCATCTCGTAGAGACCGTCGGCCGTGCTGAAGGTCGTGTTCATCTCATTTCTCTGGGCGCGTACCGCTTCCGTCGGAACTGTCGGGCTACACTAGACGCGCGTGCATGCATTTTCTCAGATGGCGGGATTGCCCGCACGATCGCGCCATGCGGAGCAGGCGAAAGATAAGAGCCCAGGATCGATGATACGTTCGCAATGACGTGGAACGGTACGGTTATTGCGTGCGGGTCCGCCAATACGCCGGGAGCGTGCCATGGCCGCTCCCGGAAACAGAACTGACTTGATAGGGAGAGGGTTCTTTCATGTTGCGTCGTCTTTCCTTTTGCATGTTTTTGCTGACCGGAGCCGTGCATGCCGCCCCCATCGACGATGCGCTTCGCCAGTACGATGGCGGCCAGTACGAGCTTGCCGCCGGACAGCTCGCGCCGCTTGCCGAGGGCGGGAATGCCGTAGCCCAGGAAAGGCTCGCGGTCATGTACTTCTACGGACGTGGCGTACCGGAGGACGAGGACAAGGCGCTGCAGTGGGCCCGCCGCAGCGCGGACCAGGGCAATCTCGATGCAATGTACTTCATCGGCAATATGTACGTGTTCGGTGACAGACTCCCCAAGTCCGTGCAAGATCCCGACCAGGAGGCGGCGCGCTGGTATTTCGAAGCCGCACGCAAGGGGCATGCCGACGCGGAGTACGGTTTGGGGCTGCTGTTCCTGGCGGGCAAGGGCGTCGTTCAGGACCAGGAGGAGGCGATGCGCTGGATCCGCTCGGCAGCCGATCATGGTCACACCGGTGCGCGATCCTTCCTCGGAGGATCGAAGGGGGCGGGGCACTGAGCCGTGTGCCCCAGGCGGCGAACATCCCGGGTGCTTCGGTATTTGACGGAGCAAGGCTCGGATTGATTTCATCGCACATGAACCGGAGAGGTCGATGAGATTGCGCTGGATGACGGGCGTCGTTGCTGCAGTTTTCGCCGTGACGGTGGGGGCGCAAGCGCCGGCCGACGGAAGCGATCAGAAGAGGCGTCTGGTCGAGCAGAAGATCCGTCTGGTCGAGATGCTGATCAACTCTCCGGCGGCCAGGGGCGCGGCGGAGGGGCGTGAAGCGGACTCCCGGTCGCTCATCGAACGGGGGAGGCGCGCAATCGACGACGCGCGCAAGGCGCTTGCTGATGCCCGCTTCGACGACGCCGCCAAGTTGGCGGACGAAGCCTTGCGATCCGTGTCGAGCGCATCGCGACGGATGTCGCCGGGCGAAGGAGCCCTGCCCGAGAGCGCCCAACGCAAGAACCTTCAGGATCTCGGCGACCAGGTCGGGATGTACCGTAGCTCGATCGAGGAGCTGACCAGGGATGCCCAGAAAGGAGCTGCCGCCAAGGCATTGCTCGGGAGTGTCGATGGTCTGACGGCCGAGTCGAAGCAACTCGCCGAAGCGGGGCGCGTCGGCGAGGCCGGGAAGAAGATGGCGGAAGCCTACAAGCTTGCGGTCGAAGAGTTGTCGCGCCTGCGGGCGGGCCAGGAGGTCTTGCTGTCGCTGAAGTTCGACACGCCTGCGGATGAGTACGCATATGAGAAGAAGCGTTTCGCGAGCAACGAGATCATGGTCGACATGATGGTTGCCGAGGGGCGGGCCGCCGGCGACAAACGGCGCCTGGTCGATGGCTTTGTCGAGGAAGGGCGCAGGCTCGGCGCACAGGCCGACGAGCAGGCGAAGGCAGGTCAGCACGCGGAAGCGGTCAAGCTCATGGAACAGGCGTCCGCCCAGCTGATTCGAGCCTTGCAGTCGATGGGCGTACCGGTGTTCTGACGCGAGGAGCGCTGAATGATGCGGAAACTGTTCGTTCTCCTCTGGGCGTTGATGACGTTTGGGGCCGCGCACGCCGCGGGGCAACAAGCCGTATCCTCGGGCGACATCAACGCAGCCGGCGAGCTCCGGATGCTGTCGCAACGTCTGGCCAAGTCCTATGTGCAGTTGGGCCTCGAAGTCGTGCCCGCCGCAGCGCTGGAGCAGTTGCAGGATTCGATCGTGCGCTTCGAACGCAATCTGGAGCGGATGCAGGCGCTTGCGACCGCCGTTCCGTCGGCTGCGTCGTCGATCGAGCGTTTGAGAGGGAACTGGTCGGCGCTGCGTGCCGCGGTCGCCGATCCCGCCGACAGGACGCGTGCGCTGCTCGCGTCGCGGCGCAGTATTGATGTTCTCGAGAGTGCGGACCGGCTTGTCCTTACCCTGGAAGCCGCGGCCGACAGCGCTGTAGCGCGCAGGGTCAATCAGGCCGGACGCCTGCGCATGCTCTCGCAACGTGTCGTGAAGGCCTACATGTTGTACTCGTGGGGAGCGGATACGGCGGCAAGCCGCCACGAGATGGAGTCCGCTGCCGACGAGTTCGCGCGCGGCCTGACCACCCTCGCTGCGGTGCCGGGAAATACCGCGGATATGCGTGCGGAACTCTCGGAAATCGCCTTGCAATGGGAGTGGCTGCGCACCGCCCTGTCAGTGGAGGGCGCTGGTTCCTATAGGCTGGTTGTTGCGGAAGCTGCAGACTCCATACTCGCGGCGACGGATCGTCTCGTTCGCCTGTACGAGCACACGGAATCGCGTTGACCCGCGCCTGATCAATTCGTCCGAGGGGGACTCGATGGGTATTTCGCGCCGCCAATTCATCAAAGCAGCCGCATCGTCGCTCGGCGTCATCGCACTTTCTCCACGACGTGGCATGGCTGCCGCTCCGCGGGTGGCGACATTGCGCGCTGCGCCGGTGGAGCAGTCGATTCGCGCGGGTGCGCCGCGGACGAATTTCTGGGGCTTCAACGGAAGCGTGCCGGGGCCGCTGCTGCGGTATCGCAAGGGCGAGTCGGTGCGCCTGACCTTCCAGAATGCGCTGGAGGCCGAGTCCGCAGTGCATTGGCATGGGATCCGCGTCCCGAACGCCATGGATGGCGTTCCGTACGTCACGCAGAACCCGGTGAAGCCGGGCGAGGAATTCGTCTACGAGTTCCCGCTCCCGGATTCAGGCACCTTCTGGTATCACCCGCATCAGTCGAGTTTCGAACAGGTGCCGCGCGGACTCTACGGTGCATTGATTGTCGAGGAGGAGCGGCCGATCGAGGTCGATCGCGAACTCGTCTGGCTGCTGTCGGACGTGCGGATCGGCGAGGATGGACTACAGATAGAGGATTTCGGCCGCATCCTGGACATCGCAAACGATGGGAGGGTTGGCAACGAGGTTCTGATCAACGGCAGGGCGGCCGGTGCAGGAAACGTGCTCGAAGTCAGAAGCGGGGAACGCATTCGCCTGCGGCTGATCAATGCGGCAGCCGCCAGGATCTTCCAGCTCGAATTGCACGGTCACGCGATGAATGTGATCGCCTATGACGGGCAGGCGGTTGAGCCGCATGCGGTCGAGCGCCTGGTTCTCGGGCCGGGAATGCGGGCAGATCTGGTGGTCGATTGCATGCAGGCCCCCGGAAGCCGCTTCGTCATGAACGATACACACCGTCGCAGCGCGGGGCCGATCGCTTCGCTGGTCTATGGCGATGCGCGCCCGCTGCGCCGCAAGCCGCTCGGCGCCCCGATGCGGCTGGCGCCCAATCGCCTGCCGGAACCCGACCTCGCGAAGGCGACGGAGCACTACATCATGTTTCAGGGCGGGATGCGGGGCGTCCCGACGATGGGCATCGTCGATGGCAAGCCGGTGCGTTCTCATGAGCTGATGGAGCGGCATGGTCTGGCGTGGACGATGAATTACACCGCCCAGCACGAACACGCGCTGATGCACGAGCCGTTTCTTCATCTGCGGCGGGGCGAGCACGTTGTTCTGCGCATGATCAACGAGACCGACTTCGTTCATCCCATGCACCTGCACGGTCATTTCTTCCGCGTCGTCGCCGTCGACGGCCGCAAGGAAGCCCGGCCGGTCTGGCGCGATACGGTCATCATGGGGCCGCGCCAGACGCTAGACGTCGCGTTCGTCGCCGACAATCCGGGCGACTGGATGTACCACTGCCACATTCTTGATCATGCCGCAGGCGGCATGATGGGGACGATCCGGGTCGCGTGATGCACGCGTGGTGGTCGACGGACTGCGCGGGCTAGGGTTTGGTCGGCGTCTTCGCGGAAAAGCGGCTGCGTACTTCGCGCACCGTCATCGGATCGGCCCAGTCCCGCTGTCCGAGATGACTACCCAGGATGCGGCCGTCTGCCCCGACGTACAGGGTCTGGGGGAGCGCAACGGCCCCCACTGCGACCATGGCCTGACTCGGTGAGTTCGCAATGCTCACCGGTAGGGTGATTCCGTACTTGAGCACAAACTCGCGCACGAGGTTGTGGTCGCTATCGACGGACAGTGCGAGGACACGAATGCCATCGGGGGCGAGGAGGGCTTCGAGTCGCTGCAGCGAGGGCATTTCGGTGCGGCAGGGCGCGCACCAGGTCGCCCACAGGTTAACTACGGCGGGACGGCCCTTCAGCCAATCCTGACTGCGAATTGTTCCACCTTCGAGGCCGGTGAGCTGAAGTGCCGGCATGGAGGTTGGAGTTTCCCCTGCCCATGCAGGTGCCGCGGGCTGAGTCAGGAGCGCAATGCCTGCAAGGGCAGCGAAGATGCGTCGAGAGAGCGCTTGCCGTGTGGTCGCAGTGATGTTGGCGGGCGGCGCTGTTTGATCAGAATCTCGAGTCCTCATTTCGCGGCTTCCTTTCCTTTCTTGCAATTTTGGCATAACGGCCAAGATGCTCAAGGATGGAACGACGCGTCAATGCGATGACTGCAATTTCCGTGAAGATGACAACGACTGCGACGAGATAGGCGCTCCAGACGTACAGGCCGTCCCCGCCCATCGCCCAGAATTCGCTCCAACTGCCCCAGTTCATGGTTGTGCCCCCAAGTTCCGCACAACCCACTCGCTGTTGCGTTCGCGCTTGAGTATCACATTGCGCAGGCGGGCGAGCGTCGCCGCAACGGCGTAGGCGAGCAGGCCCAGGCCCATCAGGAGTATACCTGCGGCGATGGCCGGATTTTCCGGAGCCGACAGGCTTTGCGGCGCGCTGCCGTACATTGCGCTCCAGCGAAAGACCGCGAAGTAGAGCAGCGGCAATCCGAATGCTCCAACCAAGGCCAATAGGCCGCTGGCGCGGTCCGCGCGACGTGTGTCATCGATGCCTTCCTGCAGGGCAACGTAGCCGAGAAAGAGGAAGAGCACCAGCAGTTCCGCGGTGAGACGCGCCTCCCATACCCACCACGCACCCCAGATCGGTTTGCCCCAGAGGGAGCCAGTCCACAGTGCGAGGAACGCAAACAGTGCTCCCGTCGGTGCGAGTGCCGAAGCGATCATCGACAGGAAGCGCTGCCGTCGCAAAAGACCATAGCCTGCCGTGCCCGCGGTAACGAAGTAGATCGCGACGGACAGCCAGACTGACGGGGTATGTATGAAAGCAATGCGGTAGTGCTCATGCTGGTGCGGGTCCGTCCGGGCGACGGCCAGACCGACGAACAAGCCAATCGAGCAGAGCACCGCGGCAGCACCGGCAAACCACGGTAACAGCCGTCCCGCATGAACGTACCCACGCTGCGGGGTCGCTTCCGACCATGCGGCCAAAGGCGGCGATTCGTCCGAGCTGAGGGTGCTGCTGAGTGCGGGCATCTTGTCGTGCGTGTTCGATGGCGGGGCGTATTACTGATCTAGCAATCGGCATGCCGGCCTGCTGTCGCGCGAAATCGGGCGCAGACCCGCAAGCTGCTGCGTTTCAAGGTGCGGAGTCAGGGCTTCGGAAGGACGGCGTTCCTGAGTTCAGGAATTCCGTCCATTCGGGGCCGGATCTGGGGCGTGTCGGCCCCGGAGACATGCTTGAGCGCGGCGTGGAAAAGGCTTATCCGGGGATATAGATGCCGGCGCTGCGGATCGCCTTGACGAGTTCGCTGGTCGACTGTTCGAGCAGTTTGATACCTGCTTCGAAGTCCTTGCGCGATGCGGCAGCTTCGGCCTCGCCGCGGAGCGCTCCGGCGCTCGTGAGGAATTCCGTGACGCGCGGGCTCATCGGGGCCCCGGCGAGTTTTTCCTCGAGCAGTACCTTTACGAGCATCTTGTGCGTCTCGTTGCGGTCGATCTCGTAGTGGTATTCCTCTTCCTTCGATGCGAAGTTGAGCGAACGTACCAGTGTGTCGCCGGATCGCATCGAGCTGACCGATGCCTTCGCAAGGAGATATGCCTGTTCCAGAATCGTCCGGCCGCTTGCATATTGGCCGGCTGCCGCCTTGCGCTCCGCGTCGGCGATGAGGGCCTCGACCTGACGGCTGCTTTCCTGCGATTCCTTGTTACCCTTTTCCGACGCAATTCGCTGCTGCGCGGAAAGCAGAGCGCGGACACTCTCGAGTTTGTTCTTGTAGTCCGTTTCGACTTTCTTTCCTGTAACGCTTTCCGGTGCGGCAAGCCGTGCCGCTTCAAACATGGTCTTGCTCGCTGCCGAGAGCAGGCTGGAGGCCTTTGTGAGATCGCCCGCGTCGAAGGCGCTCTTCGCCTGCGAGTACTGTTCCTTGGCTGCTTGGCGCTTCTCGATGGCGGCGGCCTCGCCACTGGATTCGATCTGGCGCGCGGCAGTGGATTTTTCGATCAGCGTGCCAACCGATTCGAAGCGGCGTTCGAGCTGGGTTCGGTCGGGCTCGTTGGCCTGGAGGCGGGTCGATGCGCTGCTCGGCGGTACGGGCTCGGTCTGCGCCATCGTCGCGCCGCCGGAGGCGAGCGTGAGTACCAGTGCAAGCGCAGCATGCCCAGGAATCGCATTACGGTAGTTAGATTTCATCATTGCGGACTCCTGGGCATGCATGTTGTTGACTGCAAATACGACTTACTGACCCGTGCGGGCGACCGGGCCGTCCTTCTTCTTCGAGTGGCACAGTCGGCACTCGGACACCGGGAAGGCAACCTTGCCGTGGCATACGCCGCACTTCTGCCCGAGAAGGATGGCCGCCATGCTGATCTGGTTGGCGCCCTTTTGCGGGATGAAGATTGCGGGGTGACAGTTGGAGCAGTCAAGCCACTCGGTGTGCTGCTTGTGCGGGTAGACGACGTCCGGCATCGATCCCTTGACTTCGCGGACGATGTTCAGATCCATTACGACCGGTACCGCGTTTGCATCCACACGGTCCCAGCGCGGGTTGATCGCGCGATCTTCGAGGGCCTTGACCCAATTGACGCGGTTGCCGGCGTTGCTACGGGGAAGCGTTTCGAAGGCGGACAGCGGTGGCATCAGCGCTGCGGTGCCTTCGCTGGCGGGGTCGTGGATGCCGTCCTGCGACGGGGGCAGGTTGCGCTGATTGGCCGGCTTGAGCAGGCGGTTGAAGCGGTTGACGTCGGTCGCGGGGGCGGCTGCAGCCGGTGCGGCCGCCGGGGGCGCGGCCGGGGTAGCCGCTGGCTTGCCCTTGGCGTCCTGGGCAATGGCAGGCGCCGAGCCGAACAGGGCGGCGGCGAACACGGTCAGGAGCAGGGTTGGAATACGGCGGGTCATTTCTTGCTACCTCCTTGCCCGACGGGAACTGCCAGTTTCTGGATGGTGCTTTCGTGCACTTGCGTGGGGGTGTTGGGTTTGCCGGAATGGCACAGGTCGCAGTTCTCGACCGACCAGGCGACTTCGCCGTTGTGGCATGCGCCGCAGAACTGGCCGTCAATGATCTTCAGCATCGTGATCTCGTTGCCGCCCGCCTTGAACTGGAAGCCGAGGTCCGCGTGGCAGACCTTGCAGCGGAAGCGGATCCGGTGGAACCAGTGCGGAAAGATCGCTGGCCGCATGCCGGCCGCGTCGGCATAGTTGTTGATGACGATGTCGCCGTACTCGGCGCGGCTGTCGGACGGGGTCCACAGCGTGATGGCCACTACGGCAAACAGCAGCGCAGTGAGCCCACGACGGACTCTTGTTACCCACGGGACCTGCTTCATAGTTCAACCCTCTTCATAACGTGATCCGTTCCTGCCAGCCAAAATTGCACGAGTTACAGTCGGCTGGCAACCAAACGAGTGTAATCGTCCCCTTCGCTGCTCCGGACTCGCGGGGCATTGGAGGGGCATGCTTCCGCACCGTGGTCACCCCGTCTCACGACGCTTGCCTCCCTGCCTGGGTCACCTCGGCACGCCGGACCGGTCCTATAAGCAATATTCAGGCCCAATATCTATTACCATCGGAGTATCGGTAAGAAAAGCTGCGGTCTGAAGGGCCTCGCCATTTCGGCTGCGGGAATGTAACGGATTGTATCGTTTGCGGGAACTCCTTCCCGAATCCGGGAATTTTCGGGCAGATCGCGTCGGGGCGGGCTAGTGCTTACCGGGGGGCGGTTCAGGGGCTTTCTGCCTTTCCGCTTGATTCTGCTGAAGCTCCGAGCGCCATTCCCACAGTGCTGCCTCCGCCCGCGGCCGGAATGGGTCGTCCATCGGCGCGAGGTGGAGGTAGGCCTGCATGGCGCCCATCGCGCCGGGCCGGTCACCGAGTTCGTCGAGGGTTGTCGCGAGCCCGTAGTACGCATTGACCTGATCACGCCGCAATTCGATTGCCGATTCGAAAAAATCGCGAGCCTGTTTCCATTGCTCGAGTCCGATCAGCGCGAACCCCATATTCACGTGAGCTTCGGGAAGGCGGGGGGCCAGGGTCAGTACCTGATGAAACGCCGTGAGTGCATATTCATACTGACGCATCTGAAGCATCGCGACGCCCTGCTCGAATCGCGACCGAACGTCGTTCAGCGTTGCATCGGCGGCCGAGGGCGGGCGGGGCTTCGCCCTGAGCAGGTCCGCGTATGCGAGGCGTGCCTGGTGGGGGATCCCACGGGGCGGGGTCGGATCCAAGGCCAGCAGGGCGCCGAGGCCCAGGGTCGCAAGTACCGTGACGGCTATTGCGCGGCGGCGAACATCGCGGCGGCTGCGGGAGAGCTGTGCCGGGAGGTCGGGGCTGTGTGTGTTCTGCATAATCTGAGAATTCGGGGTACGGCAATGCATGCAAAGTATCCGACGCCCGCTATCGTGATTGCGCCGCCGGTCCCGGTAAGGGCTGCGGCGAGAATTGCGGCCGGGTCTGCGCCCTCTCCGCTGAACGCGACCTTGCGGGGGGCGCCGAGAATCCCGCTCCAGGCAAGACCGCAGATCAGGGTCGTGATTCCGAAGGTATATACGGAGAGCGGCCGGGTGCTTGGGGGAGGGGAATGCTCGGCGTCTGTGGCAGGCGATATGCGGGCAAGAACGGCCGCCATCTGGGCGAGCGTGAACGCGCCGATTGTACCGTGATAATGGGCCGGCACCATGGTCGTCTGGCTGTCGATCGCGGTTCCTGCAAGGATGCCGATGCAATATAGTCCGAGTGATGCGATAAAACTGTCCGCGCTGCGGGCCTCCTCGCGCGACAGCAGGAGAAGACCGAAGGCCAGTGCTGCCGGCCAGTTTGTCCATCTCATGGTGTCGGTATGGAGCGAATGGAGCGCGTCGTGATCCAGTCCTGAGAACAGAAGGGCGGGAGCGATGATTGCGGGCAGGGATGCGGCGACGAAGAAGGGGATGGCAATCCGAGGCGGTACGCTCGTCATGCCTGTGCGCTCTGACAGACGGAGCCACATTGCCATCATGAGGGTGACGAAGCCGAACTGGAGAATGTGCCCGGCGCCCCAGAGGGCGTCGACAAGCCCCATCCCCTGGTGCAGGGCGAGTGCGAGATAGAGGGCCCCCATGCAGAATGGCCAGCGCGCGATCGCAAAACCCCATTCAGCGGCGTCGCGCGGGCGAACCAGGGATATTGCGCCCGTACAGAGTCCCGCAGAGACGAACACTGCAAGAGACCCGAGAAATACGGGGTGGTCGACATAGGGGAAGTAGTTGGCGAGGACTGGATGCCCCGGGGCAAACAGACCGGACGCGACGATTCCGATGGCTCCGGCCGCGCCTGCGACGAGAAGGGCTTGTGCCGTACGATGGCGGCTTGACGGCAGGGCCTCGGTCCACATCGCGCCGGACATCGCAAAATACCAAAGCAAGGTGGCGAGATTGACGTGCACGACGAGGGCGCGCGGGAAGCTGTCCGGCGGTACCAGAGATGTGAGGACCGGCGTTCGGGCGAGTACGAGCGCCGCGGCCGCCACAGCGGAAAGTCCCAGCGATGACGCGGCGAGCAGCAGCCAGCGCTGTGATACGCCCGGGGGGGTACGGAACCCTGTTGTCATCATACGGCTCCCTGATGAGGGGCTGCCGAGATGAACGGCACGCCGAAGAAGGTCAGAAAGGCCGTGACGAATACCGCAAGGATCAGGCCGGCATGTACCGGGGGGAGCAGCCGGTATGCCAGCCGGGCGTGGATCGTGAACGCGACGGTGAGCCAGGTGATGAACGCCCAGGTTTCGAGGGGATCCCAGGCCCAGTACCGGCCCCAGGCGTCCTGCGCCCAGATGGCGCCGGCGATGAGCATCAGTGTGTGGAAGATCAGTCCGATCGCCATGCAGCGGAAGGCAAGTTCGTCGAGCTGGGAGGTGGGGGGCAACTGCTGCAAGCGCGTGATTCCGATGCCGGCGTGACGCAGCAGGATCACGCAGGACAGGCCGACCGCAACCAGAACCGCGCCAAGGAACACCTTGCCCAAGCCGATATGGATAAAGAGCCAGGGGGTGTTGTAGGTCGGCGGGTAGTGCCCCTCGCCGGGATGGGTGACCATCAGCCAGCCGAACATGATGAACATCAGCGGCAGCACGATCGCTGCGGTTGCGCGAATCCGCGGGATGCGCCAGTAGGCGAGGGCGTAGGCACACATCAGGCTCCAGATGTTCGAGCAGAGTATCTCGAACATCGTGATGAACGGTCCGTGTCCGAGACGCTCCCAGCGCAGACCCATGGACACGGTCTGCAACACGAGCCCGGTCAGCGTCAGTCCGAGGACCGTGCGTTCAGGCCGTTTGCCGAGCACGACGCCGACGACGGCGACGATGCCGGCGAGCACGTATGCAGTTACTGCGGCCCAGAGTATCTGAAGTTCTCGTTCCACGTCATGCGTCCCACGGTTTTGCTGCGAATCTTTGCCAAAAATGTACGCCCAGACTGGCGATGGCCACAATGCAGGCGGCGAGCAGCCACGGCAAGGTCCAGTCGTAGAACACGCGATACCCCATCCAACTGCGCAGGCCGTCGAATTCGAGGCGACCGTCGGGCAGCTCGATCGAGTCGCCCGGGTGCATCTCGTGGCGCTCGCTGCCGATGCGTACGATCAGTTTGTATCGTTCAGGCAGACGGAAACTGGTGTGGCGCTCGGGATCGAGTACGACCTCGTCGAAGTCGAGCATCACCCATACGGGCACGCTGCTGGCAGGAGGCGTCCATTCCGCTGCCTGGCTGTATTGATTGCCGGGGTATGGAGGCAGCTGTACCGACCCGTACATCGCCTCGCCGGCCTTTGGCAGCCAGCGGAACGTGGGGGCGAAGCCCTTGTTGAAGGTCGTGTAGAAACGGTAGTTTTCGACTATCAGCGGGTCCTGATCGCCGATCTCCGCTTCATGCCAGTGGCCCTGCCTGTCCGCCCACGCAACCAGGTTTTGCGTGGCCCCCCGTTGCAGTCCGGGGGCATACGCGATCGTGAATCCCTTATTGACGAAACTGACCTCCGGCAGGTTTCCGGCATGCCACGGACCCTGCTCGGAGACCGCCAGAACGCCATCGAAGGCGGTGCCGACGGTAACTCCCGCGTGTCCGTTCAGATATGTCAGCCGGCCTGCCGCGACGAGTAGCAGCAGAACGATGAGGCAGAGGTGAAAGACCAGCAGCGCGATCTGACGCCTGAATACGCCATTGGTTGCAACGGCAGCCAGCAGGTTGAGGGCGAGCAGCAGCAGGGGTATGACCAACGGCCAGGTTCGCGCCCCCTCCCGAAGATAAGCGAAGGCCGTTCCCGCTCCGAGCAGCGCGATCAGCCACGGCGTGAGATGCAGGGATGCCAGCTTGCGCAGAACGTTTGCTGGAGGGGGTACGGATCGGGCCTGCCCGTCGTCACTCCTGTTGAGGGGGGAAGGCTGCTGCCGCGAGTCCCATGCTGTCGTCGTGTGCCCGCGTTCCGTTGCTCCGTCGCCAATCATTCCGAGTCGCCCTTGGCTCCGCCAAGGTATTGAAAGATCGTTACGCGGCCGTTGAACGTGTCGGCAACGAACACCCGGTTGAACGCATCGACCCATACTCCGGACGGTAGGTAAAAATTGCCGGTACCCTGGCCGACGCCCCCGATCGGCATCAGGAAGTCGCCGGTTTCGTTAAACACGAGCAAGTTGTCGTAATAGGATTCCACCACGTAAATGTTGTTTTCGCTGTCGACGCCGACTCCCTTGGGGCGGACCAGATTGCCATAGTACAGGCCACGTTTTCCCACGATCTCGGGGGGCGAATCGCCGGCCAGAGGCAGTATCTGCACGCGGCTGTTCATGGTGTCGGTAACGTAGAGATTTCCGCCGCCAATCGCGAGATGTGTCGGGAAGTTGAACTCGCCAGGAGCCTCCCCCCGTTCGCCGATCACCCGATCAAGGCGCCCGTCGGCGCCGAAAACCTTGATGTCGTGGGCGTAAGTGTCGGCGACGTAAAGCAGCCCGGTGGCCGGGTCGCGCGCCAGTCCCGTCGGACGTTGAAGCACCCCCGCCCCGATCGGAGGCAATGGATTTCCTTGCGCGTCAAGGTGGGCTACGAGTTGCAACTCCGCATCCGCAACCCAGATACCTCCTCCGTCGGCAAGTGCTACGCCGATCGGAGCGACAAAGCGGCGCGTGTCAACCGCATGATCCCAGACCTTCAGTTCTCCTGCGGGTTTGTCAAATACGAAAACGGCCGCACGGCTTACATCGGTGACGAAAATCCGCTCTTGCGCGTCCGCGACAACGGCTTGCGGTCGTTGAAGCACATTGGGCTTTTCCTCCTCGAAGAGACCGACGGCCCAGGCAAGAAATCCGACGAATCCGGTCGCAGTATCTTCGCGCACGAAATTTTCTTCGCCGGTAAGCTGGCCCGCGAACTGATAACGGGGGATCTCCGGTTCCGCAGGCCACATGAGCCGCTTCCCTTCCGGGGCGTCGAGCAGGCCGTAGTGGAGGCGCGCCGGTATTGACTGCGTCGCACAGCCGCTCAGTGCGATCGAGAGAGTCAGCACCAACCAGTAAAAACGGGAGTGACTGGGCTTCAAGGCGTTCTCCGTTGCGGCGGAATAATCGCATAGACACCGATCCGGCCTGCAGGACCATCGGAAATATATGCGCGATAGACGTCGATAGAGATCGCCGTGATTTCTATCAGCCCCAGCTGTCGCGGTTCGATCGACGCAAGCAGTTGTCCGCTGGCGAAGACTTTCAGGCGGTTGTCGCCGCGGTCGACGACCCACGTACGGCCATGGGTGTCGATCGCCAGGTCTGCGGGGGACATCAGTGTGCTTTCACCATAACGGGCGATGATCGCGCCTTCGCGGTCGAAATCGATGATGCAGCGGCACTGAGGATCGATACCGGTAACCCGCTCGCGACTGGCGGCCAGCAATGTCGCGCCCGGGAACTCCCCGGCAAAGCCGTCGCCACGTCCGACCAGCGGTTCGCTCATCCTTCCCGACGGATGGAATGCAAAAACGCCGCCTGCTGCGTCGGATATCCAGACGCGGTTGAGCGTCGGTTCGATGACGATGTCTGCGGGCTGGAGGATGTCATATTTGGCGCTGAAGCCCGCGATGCGACGGCCGTCGCGCGTCAGCCGGGTGATCTCGCCCCGGTCCGGACGCAGCACGTACACGCTCCCGTCCGGTCCTGCCTTCAGGCGTGTCCCGGGCAGGGGGGCGATCTCGCCCAAGGGCGTCACCGCCTGGGTGACCGTGTCTACGCGCAGCAGGAGACGTTGGGCGTTGTCCGCCACATAGAGGTCCGGTCCGTTTGCGGCGACCGCAGACGGGTGAACCAGTTTGATGTAGGGACCGAGAGGCGTCTGACCATGTACGGGACTGGCTGGAGCGGAGAAGCCGCCTGTGATGACACTCTGCGGCATGAGCAGCTCGTTTGCCCCTCCGTGCGGTGCGGCATCGACGGGGGCTTGTGCGTGTACCCCAAGGACGACCGACAGCAAGACTCCCCCGATTATCTTCTTCCACATGATTTGCTCACCAGCGGCCCGGGCCAAGGGTTTCATGCCCGCCGAAAATCCCCGGCGGCAGCCCCGCCTTGCCCGAGTGGCACAGATCGCAATTTTCGACAGACCATGCAGTTTCTCCGTCATGACATGCGCCGCAAAAGCGGCCGTCGATGATGTCTGTCATCTTGATCTGGTTTGCTCCCGCGCGCATCTTGAAGCCCAGTTCGGCGTGGCAGACTTTGCAGCGAAAACGGATGCGATGAAACCAGTGCGGAAAAACAACCGGCCGCATTCCGGCCGCCTCGGCCATTCTGTTCAAAACGACGTCAGCATACTCCGCGAATACTGGCGGCGCAGCGAAAATTACGGACAGCTCGAGCAGTATCGCGGCCACGATCAATACGAGGGGGCGCCTCCGCTCGGTCATTTGCCCTTGCCCTCCTTTCTGGGCGCCGACGGCCGCTCGTTCGTCGGCGCAGGGGGTGGGGCGGGGGTGGGCGCTGCCGCCTTGGCCGCTTCTTCCCGCTCCAGTTCCGCCAGGGCGTCGGCGCGCTTCACGCTGTGGCAGCGCGCGCACTCGGTCAGCGGAAACGCCACCGCACCGTGGCACACACCGCACTGCTCGCCCTGGAGTATCAGAAACATGCTTATCTTGGATGCGCCGCGCTGTTTCTTGAACAAGTGATCATGGCAATTGCTGCAGTCGAGCCACTCGTTATGGATGCTATGCGGGAAGCGCACAACCGGCATCCCGCCATTGAGATTCAGCAGAACATCCTTGTCGTACTTTTCGCTGACGAGCGGCTTGCGGAGACTCGCACGCGGGTTGATCTGGCCTTCCTTCAAAGCATGCACCCAGCGCACCTGGTTTCCGGCATTGTCAGGCGACAGCGGGAGCAGGGCGTCGGCCGGCTGTTGCAGTATCCTGACTGCCGGACCGCTCGGGTCGCGAAGGCCGTCTTTGGCGAGCGGTGCCCAGACCCGTTCATCGGCCGGCGATGGCCGCGCGAAGGCAAGCATCAGGATGAGCAGGCACTTCGCACAACGAGTGGAGGGGACGCGGGGCAGGCGAACGAACATGATGACGGCGCACCGGTTCAAGCGGATCGGTCCGGAAGATTATCGGATTTAGTCGGTCCGCTGTGCCGAAGGTTGCATCTGACGGTTTCGTTCGGCGGTCAGGCGCCATCAGAAGGAGCCGAAGTCGCGGCTGACCCTGAAGAATATGAGCTGATTGCGCCGCCCTTCGATTTCGGCGACCCGGTACTGAAGCTCCGTATCGAGTCGTCCGATCCGGTAAAGCAGACGCTGGTCGAGCTCCAGCGTCGCGCGATCCTGTTCCCTCGAGGCATCGGCATTGCCGAAGCGGCGCGAATCGTCGCGGCTGGTATTGGCGCGGAAATCGAGCCGATAGCGAAGCCCCCGGACGCCCATGACGCGCCGGTGGCCATATCCAAGTCCCCCGCCGAGGCCGGTACTGCCGCCGCGCGTGGAAGTGTCCACCAGTACCGGACGGCCGAATTCGTCGCTGACGACGACCACTTCATTGCGGTCGGACGACTGCCGCGACATCTGCCAGGTCAGGTTCGAGTTGAGCTCGGAGTAGGCGTTGATGCGCCAGAATCCCGTCAGCTGGACGTTCAGCATCTGAAACGACGACGTGGTTTCGCCCGTTGTCCGGCTGTCGGAAAGGTTGGCGCTCAAGTACCCTGACAGCGCCTCGCCGGAATTCGCCTGGAGACTGACGCTGGCCCCGTGGGTAAGTGACGTTGCGTCCGAGCTTCCGATTCCGGTGGCCCTCGATTTCGTGAGCGATTGATTCAGGCTGCTGTACAGGGTTGTCTTTTCTGGGAGTTGCCAGCTTCGGGTCAACGTGTGCCCGAGCGAACCGCTGACGGTGCGGGCGGAATCCCCGTCTCCGGTCGTGCTGTTCGACGCCGAGAGCGATGAGAACCAGACGTAGTCGAAATTACCGAATCGCAGCGGGTCTCCGCTATAGCTTGCGCCAATCGATTCGTTCGAGCTCATTTGGTTGCTGGTGTCGAAATTCAGCCCTGCCGAGCCGAACAGACTCAAGTTGCGGCTCGCCTGATAGCTGAGGCTTGCCGCGGCGCCGAATGTGCGGTTGTCAAACGTGGTGCCGTCAAAGGTGTTGTTCGTCTGGAAATAGCGGACGTTCGCCGAGCCCCGCCACTTCGATTCAGAAGGTGCCCAGTTCGCGTAGCTGAAAATCTGGGCACTCTGCGTCTTTGCATTCAGGGTTGCCCCCCCGGTCTCCAGGTCGAACTGTTGGCCGGTAAAGCTGGCGCTGGTGTTGAATTGGAGCTCCTCGCTGTAGGTGAAGCTGTGCCCGCCTCCAACGAAGAAACTCGTAGTCGTCTGATCGACGGCCTGACTCTTCGAGAAGTCGCCGCTGATGTTGAAGGACTGTCGGTCAAGTGTGTTCGAGAAGTTGCCGTACACCCTATCGACGGTGTCGGAGCCGAAATTTCCGGTGATCTCGCTGCGGTCGTAGCCACCCGCCGCCGACCATTGTCCGATCTGCGGGCGGTAGTTCTGGCGAAGTGCCAGACGGCGCTGCTGAATGTTGGAATCCGAAAAGCTGCCATCGCTGCGACTGTCGGCGAGTGACAGTGATGCAGAGAACGGGAAGCGGCTCTGTGGAAAGACATTCAGCGATCCCGATCCGGTAACGGACGTCCCCATCAGATTGTTCGAAGCCGCTCCTCCTGAATCCTGCGAGCGCACCGTGGTGAGGGCAAAGTCGCCGGATACCAGGGCGATGTATGGTTTCCATATATAGGAACTGGCTCGCAACCGCGCCTCATAGACCTGGCTGGTCGAACCGCTCGAATTATCCGACCGATAATTTCGCAAACCGGCGGAAAGTGCCCCGCCCCAGCGAATTGGAGCGAGTCCCCAGCCAAGATTGCGCGACGCGGCGCTGGCGGGGGGAGGTTCCGTGCCCGCCACCCGCGGTTGGCTCGGGAGCAGATCGGTATCCAGTTCGTCCGCGGGAAGGAAATCGTCGCTGCCGACAACCTTGGCATCGGCAGTTCCTTGTCTGGGTGTGCCGGTGTTCTGGTCGGAGGCAGGAGGCAAGGTCGGCGTGCCCGCCGCTGCGACCTTCAAATTCCGGGCAATATCGACGGACCGGGCGGTGGGGTCGTTCTTCTCGATTGCAATTCTGCGCCGCGGAAGTGCAGCCGATTCCCTTCCGGAAAATCGATCTTCCGGTCGCGGCCCCGTTGGAGGGATCGAAGGGGCCGTGCCGGACGCCGGGGAGGAGGGTAGGGTCGGCAACGGAGGGAGGGCAGGAGCGTTGAGCGGGAGCTGAAAATTCCACGCCAGCGTCAGCGGCGCCAGCTCGGGATTCGTCTGTTCCGTGTCAGGCGGGAGGGCTGCCGATTCGGTCGCGCCTGACTCGCCGTCGCGCTGCAGGCTGGCGAGAATGGTTGTCAAGCGCAGACGCGGGTGAGCGGGTGATTCCGCTGGAGCCGCTTGTCCGGCAATCGCCGGCATGGCTGTCGCTCCAAGCAGAATTCCCCCACACAACGGCGGAATCCCTCGACGGCAAACGTCAAGGAGGAAGCGCGCCGCGTGGTCGGCGGTGACCGCTTTCGGGGCAGCTCCGATGGCCGACATTAGACTCTATGGATTACTTCGTTCCCGCCGACGTCTTCTTGGCGAGTGCCGAGTAGCGTTGTGTATTCAGCTCGATCTTTGCCTTCTTGCGCAGCTGATCGCGCAGGTTGTGCCATGCTTCGTCGCTCAGATCGCGCGCGAGAAGGTCTGCCGCGCGCGCTTTGACGGTTTCGAAGTCATGGTGTTTTGGCGGTTGCAAGGCATCGTAATGGAACAGCGCGATTCCTTGAAGCACGCGTGTCGGAGGCGAGAGATCGCCGGGCTTCATGGCGTCGATTTTCTCCTGAATTCCTTCCGGCAGCATGCCTTTGTGCATATAACCCAGATCGCCGCCATTGGCGGATGATTCATGAGCCGAGCGGTCGCGTGCCAGCTGGGCGAAATCCGCTCCCCCTTCGGTGAGCTTCAGTCGCAGCGCTCCGGCCGCGGTTTCGGCCTCGTCCCATGCCTTGGTCGGGGACGACGGATCGACCGGCAGCAGAATAAGCGAGATGCGCATCTTCTCCGGCTCCGTGAATTTTTCCGGATGCGCCTTGTAGTACGCGAGCACCTTGTCCTGCGACGGCGGCGCGATGTTGCGCGCGGCTGTCTCGATGGCGGCCAGCATGTCGTCTTCTTCAAGGCGCTGGCGCAGTGGGGGCAGTATCTGGGCACGTTCCTGCTGCCACCGTGCGCTCGCTGCGTAACGTTTCTCGTAGTTGGCGATCTTCTCGTCAACTACTTTCGCGTCGGGCTTCATGCCCCGTCGCTTGATTTCCTCGAGCAGCAGAATCCGGTCGATCATGTTGTTGGCGACGTCGCGCACCAGTTGCTCGATCTCGCCTTCCGGAGGAGTGCCGTGATAGAACTTTTGCCGGATCGCTTCCCGGACGGACGTGTCGAATTCCGCCGAGCTGATCACCTTGCCATTGACAACGGCCGCGAACGGAGGCGACACGTGCGGGTCGGCTGCCCGCTGTGAGCTTGTCGCCGTTGCCGGAGGCTTTGCCGCGTCGGTCTTTGCACTATCGCCGGCATGGGCGCCGAAGGAGACGAGCGTACAGGCGAGAGCGCCGGTAAGGGTGCGAGCGAAAATTTTCATGACGGATTCTAGTCTTGCCGGTCTGATTGCGTCGATTACGGGGTGTGTCGAAATTTGACATGATTCGTCCGATTCCGACAAAAAGAAAGGTCAGGCGACCATGTCACCTGACCCTTTTTCCGACCGCGACGGAGCCGTTACGCTATGGTGCGAGCGACCCCGCGCGCGGTCTTTGCCCTTACTTGGTGTGGCAAGCCAGGCAGATTTTGCTGCCGGAGGTGGTCACACGCATGAAGCTGACGCCGTCGGTGCCCTTCGGTTCGACGTGGGGATCGTGGCAGGACGCGCACTCGACCGACGGGCCCTTGACCGAGCCACCGGAGAAGTCACGGGTGTAGAGGATGATGTCGGTCTTGGAGCGGACGCTGTCCACCGTGCTCGTGTCGATCCAGAACACCTGCGCGCTGTTGATCGTCTTCGTCTTCAGGCCGGCGGTGGAACCCGTGAAGTCGGTGTCGCGGCAGCTGCCATTCACGGTCGTGCCGGTGCCGGTGATGCCGCCGCCGCAGTACTGGATGCCGATCGGGTGATCGTTGCGGAGGTTCTGGCCGAGGTTCGCGATCGCATTGCCGGTCACGCCGATGATCTCACCGCCTGCACTCCAGACGTAGGCTTGGTTCGCGCCGCCCGACGTGTAGCCGCCGCTGCCCGGGGCGTTGACCAGGTTGTCCATCGCCTGGGTGCCGTCGTGGCACGACAGACAGGCGGCGGAGACGGAACCGACGCCGAGCACTTCGCCGTCGATCGTCGACGAGTTTGCCGTCGAATAGGTCGTGTAGCCGCTGGCGGCGGGCAGGCCCTTGTTCCACAACGGAGCCTCGACGCTGGTGTTTGCAGCGTGCGGCGTGTGGCAGAAGACGCAGATCTGCTCGGTGCTGGTCTGCTTGTTCGGACCGGTGCCCGTGGAGGTCAGGTTGTGCTTCGTGTTGGAAATACCCGTCAACGCGGCACTCGCGGCGCTTGCGACGAGCGCGAGCGACGCGAGAGCGAGTGTCTGCTTGATGATTTTTTTCATGGTAACCCCCGATGGATGGTTGTACGGTTTGCGAGTCAAGCGGGAGGCTACCTGGGACTACGGCGGCCGCCTGTGATGACCGTCAAAACTAAATTCAATGCTGCGAGCTATCTAAGCAGATTCCGGTCCACTTTTTCGGTGCAATTAAGTAAGTCATTGCAAATAAACAAAAATATTGGATTACAACGGAATCTGGGTGGATTGCAAGGCGCTAGCGTGTCCCGAGGGCTGGCCTCTCTTGTGCTGAAAATCGAGAAGTGACAGCGGAATATTCCTGAACTCGGGAATCGGGGGCGTCAAGGCTTCGGTGCGGCCGTGCGATTCACCAGGAATCCCTGGTCCGCGGGAAGGTCGTAGGGCCGGAATACGTCGATCTTCGAGAACCACTGGTCGACGAAGAATACCCGTCCATCCTCATCCACTGCGATGCCGGAGGGAAGGATGTACTGGGCGGGGCCGCCCTGCTCGGAGCGGCTGCCGATGAACATCAGCAGTTCCCCGTCGGGGTCGAAGATCTGGAAATTGCCGAATGCGGCGTCGGCAACGTAGACGTTGCCGTCCTTGTCCGTTGCGATTTCCTTGGGGCGGGCGAAATTACCCAGCTGGCGGCCTACTGCGCCGAAGCTGCTGTGGAAGGTTCCGTCCTCATTGAATATCTGCACGCGGAAATTGCCGCCATCCACGACGTAGAGGCGGCCGTCCTTGCCGATGGCCATGTCGCGCGGGAGGTTGAATTCGCCGGGTTCCGAGCCGCGCTTGCCGATGTCGCGGATATGGCGGCCGGTAGCCGTTTCGAAAACGCGGATGCGGTGGTTTTCGGACTTGACGCCGCCGATGTCCACCACATAGATCCGCTGGCCGGACGGGTCGACGGTTACGCTGGAGATGCGATCGAAGAGGTCGCTGCCGCCGATCTTGCGGAGGAATTTTCCGTCGCGGTTGTAGATGAAGATCATCTTGTGCGTAGCGTCCGCGACGTAGAGGCGTCCGGCGCGGTCGACGTCCAGCCCCAGCGGTTTGGCAAGCTGGCCGGGTTCCTCTTCGCCGATCGTGAAGTACTTGCCGGCCGGGACGTCGAAGACCTTCACCCTCAGTTCCGCGGTATCAGATACGAAGACGCGTCCGCGATGTACCGCCACGGCGTAAGGTTTGGACATGAAGTGCCCGGTGCGCTGCGCGCCGGTGACGATCCGCCGGAACGCATCGTCGCTGGTGTCGCTCTCGACGTCGGCAGAACTGGTGATCGTGCGCTCGTATATGAAACGCGGTTCGTCGGGAGGGCCGGGAAATACGAGCGTGCGTTTTTTCGGCTGGATGGCGGTGGTGTCGCCGATCTGGGCGCAGCCGCCGAACATCATGGCGCTGCTGGCGGCGACCATACAGGCCAGGAGAAGCGCGCGTCTGCGCGGCGCGCGAGCGGCATCACTGCTGCGTTTGGACAGATTCATGGGGTGGCCGGAAAGAATGGAGGGTCTCGACAATGGTAACGTGTGACGGAAAATCGTTAGCAGCTTCCGTGCGAGGGGCGCTACTTGATGTGGCAGGTCATGCAAAGTTCGCTCGGGTTGCTTTCCGCGCGCAGGAAAAGCGGACGAACCGTGTGAGGGTCGTGGCAGCTCGCGCATTCGACAAAGGGAATTTCCATCTGATCCTCGGCGTCGATCCGCACGTAAAGCGGCACGTCGAGGCGTCCGCGCTGAACCGAGGCGGCGTCCTTCGATACCCACCAGACGGGACGGTTGTCGATGACGCCGCGGGTGGCCTGGCGGAATCCGTCGTCGAATTTCAGCTGCTTTGCGGTATTGATGAGCTTGCCTCCCCGTTGCAGGTCCTCGCGGATCTTCTTGCGCTGCTCGGGTGTCAGGGCGCCTCGATATGGCACTGCGAACGGGTGGTCTATGCTGCCCCCGGCGATGCCGAATGCCTGCGACGAGTCATGGCACGACAGGCAGGCGATGGACTGGGAGCCGACCGCTTCGCTGCCTTCCTTGCCGATGCGGCCGATGTCATCGAACATCAGGAAGGTGTTGTCCTTCGGTACGGAGCTTTGCCACTTCGGCTGGGCGGCGTCGTCCTGGTTCGTGTCGCTCGGCGTATGGCAGAAGACGCAGATCTGGCGGGGGTCTACGTTCTGGGTGGTGCCGTACTGGATCAGGTTGTGCTTGCTGTTCCGCATGTCGATCCGCTGCGCTTGCGCAGGGGCAGTGCCGATCAGGGTGCTGGCGACCATCAGTGCGCTTAGCGCGGCAATGAGGCGGCAGGAGGCGAGGGGGCGCGCGGTTGGCAATTGTCGCTCTTTACGTCGTCCGTTTTTCCAAACGGTGGAACCTCGTTCTCAAGTTCGGGATCCGATTCGGGCAGCCCTAGCGGGACTGCGAAACCATGTATTCGACAGCGGCCCGAACCTGGCTGTCGGCGAGACCCGGATTGCCGCCCTTGGGCGGCATGCCGCCCTTGCCGCGGAGTGCCGACTGCTGCAGGGCCTCGAGTCCAGCCGGAAGGCGAGGAGCCCAGGCGTTGCGGTCGCCGAGAATCGGGGCGCCAGCCACCCCGGTTGCATGACAGGCGCGGCAAATTTGAGTATAAACCGCCTTGCCGTCGGTGGCCGATACTTCGGTTGCCAGGACAAGGAACGCCAGGCCGACCGGTGCAAGAATGTATTTCATTTTGGTCCCGTCGATAAATCGCGAAGCTGGCCCGAGGCGGTAAGCATGGTTGGATCGGTAATCGAAGCAACCGACATGCCAGTATCGCGCATCGGTCGGTTCGGTTCTTGCATCAAGGCTGCAGTTTTTCGACTCAGGGGTATCTTGTGAATCAGAACAAGCAATTCACGCCGGTCCTGCGCGCATGCGCTATCGGTTTCGGTGTGGCGCTGAGCTTCGGCGCCAGCGGCAGCACGATCAAGGCCGACGTGCTTTATCACGAATACTGTTCGGTGTGTCATGGCGACCGCGGCGACGGGAACTCCCGCGCCATGAAAAGCCTGAATCCGCCGCCCAGGGACCTGACGAAGGCGGGAGCTGCCCTGCCGCGCGACTACATCCTGCACGTGATTACCCACGGCAAGCCGAATACGGCGATGGTGGGTTACAAGTCCCGCCTGAACGCCGAGCAGCTCGCGGCGCTGGCCGACTACGTGCATAACGATATCGTGAATCGTGGGGCGGCCATCTCCGCCGGCATGATCAAGGGCATTTCCGGCACGTCGGGAACGACCGGTGGCGGTACGGCCCCGGCGGTGCCCGCTGCGGGCGGTGGAAGCGCCCCCGTCCCCCCGATCGCAGCTCCCGTTCCGCCCGTGAAGCCGGTGGCGCCCGAGGAGCGCGCGGACATGGCTGCGCCGTATCCGTCGGGACTGAAGGGTGAGGCGGCAAAGGGCAAGGAGTTCTACGACAAGAATTGTGCCGAATGCCATGGGGTGAAGGGGGATGGCCAGGGGCCGCGTGCCTACTTCATTCGTCCGGTGCCGCGTGATTTCCTCCATGAGCGTTCCCGTCTGACGCTGAACCGTCCGGCGATCTACGCTGCCGTCTTCTTCGGACGCAATGGCACCGAGATGCCTGCCTGGAGCAAGGTGCTGAGCGAGCAGGAAATTGCCAACGTTTCCGAGTACGTGTTTCAGACCTTCATCCGTTCGGGTGACAAGGCAGCCAAGGCGAAATGAGTCGTAGTATCTGGGTGGGAGGGCTGGTTGCGGTGTTGTTCGCGATCCAGCCCGTTGTTCCGGCGATCGCCGCCGATGCACGCAATGACAGCGCCCGGCACGAGGCCGGGCGCAAGATCTACAATTTCCGCTGCTATTTCTGTCACGGTTATTCCGGCGATGCGAAGACCCTGGCAGCGACCTATCTGACCCCGAAGCCGCGCGATTTCACGAAGGACGTGGAGCAGTCGATCGCGAAGGAGCAGATGATTGCGGCCGTACGGGACGGCAAGCCCGGTACCGCGATGAAGGGGTTCAAGGGAATCATCTCCGAGAGCGATATCGAGAAGGTGGTCGATTTCGTGCGCCTGGAGTTCATTCGCAACAAGGCGGTGAACACGCGCTATCACACGCCGGAGAATGGGTGGCCGAACCATGAACGAAACAGGCTTGCCTTCCCTTTTGCGACAGGGCAGATACCGCTAGATCGCGCGTGGGAGGCGCTCAGCCCGTCCGAACAGAAGGGCAAGCGGCTGTTCCTGACGACATGCATCTCGTGCCACGATCATGCGCGGACCGAGGATCCCGGCCCGGTGTGGGGCGGGCGGCCGTTGTCCTATCCGCGCAATCATTTCGATCCGGGTGATTTTTCGGCGCAGCCGCCGACCAGGGCGGATGCGATCGCTAGCGCCAGTCCTTATGCATTGCACGATGTGGTGCCGCAGGTGTCGGGGTTGTCGCCCACGGAAAAGCGGGGTGAAACGCTGTTTCAGACGAACTGCGCGTTCTGCCATGGTGCGACGGGTACTGGACGGAACTGGATCGGAAGCTTCATGGAGCCGCATCCGCGTGACCTGACCGACCCGAAGTTCATGCAGAACATGACACGTCAACGTCTGGCGCACACAATCCGTGAAGGCTTGCCGAATACATCGATGCCCGCATGGAAATCGGTGCTCAAGGACGACGAGATCCAGGCGATCATTGCCTACGTGTCACGTGTCTTTCATCCGGTGAAGCAGTAATTTCCCCAAATCGGACTGCCGGACTGTCAGAGCAATTCGGCTGTCCGGGCTGCTCCCCCTAGCGCGCCGCGTTCGTCTCGAGCGCTCCGATGATTTGGGCGGCGCGCATCTCGGCTGGATCGAGGGCGAGCGACCGTCGGGCGGCGTTCAGTGCTTCTGCGTGCCGCCCGAGTTTCATCAGGGTTTCCGCTCGGCCGTAGTGCGCGCGCGCATTGTCCGGCATCCCGGTTGCGGCGGAGTCGAAGTCGGCAAGTGCCGCGTCGAGTCTACCGCTGCGCAGGTATGCAAAGGCGCGGTGCAGGAGGGCCGCACCGTGCGCGGGATTCATGCGCAGCGCGCGGCCAAAGGCTTCGATGGCTTCGTCGTAGCGGCCGAGTCGGCCGTATGCGGCGCCGAGAAGGTCGAAGTATTCGGCCGTCGCGATGGCCGGGTCGCGTCCGCGCGCGCCTTCGAGCGCCGTGACGGTAGCGTCGGGGCGGCCCGTGGCGAAGTACACATCGGCGAGCTCGCGGAGCGGGAGAGGGGTGCGTGCGTTCAGCCGGTTCGCGGCAGTCAGCCACCGTATCGCTTCGTCGTATCTTCCGGCTGCGGCGTGGAGGGCTCCCAGGGCATACGGGCCGCGATAGTCGTCCGGTTCCAGTTCTATGAATCGTCGGTAGTCGGCTTCGGCCGCGGCAAAGTCGCCAAGTTTGCGGTGACTGGAGCCGCGATTGAGGTGGGCGATGGCACGATTGGGCTCGAGGCTCAAGGCGCGGGTGTAGGCGGCGATGGCTTCGAGGCTGCGGTCCTGGTCCTCGTAGGCGGTGGCGAGATTCGTCCAGGCTCGCGGCACGCCCGGTGCGTGGCGTACAGCATGCTCGTAGAGGGTAACGGGGGTCCGCCAGGTGGGGATCCGGTAAAGCGTCGTGGTGAAAAGGCCGGTGGTGATCAGACCGGCCAAGCCGATTGCTGCGGCGCGAAATCGCCGTTCCGCGAGTTTCATCAGTCCGAGGCCCGCCAGCCCGGCGAGCCCTGCCGAGGGCAGGTACATCCGGTGTTCGAATACGATCTCCAGCGCTATGACGCTGCTTTCGACTGCCAGCGTGGCGGGAACCCAGAGCACGAGGAAGCCGACGGCCGGAAAGCGGCTGCGCAGCGCGAGCCAGATTCCGGAAACGATCCAGAGCAGGATTCCGGCCAGTGCCAGCGGTGTCGTCCATGGGGTCCAGAGGTCCGTCGATAGCGCGAACTCATGCTCGATCGAAAATCGCTCCGGTAGCGGCATGAGCATCTGGCCGAGGTGGAAGAAGATCACCCGGGGTTGCGTGAGGAGCCGTTCCGACAGGGTGAAGTCCCTGTGGGTATAGCCTGGCACGACATAGTTCCAGACCGGGCCCTGAAACACCGCAAGATCAAGGATGACGTAGATGGTGATCAGGAGCGGGAGGGCGAGAATCGCCATGTCCGCGCGGGAGCGGATCCTTTCGCCGGCCCCCCTGCACAGGGTGTATTCGGCGAGCAGGATCAGTGCGGGCAGGATGTATGCATTTTCCTTGGAAAACCATGCAGCGATTGCTGCAAGTATCGCGACCGGATACCAGAGGCCGTGACGTCCGGTCAGTCTGCCCCTGGCATACGCGATCACGGTAATCAGCATGAATAGCGCGACCATGGACGCCATGCGCTGGACAACGTAGGTCACTGCCTGCACCTGGATTGGGTGTATGGCCCAGATCGCGGTCGCGGCGGAGGCGAAGATCCATGACGTGAGCGGGGGCGCGCCGCTGCGCTGGAATACCAGCAGGAGGAGCGCGAGCGTCGCAATGGCGGTGGCCGCGTGGATGATGATGTTCGTGATCAGGAAAGGTGCGGGGCTGCCGTTTCCGCGCCACCAGTCGATCGCGAAGCTTACGTTGGGAAGGACGCGCTGGGGGAGCAGGCCGTCCCGCGCGGCGCGGATGATGGCATCGATGCCCGGGTCGGTCATGTGCACCGGTCCGTGCCGTACGATGTTGGCAGCGTCGTCGAAATGGAAGCTGTTCTGCGGGGCTGCGTGGTAGGCGAGCCCGATCAGGATGATCAGGGTGGCGACCAGGCCAGCCCGGAGCAGCCAATGAGGGCGCTCGCGGTCAGCGGCAAGGGGGGCGGAGGTCTGGTTCATCGAGCTATTGCGGTCGGCATGTCTCACCGGGTGCAGTCGGGGGTGACGCCCAGGGCACAGGCGCGACGTCGAGCGGTTCGGGCTTCGAGCGGCCGTCCGGTGCGTTCGTACAGTTCCCCGAGGTAATGTTGGGCGGCCGCTTCGCGCGACGAGATGGAGATCGCATGCTTCAGGTCCGTCTCGGCGCCCGGGATATCCCCTTGCAGATAGCGTGCGACGCCGCGATTGGTCCAGGGCGCGGCGTAACGGTCATTTAGCGCAATGGCGCGATCGAATGCCACCAGCGCTCGTTCGTAGCGCTCCCGCGTCAACCGTTCGTCGCGGCGCTGTCCCAGATTTGCGATACCGAGAAGGTTCCATGCGCGGGCCGATCCGGGGGCGAGCCGGACGGCCTGCTCATACAGGCTGGCCTCGGTGCGCCATTGCGGAATTCGTTCGCTGGTCGACCACAGTGCAAACCCTGTTGCAAGGAGGTAAATGGCCCAGACGCCGGCGGTGCGGAGGGTCGGTCCGCGCGACGCATGCAGGAGCCCGATCGCGGCGAGTCCGGCGAAACCGACAGCGGGCATGTACATCCGGTGCTCGAACACCATCTCGAGCGGGACGAACGAGCTCTCGATGAGGAGCGTGGCCGGAATCCAGAGAAAGAAGAAGCCGACGCGGCGGGTGTCCTGGCGGGCTGCGAGCCATGCTCCGGCGCCGCTCCAGGTCAGGATGACGGCCATCGGCAGCCAGAAATGCCATGAGCCGGCAGAACGAACGATCTCGACGTCGTGTTCGATCGAGAACCGGTCGGGCAGGGGCCAGAGGATCTGCGAAACGTGAAAGAGCACGACCTTGGGTTGCGTGAGCAGCCGTTCGCTCAGGGTAAAGCTGCGGCCTTCGTAGCCGCTCAGTGCCCATCGACTGACCGGGCCGCCCAGCAGCATGTCTGCCAGGAGGCCGATCACTGCGATTATGGGGATTGCGAGCAGCAGGCGGTCGCGCGGGCGCTGGATGAGGGATGTCCCGTTGCGGATGATGAGGAGTTCGGCTAGGAGGATCAGGAATGGCGTGATCCAGGCGTTTTCCTTGGACAGGGCGGCGAGTGTCAGGCTGATCGCGGACAGTGTTCCCCAGAGGGCCGCACTGCGGCCCTTCGATGTACGAGCCTTGAGGTAGGTCCAGATGCACAGCACGGCAAACAGGGTCGCCAGCTCGGTCATGCGTTGAACGGCGTAGCTAACGGCCTGGACATGGATCGGCTGCGCCGACCACCACAGGGCTGCCGCCGCGCAGGCGACGACTGCCGGCGTGGTCGGGCGCGTCGAGTGCGCGAGTGCGCGCAGCAGGAGTGCAAAGATCGCCCAGGTCGCGAGTACGTGAATGATCAGGTTGGTGGTCAGAAACGCGCCCGGCGCGCCGCCTCCGCGCCACCAGTCCACCGCGAAGCTGACCGACGCGACCGGGCGGCGCGGAAGAAAGGCGCCCCGGACGGACTCGAGCAGCCCGTCGAGATCGAACTGCTTCATGTGCAGCGATGCGTTGTCGACGATGTTGGGCCAGTCGTCGAAGTGGAATGCGTTCTGGTCTATCCCGTGATAGGCGAGGACGGTGGCGATGGCCAAGAGGAGTGCAGCGATCGCAGAATGGAGCAGCTGCGAGCCGGTGCTGGCGGGGATGCCGGGTGTTTGCCGACGGGTGAAGAGTCGTTCGATCATTTCGTCAGGGGCTTCCTTCCGCAGTTTCGGGTGATGCCCAGTCGGCACGCGTGCTCCCGTGCGGTCGCGGCGTCTGCTGTGCGACCGCGCGTTTCGTAGATACGGCCGAGATAATCGAACGCTACCGCTTCTCGGGGCGAAAGTTCGGTTGCCTTCTCGAAATCGGCCATCGCGGCATCAATGTCGCCGCGCAGAAACCGGGCGGTGCCGCGGTTGGTCCAGCATTGCGCGTATTTCGGGTCGATTGCTATGGCGCGATCGAAATCCTGAATTGCGCTTTCCAGGTGCCCCGAGCTCAGCTGGAGGAGGCCGCGATTGTTGTAGCCGAGCACCTGTTTCGGGAACCGGCGGATGGTTTCCTCGTAAACCGCTCTTGCCTCTTCGGTTCGCCCCATCGCCTCCAGGATGACTCCGCGGTTGACGAACGGGAAGCCGTTGCCCCAGTTCGAATCGATTGCATTTGCACGGTCGATGGCTGCCAGTGCGAGATCCGGTCTGCCGCCTCCGAGATATTCCCGTCCCAGCTGATTCCACAGGCGTACCGACTCCGGGGCGTGTCGGGTCGAGTTTTCCAGCAGGCTGATAGCCGTTCGCCATTGCGGTAGGCGCTCGTGCGTGGACCACATCGCGAAGAGGGTCGCCATGGCGGCGAGTGAACAGGCTGCGACCGAAAGGGATGGGGATGACCTCCGGGCTCCGGCAAGGGCGATGAGGCCGGCAAAGCCCACCGACGGGAGGTACATGCGGTGCTCGAAGATCATTTCGAGAGGGATCACGGAGCTCTCGATCAGGAGCGTCACGGGGATCCAGAGCATGAAGAAACCGGCAATGCGCGAACCCGGCAGCAACGCGTATCGCACGCCGGCGGAGCACCAGCCGAGAATTACGAGCAGCGGCAGCCAGAATTGCCATGATGCTGCGCTGCGGATGATTTCCACGTCGTGTTCGAGTGAAAAGCGCCCAGGAAGCGGCCACAGGATCTGCGAAACGTGAAAGAGCACGACCTTGGGCTGGGTCAGCAGCCGCTCGCCGAGAGTGAAATCGTGATTGCCGTAACCGGACAGGCCCCAGCGGCTGAGCGGACCGTCGAGCGCGATATCGACGAGCGCCACGAGCACGGCGAGGCCCGGCAATGCGAGTAGTGGGCGGTCCGCATTGGTCCGGATCAGCGGCTTGTTGTGCCTCAGTACGAGAAATTCGGCCATCAGCACGAGAGCAGGGGTGATCCAGGCGTTTTCCTTGGACAGGGCTGCAAGGATCAGGCTTGTAAACGAGAGCGCGCCCCACGCAGTTCTTGCGCTGCCGCGGGCGAGCCGCGCGCGCAGGTAGGCCCATACGCAGATGAGCGCGAACAGGGCGGCGAACTCGGTCATGCGCTGGACTGCGTAACTGACCGCCTGGACATGGATGGGCTGAAGGGCCCACCAGGCTGCGGCAGTCCCGGCTGCCAGTATCGTGCGAACGTCTGCGCGGCCGTCTTCGCGGCCGAGGCTCACAGCCTGCAGCAGCAGCGCGAGAACTGCCCAGCCTGCAAAGACATGCAGTGCGAGGTTCGTGAGCAGGAAAGGGGCCGGGGTGCCGTTGCCGCGCCACCAGTCGATCGCGAAGCTTATCGATGGCACGGGGCGGTGCGGCAGGAAGCTGCCGCGGGCCGCGTCGAGCAGGCCTTTCAGGCTGAACTGCGTCATCTGCACGGACGCGCTGTCGACGATGTTCGACCAGTCGTCGAAATGAAAGCTGTTCAGGCCGATGTCGCGATAGGCGAACAGTATCGTGGCTGTCAGCACGATACCTGTTGCCAGAAGGACGAGCTGCTCCTGAAGTCTGAGTTCGCGGCTTGTCACGGGGCGATGGATGGTAGTGTGGGCTGCACGGGTTGTGGGAACGCCTGGAGACAGGGGTCGGTAACAAGCAAACCCCGTTCCATCCGGCTATATTGGCATATCCGATCCCGGGCAGGTCCGGATCATGCTTGCTCGTGCGTGCCGATGTATCATTGCCCGCCAGTCAATGACAAGGAAATGCCGGTTGCTGCTTCGCCGGTACGAACGCATAGCGCACCGGAAAACTCATGTCCCGTAATATCAGTGTGATTTTGCCTGCCAAGAACGAGGCGCCAGTGGTTGGCCGTGTCATCGCGGCGATCCGGACTCGATTGCCCGAGGCGGAAGTGATCGTGGTCAACGACGGTTCGACGGATGGAACCGCCGAGGAGGCGCGGCAGGCCGGCGCTCAGGTCATCAGCCATCCATACAGCATGGGAAACGGGGCGGCAATCAAGAGTGGTGCCCGGGCCGCCCGTGGGGAGGTGCTGGTCTTCATGGATGCGGACGGGCAGCACGATCCGGCCGACATTCCCCGCCTGCTCGCGCGTCTCGACGAGGGTTACGACATGGTCGTCGGTGCCCGTGACGGCGGCTCGCAGGCCAGTGTCGGACGGGGGATTGCGAACGGATTCTACAACCGCCTCGCCAGTTACATGACCGGTCACCGCATCGATGACCTGACTTCGGGCTTGCGTGCCGCACGGGCGCATCGCTTCCGCGAGTTTCTCTACCTCTTGCCGAACGGGTTTTCGTATCCCACGACGAGCACGATGGCGTTCTTTCGCGCGGGATATCCCGTTGCCTATCTGCCGATCATGGCCGCGAAGCGGGTCGGGAAGAGCCATGTGAAGATTCTCAAGGATGGCATGCGTTTTCTCCTGATCATCTTCAAGATCGGCACGCTGTATTCCCCACTCAAGCTGTTTGCGCCGGTGGTGCTGATGCAGGCGCTGTTGGGGCTTGGCTATTACGCCTACACGTTTGTCGCCCACGGGCGGCTGTCGCTGGCGACGATCTTCCTGCTCACGTCTGCAGTGACGACCTTCCTGATCGGCCTGGTTTCCGAACAGATCACGCAACTGATGTACCGGCCTGCCGCCGAGGACAAATGAGTACGAATCCACGCGAGGCGGCAGGGGCAGTGGCGGGCGCACGGGACGGTGCAGCGCACGGTGGATCGGGGGACGAGGTCCGCCGCGGCGAGCGCTTTGCCTTTGGCGAAAACTGGTCGCGGTTCCTCGAGGTGCTCGATGAGGACCGCATCCGTGAGGCCGAGCGTTCCCTGCAGGACATGCTGGGCATGCAGCGGCTCGATGGTCTGAGCTTCCTCGACGTCGGCAGCGGCAGCGGGTTGTTCTCGCTGGCAGCGTGGCGCCTCGGCGCCCGGGTGCGCTCTTTCGATTACGACTCTCGCTCGGTGGCGACGACGCGGGAGATGCGCCGACGCTATGGCCGTGACGACGAGTCCTGGGTGGTGGAAGAAGGATCGGTGCTCGACCGCGTCTATCTCGGCGGCCTGGGGAAGTTCGACATCGTCTACTCGTGGGGTGTCCTGCACCACACCGGAAGCATGTGGGAGGCGATGGCCAACGTCGTCCCGCAGGTGGGAGGCGGCGGACAGCTGTTCATCGCGCTGTACAACGATCAGGGGCTGGTGTCCCGCTTCTGGGCAGGGGTTAAGCGGCTGTACTGTTCGGGGTGGCCAGGGCGCATGTTCGTCATCCCGGTGTTCTTTGCGATCTTCGCCGCCGCTGGTCTGGCGAGTGATCTGCTGGGGGGGCGGAATCCCCTGGCGCGTTATTCCGAATACCGCAGGAAGAGGGGGATGTCCCTGACACACGACTGGCTCGACTGGCTCGGCGGGTATCCGTATGAGACGGCGAAGCCGGGAGATGTCTTCGATTTCTTTTCCGGGCGCGGTTTCACGTTGAGGAAGCTCGTGACGCGCGCTTCGCTCGGTTGCAACGAGTTCGTCTTCCATCGCGAAACGGAGGCCGGGTGCGGGCACGGCGCGAGCGCGGGCCGCGCTGAACCGTGAAATCGGTGATCCGGATTCTGCAGCGCTGGCTCCGCCCGCTGGAACGTACCCCGCTGCACCCGCAGTGGCTGGTCCTGCGTCATCGGCGGGACATCGTGACGTGGGTGGAAAAGCAGGCCGAAGGAATTCTCGTCGATGTGGGGTGTGGCAATGGCCGTCTGCGCCGTGCGCTTCCGCCGTCCGTCCGGTACGTGGGGATCGACTATCCCGCGACCGTCGCCCTCGGTTATACGGGCACGGCCGACATGCTGGGTGATGCAGCGGCCTTGCCGATAGCCGATGCGAGCGTGGACGTCGTTGCGCTGCTGGATGTGCTGGAGCACCTGCCCGACCCGGTCCTGGCGGTTGCGGAGGCCGCCCGCGTACTGCGTGAGGGCGGCAGGTGTCTGGTGCATGTGCCGTTTCTTTATCCTATACATGATGCACCATATGATCACTGCCGCTGGACCCGCCACGGATTGCAGGTGCTGCTGGAGCGGCAGGGGCTGGAGATCGTCGATCTGCAGGAGTCTCAAGGCGATATCGAGAGCGCGACCGCCGTCTTGTCCATAGCCTTGGCGAAGGGGGCTGTCGATGTGATCGCGAAGCGGGGTGTGGCGATGTTGCTCGTGCCGATCATGTTGGTGCTCATCCCGTTGTTGAACATTCTGGGCTGCGTGATCGGGAAGTTTGCGCGGTCAGTGCGGATTATGCCATTCGGTTATATGGTGACGCTGGAAAAGCGGCGCGCGGCGTGCTGAGGTTCCGACGGTCGGATTGAGCGGCACATGTCTCCAGCGAGCGGTGTCGCGTGTCCTGCCGTCGGCGTTACCCCGGCGATGCGGTTCGGAAATCTGGCGGACATGTGGCAATTGATATGGATAGTCGAGAAATGAGCAAACCTTTGTATGTCACCAAGCCGGAATTGGCTCCGCTCGACGAATTCATCCCCTTGCTGGAGGAAATATGGGATAGCCGGGTGGTCACGAACTGCGGCCCGTTCCACGCGCGGTTCGAACGCGCCTTGTGCGACTACCTGGGCGTCGAACGCGTGGCGCTGTTCGCGAACGGAACCCTCGGTCTGGTCACTGCGCTGCAGGCACTGAGAATTACGGGCGAGGTGATTACAACACCGTACTCCTTTGTTGCGACTGCCCACTCCCTGTTGTGGAACAAGTTGACGCCGGTCTTCGTCGACATCGATCCTGTGACGTTCAATATGGATCCGGACAAGATCGAGTCGGCCATTACGCCGCAGACGACCGCAATACTGCCGGTGCACTGTTATGGACAGCCATGCGATGTCGAACGTATCCAGCGGATCGCGGATAACTACGGACTCCGTGTCATCTACGACGCGGCCCACGCATTCGGAGTGAGCAGGGGGGGGCGGAGCATCCTGGATCACGGTGACCTTTCGGTGCTCAGCTTTCATGCGACCAAGGTCTTCAATACCTTCGAGGGCGGGGCTATCGTCTGTCGTGACGAGAAGACGAAGCAGCGCATCGACCACCTGAAGAATTTCGGCTTTGTCGATGAGGTCACCGTGGTCGCACCCGGCATCAACGGCAAGATGAGCGAGATCAACGCTGCGTTCGGCATGCTTCAGCTGGGCTACGTCGATGAAGCGATAAGGCGGCGCCGGGAGATCGACGGGCGATACCGCGCGGCCCTGCGGGACATGCCCGGTATCCATTGTCCGCCGCTGGGCGGCGAAACCCACAATTACTCATATTTCCCGATACTGGTGCGCCCGGATTGTCGTATCTCGCGAGATGCGTTGTACGCCCGTTTTCGGGCCGCGGACATATATGCACGGAGGTATTTCTATCCGCTGATCAGCGACTTCCCGATGTATCGGGGTCTCCCGTCGGCGGCCAGGACGAATCTGCCGGTTGCGGCAAGGATTTCGGAAGAAGTCCTGTGCCTGCCGATATATCCGCAGTTGTCCGAACAGGATGTCGATCGGGTCATTGCCGTGGTGAAGGAGGCGGTGTGACGCGGGCTGTTACCCCGATTGCCATCTACGGAGCGGGAGGTTTCGGGCGAGAGGTCCTGCAACTGGTGCGCGACATCAACGCCGTGCGGAAGACCTTCGATGTGCGCGGGTTCATTGTCGATGGCGGTTTTGAGGCGCCCGAGAGCATTCAGGGACTGCCCGTGCTCGGGGGGGTCGAGTGGTTCGTCGCGCATGGCGACGCCAGGCTCGTGATTGCGGTCGGTTCGTCGGCCGGACGATCGCGCATTGCCGCGAGGATCGACGCGGTGTGCCCTGACCGCTACACGACACTTGTCCATCCGCGGGCATGGGTGGGGGAACATGTGGTCATCGGCGCGGGATCGATCGTCTGCGCCGGAGCATTGATCACCACCGATATACGGATCGGCCGCCATGTGCACGTGAACATCGGGACAACGGTGGGCCATGATGCTCTGCTCGACGATTTCGTCACGCTCAACCCCGGCGTGAATGTTTCCGGCAATGTGGCGCTGGGGCGCGGAGTGGAGGTCGGGACCGGGTCGGTGTTGATTCCGCACGTCGGGGTCGAGGAATGGTCGATCATCGGTGCCGGATCGACCGTGGTCCGCTCGCTGGCGGCCAATGTTACGGCAGTCGGGGCGCCCGCGCGCGTAATCAAGGTGCGGGAGCACGGTTGGCAGGACACTGGTCAGTCTTGAGCCTGAAAAGGAACGTCATCGCCAGTCTCGTCGGCCAAGGCTGCGTCATGATCCTCGGGTTCGTGATGGTGCCGACGTATCTGCGCTATATGGGAGCAGAGGCTTTCGGTCTGGTCGGCCTGTTCACCATGTTGCAGGCCTGGTTCAACCTGCTCGACGTCGGCCTCACTTCGACCCTTGCGCGCGAGACGGCGCGATTCCGCGGTGGCGGACTCGATCCGGCGAGGTTTGGCAACCTGGTTCGGGCTCTCGAGGTCGTTTTCGTTGCCGTGGCGATAGCTGGTGCGGGCGGCGTGTGTCTGGCCGCGGAGGCGATCGCGACCCGCTGGCTGAACGTCGAGCACCTCGCGTACGAAGAGGTCAGCTACGCGCTGCAGGCAATGGCGGTTGCGGTGGCGCTCCGCTGGGTCGGCGGTCTTTATCGCGGGCTGATATCGGGGTCGGAACGCCTGGTCTGGCTCAGCGCCTATACGACCGCCGGCGCCATTCTGCGCTATGCCGGTGTAATTCCCGTGCTGGTATTCGTCGGGGCGGGTCCGAGAGTCTTCTTCACGTTCCAGTTGATGGCGGCACTGCTGGAATTCTTCGTGATCTGGAGAAAGCAACGCGCGGTTTTTCCTCGCATCTCCAGCAGGCTTGCGGTCGATAATCCATGGACAGCAATAAAGCCGGTGCTCGGATTTTCCCTTGTCCTGGCCCTGACTTCCTCGATCGGCAGTCTGTTGACTCAAATCGACCGTTTCGTGCTGTCCAGGCTGCTGCCGCTGTCCGAATACGGCTATTTCAGTCTTGCGGTGCTCGTGGCAAGCGGGGTGATCGCCATCAGTGGCGCTGTCGGCGCAGCGGTTCTGCCGCGGCTCGCGAGAATCGAGGCGGAAGGCGATGGTGTGAAGTTCAGACGTCTATATCGTGAGGCGACACGAGCGGTCGTCGCCATTGCGACTGCGGCAGCGGTGACTCTCGGATTGTTTGCCGAAGTGTTCGTCACGGTATGGACAGGCGAAGCGGATCGCGCGAGCCACATTGCTCCGATCCTGAAGGCGTATGCCGCCGGTAATGCAGTATTTTCGGTGTCGGCATTTGCATACTACCTGCAGTATGCGAAGGGTGACCTCCGCCTGCACTTGATCGGAAACATCATCTTCCTTGTCGTTCTGGTGCCCCTGATCATCCTGGGGGTGTCGAGGTTCGGGGGGCTCGGAGCAGGCTACGCATGGCTGGCGGCGAATCTCGGATATCTGCTGCTGTGGGTGCCCCTTGTTCATCGCAGACTATCTCCGGGGCTGCATTGGCGCTGGTTCATGGTGGATGTGCTTCCCGGAACTCTTGCCGTCGGCGGTGTGGCGATTGCGTTATCTTTCGTCTTCCCGGTGGAGGGCGGAGCGGTGATGCAGGTGGCGATGATTTGTGCGGCGGGCATCCTCGCGCTGGCTTCCGGCCTGTTCGTCGCGTGGATCCTGGGGCGTTCGGATAGCGCCGGTTCGGTGGCGCGAGATCCGGGATAAGACCAGGTGCGGAACTGATATGTGTTGTGGAAGACTCTCCGCGTGAGTGAACAGCGACCTCTGGTGAGCGTGGTATGCGTTGCATACAACCACGAAAGATTCATTGCGGACGCGCTCTCGTCGTTCCTCGATCAGGAGGCGGACTTCAGCTTCGAGATCATCGTCCATGACGATGCATCGAGTGATGGGACGGACACGATCGTACGGAATTTCTGCGAAAGATTTCCCGGACGGATCAGGTACATCAGGCAGGCCCAAAACATCTATTCGCAGGGAACGCTGATATTCGACACAGCCTGCTCCTACGCGCGCGGAGAATTCATCGCCCTGTGCGAGGGCGACGATTTCTGGGTGCGAAAAGACAAGCTGAAATTGCAGGTTGATTTTCTGCGGCGCAATCCGGAATGCGGCGTGGTGTTTGGCGATGTGAACGTCTTGATGGAAGAGTCCGGAAAACTGCTTCGCGCGCATGATCGATCACGCGGATATCTTCCGCCCGTCGGCGACGTTCGCACGAAACTGCTGCGGTATAACCCGTACAAGACCTGCACGGCGCTGTTCCGGCGCGAGGCGATGAGCGGGTATGCGGGACATGCGAGAAAATTGCATGCGCGCATGGAGGATTACGTCCTTTGGCTGCATATCGCCGAACGCCATGAGTTCGGGTATATCCCGGAGGTGCTGGCGACATACCGCGTGTTGCGAAGCAGCGCATCGCATTTTGCCGATATCGGCGGGAAGATCCGGTTCGCGCGAAGCGGATACAAGGTTGCCGTGCACTTCAATCGCGTCATGAGTTTTCCGCTGCAGAAGCGCGCATTGCGCGAGAGCTACTGCTTCACGGTGTTCATGCACTGCCTGCACACGCGCCGTTTCGCCGATGCGGTGAGATTCGTTCTTCCGACTCCGGGTTTCTTCAGGGCTGTCCTCGCCTCGGCATGGCGCGGGGTGTCGAGCATGAGGCGGCGCCTGTCGGATCGTTGAGAGGCGTGTACACGGTGCCTGGCGCGGGCGATGGGTCAGATGCGCAGGGCCGCGAGGTAGGCATCGATGGCCTTGCCATCCCGGGCGTGTCGCCTTTCCGCCGGGATGTTCGGTTTCACCAAGGCCCGCTGGATGTGTTCGGCGAGTTGCTTCGGGTCGGCGGGCGCGACCAGATCGGGGCGGCCGACTTCACTCATCTCGCTCACCGACGGATCGTACTTGGTGGATATCGTGGGCAGCCCGAGCGTCAGCGCTTCAAGCAGCGCATTCGGGTGCCCTTCCCAGAGTGAACTCAACACGAACAGATCTGCCCGTGCCATCCAGCGCCAGGGGTTGGCGTCGAAGCCGGGCAGGTGGGTACGCGTGTCGATGCCGAGTTCGGTCGCCAGTGCTTCGAGGCGCGGACGCTCGGGACCTTCGCCGACGATGATGAGGCGGGTCGGCATTTCGGCGGGGAGCAGCGCGAAGGCGCGCAGCAGGGTGGCGTAATCCTTCTGCGGAATCAGACGTCCTGCGGAAATCACCACCTTGAGATTCGGGTCTTCGAGCCACGGGTGGGCGAGCGGTTCGCTTCCCCGTGCCCGGATGCGTTCGGCGTCGACCGGGTTGGGGATGCAGTGGATCTTGCCGGACGGGACGGCGAGATCGCGGACGAGCTGGGCGGCCATGACCTCGGTGAGGGCGATCACGGCATCGGCCCGGGGATACAGCCAGCGCATGGCTCGGCGACGCAACGTGCTGGTGTGGTTTTCCAGCGTGACGGCTTCGCGGATCGCAAGCCGCAGGGGGATGCCGGCGGCGCGGCGGGCAAGAATGGCGACGAGGTTGGCGCCGGTGATGGTGCTGAGCAGGGCGTCGGGGCGTTCTCCTTTCAGCCACGCGCCGAGGCGGCGTATCGACGAGAGGGTGAAGCCGAGCTGGCCGAGGCCGTGCGCTCGGGCGGCGAGATCGACGAGCCGGACGTTGTCGGGAGTTTCTGTGAGGAGGGGGCCGGTCGCCTGCAGCAGGACGAGGTCGACACGGTGACCGCGGGTGGCGAATTCACGCGCGAGCAGGAGCATCACGCGCTGGGCGCCGCCCGCCTCGAGTTCGGGCAGGAGGAGGGCGATGTGGCGGCCCGGGGGGGGGCTCACGGGCGCTGGCGCTTCCACAGCAGGTAGGCGTACAGCGCCCACAGGCGGTAGCCGTGGTCGCGGCTGCCGCTCCGGTGTTCGGCGATCAGCGTCGAGACGGCTGCCGGGTGCAGCGGGCCGCCGGTATCCTCGTGGGCGAGGGCGAGCAGACGCTCGCCCAGGTCGCCGCGGAACCACGCGTGGATGGGGACGCCGAAGCCTTGCTTGCGGCGGCGCCACAGCGACGCGGGGAGGCGGTCGGCGAAACTTTCATGCAGCATCCGCTTGCCGCGGGTGCCGCGCCGGTGCCAGGTACGTGGCAAGGAGAAGGCGAGTTCGACCACTTCCCGGTCGAGGAAGGGGGCGCGCGTTTCCAGCGAATGCGCCATGCTGGCGCGATCGACCTTGACCAGGATGTCCTGCGGAAGGTAGATCAGCGCGTCCGCGAACATCATGCGGGCGATGTCGTCGGGCGCGGTGCTTTCCGGGATGCCGGGCGGCGGATGGCCGCGGCCGTCGAGGTCCGGCGCCAGCCGGTGCAGCTGGGCGGGCGCGAACATCAGCGGCGCGAAATAGGGTGTTTCGGCCTGCTGCCGGCCGACGACGTCCATGAACAGGTGCGCTTTCTTGAGCACGCTGCGGCTGTGATGCGCGGTGGGTTCGGGCAGGGCGCGCACGGCCCGTTCGGCGAGGTGGCGCAGGCCCGCAGGCAGGCGCGAATACCAGCGCAGGATGTTGCGTGCCTGATAGCGCTGGTAGCCGCTGAACAGTTCGTCGCCGCCGTCGCCCGAGAGGGCCACCTTGACCCGCTGCGCCGCGACGCGGGAAACGAGGGCGGTGGGCAGCAGGGACGCGTCGGCGAAGGGCTGCCCGACATGGTTCAGCAGCAGGCGTTCGAGCTCGGGTTCGTCCCAGCCGGCGAGCACCTCCTCGTAGTGGTCGGTGCCGAGGCTGTCGGCGGCGAGGCGTGCATAGCGCCGTTCGTCGAATGCGGCCTCGGTGAAGCCGATCGTGAAGGTCTTCAGCGGCAGTCCGAGCTCCTGCCGCACGAGTGCGCAGACCAGGGTCGAGTCGACGCCCCCGGACAGGAAGGCGCCGACTTCGACGTCCGCGACCATGCGGCGTCTGACGGCCGCGGTCATCGCCGTGCGCAATGCCCGTTGTGCGGCGGAAGGATCACCGTCGAAGCGGCGTACCCGCAGCTGCCACCAGGCGCGTTGGTCCAGAGTGCCTCCGGGGTGCCAGTGGCCGACGTGGCCGGGAAGGATCTCGCGCACTTCGCGCCAGGCGCTGCGGCCGGGCATCGTGTAGCCGTAGCGCAGGTAGTCGGCGGTGCTGTCGATGTCCTCGTGCCACGGGTCGTCGCTGAGCTGGCGCAGGGCCGGCAATTCCGAGGCGCATGCCAATCCCCCGTCCGGGAGAGCCTGCACGAAGAGCGGTTTCTTGCCCATGCGGTCGCGGCCGAGGATGAGCGTCTTCTCCTGCGCGTCCCAGAATGCGAAGGCCCACATGCCTTCGAGCCCTTCGAGAAAGCGTTCGCCCTCGAGGATGAGGCCGGCGAGCAGGACTTCGGTGTCTCCGTGGGTGCGGAAGTGCCAGCGCGGCGCGAGCCGGTGGCGGACTTCAGCGTAGTTGTAGATCTCGCCGTTGTAGGCCAGGACGTAGCGGGCGCTCGGGTCCTGCATCGGCTGGGGGCTGCCGGCAAGGTCGATGATCGACAGCCTCCGGTGTCCGAGAACCGCACCGCCGGCGTGTTCGATGCGCCCGTCGTCGGGGCCGCGATGATGCATGGCCGCGAGCGACTGGTCCATCCGCTGCATGGCGTGATCCGCGGAGACTCGGCGGTCATGGAGGAAGGCAAGGCCGCACATCAGGATATCCGCCTGTGTGTGAGAAGTTCCTGGAACAATCGCGTGTAGCGTTCCGCCGCGCGATCCCAGGTGAGGCCTTCATCGATGATGAACTGGCGGGCCCGATCAGCAAGTATCGTCCGTATGGCGGGGTCGCCAAGGCGTAGCAGGCAAACGGTCAGGCCATCGACATTGCCCGGCGCGAACAGCAAGCCGCGGGAGTCGGCGCCGATGAGTTCCCGCAGGCCGTCGATGTCGCTCGCGACCACCGGCCGGGCCGCCGCGAAAGCTTCCAGGACGACGTTGGGTCGTCCTTCGGCGAGGCTGGGGAGTACGAAGATGTCACAGTCGGCAAGCAATGCCGGCAGGCGTTCAGGGGGCTGGAACGGGAGGAAACGAACCCGCCGTGCGACGCCGATCGTGTCCGCGAGCTGTCGGAGTGCCGGCTCCTCGCCGCCTTCGCCCACGATGGTCAGGGTGTAGTGCCCTGGCAGGGCAGCCAGCGCCCGGATGAGGGTGCCGACCGACTTTCGCGGGATCAGGCTGGCGACGCACAGCAGGCGTAGCTCTCCGGTGTCTGACCGGGCGGGTGGCACATCGAGGAAGTCTTGTGCAACGCCGTTGGGAATCGTGACGAGCTTGTCCGCGATGGCGGGAACGCTGCTGCGCAGCGCGTCGGCCATCGCTTCGCTGACGGTGACGACGCGATCGCACAGCCGGCCACATAGGCCGAGCATCACACGAAACAGGCGCCCCTTGCCGACGCGGTTTGCATCTTCGCCGCGTAGCGTGACGACGACCGGAATGCCTCGGGCGCGTCCGGTCAGACCGGCCGCGATGCCGCAGATCGACCAGTTGGCGAACAGGATCTGCGTCGCGCGGGAGTGGCGCCAGCAGGAGACAAGCATCGCGAGAAGAAATGGCGGCACAAGGATGAGGTTTGACCGGCTGGCGCCCAGTGCGGCCGGGATTCCGCCGGCACCGTGCGCGAGCGTCTGCAGCCCGCGCGGTGCGTAGCGGAAAGTCGTCGCGAATGGTGCGACAGCGTCGGGGGGGGACGCCGCCGCGTCGGCGGGGGCGAGCACGCGCAGAGCGCAGTGCCGGTCAAGCGCTGCGGCCAGCCGTTGAACGAAGATTCCGCTGACCGAACCGGCACGCAACGGATACGAGGTGGTGAGCAGCAGGACGGAGATCCTGGGGGGCGTATCGCTTCCCCGACCGTGTGCGGGATATTGTCGGGTCATTGCGAGCGGGAGCAAGGACGGTTCAAAGCGGCGGAGCGGGCGGTCAGGGCTGCTCCGCCGTTTTGAACGGCCGGGAAATCAGGGCGGGTTGGAGCAAGTGCTGATCATCCAGTTCTTGCCGGTGCCTGATGTGTTGGTGGTGCCGCCCTGGCTGTTGGCGATGATTGTCGAACCGCTGGCCGCGCCGCAATCGCCCGCGGACCAGTTGCCGCTTTGGGCGAAGGTGACGATCTTCAGCTTCGCGTTGGCGTAGTAAGGGCCGACGTTGTATGTACTGCTGCTGCCGTTGGTCGCTACTTGCTTGCTCGCGGTCTGACCGGCTTCCGGCCCGATGTCGTTGAGGTTCACCAGCAGCATCTTGTTCTTCCAGCCGTGGGGAACGGCGACGTGGCACCAGGTGCAGTACAGCTTCCCGATCTTGTCGGTGTGGAAGTTATGAAGGTTGCCTTTGCCGGAAGAGCCATCATAGAAACCGGAACGTCGGCCCGAATCGCTGCGAGTCGTATATACGGCCGAGTCGTGGCACTTGAAGCACAGCATGTTGGAGGTTTCGCCGCTGTCGCGGCCGGTGGCGCCCATGGTGGGGCCCCATACGCCCTTGAGAATGAAGTTGTTCGCCGAGCCGTGCGGCCCCCATACGCCCGAATCGGGCGTGATCGGAGGGGTGCCGCTTCCGCTGGCGTTCGAGCCGTGGCAGTCGGTGCAATACATCGTCTGGGTGCCGACATTATTGGTCCACGGCGAGCGCCACGGGCTCGTGTCGGTGATGCCGCGGGCGGACAGGTTGCGTCCCGTCGGCGCGATCACGGGGTGCCAGGCGCGGTAGTTGCCGGTCAGGTAGTTGGTCCCGGCGCCGGTGCCGCCGGTCGCGTTGTTGGGCTGGAATTCGCGTGCCTGGTTGGTATAGCGGGTGTAACTGGTCCGGACTCCGTCCGGGTTGGACGGGGTCAGATTGCTGGTGGTGCCCAGTTCGGGGCGCTTGGTGCCGCTCGGATAGGTGTTGTCGTCGGGGTAGCCGTAGTCGGAGTGACACTTGAGGCAGATCTGGTATTCCCGCGTCACCCACGCGCTCGTGACGGCCGTGGCGGCCCCGGTTCCGCCATCCCCTTTCTTTTCCGTGTAGCTGTTGGGCAGATCGAAGAAGCTGGTGCCGCTATACACCGGTTCGACACCGAAGGCGCCGCGCAGCGCGCCGGACGCGATGTTGCCGTTGCTGGTGGTGCTGGGCGTTGCGCCGCCCGGTATGTGCGTGCGCTTGGTGTTGTCGCCTGACGTATTGAACAGGTTGTTGCGCGTGACGCGGTGCGGATTGTGGCAGTCGGTGCACTCGGCGTGGCGCTTGGTCAGATCGGTCTGGCCAAGGGTTGCCTGATCCTCGACGAAGTCGCTGTTCTTGATGTCGTGCGATTCGACCCCGGACGCCTGTTCGGATGATGCTATTGGCATGCGCCGTGCGAGGGTGGTGAAATCGGTCTTGATGTCCGGGACGGCGCCGTTCCCCGCGTTCAGAATGCTGTTGGCCGAGTTCGTGTGGCACTGGTAGCAGGTTTCCTCGATCGCCGAGACGCCGTTGGGGGCGAATTCCGAGCCCCAACCCAGTTTGTAGCTGCCTGCGCCGGTGCCGCCGCTGGTGCCGAGGACCCCCTCGCGCAGCAGGCGGCGCGTGCCTTGCACCGCGTGGGTGTCGTGGCAGTTGAGGCAACCGGCCTCCCAGACCTTGATGCTCGCTTTCCCGCCAAGGAGGAATTCGCGCCGGTTCGCGGCGTCGGTCTTGTAGGTTTCGTCGGCAATGGTTTCCGATGCGTGCGAGGACTGCGACCATGCTGTGCCGAGTTTGTTGTGGCAGCCGAGACAGATCTGGTCGGTGGCGGGGAGGAACTCGGCCCCGGCCGGGTTCACCGTCTGCAAACGGTTCAGGCGCAGGAACTTCGGGACGTCCAGGTGCGGGTCGTGGCAGGTGGTGCACTGGACCTGGCCGGCGCCGGCTGTGCCCGTAGGCTGCAGCGGCAGTGCCGGTCTGACGCCGGCGCTGCGGATGCCGATGACGGGGCTGGTGCTGGAGCCCTGAGGATAGCGCTGTTGCGCGTCCATGTCGCGCAACTCGCCGTCGGCGGTGGCGAGGGCGTTATCGTAGGTAAATGAGATCGGGTGGTCGTTGCGCAGGTCGATGCCGAGGTTGCGCGTGAAGCCCGTGGTCGTCCCCTGTCCGGTGGGCATCTTGCCGGCGTCGGTGCCGGACATCGTCACCGAAACGTTGGTCTTGCCGCCGAGTACGCCGACCGTTCCGATCGCCATCGTGCCGTCGTGACAGGACAGGCAGAGCTTGGAACTGCCGCCGGGCTGCGACAGTGCGCCCCCGAGGATGGTCTGGGCGTCGAGCGAGTTGGAGGTGTAGGGCGTGTAGGTCGCGCTCGACAGGGTGCGGTTCCACAGCGGCGCCGGCGCGGCGGTGTTCGCGGCGTGCGGGGTGTGGCAGAAGACGCAGATCTGGTTTTCCGTCGTGGCCTTGACGGTCCCCGAGCCGGACGAGGACAGGTTGTGCTTGGTATTGGAGATCTTCGACTGCTGGGCTTCGGCAGGCGCGATGCCGCCTGCGAGCGACAGCACGCATACGAAGAGAGTCAGGATTTGCCGGAAACCGGTGGCGGGGCGACTGTAATTTTTCATTCCAGTACTTTGGTCTCGGGTGCGCACACGGAATTCGGGCAACTCGCAGTCACGTGTCGCACATTGGATCTGGTCGCTTGCGAACCGCTTGCGTGGGGCATCCGGGCAGGAGTCGCGCGCGCGGGGGATTATTCCCGGGCTCCCGTTCGGTGGCGTGCCGGCATGGGCGCAGTTCATGACGACGGCAATAGTATTCCCGCCATTATCGGGCAGTGCGGCGCGAATGAAAAGCGCGGCGGAAAGAGGCTTACATGTCGTTTCCCGAAGGTGTTTCAAGGTAGCGGAAATATTGCCGGTCGGCGCCGACGAGGTGCTGGGCGACGACGTCGTAGGCGAGGAACCGGAATACCTCCGCGATCGGGAGTTCGGCGTCCTGCCGGACGCGTTCGAACAGCCGGGCGGCCTGCGCGAGCAGGCGTCCGTGCTCGGCCGCATGCGCGTCGCGGGCGGGAAAGCCGATGGCGTCGTGCAATTGCTCTTCTTCAGCGAAGTGTGCGGTGATGTCCTCGACGAGGACTTCCATCGCCTCGAGGACTTCTGCGCGGGACGCGTGCGACATCACGGCGTGCAGAAGCCGGTTGGCGTGTTCGAACAGCTGGCGGTGCTGGCGGTCCACCCGGTCGTTGCCGCTGCAGTAGCTTTCGCGCCACACCAGTTCGACCGGCGAACATGCCTGACGGGTACCGTCGCTCGCGAACGCGGAATAGGGGTCGGCGACGACGCGATTGCGTCCGCTGTCCTTGGCCCGGTACATCGCACGGTCGGCGCGTGCGAGCCAGTGCTCGAAGCCTTCGCTGCAGTGGTATTCGGCGACGCCGACGCTGATGGTCACCGGTCGTGCGCTCGACAGTTGCGCCTCGGCCACGCGTGCGCACAGTTTCTGCGCCAGTTGTTCGGCTTCGCGCAGGGCGGTATCGGGGGCGAGCACGATGAATTCCTCGCCGCCCCAGCGCGTGACGGTGTCGGCGCGGCGGATGTCGCCGCGGATGCAGCGGACGAGTTCGACGAGCACGTAGTCGCCGACGGCGTGGCCGAACTGGTCGTTGATTTCCTTGAAGTGGTCGACATCGAGCACCAGCAGGGAGACGGCATGGCCGTGGCGCTCGGCGCGGGACATTTCCAGCAGGGCGGCGTCTTCGAGATGGCGGCGGTTCCACGCGCCGGTCAGCCGGTCGGTGTAGGCGAGGCGTTCCATCTGTTCGAGGGCGTGCAGGAGCTCGGCGTGGCGCGCCTCGGCGTACTCGGCCGGGTTGGCGACGGTGCCCGCGCGTGCGCCGATTTCGGTGGCGATCATCCCTGACGCGATGACCTCGCCGTCGCCGGCACGCAGCGGAAAGCGCGTGACGAGGAAGCGGCGCGACCTCAGTCCCACGATGGCTTCCTCTTCGTTGTGCGTGATCTCGACGGACGCGCCGTTGCCGATGCGCAGGGTCCGGGACACGCCAGCGGTGTGCAGCACGTCGTCTTCGTGCCGACCCTGCAGCGATTCGGCCGGGAGATCCAGCATCTGCGCGAAGGACTCGTTCGCGTAGAGATAGGTGCCGTCGTTGCCGCGAATGGCAATCAGGGCGGGCGACTGGGCTACGAGCGAATGCAGGAGCGACGCGCGGGCGTTGCGAGCCGGGTTTTCCGTTGAGGCCAGTGTTTCGCTCATTCGACCAGATTCCGAGTGCGTGAACAATAACCGCACTCCCATCAATGGCTTGCGATCAGCGGCATTTTAGCGGGATCGGGGCGTGTTTGGCGTGATCCCGGTCACGTGTATTCTGCCCGCGAGAGCAGGCGACGGCGTGTGCAAAGCGCGGTATAGTCCGCTCCGTTCGAAATCACCGGAATTGCCTGTTTGTACGCGTATTTCATCCGATTGCGCACGCATGCCCATGACATGAATGCGAGGCCGGCGCAGGCGACGTGGCCGAACGGCGGTCTTCGTCGGGAGGGTGGTCGTGCCCGGACCTGAGGCGATGCGCCGCATGGATCGCTGGCTCGGTGTGCCGCTGTGTGCCGCGCTGTCGGGAATGCGCAGGGCGGCACGAGTGTGGCGGCGGACGCGTGCGCAGGATCAGGCGGTGCGTCGCGTGCTCTTCGTGCAACTGGCCGAATCCGGCAGCATGGTCCTTGCGGATCCGGCGATGCGGGCACTGACAGCGCGCAGCGGCGCGCAGGCGTATTGCCTGACCTTTGCGCACAATCGCGACAGCCTCGCGATTGCCGGCACGGTGCCGCCCGAGCGCGTGTTCGTGATCCGCACGGGTTCGCTGCGCGTGCTGGCGGCGGATGCCTGGCGTTTCCTGCGGGACGTGCGCCGGGTGCGCATCGATGCGCTCGTCGATCTCGAGCTGTTCTCCCGCCTGACCGCGGCCTTGTGCTTGCTGACGGGGGTGCGCCGGCGCGCGGGTTTCCACCGCTTCGAAGGGGTCGGGCTGTACCGCGGCGACCTGTACACGCATCCGCTGGCCTTCAACCCGCAGCTGCACATGGCGCAGAACTATCTGATGCTGGTCGAGGCCTTGTTCGCCGAGGATGTGCCGCCCGCGCCGCGTCTGGCGGCGGCGATGCTGGTGCCGCGCGTGCGCCGGCGCGAGCTGGGTGCGGACGAACTCGCGGTGGTGCGGGAAAGGCTGGGCCGCTTGCGCGGCTGTCCGGTCGGCGACGAACGCCTCGTCTTCGTTAACGCCAACGCGAGCGCGATGCTGCCGCAGCGGCGCTGGCCGCAGGCGCACTTCGCGGCACTGGTGCGTGCGACGCTCTCGCGCTATGCGGACGTGCGCGTGCTGCTGATCGGTGCCGAGGACGACAGGGCGACGACGGCGGCGATTGCGGCCGAGGTCGGAGATGTCCGCTGCGTCGATATCGCGGGGCACTTCGCCCTCGGCGAATTGCCGGCGCTATTTACGCTCGGCGCCGCGCTCGTCAGCAACGACTCGGGGCCCGCGCACTTCGCCGCCGTTACGGCCCTGCCCGTGATCGCCCTGTTCGGCCCCGAGACGCCGGTGCTGTTCCGTCCGCTGGGGGAGGCGACCGTGATCAGTGCGGGGCTGGCCTGTTCGCCGTGTGTGAATGCGGGCAATCAGCGGCGCACGCGGTGCACCGATAACCAGTGCATGCAGCGGATTTCCGTTGCAGAGGTGTTCGGTGCATTGTGCCGCGTGCTCGATCTCCGGCCGGCGCTGCTGGCGCAAAGCGACGATCTGGCCGGAGTCGGGGCGTGATTCCGCGCCGGCGCATTCCGCTGGAGTGGGGCGATCTCGGGGAGGCCTTGCGCGCACCTTGGGTGTCGGCCGATGCCGCAGCGGCGCAGGTGGCGGCATTCGAGCGCGCATTCGCCGCCGCGGTCGGTGTGCCGCATGCGATCGCGACCGCGAGCGGCCGCGATGCACTCGGCCTGATCCTGGACGGGCTGGGGCTCGGCGAGGGCGACGAGCTGGTGATCCCGGCCTATACGCTGGGTGAACTGGTACCGCTGATTCGCGCTCGCGGCATCGTGCCGGTGCCGGCCGACGTGGATCCGTCCAACTTCAACATGAGGGCCGACAGCGTCGCCGCCCGCATCGGGCCGCGCACGCGCGCGATCTTCGTCGTGCATCTGCTCGGCGCGCCGTGCGACATCCGCGGCATCTGCGCTCTGGCCGATGCGCACGGCATTGCGGTGGTCGAGGACTGCGCGCATGCGTTCGGGGCGTCGATCGACGGCCGTCCGGCCGGAAGTTTCGGCCGCGCCGCGCTGTTCAGCCTGGAGGCGACGAAGGCGGTGGCGGCGTTCGGCGGTGGCGTCCTGACGACGGCGGACGAGGCGCTGGCGGCCGCGACGCGGGCGCGTCTGGCCGGGCGCGCACGACGCGAGTGGCCGCAGGTGCGCAAGATGCTGTTGAAGGTTGTCGAAGAGCTTGCGGTGAGGAGCCCCGCCTATGCGATCGCCGCGCGCATGATGTTTTCGACGCACCGCGCCGGCGGTTTCGACCGGCTCTATCGTCAGGCGCACGACCGCGTGCGCGGCACGGCGGCTGCGTTCAGCGGCTTCCAGGCGCGGCTGGGCCTGCGCAAGCTGCAGCGGGCACAGGCGCGGCAGAAGCGCCTCGATGCGCAGTGGGAGGTGCTCGCGCGCAGCCTGCCGCCGCGTTTTGTCACCCAGCGGCGCGGTGATTTCGGCCGGCCGGCGTTCTACAATTTCGTCGCGCGCTTTCAGGGCGACATCGGCGCCCTGCGTGCCGCGGCGCAGCGGCACGGCCTGGACCTGGGCATAGGCGGGGAGGTGATGGACGATACCGCGGCGATGCTCGGTTTCGCCGATTGCCCGGGGGCCGCGACGGCGGCGACGCAGGCAGTGCTGATTCCGCTCTATGAGGGCATGTCCGAGCGGCGTCTGCGGCGCATGGTCGCCATTCTCTGCCGGCTTGCGGAGGAGCTCGGATGAACGGATCGGGGCATCCCGTCGTCGTATTGCGCATCGACCGCGAGGCGGGGCGCCACACCGGTCATCCGCGCCACCTGCATCCGGCGCTCGACCTGATGTACGTGCAGGCCGGGCTGGAGGAGGCCCTGAAGGTCGCGGTGCCGCTGCTCGATGGCTGGCTGGGGGATTTTTCCGTCGACGCGTTCGTCGAGAGGGTGCTGGCCTTGAAACCGCGTGTCGCGGTGATCCGCGCCGTGACCTGGTGCCTGGAGGAGTCGGTGCGCGTTGCCGCGGCGTTGCGCGCGGCCGGCGTCGTCACGATCGCGGTCGGGCAGCAGGTGCAGCACGTCGCGCGGACGCGGTTTCGCGGCTGGAGCGAGGCCTACGAGCTTGCTGTGCCGGGCGAACCCGAGGAGGAGGCGCCGCGCCTGGCGTTGCGCGTGCTGGCGGGCGAGGATCTTGCAGCCCTGCGCGAGGAATGCCGGTTGCGCATGGATGGGGGCGAAATCGTGCTCGTGGGTGCGCCGGATGCGCTGCCGCGGCCGCGCTTCGGGCGTGATGCGCTGAAGGCGTATGCGTTCCCGTTCCCGGTGCGCGGGCGGCCGGTGGTGCGTTGGGGCTACGTGCTCACTGCGTGGGGCTGTCCGCGGCCGTGCCGCCACTGTACGGCCATTGTGCGCAAGAGCGTCGGACGGGACTTGCGGGTGCGCTCGGTCGGCGACGTGGTCGACGAGGTGCTCGCGCTGAAGGCCGCGGGCGCGCAGGCGATCGCCTTCGAGGACGATTCCCTGCTGGTGCATCGCGGTCGCTTCATGCAGCTGGCGGACGAACTGGTGCGTCGCGGCGTCGAGCTGCCGTGGATGGCGAATGCGCGCCCCGACGAGCTCGACGAGGAGCGGGTGGCCGCGGCGGCGGCGGCCGGTGCGGTGCTGCTGAAGGTGGGTGTCGACAGCGGTTCGGCGCGGCTGATCGAGCGCCTGGGCAAGACTGCGGATGGCGCGGGCTGGGTCGCGGCGACGGAATCGGCCTTCGAGCGACTGGACCGGGCCGGTATCGGCTCGGTGGCCCTGTTCATGGTCGGCATGCCGGACGAGACCGAGGACGATGCGGAGGCTACGCTGGCGTTGGCGCGGCGCATCAGCCCCGATTACCTGCAGATGCAGATCTATCGCCCGTATCCGGACGTGCCCTTGTGGGGCGAGCTGCCGCAGCAATTGCGCACGCATGGCGCCGAATACCATTACCTGACGCCGGCGAGCAGCTGCAGCCGCATTCCGCCGGCGGCGTTGACGGCCCTGCAGCGCCGCTTCTACCGGTCCTTCTACCTGCGCCCGGGATTCGTTGTGCGCCACCTCGCGCGCCATTGGCGCCACTACCTGTCGGCGGCCGGGCTGGCGCGCGCGCCCGGTGCGCTGGGGTACCTGCTGCGCGGTGCGTGAGCCCGGCGCGCGGCCGGGCCCGTAACGGGTTCAGTGGCCCGAGCAGCCGCAGCCGCCGCCGCCTCCGCCGCCGCAACCGCCGCCACTCTGACGGGCCGGTGCCGGTGCCGGTGCCGCAGCGGGTTCGGAGTCGCGGGCCTGGAGCTGGATGCGGAAGTCGATGACGATGTTGCCCGGTTCGCGCGCCACATACGCGATCACAACCTGCGAGCCGTAGCGCTGCTGGATCTGGCCAAGCAGCGGCAGGGGGTCGTGGTCATTCACGAAGCGCATCGTCTCGCCATCCTCGAGGGATTCGAGTGCGCCGAAGATCGCGGCGTGGCGGAAGCGTTTGGCGACGCCGCGGGCGTCGAAGGGAAAGACGGTGTTGTCGAGGATGGGCAGCTCGCTCATGAGTCGGATCTCCGGGTTGGGGTGGTGAAAGCGCTACGAATGGGTACAAAAGGAGTGCAAAAGGGGGTGCCGCAGGGTTCCGATCGTAGGGGGCGCCGGGGGGCTGCGCCTTGAGCCAGAATAAGAATCGACCCGTGGCCTCGGGGTGGCGGGGAGGGGGCGCCTGGTGCGCGCGATATGACAATGCGCAGGTTTTTATTCCGTGTGTTATCTTTAGATAAAACAAGAACATATTTGAGCAAAAAGGATGAAGCGACTTGGGCGAAGTCCTTTCGGGTGCAGGAGGCCCGAGGAGACGGGGATTATCGCTGTGCGCCGCCGCGGCATGCGGGGCGGTCTTGCGGGCGCGTGCCGCGATCATCGAGGGGCCGATGCGCGCTAGCCGCCCGTCGGCGCCCCCGGTGCCGGATGCGCGGAAACGCATGCGTCTGGGCTTGCGCGGACGCTATACCCTTTATGGCGCCGCGCTGACCACGCTGGTCGTGGTCGTGATGGTGGCGCTGTCGTATTTCAATGCGCGTACCCTGGTGCACGGGATTGCCGCGGGGCACCTCGCGCAGATCGCCAGTTCCGTGTCGGACCGCATCGAACGCACGCTGGATCTCGCGCGCCGCGAGCTGGTCGCGCTTGCTGCGCAGCCGCTGCTGTCGAACGCACTGCTCGACTCGCAGGGACGCGACGCCTACCTGAGGCCCTTCCTCGCCCGGCACACGCTGCCGGTATCCATCGACTACAACCTGGTCGTGACCGACTACCGCGGTGAGCCCGTCGCCGCGCGCAAGGCACCGCGGAGCTTCCGTGGCGAGGCATGGTTGGCGGACAAGGTGTTGCGCGGGGAAACCCATGCCGCCATCGAGCGGCTCGACTCCGATGCCGTGCTGCGTGTCGCGGTCCCCATCCTGGTCAATGCCACCGGCACCTTCGAGGGGGCGCTGGTGTTCGAGGCGAATCTCAGCCAGTGGTTGCGGAGTGCCGGTTCGCCCTTCGATCTGCACGACGACGGTCTGACGGAGGTGGCCCTGACCGCGGGAGGCGGCATGGTCATGCAGCGCAGTTTTCCGGGCAATTCGGCGCGGCTGGTGTCGAGTTCGCATGCGGTGAACCCGGGGTTGCCCCTGTCGGACCCCTTGCTGGTGCGTGTGAGCATGGATGCCGAGGTGTTCGAGCGACCGATCGAGGCGCTGCTCGCCGAGCACGTGGCATGGGGCCTGGTTGCGATCCTGCTGGTCGGTGCGGCGAGCCGCGCGCTCGCACGCGCGCAGACGCGCCGCATCGAGGAGCTTGCCAGCGAGGCGCGCGAGGTGGCGCTCACCGGGCGTCCGCGGCAGGGCTTCAGTGCGGGGCTTTTCGGCAACGACGAGGTGGGGGATGTTGCGGCGAGCCTCGTGCGCCTGCTCGAGGAACTGAAGGCGCACGAAAGCGAGCTGGAATCCCTGGTCGAGGAGCGCACCGCCGACCTGAACCGTGCGCAGGCGATTGCGCAGGTCGGCAGCTGGGTGTACCTGCCGCGGGTGCCGAGGCTCGAATTGTCGGCCGAGACGCGCCGGCTCTTCGGGTTGTCGGCCGATCTGAAGCTGTCGTGGCCGATCCTGCTGGAGGCTGTGCATCCCGAGGATCGCGAGATGGTGCGGAAGGCGTGGAAGCGGGTGATCGCCGGGGAGTCCTTCGATATCGAGCACCGGGTGCTCCTGCACGGGGAGGTCCGCTGGGTGCGAGAGATCGCGGAGCGCATCGCGCTGCCGGGCGAGCCGCCGCGCTGCGTGGGCACGGTGGAGGATGTCACGGAACGGCGCCAGAGCGAGGCGCGCATGCGCGAGGCGATGGTGGTGTTCTCGGCGTCGAGCCAGGGCATCATGACGATGGACGCGCAAGGCACGATCACGTCGGTCAACCCCGCTTTCTGCCGCATCACCGGACACCCGGCCGAGGAAGTCATCGGTCAACAGTCCACCATCTTCCGTTCCGTGCGCCAGGACGATGCCCTTCACGACGCAATGTGGTCGACGCTGAAGTCGTGCGGCGAGTGGGAGGGGGAGGTGTGGAACCGGCGCCGCAGCGGCGAAATCTACCCGCAATGGCTGACGATGTCGGCGGTGCGCGGCGAGGGGGACGGGGTCGTCGAATATGTCGCGATGTTCAGCGACATCACGGAGCGCAAGCAGCACGAGGACGAGATCTGGCGCCAGGCGAACTTCGACGCGCTGACGGGGCTGGCGAACCGCAGCCTGCTGTACGACCGTCTCGATCGCGTGCTTGCGCATGCGCGCCGCAATGGTTGCAAGGCGGGACTGCTGTTCCTGGACCTCGACGGATTCAAGTGGGTGAACGACACGCTCGGCCACGACGTCGGCGACGAGCTGCTGGTCGAGGTTGCGCGTCGCCTGAAGGCTTGCGTGCGCGAGCAGGACACGGTGGCGCGACTGGGCGGCGACGAGTTCACGATCGTGATCGGCGAGCTGCAGGACATCGAGGATCTGCGCACCGTCGGCGAGAAGGTACTGGGCGTGCTGGAGGAGCCGATCGCGCTGGCGGGTACGCGGCACCAGATATCGGGCAGCATGGGCATCACGGTGTTCCCCGACGACGGCGAGGACGTGCACAGCCTGTTGCGCAATGCCGACATCGCGATGTACAAGTCCAAGCAGAACGGCAAGAACCGCTTCCACTTCTACGCACGCGAGATGCAGTGCGACGCGCTCAAGCGCATGCAGGTCGAGGCGGACCTGCGCACGGCGCTCGCGCACGACGAATTCACCCTCGAGTACCAGCCCATCGTCGCCGCCGACAGCGGCGAACTGTTCGGCGCCGAGGCGCTGATCCGCTGGACGCACCCGCAGCTCGGCGCGGTGTCGCCCGCCGATTTCGTGCCGGTGGCGGAGGACAGCGGCCTGATCGTGCCGATCGGCGCGTGGGTGTTGCGCGAGGCCGTGCGCCAGATGCACGCCTGGCGCCTGCTCGGCCATACCCTGCCGCATCTGGCCGTCAACGTGTCGGGCGTGCAGTTCCGCGATCCGGCGCTGCCCGATCTGGTCGCCGAGGTGATGGACGCTTACGCGGTGGTGTCGGGGGCGCTGACGCTGGAGATCTGCGAGTCGGTGATGGTCGACGCCAACAGCGCCACCGAGAAGCGCATGCGCGCGCTGAAGGAGCAGGGCGTCGCGTATTCGCTCGACGATTTCGGCACGGGGTTTTCATCGCTGTCCTACCTGAAGCGCTTTCCGGTCGACATCGTCAAGATCGACCGCAGCTTCGTGCGCGATTGCGCCGACGACCGCAGCGACGCGCACCTGGTCGCGGCCATCATCAACATGGCGCACAGCCTCGACCTGAAGGTCGTCGCGGAAGGCGTGGAGACGCAGGCGCAGGCGGATTTCCTGCGCGAGCGGGGGTGCGATTACCTGCAGGGCTACCTGATTGCCAGGCCGCTGCGCGCGGAAGCCTTCGAGGGCTTGCTGCGCCGCACGGTGCCGCAGGCCAGGCGTGCGGGGCTGGCGCTGGCGGCGGGGTAAGGAATTGCGAAGGGGCTGCTGAGGGGCCGGGTTCAGTCCGTGTATTCGAAGCGCACGCGCTTGACGTTGCACAGCAGCTCGTAGGAGATCGTGTTCGCCGCCTCGGCGATGCGGTTCACCGGTACGTTGTTGCCCCACAGCTCGACGCGGCTGCCCAGCTTGGCGTCGGGCAGGTCGGTGAGATCGACGGTGAGCATGTCCATCGACACGCGGCCGATCAGGCGCGTGCGGATGCCGTCGACGGCGACCGGCGTGCCGTCGGGCACCGTGCGTGGATAGCCGTCGGCGTAGCCCATCGCGACGAGGCCGACGCGGGTGGGGCGTTCGGCGCGGAAGCGCGCGCCGTAGCCGAGCGGGGCGCCGGCGGGAATCTCGCGGATCGCCATGATCGCGCTCTCGAGCGTCATCACCGGGCGCAGGCCGTTGGGTTCGCCGGGCATCGGGTCGGCGCCGTACAGCAGGATGCCCGGGCGTGCCCAGTCGCGATGGGCGTCGGGCCAGCCGAGGATCGCGCCGGAATTCGCGAGGCTGCGCGGGCCGGGCAGGTCGCGGGCGGCGGCATCGAAGGCGGCGACCTGTTCGGGCGTGGACAGGACGTGCGGTTCGTCGGCGCGCGCGAAGTGGGTCATCAGCGTGATGCTGCCGACCCTGCCGTTGTCCTTGAGGCGTTGCCAGGCGGCGCGCAGTTCGTGCGGCATGAAGCCGGCGCGGTTCATGCCGCTGTTGACCTTGAGCCACACGTCCAGCGGCAGCGCGGGTTTCGCGTGGTCGATGATGCGGATCTGCTCGGCGTGGTGCACAACCATCCACAGGTCGTGGCGCACGACTTCGTCGAGTTCGTCGGCATCGAAGATGCCCTCGAGCAGCAGGATGGGCTGCTCGATGCCGGCCGCACGCAGTTCCAGCGCTTCCTCGAGGAAGGCGACGGCGAAGCCGTCGACCTCCGGGGCGAGGGCGCGCGCGCAGGCGACGGCGCCGTGGCCGTAGGCGTTGGCCTTGACGACGGCGAGCGCCCGGCCGCCGTGGCGGCTGCGGGCGAGGCGGTAGTTGTGACGCAGGGCGTCGAGATCGATCAGTGCGCGGGCGGGTCTCATGCGGCGGGGGACAGGTTAAGGCCTTGCGAGCGTGAAGCCGCTACTTTGCCATAACGCGCGAGTCCCAGATCGGAATGACGGATCGCCGGCTGGCGGCCGGTGACCAGATCGGCCACCAGTTGCCCGGAGCCGCAGGCCATCGTCCAGCCCAGGGTGCCGTGGCCGGTGTTGAGGTAGAGCTGCGGATAGGCGGTCTCGCCGACGATCGGGGTGCCGTCCGGCGTCATCGGGCGCAGGCCGGTCCAGAATTCGGCCGCGGGAAGGTCGCCGCCGCCGGGGAAGAGGTCGCCGACGACCATTTCCAGCGTCTCGCGGCGGCGCGGGTTGAGCGCGAGGTCGAAGCCCGCGAGTTCGGCCATGCCGCCGACGCGGATGCGGTCGTCGAAGCGGGTGATGGCAATCTTGTAGGTTTCGTCGAGCACGGTGGACACCGGGGCCTTCGCGGCGTCGACGAGCGGCACGGTGAGCGAGTAGCCCTTCAGCGGGTAGACCGGCAGGTCGAGGCCCAGCGGCTTGAGCATCTTGCGCGAGTAGCTGCCCAGCGCGAGCACGTAGCGGTCGGCCGCGAGCACTTCGTCGCCGACCTGCACGCCGATGACGTCGCCGCCGCCCACCAGCACTTCGCGGATGTCCTGGCCGAAACGGAACTCGACGCCCAGTTCGCGCGCCTTCTCGGCGAGTCGGGTGGTGAACAGCTGGCAGTCGCCGGTTTCGTCATTGGGCAGGCGCAGGCCGCCGGCGAGCTTGTCGCGCACCGCGGCGAGCGCCGGTTCGGCACCGGCGAGGGTGTCGCGATCGAGCATCTGGAAAGGTACGCCGCATTCCTTCAGCACCTCGATGTCGCGCGCCGCGGCATCGACCTGGGCCTGGCTGCGGAAGAGCTGCAGCGTGCCGTTCGTGCGCTCTTCGTACGTGAGGCCGGTGTCGGCACGCAGCGCGCGCAGGACGTCGCGGCTGTACTCGGACAGGCGCATCATGCGTTCCTTGTTCACGGCGTAGCGGTCGGCGGTGCAGTTCTTCAGCATCTCGGCCATCCAGCGCAGCTGGAACAGGCTGCCGTCGGCGCGGATCGCGAGCGGCGCGTGGCGCTGGAACAGCCACTTGATCGCCTTCAGCGGGATGCCGGGCGCGGCCCACGGGGTGGAGTAGCCGGGCGAGACCTGGCCGGCGTTGGCGTAGCTGGTCTCGAGCGCCGGGGCGGGCTGGCGGTCGATGACCGTGACCTGGGCGCCGCTGCGGGCGAGGTAGTACGCGGTGGTGGTGCCGACGACGCCGCTGCCGAGGACGAGAACGCGCATGACTGTCTCCGTGGATTTCGGTTCATTGAATATCGCCAGTCTAGTGATGGTTTGGTAGTGAAATTCACCTGAATTGACGCGTGATGAAGTGAATTACCGTATATTCGGGCGGTGTTTACCTCCGGAATAGTGAAATGCGCGAACTCGACCGCATCGACCGCCGCATCCTCGATCTGCTGCAGAAGGACGGCCGGATTTCGATGACCGATCTGGCGGCGAAGATCGGCCTGTCGGCGACGCCCTGCACCGAGCGCGTGCGGCGCCTGGAGCGCGAGGGCGTGATCACCGGCTACCACGCGCACGTGAATCCGCATGCGCTGGGCAAGAACCTGCTGGTGTTCGTCGAGATCAAGCTGTCGGCGAAGTCGGGCGAGGTGTTCGACCGCGTGAAGAAGGAGCTGAGCTTCGTGCCCGAGGTGATGGAGTGCCATCTCGTGTCGGGCGACTTCGACTACCTCGTGAAGGCGCGCATCACCGAGATGGGCGAATACCGGCGCCTGCTCGGCAACATCCTGCTCAAGCTGCCGTCGGCGGCCGAGTCGCGCAGCTACGTGGTGATGGAGGAGCTGAAGGAGACGCTGTACATCGCCGCCGAGTGAGGCGCCTCAGATCAGGCCCGGGATTTCGGGACGGAACAGCGAGTCGGCGATCGGGGTGTCGTATTCGACCGATTCGATGACCGAGCGGCCGATGTAGCGGCCCATCGCATAGTGGTGTTCGACGGCGGCGTAGAGGCGGCCGTCCGTGGTGCGGAAATCCTCGTACACGGTGCCGAACACCATCTCGCTGCCGCCCGGGTGGACGAGGATGCCGCGCGAGCGCAGGATGCGCCCGGACTCCGGATCGACTTCGGCGACCATGCGCAGGTTGTCGCCGAGCGGCATTTCGACGAAGTGCAGGCGCACGTCGCCGAGGCGTTGCTCGCCGCCGTCGCGCAGCTGCTCGCGTGCGGCGAGCAGGTTCCACGGCAGGGCGACGCGTGCCGCCTGCAGGATCAACGCGCCGCGGAAGGCTTCGCTCATCGGCTTGCTGCTTTGCCAGGCCGCGGGACCGTCGATGATGCGGGTCTCTACGCCGGAACGGTAACGGATCTCGATGCGGAAGCGTTCGGCGCCGCGATAGGCGCGCAGCAGCGTGCCCTCGCCGCGGCTGTGCGAGAGCGTGCGGCCGCGCTGCAGGATGGAGTTCGGCAGCGTGATCGTGCCGTAGGCGCGCTCGATGCGTTCGAGCAGCGGTCCGAGTTCGCCCGCGCCTGCCGTGCCGGCGAAGGCCAGCACCGCCGCGGCCAGGAGCAGCCGCAGCCAGGACGCAGGGCCGGCGGACCCGCAGCGCATCGCCTTATTCCTTCTTCCAGCGGTCGTGACCGATGAATTCTTCCCAGTCGAGAAAGCCGTCGCGGTTCTTGTCGTTCTGGTCGAAGTTCTCGCTCTGGTAGGTGAAGCGGCCGGCGACTTCCTCGCGCGACAGCTTGCCGTCCTTGTCGGTGTCGGCGCTGTCGAAGCGCTCGATGGCCTTCTGGCGCGCGGCGCGGCCGACCTCGCCGAGGTGGTCGTTGCGGTCGAGCGAGGGGATGCGCGACTGGGCCGTCGCGGTGAGCGGGGTGGCCAGGGGGGCCGCCAGCGCGAGCGCGAGCAGGGTGGCGGCCAGGGGGTGTGCGGGGGAGTTCATGATCGGTTCGATACGGGGGGCGGGGAACGGCGCCGATGCGCGGTGGGCGCCGGGGTGTCGGAAGGATGTTCCGCCAAATCGCCGGCGCTGGCAATCGCGAACGGGCGAATATCCCCGGCCGGGAAGGCCGGAGGTGTTCCACCCTGTAACAACTGTGCCGTCGGCCGCTTGCGCGCTGTGTCAAAGCGGATCAATTTTGTGTGGCGATATGGGGGTAATGCGTAGCGAAAATCGCTAAAAAGGCAGCGAAAGTGCGGTAATCCGGAATTGGCCCGGAGTTTGCGAAGTGCGCCCAGGCCCGCCCACCGGCGCGGCTGTACGCACCGGTTGTCGCCCTTCGGGACGGGGGCGCGGGGGCGGAACGCAAACAGACAAGGCAGCAAAACCAGAGGCCAAGGAGGAAACAATGACTATTCGTGCGAAATCGGGTGTGTTGGGGCGGACGGCGGTCGCGGGCGCACTGTGCGCGCTGGGGTTGGGGCAGGCCCACGCGGTGAGCTTCTCGCAGGGCGACTCGACGATCGACATCAACGGCACGATCAACGGCTTCTATTCGAGCCGCACGCAGGAGGTGGACGGGGTCAAGACGCGCGAATCGGCGCTGACCAACGGCCTGCTGCCGGGCTGGATCAATTTCGTGTTCACGACCAAGGTCGAGGGGCTGGACATCAAGGCGCATGTCGGCTTCGCGCCCGGCATCAACGACAAGTCGGACGTCGTCGGCCTGCCCACGAACCCGGGCTGCGGCGGTGCGAGCGGCTGTGACAGCCCCTTCTCGCAGATCGACACGCGCAACCTGTACTTCCAGTTCGGCGCGCCGGACTGGGGCACCGTGAAGCTGGGCCGCGACATCGGCCTGTTCGGCCAGAAGATCATCCTGTCCGACATGACGCTGCTGGGCCTGGGCGGCAACAGCTACGCGGCGACGCCGTTCAACACCACCTTCGGCATGATCGGCCACGGCTACATGTACACCGGTTTCCAGCCGCAGATCACCTACACGACGCCGACGATGGGCGGCTTCTCGGCCTCGGCAGGCATCTTCGATCCGAACAGGTTCGCCGGCGACGAGACCAAGGATCCGGGCTTCCAGGCGATGCTGAACTACGACTGGAAGGCGGGCGCGAGCACGACCGGTTCGCTGTGGGCCGGCTACGTCCACCAGGGCACGAGCGGCGACGGCAGCTTCGACGCGAACGGTTACGAGCTCGGCGCGAAGATCGGCATCGGCAACTTCGAGGCGGTGGCCTACGGCTTCGACGCGAAGGGGCTGGGGCTGTCGACGGTCGGCGCGCTGTACTTCTCGCCTTTCGAGAAGACCACGGGCAAGGGCTACTTCGTGCAGGGTACGTACAAGTTCGGCAAGACCAAGGTCGGCCTGAACTACGGCGAGAACCGCGACAGCAGCGGGCTGCTGAGCGAAACCAACAAGTTCCGCTCGGCGACCCTCGGCGTGTACCACAGCCTGAACAAGTACATCACGCTGGTGGCCGAGTACAACCGCGAGAAGGGCTCCGGGGCGGATATCTTCCCGGGCGACCTGAAGACCCGCACGATCTCGCTGGGCGGCATCCTGTTCTTCTGAGCGTCACGTGTCAGCCCCGGCATCATGATGCCGGGGGCTTGGCCCGGGGCGTTCCCGGGCCGGAGGCGGGGATGGCGGGAATCCCGATATAATCGGACGCGCGTCGCGTCGACGGCGCGTCCGATGCTTCGTCCATCCTTACAGTTGCCCCGCCGACCTTGATCGAGAATCGACCCGTCAGACTCCTTGTCGTCGATGACGATCCGGTGACCCGTGCCCGGCTCGAGGCGTATTTCTCGAACGAGGGCTACGAGGTGCTGGCCGCGTCGAACGGCGAGGACATGTGGCGCACCCTTCACAGCGAGCCCATCGACGTCGTGCTGCTCGACGTCGGCCTGCCGGGCAAGGACGGGCTGGAGCTGGCGCGGGAGCTGCGTGTCCACGACGAGCGCCTGGGCATCATCCTCGTGACCGGGCGCAGCGACGACATCGACAAGATCGTCGGCCTCGAATCGGGCGCCGACGACTACGTCACCAAGCCCTTCAATTCGCGCGAACTGCTCGCGCGCGTGAAGATCGTCCTGCGCGGCAACCGCAACCGGCCTGCGACGCAGGAATCCAATGCCTACCGCTTCGGCCGCTGGACGCTGGACATCGGCCATCGGCGCCTGGTCGCGAGCGACGGCAGCCGGGAAAGCCTGACCCGCGGCGAGTTCGAGTTGCTGGCGAGCTTGCTGCGCCGGCCGGGCGTGGTGCTGAGCCGCGACCGCCTGATGCAGACCGTGAGCCACCGCGCCTGGGATCCCAACGACCGGACGATCGACGTGCTGATCTCGCGCCTGCGCGAGAAACTCGAGGACGATCCGAAGACGCCCGAGCTGATCGTGACCGTGCGTGGCGAGGGTTACCTGTTCGCGGGCGACGTCACGTCCGCTTAGTCGGCCGCGTCCTCACCTCGCGCGGCGAGCCACTCGTCGAGCGCCGCGCAGGCCTGCCGGCAGTCCTCGCTCAGGGTTTCGATCATCGGCGGTAGCGCCGTCCCGTCCGTCGCGGGGTCCGTTGCGGCGGTCTCCAGGCGGCGCGTTGCCGCCATCACCCGCAGGAAACCCAGATTGCCGGCGGCGCTGCGCAGGCGGTGTGCGCGCTTGCCGAGTGCCTGCCGGTCCGGCGTGGCGAGATGGCCTTCGAGTTCGATCAGTGCCGTGTCGGCGTCCGCGCGGAAGAGGGGGAGCAGCCGCGCGAGCGTCGCCGCGCCCAGGCTGTCGAGTTCCCCGGCGAGGTAGTCTTCGTCGAGCACCGGTTCGCCGGATTCGCTGGTCTCGGCTTCGCCGGGGGCGGGTGCCTGGGCGGGGCTGCCGGCCGTTGCCGCGGCGAGGGCGCGGGCGAGTTGCGCGCGGTCGAAGGGTTTGCTGAGGAAGCGCGCCATGCCGGCGTCGACGTAGCGTGCGGCGGCATCGGCGGACACGTGCGCCGACATCGCGATGACCGGCACGGCCGCCCAGCGGCCGCCGTCGAGTGCCCGGATGTCGCGCGCCACCTCGACGCCGGATGCGCCCGGCAGGCTGATGTCCATCAGCACGGCGTCGATCGGCTCGCGGCGCCGGCCCAGCAGCGCGATGGCCTCCTCGCCGTCGCCGGCGACGAGCGGGCGGTGGCCGAGCGATTCGAGATAGCGCACGCAGACGATGCGGTTGATCTCGTCGTCTTCGACCAGCAGGACGTCGAGCGGGCGCTGCCCGACATCGGGGCGTGCGTCGGCGGTCTGCTGCGGCAGCGCGTCGGCCAGTTCGAAGGCGATGTCGAAACCGACCTGCGTTCCCTGTCCGGGGACGCTTTCCAGTCCGATGTGGCCGCCCATCAGTTCGGCGAGCCGCTGGCAGATCGCCAGCCCGAGGCCGGTGCCGCCGGGGCGGTGGTGCCGGGCGTCCTCGACCTGCACGAAGGGTTTGAAGACTTCGGTGCATTGCTCGGGCGGGATGCCGATGCCCGTGTCGGTGACGGTGAAATGCAGCCGCGCAGTTCCGTCCGCTGCGGCGGGATCGGCGCGTACGGCTACGGTCACCGAACCCTCGTCGGTGAACTTGATCGCGTTGCCGATGACGTTGAGCAGGATCTGGTTGAGCTTGCGCCGGTCGCCGACGAGGATGTCGGGCACGTCGGGGGCGATGTCGCGCACCAGTGCGATGCCCTTGGCGCGTGCCGCGACGCCTTGTAGTGCGAGCATGTTGTCGATGGTGTCGCGCAGCGCGAAGGGGAGGTGCTCGAAGTCGAGCTTGCCGGCCTCCAGGCGCGAGAAGCTCAGCATGTCCTCGAGGATCTCCAGCAGCGTCGCGTTGGCGTAGCCGATCATGCGCACGTATTCCTGCTGGCGCGCGTCGAGCCCGGTGTCGCGCAGCAGCTGCACGCTGCCGCTGACGCCGGAGAGCGGCGTGCGCAACTCGTGGCTGAGGGTCGCGAGGAACACGTTCTTCGCGCGGTTGGCTTCTTCCGCCTCGCGTCGCGCGACCGCGTGCTCCGCGACCTCGCGTTCGAGCAGCGTGTTGCTCTGCTGCAGCTGTTCGGTACGCGCGGCGACCAGATCCTCCAGTTCGTGCTGGTGGCGCAGCAGTTCGCCTTCCAGGCGCACGCGCTCGCGCGCGTTGTCGCGGAACTGTTCGAGTGCGCGGGCGAGGGGGGTGAGCGGATCGTTGCCGGTGGCGGGGATGGCGACGTCGAGCTTGCCGCTCGCGAGCGCGCGCACCGTGGCTTCCATGCCCTGCAGGCGGCCGAGGACGTGGTAGCGGAACAGCACCCACAGGGTTGCCATGAGGGCGAAGAACAGGATTGCGCCGACCGCGAGGAAGCCGACGATGCCGCGTTCGACGGCGCGCTTCGACTGGTCGCCGGCGAGGTCGATCGCTGCGCGTGCGGCGACCACCATGGCCCCCGCCTGCTCGGTGAGCCGTGCCGCCTGCGCGGCCCCGTCGTCGCGCAGCTGCCGGAAGCTGCGCAGCAGCTCCAGGCGCTCGAGGCGGGTCGCGAACAGGCCGTCCGCCGCCGTCGCGGTCGCGAGCACGGCGTAATGTGCGGCGCCGCTCGCCTTGCGGCCGGGGTCGATGATGTCGTCCAGGCGGCGGCGCAGGATCTCGCGGTTGCCGTCGAAGCTCGCCTGCAGCGCCGCGAGCGCATCGGGGGCGTCCTCGCGTTCGAGGCGTTCGAACAGGGTCTTGAGGTTGAAGCAGGCGAGCTGGAACTCGGCCATGCGCTCCATGCGGTCGAAGTTCACCTCGACCAGGCGATCCAGCGATTCGAACACGCGTTCCCTGGGCGGGTTGCGTTCGATCAGCGGGTAGAGGCTGGAGATCGTCGCCGTCGTCGAGGTCGAGGCGTTCGCCGCGAGCGACTCCGACAGCATCACCAGCGCCAGCATGGCCTGCTGCTGGGTGGCGAAGAGCTCGCGTTCTCGCTGGTCGAGCGCGAGGCGGCGGCGCACTGCGTCGGCCTGGCGGGCGAGGTTCGCCGCGATCGCATCGAGCGTGGACGCGACGACAGTGCCGAGGCCAGGTTCGAAGCGCCGCTGCTCCAGCCTCTGCAGCAGGCCGCGCAGCTCGGCGAGTTGCTCGCCCGAAGTCCGCTGCAGGCGATCGACCTCCTCGGGCGATTCGGCGCGGCCCAGCCGGTCGACGACCGCGCCGACGCGCATGTTGAGGCGCGCCACCGCCTGCACTGCGTCCATCGCCGGGACCGCGTCGTCGATGATCGCGCGCTGCGTCGCGACGACCTGCTGGAAGCTGAACCACGCGATCGCGGCGACCGCGAGCGTGAGCAGCGCGGCCGCGCCCAGCACGAGGACGAGCTTGCCGATCAGGCCGAGGCGCGCATCGAGGCGTGCGATCCAGGCTTTCATCTATGGTGTGCGTCCGGTCGAAGCGGGGCTGGCGGGACGCAGGAAAGTCGCGCGGAAATGATTTTGTCCCCGCGTTGCGATTGGAATACCATTTTGCGCGCAAGGCGCGGACTCAGGCAACGCGGGTAGGCCTGCCGCATGCACAGCACCATCAGTAAGCGATCTGCGGGTCGTGTTCGTCGATGCGTGGATTCGTAGGGCGGATGAGCCGAAGGCGTTATTCGCCGAATGGGGTGCATCGATCGCCCGATGCATACGGCGGAAGGCGCTGTGCTTTTCCGCCCTACGTTTGTGCCATCCGGCGGCGGCAGTCGTGCTGCCGGCGCAGCTGACCTCTTTCGAGAAATCATCCATGCGGCGTTTCCCTGTCGTCATCGCGAGCGCCCTGCTGGGTCTGGCCGGCGGAGCTCCCGCTGCCGCGCCGGCGCAGCGCGAGATCACGCGCTGGGAGGCGCCCTACGACTATTCGCAGCCCGGCGTCGCGGCGCCTTACGTGCCGGCAAAGCCGGCGACGCGGCGCTGGATGCTGTGCGCGGCCTTCCCGCACATCAAGGACGCCTACTGGTTGGGCGTGAATTACGGCATGGTCGACGAGGCGCGGCGGCTCGGGGTGCAGTTGCGCCTCGTCGAGGCCGGCGGCTATCCGAACCTGCAGATCCAGCGCGAGCAGTTCAAGGCCTGCGGCAGCGATCCGGCGGTCGATGCGGTGATTCTCGGCACGGTGTCCTTCGACGGCCTCACCGACGCGATCGGCGAGGTCGCGCGTCGCGTCCCGGTGCTCGCTACGGTCAATGACATTGCCAGTGAAGGGATCGCGGCGAAGGTCGGCGTGTCGTGGTACGAGATGGGGCGGCTGGCCGGCGAGTACCTCGTGCGGCGCCACCCGGGGCGCGGCGACGAGATCCCGGTCGCGTGGTTTCCCGGGCCGCAGGGCGCGGGCTGGGTGCCCTTCGTCGATCGTGGCTTTCGCGAGGCGATCGCGGACAGCCGCATCGCCATCCGTGCGACGGCGTGGGGCGACACCGCGAAGTCGATCCAGCGCAACCTCGTGCAGGGCACGCTCGATCAGCACCCGGAGGTGCGCTACGTGGTCGGCAATGCGCTGATGGCCGAGGCGGCGATCAGCGTGCTGCGCGAACGGGGTCTGCAGGAGCGCATCGGCATCGTCGCGACCTACTTCACGCCGGCGGTGTACCGCGGCATCCTGCGCGGCCGCATCCTCGCGGCACCTTCGGACGCGCCGGTGCTGCAGGGGCGGTTGTCGGTCGGTCAGGCGGTGGATCTCCTCGAAGGGCGGGCGGTCGCTCGGCATGTCGGCCCGCGCGTGCAGGTCGTCGACCGCGCCGCGCTGAAGCGCATCGAACTCGACGATTCGCTGGCGCCGAGCACCTTCCTGCCGCAGTTCCGCTACCCGGCGGCGTCGAAGCGGTAAAGCCTGGAACTCGGGCCGTAGGGCGGGATGAAAACGCCCGGCTCGTGGCCGGGCTTCGCGGGGAAGACGCCCCGGTCGGGGCGTCGCCGTTCACATCGCCGCCGCGTCCTTCGCGTTCTTCTCGAGGAAGTCGAGCACGATCTTCTTCTGCGCGTCGTCGAGGCCGGCGCGCGGGAACATGCTCTGCGTGATGCCGTTCCACTGCTTCTTCGTGTAGTCGCCCGGTTCGCGCGGCACATGGCAAAGCGTGCAACGCTCGTAGAAGAGTTTCTCGCCCGGCGTCATGCTTGCCATCGTCGCGCCCTTCAGTGCGGCGGCGCGCTCGAACAGCTTCATGCCGGCAACGTCGAGCGCGAGCTGGGCGGTCTTCTCGACCGGGGGCGGCTCGTAGGCGCGGTTCTCCGATTCGGCGTCGATGCACTTCTTCAGGCTCGCGATGCAGGTGTTGGCGCTGGTCGCCTGGCTCAGACCGCTCGACGCGACGCTGGTCGTGATCATGTTGATCGCGCCGCTGTTGCAGCGTCCGCGTGAGTCGAGCTGGATCCAGTTGCCTTCCTCGAGGCTCACCACGCCCTTCATGATCTCGTGGGTGACCACGGCCCCGGCGATCAGCGCGCCGCGCTCGTTGTGCAGTTCGACGAGGTCGCCGTCCTTGATGCCGTTCGCCTTGGCGTCCTCGATGCTGATGCGCACGTGCTGGCGGCCCTTCACGTTCTCGTACTTGCGCACGTCGGCCTGGGCCATCTGCGAATGCACGCGGTTGAACGGGTGCGGGCTGACGACGTGCACCTGGCCGGGCTTCGCGTTGCCGAGGTATTCGGCAGGCTCGAGGAATTTCGGGATCGGCGGGCAGTCGGGGATCTTGAAGCTGTCGATCTCGGAGCAATACACCTCGATCTTGCCGGACTTGGTGTGCAGCGGGTTCTTCACCGGATCGGTGTAGAAATCGCCGTGGCGCACCCAGCTGCGCATCTTCTCGGGCACATCGATCCTGACGATGCCCTTTTCCCAGAATTCGTCGAAGGGCACGGTCGGATTCGTCCGGTCGTACGACTCCCGCAGGATCTGCGGCACGGTCTTGCCCTCGCTGAACTGGAAGCCGACGCCCATCAGGTCGCCCAGGCGGCGGAAGATCTCGAAGTCGTCGAGGCTCTCGCCGTAGGGCTGGATCACCTGGCGCATCGCGTAGATCTTGTCGTTGCTGTAGGTGCCGCCGCTGCTCATGTCGTCGCGTTCGAGCGCGGACGTCGCCGGCAGCACGATGTCGGCGAAGCGTGACGACGCGCACCACCACGGATCCTGGCAGATCACGGTGCGCACCTTCCGGTTCATCGCGCGCAACAATTCGTTGGTGTTCTGCTGGTGCGACATGAAGTTGTTGCCCGCGTTGTAGATCAGGTGCACGTCGGGATAGGTATGCGTTGCGCCGTCGCGGGTGTATTGCTTGCCGGGATTGAGGAGCATTTCGCTGATGCGTGACGCCGGGCAGCGGGACTTCACCGGGTTGCGGCCCTGCGACAGGCCGACCGGCATCGGGTGGTTCGACTGCGGCATGCCGCCGCCGCCGTAGTGCCAGCTGAAGCCCACGCCCTGGCCGGGCTTGCCGATCTTGCCGAGCATCGCGGCGAAGTTGATGATCGCCCAGTGCGTCATCTCGCCGTGGTGCGCGCGTTGCAGCGCCCATGCGCCGGCGAACTGCGTGCGCTTGGTGGCGAAGAGTTCGGCCAGTTCGACGATCTTCTGCGCCGGGATGCCGGTGATCTTCGCCGCCCACTCGGGCGTCTTCGGCGGCGTGCCGTCGGCGTCCTTGCCGAGCAGGTAGGGCAGGAACTTGTCGAAACCGACCGTGTACTTGTCGAGATAGGCCTTGTCGTACTTGCCCGTCGTATACACGTGGTAGGACATCGCAAGGAACAGCGCGGTGTCGGTGTTGGGGACGATCTTCACCCACTCGGAGCCGAGCGCGGTGTCGGTCGTCGTGTATTGCGGGTTGATCGAGATGAACTTGACGCCGCGTTCCTTGATCAGCTGCCAGCGCGGGAACATCTGGTGGTCGGCCACCGTGTATTCGATGCGGTTGTTCTTCCACGGGTCGCAGCCGACCCACACCATCACCTCGGTGTGCTCGGCCATCACCTCCCACGCGGTCTGCGGCGAATACACCTCCATGTCGCCGATGATGTGCGGCAGGCTGATCTGCGAGGCGCCGCCGGAGTAGTCGCCGGTCGTCACCGAATGCCCGCCGATCAGGCCGAACAAGCGCCCCTGCAGCACCTGCGGGCGCAGCAGGCCGGCATGCGACCAGCCGCCGTAGGAGCTGCTGAAGACGGCCTCGTTGCCGTGCTGCTCGGCGGTTGTGAGGATCGCGTTGGCGGTGATCGCGAGGATCTCGTCCCAGGTCACGCGCACGAAGGGTTCCTTGCCGCGCAGATGCGGCTTCACGTCGCCCGTCGGATTCGCGAGGTAGGACTTGCGCACCATCGGATACTGCACGCGGGTCTTGTGATAGACACGGCTGATCAGCCCTTCGGTGAGCATCTTCGTGGGCATCGCGTCGATGTCCGAAAGCGGCTGCACGCCGACCAGCACGCCGTTCTTCACCACCGCCCTGAACGGACCCCAGTGGCTCGCGCTCGGGATCACGACGGTGTCGGCGCCGAACACCTCGCTCGCACCGAACCAGGCCAGACCATTTGCGGCGACCGCCGAAGCGACGGAAGCCTTCAGAAATTCCCTTCTCGACATGCTCATGATTGCATCTCCTTCAGTGCCGGTTGCTCGATTGCCTTTTCCGACCCCAATGCTAGGGAGCGTGAATGAACAGCAGGCGCCGATTTGTCGGTTCTTCGTGGAGATGTGTTAACCACTGTTAACAGCGCGCCCGCGCATTAACACGCGGGTGCCCACGGCTGCCGTGAAACCCTTGCTGCGCAGGGGATGTGTGCTTCAGGGCGGTTTTACACAGTCGCAATCTGCATTCACCTTGTTCGGCGCCGCCGTTCATGTCGCCTCCCCATCATGCAATCCGAACGAGTCCGGAAAAGACGCTGCGACCCGGAAGACATTGCAACCACGATGAGGGAGTTCAATCATGAAAACGCGTTATTCGATGCTGCTGGCAGGCGCTGCGCTGGTGCTGTCCCAGACCGCGCTGGCGGAGGAAAAACCGGAAGTGCTCGGCGGGACGATCGGCGGCTCGGTGAAATTCGCGACCGACTATGTCTTCCGCGGCGAGTCGGAGACGGTCAGCGGCGAGATCCCCGCCGTGCAGGCGTCGCTCACCTGGACGCACTCGACCGGCGTGTATCTCGGCTATTTCGGCTCGACCAACAAGTTCGCGGGCTCGCCCGACATCTACGCCGTCGTCGGCCCCTATCTCGGCAAGTACGGCAGCATCGGCGACAGCGGCTTCAACTACAACGTGATGGCCTTCTCGTACCAGTACCCGGGCGCGAACCGCTACAACTACAGCGAGCTGTACATGTACCTCGACCGCAACTTCGGGCCGGTCAACCTGAAGCTGGAAGTGACGCCGACGCTCGACGACTGGTTCGGCGTGAACGGCTGGAAGGGCGTGAACTACGCGATCCACCCGAAGGTCGCGCTCGGCGATGGCTGGGGCATCGACGGCTCCTTCGGCTATCAGGAGCTCACCGGGCATGGCGCCGAGGGCTGGACGCACTGGAACGTCGGCGTCACCAAGCAGATGTGGGGGCTCAACTTCGACGTCCGCTACCACGACACCGACATCGACCGCGGGCACAAGGTGTACGGCAGCCACGACGGCCGCAAGATCTTCAAGGAACGGGTCGTGTTCGCCGTGTCGAAGAGTTTCTGAGCAGGCCGGCCGCGCACGATGGTCGTGCGCGGCCGAAACCATTCGTTGCAGCATGTGGTCATAGGCGCGTTATCCTTCAACGTCTTTCGCGCCCCCGCATGCCCATGACCGACCCGACTTACGAGGCGCAACGCGCCGTGGCCACCGAGCTGGTGGCGCTGACCCTGCTGGCGGACGGCGTGCTCGCCAGCCGCGAACTCGAGGCGCTCGATCGCCTCGGCATTCCGAAGCTCCTGGGCGTCGAGCGCGACGCCCTGATCCAGGCCATCATCGACCACTGCCGCCGCCTGCTGCAGCGGCCCGAGCGCGTCGACCCGGTGCGCATGCTCGACATCGAGCGCTTCGAGATGATGCTCGACCGCATCACCGATCCGGTCCTGCGCGAGATGGTGTGCCGCGCGATGCTGGTGCTGTCCAAGGCCGACGGCATCATCTGCCTGCCCGAGCAGACCCTGCTGCGCGACGCCCTGACGCGCTGGGGTATTCCGCTCGAGAAATTGCGTGACTGATTCCTCCATGGCGCTGCAGATCGTGCCCGGGCGGTGCTGACGGGCGCTGCCTGCGCGTACGAATGGTCGTATGATGAGCCGCGGGCGCCCGCGAGTTGTCCCGCACGTTGGGCAGGCCTGCAGGCGATCGGGGGAAGCATGTTCAGACTGACCCGCTATTTTTCGATTGCGAGCGGAATCGCCGTGCTGGTGATTTCGCTGCTGTTCCTGTGGGGATACCGTAGCAGCGAGATCGCCGAGCGCACGGAGATCTCCGGCACGCGCAACGAACTGCTCGCGCGCACCATCGCGAACGCGATCTGGCCCGAGTTCGGCGCGGCGCTGATGGACTCCGGAGGCCGCGACGCGCTCGCGCTGCGCGACCGCGAACTCACCGCGCGTTTGCGGGAACGGATCCGCGAGCTGTCGACGGGCGTGCCGGTGATCAAGATCAAGGTGTACGACCTGAAGGGCACGGCGGTGTTCTCGACCGTCGTGCGCGAGATCGGCGAGGACAAGAGCGGCAATCCCGGCTTCCTCGCGGCGCGCGACGGCGTGACGATGAGCGAGCTCGTCCATCGCGGCCGCATGAGCGCGACCGAGGGCGAGATCGAGAACGTGAACGTGGTGTCGAGCTACATCCCGATCCGCCCCGATCCGGACGGGCAGGTGAAGGCGGTGTTCGAGCTCTACACCGACGTCTCGGGCGACATCCGCGAGATCGACAGCGATTCGTGGCGGCTGCTGCTCGCGATCGTGATGGGCTTCGGCGCCCTCTACGCGGTGCTGCTGCTGGTCGTCGGTCGTGCCGACCGCATCCTGCGCCGGCAGTACGGGGCGCTGCGCGCGAACGAGGCCAGCATGCGCGCGCAGAACGAGGCGCTGGAGGCCGCCAACCGGCGCCTGCACATGGCGGCGAGCGTGTTCGAGCGCAGCATCGAGGGTATCGTCATCACCGACCAGGAGCAGCGCGTCATCGAGGTGAACCGCGCCTTCACCGAGATCACCGGCTACACCCCCGAGGAGGCGATCGGCGACACGCCGCGCCTGCTGTCGTCGGGCTGGCACAACGAGGCCTTCTACCACGAGATGTGGAAGACGGTTAACGAGCGCGGCTACTGGCAGGGCGAAGTCACCAACCGGCGCAAGAGCGGCGAGGTGTACCGCCAGTGGCTGACCCTGTGCGCGGATTACAACGACCGGCAGGAGCTCGTGTACTACATCGGGATGTTCTACGACATCACCGAGAAGCGCTTGAGCGAGGAGCGCATCGCGCGCCTGGCCTATTACGACGCGCTGACCGGGCTGGCGAACCGGCGGCTGTTCGAGGACCGGCTGGAGAACGCGGTGCTGCTCGCGCGGCGCCAGAACTCGAGCCTCGCGGTGCTGTTCATCGACCTCGACCGCTTCAAGCCGGTAAACGACAGCCTCGGCCACAAGGCCGGCGACGCGCTGCTCAAGCAGGTGGCCGCGCGCCTGAGCGGCATCGTGCGCGACTGCGACACGACCGCGCGCCTGGGCGGCGACGAGTTCGGGGTGTTGCTCGCGGGCGAATCCTTCGACCGCCGGCAGGTCACCGCCGCGGTCGCGCAGCGCATCCTCGACGCCCTGTCCACGCCCTTCCTCGTCGAAGGGCGGGAGATCGCGACGGGGGCAAGCATCGGCATCAGCTTCTACCCGGAGGACGGCAGCACGCCCGAGGTGCTCACCAAGCACGCCGACGTCGCGATGTACCAGTCCAAGCGCGCCGGGCGCAACCGCTACCGCTTCTTCCTGCCGTCCATGAACGAGGGGGCGCTGGAGCGCCTGGGGATGGAGGAGAACCTGCGCCACGCGCTGGCGCGCGACGAGTTCGAGCTGCACTTCCAGCCCAAGGTGGATACCGCGAGCGGCGTGATGACCGGCGCCGAGGTGCTGCTGCGCTGGCGTCAGCCCGAGCGTGGCCTGGTGCCGCCCGCCGAGTTCATCCCGATCGCCGAGGAGACCGGCCTGATCGTAGAGATCGGCGCCTGGGTGCTGGAGCAGGCCTGCCGCAAGGTGGTCGAATGGGGCGAACGTCTGCCGCCGGGTTTCCGCGTGGCGGTGAACCTCTCGGTGCGGCAGCTGCAGGGCGACATCGACGAGGCCATGCGTGAGGCGCTCGCGGTGACCGGTGCGGATCCTGCGCGCATCGAGCTCGAGCTCACCGAGAGCATGCTGATGGAAGACACCGAGCGCGCGATCGGCCTGATGGACAGGCTCTCCGCGCAGGGTGTGCAGCTCGCGCTGGACGACTTCGGAACCGGCTATTCGTCGCTGTACTACCTCAAGCGCTTCCCGATCCACCGCCTGAAGATCGACCGTTCCTTCGTCGGCGAACTGCCGCACGACCGCAGCTGCGCCGCGATCGTGCAGGCGACGATCGCGCTCGCGCGCAGCCTCGGGCTGGAAGTGATCGCCGAGGGGGTCGAGACCACCGATCAGCGCGATTTCCTGCGCGACGCGGGCTGTCCGGAATGCCAGGGCTTCCTGTTCGGCTCGCCGGTGCCGGCCGACGCGTTCGCGGCCCTGCTCGACGCGCGTCGGCCACAGGCGCGGACGTCGTAAACGTGCGCGCAAACTTGCGGCCGCCGCGCCAGTCTACGACTGAAGCGTTGCGGTAATATTGCGCACCTTCCGGTGCCTGCGGCGCCGCCGCACGGAAGTCCGCCCGCCGGAGTCGTTCTGTCAATGCGTGTCCGAAAACTGCTCAAACCTCTGGCGATACTCGTCGGCTGCCTGCTGTATGCGGTGCCCGACTGGCTTACCGACGAGTTCGGCTCGGTCACGATAGACCAGGTGCTCTACCACCTGCGCTTCGGTACCGAAGGCCTGATGACCAGCGACCCCGAACTGACCCGCCGCTTCCTGTGGCGCGCGCTGGCGCTGCCGGTCGCGCTGGCGATGGTGCTGTGGGGGCTGGACGAGTGGGTGAACCACCTGCGCGCGCATCCGGAGAAGTGGCCGGTGCCGTGGCTGCGCCGCGGCTGGTACTGGCTGCGTGTCGGCATGCGCCGCTTCGGTCGCGCGCTGGCGCGCTTCACGCGCCACGGCGTGTCGCGGGCGATCCCGCTGGTCGTGCTCGGGGCGGGGGTCGCCTTCTTCATCGACAGCTTTTCGCTCGCGCGCTATGTGCGGGCCTACTTCGGCGAGGACTATTTCGCCGGCTCCTACGTCGACCCGAGCCGCGTGTCGGTCAAGCACGGCAAGGAGCAGCCGAAGAACCTCGTGCTGATCTACGTCGAGAGCCTCGAGAGCACCTATTCGGACCCCAACCTGTTCGGGCGCGACCTCCTGCACCGGCTCAATGCCTTCAAGGGCAAGCCGCGCGTGGTGTCCTTCGGCAGTTACCGCGAGATGCAGGGGGCGCACTTCACGATCGCCGGCATCGTCGCGACACAGTGCGGCCTGCCGCTGAAGTCGGTGGCGCTGTTTGGCGGCAATGCGCAGGGCGAGCAGGTCGAGAGCTTCCTGCCGCGCGCGCGTTGCCTCGGCGACATCCTCGCGAGCAACGGTTACACCAACATCTTCCTCAACGGTTCCAGCCTCGCCTTCGCCGGCGTCGGCAAGTTCTTCAAGGACCACCACTACAGCAAGGTGATGGGGCGCGAGGAGTGGGTGAACGCGGGCGAACGGCCCGAGCTGATGAGCGGCTGGGGGTTGTATGACGACGACCTGTTCCGCCGCGCGCGGGGCGAGCTCGACACGCTGATGAAGTCGCGCAAGCCCTTCAACCTCACCGTCCTGACGATCGACATGCACCACCCTTACGGCCACCTCTCGTCCACCTGCGAGCGCCAGGGTTACCAGGACTTCGAGGGGATCGTCGAATGCACGGCAGGGCAGGTCGCGGACTTCATCGATTACATCAACGCCAAGGGCTGGTCGGATCGCATCGCGGTCGTCGTGCAGGGCGACCACCTGGCGATGGGCAACACCTCGTACGACAAGCTGGTGAAGAATCCGGAGCGGCGTGTGTACAACCTGCTGATTGGCGCCGACAAGAAGCTCGTGAAGAACACCGACGAGGTCACGCACTTCGACATGCTGCCGACCATGCTGAGGATGCTCGGCTTCGAGGTCGAGGGCGAGCGTGCCGGCCTCGGCTACGCGGCGATCGGCCCGGCCAACGTGCCGCGCCCGCCGGACCGCATCGCCAGGATGACCGAGCAGCTGATGAACTACAGCGCGACTTACCGCGCGCTGTGGGACTTGCCGGTGATCGATCCCGTGGCTACAGGCGCCGGGCCTGCGGACGTGGTCGTGACGCCGGTGCCGGTACCGCCGCGTCCGCCTGCGCGCACGACCGTGCAGCGCGACATCGCGCACGACCATTGAGGGGCAGTCCGCTTCAGGCGGCGTCCTGCGGTCGATTCACCTCGACCGAGATGTGGATCAGCTCCTCGTGCGGGGCGAGCGCGCGCTTGATCGCAGTCGGCGTGATCGTCGGGTCGCCGGTGAGCACGCTGACGATGGCGGCGAAGCGGTTGCGCCCGACTCGCCACACATGCAGGTCCACGATGCGCGGCGCCTCGGGCCAATGCGGGTGGCTCGCGAGCGCCTGGCGGATCTCGCCGACGACCGGGTGATCCATCTCGCGGTCGAGCAGTACGCGGCCGGTGTCGCGCAGCAGCCCGCGCGACCAGCGTGCGACGAGCACCGCGCCGACGATGCCCATCACCGGGTCCAGCCAGTTCCAGCCGTACAGCATGCCGCCGAGCAGCGCGACGATCGCCAGCACCGAGGTCGCCGCATCGACGACGACGTGCAGGTAGGCGGCGCGCAGGTTGAGGTCGTGATGATCGTGGTCGTGCGGGTGGGCATGGTCGTGATGCGCATGCCCGTGTCCGCCGTGCGAATGCTCGCCCGCGTGGTTGAGGATCAGCGCGCACACCACGTTCACGACGAGGCCGAGCACCGCGACCGTGATCGCCTCGGGGAAGCGGATGTCCTGCGGCGCGAGCAGGCGCTCCACCGAGCCGATGAGCATCGCGAGCGCGACGCCGACGAGGAAGATCGCGCTCGCGAAGCCGGCGAGGATCTCGATCTTCCACGTGCCGAAGGCGAAGCGCGGGTCGTCGGCGTAGCGCCGCGCGGCGGCGTAGGCGAGCGCCGAGAGGCCGATCGCGAGCGCGTGCGAGCTCATGTGCCAGCCGTCGGCGAGCAGCGCCATCGAGTTGAACCACCAGCCGGCGGCGATCTCGACCACCATCGTGATCGCGGTGATCAGCAGCACGAGGCGCGTGCCGCGCTCGCCGGCGACGTTGCCGTCGTCGAAGCTGTGGTTCGGGGTCCAGTATTGCGGGGTTTCAGGGGACATGGGGCGCTGGCGGTGGTCGCTATGTCAGGAGTCTACATGCACGGCGAGCCAGACGGTCGCGTGGCTGGTCGATTCGACGCGGTGGCGGCGGTGCGGAGCGATCGCGACCCAGTCGCCGGCACGCATCTCGCGCCGTTCGCCGTCCGCGAATGCGAGCACCGCCTCGCCCTGCACGACGATCACCCATTCGGCTTGCGCCTGGTCGTACCAGAAGCCGGGTGGGCTGGCGTGGCCGTGCGAGACGATGCGCTCGATGCGCGTGCCGGCGCGCTCGAACAGGGTGTCGAAGCCTTCGTCGCCGCCGGGTGGCGGCAGCTTGTCGAGGAGGTTGCCGCTGTCGGGCATCGGAGGGTTTGCGTTTCGCGTGTGCGGAGGCAGAGTACCGGGAGGGCGCGGATATCCCGAAGGCACCGTGCGTCCCGTTCGACACGATACCGTTGATTTGAAGTCCTTGCAGCAGGGGTTCAGGGTGCTCGCGCTCCAGCGGCACGGAGCGGGCCCGAAAGGTCCCGCGGCGTGCCGATTCCCGGGTGTCCGCCACACGTCCGGCGCCTGATGCAGATGGTCCGGCGCCGTCACGAGGGTTAATCGATCGGCACAATTTCATCGAATTGCGGCAGACTATAATCAGCGCGCGACAGCAACCCCTCTGCCGACGGCATACCGCGGCGGAATAGCGAGATCAAACGGAATGACCGACATGTCGGGTACGGCGCCGAGCATTTTGCTGGTGGATGACGAGGCAAGCATTTTGTCGTCGCTGCGTCGTCTGTTGCGGCCTTCGGGCTATACGATCCACCTTGCCGAAAGCGGAAAGGCGGGCCTCGAAGTGCTGGAGCGGGAGCACGTCGACGTCGTCATCTCGGACATGCGCATGCCGGAGATGGACGGCGCGCAATTTCTCGAACACGTGCGAAACCGCTGGCCCGGGATCGTCCGGCTGCTGCTGACCGGCTATGCCGACATCGGCTCGACGATCGACGCGATCAACCGCGGCCAGATCTACCGTTACATCTCCAAGCCCTGGGATGACAACGACCTGACGCTCATCCTGCGCGATGCGCTGGAGCGGCGCCGCCTGCAAAGCGAAAACGAGCGGCTGCAGGCCCTCACGCAGGCGCAGAATGCCGAGTTGAAGGAGCTGAATTCGGGTCTCGAGCAGAAGGTGCAGGAGCGCACGCTCGAACTCGAGCAGGCCAACGCCTCGCTCAAGGTGGCGAACGAGCGGCAGAAGCAGAACTTCCTCGTCTCGATCAAGACCTTTTCGGGCCTGATGGAGCTGCGCAGCGGCGGCGTGGCGGGTCATGCGCGACGGGTCGCGGATCAGGCGCGCAAGCTGTCCGCGCATCTCGGCGTGGATGCCAAGGGTCAGCAGGACATCTTTCTTGCGGGCCTGCTGCATGACATCGGTAAAATCGGTTTCTCGGATGCGATGCTCGCGAAACCGGTCGCCAGGATGAACGGCGAGGAGATGGGGCTGTACCGCAAGCACGCGCTGGCCGGCGAATCGGCGCTGATGCCGCTCGAGGAACTGAAGGGCGCGGCACACCTCATCCGCTCGCACCACGAACGCTTCGACGGCCAGGGTTTTCCCGACGGTCTGCAGGGGCTCGCGATCCCGCTCGGTGCGCGCATCCTCAGCGTCGTCAACGACCACGACGGGTTGCAGATCGGCACGCTCGCGGACAAACACCTGAACCGGGACGAGGCGCTGGCGATGCTGGTGCGCTCCCGCGGCAAGCGTTACGACCCGCAGGTCGTCGATGCCTTCGTCGAACTGCTCGGCGGCGTCGCGCAGGAGCCGCCGTCGCGCGATGTCGCCGTAGCGGCGGCAGACCTGCGGCCCGGCATGGTGCTCGCGCGTGATCTGGTCGGGCGCGATGGCGCGCTGCTGCTCGCCGCCGATTATGTCCTCGACGAGTCGCTCGTGCGTCAGATCCAGAATTACGCACGCCGCGAGGGTATTGCCCTGATGCTGCATGTGCGGGGCGATAAATGAAGAAGATGAAGAACGCGTTGTCGCACAGCCTGTCTGTGCGTCCGCGCAGTGACAGCGAGGATGACCAATGAGCCGAATCCTGATCGTCGATGACGAGGAATCAATCCTGAAGTCCTTGCGGCGAGTGCTTTCCCTGACGCCATGCGTGGTCGGCGAGCGGGTATGCTCGTTGAACGTGGACACCTTCAGTGTCGCCGCCGAGGCGCTCGAGAAGGCGCGCCACACCGCCTATGACCTCGTGCTCTCCGACTACCGCATGCCGGGTATGGACGGCGTCAGCTTCCTGAAGGCCTTTCGCGAGATCCAGCCTGACGCCGCGCGGATCATCCTGTCCGGCTATGCCGATCTCAACGGCCTGATCGGTGCGATCAACGACGCCGGCATCAGCCGTTTCATGTCCAAGCCGTGGAACGACTACGAACTGGTCGCAGCGATCGGGCAGGCGCTCGCTCTGCGCGAATTGACCCTCGAGAACCAGCGCCTCGCCGACCAGGCGCGCCTCGCGATGGGGACGCTGTCCGCGGCCGAACTCGAGCGCCGGCGCCTCGAGTCCGAAGAGCCGGGCATCACGCATGTCATCTGGGGTGAAGACGGCTCGGTGCTGCTCGACGAATCCCTGCTCGACGACTCGGGCAAGGGGCTTTCCTGATGCCGGAACTCGACCGCGACGCCGGGCGCCTCACCTTCAAGCTCGTGTATTACGGTCCGGCGCAGGGCGGAAAGACCACCAACCTGATGCAGCTGCACGATCTGGTCGGTGCCGAGATGAAGGGCGAGCTGATGACGCTCGAGACGCAGCATGATCGCACGCTGTTTTTCGACCTGCTGCCGCTCGGCTTTCGCGCGCCGTCGGGACTGACGATCCGCTTCCGGCTGTTCACCGTGCCGGGTCAGGTGGCTCACGACGGCACGCGCAAGGCGGTGCTGTCGCGCGCCGACGGCGTCGTGTTCGTCGCCGACTCGCAGCGTACCGAATCGATCAACAATGGCGAATCCTTTCAGAATCTGGTCGAGAACCTCGGTCGCGTGGGACTCGATATCGATCGCCTGCCGCTGGTGGTGCAGTTCAACAAGCGCGACCTGCCGGCGATCCTGAGCGAGGACGAGGTGCGCGAGCGTTACGCGGGGGCGCCGTGGCCGCTGGTGTTCGCGACGGCGCTTCGCGGCGAGGGCGTGCTGCAGACCTTCGCGACCCTGTTGCGCGGCGTGTGGCAGGGGTACGCGCAGGAACTCGAACTCGACAGCACCCACGGCCTGACCGAGGAGACCTTCGTCGCCGCCGCCCTGGGAGGCGCAGCATGAGCGTGGAGCCGGGATTCGATCGCGAGTTCGTGCTCGGCGAGCTGATCACGCCGCGCGATGCCGACGAGATCTGCACCCAGCTCGCCGCGGTGCTCGGCCAGCCCGTTGCGGTGCTGGACGCCGCGGGAACCGTCTTCGCCGGCAACGCCCCGGGCGCGGGGAGCGTGCAGGCGCCGCTGACGCTCGAGCTCGAGCCGGTCGGCTTCCTCGCCTGCGCCTGCGATGCGGTCGCGCTGAAGGGGGCCGCACGCGTCGTGCGCTGGGGGCTCCTGTCGCGGGCGCGCTTTCGCATGGTGTCCGACCTGCACCTCGAGGCGGTGCGTGCCGACTACGCCAAACTGCAGCAGCAGAACGAGGCGTTGAGGGCATCGGAGGCGAAATACCGCGAACTCGCGGAAATCCTCGATGCGAAGGTCAAGGAGCAGGTCCGGATCATCGACGAGCGTCAGCGCCAGCTCTATCAGGCCGAACGCCTGGCATCCATCGGCCAGCTCGCGGCCGGAGTCGCGCACGAGATCAACAATCCGCTCGGCTTCGTCAACAGCAACCTGTCGACGGCGGAACGCTACGTCGCCCAGTTCGCCGCGCTGCGTGACATGGTGCCCGCGGAGAAATGGAAGGCCGCGGACCTCGACTTCGTGCTGGAGGATTTCGCCGAACTGCTCGCCGACTCGCAGCAGGGCGTCGCGCGCATCGCGCGCATCGTCAAGGACCTGAAGGGGTTCTCGAGCGTCGATCAGCCCGACGTGCAACTCGCCGACATCAACGGCCAGCTGGAGTCGCTGTTCGCGGTGATCGCCGGACAGAAGCCGCCGGGGGTGACGCTGACGAGCGAGCTGTCGCCGCTGCCGCCGCTGATGTGCCTGTCGGGGCACCTCAACCAGGCGTTTCTCAACATCCTGCAGAACGCGTTGCAGGCGGTGGGAGAGAGCGGTACCGTGACGCTGCGCTCCCTGGCGACCGGCTCGCACATCGTCGTGCAGATCGACGACACCGGGCCGGGCATTCCCGACGAGGTGCTGCCCTACATCTTCGACCCCTTCTACACGACGCGCGGCGTTGGCGGCGGCACCGGCTTGGGGCTGACCGTCGCGCGCGACATCGTGCTCACGCATGGCGGCACGATCACCGCCGCGACGCGCCCGGAAGGCGGGGCGCGGGTCACGGTGGAATTGCCGCTCTAGTCACGACATCAGGACCGCGATGAGCAATTACGCCGCCTTCTTCACCGGTCAGAAAGACGCCGCCGCGCCGGCTGCGACGGCTGCCGCGGCGCGGCCGCGCTACCGCATCCTGTTCGTCGACGACGAACCGTCGATCCTGAAGGCGCTGGCGCGCATCTTCCGTGCCGAGTCGTACGAGATCCTGACCGCCGGCAGCGGCGCCGAGGCGCTCGCGCGGCTCAAGGAAGCGCCGGTGCAGGTCATCATCAGCGACTACATGATGCCGGGCATGAACGGCGCCGATCTGCTCAAACAAGTCAAGAGCCTGTACCCGGAGACCATCCGCATCATGCTCACTGGCCATGCCGATACCGGCGCGGTGATGGGTGCGATCAACGATGGCGCGGTGTACAAGTTCATTCTCAAGCCGTGGAACGACGACGACCTGCGCGTCACCGTATCGCTCGCGCTCGAGCAGTTCGACCTGGTGCAGAAGAACCGCGCGCTGAGTATCGAGAACGCGAAGAAGACCAAGGAGATTTCGGCGCTGTCGCGCATGGCGGTCTCCAACCGCAGCCAGCTCGGCACGATGCTGCACAAGAAGGGGCTGATCACCAGCGCGCAGTGGCAGGAGCTCACCCGCCAGCAGGGTATCCAGAAGGAACCGCTGATCCGCCTGCTGCTCGACCGCGGTTGGGTGGCGGAGAAGACGCTGCGCAAGATCCTGCGCGAGGAACTGCTGGTCGAGGAGGTGTCGCTCGGCGAATTCCGCGTCGATCGGGCGGTCGCGGAGCTGATTCCGCGCAGCTTCTGCCGCAAGCAGCTGATCATGCCGCTCAAGCTCGAGGGGCGGCGTCTGATGCTGGCGGTTGCCGATCCGATGGACGCCGGCCTGATCGACGACATCCGCTTCACCGCCGGCCTCGACCTGAAAGTCGTGATGGCGGACTTGGCGGCGATCCAGGCGAAGATCGCCGAGGTCTACGGCGACGACGACGGCGTCGACATCCGCGACCTCGAGACCATGGTCGGCATCGTCGATCCCTACGAGGGCATCGAGATCGTCATCGACGAGGACGAGGCCGTGCCGCTCGACGAGTTGCTCGCGTCGACCAACGAGCCGCCCGCGATCCGGCTCGTCAACGCGATCCTGCTCGAGGCGATCCGTCTGGGCGCCTCCGACATCCACATCCAGCCCAAGACCAAGAATGTCGTCGTGCGCCTGCGCATCGACGGCGTGCTGCAGGACAAGATCCAGATTCCGCACGCGCTGCACAGCCCGCTCGTGTCGCGGCTGAAGATCATGGCCGAGCTCGACATCTCCGAGCGCCGCCGCCCCCAGGATGGGCGCATCACCGTCAAGTCGCCGCTGCGCATCGTCGACCTGCGCATCTCGACGTTGCCGACGATCAACGGCGAGAAGGTCGTGATGCGCATCCTCGACCGCAATTCCCAGGTCCTGAGCCTCGCCGGCCTCGGTTTCGGCGAGGCAGGCCTGGCCAAGGTACGGGTGATGGTCGACAAGCCGCAGGGGCTGCTGCTGGCGACCGGCCCCACCGGCAGCGGCAAGACCACGACGCTGTATTCGCTGCTGCAGGCGAACGCATCGCCGGCCAAGAACTACATCACCATCGAGGACCCGGTCGAGTACTACCTCGACAATGCCGGACAGGTGCTGGTGCGCGAGAAGATCGGCCTCACCTTCCCGGTCGTGCTGCGTTCCATCCTGCGCCAGGATCCCGATGTCGTGCTGATCGGCGAAATCCGGGATTACGAGACGGCCGAGGTTGCGTTCCATACCGCATTGACGGGGCATCAGGTACTATCGACACTGCATACGAACTCCGCGCTTGCAACGATCGCACGGCTGCTCGATCTCGGCCTCAAGCCCTTCATCGTCGCCAGTGCCCTCGAAGGCGTGATCGCCCAGCGCCTGGTGCGCCGGATCTGTCGCCAGTGCAGGCGCCAGGTCGAGGTCGACCGGACGCTCGCTGCGCGCCTCGGGCCGCGTTTCGACTCGCTGCAGACGGCGTTCGTGGGGGAGGGCTGCGTCCAGTGTGGTGGCAGCGGCTATCACGGGCGGCTCGGGCTGTACGAGATCCTGTTGCCGGACGAGAACATGCGAGACCTGATCACTCGCAGTGCCAGCATTCGTGAAATCACGACCCATGCGCGTGCAACCGGGCACGAGTCGCTGTGGGACGACGCGCGGAAGAAGATCGCGCTCGGCGAGACCTCGCTCGAGGAGGCCCTGCGCGTCCTCGGTCCGGAACCGGAATGAATCTTAAGACATCAGCGACAGGAGCCTCCAGGATGGCTGCAGCGTTGGAGATGCAGGCCCTGATGACGGGCAATACGGAAGTCGACGAGCGCCTCGGGCGCCTGATCGACGGGTTCGAGGCGCGGATTGCGGAATTGACGCGCGAACTGGAGCGCGAGCGCGAGTTGATGGCCGAGCTGGTTGCGCGCGTGGAACGGACCCAGAGCCAGTTGCTGCAATCCGAGAAGATGGCCGCGATCGGTCAGCTCGCCGCCGGCGTCGCGCACGAGATCAACAATCCGGTCGGCTTCGTGGGCTCGAACCTCGGCTCGCTCGCGTCCTACGTGGACCGCCTGTTCGGCCTGATCGCCGCCTACGAGCAGCTCGAGCAGGCGCTGCCGCCCGAGCATCCGGCGCGCGCTGCGATCGCGACGGCGCGCGACGTGGCCGAGGTCGACTACCTGCGCGAAGACATCCCCGACCTGCTGCGGGAGTCGGCCGACGGACTGACGCGCGTCAAGCACATCGTCAACGACCTCAAGGATTTCTCGCGTTCGGATGCGGGCGAATGGCAGGAGGTCGACCTCAACCGCGGTCTCGAGAGCACGCTCAACGTGGTGTGGAACGAGATCAAGTACAAGGCTCAGGTCGTGCGCGAGTTCGGCGAACTGCCCAAGGTGCGCTGCATTCCGGCACAGATCAACCAGGTCTTCATGAACCTGCTGGTCAATGCCGCACAGGCGATCGATACGTCGGGAACGATCACGCTGCGCAGCGGCGCCAGCGTAGAGCAGGTGTGGGTCGAAATCATCGACACCGGCAAGGGCATGCCGCCTGAAGTGCAGGCGCGCATCTTCGAACCCTTCTTCACGACCAAGCCGGCGGGCAAGGGAACGGGTCTCGGACTGTCGATCTCGTCCGACATCTTGAAGCGGCACAAGGGCGCGTTCGAAGTGTTCAGCCGGCCGGGCGAGGGCACGCGTTTTCGCATCGTGCTACCGCTGCGCGCGGATGGCGCGGAACGGCAGCCTGCCGGAACATGAGTGCACGCGACCGTGCCCCACCCCGACGAGGACCTGTTCCGCACCCTGGTCACGCAGTCGCGTCGCGGCATCATCGTCACCGACCCGGACGAGGTCATCCTGTTCGCCAATCCGGCTGCGGCGCAGATCTCGGGGTACGCGGTCGAGGAGCTGATCGGCCGGACGCCGGAGATCCTGAAGTCCGGACAGACGCCCGCGGAAATCTATCGCGACCTCAGGAAGGCGCTCGATGCCGACGAGATCTGGCGCGGCGAGTTCGTCAATCGGCGCAAGAACGGCGAGCTGTACCTCGAGGCGCGGACGATCTCCGCGATCCGCGACGCCGCAGGGGCGGTGCGCTACTACGTCTCCATCAGCGAGGATCTCCATGAGCGGCAGCGCTACGAGCAGCACATCGAGTACCTGTCGACCTTCGACCAGCTGACCGGTCTTGCCAACCGCGCGGCGTTCATGCGCGCGGTGTCGGCGGAGATCGAGCTGGCGCGGCGCGCCGGGCAGGAGGTGGTGCTGCTGAATCTCGATCTCGACGGCTTCGGTGAGATCAACAACCGCTTCGGCGCGGACCCGTCCGACCGCCTGCTCGCCGAGGTCGGCGCACGCGTGCGGGATGCGCTGCGACACGTCGATCTGGTCGCACGCCTGAGCGGAGACAATTTCGCCGTGCTGCTCGGCAAGGCGGCCCCGGGCTCCGAGCCGGAGAGCCGCGACATCGCCGACCGCCTGCTGGCGACGGTCGCCAGGCCGTTCACCATCGCCGGCAGTCCGGTGGAGCTCACCGCCTCGGTGGGAATGGCGTTCTGTCCCGCCGATGCGGGCTCAGCCGACGAATTGCTCGGTTGCGCGCGCAGTGCGACGCACGATGCCAAGGCTCTGGGCGGCAACCGGTCGTGCCGCTTCGACGCCGACATGGCTGAGCGCAGCGGCGAGCGTCGCCGCCTATGCGAGGAGCTTCAGCACGTGGTGGAACGCGGCGAGCTGGTGCTGCATTTCCAGCCGCAGCTGAGCCTGTACTCCGGCCACATCGTTGGCGTCGAGGCGCTGGTTCGCTGGAATCATCCCCAGCAGGGCATGATGCTGCCGGGAGCCTTCATCCCCTTGGCGGAGGAGTGCGGCAACATCGTCGCCATCGACTCCTGGGTGCTGCGCGAAGCCTGTCGCCAGATGCAGGCCTGGCGTGAGGCGGGGCTGCCTCCGATCAGGATGGCGGTCAACTTCTCGGCCCGCCAGTTCCGGCAACGCGCGCTGCGCGAGACGGTCGCCGATGCGCTGTCGACATATGCCGCCGACCCCCGCTGTCTCGAGATCGAGATCACCGAGGGTGCGATGATGCAGGACATGACGGCGGCGATCCGTGTCACTGCGCAGCTGAAGGAACTTGGTGTGCGCCTGTCGCTCGACGATTTTGGCACGGGCTACTCGTCGCTCGCCTACCTGTCACGCTTTCCGATCGACGTCGTCAAGATCGACCAGTCCTTTATCCGGGACATCATCACCAATCCGGCCAATGCCGCCATCGTCCAGGCGACCGTCGCGATGTCGCAGAAGCTCGGCAAGGTGGTGATCGCAGAGGGGGTCGAGACCGAGGAGCAACTGCAGTTCCTGCGGCGCAGCGAATGCGACGAGGTGCAAGGGTTCCGCTTTTCGCCGGCGGTCCCCGCCGCCGAGATCGCGCGCATGCTGCGCGAGGGTGCGCGGCTCGACCTTTCGGCGCCTCTCGAGCAGGAGGCGCGGGAGACCATACTGCTCGTCGACGACGAGTCGAGTATCCTCTCGGCCTTGCGCCGCACGCTGCGCCGCGAGGGGTACGAAATACTCGTCGCCGGCAGCGCGGAGGAGGGGTTCTCTGTGCTGGCGAAACATCCCGTGCAGGTGATCGTCTCCGACCAGCGCATGCCGGGAATGAGTGGCACGGAGTTCCTGTCGCGGGTCAAGGTCCTGTATCCCAGGACGGTGCGCATGGTGCTGTCGGGTTATTCGGAAATTTCGGCGGTGACCGATGCGATCAACCGCGGGGCGATCTACCGCTTCCTCAGCAAGCCTTGGGATGACGAACAGATCAAGGATGAGGTCCGCGGCGCGCTGCGCGAATGGCGCGAGCTGTATGGCCGACGTCCGACGTGAGCGGCGCGGCGATCTTCAGGCGTCGACGCACGCCGGGCCTTTGACCGGTAGCCATATCCGCACGGCGGTGCCGCGTCCGGGGGCACTATCGACCTCGAAGCGGCCGTCGTGCCGGCGAACGATGCTGTAGCTGACCGACAGGCCCAGGCCGGTGCCCTCGCCGACCGGTTTGGTCGTGAAGAAGGGGTCGAACATGCGCTGCTTCTCGCGCGCCTCCATGCCGCGTCCGGTGTCCCGGATCTCGATGCACACTTCGTCGCCGTGCTGGCGTGCGCTCACGGTGATCGTGCCGCGGTGCTTGATCGCATGGACCGCGTTGAGCAGCAGGTTGACGAATACCTGATGGATCTGTCCCGCCTGGCAGCGCACTGCCGGTAGCGGGGCGTAGTCGCGCACGACATCGGCCTTTTCGGCGATCGTCGCGTGCATGACGTTGAGGGTGCTCTCGAGCCCCTGCACGAGGTCGGCCTCGGCCAGCTCCCTGCTGTCGTCGACGCGCGAGAAGTCCTTCAGGTCGGCAACGATGCGGGCGATCCGCCGCAGCCCGTCGCGGCTCTCGGCAATCAGCGTGTGCAGGTCGCCGCGCACGAAATCGAGATCCGCATCATCGTGCAGCCGCGTCGCCGCGCCGCGCAGGCCGGTGTCGGATTGGCGGTGGATCAACGCTTCGTAGCCGTCGATCAGCGTAAAGATGTCCTGCAGGTATTTCTCGAAAGCACCGATGTCGGACTGGATGAAGGCGATGGGATTGTTGATCTCATGCGCGACGCCGGCGGCGAGCTGCCCCAGGCCGGCAAGCTTCTCGGCCTGCAGCAGCTGTCCCTGGGCCTCGCCCAGACGCACGTTTGTTGCCTGCAGTTCGGCGATGGTGTCGCGCAGCAGGCGGTCCTGTTCGAGACGTTCGGTGATGTCGTGGAACACCACGACGCAGCCGGGAGATTCATCCGCGTTGCGTAGCGGCGCGCTGGTGTACTCGACCGGGAGACTGCTCCCGTCCTTGCGGAAGAAGACTTCGCCGACGCGCGTGCTGACCCGGCCGGTACGGCGCGACTCGGCGATCGGGCAATCCTCCAGTGCATACGGCCGGCCGTCCGCGTGGTGATGATGGAACAGCGCATGCGCGGGCAGGCCCAGTACTTCGTGCTCCGCGTATCCGAGCATCGCGAGGCCCGCCGGGTTGGCGAACATGATCCGTCCGTCGGCATCGACGCCGTAGAGGCCCTCGGCGAGGGATTCCAGAATGGTCTGCTGGCGGCGCAGCAGGATGGCGATCGCGTCGTGACTCTCGCTCAACTGCGCAGCGGTGCGCTTGATCGCGTCCGCGATCCGCGCCATCTCGGTCTCTCCCGGATGGTGCGGCATCGCCACCGCCGCCGCTCCGGCGGCCACCTGACCGAGCGCCTGCTCGATTGCGGCGATGCGGCGCATGACGTAGCGCAGCAGCCCGATCGCAAAGCCGCCGAGGAGCACCACGCCGGCGGCGAGCAGGGAGCCGACCAGAACTTCCGAATGCTGCCGCGACACCCGCAGCTCCTGGCGAGCCAGGCCGATGTGGTGGCCCTGCAGCGTTGCGAGTTCGCGCAGGTTGCCGAACAGCACCGATTGCAGGTCGGACCAGTTAGCGCGGAGCAGCCGTGTCAGTTCGTCGCGATCGTCGCGGCGGCAGGCCGTTACGGCCCGTTCGAGGAAGTCCCACAGGGCGGGCAGCTCGGCTTCGAGGTTTGCGATCAGCTGCGCTTCCCGGGCGTCACGCAACCAGTCGTCGTGGTCGCGTCGAAAAGCTGCCCAGCCGGAACGGAGCTGGGTGGCCTCGCGGGTCAGGACTTCATGCACGTCGGCGGGGGATGTGGAGCCCAGAAGCACCCCTTGCAGTTGCGCGTGGACGGATAGCAGACGCCGTTCGACCTCGCGCAGTGCAGTGCCTGGCGCCAGCTCGTGGTCGAAGATCCGGCGCTCCGCGCGATCGGTGTGCTGCTGCGAAAAGACGAAGACCAGCGACAGGGCAAGCAACACGAAGCCGGTGAGCAGCACGTGAAGCGCGAGGTAGCGGCGGATGCTGAGCCCTCGGGGCATGTCGGGTCCATCGGGGCGAAAAGAGCCGCGTATTTTAATTCACGGGCACTGCGTTGCCAGAAATTGTTGCAGGCAGGGCACCGATGCAACCGGCCTTCTTCTCCAGAATCTTCGCGGCGTTCTTGCTGTTGCCTGGGCGGGCACTGTCTTGAGTCGACGGCGATCGCCGGGCAGGATGATAATGTGGACCCTTGTTATGCAAAATGATCGACGCCCGCCCCGTGTGCCCGGGCCATCGGTCGCGTATGGGGTGGTGGGCACCGACTGTCGTCACGGGCTCGAGTCAGCCTGGAATAGCGTCGAGTAAGGTTTCGGGGCGCCAACGTCTTGCCCGCTCCCGATCTTTCGGCGGTGAAAACGTATCGATGCTGGATCGCTAATGCCGGAAAATAACACCGTCACGATGGATCAGCTGCGGATCGGACTCTATGTCGTGCTCGATCTCAGCTGGTTTCAACATCCCTTCGCGTTCAGTCAGTTCAAGATCAAATCCGAGGATCAGATCAGGGATATCCGGAGCCTTGGGCTGACGACGGTACGCTACAACCCGGCGCTGAGCGATATGGCCACGGGGCAACAGCCTGTGCCCGTCGCGCCGGCGGCGCCGAACACCGGCCCCGAGCCTGGGACGGAGGTTATCGGCGCGGGGACGACATCTGCGCCCCCGCCGGAATCGAACCCGGAAATCCAGCCGGCGCTCGCCGCCAAGCGAGCGCTCGTGGAGCGGATCCGGACGCAGCGTGAGGCTGCCGCGCGCGTGGAGAACGCTTTCGTGAGTGCCGCAAGGGCAATTCGCGACGTTGAAAGGAATCTGTATTCGAACCCCAAAGAAGCGGTGCAGCAGGCAACACACCTGGTGACCCAGATCGCCGATTCGATTCTATGTGCGCCTGATCTGGCCATCCACGTTATGGGTGATCGCACCGGCGGCGAGGAGCTGTATTTCCACTCGCTGAATGTGGCGATGCTGTCACTGATGATCGCCCGTGATATCGGGGTGCCCCAGGAGGTTTTCGGGGCGCTCGGCATGGGTGCGCTGCTGCACGACATCGGGCGCAAGGAAGTTCCGGACAAGATCCTGCTGAAGACCGAACCGCTTACTCAGGCGGAGCGCAATCTCTACCAGATGCACTGTCGGTTCGGTGTGGAAATCGGCCGTCGCCTGCAGCTGTCCTCGCCAGTGCTCGAGATCATCCGGGACCACCACGAGCTGTTTGATGGCACCGGCTATCCGGCCGGCCTCAAAGGGGATGCGATCGGCGTCATGTCGCGCATCGTCGCAGTTGCGAACTATTATGACGAGCTCTGCAACCCGGTGGATGTCGCGAACGCGCTGACGCCGCATGATGCACTTTCGACGATGTTTGCGAAATTGCGCAGCAAGTTCGATCCGCGCATGCTGCAGGCGTTTATCCGTTGCCTCGGGGTCTATCCTCCCGGAACGATCGTGCAACTCTCGAACGGTCTGATTGGAATGGTAGCGACGGTAAATACGGCCAAGCCGATGAAGCCCATAGTCGTCATATATGATGAAAATATTCCGAAGGAAGAGTCGATCCTGGTCGATTTGGCGAGGGAGCAGGACCTGAATATCGCAAAGGCGATCCGCCCTGCTCAAGTTCCGGTCGAGATATATAACTACCTGAGTCCTCGCAAGCGTGTCAGCTACTACTTCGATGCGGGAAAATCCGGACAGGAGACGGTGGCCCGATGAGTAGCCTTTCCGATCTGATGTTGGATCACAGCTCAGAGATGATGATGCTGGTCGATCCGGAGTCCCTGCGTATCGTCATGGCCAATCAACTTGTGACCCCGACTCTCGGGTATCCGCGAGCGGAGTTGGTCGCGATGTCCATTACGGACATCGAAAGCTCATTACAGGACGTCTTCTATTGGGAGGACGTGCACAACGGGCAGTATCAGGAGATCGAAGGGCAGGAAGGGCTGTATCGATGTGCGGACGGATCGATGTTGTCCGTGGTGAAATCGGTCCGGGTTGTCGCGCATGAAAATGCTCCTCTCATCCTTGTCCTGGCGCGTGACACGAGGCACGAACGCCAGGTCGAGGACACGCTCGAACAGACGCTGTCCCAACTGCGGGCAACCCTCGAGTCGACAGGAAACGGCATTCTCGTGATCGACTGGCAGGGCAAGATCACCAACATGAATCGGCTCTTCAGCAGCATGTGGGGGATCCCGGATAAATTGTTGCTCGAGCGCAACGACACGGCGATCCTCGAATTTATCGCCGGACGCGTCATGGAAGGCGATCTTTGTCGCGCACGCTTGCGTGCCACCGTGGATAGTGCCGAGACGGAAGATCTGCATCGATTGACCGATGGTCGTGTATTCGAGTGCAAGTCCCGTCCCCAGTACATTGGCGAACGAATCGTCGGTCGGGTATTCGGGTACAGCGATATCACCGAACGCACGCGCGCGGAGGAGGCACTGCGGGAGTCACGGGACCGCCTCGAAGATCGGGTTCGCGAACGCACGGCCGAGCTCGAGCAGGCCAATGCCACATTGCAGGCCGAGAAACAGCATCAGCAGACCTTGATTCGCAAACTCGAGGAAGCCCAGAACCAGTTGCTCCAGTCGGAAAAAATGGCGTCGATTGGCCAGCTTGCGGCGGGGGTGGCGCATGAGATCAACAATCCCGTCGGTTTCGTGAATTCCAACCTTGGGACTCTGCAGCGCTATGCCGAAGATATGTTGCGTTTGCTGTCCGCGTACGAGGGCATCGAAGGTTCGCTGACGACGCAGCAGTCGGAAGCAATCGCGTGCGTGAAAAAGGAAATCGACGCCGCCTACTTGCGTGAGGACATCGGCGACCTGTTGACGGAATCGCTCGACGGTCTGCAGCGTGTCAAGCGCATCGTCCAGGACCTGAAAGATTTCTCTCACGTCGGCAAGGCCGAGCGCGAACTGGCGAATCTGGAAGCGGGTCTCGAGAGCACGCTCAACGTCGTATGGAACGAGGTCAAATACAAGGCCGATGTCGTCAAAGAGTACGGGAACCCTCCCGCGATCGAATGTTTCCCGTCACAGCTCAACCAGGTATTCATGAACCTGTTGGTAAATGCAGCCCACGCGATCGAGGACCGTGGGCGCATCACGCTGCGTACCGGATATGACGAGAAGGTGGTTTGGGTCGAAGTCGAGGATACGGGAAGGGGGATCCGGCCGGACCACCTGAGCCGTATCTTCGAGCCGTTCTTCACGACCAAGGAGGTCGGCAAGGGGACCGGACTCGGCCTGTCCTTGTCCTACGGAATCGTTAGCCGACACCATGGATGCATCGAGGTCAAAAGCGAGCTCGACAAAGGGTCCGTGTTTCGAGTGGTTCTGCCCCGACAACTGCCGGTCGCGGCCGCGGCGGCGAAGTGAGACTGGCCCTTGCATGATCCGATAAACTTCGGATTTCCAAGCGTAGATCTACCTGTGCAACATTGCGGCGAACCTGGCAGCCGCTATGGCCGGGGGCGCAGGGTACTTCGATGATCAAAGAACAGTCGGTATTCATCGTCGATGACGATGAGTCGTTTCGGCATGCGGCCCGGCGGGTCTTCCGCTCCGCGGGTTTTCGCGTCGAGATCTTCGAGAGTGCCGCGGCTTTTCTGTCCGGCTTCCGGCCGTGCGACGAGGCGTGCATCATTCTCGATCTGCGCATGCCGGAAGTCGGCGGCCTTGAACTGCTCGAACGCCTGCGGCAACGGCAGATCGACCTCCCGGTAATCATCTACACCGGCAATGCGGATGTTCCGGTCACCGTGCGTGCGATGCAGGCGGGGGCCTTCGCCGTGGTCGAGAAACCATTCAGCGACGAACTGCTGATCGCGCGGGTGCGCGACGCGATCGCCAGCAGCCGCACGCGGCGCGCCCGTAACGCGACGATGGCGGAGGCGCGGGTCAAGCTCGCGCGCCTGACCGAACGTGAGCGGGAGATTGCCCGCAACCTTGCCGAAGGGCTGTCGGCGCCGCAGATCGGGGCCCGGCTGGGAATCAGCGCGCGGACGGTCGAGGCCCATCGCGCCAACCTTTTTCGCAAGCTCGACGTCACGTCGATCGCGACCGTGGGCCAACTCGTGCTGTGGGCCGATCTGGGCAGCGACTGAGCCGTACTTGCCGCTCTGCGGTGCCTGGGCTGCCAGGCCCGTCCGCATCATTGCCTTCCTCGCTGGGAATCTTGTCGCGCGCCGCCTACGTGCTTGTACGTAGACGGCCGCGCACTCTTGCGAATTTCCCTACTATGCTTCGCGAATTATGCTTCGTCACTCGATGAGGGTGTCGTTATGCATATTCATTTTTCATGTCGTATCGTCGCAACGCTGGCGCGCATGCATGCCGCTGTGCGAGCTGCCTGCCGCCGGCACGTCGCCGGCAGCCTGCTGATGGCGCTGTACGCTACCTGTGCCCATGCGGAAGAGCCTGTAGCGGCTCCCGTAAGCTGGGTGTGCTGGTACGCAGGCGCGACGTCCGTCGCCTGCCGGTTGGGGGCTCCGGATGCATTCGTGCCTTCCGGTGCCGATCTGCCGTCGCCGGCATCCGATGCCGGCGCCGTGCTTCCGGTGGGAAAGCGGCCGTTGCCGGAAATCGTTCGCACGATCTTGCTGCATCCCGACACCCTCGTCGGCAGAACGATCTCGATTCCATTGTTTACCGAGGCCCGCGATCCGGATTTCGTCCACGAGCTTGCAGAAGCCGTGATGTGCGGAACGCGCAAGCTGTGCCATGTGCTCTTCCTGGGTTCTTCGACTGAAATTGCCCTGGCGCTCGACATGCTCGATGACCCCGCGCTGAATTGACGCGGGGCGGGCGGCAGCTGGGGAGGTGCGACATGAACGACATCGGAGGTGATTCCGCATGTCATCGTCAGGCCGGCCGACCTCGAATCGGGCAGCGTCATCAGGCGGTATTCGGCCACCGAGGTGCTGGAATTTGCCGTGTTCGGTGTTTGCAGGTCGGGAAGGCTGCCTTATGATGCTACGTGATTGTTCACGTACATGAACGCGGGCCTCCATGTCGCTGCGCCCGTCCAGGCTTGCGCCGGGTTCAGGAGCCTGGCGCGGGGAAGGCTCCGCTTCGCGGCGGTTCGCCACGACAATAAGAATGAGAGCAACATGATGCGCAAGTGGCTTGCCCGGATGCACGTCCGCCTGCTGCTGCTGGTTCTCGTCGCAGTCCTTCCGTCCCTCGCGATCATCGTCAATACGGGGGTCGATCAGCGGCGGGAGGCCCTGGCCGCTTCGGAGCGGCTCGCGCTGTCCACGGCGCGCCAGCTGGCCGCGCGGCAGCGGGACATGATCAAGCATGCCCACGAGGCCTTGCAGGGGCTTGCCGCGTCGCCGGAGATCCGGCGGCTGTACTCCACGCGCGATTGCAGCCGCTGGCTGGCACGGGTGGCGACGCTGGGCGAACTCTATTCCGATCTCTTCGTCGCCGGCCGCGACGGCAGGATGCTGTGCAGCGCGAAATCCTACCGTGGCGAGATCGATGTGTCCGACCGCGCCTATTTCCGCCGCGCCGTCGATGGCCGCGACTTTGCGATCGGCGATTTCATCGTCGGCCGCATCACCGGCAACCCTGTCGTCGTATTTGCCCATCCGGTGTTCGACGAGCGTGACGACATCACCGCAATCGTTGGGCTCGCTGCGCAGCCCATGGCATTCGAAGCGCTGCTGCGCGAGTTGTCGCTGCCCGACGGGTCGGTGGTGACGCTCCTCGACAGCCAGGGCGCGATCCTCGCCCGCCTGCCCGATCCGGAAGGGCTGGCGGGGCGCACGATTCCGGAATTGGAGGAGTTCAAGGCGGCGATCGTCGATGCCCGCGAAGTCGTGAGCGAATCCGTGTGGCTCGATGAGGTATCGCGCGTTTCGGCGATCGTGCCGGTGCTCAGTACGTATGGCGACCTGTACGTGCGCGTGGGCATTCCCGCGGCCACGGCGCAGACCGCCGCCGCGACGGTGGTGCAGCACAACGTCCTGCTGCTGGTCGGGGTGGCGGCGTTGATGACGATTCTCGGCTGGGCGGCGGCGCAGCATCTGGTGTTGCGGCGGGTGCGCGACCTCGCGGAAACGGCGCGACGGCTCGGCGCCGGGGATCTGCACGCCCGCTGCACCCTGCCGCCCGAGGGCGGCGAACTCGGGGACTTCGCGCGGACGCTGGACGACATGGCGGAGCGCATCGAGCGCGCGATGACGCGACTGCGGACGGCCGCGGAGGAGGTGCGCCTGCGCGACCGTGCCATCGACGCCAGCCGCAATGGCGTGATGATCTACCGCTATGGCCGCGCGGCGGGCATCGTCAGTGCGAATCCCGCGCTGCTCGCATTGCTTGCGATCACGCCGGGGGAGCTCCTCGCGGCCGACCTGCCCGGCCTCGGGTGGCGGGGTTTCGATGCGGGCGGCTGGGAGCTGCTGGCGGGGCTGCTCGCGGCGCAGCGCGAAGGCGAGGTCGCGCTGCGACTGACGCGTGCGGCGGGAGAGGTGGTCTGGATCGAGGCCAGCGTGGCCCTGGTTGCTAGCGAGGGGCTGGGCGTCGACCACGCGGTGGTCGAATTCCGCGATGTCACGGAGCGCCATCGTCACGAGGAGCAGCTCGCCCACCAGGCGAACCACGATACGCTGACCGGCCTGCCCAACCGCAACCTGCTGGCCGACCGGCTGCAGCAGGTGCTCTCCCGTGCGGCGTGCGAGGATTGCTGCTTCATCCTGTGGCTGGACCTGGACCGCTTCAAGGTCGTGCATGACAGTTTCGGTCGCGGGGCCGCCGATGCGACGATCGCGGATATCGCCCGCCGCCTCTCCGCTGCCGCGCAAGCGTGCAGCACCGTTGCGCGGGTGGCGAGCGACGAGTTCGTGCTGATCGCCGATCGGCTGCCGGGTCAGCAGGCCGTGGTGTCGCTGGCCAACCGCCTGCTCGAAGCGGTGCGGCAGCCGCTCGCGGTCGGCGGCGAGGAGCTGCGCCTGAGCGCCAGCATCGGCGTCGCCGTCGCCGAGAGCAGCGGCACTGGACAGGACGCCGACGCGCTGCTGCGCAATGCCCGCGTGGCGATGTGCCGTGCCAAGGAGACCGGGCGCGACACCTTCTGCTTCTACGATGCGAACATGAACGCCCGTGCGGCGCCGCGGCTGCGTCTCGAACTCGAGTTGCGGCGGGCCGTCGAGCGGCAGGAGCTGTATCTGGTGTACCAGCCCAAGGCCGATCTGCTGACCGGCGAGGTGAGCGGCTGTGAAGCCTTGTGCCGCTGGCGCCATGCGGAACTGGGTATGGTCCCGCCGGGCGAGTTCATCCCCGTTGCCGAGGAAAGCGGGCTGATCCTGCCGATCGGGCGCTGGGTGCTGGAATCCGCTTGTGCGCAGATGCGCGAGTGGCTCGATGCCGGCGTTGCCTGTCCGCATGTGGCGGTCAATGTGTCGCCGCCGCAGTTCCTGCGCGACGACCTGGTCGCGGACGTGTCGGCCCTGCTGTCGCGCTACCGCCTCGACGCCGGAGCACTGATGCTGGAGATCACCGAAGGCACCCTGATGCGCGATCCGGAACGGGCGATCGCGACGATGCGGCGACTGAAGGCTATCGGCGTCAGGCTGGCGATCGACGATTTCGGCACCGGCTATTCCTCGCTCAGCACGCTCAAGCGCTTCCCGATCGATTACCTGAAGATCGATCGCGCCTTCATCACCGACCTGACGACCAATGCGAGCGATGCGGCGATCGCGGTATCCGTCATCTCGCTGGCCCACAGCCTCAACCTGCGCGTGACCGCCGAGGGAGTCGAGACCGAAGGGCAGCTGCTGTACCTGCGCGGCCGCGGCTGTGACGAAATGCAGGGCTACCATTTCTCGCCGCCGATCATGCCCGCGGCGTTCGCGGACCTGCTTGCCGGCGGGCAGGGCTTGGCGCTGCCGGTGCAGAAGGACCTTCCCGCACGCACCCTGCTGCTGGTCGATGACGAACCGTCGATCCAGTCGGCATTGCGCCGCATCCTGCGGCGGGAGGGCTATACGCTGCTGTTCGCCGGCAGTGCCGTGGAGGCGCTGGAGCTGCTGTCGCGGCATGCGGTCGGCGTGGTGATCTCGGATCTGCGCATGCCGGGGATGGATGGCGTCCAGTTTCTCGACAAGGTGCGGTCCCTGCATCCGCAGGCGGTGCGCATGATCCTGTCGGGCTACGCCGACGTCGGCATGATCACCAGCGCGATCAACCGCGGCGCGGTCTTCCGCTTCCTGCACAAGCCGTGGGACGACCGCGAGCTGCTGGAGGCGGTGCGCGACGCGTTCGAGCGTTTCGAACTGCAGATGATCGCGGTCGCCGCATGAGGCCATGCCCCCCGGAAATCTCCGTCGGATTTTGTAACCTGCTGTTACAATGCGTTTGTCCTGAACTGCGGGAAGTTCATCGGAATGAGCGGACATGATGTTGTAATCATCGGGGAGCCCGTGACGGGCCCGGGGACGGCGTCATCCGGGGGCGTGGCAGACGATCCGTGCCAGCGCATTCTTGATGCGATCGGCCTGCGCCGGCGCGCGGGCGACGAGGCGAAACTGTGCGGCTGGCTGCGGCCGAGGCTACGCGAACTGGGCCTGTCCTCCATCGATGCCTATGCCGATCTGCTCGCGGCGGGCGGCGCGCCGGGCCGCCACGAGCGCGAACTGCTGATGGAGCACTTCTCCACCGGCGAAACCTACTTTTTCCGCGACCAGGGCCTGTTCGGGCTGCTCGCGGCCCGCATCCTGCCCGAGATCGTCGCGCGCCGTTCGGCGCAGCGGTCGTTGCGGCTCTGGAGCGCGGGCTGCGCGAGCGGGGAGGAGGCCTATACCCTGGCGATGGTGATCGACGAGATGTCGCCGGCGCTCGCCGGCTGGGACGTGCGGATCCTCGGAACCGATATCAATGGCGATGCGATCGCCCGTGCCAGCGGCGGCACGTATGGCCAATGGTCCTTCCGCGTGCTGGATGAGGCGCGCACGGCGCGCTATTTCCGCAAATGCGGCCGCGAATGGCAGATCGACGAGCGTTTGCGGGCGATGGTCGAGTTCGAGCGGCGTGACCTGCTGCAGGACGAAACCGGTGGAGGGAGCGCCGACGCCGGCGGGTTCGACCTGATCCTGTGCCGCAACGTGTTCATCTATCTGACGCCGCCGGCCGTGACGCACATTGCCGGAAAACTGGTGGGGGCCTTGTCGGAAGGCGGTTATTTCGTTCCGGGGCACGGCGAGCTGCTGGGCTGCGTCCCGTCCGGGCTGGAGGCCCTGACCTGGCCCGATGCGACGCTTTACCGCAGGCCGGCAACTGAGTCTGCCGTGCGCCCGGCGCCGGCCGTTCCGGCCTGCGCGCCCTCCGCGCCCTCCGTCCCGCCACGGACGGCACCGCCGGCAACCTCCGCGGCCGGCCTGTCCCCGCGACAACGCGACTCCGCGCCCAGGCCCGCTGCGGGGCCGGAGGCCGCGCCGGACGAGGTGCTCGCGCGGGCCTGGCGCGACGCCGACCGCGGTGCGGCGCAGGCGGCGCGGGCCGCATGCGAGCGGGTGATTGCCGTGTCTCCCCTCGATCCGCGCCCGTATTTCCTGCTCGCACAACTGGCCGAGGAACGCGGCGCGATCGACGAGGCGCGGACGCTGTTGCGCAAGGTGCTTTATCTCGATCCGGGTTTCGTCGTCGCACACCTGGAGCTGGCCGACCTGTGCGTACGCACGGGCGATGCACGGCGCGCCCGGCAGATGCGTGCGCAGGCGCTGCGCGAGCTGGAGAAGATGCCGTCGGAGACGCCGCTGCCCGTGCCGCCGCATACCACGGCGGGCACGCTGTTGCAGAGCCTCAGGGCGGGGGATGCCGCGGCCCGCGGCGCAGCGGAGGGCGGCTCGCATGGCTGATCTGCATCTCCTGTTCCTGCACCGCGGCGTGCGCTATGCGCTGGATGCCGCGCTGGTGCAGGAGGTCGTCTGGCTGCCCGAGCTGTCGCCGGTGGCCGAGGCGTTGCCGTGCGTGATCGGTGCGTTCAACCTGCGCGGGCACGTGATTTCCGTGATCGACCTGGCCCCGTGTTTCGGCCGTGAGCGGTCGGACCTGGGAATCGGCGATGCGGTGATCATCCTGACCGTCGATGGCGAACGCTTCGGCATTCTCGCCGCCGAGGTGCTCGATGCGGCGACGATCGCGTCCGGCGACATCGAGGACGTGCGCGATCATCACCGCCTGCTGGGCAACGCGGCGTCGCTGGTATCCGGTGTCGCCATGAGCGGCGCTGACCTCGCGATGGTGCTCGACGCCCGCGCACTGCTCGCCGATGCCGCGGCCGGAGTGGCGGCGCCGGTCTCGCCGCCCGCCGGCGCCGGGCCGCGCGGCACTGCGTGCCCGGATGCCGTGGCCGAGACCTTCCGCGCGCGTGCCGGCCGGATGGCCCGCCCCGAGGAAGCGCCCGCCGCAGCGGGCAGTGTGCCGTTCGCGCTGGTCGGCCTCGACGGAGGGCTGTTCGGCATTCCGGCGCGGGTGGTGCGCGAGTTCGTGCACCTGAGCGGCGTCCGGCCGGTGCCGTGTTGTCCGGCGCACATCCTCGGCAGCATGAACCTGCGCTGCGACATCCTGACCGTGGTCGACCTGCGGGCGGTACTCGGCCTGCCGGCGAGGCTGCCGCTCGCCGAGGTCGTCGTCGTGCAGGCAGGCGATCTGACGGTCGGGCTGGCGGTCAGCGAGGTGCATGACGTCGTCGCGACCGGTGCGGGCGATTCCGCCGTGCCCGCGCCCGGCGACAACGACTTGCCGTTTTGCCGCGGCCCCATGCGGGTGGACGAACGGATTTTCAGCATCATCGACATCGAGGCCATGCTTGCGTCGCGCGTGCTGCACGTCGCCGCCGAGCCTGACCGGGACAGACCGGAGCCCCGCAACGCGGCTCCAGACGCAGGGGAACAACCATGATCGGAACACTGAATCTGCGGCAACGCATCCTGGCGGGCTATGTGGTGCCGCTGCTCCTGATGGTCGGTGTCGCATTTGCCGTGTATTTGCAGACGCAACGCCTGCAGGCACTGTCTGCGGACGCAGTCGCGGCAGGCCGCGCCGTCGCGCTCGGGAAGGAGGCCCACGTGGGGCTGGCGCAGTACCAGCGCGACATGCGCGGCTATCTGATCGGCCATGACCGCAATGCGCTGGAGACCGCGGCGCAGAGCATGGCGCGCGCGACCGAGAACCTCGATGCGCTGGCGAAGCTCCTGACGAGCGCCGAGCAGCGCGAGGTCCTGGCCCGCCTGTTGAAGACCGTCGATGAGATCGCCGGCATCGCCGGCAAGTACCGCGAACTGGTCGATGCCGGCAGCGCCGCGAAGGCGCTGCAGTTCTTCCGCCAGTCGAATCTCACCGAACTCAGCGTCCGCGTCGATGCCCTGATCGACCAGATCGAGGCGCACGAGCTCGAAATACTGGCGCAGCGGGACGCCGAGCGGGTGAGTGCCTCGACCAGCCTGGTCTCGGTGACGCTGGGCGCGACGGTGGCCGCGATCCTGCTGGCGATCGGCATCGGCCGCGCGCTGGCGGTGCGCAGCACGCGCACGATCAGCGAATCGGTGGCGCACGTGAGCACCGCGTCGACCGAGATGGCGGCGACGGTGGACGAGCATGAACGCACGGTCACGCAACAGGTGGCGGCGGTCAGCGAGGTGTCGGCGACGGTGGAGGAGCTGGGGATGTCGGCCCGCCAGTCGGCGAGCCAGGCCGAATCGTCGGCCGCTGCCGCGCTGCAGGCGCTCGAACTCGCCCGCCACGGCACCCGCGCGGCGGACGAGGCCGCGCACAGCACGGCGGGCATGAAGGAAAAGATCGACTCGCTGGCCCATCGCATTCTCAGCCTGTCGGAACAGGCGGGGCAGATCGGCGGTATCGCCAAGCTGGTCGGCGAACTCGCGAGCGAGACGAACATGCTGGCGCTCAACGCGGCCGTGGAAGCGGCGCGCGCCGGCGAGCAGGGCAAGGGTTTTGCCGTGGTCGCCAGCGAGATCCGCAAGCTCGCGGTGCAGAGCAAGAAATCCGCCGAGCGCGCCGACGCACTGGTCACCGAGATCCAGAACGCGACCAACAGCGCGGTGATGGTCACCGAAGACGGCTCGCGCAGCGCCGACGAGGTGATGGCGACGGCCAGCCGCGTGGCCGAGGCCTTCGATGCGATCGCCGGTGCGGCCAACAACGTTTCGGAAAATGCGCAGCAGGTGATGCTCAACAGCAAGCAGCAGGCGGCGGCGCTGAGTCAGGTGACCGACGCGATGCTGAGCCTCGCCGCGGGCTCGCGCCAGATGGCGGCGGGTACCGAGCAGACCAAGGCGGGTATCGAGAACCTGAAGCAGGTCGCGCACGGGCTGAAGGCGATGGTGTGACGGTGGCGACGACGCGGAGCGCTGCGGCATGATTGCAGACGAACGCCTGCAGGATCTGTTCAGGCAGGAGAGCAGCGACTACCTGCAGCGGCTCGACGACGGCCTGCTGCGGCTGGAGCGCAACGCCGGCGAGGACGCGGCCGTCGAGGCGCTGTTCCGCGATGCCCACAGCCTCAAGGGCGCCGCGCACATGCTCGGTCTGCACGCGGTCGAACTGCTCGCGCACAGTCTCGAGGACATGCTCAACGCCGCGCGCCGTGATGTCGAGGCGCGCGGCCCCGAACACGTCCAGGAAATGCTGCGGCAGCTGGGCGACATCCGCGTGGCGGTGGGCGAGGCGCTGGTCGCCTCGGCGGGTACGGGCCTGGGCACGGCGCCGGGGGTGCCGGCACCCCCGGCGCCGTGCCCAGGCCCGTACC
>NZ_QVLR01000099.1 GCF_014822185.1 Azoarcus sp. Aa7
CTTCATGGGCGGCCCAAAAAGGTAGGAAACTACACAAATTATGCCGCTGTGAACAGGGGCTCGCTAAGGTCATGAAAGTTAACAACCTTTGGTATTCTCATATGCCAAGTCGGTGCGATTGCCCTGCCATTCCGTCCTGCAGAAATTCTGGCTTGATGGGCACAAACAGGATGTTGCGCTTTGTCTTGTCAGCCAGATAATTCTGTTCGGTCTTGTATTGGCCGGGTGTTTTGGCGGCTCCTCGTCCGAATGAAAGCAATGTCTGGTGAGCGGCCTTTATTAGGAACGGGGATAGTGGTTGGCCCGACTCGATAGCGCGTTGAGCTGTCCTCAGAGCCCTTTGATAAAGAAAGGTTTCAATAACCTCCGAGCGGGTGCTAGTTGACTCTTTTCCGTCTTCCCTATAGTCGGCTTCGTACTTCAGAATTTCATCCATCGTACTAACCGTCCCTTCCATACGAGATGAGATGACCGCCTCTTGATTTCTCAGTGGTGCCAACAGAATTTCGCTGTTGTGCATGTTCTTGAGCATTTGGTCGTATCGGGCTATGGCATCAGTAGCCGTAGTTTCAACGTTGAAGTGCAATAGTTCTCAGGACGCATGATAAATCTCCAGCGGCGTTTTATATCCGTGTCTTTTTCTCGGCCGGATATTCAGCTCATGCGCGATTTGATCGCATTCGTGCT
>NZ_QVLR01000100.1 GCF_014822185.1 Azoarcus sp. Aa7
CTGGTCGCCGATCGGCCCGGTCACGCTCAATCCCGAGCGCGACGCGGTCATTCGTGACCACGTCAATGCTGAAGACATAAAGCGGTTGGTTGCATGAATCAGGCGACAACTACCTTGACTTGTTCCGAGGTCGATGATGCCTACTTGGGCGGCGAGCGCAGCGGGGGCAAAGCCGGTCGGGGCTCGGAGAGCACGGTCCCGTTCATCGCCGCCGTCTCGCTCAGCGATGATGGCCACCCCCTGCGCACCCCCGTCTCGGGTTTCAGCCTGAATGCAATCGGCCAGGGGCCAGGACACATCTGGCCCCTGTCAGCACCGTGTTCTCCAATAGGCTGGCCTGCTTCGGTGCAGTCGCCACCAGGCTGCACGCATCAGCCGACCGCCGTCGGCGGCCGCAAACCGGAGGACCTGCCCGAGTTCCCGTGGATCAACGCCGAGCTCGGCAATCTCAAGACCAGCTTGAACGGGAGCTACCATGCATTCGATTTCCGGAAGTATGCGGCCGTTACCTGGCCGCGTTCGGTGGCGATCAACGTCTGATTGGGACGTTGGAATCAGTCAAGTTACGCCCGACGAACTTTCAAAAGTCCGCCGTAGTTCTGCGCCGTTGCTGGGTGTGGGAAGACGTTGTTTTGAAAATAAAGTGACGCAAGTATTTGATTTTACGTGTTAGGCTCCAGTCTTGTGGCTCCAGTTGTAACCGGTTCGATCCCGGTATGTCGCCCCATGTTTTCAAGTACTTGCAGCGTTTTTGCATGCTAAAGCCATATTGAAAAAAGTCACGCAAGTGCTTGTTTCAGCTGTGTTGAGCGCTGGACGCGTACTCCGCAAATAGGGGGCGCAACGGTGCAATTCCAGCCGCGCAACGCTGGCAGGAAACCTGAAAGTGGTTGCGGTTTCTCAGGATAGCTCGGAAGCATTCGAGTAATAGCCTGGCGGACACGGTTCGAGTCCTGCAAACTTTGTAAGGTCAGCGGACCGACTGAGCGGTATTCCTGTGCGTCTGTGTGAATTCACCACGCGCACATGCCGACGCAGAGATGCAACGGTGCGCAAATCACGACAGGGCAGGGGAGAGACTCCTTCGTTGTGCCGTCCATTGCAGGGCTGTCGTCGATGGCGCTGCCGGGCGCGCTCCTCAATCCAGCCTCCGCGGGCGTCTCGCCCGGCCCCTGAGAAGACCAATCGGCGCACTGATCCCTATCAGCCTCCTTGCTTTAATAGCCCTCAATTTGTGGTGCCTCGCTCAGGCCCATGGCATCTGAGCGGTCCTCATCCGTCTCCAACTCGGCAAACGAGTCCGCAGATATGAAATGTTCAATTTGACGGTCGACTGCACGCTGCGCGGCCGCGATCTTGCGAGCATTTGCGTACGGGATGTCGCCCACGGTCTCAGGCCTTCACCAAGGACATGGTCATGCAGGCAGGCAGGCAGGCAGGCAGGCGCAGCGGTCGTTGCAGTTTGCACTGACGGAAGGAACGTGTTCCATGGCAGACTCCGGTTTTGTTGAAGGCAGCCTGATGGTGCGGCGAGCTTCAACTGCCGATCCGGCCCTCACTGCCGCCGGGTGCCGCCGGCGGCGAATAGATCGACCATCGCAGCGTGCTGCTGCCAACCGCCCATAAATTACTCGGAACTCATCGCCCAACTCAACAACGCCTCTGCCTTCGATCTCTATCGCCTGCGGGCTGCCATCGATCGGGTCCTCGACCGGCCGGACCGGATGATCGCGGTGCAATCGCGATTGCGCGTCGGGCAGGACATCGAGTACTTCGACCCGCAGACGAACCGCGCTCATGCCGGCAAGGTGCTTGAGCTCAGACGCAAGCAGGCCGTTGTCCTGGATCTGGCCACTGGCAAGCGGTGGCTGATCGCGTACGTGGCCATCAACCTCGACGGCGCAGATGTCGCGATTCGCGAAAAGCCGGGACAGGGCCTCGGGCGCAACGAAGTGGCGATCGGGGATCTCGTCGGCTTTGTCGATTGCAATCATCAACAGCGCTGCGGGCGGGTGAAGCGCCTCAACGACAAGACCGTCACGCTCGATTGTGACCATCAGCAGTGGCGGGTCGCCTACAGCCTGCTCCATCGTGTGGTCGATTCCAGTGCGGCCGACGCCGACGTGCTGGACCTGGAAGTCCTGCCGGCCCCGATGCCGGATCGGACGCCGTGCGAATGAGCACGGAAACCGACAAGCACACGTGGGCGTTTGTCCCGCGTTTTCGTCGCGGTGCGTTCGGCTGGCGTTCGCAGCCCGCCATAGCCCGCATCAAGGAGGCGGTCACCGAGATCACGGCGGTTGCGCGCAAGGAGCCGCAACTCGGATGTCGACAGCTCCTCCGGCGCCATCGGCAGCGCCGTCAATCGGGCCATCGACGCGTTGGCGCCCCTCATCGCCAAGTCGCCCGCCGAGCTGCCGACGCGGCGCAAGGCGGCGATTCCGCACTGAAGGTGCTTCGCCTTATGCTCGACGGTTTTCCGCAGGATCTGCCGGATCCGCAGGTGAAGCGCGTGCTTGCAGGAAAGGCGGGGTTGTGGGGTATCGATCCAGCGGCCTGATCCTGTGGGTGCCAGCCGTGAGTGTCGTCAGATGCTTACGCCAACGGGGCAAGTCGCGAGGTTCGTCCCGTTTTCTTTTCTATTCCATGGGTAGCTTATAAGCTACAATAGCGCTCATGATCGAACTTCTCCGCTACCAGCGCGACGATGGCCGCGAACCGTTCACCGAATGGCTTGATGCCATCCGCGACAAGGTAGCTCAGGCGCGCATCCGCGTTCGCTTGCGCCAGGTGCAGGCGGGCAACTTTGGCGACTGCGAGCCGGTCGGTGAAGGCGTGATCGAACTGCGCGTGCATGTTGGCGCCGGATACCGGGTGTACTGCGGCCGGCACGGCAAAGCGGTGGTGCTCCTGCTGTGCGGCGGCGACAAAGGCAACCAGGCGGCGGACATCAAGCGCGCAAAGGAACTGTGGTCGGAATGGAAACGGAGGCAAACATGAGCAAATTCAAAGGCGTGGTGTCGCACCACGAAGCGGAAGTCGCCGAGCTGCGCGCCGATCGCGAACTGGCCGTGGAATACCTCAAAGCGGCGATGGAATCGCTCGATGATCCCAACGATCGAGCCGCCGGCCTGCTTGCCCTGCGCACCGTAGCCGAAGCTTACGGCGGCCTCGGAGCGGTGGCTGCGGAAGCCGGCATCAGCCGGGAATCCCTCTATCGCACACTGTCGCCCAAGGGCAATCCGACGCTTAAGACCTTGCTCGCCGTTCTCAAGACAGTAGGTATGCGTCTGTCCGTAGAGCCGGAAAATCACGCGCACGCTTGATCGAGGCGAACCCCATCTCGACAAGTTGATTGCAGCCCATGCGGTGGCGTCGGCGTTACGGTCATCACCAACAACAAGAAGGCCTTGGCAAGGTGCCCCGAAGTGATGACGGAGAACTGGCTGACGCCAATTGAACCGGAGCATTGACTGCGGCCAGGAGAGCCGGGCGATCTGAAATTACTGGGCAGCACTCGGTGGTGACCAACGTCTGATAGGACATCCGAATCGGTCAAATTACGCCCAAAGAACTTTCAACAGTCCGCCGTAGTTCCGCGCCGTTGCTGGGTGTGGGAAGACGTTGTTTTGAAAATAAAGTGACGCAAGTGTTGGATTTTACGTATTAGGGCACCTCGAAAAACCTCGGATCGCCCACTCTTGATAAAATTACGTTGTCCTGAAACCTGCTCTCGCCCGTCCCTATGAAACCGCGTAGCGCCATCAAGACCGACCTGTTCGCTGACGAATATCACCGCAAGAAGATCGACTCGCTGGGTGACCCGCTGACCGAGATCGAGTCGCACATCGACTTTGCGGCGTTGGCGGCCGAGCTTGATCGGGTGGCGCCGCGTCCGGTGAGTCCGCAGGGCGGCCGTCCGCCATATCCGACCGAGACGATGGTGCGCATCCTGGTGTTGAAGCGTCTGTACAACCTCTCGGACGAGCAGATGGAGTACCAGTTGCTCGACCGCATGAGCTACAAGCGCTTCTGCGGACTCGCGAACGCGACGAACGTCCCGGACCGCACCACCGTGTGGACCTTCGAGAACCGGATCGGCGAAGCGGGCGCGAAGGCCCTGTTCGACGGCGTCTCGGCGCAGTTGCTCCAGAAGGGGTTCATCGCGCGCGGCGGTCAGATCATCGACGCCACGCTGGTGCCGGCGCCCAAGCAGCACAACGGGCGCGGCGAGAAGGAACTGATCGAGCAAGGCGCGACGCCCGCCGACTGGAAGCCGGCGAAGCGGCGCCAGAAAGACATCGACGCGACCTGGACGAAGAAGCACGGCAAGAGCCACTTCGGCTACAAGTTGTCGATCAACGTCGACAAGAAATACAAGATCATCCGCCGGATCGAGACCGACACTGCCTCCACGCACGACAGCCAGCACTTTGACAACGTCTTCGACACGAACAACACGAGCCGCGATGTCTATGCTGATCGGGGCTACCCGTCCGAGGAGCGTGAAGCCTGGCTGAATGAGAACGGCCTTCGGAATCAGATCCAGCGGAAGGGCAAGCGCAACAAGCCGCTGTCTGAGTGCCAGCAGCGACGCAACAAACGCATCGCCAAGACGCGTGCGCGGGTCGAGCACGTGTTCGGGGCGCTCGAACAGATGAGCGGCAAACTGCTGCGTACCATCGGTCAGGCGCGAGCGAACTTTGCGATGACGATGATGGCGGCCTGCTACAACTTGAAGCGGCTGGTCTATTTCCAGGAGGCCGGAATCGAGGCCTTCTGACGCCCGAAATGGGCCGAATCGCCGGTGTCCGAGGCGATTCGAGGCAAAAACCGAGCGACACCGCGGGAAGAAGCGGTGATTTGTCGAAGGAACTGAACCGAATTCGGTCGCGGTCATCATTGCGCGGCGGGATTTACTGAAAACCTCGGGTTATTCGAGGTGCCCAGCATTAATTCAAAAAGCCAGGAAGATGGCTCGCGCGTAGCGATAGCGGCGATGGATGCCGCTGGCATGTCCCCCGCTACCGGGGTCATTCGGTAGCGACAATGTCGGCATGGCTCTCGAAGCGGAGAAGAATCTCCTGATTCGCCAGCCTCGCGTTGAGCCAGTCGGCCAGGCGGTTGCGGCTGGCTTCGGCAATGCTCCCGCTGGTGGTGACGACGGCCACGATGATGCTTCGCGGGGACGAGTCGCCCGACGATGATCGTTCGCCGAGCGTCACGACGACGCTGGTCGCTTCCGGCAACTGGGTGTGGATCTCCCGGATGAGCGCGGCCCGGTCGGTGAATTCGGCTTGCAGTCGGTGGCCCTCGTCATCGCGGGCGCGGATTCTGGCGTTGCGCTCCTCTATCAGACGGAGCGTCGCGCCCGACAAGTCCTCCTGCAACTCGCGTTTCAGTGCAGCGACGTCGAACTTGTCGCTGCCGAGGTGGCGCATCTGGATGCGGCTTCCCGCCAGGTCGAGTTCGGCCAGCCTGCCTTCCAGTCGCCGGGTGAGATCCGCGGGCGGGACGTCGCCGCCGAGCGTCAGGGAAATCTTGCGTTCGGCGGGACTGATGCGCGTGGCCAGGACGATGAAGCGCGGGTCGGCGTCCAGTTCCGTCAGCAGGCGATGGGCCGCGGTGGCGAAGATCTCGTTTTCCACCAAGCGATAGGTCAGCCAGGCGCTGGGGAGCAGGGTGGCGAGCACGGCGGCACCGATGAGCAGCCGGTGGCGCCGGCGTACGCGGTCGTCCGGGTACACGTGCTGGGGCAGTTTCAGCAGCTTGACGAAGAGCAGGGTGGCGAGGGCGATGAAGACGCTGTTGATGGAGAACAGGTAGAAGGCGCCGAGGAAATAGGTGGCGTTGCCGCTGGCCAGGCCGTAGCCGGCGGTGCACAGGGGCGGCATCAGGGCGGTGGCGATGGCGACGCCGGGGACCACGGTGGATATGTCCTTGCGGGTGAGGGCGACGATGCCCGCGGCGCCGCCGAAAAAGGCGATGAGGACGTCCCACAGGGTCGGTGTGGTCCGCGCCAGCAGTTCCGACTGGGCCTGCGACAGGGGGCTCAGCAGGAAGTAGAGGGCGGAGGTCGCCAGGCTGAGGGCGACGAAGATGCCCAAGCTGCGCAGGGACTGCCGGATCAGGGCCGAGTCGTTGATGCCGGCGCCGTAGCCCAGGCCGACGATGGGACCCATAAGGGGCGAGACCAGCATCGCCCCGATCACGACGGCGGTGGAATTGACATTCAGGCCGACGGAGGCGATGAGGATCGCGAACATCAGCACCCACAGGTTGGTGCCGCCGATGCGTACGCCCTTGCGGATGGTGGCGTCGATGGCCGCGGCGTCGTCCTGGTCGGGACGCAGGTCGAAGAGCTGGCGCAGGGCGTGGATCACAGTTCGTACTCCGCCAGCCGTGGGATGTGTCCCGCCGCCTTGAGCTCGCTCAGGGCGCGGCTCAGGACGTCGGTACGCATGCGCGGTTCGAGGCGAACGTCATAGACGTAGGCTTTGATGGTCAGGATCATTGCGATCCGGTGATCGCTCTGAATCTTCATGCTGACCGTGATCGGTCGGTCGAGGCGGACCAGGGGCGAAGCCATGGCCGCCCGCCGGCAGAGGTCGCGCACCGCAGCCGGGTCCCGGTCAAAGGGAAGCGGCACTTCACAGGCCACCAGGGCGTCGAGCTCGCCGAGATTGTTGCTGATGACCGGTTGCACCAGCCAGCGACCGTTGGGCAGTGTGATGACGGAGTGCTCGAAGTCCTTGACCACGGTGCAGGTGGGGTGGATCGCGACGACTTCGCCATAAACGCCGTCGCTGCTGATGATGTCGCCTACCCGGAAGGGCTTGCGCAGCAGCACGACGATCCCGCCCACCAGGTTGCGCAGCTCGTCCTGGCCGGCCACGGCGAGGGCGACCAACAGGGCCGCGACCAGGGCCAGGCGGGTGTTGTCCTCCGGCGCCAGGACGGTGAGTACGATCCAGGCGGAGGCTCCGGCCCAGATCAGGATGCGCGCGAGGGGCACGAGGCCGAGGGCCAGCGCCCGGTGCACGGGATGGATGCGGGCAATCGCCTGGGCGAGCCATGCGGCGATGCGGCTGGCGAGGAGCGCCAGCACGATGGCCAGGGCGGCGTGCAATATGCCGAGGGCGGTCAGTCGGGTGAGCACGTTGCGAACGAGATCGTGATCCATTGGGTTTGTCCTTGCAGGTGTTCAGGTGGGCAGGTGGATGCGGGTCAGCCAGGTCGCCACGGCGCCGTTGGCCCCGTCGGCGATGCGCCAGCGCCCGTCGTGGCGTTCGGCGAGCCCCTGCGCCAGCAGTGCCTGCAGGGTCAGCTGCAAGCTGGCGGGGGCGACGCGCAACACGTCCGCCAGTTCGCGGCAAGCGAGTTCGCCGTGGGCCAGGAGCTCGGACAGGGCCAGGCGGACGGTGGCCTCGGCCTCGCCGGCGTGATCGTGGGCGTCCAGGATGTCGGCGAGGGCGAGGGGGGCGGCATCGCCGGCGGCGGCGAGGACCTCCTCGTGGGCGGGCGGCCAAGGCGATCCCTGGAGGCTGGCCAGGCGCTGCAATCGCTCCCACGCGGCGGCCGTGAGCACCAGCGCCCAGGGTTGTCGTCGGGAGGCGGCGCATTCCTGCGCTGCCCTTGCCACCACGGCCATGCCTGCGGGAACCCGTAGCCCCAGACGGTGGGCAGCGAGGATGCTCACCGGTGAGTGGTCGCCGGTCGGGGTGGCGCGGAACGTCCGCCAGTCGGCGAGGCTGGCGATGCGGGCCGGCGGGGCGCGCCAGCATGTCCCGGCAGGCGGGTCGTCGGGGCGTCGCGGCGCGCAGAAGCTCGCGGTGACGTTGGGGGCGATGAATACGGTCAGGGGGTGGCTCATGGCAATCCTTGTCGGTGTTTTCACTGGGTTTGTACGGTGACGCTGTAGCTCACGCTGCCAGCGGTGCCGGCCGCCAGCGGGCCGGTGATGCGCCATTCCAGGGCGCCTGCGGCGGCGACCGGCGGTGCTTGGGCGAGCTCGCAGGCGAGACCGGCGGGGGTGGCCTCGCAGCGGGCGGCGGCGAAGATGGTGTGGGCGGGCGTGGCGTCGTGGATCTTCAGGTCGTGCAGCGGCGCGGTGCCGAGGTTCTCGTAGCTCAGGACGTAGGTGACGGTTTCACCCGGCCCGGCGGCGGTCTTGTCGACGCGCTTGGCGAGCCTGAGTCCGGCCTCGCCGACCAGGGTGAGATCGCCGCGGGAGAGCACCGTGGCGAAGCCGGCGTTGGCATAGCTGAAGCTGGCGCGCAGCGTCTGGGCGTACTGGGCGTTGGGCGGGGCGTTGGCGGGGACGAAGGTCTTCACGACGAGGCAGAGCTGCTGCTCGGCCAGCAGGTCGACAGGCCCCGCAAGGACCGTCTCGCTGCCGTCCAGCGCGCCGTTGCAGTCGGCGTCGAGGTAGGTGAGGCTGCTCCAGTCCCCCGCGGGGCTGGCGCTGCCGCCGACGTCGAGGGCGAACCGGCCGGCGCTGCCGGCGACGAAGACATGGGGAAAGAAGACCACCGCGCCGGCCCGGGCGGCTTGCCGATGGTCGCTGCTGAAGGTGTTGGCCGGCACGTCGGCGAAATCGACGCCGGCGTAGCTCGCGCCGGCGGCGGGGCCGAAGCTCACGGTGTCCTGCTCGCGGTCGTAGCTGCCGCCGGTGTTGCCGGCGCTGCCGCCGACGGAGACGGTGGCCGGCCCGTTGCGCTCCGTGACCCGCACGGTGCCGGCGGCGCTGGCCGGCAGCCACAGGGTGTAGGCGCCGTTGCTGTCGGTGTCCGCGCGGTCGTAGACGGTGCCGGCGGCGTCGGTGGCCTGCATGGCGACGCCGGCGATGCCTGCCTCGCCCCCGTCCTGCCTGCCGTTGTTGGCGCTGCCGCTGCCTACCCCGTTGTCCCGGAAGACGGTGCCGGCCAGGCGGCTGCCGTGGAAGAGGCCGAAGTCCAGCCCGGCGGCGTCGTCGGCGGCGAGGGTCAGGGCGCGCTGCGGCGGGCGCGGCGTGGTGGCCACCCAGCCGGCGGGCGGCGCGGGGGCGACGGAGGCGGCATCGCTGTCGCGGTTGACCACCAGGGTGTAGCTGCCGGGGGGGACGTCCTCGAAGCGGTAGCTGCCGCTGGCGGTGTTTGCCGCTGTCACCTGCAGGGCCGGGCCTTCGGACTGATCTGCGGGCAGCAGTTTGACGTAGCAGACTTGACCCGTGCCGGCCTCGCCGCCGCTCTTGCGGCCGTCGTGGTCGGCGTCGGCGAAGACGCTGCCCGCCACCGTGCAGCTCGCGACGAGGCGCTCCACGGTGACGTCCATCTCCCCCAGACCCAGGCCGAGCAGATGGAAGGCCGGATCGATCGCCTGGGCCGCCAGGGTCTGCAGCAGGGGGGCGAGGGCGTCGCGGACGGCCGGCAGAAGCAGCTCCCGCACCTGGCTGTCCATCGCGCCGAGGCTCGGGTTGGTGCGCAGCTCCAGATTGTTCGTCAGGTCGGTGGCCAGCCCGGCGATGAAGCCCGCGCCGGAGGAGGCGGTGCGGGTCTGGGGGTAGGGTGCCGTGTAGGTCAGGGTCTGGGTAGCGCCCTGGCCGCTGGCGTGGCTGCGGGCCTCGATGGCCATTTCGGTCACGCTGCCGGTGAGGGCGTCGCTGATGTGCAGCCGGCCGATGGGCGCGAAATCCAGGTCGGTGGCCGGATCGAGGGCTCGGTTGCGGTCGGTGAACACGCCGTCGGGAATGCTGCCGAGGTAGAGGGCCGCCACCCCGGGCGTGGCCTGCACGGTGGCGGTGCCCGCCGCGGTGCTCACTGAAGTGAGGCTGCCGCTGCCCCGTCCCGTCTCGGCGTAGAGGGCGAGCCGGGTCAGGCTGGCTTCGGCGGTGGAGATGCCGGGCAGGGCGGCCAGGGCCGACGTGTCGGGGGCGAGGGCGTCCAGGGTGAAGTCCATCTTCACGCGCATGGCCGCCGAGCGGAAAGTGGTGCCCTCCGGTCCGCAGACCTGGATCGGCGCTTCGGTGAGCAGGGCCGAGAGCGTCACGGCCTGCACCGGGCTCGAAAGGCCGAGGGCGTCGCCGCTGTAGGATTGGGGCCCGTCGGTGACATAGGTGGTGCCGAGCGGGTAGGCCTGCAGGAAATCCTCGTTGCCGCCACCCCCGGCCAGGCTGTTCCAGTCGCCCACGCCGAGGGACACCCCGCTGCCGGTGAATTGCGATAGCACGCCGCCGTAGAGCTCGGCGCGGCCGGAGTCCATGCTCGCGAGGCGCGGCCCGGACGTGAGGCAGGCGCGGTCCTCGCAGGCGCGGGCATCAAAGATCAATGCCAGAAGAAACACGATCAGCAGGGCGGACAGGAGGTCCTTCAGGGATTTCATTCGGGCAGGGCTCCGGCTATGAGGGTTTCGTCGAACTTGAAGCGCAGGCGCAGGAAGGCGCCGCGACGGCTGGGTTCGTCGCCGGCCAGCTCTGCCTCGCGGACGGCGATGGCGTTGTAGCCGGCCGCCACCCACAGGTTGTCGGCGATTCGGTAGCCGACTTCGGCCATCAGGCCGAAGCGCCCGGCCGATGCCGCGCTGTCGGCGAGTGCGCGACCGTGCAGGGCGAGGTCCCAGCGATTTCCCAGGTCGCGCCGCCAGCCCATGCCGGCGAGCTGGGCCAGGCCCCGGCTGTCGAGGCCCGCGCCTTCGTCCCTGCCGTGCTTGACGGCGTAGCGCCAACTCCACTCGGTGCGCCGGTCGGCCTGGAGGTTGGCGTGGAGGGCAAGCAGGCGGCCGTCCCGGCGACCGGCCGCGTCTTGATCCAGCAGCCGCGCGATACGGCCCAGGGCGAGCCAGCGGCCGGCCGGGTCGCGCCAGGCCAGCCCGAGCTGGAGACGACTGCGCAGCGTGTCGGCGCCGCCGCCCTTGGGCCGGGTGCTGTCGATGCTGGCCTTGCCGAGCAGGCTCCAGCCTTCGGTGAGTTTCCACGCCGCGCCGGCACCGGCGAGCCAGCTCTCGCTCGCGGTTGCGTCGCGCCATTCCAGGCGGCCGGTGGTCTTGAGGTCGGCGCGGGCCGTCCATTCGATGCCGCCGGTGAGCGCCAGCGCTTCGTTGCGGCTTTCCTTGCGGATGCCGGCGACGCGCTCGACACTGGTGGACAGGCGCAGGCCTTCGGCCACCGGCCACAGGTTGCGCAGGCCGATGGCCGCTTCGCCGCTGCGGCCGTCGAGGGCGGTCGGCAGGCGGTATTCGCTGAAAGCCTGGCCGCCCTCCATGACGTCGCCGGCGATGCCCAGCACCGAGGTGTAGCGGCGCTGGCCGCTGTCGTTGAGGCCGTAGCTGCCGGTGAGGGAGTTGGCGAACTCGTGGCGGGCGTACAGCCGCACGCGCGGCGCCAGGGCCATTTCGCCGCCCGCGGCGATCAGATGGCCGCTCCCCGCCAATGCCTGCTCGGCTTCGCCGTAGACGCTGGCGTCCTCGAAGCCGGGCACCTCGGCGGTGAGCTTGCCGCCCGCGCTGGTGAAATCGAGGCCGCCGGGGCTGTCGGGCAGGGCCGGGGCGGCGCTTTCACGGACCTGGCGCAGGCGGGCTTCCCCCCGCAGGCCCGGGCCGAAGTCGCGTTCGACGGACAGCTTGGCGCCGTCCCGGCGGCTGCCCGTGGCGGTGTCGGCGCTGGAGAGGAATTCTGCGGCGAGGCGGGTTTGCGGATCGACGGCATAGGCGCCGCGGGCGGTGACTTCCTCCCGTCCGCGGGACAGGGGCGAGGCCGGGTTGTCGAAGGCGGCTTCGGCGCGGCCGGCGGCGAGGCGCGCGCTGAAAGGGCCGTCCTGATGCTTCAGCTCGACCCGCCCGGCGCCGCCGCCGCCGAGCTTTGCCCCTTGGCTGTGGGCCAGCTCCGCGGTCAACTCGGTGCGGGTGGAGAGCTGCCAGCGGGCGCGGGTGCCCGCGAGCCGGTAGGGGGCCTGCGGATTGCGATCGTCGGCGACGCTGGCACCGAGGCTCAAGCCCGGCGCGACGTCCACTTCCAGGTCGCCGCCGACGGTCCAGAAATCGGGGCCGCCCTGGTCGCTTTCGTAGCTGATGCGGATGACGACCGGGTTTAGGTCGGCGTCGAGGCTGGGCACCGGGCGGCGGAACAGCAGGCGGCCGTCCTCCAGGCTGTAGTCGGCCGTGGCCACCTGGGGCGTGTTCCGCAGCACCACGGCCGGTTGGTCGCGGTCGCGGACAACGACCTCCACCTGCTCGCTGCCCGCGATGATGTCCGCGGCTCCCAGGCGGTACGGGCCGGAGGTGCCGGTGGCCGGCAGTTCCTCGACGATGCGGCGGTTGCGTCCCTGGCTTGCCCAGGCTTCGGCCTTGAGGTTTTCGCCCTCCAGATGGGTCTTGATGCCGGTGAGGCTGCGGCTGTAGCGGGCGAGCCGCGGGCCGCCGCTGGCCGGGGCGGGGTTGAAGTCGCCGTAGAGGGCGTAGCTCGCGCCGCGGTCCACCCGCAGGTAGAGTTTCCCTGCGGAGGCGGCGTCAAAGCCCCGGCTCGCTTCGTCGCCATAGACCGGGTACCAGCGGTCGGGCTTGACGTCGCGGAAGAGATCTTCCCGGGCCGGCTTTTCCGAATCGTAGGCGAGGGTCAGCAGGGTGTCGCCGCGTACCTTGCCCTTGAGGAAGAGGGCGGCGCGCCCATGGAGGGCGTCGCTGCCGAAGCTGCGCAATTCCCGCTCGAAGCTGTCGGTGGGGGACGCGGGCGAGAGTTGGCCAGTGAGGCGGGAGAGGTCGAGCACGCCGTCGATGACGCCGACCGCCATGAGCGGGTGCAGGGCCGGGGCGAACGCCACGGGCGTTTCGGTCTCCACGGCGCCACTGCTCGCCCGCAGCCGGACCTCGCCGGGTTTGTCGGGGGAGGAGAGGGCGAGAATCGCCTCGCCCCCTTCCACGAAGGTCTGCACGCCCGGCGCGAGCGGGTCGAGGTCGGGAGTACGCCACAGGCCCTGGCTGGCCTCCAGGGTGACGGCGCTGCGGGCCGCCACCGGCACGTCGGCGGAATCCAGCAGGCGCAGGCGCAGCCGGGCGTCGCTGCGGGCATCGGCGACCGGCGGCGTGAAGGGCGTCAGCTCGATGCGGGCCAGGGGGCCGGGCGCGGTGATGGTCGCGGCCGCCCGCCCCCGTTCATTGCCGAAGGGGTCGATGACGACCAGATCGAACCGATTCTGCCCGGGCTTCAGGTCTATGCCGATGTACTCGGCGGCGCCAATGCCCCGGGCGCTGTCCTCGACCCGCGTGCCGAGGCGGGATTCCGGCACCGGTGCGCCGTTGACCGAGAGTGCCAGGCGGGCACCGGCCGGGCCGGCGACGCGGACGGCCGTCTGGGCGCCGGGCAGGACCGCGCCGTCGGCGGGGGCGAGGATGGCCGGGGCGGGGGTGAGTCCCTTCACGAGGGCCGCC
>NZ_QVLR01000101.1 GCF_014822185.1 Azoarcus sp. Aa7
CTACCTGCGCATGTCCAAGCTCGTGCATCTACCGAACAACCCCTTGGCGCCGGCCATCGCCCGCGACTACGGGCGCCACCGTCATGTTTGTTGAGAAGTCAATTTCCACGGGAAACGGCATAGAGCCCAAAATTACCGGCTTTCACTATAGGGGCCTTTGATTTGCCCGCTTTGCCCAACCAGAAAATCCCCGTCACATGTAGCGCAGTGATAGACACTTTGCCGGCCGCCTTGGACTTTTACAACCATTATGGTTGGAGGCCAACTGCATCTACAGAGTGGATAGCCGAGAGCCTGTGCCGCTTGTGCTTCGGCGAGTTTGGCCACAGAAACAGCTTTTTCAATTGCATCTTCGGCGACCCTCTTTTCTTTGCTGTCGGGAAGCAGGTCTTTCGCGCTTTTAAAGGCGGAAATAGCCGCACCGAACGTCTCGAAGGCTTCTTTTATTCCACATATTTCCATAAGATGCAGTCCCTTGTGTACGAACTAAAGGCTTTGCCTAACGATCGAACCGGCGCTGCGCGTTTTTGTCGCGCGTCGTCCAGCAAACGAAAGGGGCGAGGTTGGGTGAGGCCTACAGCGCAGGGCAATCGCACCTTCATGTCATAACTCCGAGCAACTCGGCGCGAAATTCATCGAGGGTGGCAGCCAGCATGCGCTTCGACTTGATGCTCGCCTTGCGGGTGGTATTGAGCCGCAACAGGTTCAT
>NZ_QVLR01000102.1 GCF_014822185.1 Azoarcus sp. Aa7
GGCGATAAGAGAAGAACGAAGTGGCCAGATACGGACAAGCATTCAAGGACAAGGTGGTGGCGCGGTTGCTGCCGCCGGAGAGCGCTCCGCTGGAGACGGTCTCCAGGGAGTTGAGCATTTCGGTGGCAACGCTGGAGCGGTGGCGCGCGGATGCGCTGTCCAGGCCCGCTCGCGAGCGGGCCTGGACAGCGCGGGCCCGATTCGAAGCGGTGCTGGCCACCGCGGCGATGGACGAGGCCAGCAAGAGCGCCTGGTGCCGGGAGAACGGGGTATATCCGCAGGAGCTCGAACAATGGCGCACGGCGGCCACCGAGGCGCTTGCTGATCCCGAGGACGCCGCACGGTCCAGCCACCGGGAGAAGAAGGCCGACCGGCGTCGCATCAAGGAGCTCGAGCGCGACCTGCGCCGCAAGGAGAAGGCGCTGGCCGAAGCGGCCGCCCTGCTGGTGCTGTCAAAAAAACTCGAGGCGATCTTTCCGAAGGACAAGGACGAGGACGCATGATCGGCCTGGAAGATCGCCAAGCAATGGTCCGCCATATCGAGACGGCTCACGCGGCCGGCGCGCGCGTGCGCCCGGCCTGCGAAGTGGCCGGCATCACCGTGCGCACGCTGCAGCGCTGGCAGGCCGAGGACGGTCTGCTCGTCGGCGACCGACGCCCGCAGGCCGAGCGCCCGACGCCCGCTCATGCGCTGACCGAGGCCGAGCGCGCCCGCATTCTGGCGGTAGCCAACGAGCCGCGTTTCGCCGATCAGCCGCCGGCGCGTATCGTGCCCGCCCTGGCCGACGAGGGGCTCTACATCGCCAGCGAATCGAGCTTCCAGCGGGTGCTGCGCGCCCACGGGCAAACGCGCCACCGCGGCCGTACCCGTGCGCCCCAGCCCTCGCGCCTCCCCACCACGCATATCGCCACCGCGCCGGGTCAGGTGTGGTGCTGGGACATGACCTACCTGCCCACTCCGGTGCAGGGGCAGTGGTTCTACCTCTATCTGATCCTGGATCTTTACAGCCGCAAGATCGTCGGCTGGGAGATCCACGACCGGGATGACGCCGACCACGCCGTGCATCTCGTCAAGCGCACCGCGCTGGCCGAAGGTGTCCATGCGATGCCCAACAAGCCCGTGCTGCACGGCGACAACGGCAGCACGCTCAAGGCCACCACGGTGCTGGCGATGCTGCACTGGCTGGGCGTTAAACCGTCGTACTCGCGTCCGCGCGTCTCCGACGACAACGCGTTCGTCGAGTCGCTCTTCAAAACGGCGAAGTACCGGCCCGCGTTCCCGGCGCGCGGCTTCGCCGACCTTGAAGCGGCCCGCGCCTGGGGATGTGACTTCGTGCACTGGTACAACTTCGAGCACCGGCACAGCGGCATCCGCTACGTCACGCCGGCGCAGCGCCATGCCCTTGAGGACCGAGCGATCCTGGCAGCGCGCCATCAGACGTATCTCCAGGCTCGCGAACGAAACCCAGCCCGCTGGTCCGGCGGCACGCGCGACTGGTCGCCGATCGGCCCGGTCACGCTCAATCCCGAGCGCGACGCGGTCATTCGTGACCACGTCAATGCTGAAGACATAAAGCGGTTGGTTGCATGAATCAGGCGACAACTACCTTGACTTGTTCCG
>NZ_QVLR01000103.1 GCF_014822185.1 Azoarcus sp. Aa7
CTACCTGCGCATGTCCAAGCTCGTGCATCTACCGAACAACCCCTTGGCGCCGGCCATCGCCCGCGACTACGGGCGCCACCGTCATGTTTGTTGAGAAGTCAATTTCCACGGGAAACGGCATAGAGCCGCATTTTTCCAAGCGAGTGCCGGGCAATCTCGCCAATCCTCTTGCGAGGCCAAACCGTACTCATAGCAGCGCCCTGATCGTCGCCAACACCTCCGCGCACTCCGCGTCTCCGCGTGAAATCTCATCCAGGATTTCCTGCGGGCTACGATGGGCAACCACCTCCCCACCATCAGGATTCTTCACCGACAGGTCATAGCTCGCCGTATCGATCTGCGCAGCCTCCACGCTCCAGCTCTTCGGCGAATCCGCAAAGGTCTTCTGCAGTTCGACGAACTCGGCCAGATCCGCGTCGTTGAGCGGATTGGTCTTGCCCATGTTGCGGCCCGGGTCGAGCTGGTAGTACCAGGTCTTGCGCGTGGGCGCGCCTTTCTCGAAGAACAGCACCACGGTCTTCACGCCCGCACCCTGGAAGGTGCCGCCGGGGCAGTCGAGGATGGTGTGCAGGTTGCAGCTTTCCAGCAGCAGCTTGCGCAGGGACACCGAGGCGTTGTCGGAATTCGACAGGAAGGTGTTCTTGATGACGATGCCGGCGCGGCCGCCGGCCTTGAGCATCTTGATGAAGTGCTGCAGGAACAGGAAGGCGGTTTCGCCGGTGCGGATGGGGAAGTTCTGCTGGACCTCGGCGCGCTCCTTGCCGCCAAAGGGCGGATTGGCGAGGACCACGTCCATGCGGTCCTTGTCCTGGATGTCGGCGAGGTTTTCGGCGAGCGTGTTGGTGTGGATGATGTTGGGCGTCTCGATGCCGTGCAGGATCAGGTTCATGATCGCGATCACGTAGGCGAGGCTTTTCTTCTCCTTGCCGTAGAACGTGCGCTCCTGCAGGGTCTTGAGGTCGGCGGTGCCGAGCTTCTTGCTTGCGGCGAGGTAATCGTAGGCTTCGCACAGGAAGCCGGCCGAGCCGCAGGCGCCGTCGTAGATGCGTTCACCGATCTTAGGCTGCACCACCCGCACCATGGCGCGGATCAGCGGGCGCGGGGTGTAGTACTCGCCGCCGTTGCGCCCGGCGTTGCCCATGCGCTTGATCTTCTCTTCGTACAGCATCGACAGCTCGTGCTTCTCGCTCTGCGAGCGGAAGCGCAGCTCGTCGATGTGGTCGATGATGTCGCGCAGGGTGTAGCCGCTGCGGATCTTGTTTTTGATCTCGCCGAAGATCTCGCCGATCTTGTATTCGATGGTGTTGGGGCCGCTGGCGCGCTGCTTGAAGCCGTGCAGATAGGGGAAGAGCTTGCGATCGACGAAGTCGACGAGGTCGTCGCCGGTGAGCGCCTGGTTGTGGTCGAGCTTGCCGTGTTCGTCCTAGGGCGCGGCCCAGGCTTCCCAGCGGTAGGGGGTGTCGAGGATGTAGCGGTAGGCCTTGCCCTCGAGCATGGCTTCCGCGGCCTTGTCCTGCTCCAGCCCGTCGAGATACTTGAGGAACAGCAGCCAGGAGGTCTGCTCGGTGTAGTCGAGTTCGGTGGTGCAACCGCTCTCTTTCCAGAGGGCGTCGTCGATGTTCTTGAAAGCTTGTTCAAACATGGGTGCTTCGCAATTCCGAGCGGGTCGGCCGTGAGTCGGCCGGAAATGAGCCAAGGGCGCTAATTTACCCGGTATTGCAAAGCTTCAGGCGCCGAGACGGCCGACACAGGGCAGGCCACGGGCGACCGGACGTTACGCCGGCTGCTATGTCCGCCCCACTGTGTCGGGCGATATCTTCCGACCGTACGCTGGCGAGTGAGGCGCACCTTCACACCTGCCGCGCATTGAAGCGCTGACCGCGCAGGCGCCCGTGGCCCCGCCATTGTGCGCCTCCAACGACCCTTCGAGCGACCCAAGGAAGAACGGCAAGGGGTCACCGGGCCGTGCGGAACACCACCCTCCAAACGCAAGACCGCGATCTCCCGGTCGTTTCCCCCGAGCACCATGGCCATGCCCGCAACCGCTTCCAGCCCGACGATCAGTCATGACCACCCCGGATATGCTCGGTCGAAGATGGCGCGGCACCGCCGACGCAGAAGAAGGAAGCCGATGTTGCGCCCTGACAGGGCGCAACATCGGCTTGGAAGAGCGGCTGAGCGGGATTAAGGGCAGGTTACGACTGTTCCCGCCAGGCCATCGGCGGGCGCCGTGGCCGGGAAGGTCAGCGCTTTCGCCTCACCGTAGACACAACTGGCCGAACTGCCGACCAGCTTCGCCCCGGCCATGCCGGGCAGGGAATTTCCAAACCTGTCCACGTAACCCCATGAATTGACGGAAATGATGGGGCCGCGGCCGAATGCGACGTCCATTGGCTGCACCCACGGGCCACCCGACGCCCCGCCGGACAGACCGCACTGTGCCAGCCACCAATCGGCTGTGCCCTCGGTGGTCATGTCTTCGGCGCAGTACATGAAGTTCGGGTCGTACGCGTAGGAATAGCCGAGGGCATGGGTGTAGTCCGAACTGTCGGTCGTGTCGTGATTCACTGCGTCGAAACTTACCGGCAACGACCCGGCGGTTTCGTCCAGAACCGTCGAGGATACGGCGGTACCCGCGTGGGCTCCGGTATCGCTGACCACGTAGAAAGCGTAATCCCAGGCGATGTTGTCGGGGAAGGTGCGAGTGGCCCAGTTGACGTGCACGACGCCGAAGGTCGGCAGCCAGCAGCCCATCGGATCGTTGGTGCAGTTTAGGTCGGTCCTGTCGGTGCCGCCGTCGTCCTGGGCGGGAATGAACATCACGTTGCGGGCGAAGACCTTGTTGGCGTCGTCGTACACGCAATGGGCTGCCGTCATGATGAGCGACCGGCCGCTCGTCCCGTCCGTGGCGACGGTGCCGGAACAGACGAAGCCAGCCCACCCCGCGTTGTATGGCATTTCGAAATACACGCGTCCGGCCGCCTTTTGTACGTCGCCTCCGCTCCAGCGGGCGTTGGCGATGACGTCTCCGCTGCCGCCGCTACCCGTGGTGCTGACCTTGAAGGCTTGGCTCGGCGTCGTTTGGGTGTTGCCCGCCTTGTCCTTGGCCACGACGTGCCAGGTCCAGTTACCGTCGGTGAAACCTTGCAGTCCCACGCTCCAGGTATTGACGCCGGTGTTGTTGGCGAGAAAGGATTGCGTCCGGGATCCGTCCTTCGCAATCTTGAAGGCGACCGACCTGATGCCGCTCGCGTCGGTGACAGTGGCGGCAAAGGTGTACGAAGCGCCGATCGTCACTCCCGCGCCCGGATCCATGCCGGTAACAGCGGGAGGCGTTGCGTCGCCGCTGCCTCCGCCGCCTCCGCTCGGCTTGGCCGTGGGCGAAGGGGTCGATGTTTGCGCGGTGCCGTCGAATGCGACCTTATGGCCATAGGGCACGAGGACGCCGTCCCGGACTTTCAGGTAGCCCAACCCGCGGGGGTCGATGACAAGATCGCGGGGAATCGCGGCGGCTCGCCGCTCGCTAGTCCAGTGTTCGGCGATCCGGGCCTTGTCGGCATCCGGGCCCTTGGCAACCTGCGCCCCCGCGTTGACCGCGGAAAGCGACAGGCAAATCGCCAGCCAGAAACCGTACCGAATGTTTGAAGTTTTGAGCATAGGATTCACCTATCGCGAGCGAGGATTAACCGTGCCATCCGGACGTGCGTCAACGGATCATGCTAGCGACTCGCCTTGTATTGCAGCGTGATGCATTGCACGCCGAGTCCAAGCATGAACCTTATAGATTCTGACAATCTGTAATTACAGGAAAGCACAGATCACGGCCCCGGGAAAGGAAAACCACGGCCGTTCGGTCAGGATCGGCCGTATCGATACCGAGCCTCTGCACGAAAGACCGCGCCACAGCCGAAAAGCGCCTCTTCCCGAAAGAATCCGCCGCCGATGGCGGAGCGCCAGCGGGCCTCAGCCCGCCTTGAACTGCGCCGAGATGCGTTCCATCACGGTGTGATGGTTGGCGTGTGCGGCGAGGTTGTAGGCCGTCAGGTTTGCAGCGCGGATGAACGCACGTTCGACCTGTCCGGCGGAGACATCGATGTCGATGATGTTGATGCAGGCGGGCTCCTGCTCGAAGGCCTTCAGGCCGTGCAGCGAGGCCCCGACGACATGGCTCAGGATGACGCGATTGACCGCGTCGTGGGCGACCACCAGCAGATTGGCCCAGCCGTCCGACAAGACGAGTTCGAGCCAGACTTCGAGCACGCGCCGCTGGAAGTCCGCCCAGGATTCGCCCCCCATGAAGCTTGCGCCCGGCTCGGGAGCCCGGTCGTAGGCGCGGGTGATGATGTGATCGCGCCGCTCCGGTGGCACCTCCGCGAGGCGCCCGGCGCGGATTTCCTTCAGGCGCGGCTCCTCGCGCACCGGCAGGGTCCGCCCGTCCAGCACCAGGCTCGCCGTGTGCGCGGTACGCGCCATGCCGGAAATCAACGCATCGTCGAAAGGAACCTCCCGCAGCATCGCACCTGCCGCGCGCGCCTGCTCGCACCCGCGCTCGGTGAGGGTCACGTGGCGCGGGTCGATGGGGCGTCCGGCGGCATCGAAGTACTGCACCTCGCCGTGGCGCATCAGATAGACGCGTCGGCGACGATCCGTGCCGGCCAGGCGACTCATCAGCCCTGCTCCCCGAGGTACTTCGGGTTGCTTTCCATGACCTTCGCGCGGATGGTTTCCAGCAGATGCTGCCGCGCCGCATCGCGCCAGACGCCGGCGTCGCCCCGCCCGGCACGAATCGCGTGTGCGAACTCGCGGTCGAGCCCGGTGAGCTGCCGCCGCAGTTCGGCCCCGCCGGCCGGTTCGTCGCGCCCGGCGTGTCCCAGCAGGCTCGCCAGCGACCGGAGTTCCCTGCGCTCGCCGTCCTCGCCGTTCTTCAGCTGGCGCATCGCGATGATCATGGCGTTGGCGATCATCAGCGCGGCGTGCTTCCGCTCGGGCGGCAGCGCGGGCAGGATCTCTTCCCGCAACACGTTCCGCGCGGTTTCGAGCAATTGTTCGCCGATCGGTTCGTCGCGCATCAGCGGGCCTCCGTCATGGTCAGGATTTCGTATTCGAGTTCCGGCACGATGTGACCGGTCAGCGCGAGCATCAGCGAGGTCTCCTCGCCGGAGAGGTGACGCTCGGCCTGCTGCACGGCGATCACGGCCCAGTTCAGGTGCGCCATCACTTCCCAGTAGTGGATGTCCTCGTCTTCGAGGCGGCGCCCGGTGACGGATGCATAGCCGCGGTAGAAGTCCTCGCGCGCGCCGACCCCGCCCGCCTCGCCCTTGCCGCCGAAACGCCAGCACTTGGCGCAGAACCAGCCGACGTCCTCGAGCGGGTCGCCCCAGCCGGAGAATTCCCAGTCGAGGATCGCGGTGAGTCCGCTCTCGTCCACCATGTAGTTGCCGGTGCGGAAATCGCGATGGCACAGGACGAGCTCGCCGCGCTCAGGCGCATTGATTTCGAGCCAGCGGAGGCCCCACTCCAGCGCGGGGTGCGCAGTGCGATGGCCGTCGAGGAAGCGGCGCATCCGTGCGACGTGCTGCAGCGCGGGCGACGAGCCCGGGGACGCCAGGAACGCGAGATCGTCGCGCGGCGGACGGATCGAATGGATGCGCCCGAGTTCGGCGCCGAGGCGTTCGAGCAGCACGCGGCGGTCGCCGCCGAGCTTCGCGTCGCGGACGACGACGTGGGAGGCCGCGACGCCGCCGACGAAGCGCATCACGAAGAACTGCTTGCCGATGAGGCTCGCGTCGCGGCACAGCCACAGCGGCTCCGGCACCGTCACGCCAGCGGCGTGGGCCGCCTTGAGGAGAGCGAACTCCTCGGCACGGCAGTGGCTGCCCGACACCCCGGACGGCGCGTCGGTGCGCACGACCAGCTTCAGTTCGGGCGCGAAGGCGCCGCCGGCCACCTCGGCGTGGATGAACCAGTTTTCCTGGATCGAGCCCCCCGAGAGGAGCTTCGCCTCCCTGATCGATACGCGGTCGGCACCGGCCTCCCGTCGAATGAATGCTTCCAGCGCGCTGCGCATCTGTTCGTTCATGTTGTGCACACTCGTCCGTGGTTCGGAAATGCGTTCGCCCGGCGCATCAGACTTCGCGCGCGATGCCCTTGATGACCCGCTTCGCGATGCTCCAGCGGTGCACCTCGGACGGGCCGTCGTAGATGCGAAACGCGCGCATGTCGGCGAAGATCTGCGCGACCGTGGTCTCGCGCGTCACGCCCTGCCCGCCGAGGATCTGCACGCAGCGGTCGACGACGCGCCAGCACGCTTCCGAGACGAGCACCTTGGACATGCTCGAGTCGTGGATCGCGAGGTGCCCCTTGTCGAGCACCCAGGCGGTGTGCCAGATCGCCAGCCGTGCAGAGTGGATGTCCATCTCGTTGTCGGCGAGCATGAAGCCGACGCCCTCGTGGCTGCCCAGTGCCTTGCCGAAGGCTTGGCGCCGACGGGCGTAATCGGTGGCGATGTCGTGGGCGCGGCGTGCGGCACCGAGCCAGCGCATGCAGTGCGTGAGGCGCGCCGGCGACAGGCGCACCTGTGCGTACTTGAAGCCCTCGCCGAGCTCGCCGAGGATGTTCGCGGCGGGCACGCGCACGTCGTCCAGGCGCACGACGCCGTGTCCGCCGGGGAAGCAGGTGTCGAGGGTGTCCATCGAGCGCTCGACGACGAAGCCCGGCACGTCGGTGTCGGACAGGAACATCGTGGCGCGCCCGTCCTCAAGCTTGGCCATGATGATCGCGAACGCGGCGCCGTCGGCACCGGTCGTGAACCACTTGCGTCCGTTGATGACGTAGTCGTCACCGTCGCGCACGGCGGTGGTCTGCAGCATCGACGGGTCGGAGCCGGCGCCCGGCGTGGGCTCGGTCATGCAGAAGCACGAGCGCACCTTGCCCGCAGCAAGCGGGCGCAGCCAGCGCTCCTTGTGCTCGGGGCGGGCGACGACCTCCATCAGGTGCATGTTGCCCTCGTCCGGCGCGGCGATGTTCAGCGCCACCGGCCCGAGCAGCGAGTAGCCAGCCTCCTCGAAGAACACCGCCTTGGCGCGGTGATCGAGGCCCATCCCGCCGAATTCCTTCGACACGTGCGCGGACAGCAGTTCCGCCGAGCGCCCCTTGGCGATCAGTTCCGCGCGCAGTTCCTCGCTCGGCCCGTGCGCGGTCCGGCGCGGGTCGCGCTCGTAGGGAATGATTTCCTCCGCGATGAAGCGGCGCACCCTCTGCTGCAGTGCCGACAGCTCTTCCGACAGATCAAAGTTCATGCTTGGCTGACTCCCGCGAGATGGTTCGCCGATCTCAGGCGTAGTTGAAGAAGCCGCGGCCGCTCTTGCGCCCGAGGAAGCCGGCATCGACCATTTCCTTGAGGAGCGGCGCAGGCCGGTACTTGGGATCGTTGAAGCCGGCGTGGAACATCTGCATCACCGACAGCATCGTGTCGAGGCCGATGAGGTCGGCCAGCGCGAGCGGGCCGATCGGCTGGTTGCAGCCGAGCTTCATGCCGGCGTCGATCTCCTCGGCCGACGCCAGCCCCTCCTGCAGCGCGAAGACCGCCTCGTTGATCATCGGGCAGAGGATGCGATTGACCGCGAAGCCCGGGCTGTTCTTCGCGACGATGGCGGTCTTGCCGATCGCGGCGACGAAGCCCCGCGCGGCTTCCACGGTCGCGGGCGAGGTGCACAGCCCGGGAACCAGCTCGACCAGCGCCATCAGCGGCACCGGGTTGAAGAAGTGCATGCCGACGAAGCGCTCGGGGCGTTTCGTCGCAGCCGCAAGGCGCGTCACCGACATCGACGAGGTGTTGGTCGCGACCAGGGCCTCGGGGCCGACGACCGCGTCGACCTGCGCCAGGATCTTCAGCTTCAACGCCTCGTTCTCGGTCGCCGCCTCGATCACCAGGTCGACACGCGCGAGGTCCGCGTAATCGGTCGTGCCGCGGATGCGGTCGAGGTATTCATCCTTCTGCGCGGCCGTCAGCTGCCCTTTCTTGATCAGGCGGTCGAGGCTGCCGGAGATCGTCGCGATCCCCTTGCCCACCGCATCGGCCGAAATGTCGACCATGACGACGGACAGGCCCGCCGCCGCGCACACCTGGGCAATGCCGTTGCCCATCGTTCCCGCCCCGAGGACGCCTACCGTGCTGATACCCATGCTTCGCTCCCGCTATGAATGCTGAAATTGTCCCGGACGTGCGCGCGTCTTACAGGCGCTCGAAGATCGCCGCGATGCCCTGTCCGCCGCCGATGCACATCGTCACCAGCGCGTAGCGCCCGCCGGTGCGGTGCAGCTCGTAGATCGCCTTGGTCGTGATGATTGCGCCGGTCGCGCCGACCGGATGGCCGAGCGAGATGCCCGAACCGTTCGGATTGACCTTGCGCGGATCCAGCCCCAACTCGCGCGTCACGGCGCAGGCCTGGGCCGCGAAGGCCTCGTTCGACTCGATGACGTCGAGGTCCTCGACCTTGAGGCCGGTGCGCTCGAGCACCAGGCGCGTCGCCGGCACCGGACCGATGCCCATGTACAGCGGTTCGACCCCGGCGTGGGCGTAACCCACCAGGCGCGCGAGCGGCTTGAGGCCGAGCGCCGCCGCACGACCGGCGTCCGCGAGCACCACCGCGGCCGCGCCGTCGTTGAGGCCGGAGGCGTTGCCGGCCGTGACCGTGCCGCCGTCCTTGCGGAAGGCCGGCTTCATCGCTGCGAGCGCATCGAGCGTGACGCCGGAACGCACGTGCTCGTCGGTATCGAAGCGGGCGATGCCGCCCTTCGTCCTCACTTCGACGGGGACGATCTGGTCCCTGAAATAGCCCTCGACGATGGCGACCGCGGCCCGGCGCTGGCTCTCCAGCGCGAGCGCGTCCTGCATCTCGCGCGTGATGCCGTAGCGATCGGCGACGTTCTCCGCGGTGATGCCCATATGCACCGACTTCCACGGGTCGTGGAGGATGCCGTTCATGTAATCGACGAGACGCGCATCGAGCATGCGCGCGCCCCAACGCAGATTGGGCACGGTGTAGGGACCGCGCGACATCGATTCCGCGCCGGCGCCGATCGCGAGGTCGCAGTCGCCGAGGCGGATCGCTTGCGCCGCCGAGACGATGGCCTGCAGGCCGGAGCCGCACAGGCGATTGACGTTGAACGCCGGGACGGTTTCGGGGATGCCCGAATCGATCGCGGCGACGCGGCTCAGATAGGCGTCGCGCGGCTCGGTGGGAATGACATTGCCCATCACGACGTGCCCGATTGCATCCGGCGCTGCGCCGGAACGCTGCAGCGCGGCCTTGACCGCGATCGTGGCCAATTCGGTGAGCGGGATGTCCTTCAGAGCCCCGCCATACGTTCCGATGGGAGTCCGTGCAGCTCCCAGCACGACAACTTCACGCTGCGACATCGCTTTCAACGCCTCTTAAAGGTTATCCGTGGATTCCATATGCCATTCCCGCGCTCGTTCGGCCGCACTCAGCCCGACCGATCGGTCGGGCGAATATTAAAACAACAACGCGCGGACAACAAGCCGTTTGTCGAAATCCCGATCGACCGGATTACCGTCCTCCCGCGCGGGCGAACCGCCGACCCGCCGGCATTGATCCGATCGGATCGAGCCTCCAAAAAAAGAAAGCCGTCCGGAGGACTAAGGTCACCGGACGGCAAAGCTTCGACGCGAGTTGCTGGAGAGAGGAGACGCAATCGTCGAAGTGAGACACCACCAAAAAGAGCAGAGGAGCATTCGCGCACCACAGGCAACCGGCCCGGCCTTGCTTGACACCCGACCGGTCGGTCGATACGCTTGAGTCGAATGTTAAGTGAGTCGATCCCGGATGACAAGCCCCCATCGACACAAGTTGATGGCGATGCGGCGGGGCCATCCGGTTCCCAGGAGAACCCGATGCAAGAACTGACCGGACGCGTTGCGGTGATCACAGGCGCTGCCAGCGGCATCGGCGCGGCCATGGCATGGCGCTTCGCCCGCGCAGGCATGAAGATCGTCGCCGCAGACGTCGATGAGGCGGCGCTTGCGGCGGTCTGCAAGGAACTCGTCGAAGCGGGCCACTCCGCGATCGGAGTGCGTACCGACGTCGCCAGCGCGACAGACGTCGAGGCGCTTGCCGAGCGGGCGTACGCGGCCTTCGGTGCAGTCCATCTGCTGTGCAACAACGCCGGCGTCGTCCCGTCCGGGCGCTACCGGGCAGTGTGGGAATTCCCCCTCGAAGACTGGCGCTGGGCGCTCGACGTGAATCTCTACGGCGTCATCCACGGCCTGCGCAGCTTCATTCCACGCATGCTGGACGGGGGCGAGGAAGGCCACGTGCTGACGACGGCCTCAGTCGCCGGGCTGATCAGCGGCTCGGGCTCGGCGGTCTATAGTGCGGCCAAGCACGCCGCGGTGCGGGTGACGGAGGCCTTGTACGCTTCGCTGCGCGAATGCAACGCACCGATCGGCGTGAGCCTGCTGTGCCCGGGGCTGGTGAACACGCGCATCTACGAGTCCGAACGCAATCGGCCTGACGGTCTGCGCCCGACGGACGGCCCGGCGCCCGAAACGGCCGAACTGCAGGCGATCGCGGCGAGCCTCTATGCGGGCGCGATGTCGCCCGAGGAAGTCGCGGAACTCGCCTGCCAGGCCGTGCTCGATGATCGCCTCTACGTGCTCACCACCGACAGCTTCGACGACGCGATCCGCGAGCGCATGGGGGCCATCCTCGAACGCCGCAATCCGCAGTTCGCGCCCCTGCTCGCTCTGAGCCGGCGCGACGTCGGCGAACGCGAGCGGCGGCCGCCGACGCCGAATTCACCATCGACGGAGGTCTGACCGCGTGTCAGGTCACCCAGCCCCTCCCCTCCTCCATTCATCACAAGAGAACCGAACATGCCCCATCCCGTTCTGGCCAGTCCGGACCTGATCCGGTTCGAAGGCGACACGCCCCATCTCGTCGGCAGCCGCTGCGACGAATGCGGCGAGGTGTATTTCCCCGCGACTGACAGCTGCACGCGCTGCACCGCGACGCGCATGAGTCCGCACGACGTCGGCCATCGCGGCACGCTGTGGTCGTGGACGATCCAGGGCTTCCTGCCCAAGGCGCCCTACAACAGCGGTGAAACGCCCGAGACCTTCCGGCCCTACGGTGTCGGCTACGTCGAGATGGCGAGCGGCATCAAGGTCGAGTCGCGCCTGACCGTCGCCGACGAAACGCAACTGCAGATCGGCATGCCGCTCGAACTGACCCTGATCCCCTATCGCACGACCGGCGAGGGCGAGGTGTTCACCTTCGCCTTCCGCCCGTCCGCATCCGCCTGAAGAGGACCACCCCCATGGCTCAAGACGTCGCCATCATCGGCATCGGCCTGCACCCCTTCGGCCGCCACGACACGCTCACCGGACGCGCGCAGGGGGCGATCGCGCTGCGCGCCGCGCTCAAGGACGCAGGCATCGGCTGGGAGTCGGTGGGCATCGCCTACGGCGGCAGCCACGACGCCGGCAACGCCGATGCGCTGTGCAACGACCTCGGCCTCACCGGCCTGCCTTTCATCAACGTCGCCAACGGCTGCGCCACCGGCGGCAGCGCGCTGGCGAGTGCGGTCGCGGCGATCCGCTCCGGCAGCGCGGAGTTCGCGGTGGCGGTCGGTTTCGACAAGCATCCGCGTGGCGCCTTCAACCCCCATCCACGCGACTGGGGCCTGCCCGACTGGTATGGCGAGACGGGCCTGATGCTGACCACCCAGTTCTTCGCGCTGAAGACGCGGCGCTACATGCACGAGCACGGCATCACCGAGGACGCTTTGGTGCGCGTCGCGCAGCGCGCTTTCCGCAACGGCGCGCTGAACCCGCAGGCGTGGCGGCGGCGCGAGATGAGCTACGCGGAGATCGCCGAATCGATGCCGGTGAACCTGCCGCTGCGCCAATACATGTTCTGCAATCCGGCCGAAGGCGGCGCGGCGCTTGTGCTGTGCCCGGCGGAGATCGCCAAGCGCTATCACCCCAAGCCGATCATCGTGAAGGCGGCCGTCGTGCGTACGCGCCACCACGGCTCCTTCGAGGTCTTCAGTCCGGCACTGGCGGCGCAGCAGGCGCCCGCTCCGACGGTGACGGCCTCGCGCGCGGCCTTCGAGCAGGCCGGCGTGGGCGCCCGCGACATCGACGTGCTGCAGCTGCAGGACACCGACTCGGGCAGCGAGATCATCCACATGGCGGAAAACGGCTTCTGCGAGCACGGCGAGCAGGAGCGGCTGCTGCGCGACGGCGAGACCGAGATCGGCGGACGGCTGCCGATCAACACCGACGGCGGCTGCCTCGCCAACGGCGAACCGATCGGCGCTTCGGGCCTGCGCCAGGTGATCGAGATCTGCACGCAACTGCGTCAGGAAGCGGGCGCGCGGCAGGTGCCCGGCGACCCGCGCCTCGGCTACACCCACGTCTATGGCGCGCCCGGCGTCAGCGGCGTGACGATCCTGCAGCGGTAGGCGGCGGTGCTGTGGCGCAGGCAGATGGCGGACGTCCCCTTCGAGGGGATCTACCGCCGCCAGATCGACCTCGATGCCCCCGACGCGGAGACCGTCGTCGGGTGGCTCGAGGACGAGTCGCACCACTTCGGGCTCACGCTCGTGCATGACGGCACGCACATCCGCGAGCTGCGCATGGCCTCACCCCGCTACCCGTGGACGACCTGCGCCGAAGCCGGTCGGCCGCTGCAGGCGCTGGTCGGCAAGCCGCTCGTGGTACGGGCGTCGCAAGTCGGCACGCTCGCCGACATGCGCCTGCAGTGCACGCATCTCTTCGACCTCGCCAGCCTGATGGTGGCGCACGCCCACGCAGGCCGGAGCCATCGCCGTTATCACGGCACGGTCGAACCCCTCGCCGCGCTGCGCCCGGACGCGCCCGACGGCTGGCTGCGCGCGACGCTGCAGCGCGATGGTGCCGTGGTGCTGCAGTGGGATCTCCACGACGACCGCATCATGGCGCCGGACGCGCCCGTCGGGCGCACGATCTACCACGGCTTCAGGGAGTGGACCGAATCGCTCGACGCGGAAGAAGCCGAGCACGCACTGGTGCTGCGCCGCGTGGCATTCGTGTCGAACGGGCGGCGGATCGCGATCGAGCATCTCGGCTCCGCCGCCGAACTCGGCCAGGCGGCGGTGTGCCATTCCTTCCAGCCGGCGCAGCGCGAACAGGCGACCCCGATCCCAAACTCCCGCAGGCGCTACGACAACAACCCCGGGGATATGCTCGCGCAGGCACGCCGGCAGCCCTGAACACGATCACGGAGATTGCTGGCGATGCCGCACTACACCGATTTCACCGACAAGGTCGTCCTCGTGACCGGCGCCAGTCGCGGCCTGGGTCGGGCGATGGCGCTCGGTTTCGCCGAATGCGGCGCCGACATCGTCGCGACCAGCCGGTCGGCGGAGAGCTGCGCCGAAGTGGTCGCGGAGGTCGAGCGCCTCGGACGCCGCGCGGTCGCGATCGGCTGCCACGTCGGCAAATGGGACGAGTTGCCGCGGCTCGTCGAAGGCGCGCTGGAGGCCTTCGGCCGCATCGACGTGCTGGTGAACAACGCCGGCATCGCGCCGGTGGCCGAATCGTCGGCCGCGGTGAGCGAGGAGCTCTTCGACAAGATCCTGGCGGTGAACCTCAAGGGGCCCTTCCGCCTCTCCGCGCTCGTCGCCGAGCACATGCGCGCGAACGGCGGCGGAGCCATCATCAATATCACCAGCACGGCCGCGATCCGGCCCGAGCCGGTCTATCCCGTCTATGCGGCGGCAAAGGGCGCGCTCAACATCGTCACGCGCTCCCAGGCGATGGAGTTCGGCCCCACCGTGCGCGTCAACGCGATCATGGCCGGCCCGTTCTGGACCGACATCTCGCGCAGCTGGCGCGAAGACTACGACCGCAACGCGCCGTCGGCGGTGAAGCGCATCGGCCGGCCGGAGGAGATCGTGTCGAGCGCGCTCTATCTCGCGAGCCCGCGTTCGAGCTACACGACCGGGGCGATCATTCAGCTCGACGGGGGGATCCTGTAGGGGAATGGAACGGAAGCAGGACGCGCGGCGGGCGATTGTGCTTCTCGCCGCCATCCGCACATTTCCGCACTTAGCGGTGACATAGCCTAAAAACTTCCTACCCAACCGCGTGCAGCGCAGCCCGGTAGCCGAAAATGAAGGACGCACCGATGCTGGCGCCCCCGCCGACGTAGGTGCGCCCCATGACCGATGCGGTGCTGTTCCCCGTGGCATACAGCCCCGGAATCGGGCTGCCGTCCTTTCGCAACACACGCGCATCGGCGTCGGTGACCAGACCGCCGAATGTGCCCACATCGCTGGGGTAGGTTCTGACCGCGAAGAACGGCGGCTTTTCGATCGCACCGAGATTCGGATTGGGTTTGACGGTGGGATCGCCATGGCAGCGGTCAAAGGCTTTGCCTCCACGCTGAAAATCCGCATCGACGCCGCTGCGGCAGAAACCGTTGAAGCGTTCGATGGTGGCGTGGAGCCTGCCGAGATCGATATTGCACTGCCGGGCGAGATCCTCGATGCTGTCGGCCCTGATCATGTAGCCGCTACTCAACCAGCTGTCGGGCGTCTTGCCAAAAACCGACCCCCAGAGATAGCGCTCCCGGTGGCGGCTTTCGATGATCGCCCAGCCGGGAATCGACCGGCCCGCTTGCCGCTGGTGCTCATACATGATTTCGCCGATATCCATATGCGAGCCGGCCTCGTTGCAAAAGCGCTGGCCATCCTGATCCACCAGGATCACGTGGGGAAACGAAATATCGAAGTGGTGGCCGAAGGGCAGCGGCCGGCCGTCCACGCCATGGGCGCCTTCGGGATAGAGCCCTCCCGGCCCCAGGGAAGTCACGCCCCAGATGGCCGTATCCATGCAGTCGACCGTGGCGTCCAGACGCAGGGTCGCCTGGATCATCTCACCGGTATCGCCGGGGTTTGCCATCGTCCAGTCGGTCGAAGCCGGCTGACGGCCGTACTGGCGGCGCATTTCCAGGTTGCGCGCAAATCCGCCCGCGTTGATGAGCACACCGTTCCGCGCCTGGATACGCAGGGGGGCGCCGTTGCGGTGCGCGACGACACCCGTTACCCGTCCATCGTCGACAATGAAATCGCTTACCGGCGTGTTCGGCCAGATCGGAATATTTTCGCGCAAGGCAATCTGCAACATGCGCCCCTGAAGCGCGCCGCCCGCGCCTCTCAGGTCCTTTCCGGAAAGCCTCATCAGCAGCAGACGCAAACCCAGGCGCAAGGCGGCCGCCTTGCCTTTCCAGGTGCGCTTCATCAATAGCAGGCCGGGCAGTTCGTCGAGGCCCAGACGCAGCGGCGCCCCCGGATAGATCGACAGCCGATCCTTCCACTCCTTGAGCTCGTTGATGTCGAACAACTCGGCCACCAAGGAGCGGCTGCGGGGTTCTCCACCCGGCAAGTGGTCGTAATAGTCGGAAAAGCCCTCGGGCCGTTTGAACTTCATGCCCTTGCTTTGGAGGTACTCCACCATTTCCGGACCGGTACGGAGATACGCCTCACGACGTTCCGGCGTGCTCCCTGGACCGGAATATGGCACCGCAGCATCGAAGTAGGCGCGTGCCCGTTCGCAGGAATCGGGTAAGCCCTCGCGGGCCATCAGCGGATTGGCGGGTATCCACAGCACCCCTCCGGAAAATCCGGTGGATCCCCCCACCTTTGCCTGCTTTTCCAGGATCAGCACCGATTTGCCATGATCTTTGGCCACCAACGCAGAAACCATCGATCCGCCACCACTGCCGACGATCACAAAGTCATAACAGGCGTCCCATTCCTTGTCAGCCACGGTTGCCGCCTCCCAAAATGATTCACACGCTTTCAGTCCCTGCCAATAGAGAACCCGCTCAACGGCGGGTGTCATGCCTGGGGAAAAACACGGGGAGGACAGGCGCCTGCAAGCGTCGTTTGGCGCCTCCCGAAAAAATCACTGTTGCACCGTACCTGCAACGGCGCACACCTATACTTGCCCCAAGTTACGAGTGCATTCCGGCGTCGCGCGGCGTATAAGCGACCTCACCGATCCGGCATATCCTCGTCCCACAATCGCAACGGTCGCAGATCCGCTGGGTCCGTCCGGGAGTCAGCTCCGCACGGACAGTCTGGCCTGCGCCGGCACGGTCCGGGTTCTCCCGCCATGAGGCCACGGCACGATCTTCCCCCCGGCCCCACGCCGCATGTGCACCGGCGTACCACAGGTCGGAGACGCGCCGCGGCGGCTGCCCGGTCCGGTTTGAGGTAACTACGATATTGCTCATCGCCGCTTACCTCAGGGATGCGTTGAGCGCGGCGAGCGCGCTGCTGCCCGGACACAGGTAGGCGTCGCCGAGCTGATTGAGGGGCTTCTCGACCGTGTTCAGGTGGGCGTGCATGTCGTCGCCGCTGCTGTCGACATACAGCAGGCCGGTGACGATCTCGCCCAGCGCGTGACGCTCCTGCAGGTGGTTCATCGCGCCGATGCGGTCCGAGGGATCGTAATCCACGCCCACCTTGCGCAGGTGCAGGATCGAGCCGTCGTGCTGCACGACGCGACGCAGGCTGCCCGGCGGGTAGGACGCTTCGATCTGCGCCTTGGGCAGGATCACGTCGAGCCGGTTCACCGCCGCGTTGTGCTCGCGCACGTAGTCGTAGCTCTTGGTCGAGCCGGTGTGGTTGTTGAAGGTCACGCACGGGCTGATGACGTCGATGAAGGCCGGCCCGCGGTGGTGCAAGGCGCCCTTGATGAGGGGCACGAGCTGCTCCTTGTCGCCGGAGAAGCTGCGCGCGACATAGGTGGCACCGAGCTGCAGCGCGAGCGCAGCGAGGTCGATCGGGCTGTCGGCATTGACGACGCCCTTCTTGTTCTTCGAGCCCTTGTCCGCAGTCGCGGAGAACTGCCCCTTGGTGAGGCCGTACACGCCGTTGTTCTCGACGATGTAGGTCATGTTCACGCCGCGGCGCATTGCGTGGGCGAACTGGCCGATGCCGATCGAGGCGGAGTCGCCGTCGCCCGAGACGCCGAGGTACAGCAGGGTGCGATTCGCGAGCGCCGCCCCGGTGAGCACCGAGGGCATGCGCCCGTGCACCGAGTTGAAGCCGTGCGAGTTGCCGAGAAAGTAGTCCGGCGTCTTCGACGAGCAGCCGATACCCGACAGCTTGGCGACGCGGTGCGGCTCGATGTCGAGGTCGAAGCACGCCTGCACGATGGAGGCGCTGATCGAGTCGTGGCCGCAACCGGCGCACAGCGTCGAGATCGCGCCCTCGTAGTCGCGGCGGGTGTAGCCGAGCGCGTTGCGCGGGGTGTCTGCGCGCAGCAGTTTCGGTTTGGCGAGGTACGTCATGGGGCCACCTTGCGCAGCGGATTGGCGTGGGGTTCGAGGGTGCTGACCTTGAATGCGACGAGTTCGTCGGCGATGCGTCCGGCGATGAAGCGCGCGGTGATCGGGGTGCCGTCGTAGTGCAGCACGCGCACAAGCTTCTTCGGGGTGATCTCGCCCTCGTTGATGAGCATCGTGCGCAGTTGGGCGCTTTCGTTCTGCTCGACGACGAAGACATGGTCGTGCGCAGCAATGAAATCCATGACTTCGTCGCTGAACGGGAAGGCGCGTACGCGCAGGGTGTCGACGTGGATGCCGTCGTCCTCGAGCAGCGCGATCGCCTCGGCCATCGCCGGGCCGGTCGAGCCGTAGCAGATGGCACCGATGCGGGTCGGCGCCGAGGCCTTGGTCAGCACCGGCGCGGGCACCAGCGTCTTCGCGGTATCGAACTTCCGCCGCAGGCGCTCCATGTTGTACACGTAGTCGGTGCCGGCCTCGCTGTATTTCGCATACGGGTTGCGCGTCGTGCCGCGCGTGAAATAGGCGCCTTTCGTCGGGTGCGTGCCGGGAATCGTGCGGTACGGAATGCCGTCACCGTCGACGTCGAGGTAGCGGCCGAATTCCTTGCCGGCCTCGAGATCCGCGTGGGTCAGCAGTTTGCCGCGGTCGTAGCGGCGGCTGTCGTCCCAATCGAAGGGCCGGCACAGGCGCTCGTTCATGCCGATGTCGAGATCCAGCATGACGAACACCGGCGTCTGCAGGCGCTCGGCGAGGTCGAAGGCCTGGGCGCCGAGGGTGAAGCACTCGTAGGGATCTTCGGGGAAGAGCAGGACGTGACGCGTGTCGCCGTGCGAGGCGTAAGCGCAGGCGAGCAGATCGGACTGCTGCGTGCGCGTGGGCATGCCGGTGGAGGGGCCGCCGCGCTGCACGTCGTAGATGACGGCCGGGATTTCGGCGAAATACGCGAGGCCGAGGAATTCCTGCATCAGCGAGATGCCGGGACCGGAGGTGGCGGTAAAGGCGCGCGCACCGTTCCAGCCGGCGCCGATGACCATGCCGATTGCGGCGAGTTCGTCCTCGGCCTGGGCAATGGCGTAGCGGGCCTTGCCGCTGTCCGGATCGGTGCGGAATTTGCGGCAGTAGCTGCCGAACGCCTCGACGACCGACGTGGACGGGGTGATCGGATACCAGCCGGCCACCGTCGCGCCGCCATACACGGCACCGAGGCCGCAGGCGCTGTTGCCGTCGATGAAGATGCGGTCGCCGACCGCGTCGGCACGTTCGACACGCAAGCCCAGCGGGCAGGAGAAATGCTCCCGCGCGTAGTCGTGGCCGAGGCGCAGCGCCCGCACGTTGGCGTCGATGAGCTTGTCCTTGCCGCGGTATTGCTCGGAGACGAGACGTTCGGTGTCGGCGAGGTCGATGTCGAGCAGCGCCACCAGCGCGCCGACGTACATGATGTTGCGCACGAGCTGGCGCTGGCGCACGTCGGTGTAGTCGCGGTTGCACATCTCGGTGAGCGGGATGCCGATCACTGTGATGTCGTCGCGGAATTTCGAGCGCGGCAGCATCTTCGTCGAGTCGTACACGAGGTAGCCGCCGGGGGCGAGTTCGGCGACGTCGCGGTCCCAGGTCTGCGGGTTCATCGCGACCATCATGTCGCAGCCGCCGCGCCGGGCGAGCCAGCCTTCGCCGGAGACGCGCATTTCGTACCACGTCGGCATCCCCTGGATGTTCGACGGGAAGATGTTGCGCGGCGACACCGTTACGCCCATGCGCATGATCGCGCGGGCGAACAGTTCGTTGGCGGAGGCCGAGCCGGAGCCGTTGATGTTGGCGAACTTGATGACGAAGTCGTTGGTGCTGCGAATTGCCTGTCTGGTGTTCATGCTGGGGTGACCTCCGCTCCGGCGTGGGCGACGTGCAGGGCGAATTTCTGCATGTCCCACGCGCCGGTGGGACAGCGTTCGGAACACATGCCGCAATGCACGCAGACGTTTTCGTCCTTGACCATGATTCGCCCGGTCTTGAGACCGTCGGCGACGTACAGGGACTGTTCGGTGTTGTTGGCGGGCGCCTTCAGCCGCTGACGCAGGTCGGCTTCCTCGCCGTCGGCGGTGAAGGTGATGCACTCGCTCGGGCAGATGTCGACACAGGCGTCGCATTCGATGCAGACGCGCGGCGTGAACACCGTGGCGACGTCGCAGTTGAGGCAGCGGGCGGCCTCCTTGCACGCCAGCTCGACGTCGAAGCCGAGTTCGAGTTCGAGGCGCACGTCGCCCAGCGTCGCAGGCAGGTCGCGCACCGGCATCTTGCGCCGGCGGTCCTCGGACACATCGTTGGCGTAGCTCCACTCGTGGATGCCCATCTTCTGGCTGACGAGGTTGGTGAGCGGCGACGGGCGGATCGCCACATCCTGCCCGTGGCAGAAACGGTCGATGGAGATCGCCGCCTCGTGCCCCTGGGCGACCGCCGTGATGATGTTCTTCGGCCCGAACGCGGCGTCGCCGCCGAAGAAGACGTTCGGCCGCGTCGACTGCAGGGTTTTCGCGTCCAGCACCGGCATGCCCCAGCGATCGAATTCGACGCCGATGTCGCGCTCGATCCACGGAAAGCTGTTCTCCTGGCCGATGGCGACGAGCACGTCGTCGCACGGCATGAGCACGGCCGGCTCCCCGGTCGGAACAAGGTTGCGCCGCCCCTTGGCGTCGTATTCCGCGCGGACCTTTTCGAAGCGCACGCCGGTGAGGCGGCCGTTGTCGTGCACGAACTCGACGGGAACGAGGAAGTTGTGGATCGGAATGCCTTCGTGGATGGCTTCTTCCTTTTCCCACGGCGAGGCTTTCATTTCGTCGAAGCCGCTGCGCACGACGACCTGCACGTCCTCCCCGCCGAGACGCCGCGCGGAGCGGCAACAGTCCATCGCGGTGTTGCCGCCGCCGAGCACGAGCACTCGCCGGCCGATGCTCGTGGTATGGCCGAAGGCGACGTTGGCGAGCCAGTCGATGCCGAGGTGGATGTTGGGCGCCGCTTCCTGGCGGCCCGGCAGGTCGGCGTCGCGGCCGCGCGGGGCGCCGGTGCCGACGAAGACCGCGTCCCAGCCTCCGGCGAGCATGTCGCGCAGGCTGCCGATCCAGTGATCGAGTCGAACTTCGACGCCGAGCCCCTCGATATAGCCGCACTCCTCGTCGATGATCGCGTCGGGCAGACGGAATTTGGGGATCTGGCTGCGCATCATGCCGCCGGCGGACTTGCCGCTGTCGAACACGGTGACGCTGTAGCCGAGCACCGCCAGGTCGCGCGCGACCGTCATCGATGCCGGGCCCGCGCCGATGCACGCGATGCGCTTGCCGTTCGTCTGCTGCGGCGGTTGCGGCAGGCGGTCGGTGATGTCGCCCTTGAGGTCGGCGGCCACGCGCTTGAGGCGGCAGATCGCCACCGGTTGTTCCTCGACCCGGCCGCGTCGGCAGGCCGGTTCGCAGGGACGGTCGCACACCCGGCCGAGGATGCCGGGGAACACGTTCGAGCGCCAATTGATGGCGTAGGCGTCGGCGTAGCGGCCGGCCGCGATGAGCCGGATGTATTCCGGAACGGGCGTATGCGCGGGACACGCCCACTGGCAGTCGACCACCTTGTGCAGGTAGTCGGGCGCGCCGAGGTCAGTCGGTTTCAAGGGCAATCCACCTCACAAATAAACGCCTGACCATTCCAGTCTCCTCCGGTCCGGCCCTGCTCTTTTGAAAACATACTCGTTTGTTTTATTTTGATGAGAGCCGGGGCCGCTGTCAACCAGTCCCGGCCCTCCCCCGCCGGTCAGTTCTGCGTTTCGGGCTCCGGCCAGTCGTTGATGTAGCGCTTGAGTAGCCGGTTCGCGAAACTGCATTCGCTGTAGACGGCCTTGGCGACATCCTGCAGCGAGATCACGCCCAGCAGATGCTCGTCCCCGATCACCGGCAGATGGCTGATGTGGTTTTCGGTCATCACCCGCCGCACGCAGTCGATCGAGTCGTCGGGACTGCCGACGATGAGGTTGTCGTTCATGATCTCGCCGACCGGCTGGCCGAGCGCGACCGCACCCCGCGCGCTCAGCGCCACGAGCACCTCGCGCAGCGTCATCAGGCCATGCAGCTGCTCGCCCTGCAGCACGACCAGCGATCCGACATCGTGCTGCGTCATGAGCCGGAGGGCATCCTGCAGGATCGTATCAGGGGGAACGCTGTGGATTTGCGAACCGCCCGTTCTGTTGCCCTTGATCTGGAGTATGTCGCCTAACAGCATGGTTTCCCCCGTAGCGGTTTATGCGGGCAGCGGATAGAAGCGCTCGCCGCGTTCAGCCCGCGCCACCAGCCACGGCGAGGGCTCGAACCGGCTACCCCAGCGCGCCGCAAGACGCCTGCATTCGTCGACGAAGGGGCCGATGCCGACGGTGTCGATGAACGACAGCGTGCCCCCGGTCCAGGTCGGATAACCGACCCCGAGCACCGAGCCGAGGTCGGCGTCCGCCGCCTCGGTGACGATGCCCTGTTCGTAGCAACGGGCGGCCTCGAGCGCCTGAACGTAGAGCAGGCGCTTCTTGAGCTCCTCGACGTCAGGCTGGTCGGCGCTTGCGGGGAACGCGGCGGCGATGCCCGGCCAGAGGTGCTTCTTCGCGCCGGCGGGATACTCGTACAGCCCGCCGCCCTGGCGCCGCCCCAGACGCTTGTGATCCTCAACGAGCGCGCGCAGCACCTCGCGTCCGGCGGGGTGGGTGAATTGGGTGGGCAGACCGTCGACCTCCGCCTGCTGGATGACCTTCCAGCGCAGTTCCTGCGTGGTTTCGTCGAGCACGGCGAGCGGCCCGATCGGCATGCCGGCGTTACGTGCGGCATTTTCGACCAGCGCCGGTTCGACGCCGTCGGCGAGCATCTGCAGCCCTTCGTCGACGTAGGTGCAGAAGACGCGTGTGGTGTAGAAGGCCGGACCGTCATTGACGACGATGGGTGTCTTGCGCAGCTGGCCGACGAGGTCGAGCGCACGCGCGAGCGCGGTGTCGCTGGTCTGCTTGCCGACGATGACCTCGACCAGCGGCATCTTGTCGACCGGCGAAAAGAAATGCATGCCGATGAAGTTGGCGGGGCGCGAGGACTTTTCGGCCAGCGTGCCGATCATCAGGGTCGAGGTGTTGCTGGCGAACACCGCGTCGGGGGCGATCACGGCCTCCGCCTTCGCGGTGACGCCGGCCTTGATCGTGCGGTCCTCGAACACCGCCTCGATGACGAGGTCGCAGCCGTCGAGCGCTTCGTAGCGCGTCACCGGATGGATGCGCGCGAGCAGCGCATCCATTTTGTCGGCAGTGGTGCGGCCGCGTTCGAGGTCCTTCGCGAGGATGCGGCGCGAGTAGTCCTTGCCGCGGTCGGCGTTTTCCTGGGTCGCATCGAGCAGGACCACGTCGATCCCCGCGGAGGCGGCACAATACGCGATCCCGCCGCCCATGGTGCCGGCGCCGAGGATGCCGAGGCGGCGCACGGCCGATTTCGGCACCGACGCCGGACGGCGCACGAGCTTGTTCGCCGCAGTGCGGTTGATGAAGGTGGTGCGCATGATGTTGCGCGCGACGGGGTCGACGAGCAGGCGGCCGAAGTATTTCGCCTCGATGGCGAGGCCGCGGTCGATCGGCAGTTGGGTGCCTTCGAACACCGCCGAGAGAATCGCCTTCGGCGCGGGGTAGTTGTCGAGGTAGCGACCACGCACGCCGGCAGTGCCGAGCATGAAGCTCTGGCTCGCGTGCGGAGCGAGACAGCCGGCCCCGCCCGGCACGCGGAAGCCCTTCTTGTCCCACGGCTGCACGGAATCGGGCGATTCGAGCAGCCAGCGGCGGGCGGTTGCGACGACGTCGGCGAGCGGCGCCAGCGCATGCACGATGCCAAGCTTCGCCGCGACGGCGGGTTTGACGTGGTCGCCGCCGAGGATGAGCGGCAGCGCCTTTTCGATGCCGATCAGGCGCGACAGGCGTTGCGTTCCGCCGGCGCCGGGCAGCAGACCGATGGTGACTTCGGGCAGGCCGACGACCGCTTTCGGATCGTCGGCGAGCACGCGGTAATGGCAGGCGAGCGCAAGTTCCAGCCCGCCGCCGAGCGCCAGTCCGTTCATCGCCGCGGCAACCGGCTTGCCGCAGGTTTCGAGGCGGCGGAACAGCGAGGACAGCTCCCACACGCATTCGACGCCGCGCTGCGGCGTCCAGCCGCGGTCATGGGCCTCGACCAGTTCCTTGAGGTCGCCGCCGGCGATGAAACCGTTGCCCTTGCCGGAGCAGATGACCACGCCGCGTACATCGACACGGGCGACGACTTCGTCGAGCATCAGGCCGAGGTCGGCAATCAGTTCGGCAGCCAGCACGTTCATCGGGCGGCCCGGCAGGTCGATGGTGACCAGGGCGATGCCGTCCGCGTCGACTTCCAGTTTCAGTGTATTCATGGGTATTCCCGGAAAGTGACAGGGCGCCTCAGGCGCGCTCGATGATGGTCGCGGTCGCCATCCCTGCTGCCGCGCACAGGGTGATCAATGCGGTGTTGAGGTTGCGCCGCTCGAGTTCGTCGAGGACGATGCCGACCAGCATCGTGCCGGTAGCGCCGAGCGGGTGACCCATCGCGATGGCGCCGCCATTGACGTTCACGCACTCCGGCCCGACATCCATGTCGCGCATGAAGCGCATCGCGACCGCGGCGAAGGCCTCGTTGACCTCCCACAGGTCGATGTCCTTCGGCGTCATGCCGCAGCGCGCGAGCAAGCGGTGCGCGAGCGGACCGGGGCCGGTCAGCATGATCGACGGTTCGCTGCCGGCCGACATCCAGCCGCGTACCCGTGCGCGCGGCCGCAGTCCGCTGTCGCGACCGAACCCGGCACTGCCGACGAGCATCGCCGCGGCGCCGTCGACGATGCCGCTGGAGTTGCCGCCGGTATGCACGTGGTTGATGGTTTCGATGCGCGGATAGCGGCTGATCATCACCGCGTCGTAGCCGGCGTCGCCGGTCGCGACGAAGGCAGGCTTGAGCTTCGCGAGGTCGGCCATCGAGCAGCCCGGCCGGACGTGTTCGTCGCGGGCACATACGACGTCGCCGATGACGTCGCGCACCGGCATCACGGAGCGGTCGAACCAGCCCTGCTCCCAGGCGTGGGCGGCGCGGCGCTGGCTCTCCACCGCATAGGCGTCGAGCATGTCGCGCGTGTAGCCGTCCATCGTCGCGATCAGGTCCGCACCGATGCCCTGCGGCACGTAGTGGGTGTTCCACGTGACATCGGGATCGGTGTAGCACGCGCCGCCGTCGGAGAACATCTGCACGCGCGACATCGACTCGACGCCGCCGGCGACCATTACCTCCGCCTGCCCCGCCATGACCTGCGCCGCCGCGGCGCTGACCGCCTCGAGGCCGGAGCCGCAGAAGCGGTTGATCTGCTGCCCCGGCACGCCCTGATCGTAACCGGCGACGAGCGCCGCCATGCGCGGCAGATCGGCCCCCTGGTCGCCGACCGGGGTGACGCAGCCGAGGATCACGTCCCCGACCAGCGCGGTGTCGAGCCGGCTGCGGTCGCGCAGGGCGGCGAGCGTTTGCGCAGCCAGCCGCGTCGGCGTGATTTCGTGCAGCGCGCCGTCCGGGCGGCCCTTGCCGCGCGGCGTGCGCACGTGGTCGTAGATGAATGCACTGGTCATTCCGCTTCCTTCTTGTGGTGGTGTCGCCCGCCGCTTACTTGCGGAATTCGGGCAGGACCTTCTTCGAGAACAGTTCGAGCTGGACCGGCGGAACGGTGATCGAGTGCACGCCGAGTTGCTCGAAGCGCTTCAGCTCGGTGACGACCATGTCGGGCGTGCCGCACAGCAGGCTGTTGACGAAGGCGACATAGGCGGGATGGTCGAAGGGCGGGTTGAACAGCGGTTCGCCCTTGTCGTCCATGAGGTAGCCGTAGCAGCGGATGTGCTCGTTGTAATACACCTCGAGGAACCAGTCGCGCGCGTCGCGGGCCTCGGCCAGCGTGTCGCCGACGAAGACATCGCGGAACAGCGCATAGCGCAGCTTGTCCGCGGGACGTCCCGCCTCGCGCGCGAGGCCGAGGTAGATGTCGACGATTTCCTTGGTGCGGTCGTAGTCGGAGTTGGCCAGCCAGTAATCGAATCCGCCCGCCGCCGCGCGCTGCGCGCCGACGCGCGAGGTGCCGCCGCAGAACCACATGTCGATGGGGCGCTGCAGGGGCGTCGGCGACAGCTGCTGGTCCTTGTACTCGTAATGCTTGCCCTGGAAGCTGAAGTGTTCCTGGCTCGTGGCAAGGCGGATGATTTCCATCTGCTCGGACAGGCGCGCGCCGCGGGTGTTCTTGGCGGTACCGATGCCGTCGAATTCCATCGGACGGTAGCCCATGCCCAGACCGAGCGTGACCCGCCCGCCCGACAGGATGTCGACCGTCGCGGCGGCCTCGGCGGCACGGATCGGGTCGTACAGGGGCAGCAGCATCGCGCCGGTGATGAGACGGATTTTCGACGTCGCCGCCGCCGCGGCACCGAGCGCCTGCAGCGGGAAAGGCAGGAAGCGGTTGTACTCGAAGTGGTGTTCGGAGGCGACGACACCGTCGAAACCGAGGCGCTCGGCCTCGACCGCTGTGGCGACGAGCGTGTCGTAGTTTTGCGGTACGGCACCGGGGAAGCCGCGCAGCACGAATTGGCCGGCGAATGAGGTCCAGAATTCCATGTCGTTTTCCTTGCGATCTTTTTCAGGCCTGCAGTCTTGTCTGGACCTCGTTCGCGAAACGCTCGAGGTCGTTCGGGGCGGCATCGCGGTAACGCCACACGAAGTGGCCGATGCGGGTCGCGGCCGCGGCTGCGCGGATGGCGCAGGTGATGTCGTGGCTGGAGCCGCCGAAGGTGTGTGCATCGGAGGCACCGTCGATGGCGACGTTGCGCTCGAGGACGGCTTCGACTTCGTAGCTGTGCCGCCCGCAGCTGTCGGCGATTGCCCGGTAACGCGCGAGGCGCTCGATCGCCTCGGCGGTCGTCAGATTGACGCCCGCATAGGGCGAGACGCCGTTGCGCGCCGCCCATTCGAGGGTTTCGTCGTCGTCGATCGCGACATACACGGGCAGGTGCGTGCTGACGGGCTTGGGTGTCAGCGCGAGAAAGTCGGCGGTCGAGCGTGCGGCGCCCCACTCCCACTGCGGCAGGTATTCGCCGGTCCACGCCGGGTAGCTCAGGCCGGCCGGCGCGTCGTCAGGCGTGTGCGTCGGAAAGCGCACGTACTTGCCGCGGTAGCGCACCTCGTTGGTGGCCCATGCGCCGCGGATGAACTCGATGGTTTCGTGCACCATCAGTGGGTCGATCTTCTGCCCGCTGGCCGGGGCGTAGGCGACACCGCCGCGGCCGTGCGAGAACTGGTCCAGCAGCGTGATCTCCTCGGCGAGACGCACCGGAAACTCGCCCGCCACGCTGCGTGCCAGGGCGCGGCAGTGGATGCTTTTGGTGCGGCGCGCGGCAAAGGTCATGAACACGGCGGGCTGGGCGCAGCCGGCCTGGCCGGTCTTGCCCTCCGCAACCCACGCGCTGTCGAACCCGAGCGCATCGCCGCGCTCGATCTCGCCGATGACCCGGTGCCACTGCGTCGCGGCCGGCTCATCACCGCCCAGATCCCAGCTCAAGCCTACCTTCATACGACCTCCAATTTGGTGATTTGACTGCCGACCGCGATAATAAAAACCGACACGGTCGTTTTTTTTAGAAGATTAACACAAACATCCGGGCTGTAAAGTCCGTCGCGACTAGAAGCGCAGGTTCACGCGAACAGGTCTTCGGTGCGCGGCCGGATCAGCGAGGCCGAACCGGCCGTCGAGGGCCGCAGCCGCGCGCCGCGCACATGGACGACCGGGATCGCCTCGGCCGCCTGCCCCATCACGAACGAGGCGGCCGCGGCGAGTTCGTCGGCAACTGCGACCTTGGTGATCTGCAGCGCCCTTCCGAAAAGGTCGGACTCGCCGATCATGTCCACCACGGGCTCGAAACCGGCCGTCCCGATCGCGAAGCCTGCGGTGCCGTCGCGCCACGGCCGGCCGGCGGAGTCGTTGATGATGATGCACAGGTCGGCGCCGGTGGCCTCGCGCAGGCGTTCGCGCAGCTGCGCCGCGCTGCGGTCGGGATCGACCGGCAGCAACAGCACGCGCTGGTGCTGCGGATCGCTGCGGATGTTGGACTGGTCGATCCCGGCGTTGGCATGCACGTAACCGAGGCGGTGACGCACGATGACCGCGCCGCGCCGGTGCCGCATGACCTCGACCGATTCCTGCAGCATCAGCTCGACGATGCGCGGGTCCTTGTCCGCCTTCTCCGCGAGGGCCTGTGCCTCGGCCGACGGCACGATGTCGTCGAGGTAGGCGTAGCGGTTTTCGGCTTTCGACACCACCTTCTGCGCCAGCACCAGCAGGTCGCCGTCGGCGGGTACGATCTGCGCGCGTGCAAGCGAATCGAGAATCATCGGCACCAGATCGTCGCCGGGTTCGACCAGCGGAAAACCGGGCAGTCCCGTCAGCTCCACGCGTGCCGTCATGATCTACGCTCCCGGTGCGGCGACGCCGGTGAGGCGGATGCCGGCATGGCACTGGTACTGCTTGTTGATGAAGATCAGCGCCGAGGTCAGCGCCTCGACCGCCGCCGCGTTGGCGATGCTGCCGGCGTGGAAGCCGCGCAGGCCGGCCGCCTCGACGAGGGCGATGACGGCCTCGCGCGCCTCCTTGCTGTCGCCGCACACCAGCACGTCGCAGTCGAAACTGTGCCCGTCCTTGAGATGCTCGGCGGCGACGTTCTGGAAGGCACTGACCACGCGCACCGACTCGCCGAGCAGGTTCTGCGCGATCTGGCCGGCCGAACCTTCCGGCGGCAGTTGCACGCGAGCGACTTTCGGCGGCACCAGCGGCACCGTGACGTCGATGAGGATCTTGCCGGCGAGGCCGTCGCGGATCGATTCGAGCGTCGCACGGTGGTGGGCGAACGGCACCGTCAGCGCCACGATGTCGGCCTCGCGTGCGGCCGACACGTTGTCGGCCGCCTGTACGCTGACGGACTTGCAGCCGCGCTCGGCCATCACGGCGCGCAGGGCGGTGACCGCCTCGGCGGCCCTGTCGACCGTGCGCGAGCCGATGATGACGTTGTAGCCGGCCTGCGCCCAGCGCCGCGCGAGGCCGGTGCCGAGGTCGCCGGTGCCGCCGATGATCGCGATGGTGGGGAGCTTGTCGGTCATGCGGGTTCTCCTGGAATGTCCCGCGCCGCGCGCGGGGTATGGGGTTGGTTGCGACGGGCCGGGCGCGTCATGCGCCGGAGGCGGCCCGCTCGGCGTCACGCACCAGCACCGGGCGCACGACCTTGCGTGGCGGGGTATTGACGATCTGCGCCAGCGGTGCCGCCACGAACGAGGCCGACCGGCGCTCCTCGGCCACGTGGCCGTAAGCCGTGCTGCGCTGGCGCGGTTCGCGCCCCGCGCTGCGGATCAGGCGCTCCATCTCGGCCGGCGGCTTTTCCTGACCGTGTTGCGCCCCGGCGGCGCGGGTGATCATCTCGTTCATCAGGGTGCCGCCGAGGTCGTTGGCGCCGGCCGCGAGCGCCACGAGCGCACCGGCATCGCCCATCTTCACCCACGAGGTCTGGATGTTGTCGATGAGGCCGTTGAGCACGAGGCGCGCGACGCTGTGCATCAGCACCGCCTCGCGGAAGGTCGGCCCCTTGCGTGCGCGCCCCTTCAGGTACATGGGCGCCTGCTCGCCGACGAAGGGCAGCGGCACGAACTCGGTAAAGCCGCCCGTCTGGCGCTGCAGCTCGCGCAGGCGGACGAGATGGCGCGCCCAGTGCACGATGCGGTCGACATGGCCGAACATGATCGTCGAGGTCGTCCTGAGACCGACACGGTGGGCGCTGCCGACCACTTCCAGCCACTCGTCGGTGCGCAGCTTGTCGGGACAGATCACCGCCCGCACCTCGTCGTCGAGAATTTCGGCCGCGGTACCGGGAAGGGTGTTGAGCCCGGCATCGCGCAGCCGGCGCAGGAAGGCCTCCACCGGCACACCGAGCGTGCGCGCGCCCTGCGACACTTCCAGCGGCGAGAACGCATGCACGTGGATGTCCGGGGCCACGGCGCGGATCGTCGCGAGCAGGTCGAGGTACTTCTGCCCCGTATATGCGGGGTGGATGCCGCCCTGCAGGCACACCTCGGTGCCGCCGCGCTCCCACGCCTCGCGCACGCGCCGCGCCACTTCGTCGTGCTCGAGGTCGTAGGGTACTCCGGCGAGTTCCTCGCTGTGCTTGCCCTTGGAGAAGGCGCAGAACTGGCAGTTGAAGTAGCAGATGTTGGTGTAGCTGATGTTGCGATTGACCACGTAGCTGACCGCCTCACCGCAGCGGTGACGGCGCAGCTGGTCGGCCGCCTGGCAAACGTAGGCGAACTCCGGACCGCGCGCCTGGAACAGGCGCACGATCTCGGCCTCGTCGAGGGTGGCGCCGGCACTGGCGCGCGCGACGATCTCCATCACCTCGGGCGCCACGTCGCCTTCGGCGATGCGGGCCTGCGGCGCGGCCGCGGCCTCCGCGGGCAGCGCGCCGCCCTTGCCCGGCAGCCAGTCGTCGAGGCGCGGATAGCCCTCGGCGTCGACCATCCGCAGCACGACCTTCTGCACGGTCGGCGCCAGCCAAGTGGCGCCATCGACGACATACGATGGATACACCGTGAGGCGCTCGTGCAGGTACTTGCCCGCGGCGGCGGTCTGGCGCCGCAGCTCTTCGACATGCGGCCACGGCGCCTCGGGGTTGACGAAATCCGGAGTCAGCGGCGACACGCCGCCCCAGTCGTTGATCCCGGCCGCGACCAGATGCGGCAGCTCGCCCGGGCTCAGATTGGGCGGCGCCTGGATGCTCATGTCGGAGCCGAGGACGAGGCGCGCGACGGCGATGGTCCACAGCATGTCGTCGAGATCCGGCTCGGGCGCATCGGCCATCTTCGTGCCGGGCTTGGCGCGGAAATTCTGGATGATGACTTCCTGCAGATGGCCATATTGCGTGTGCAGGTCGCGCAGCTCGAGCAGGGATTCGATGCGCTCGGTGCGGGATTCGCCGATGCCGATCAGGATTCCCGAGGTGAAGGGCACGCGCGCCTCGCCGGCGAGGCGGATGGTCTCGAGCCGGCGGTCCGGCGCCTTGTCGGGCGAACCGAAGTGCGGCTTGCCCCGCTCGCCCAGCGCCGCCGCGGAGGATTCGAGCATCAAGCCCATCGACGCCGATACCGGACGCAGCGTCTCGATGTCGGCCTGCGTCAGGTTGCCTGCATTGATGTGCGGCAGCACGCCGGTTTCCTCCAGGACACGGCCGGCGACATGCGCGAGATAGTCGATGGTCGACGCGAAGCCGAGCCGTGCCAGCGCGTCGCGCGCCTCCTGCCAGCGCTGTTCGGGCTTCTCGCCGAGCGTGAAGAGCGCCTCCTTGCAGCCCAGTGCGGCCGCCTCGCGCACCGTCGCGAGCACCGCTTCGACCGGGAGATAGGCCTGCCCGACGCTCTTCGGCGTTCCCGCGAAGGCGCAGTAGTGGCACACGTCGCGGCACAGCTGCGTCAGCGGGATGAACACCTTGCGCGACCACGTGACGAGGTTGCGGAATCCGCGGTCGCGCACCTTGCGCGCCTCGGCCATCAGGCGTCCGGTATCGGTCTGGGTTGCTAGCGCGAGGGCTTCGGCCCGCGTGGGCAGGCGCCCCTGGGCGAGAAAGGACATCTCAGTGCGTGACATTTTTCTGGTCTCCATGGGGTCGGGGGGCACGCCTGCGCCGGCCGCCTTCTCCCGAACATGCCGGGAGAGCGTGCAGGCGCCGCGCGATTCTTATGTGTTCGAGATAATTCTGGACATGCGTGGCCGGCTCGGTGCCGCTGCGGGCGACGAGTTCGGCCAGATCCTGCGGCCAGTCGACATCGAAGGCGACGCCCGGCAGTTCGACCACGCGCAGGGTCGCCTCGAGGGTCGCCGCGTGGCGGACGTGATGGACGAAGCTGTTGCGGCCGTACGCGAAGGTGAATTCGCGCGCCGGCGAGCAGATCATGCAGTTGGTGCCTTCGCGGTGACGGTCCGGCGCGATCGTCACCGCCGGCCGCGACTGCGGCTCATGGGCCATCACGAGGCGGGAAACTTCCGCCGCCGACAGCAGCGGAATGTCGGCATGCAGCACCAGCACATCGTCGATGCCGTCGCGGGCGAGCGTGGCGACGGCGGCCTGCACCGTGCCGTTCAGCCCGCGCGTGCCGAGTGCCGATTCGGGCAGCCAGTCGGCTTGAAAACGATCGACGAGGGGCCGCGCGCCGGGGTCGCCGGCCACCACCACGGTCCCCGCGAGACAGGGGTGGCGCGCCAGCACCGTGAGCACGTCGGCGAGCATCGCCTTGACCAGCTCCTCGCGCTCACGCGGGGACAGGATCCGGGCGAGGCGCTGCTTGGCGCGCGAAAACTGCTTCACCGGAATCAGAGCGTGCATGTCGCCTCCTCCTCGCGCAGCGCGCGCGCGAACGCCAGCACCCGGCGCGCCAGGCCAACCTTGTCCTGACGGTTGCGCATCAGCGTCGGCGCCACCAGCACCTTGATGCCGCGTTCGCGGATAGCCGGCGCCTGCGCGACGTCGGCGTCGTCGATGACGAAGCCGTCGATGAGGTCGCCGTAGTAGTCGGCAACCGCTTCGGCGGTCTGCGGCAGGTTCAGCTCCTGCATCATCTTCGCCGCCGGCCCCTTCACCGCCGCACCGGCGATGATCGGCGACACGGCGATTACCGGGGCGGCACTGGCGCGCAGCGCGGCCTCCACGCCGGGCAGCCGCAGCATCGGGGCGACGCTGACAAAGGGATTCGACGGGCAGATCACGGTCGCACCGAGCGCGGGCGAGCGCAGTCTTTCGAGAAGCTGCGGATGCGGGCGCGCCGCATCGATGCCGTCGAAGCGGAAGCCGCCGACGCGCGGCTCGCACCGGCGCTGCACGAAGTAGTCCTGGAACGGCAACTCGCCCGCTTCGGTCTGCACCATCGTGCGCACCGCATCGTCGCTCATCGGCAGCAAGGTGTGCGCCACGCCCAGCGCGCCGCACAGCCGGCGGGTGACCTGCGACAGCGACTCGCCCGCACGCAACCGCTGGCTGCGCACCAGATGCGTGGCGATGTCGCGGTCGCCGAGGCGGAACCAGGTTTCGGCACCGTAACGCCCGAGCGCGTCCATGGCCGACCAGCTTTCCCCTGCCAGGCCCCAGCCCTGCTCGGCGTTGCCGATCCCGGCCAATGTGTACATGACGGTATCGAGATCGGGGGAAATGTTCAGGCCGAGGTGCTCGAAGTCGTCCCCGGTGTTGGCGACGATGGTCAGTTCGCCCGGGCGCAGTTCGTCGGCGAGCCCCAGTGCGAGCTTCGCGCCGCCTACCCCGCCCGAGAGTGCCAAGATTTCCCGTTTCATCGCCTCGCTCCCCGTCCGTAATGCCCGTTACGCGTAGCAGTGCGCCATGTGGCGCGCCACCGTTTCGCGGTGCCAGCCCGCATCGCCGGCGGTGACGGCGTTCGCCCGCGCGCGCCGCAGGTGCAGATGCACGTCCAGCTCCCACGTGTAGCCGATGCCGCCGTGGAGCTGCACCGCAGCCTCGGCCGCATCGACCGCGGTCTCCCCGATGAAGGCCTTGGCTGCGGCGACCAGCGCGCCGGCATCGCCACGCCGCTCGTCGAGCGCGAGGCAGGCGGCATACAGCAGGCTGCGGCCGATCTCCACATTCACCTGCACATCTGCAAGGCGGTGGCTGACAGCCTGGAAGCTTCCGATCGGGCGGCCGAACTGCACGCGTTCCTTCGCATAGGCGGTCGTCATCGCCAGTACGGCCCCGGCGCTGCCGAGCAGGTCCGCCGCGACGAGCACCGTCCATACCGCGTAGGCGTCGTGCGCCGCACCGGCGTCCGGCACCATGCGCTCCACGCCGACCTGCACGCCGTCGAGCCGCAGTTCGACGATGTCCTGCGCGTCGATCCGCTGCATCGGCACCACTTCCATGCCACCCGCACCGGCCGCGACCGGCACCAGCCGAACGTCGTCGCCGACCCGCACGGCGACGAGGAACAGACCCGCGGTGCTGCCGTCGGCGACGAAGATCTTCCTGCCCGACAGCTTCAGGCCGCCGTCACCAGCCTGCGCCGTCATGGCGACCCTGTCCGGCCCCCACGTGCCATTCGGCTCTTCCACCGCGAGCGTCACGGGCAAGGTGCCGGCAATGATCTGCGGCAGCAGTTCAGCCTTCAGCGCCGCGCCGCCGTTGCGGTCGAGCGCGACCGCGCCGGCCAGCGTCGAGGTCATCGCCCCCGGCAGCAGCGCGCGCCCGGCCTCTTCCGCCAGCAACGCCGCGCCGATCACGCCCAGACCGCTGCCGCCGCCCGCCTCGCTGCAGCCGGCACCGAACCAGCCCATCTCCGCCAGCTCGGCCCACAGCTCCGCGGGCATCCGCGACGGCGGCGTGTCGAGCGCGCGGCGGGCGGACTCTGCCTTCCAGCGCTGGGCAAGCAGCTCTCGGGCGATGTCGCGCAGCGCGACGAGCTCTTCGCCAAGTTCGAAATCCATCACGCCTCTCCGGTCGAACGCGGCAGGCCGAGCACGCGCTCGGCGATCACGTTGTGCATGATTTCGCTGGTGCCGCCGCCGATGCTGTAGCCGAGCGAATCGAAGTAGCCGGCCACGAGCCGCCCCTTGCCGACGACATGGGGCGATTTCTTGGTCAGACAGGCGTAGGGACCGGCGTTGTCGAGCGCCGCGCGGGCGACCTTCTGCCGCAGCTTCGCCGCGAACAGCTTGCCGACGGAGGCGGAGGCGCCCGGCTGCCGCCCCGCGAGCTGGTCGCTCAGGGCACGGAAGCCCAGGTAGCGCAGCCCTTCCACCTCGATCCAGTACTGCGCGGCCTGCTGCCGCGCCACCGCGTCGGCAATCTCGCCACCCGCGGCCGACTGCTGCCACAGACGTTCGAGGCTGTTCTCCATCGCGATGACGCCGGACAGGCCGCTACGCTCATGGTCCAGCGTGCTGCGTGCGATCTTCCAGCCGCCGTGCAGCTCACCGACGAGGTTTTCCTGCGGAATCCGCACCGCGTCGAAGAACACTTCCGAGAAATGCACGCCGCCGCCCGCATTGCGCAGCGGCCGCACCGTGATACCGGGCGTTTTCATGTCGCACAGCAGGTAGCTGATGCCCTCGCGCTTGGGCGCCGACGGATCGGTCCGCACCAGCAGAAAACACCAGTCTGCGATCGGGGCGAGACTCGTCCACAACTTTTGCCCGGTGACGACGAAATCATTGCCTTCCTGCACCGCACGGGTCGTCAGCGACGCAAGATCGCTGCCGGCGCCGGGTTCACTGAACCCTTGGCACCACAACTCGTCCGCCGCCAGGATCTTCGGCAGGAAGCGGCGGCGCTGCGCCTCCGACGCGTGCAGCACCAGCGTCGGCCCGAGGATCGACAGGCCGATCGTGTTGATCAGCGGCGGCAATTTCGCGCGCGCGATCTCTTCCGACACGATGACCTGCTCGGTCAGGCTGGCCTCTTGACCGCCATAGGCCTTCGGCCACGCGAGGCCGACATAGCCGGCCTCCCACAGGCGCCGTTGCCAGTCGCGCGCCGCCTGCACCGGATCGGCCGCCTTCGCCACCGCCGCCGCGTGATGGGCGTTGGCGGCGATCCATTCGCGGCAGCTCAGCCGGTAGGCTTCCTCGGCGGCAGTGAACTTGAGATCCATGGCTCAGGCGACGAGTCGGGTATGGAGTTGCGACGCCGTGACGCGGATGCTCTCGATCACGTCCAGATGCTCACGTCCCGGAAGGTACATGCGGCACAGCAGGTGGTTGATGCCGACGTCGCCCTTCAGGCGCAGCAGCCGGCCCAGCACCTCGTCGTGGCTGCCGTACAGCGCGCAGCCCGCCAGCAGTGCCTCGTCGCTCATGCCGCGGATGACCGCGAGATCCTTGTGGTCCTCGCGGGCCTCGGCGCGCAGTGCATCGATACGCGTGCGCAACCCGGGCAGGGCCTTTTCGCGTGCGACCTTGCCGTCGGTGGCGAGGAAGAGCTCGCGCGCCAGCGCCACCTCGACCTCGCAACGGTCGCGGCCGGCCTTCGCCAGTGCCGCGTCGTACCAGCCGACCTTGGTCTTCACCTCGTCGTCGGTTTCCAGCGACGACACCAGCAGGCTGTAACCGCGCGACGCGGCCCATTCGATCACCGCCCGCGACGTCGCATTGACCCACATCGGCGGATGCGGCAACTGCACCGGACGCGGCAGCATGGGCAGGTATTGCGCCTCGGTCTGCCCGCGCCGCCACTGGTCGACGAACTTCCGGTCGCCCGGTTCGCGACGCCAGCCGGGCTCGCCCTTCGCATGCAGCGGGAACACGTAGTGCTCACCGATGTACTGCACGTTGCTTTGCGACCACACGGTGCGCACAAGGTCGGTCGCCTCGCGGAAGCGCGCCTCGCGCTGCTCCCACAGCACACCCGCGGCGGCAAACTCGCCGGCGCGTTCGCCGGCCGACACGCCCATGATCAGGCGGCCGCGCGACACGATGTCGACCAGCGCATAGTCCTCGGCGCTGTTCACCGGAAAATCCAGCGCCAGCTGGCGGTTGGCCGGCCCCACGCGGATCGAGCGGGTGGCGGCAGCGGCGGCAGCGGCCAGCGGCGCGACTTCCGGCGCACCGAGGGCGCCGTGATGTTCCTCGAACAGCGCCGAATCGAAGCCCAGACGGTCGGCCTCGGCAATCTGCGCCAGCGCGTCGTGGTAGGAGCAGTCCGGCCCCAGCGAATACAACAGACCCAGTCTCATTTCCGGCTCCCCTCGCGCAGCATCGGCATCACTTCCTTCGCAAACAACTCCATCGACTCGAGCATCCGGTCGCTACGGAAATTGGCCCAACTCAGGCGCGCCAGCAGCATGTCGACGCCGTAGTCGATGACCGGGCGGAACATCTCGCGCACCCGCGCCGGACCGCCGCGCGGACGGTTGGGGTTGGTGATGAACTGCTCCTTCATCCCCGGCGGCGGTTCGGTGACTTGCGAACCGTCCTCGTTGAACATGCGGAAGAAACCGAAGCCGATGAACTGGTCGCGCATCGCCGGCCAGTAGTCCTGCTCGATCGTCACGGCGGCTTCTTCGTCGCTCGCGGCGAGATAGACGTCGACGAACTTGGCCCGCTTCAGGCTGGCCGGGTCGCGACCGAACTCGCGTGCGAAATCGGCGTAGCGGTCGAACACCGTCATGCCGCATTCGGCATCGCCGGTGGTGCAGTACGGCCAGCCGCGCTTCGCCGCCGCCTTCACCGACCAGTCGGCGAAGCCGCCGCACACCCACATCGGCACCTCGCGCTGGACGGGGCGCGTCTTGAGCGAGACGTCCTTGTAGTTGTAGTACTCGCCGCTGAAGGAGAAGGTCTCCTCGGTCAGCGCGCGGCGCACCACCTCGAAGGCCTCGATGAAGCGCGCGCCGATGCGGCCGATTTCGACGCCATGGCCGTGGAATTCCTCCGGCCGGTAGCCGGCCCCGAGGCCCAGCACCAGGCGGCCGTTGGACAGGCGGTCGAGCACCGCCGCCTGCTCGGCAACCTTGAGCGGATCGTGCTGCGGCACCAGCAGCGCACCGGTGACGAGCTTGATGCGGCTGGTGGCGAGCGCGACCGGCGCAAAGGCGGTCAGCAGCGACGGGCAATAGCCGTCGTACCAGAACGAGTGCTCGGTCAGCGCGAACCCGTCAAAGCCGAGTTCTTCGGCGTGCTGCGCATGCACCACCAGATCGTCGTACATGTCGGCGTGCGAGCGCCGGTACGAATGGGGACTCTGCATCCCGTACGGTCCGATCACGATATCCATGGATTCCACATCCTCCTCAATGCTGTTCGACTGTCAGGAAACAACCGGCCGGGGCGATTCAGCGCCCTGCCCGCGCCGCCTCCGCCTCAGCAGCCTTCGCCCGGCTTGCGGCGTCCTGCTGCAGTGCCACCTTCTGGATCTTGCCGGTGGGCGTCATCGGCATCGCGTCGAGCCTGACGAGCACCTCCGGGTACATGTACTTCATCGCCTTCTGCTCGCCGAAGAAGGCCTCCACCTCGGCCAGCGGAATGTCGCGCCCGTCGCGCGTCACGACATAGGCGCACACGCGTTCGCCGAGCCGCTCGTCGGGCATGCCGACCACCGCCGAATCGAGCACGTCCGGGTGCTGGCACAGCAGGTCCTCGATTTCCTTCGGATAGACCTTGGAGCCGCCGCGGTTGATGACCTCCTTCGCGCGCCCGGCGAAACACAGGTAGCCGTCGGCGTCGACGAAGCCGAGATCGCCGGTGTAGAACCAGCCCTCGTCGTCACGCGTCTCGGCCGTCTTCTGCGGCTGGTTGTGATAGCCGACGAACAGCGTCGGGCCGCGGAAGCAGATCTCGCCGACCTCGCCCGCCGGCATGTGGCGCGTGCGGTCCTTCTGGTCCACGATCTTGAGTTGCGCGCCGAACACCGGGCGGCCGACCGAATCACGCACCTTCTCGTCGGGATCGTCGGGCGAGGTGCGCGTATGCACGATCGTCTCGCCCATGCCATAGGTGTTGGCGGACTTGACGCCCCAGGTGCGCTGCAGCTCGGCGATCAGCTCGGGCGAGCTGCGCGCGCCGCCGACCGCCACCGACTTGATGCACGCGGTGTCGTACTTCGCGAAATCGGGGTGGCGCAGAATGCCATACAGGTGGGCCGGCGTTCCGGACAGCATCGTCACGCGGACCCGGTCGATCATCCCCAGCAGCTCGCCCGGGCTGTAGCGGTCGAGCACCACCATCGGGAAGCCGCCGAACACGCAATAGTAGGTCGTGAAATGGCCGAAGCTGTGCGTCATCGGCGAACACGCCAGCATCACCGTGTCGGCCGCCATGTACCCGGTCAGTTGGCGGATCAGCGACATGATGGTGTTGTGGGTGTGCAGGAAGCCCTTGGGGTTGCCCTCGGTGCCCGACGTGAAGTTCAGATAGAACACGTCGTCGGCGCGCGGTGCGATGCCTTCGAGGCGCTGCAGGTTGCCGCGGCCCTCCTCGATCAGCGCCGCGAGACCGCATTCGTCCGCGCCCTTCGGCTCGCCACGCGCGACGATGAAGTGACGCAGCCCCGGCAGTTGCGGGCGCACCGAGCGGATCATGTCGGCATAGCCGAAATCCTTGAAGGAATCGGCCACGATCACCGCATCCGTCCCGCAGAACTGGAACAGGTTGGTGATCTCGCGCTCGCGGAACACCGTGTGCGTCGGCTGGATCACCGCGCCGATGCGCGACAGCGCGATCTGCAGGAAGCAGAACTCCACCCAGTTCGGCAGCTGCACCGCGACGATGTCGCCCGGTCCGATGCCGATCCCCAGCAGGCCCGCGGCGAGCGCATCCGATTCGGCCTTGAACTCGGCGAAGGTGTAGCTGCGCGTCGTCGTGATCAGCGCCGTCCGGTCGGGACTGCGCGCGACCGTGTCGTCCAGCCCCTGGTGCAGGGTGTAGTCGGTCCACAGGCCGGCGTCGCGCCAGGTCTTGCCGTAGGTCTCGGAAAAGCGGGGAAACTGGTGTCGAGTCATGTCCGTCGAAAGCTTCCGTTGATGATCACAAACGGGTCACACATCCGGACAGACCGCTACGTTCCCGGTCACGGACATCCCTGCCATCGGCAGGAAGCTGCATCCGTTCCGGGGAGTCTCCTGTCCCCGCGACCCGCCCTTAAAAAACCGACGTGTCTGTTTGTTGTTATGGGGATCATAGCACACGGTTTACCGTTGTAAACGGCTGCGCCGCAAATTTCAATCACGTCTGTTTTTAATTTTAACGAGACGCCGCGGCGCGGCGAGCTCAGGCGCCGCGAAGCACGCGGTACGAGGGGTCGGAAAGGTCGCGCGAGCCCGCGGTGAGGGCAATGCCGGGCCGTACAGGCCGGATGAGGGGCGGATCGGCAAAATCGGCCAGGGTGTGCTCCACCCGCTCGACGCGGTTCCAGTCGAGAACGGACTGGCGGTGGCGGATCGCCCACACGTCGTCGATGCACTCGAAGCGGTCGAGATAGCGCCCGCCGGCGAGTATGTCATACAGGCCATCGCGCCACGGCACCTGCAGCACGAGGTTCCAGTAGGTCTCGACACCCGCCCTGTCGCCATCAAGCTCGATCAGGATATTGCTGACGGCATGGCGGGTGACGACCATTTCCGCATGCACCGGCCACAGCCATTCGACAAAGCCCTCCGCCGAACCGGCGTACAGCGGGCCGTGGTCGTCGGTGCCGCCGGGATGCCAGCACGACAGGGTCAGCTCCCTGTCCATGCGGTCCATGCCCCGGCAGTAGCGGTGAATCACCTCGGTGATCGCACAGCGTGCCGCCACCTCCGCGGCGGTGGGTGTTCTTGCGCCCATCATCTTCTCCCGTTTCTTGACGGGCCGGACCGCGGCCCGGATGCCAGTGGATGCCTGCGCCTCAGGCCGGTGCGCCGGGCGCGAGCTCCAGGAAACCGCCGGCCGTCATGCCGCCATCGACGGCGATCTCGGCCCCGCACAGATAGGTCGATTCGTCACTGGCGAGGAACAGGCTGACATTGGCGACCTCTTCCGGCCGGCCGATGCGCTGGATCGGCTGACGCCGGAACACGCGCTCCCACACCTCCGCAGGCACCACGTCGGTACCGGCCATCGGCGTATCGACCGCGCCGGGGTGGACGGAGTTGACGCGCACCCCGCGCGGCCCGAACTCCATCGCGGCAACCTTGGTGAGGCCACGCAGGCCCCACTTGCTCGAACCGTAGGCGGCCATGCCGTTGGTGCCGTGCAGGCCCTCGGTCGAGGAGATGTTGATGATCGAACCCTTGCCGCGCGCGAACATCTGCGGGGCGACCGCCTGCATGCCGAGAAAGGCGCCCGTGAGGTTGACGGCCAGCACTTTCTGGAAGGTGGCCGGATCGAGGTCGACGATCGTGCCGACAAGGCAGATGCCGGCATTGTTCACCAGCACGTCCACCCCGCCGAAACGCTCGACCGCCTGTGCAACGCACGCCTTCCAGGCGGCCGCGTCGGAGACGTCGAGATGCACGAAATGCGCCGCGGTGCCCAGTTCGTCGGCCAGCGCATGCCCTTCCGAATCGAGCACGTCGGCGATGACCACCCGCCCCCCTTCCGCGACGAATCGCCGCACCGTCGCCTCGCCCATGCCGCGTGCGCCGCCCGTGACGATGGCCGTCTTTCCCTCGATACGCCCCATGCTGCCTCCCTTCCCCGTATGTGTTGTGATGAAGCCCCTGCAGCCCGGCGCCCCGCCTCAGGCGCGGTCCAGCGCCAGAAAGCGGCGGGCGTTGTCGTAGAGCACCTTGTGTTTGGTCGATTCGCCGATCTCGAGCTGCAGGAACTCCTCCTTGCAGCGGCGCAGGCCGAGGCCGTTGGTGCCGAACATCACCTTGTCGCGGCCACGGCCGGAATCCATGAACTTCACGAGGCGGTCGTCCAGCCCCTTCGGGAAATAGCCCGAGATGTCGCCATACACGTTGGGGTGGCGCCACAGCATCGAACACCACTCGTCCACCCACGGCCAGCCCGTGTGCGACAGGTTGATGCGCAGTTCCGGAAACTCGATCGCGACATCGTCGGCGAGCATCGGGCGGCCGCAGTCGGACGGCAACACCTCGGCCGAATGCCCGACCTGGAAGCCCACCGCGATGTCCAGTTCGACGCACTTGGCGTAGAGGGGATAGAAACGGCGGTCGTTGGGCGGAAGGCCGTAGGACAGCGGGTGGAACCACACGTAGTTGAAGCCGTATTCCCGCACGACATGCTCGATTACGCGCAGGCTCTCGGTGATGCGGAACGGGTCATAGCTGGCCGCGCCCATGATGCGGCCGCCCGATTCGCGGATCGCCTCGCCGATCGGTTCGACCGGGCTGTTGAGGATGAAGTCGCGGTGGTAGTAGTACGACCACATCTTGGTTGCGCACACCGACACTTGCTCGTAGCCGTACTCGTCCATGCTCGCGAGGCAGGCCGCGACCGAACCGTGGCCGGCCAGCGTGTCGCCCGCTTCGTCCTCCTTCGCCTCCTTGCGCCGCCCCGACTCGTCGGCGAGCGACTTGAAGGTCGTGCGCAGCATGATCTGGAATTCGCGAAACTCGAACGGCACGGTCGCGAGATCGCTACGGATCTCGCGCAGGTGGTTCATGATGTCGATCGTCGGATAGTCGTTGAGATTGCTCATGTCGCTCACCGGGCCGCCAGCGGGCGGTCCTCGTCGTTCAGTGTTGCGGGTCCGGCGATCCCCTGCCGGTCGTGTCGCGTCTCATGCCAGCAGCCTCGCCTGCAGGCCGGCGCGGGTGCTGCCGTCCAGCCCGCCCGCCACCGCGAGGTAGCGGTCGATCGAACCGTATTCCTTGTCGATGCGCTGCAGCGCCGCGTCGAGGTATTCCGCCTCGACGCCGAAGAGCGCATCCATCATCGCGGCATCGGGTTCGCGGCCCACCTGGCTGCGCACGATGTCGCCGAGCGTCTCCTCGAGGCGGGGATTGCGCGCCGCGCGCGCGGTGCGCAGGTAGTCCTCGTACACCGCCTCGCGCGGCACACCGAGCGCGAACAGCAGCATCGCCGCGATGAAGCCGGTGCGGTCCTTGCCCACCGTGCAGTGCAACACCGCGGGCGGGCAGTCCGCGTCGGCGAGCCGCGCGAACAGGCCCGCGAGGTGCCCGGCGAACGCTACCGGCATCACGGCATAGGTCGTCCGCAGCATCTCGCGCGCGCCCTCCGGGTCCGGCCGCGCGCGCAGGATGGAGATCAGCGGCTGGTTGCCGGCACGCAGGTCCGCGTCGATGTCGCAGGACAGCAGCTCCGGCCGCCCGCCTGCCGGCCAGCGGCTGGGCTGGGTATGCTTTTCGTGCGCGCTGCGCACGTCGATCACCAGCCCGATCGCCAGCTCGCGCAGGATGTCGAGATCGCGGTCGGTGAGCCACGTCAGCGACTCGGAGCGGTACACCAGGCCGTGCCGCACGACCCGGCCCTCCCCGTTGCGGTAGCCGCCGAGGTCGCGGAAATTGGGCGCACCGTCGAGTCCGACGCGCCCTTGCGCGGCATTGCCCACCTTGTCGGCACTCACGGCTTCTGTACCGCCCCGCCGTCGACGATGAAGCCCTGACCGCTGACGAAACCGGCGCCATCCGATGCCAGGAACACCGCCACCGGCGCGATGTCGTCCGGCTGGCCGAGGCGACCCAGCGCCGCCTTGGCTTCCCAGAAGGTGCGGAAGGCGTCGTCCTGGGCGAAGGCGTCACGGGTGATCCCGGTCACCACCGCACCCGGCTGGATGAGGTTCGCGGTAATTCCGTACTGGCCCAGTTCGCTGGCGAGGCACTTGGTCAGGCCGGCCACGCCGTGCTTCGTCGTCGCGTAGGCCGACAGCCCGGCCGAACCGAAGGACGACATCACCGAGCCGATGTTGATGATGCGCCCCGCCTTGCTCGCCTTGAGCAGCGGCAGCGCATCACGGCACAGGCGGAACACGAGGGTGAGGTTGATCAGCACCGTCTGGTCCCACAGTGCGTCGCTGGTTTCCTCCAGCAGGGCGTATGGGGCCACACCGGCGTTGTTCACCAGCACGTCGACACGTCCCCAGCGCTCCCCGGCCGTTTTCAGGATCTGTTCGACGGCACCCGGCGCGGTCAGGTCGGCCTGCATCGTCACCAGACCGGGCCGTCGCGCATCCTCCGCCGAAAACGCACTGCGATCGACCGCCAACACCTCGGCACCGGCTTCGAGGAAGGCATGCGCAATCGCCTGGCCGATGCCCGACGCTGCTCCCGTCACCAGCGCGACGCGTTTTTCCAGCACTTTTTCCACGTTCAGCTCTCCACGCACAGGGGGTTCAGATCGAGGTGCCGCCGTTCACATCGAGCATCGCGCCGGTAATGCCGCCGCCGTCCTCGGACGCCAGCAGCACCGCCATCGCCGCCACCTCGGCGACGGTGTTCAGGCGCTTGATCGCCGCGTTCTTGGCGTACTCGACCTTGTAGTCCTCGTACGAGATCCCGTGCGTTTCGGCGACCTTCGGGCCGACGGTCATCATCAGGTCGGTCTCGACCGCACCGGCGAGGATGGCGTTGCAGGTAATGCCGATCGGCCCGTTCTCGAACGCGACCGCCTTCGTGAAGCCGTTGATGGCGTGCTTGTTCGTGATGTAGTGGGACACGGCGATCTTGTTCGCCTGGCGCCCCTCGACCGAGGAGATGTTGATGATGCGGCCCCACTTCTTCGGGATCATGTAGCGCAGCGCACGCCGCGTGCCCCAGAAGGTCGCGTTGAGCATCCAGTTGAGGGCCTCGTTCCACGCCTCGTCGGAGAGATCCACGACGGGGTTGAAGCCCGACGAGCCGCCGGCGTTGTTCACCAGGATGTCGATGGTGCCGTAGCGTTCCACGGTCTTGTCGATGAAGGCTTCGACGTCGGCCTGCTTCGTGACGTCGCCGGCGATGAAATACGCGTTGTCGCCGGCATTCATCTCCTCGATCGCCTGGCGGCCCTTGGCCTCCGAACGCCCGCTGATCGCGACCTTTGCGCCTTCCGCGAGGTAGGCCTCGGCGATGCCGCGCCCGATACCGCGGGTGGCACCGGTGATCGCGACCACCTTGCCGGCCAGCTTGCCGGCCTTCGCTGCGTTACTCATGACTTCTCCCGTTTCAGGTCTTGGCGATGCCAAGTGATTTATGGATGGCACCGCTGTCGTGGTAGTCGGCTTCGCGAGTGACCACGCCGTTGCTGATCTCGAGGAAGCTCATCCCCTCGGAACGCCACTTCCGCCCGCGCGCGCCGGGGCCGAACATGTCGTCCTGCACCGTTGCGCTCATCACCCAGCTGAGGGCGACCCCCTTGTCGTTCACCCAGTACTGGTCGGGCAGCAGCACGAGATCGGGCCACAGCGCGAGGCCCTCGGCAAAGAATTTGCGGATGGTGTCCCAGCCGCGGTGTTCGCCGCCGACGATGTCGTACAGCACGCAGTCCGGGGCGAGATACGGTTTCGGCGCATCGGCGTTGCCGCTGCTCCAGGCGGCAAACAGCTTTTCGGCCAGGTCGATGCGCGGATCGCGTTGACTCATGAATCGCTTCTCCTTGTCAGGCAGTAAGGGGTTGGTCGTGCGACCGGGCGCTCACTTCCAGCGGTCCGGTCCGGACAGCACCGCCTTGATGCGCCGCGCGACCTCGGCCTCGTAGTCGAAATCCCAGGTCGCCTGCCACATCGCGTCGACGCGCGGCGTCGCGTCGTCGGCCAGGCCCTGCCGCAGGAACCACTCGTAGGTGTGCACGTGGCCCGTGCGGAAGTCGTAGCGCGGCTTGAAGCCGAGCAGACGACCGGCCTTTTCGATGCTCAGCGAGCTGTGGAAGAACTGTCCGGCCAGGTGCCCGAAGGCCGGCTTCGTCAGGTGCGGCAGCAGGTCGTCGGGCACCGGCACGATCTCGGGCGTCGCGCCGACGATTTCCGCGAGCGTGCGCACATATTCGTTCACCGTCACGGCCTCGGCGGTGATGTTGAAGATCTCGCCGGCCGCCGCGCGGTTGCCGACGCAGCTCGCCATCGCCTCGCACAGATCGTCGACATGACCGTAGGACACGGTCACCAGCCCGCCATGCGGCACGAGGATCGGCCGCCCTTGGCGCAGACGGACGAACATCGGCGTTTCCATGTCGAAGATGTTGTTGTCCGGGCCGTAGATCGCCGCCGGGCGGATCACCGTCGCCGGGAAGCCGGTCTTCTGGTGGCGCTTCATCAGCTCGCGCTCCATCGCCGCCTTGAAGCCGCCGTAGGTCGCCGGTCCTTCGGTCGAGTCCGGGTCCTCCTCGCGCCACGGAAACACACCGCGCCCCTGTTCGTAGGCCATGATCGAGCTGGTGTAGACGTAGCTGCCGGTGTGGCCGTCGAACAGGTCCAGCAGCGTCTGCACATCCTCGCCGCCCGACGCCATGACGAAACCGGACACGTCGAACACCGCATCCCAGTCGGTGCCGCGCAAGGCCGCGCGCATCGACTCGGCGTTGGTGCGGTCGGCCACGATCTGCTTCACGCCCGCCGGCAGCTGCGCCGGCGTCTTGCCGCGGTTGAGCACGCTGACGTCGTGCCCGCCCGCCACCAGCGTCTGCACCATGTGCTTGCCGACGAATACCGAGCCCCCGAGTACCAATGCTTTCATGCTGTCGCCTCCACCCTGTCTGTTTTTTTCCTGCGTTGCGATCTCAGATGGTGCGTCCGGCGCGGTCACCCTCGCGGAACGCCTCCATCGCCGAGCGTGCCGCGACGACGTCGCCCGCCGTCACCACCCTCGCGTGCTTCTTGAGCATTTCCAGCAGTTCGTCCGCGGGCGTCGGCGCAATGCCGGCGACGACGAAGTCGAATTCCTGCTCCTGCACCTCGCCGCTGTACACGTCGCGGAAGGACACCCTGCCGTCGCGGATCCCGGTAAGGACCGTGTTGGGCAACAATTTGCAGCCCAGCTTCGGCAGCAGGTTCAGGTAGTCGTTGAGGTTGGTGAAGCCCATGTTGGCGCCGAAATGCAGGAAGGGCGTGATCACCGTGACCGCGCTGCCGCGCTTGGCGAGGCTTTCGGTGACCAGCGCGGTCTCGTAGTTGGCGCGCATGTCCACCATCAGCGCGCGGGTGCCCTTGAGGTCGAACTTCTGCCCGTTGAACAGCCCCTGGGCGGCATCGTCGGACGAGATGACCGGGACCGAGCCGTCGCTCTTGACGCCCAGTTCGGTGTTCGGCGTCGCCCCGGTGGCGAGCACGATCACGTCGGGAGCGAACGACTTGACGAAGGCCTCGTCGACCCGGGTTTGCGTCTGGACCTTCACCTTGAGGATCTGCAGCTCCTGCTCGACCCACGCGGTCGATGACAGCAGGTTGGCCGCCGCGCCCATCGTCTCGACCTGGTTGAGCCGGCCGCCCAGGCGCCCGGAGGCTTCCGCGAGGGTGACGTCGTGACCGCGGCGCGCCGCGATCTCGGCCGCCTTCATGCCGGCCGGGCCTCCGCCGATCACCAGCACCCGCTTGGGCTCGGTCTTGACCGCATCGAGCGCCTTGAAGCGGTTTTCCTCGTTGACCTCGGGGTTGTGGAAGCAGCTGATGTTGAAGTAGATCGCCCGGTCGATGCAGCCCTGCTGCGCGCCGGTACAGGTGCGGATGCGGTGCGCCTGCCCGGCCTGCAGCTTCTTCACGATGTCGGGATCGGCGATCTGCGCGCGCGTCATGCCGACGAGGTCGCAATCGCCCGCCTGCAGCGCCTGCTCGGCCAGATCGGTGGTCGGGATCTTGCCGACGCCGATCACCGGCACGGCCCCGCCGATCGCTTCCTTGAGGCCGCGCGTGAGCGGCAGAAATTCGCCGAACGGGTGGCGGTAGGAGCCGATGGCGCGGGCATAGTGCACACCACCGGCGCCCTCGGAATGGTTCAGGTAATCGAACAGACCGGTGCCGACCAGTTCCGACGCCACCTTGCACAGCCCCTCGTGGCCGAGGCCGCCGTCTTCCGGCCGCATGAAGTCGTCCGACGACAGGCGGAAACCCATCACGGCCTTCGGTCCGATCGCATTGCGCACTCGCTTCGCCAGCGTCTTGGCGAAATACATCGGCTCGCCCCACTTGTCGGTGCGCTTGTTGCCCCACGGGCTGAACGACTGCTGGATCAGGTAGCCATGCGTGCCATGCAGTTCGACGCCGTCGATGCCGCTCTCGACGGCCACCACGGCGGTGCGGACGAAGGAGTCGATGACCTCCTCGATCTCGTCATCGCTCATCTTGTGCGAACCTTCGCCCTCGGACGACGGCTGGCCGGAGAAGCCCCACAGCGGCTGGAAGTCCGCACGGCAGTCGGACTTGCCCGTCACGCCGTAGTGGAACAGCTGGGAAATGCACTTCGTGCCGTGCCGGTGCAGGCGAGTGGATATCTGCGCGAACTTCTTGCGGATGTCCTTTTCCTCGTAGAGGAAGTGGAACAGGTTCGGCGAGGTTTCGTGTACGTGCATCGCCGTGAAGATGATCAGGCCGGTGCCGCCTTCGGCGCGCCGCTCCTGGTAAGCCATGTAGCCTTCGCCGCTCGACCCCGGCTGGAAAAAACTCACGTCTGCAGCGTGCGCCGTCGACACGACGCGGTTCTTCAGTTCGATCGACCCCAGTTGCAAGGGACTCAGGATTTTCACGTCTCACTCCTCCGTTTCGCTTGCTGCGGGTCGCCACGGCCCGCAGGTGATGGGCTACGCCTCTCTGTCGCGGTTGCCTTTTCTTGTCTTCTCTGCGGCGGCGCGGTCTCTCCGGCCTCCCGTCGGCGCGAACCCGCCCGCACACCTCACGGCATGCGGTGATCAACGGAACGAAACGGGAAATCGGGCGCGCCGACGGCGGCCGAAGCGAAAGCCGCGGTCGGCCCTCAGCCGAGCAGCGCCCAGGACGGATCGCCCTTGCCGTAACGGCCGCGCTTGGTGATTTCGCCGATGAGGCGCTTCTCCTCGACCATCGCGCTGACAGGCTGGTTGATGTCCCAATCGAAAACGAAGGTGCGGCGCGCGATCTTCCATACCCCACCGGTGCGGCGGTATTCGTCGAGGTAGCGTCCGCCGATCAGCTGGTCGAGACGCTCGCCGCCCAGGTTCACGGTGCTGACCGCGAATACGTACACTTCGCCGCGCGCGCTGTCGCCGTCGATGCGGAAGTGGTGGTTGGTGACGGTATGAAAGCTGCGCTCGCGCATCTCGTTGGGGGTCGTCACGAGGCGCACGAATTCGCTCGCAGGCCCCTGAAAGCCGCCGCAGTCGATCTGCGCGTCGGCGGTCCATACCGACGCGAACAGGTCCGCGTCGCACCGGTCGGCGCCGCGGCAGTAGGTAACGCACAGTTCGTACAGCGCCTGCTTCGTTGCCAGCTCGTCGAGCAGGCGGTTGGTCGAATCCACACTCATTGCTGTCTCCATCCCTGGTGTTGTCATTGCAACCCGTCCGGCGTCATGTGCGGCGTAACCTGCGTTGCCGGCTGCCATGCGCCTGTTCTTTCCGGGCAAGTTACGCCCGCATAACAAACAAGTCAACTTGTTTTTTTGTAGATTCCGAAACGGCCCGGAATGCCCGCCCGATGCTGAATCTCGGGCCTCATCGCACCTCGTCCGCAAAGCCTCGATACGGCCCGGAAACGACGCATTCGAGGTGACCGATGCCCGTTTCGGCGGCATTGTCGCGGTTGGTGAAGCGGCCGAAATTCTCCGCCCACGCATCGGCACGCGCCTTCACCCGCCCGGCAGGATCGACCAACCGCCCCGGTTGCGACACGTCCCACACCTCGCCCTCGTGATGCTCGTCGCCGCGGTAGATACCGCGCCCGAGGTGATCGTCGAAACCCTGCCAGTAGCCGCCCCCCTCGAGGTACACCGGATCGGTGATGACCTCGGCGAGAAAGCGCTCCCACGCCCCGTCCGGCCGCTGCAGCGACACCGTGCCACGCAGCAGCCGCCGTGTTCCCGGCACGAATTCGAGTTCGTGCTCGATGTTGACGTACGCGAACGCCTCGCGTGCGTCGCCATAGGGGTACACGCACACCGCCTCGAACATCGTCAGCACGCCAGCCGCGCTGCGGTGAAACTGCCAGAAGACCGTACGGTCCGGAAAGCGGATCCACACCCACTGACGCAGCCCGATCGGTGCCGACGGCCGCCCGGGCGCGGCGTGCGCCAGCACGGGACCACCGGTCCCGCCCAGCCCCCACGAGTGGTCGCGCACGCCGGTCCAGCGCGTGGCGTCAATCTCGTGGCGCTGTCCGCCAACCTCCAGCCATCCGCTGACCGTGCACACCTGCGCGTAGTTGCTGCGTTCGCCGACCAGGCGGCCGCCGGACCACTGGCGCACGTATTCCTCGTTGTAGGGTTCGGTGACGCCTTCCCAGACGAGGTCGTAGCGAATCCCGTACGGATTGTCCCCGGCGCGGATGCGCAGCCGGCGCAGTCCCTCGATGATTTCCACCGCCATCGCGCCGCAGTCGAGTTCGTCGATGCGCGGCCGCAGCCGCCGCGAAAAGCGCATGTTGTGCTGCCGCCCGCCCGACGCGACGCAGGTGAACGCATCCATGACGTCGTTGTTGGCGTAGAGGCGCAGCCCGGAAAAGAAGCCGACGCGCCCCGCGGCGTCGCCGAGCGCGAAGTAGTAGCCGTCGTTCCAGTGCGGCGAGCTGGTGCCGACGCTGTCGAAGGTCAGGCCCAGCTGATGCCGCGGATATTCGTCCAGTCTCGTCAGTTTCACGGCAAATGCCCTGTCGAAAGGGGTTGTGACGGAAGCTGCGTCATGGATTCTTGATGCCGTCGAACTCGCCGATGATCGCGGCCTCCAGCATCCCCAGCCCGACCTCGTCCGGATCGTCGAGATTGGTGAAGCGCGCGAACTGCTCGGCGTATTCCGCTCCCGGCGGAGCCGGAACCTCGTTCCCCTGCAGGTCGAACACGCGTACCGGATGCGAGACGTCCCACACCTCGCCTTCGAGCACGTTCTCGCCGCGGAACACGCCGCGCCCGAGTTTGTCGTTCCAGCCGGCCCAGTAACCGCCGCCCTGCATGTACACCGGTTTGCTCAGCACATCGATGCGGAAACGGTCGGCGCCGCCGTCCGGCCGGATGAGGTCGACGCGACCGCTCTCCAGACGCGGGAAACCGCCCTGCCAAGTATGCTCGCCGATGCGCACGTCGCGGTAGGCCCACCCCTCGCGGTCGGACTCGTACGGGTAGTCGACGCGGCTGTGGATCGTGCTGGCGTCCTGGAAGCCCGTACCCGATGCCGAATAGCTGCCATCCTGGTTGCGCTTGAAGCCGTAGAACAACGACCTTTCGGGGAAGCGCACCAGCGCCCAGTGGCGCATGCCGGGCGAACCCCACAGCGACTTGCTGCCCGCCACCAGCGGCGGCGCGGCGTAGCGGTTGGGCTTTTCGCCCTCGCCGGTGTGGCCCATGCCCCACGAATGGTCGCGCGCACCGACCCAGCCGTCGTGCGGGCCGAACGTCCACGAACGGTCGCCGATGCGCACCGTGCCGGAGACATAGCCGAGCTGAACGTAGTTGGAACGTGCGCTGACCAGCCTGCCGTCGGCGAAATGCTGCACCGCCGGCGCCTCGTAATACGGCGGCGCCGCACTCTCCCAGCGGATGTCGAAGGCGATGCCGTGGCTGTTTTCGTCGCAGCCGAACTCGATCGTGCGCAGGCCGCGCACGATGCGTTGCCAGAACGGTCCGACGCGGATGTCGTCGATCGCCGGGCGCAGGCGGCGGCTGGCGCGCAGGTTGTGCTGCCGCCCGTCGCCGGTGCTGGCAATCACGTAGGCATCCATCACGTTGGTGTTGTGATAGAGGCGGATCGCGGTGATGAGGTTGACCTCGCCTTTCGGGTCACCGATGCAGAACCAGTAGCCGTCGCTCCAGCCGGGGCTGGGGTTGGCCACCACATCGAAGGTGTCCAGCGTCTGGTGGCGCGGCCACTCGTCCATCTCCGTCAGCCTGCACTGTCTGCTCATGCAGCGTCTCCTGCGAATAGAAAAAGGGGGCCGGCGCCCGCCGCCCGGCCACGATGCCGGAACAGGGCGCCGGCCCCGCCGCTGCGATCAGCCCTCGAGCACCGTCTCGCAGAGCTTCTTGACGACGTCGAGATGCACCGCAGTGGCGATCGCCAGCAGGTTGGGCGCCGGATTGACGCCGTCGACGTAGAGCTTGTGCGAGGTCTGGTCGAGACACACGCCTTTCAGGATGTTCACCGCCTTCCAGAAATGCAGGCGGCTGCGGTCGAGCGGCTTGCCGATCGTGCGCTCGATACGCGCGATCCAGTCCTCTTCGGGCAGATACGGCGCACCGCGCATCCAGATTACGTAGGCCCAGTCGTCGTACGGGTCGCCGAGAGCAGTGAACTCCCAGTCGTTGAGGATGGCAATGCGGCCGTTGTGGTGCATGTAGTTGCCCGGCCCGGGATCGCCATGCACGAGGGTGATCTCCTCGGCCGGCACCGCATTGTTGCGCAACCACTGCACGCACTCGGCCACCAGCGGCGAAGGCTCGCCGACGATATGCGCGCAATACACGCCATACAGACGGTCGACCGCCGTGCGCGCCGGCGCGGCCAGCGACTGCGGACGCTCCAGGTGCTCGAAGTCCGGCGTCTTGTAATCGACGCAGTGCAGCTTGTGCAGCAGCTGCAGGTACTCGTCGACGACCTCCTCCGAGAACACGCTCGATCCGGGCACGAAGTCCATCGTGAAGAAGGGCTGTCCGAGAACGTCGTTGGTGGTCTCGTAGGACAGGATCTTCGCCACGGGGAAGTCGGCCTTGTGCAGGGCGCGCATCGTCGCGACCTCGTTGCGACTGTCCGAACCCAGATGTCCCCACTGCTCGATGCGGGCGACGACCTTCTTCTCGACCGGCCCCTCCTCGCCCTCATAGGCGACGTCGAGGATGTACATCGCACGGGACTGCCCCATGGTGATGCGCTTCTCGCCGCACAGTCTGACCTCCCCCTTCGCCTTCAACATCCGGGCGAGGTAGGTCTTGAGTTCCGACTCACGTTTTTTCAGGCTCATATTTCACCCGCCATGCCGCGTACAAATGCACCCATCATCGGCGCGGCGGCGCCGATCTCCTCGTCCAGCTGCGCATACAGTTCGGCGCGCAGGGTTTTCTGGATTGCCGCAGCGGTATCGCCGGGGTGGTTCTGCCCCCACACGAGCATCTGCGACGCCGCCACGAACGGCGACTTCTCGGCAAATGCGGCGAGCAGCTCCTTGTCGCCGCTCTTGTCGACGGCCGCTTTCAGGCTCGCCACCTTGGCCGCCAGCGCGCTGCGGTGCTCGGCGCCGCGGTCACGGTCGAGGCCGCCCAACGCATACTCCAGCGCGCCGATCAGCAGGCTGGCGTTGAAACGCGCCCATTCGTCCTCGGCCAGAGGTGCGATGACCTCGCGCAGGGTAACGATGCTGTTTTGAATGATCACCCGGGGATCGGGTGGGACTGGTAAGGTCATGTTCCGGTACTCCGCGACATGCGTTGAATTGGTGTGTAATCGGCCACCGGCGCCGTTCAGGCCCCGGTGATGGCGCCCCGTTCCGGACGCGTCATCGCGCGGCGGCGGTTGAAGTGCGCTTCCCAGTCGTCGCACATGCCCTGCGGGCCGGACCAGTAATCGATCTCGAGGCACACCTTGCCGTCACGGAACTCCAGCCGCGACATGCCCTCGCCGCAATGCCAGCGCCCCTTGTTCTCCGGCCCCTTGCTGTCGTCGGTGATCTGCAGATACATCATCCACGACAGCGCCATGCCGTTGTCGCCATTGACGTAGACTTCCTCCGGTACCACGCGCAGCTTGCCCGCGGCCCAGCCCCAGAAGTCCATCACCTGCTTGTGGCCGCGCATCGGCTCGGCGTGTCCCGCCAGATCGCCCGAATGCGACAGCGTGTCGCGCATGACGAAATCCTCGGTGACGAAGGGCACGAACGAGTCCGGCGTACTGCCGCACCACCCTTCGAGGAAAAGCCGCTTGCCAATCTCGATTTCCGCCTCGCTAACCGCCATCTCACACTCCGTTCGGTATATTTTCGAAAGTGCGGCGGGCGGGCCACGCCCCGTGGCCACCCGCCACCCGCAGCGGCCGCCCGCCGGACCGGGGTCACGGCGAGGCGCTTGACCGCGTCGGGGACAGCGTCAGGTTTCCGGTTCCGAGGTCACATCCGGCAGGCGCATCAGGTGGTTGCCGCAGTCGACCGGCAGGGTCTGGCCGGTCATCGACGACGACAGGTCGCTGGCGAGGAACAGCGCGACGTCGGCGCAGTCATCCACCGTGGTGATGCGGCCCAGCGGCGATTCCTTGATGAAGGCGATGCCGATCGGGGTGTTCTGCGTCGACATGTCGACGCGCGTCTCGTCGATCGGGGTCATGCCGCCATAGCTGTTCATCGCCGTCGGCACGAAGGTCGGTGCGAGGCAGTTGAAGCGCACCTTGGCGTGACCATATTCGCGCGCTGCGATCTTCGTCACGAAATGCATCGCGGCCTTGCAGCCCGAATAGCTGGAGATGCCCACCGGCACCAGCACGGCGGTGGTCGAGGTGACGCTGATCACCGAACCGCCGCCCGTCGCCGCGTGGGCGTTGCCGAAGTGCTTGAGGAAGTAGAACGAGCCGTTGAGCTGGACATCGGTCACTTCCTTGATCCCTTCGGGCGTCAGGTCGGCGATCATCGCCGGGCGCACCACGCCGGACGAATTGATGCTGAAGTCGATGCGCCCCCAGCGCTTCACGGCGGCGTCGGCCACCGCCTTGACGTCGTCGTGGTTGGTGATGTCGCAACGCATCGGAATCGCACCGGTCTTCGCCGCGAGCTTTTCGAGGTTGTTCATGCGACGGGCCGCGACGATGACCTGTGCGCCCTCTTCAATGAAACGCTCCGCCATGCGCCAGCCGATGCCGCTCGAGGCACCGATAATCACGCCGACCTTGCCGTCCAGAATGCCCATTGTCTTCCTCCGGTGTTTTGAGTGATTACGAAAGCCTTCGCCGCGGTCGGCGGCGCGCTTCCGGTCTGAAAAAACCTGTCCTGCAAACATCCCGGCGATGGCGGGAAGCAGCCTGAAGCGCATTGCCCGCCGCAGCCCCCTGCCCTGTCGCCGGTCCGGTCAGGGCAGGCCCATAAACAACGCTGATTCGTTCATACGCCTGCCATATACCCAAGTTACGCCCTGAAAACAAACAAGTCAACTTGTTTTTTTAGCACTTGGAAAGCCACTTTGCGGCCTTCCGCCGGACTGCAGCGCAACTGCATCCAGCCCACGGAAATCGTTCAGCAGGCCCCCCAGCCGCCGTCGACCGACACCAACGCCCCATGCACAAACGCGGCCCTGTCCGAGGCGAGCCACAGCACGCAGTCCGCGACCTCCTCCGCAGTCCCCAGCCGCCCCACCGGGTGCAGGGCCACCAGGCGCCGCTCGCGGTCCGGGTCGCGCGTGCGATCGTCCAGCATCGGGGTGCGGATCATGCCGGGGCACACCGCGTTGATGCGGATGTTGCGGCCGCCGTACTCCACCGCACAGGTCTTCGTCAGCCCCACCACGGCGTGCTTGCTCGCGACATACGCCGATCCGCCCGCGCGGCCGCGAAAACTCAGCGCCGACGCGGTGTTCACGATCACCCCGCCCCCTTGGCGCAGCATCTGCGCAATGCCGTACTTCATGCTCAGCCAGACGCCCTTCTGGTTGACCGCGATGACGCGGTCGAAGTCGGCCTCCGACAGCTCCGTGATCGGCGTGGACGGCAGCGTCACCCCGGCGTTGTTGTGCATCACGTCGATGCGACCCCAGTCCCCGGCCACCTGCGCGACCAGCCCTTCGACCTCCACGGCACGGCTGACATCGACCTGGAAGAAACGCGCGCTGCCGCCCTCGGCAATGATGCGCGCCGCCGTGTCATGCCCTTCGCGTTCCGCGATGTCCGCAACGGCAACCCGCGCCCCTGCGCGCGCGAACGCCAGCGCCGTGGCCTGCCCGATGCCGGTGCCGGCGCCGGTGACCACCACCACCCTGCCCTCGAACTCCGCGTTCACGCGCCCGCCCTGCCCCGCTCCCGTCACCGCGCGTTCAGTCCGGCACCTTCACGACGAGGCGCCCGTCGTTGCCGCCGCTGAACAGCAGGTTGAAGACGTCGGGGATGTTGTCGAAGTCGTCGCGCACGTCGACTTTCGCCACCATCTTGCCGTCGCGGATCCAGTCGCCGATCTCGCGATAGGCCGCCTCGCAGGCCGGCGTGCCGAAATAGTCGGACACCAGGAAACCCTCGATGCGTGCCGTCTTGACCAGCAGGTTCCACATGTTGCGCGGCCCCGGCGGCGCCTCCAGCGCGTTGTACTGTGAAATCATGCCGCACACCGCGATGCGCGCCCACTTCGCGAGATTGCCCATCGCCGCATCGAGGATCTCGCCGCCGACGTTGTCGAAATACACGTCGATACCGTCGGGAAACTCTTTCGCGATGGCCGCGGCGATGTCGTCGGTGGCCTTGTAGTCGATGCACACGTCGCAGCCGTAATCGCGTACCGCCTCGGCACACTTGGCTGGGCCGCCGGCGATGCCGACCACCTTGGCCGCCCCCTTGAGCCGCGCCATCTGCGTCACCAACGAGCCGACGCTGCCGGCCGCGCCGCTCACGAGCACCTTGGCGCCGGCCTTCATGCCCGCGACCTCCATCAGCCCGTACCAGCCAGTGCCGCCGCTGGTACCCATCGCGTGCAGGTACATCGGCAAGTCGAAGCCGTGCGAGGTATCCATCGGCGACAGCACGCCGAGGTTGCCGCAACGCACCGGCGAAATCTGGCGCTCGCCGGCGATCATGTATTTAGCCCAGTGGCCGACGCCGGCGACGACGGTGCCCGGCTTGATCTGCGGATTGCGCGACTCCACGACGCGCCCGATCGTCACCCCCATCACCGGCCCGCCCAGCGGCAGGGGCTCGGTATAGCCGCCGCCGGGCGCCATCCAGCCGCGCGTGGCGGGGTCCATCGCCAGGTAGAGCATCTTCACGAGCGTCTCGCCGGCTTCCAGCGGACGCACGGGCGACTCGCGCAACTCCATGTCGCTGCGTTTGACGGCCCCCTCCGGCCGCCTCGCGAGAATCCACTGCTTGTTCATTTCGGTGCCCATCATGTATCTCCCGGCCGCAGTGTGCGCCGCTCAGCGGTTGACGTAGCCAGCGTCGACGCTCAGCGTCGCCCCGGTCACATAGGATGCGAGGTCCGAGGCCAGCCACAGGCTCGCCTGCGCCACCTCGTCGGCACGCCCGAAACGGTTGAGCAGGCTCAACTGCGGCGCGAACTGCTCTTCGGTGACGTTGAACTCACGCAACGCGCCACGCAACATCGGCGTATCGATCGCGCCGGGCGCCACCGTGTTGACGCGGATGTTGTGCACGCCGTTTTCCAGCGCTGCGACCTTGGTCAGGCCGATGACGCCGTGCTTGGCGGCAACGTAGGCGCCGTTGGTCGGCTGCGGCCGGAAGGAGCTCACCGAACCGATATTGATGATGGAGCCGCCATGTCCCTGACGGATCATCTGCGACAGCTCGTACTTCAGGCACAGCGCCACGCCCTTGAGGTCCACGGCGATGACGCGGTCGAACTGCGCCTCGTCCATTTCCGCCAGCGGATGCGAGTCGGGCGACACCGCCGCGTTGTTGACCGCGACGTCGAGCTTGCCGAAGCGCTCCACGGTCGCCTTTACGAGCCCCTCGACCTCGGCCGCGACGGCGACGTTGGCCTTGTGGAAGATCGCCACGCCGCCGGCGCGTTCGATCTCCGCGACCAGCTCGCGCCCGGTCTTCTCGTCCACATCCGCGACCACCACCCGCGCGCCGGCGTCGGCGAACAGCTTTGCCGTCGCGGCACCCATACCCATGGCGGCGCCGGTGACGATCGCCACCTTGCCATCGAGCGTCAATGCAACCATCGTCTTTCCCTCACAGTTCGGATTTGACGTATTGCGGCGGACCGGACCATCCGGCACGCCCCGTTCATGCCACGCCCGCGCGGGCGTACCACCCGGCAGGCACCACCACTTCCTCGTGCACCAGCATGCCGCGCGTAGCCGACGGATCGACCAGCGGCTGCCCGCGCGCCGCATCGCGCAGCGCCCATTCGCACCGCAGGCTGTCGAGACTGTCCCACCAGCTGCACTCGACCGCATCGAACGGCGGCTCGCCAGCCCCTTCGACGGCCACATATCGCGTCAGCCGCAGGGGTGCGGCCTCGGGCAGCAACAGCGGCGCCTCCCCATCCAGCCAGCGCGCCGCAAAGGCGTCCGCCGCGAGTCGCGGATTGCGCCGGAACACCAGAATCAGCTTGACCGCGCCATCGGGCAGGTCGCCCGCCGCCTCGCGCAGCACCCGTTCGCGCGCGACGCAGGCGACCGCCGGCGGCACCATGAAGCGCGCCTCGTCGGGGCCTGCGCCGTGCAGGTATTCGGGACTCGTCACCAGCCGCTGCAGCGCGCCGATGTCGTCGATCCACAGCTCCGGCGCCCCGTCCGCCATCCACACGAAACCCTCGAGTTGCGTGTCGATGCGGTGATTCTGGATGTAGCCGCGCAGGTAGCCGGCCTCGACGAGCCGCAGCGCATGCGCCCTGTGCACCGTGCGCCAGTACTCGCTGAAGGCCTCCAGCGTGAAATCCGGCCGCCGCTGCAGAAAGCTCATCACCTTGAGCGCATCGCCGCAGCCGGGTGCGGCCTGCCGTGCGCTCACCGGCTGGTCTCGCCGTTGTCGATGACGATCTGCGACCCGGTGATGTGGCGCGACTCGTCCGAGGCGAGAAAGACCACCAGGTTGGCGACATCCTCGGGCCGCCCCTGACCGTGGTGGCGCACCTGCTCGAGGCCTGCCGACGCCGCATCGAGCGAGCTGATCGCGGAGGCCGTCATCGGCGTGTCGTGCGCGCCCGGCAGCACCGCGTTGCAGCGGATATGGTAGCTCTGCTCCTGGCAATGGGCGGCCACGCTGCGCGTCATCGACACGATCGCCCCCTTGGCCGCGGCGTAGGCAACGATCGGGCTCAAGCCCTTGATTGCCGCGACCGACGAGATGTTGATGATCGATCCGCCGCCGCTCTTCGCCATCGCCGGAATCGCATGCTTGCAGCCGAGGAAGGTTCCCTCGGTCATGATCGCGCCGTGAAGGCGGAATTCATCCAGCGAGGTATCCTCGACGGTACCGAAGCGAACCAGCCCTGCGTTGTTGACCAGCACGTCGAGGCGCCCGAAGGTCTCCACCGTCTTTGCCACCACGGCCTGCCACTGCGACTCCTCGCGCACGTCGTGGCGCAGGAAGATCGCCCCCGGAATCTCCGACGCCACGCGCTCGCCGAGCTCGACGTTGACGTCGGTAAGCACCACCTTCGCCCCTTCCGCCGCCATCAGGCGCGCATCCGCCGCACCCAGCCCCGACGCCGCGCCGGTAACGATTGCGACCTTCCCTTCCAGTCTCTTCATTGTGATCTCCACACAGGAACGAGCAGCAGAACCGGCCGCCACGGCGGCCGGGGGTTGATCCGGCTAGGCCGTCGCGGGGGCCGTCCGGCCGTGCGGCATCGGCGAAGGCGCCGCTACCGCGGCAACGGCGCTGCCGTCGGCAACCGGGGCCGCCCTCGACTCGCCGCGCAGCAGGAAGTGCGACAGCGCCGGCACCAGAATGAGCGCTCCGAGCATGTTCCACACGAACATGAAGGTCAGCAGGATGCCCATGTCGGCCTGGAACTTGATCGGCGACCACGCCCAGGTCACGACGCCGGCCGCCAGCGTCACACCCACCAGTGCCACGACCTTGCCGGTCGTCGCCAGTGCCCGGCGGTAGGCCTCGCCCACGCTGTGGCCGGTGCGCTGGAACACCAGCTGCACGCTCAACAGGTAGATCGCGTAATCGATGCCGATGCCCACGCCCAACGCCACCACCGGCAGCGTCGCCACCTTGATGCCGATCCCGAGGTGCACCATCAGCGCCTCCGCCAGTACCGACGTGAGCACCAGCGGCAGCAGGGCGACGATGACCGCGCGCCAGCTGCGGAAGGTGACGAGGCATAGCAGCGCCACCGCGGCATACACGTAGAGCAGCATCTTGCGGTTGGCCTCGCGCACGACGATGTTGGTCACCGCGTCGACGCCGGCGTTGCCCGCGGCGAGCAGGATCTGGCGCTCCTCGCTGCCGTGACGTTCGGCGAACGCGGTGGCCGCCTGCACCACACCGTCGAGGGTCGCCGCCTTGTGGTCGGACAGATACGCCAGCACCGGACTGATCGAGCAGTTCGAGTTGAGGAACTCGGAGTTCCACGACACCGCGTTGTTGATCTGCGGATCGATCAGACTCTGGTTGTCGCTGATCGTCGCCCACTTCGGGCTGCCTTCGAACATGCCCGCCATGTAGCTGCGCACCGTGCCCGCCAGCGAGGCCGTGCGCTGCACGCCGGGCACCTGCGCGAGCGCCCAGTCGAGACGGTCGATCTCGACCAGCGTTTCATAGCTGCGGCAACCGTCGTCGGGCGTCTTCATCATCACCGCGAACACGTCGCTGGAGATGCCGTAATTGGTTGTGATGAAGGCGTTGTCGCGGTTGTAGCGCGAGTCCTCGCGCAGTTCGGGAGCGCCCGGATCGAGGTCGCCGATCTGCAGCCTGAGCGAGGTCGCAAAACCCGCCACGCCCAGCACCAGCGCCACCACCAGACTGCCCACCGCCCAGCGCCGTTGGGTGAATTTCTCCAGCCCGCGCCATACCAGATCGAAGCCATGTGGCGTGGTGTTCGCCGTCTGTTCGACGGCGAGGCTGCGCTGCGCCGCGGCCGGCGTTACGCCGATGAAGGACAGCATCACCGGGATCAGGATCAGGTTGGTGAAAATCAGCACGCCCACGCCGATACTGGCGGTCAGTGCCAGCTCGCGGATCACCGGAATGTCGATGATCATCAACACCGCGAAGCCCACCACGTCGGCCAGCAGCGCGGTCATGCCTGCGAGGAAGAGCCGCCGGAAGGTGTAGCGCGCGGCCACCAGGCGGTGCGTACCGCGACCGATGTCCTGCATGATGCCGTTCATCTTCTGCGCGCCGTGGCTCACGCCGATCGCGACGACGAGGAACGGCACCAGCATCGAATACGGGTCGAGCTGGTAACCGAACAGCGACACCAGACCGAGCTGCCAGATCACCGCCATGATCGAGCAGCCCAGCACCAGCACCGTGCTGCGGATACAGCGCGTGTAGCTGTAGATGATGGAAACCGCGATCACCACCGCGATGAGGAAGAACAGAGCGACCTTCTCGAGGCCGGCGATCAGGTCGCCGATCAGCTTGGCGAAGCCGATCACGTAGACCCGCACCTTCGCCCCGTCGCCGGAGGCGTAGCGGGAGCGGATGTCGTCGAGACTGTCGGACAGTTTCTTGTAGTCGACGGGCTTCCCCTCGGCATCGAGCGGACGCAGCGGCACCACGATCATGCTGGAGCGGTAGTCGTTGGCGACAAGGCTGCCGACGACGTTGGCACGCGCGATGTTGATGCGCAGGTCCTCGATCGTGCGCGGGCTGCCGTCATAGTCGTGCGGCAGTACCGGTCCGCCGGCGAAGCCTTCCTCGGTGACCTCGGTCCAGCGCACCACCGGCGTAAAGATCGACTTCATCCACGGCCGGTCGACGCCGGGCAGCAGGAACACCTCGTCGTTGATCTTTGCCAGTTGCTGCAGGTAGTCCGCGTTGAAGATGTCGCCGTCGGCCGCCTCCACCACGATACGCACCGAATCCCCGAGGCCGCGCAGCTCGTCGCGGTTCTGCAGGTAGTTCTGCACGAAGGGATGCCCCTGCGGCAGCATCTTGTCGTAGCTCGCGCTGACCTTCAGGCTGCTCGCCTGGTAGCCGAGAAACGCCGTCAGCAACAGACACGCGAGGATCAGCACGATGCGGTTGTTGAAGATGATCCGCTCGAGGAAGCTGCCGGATTGGTGGTCGAAATTGCGCGGATCGCTGATCACCGCCATCTCGACGCTTTTGTAATGGGCTGCCATGTCTTTTATCCGCTCTCAGTTCGAACCACGTCCGGGAACCGCCGACCCGCCGGCCGTGCCGAGCCCCGGCGAAGCCTCGACCGCCGCCGACCTCACGCCTTCGGCCCCGACCAGCGCCAGGTTGCGTCCCTCGAAGGCGACGACGCCGCCGTAGGACATCGGGCGCGGAAGGGGCAGCTGCCTGAACGACTGGCCGTTGTCGGTGCTCATGTATGCCGTGCCGGCCATGCTGACGAGCACGACATCGTCGTTGCCGAGCAGCGCCGCGCCGGTCATGCCGGCACTGCTGCCGAGATCGATGCGCTGCCACGTCTTGCCCGCGTCTGCGCTGCGGAACACGCTCCCGCGCATGCCGTGGGCCACCAGTACCTTGCCGCCGACCGCGATACCGAACAGGGTGCCGTCATAGCCGACGTTGCCCGCAACGAAGCGGTCGGCACCCGGGTCGTACTTCCACACGCTGCCGGTCTCGCCGACCAGGAACAGTCCCGACGCGCCCGCGCCGATGCTGAAGAAATTCAGTTCGCGAGGGTTGTCGACCTTGTGCATCAGCGGCACCCAGGTCTTGCCGCCGTCCTCGGTGCGCAGGATGCGGTTGAACGTGCCGGCGACGTAGCCGCGCCGCCCGTCCTCGAAGTACACGCCAAGGAAAGGCTGCGTGCCCCCCATCGCGACCACGCTCTTCTCGCGCGTGGCGTATTCGCCGGCCTGCGGCAGGCTGCCGTCGGCCGCTGCGCGGTCGTAGTAAGCCACGATCTGCTGCGACGCCGACTTGCCGTCGAGCTGGCGCATCCAGGTCTTGCCGCCGTCGGCGCTGTGGATCACCACACCGCCGTGGCCCACTGCCCAGCCCAGCTCGGGCGAGGCGAAATGCACCGCGAGCAGGTCGCTGCTGACCGGCACCTGCGCCTGCGTCCAGCTGTTGCCGCCGTCGTCGCTGAATACGACATGGCCCCGCTGCCCGACCGCCACCAGTCGCCGGCCTGCCGTCGCCACCGCCGTCATCGGACTCTTCGCCGCGAGGCTGCTCGCCTGCGCGGGAACCTCCGACGGATCCTGAAATCCCGCCGCCAGCGGTCCCGCCGCCAGTGCGAGGGCCAATACGAGCCATCTCCCGCCCGCCATTCCTGGACACTTCATGTTCATGCTCCGGATTGCGCGTGCCGCGCGTGAATCTCGACAAGAAAGAGGCCGTGCCCGGGGCACGGCCTCTCCGTTGCTAGCGCACGCCGCCCTGGCTCAGTGCGGACGACTCGTAGAAATTCACCGGCTTGGCGTCCGACTCCTTCGTCACCACCATCATCCCGCCGCCGGCCGGTGTGTAGGCCTGACGCACGTAGGCACCGTTGGTCAGGTCATGCACCACGAATTCGTGGGTGTTGTGGCCGGTGGTCTCGTAGAAGGGATAGAAGTTGGTCTGGCTCACGCGGTAGATCTTGCCCGCGTCGTCGTAGTTTTCCGCCATGCCGACTGCCGGGATGTCCTCGTCCCAGTAGATCACGCGACGCGGATAGACGTGGCGCTTGCCCGGCTTGAGCGTCGCCTCGACGACCCAGACGCGATGCAGTTCCCAGCGCATGCAGTCCGGATTGAGGTGGTTGGGCGTGAACACCTTTTCGGACGAGCACTGCTTGTCGTCGTGCAGGCGGAAGGTGTTGTAGGGAATGATCACCTCCTTCTTGCCCAGCAGCTTGTAGTCGTAGCGGTCCTGCGAGCCGTAGAACACCTGGGTGTCATCGACGGTACCCACCCCGCCGCCGGCCGGGCTCGGGGTGTCGTAGGCGACGTCCGGCGAGAGCTTCACGCGACGCTGGCCCGGCAGATACGTCCACGCGCGGCGGCCGACGTTGATCATGTCCACCGAATCGTGCAGCACGAGAATCTCGCCCGCCTTGCGCGCCGGACCGGTCCAGTCGACACGTCCGTACTCGAGGATCTCGTCGCCCCCCAGCGGCGTCGTCCGCGCCGGATTGAGCGTCGGGAAAGTCTGCCAGTACACGAAGGCACCGGTCTGGATCACGCGGCCCCGCGCGTCGACCAGCGTCGAGGTCTGCGCCGGCGAATAGTACGCATACTGGTCGTACTTCATCGTGCGGTTCCACATCACCTCCGCGCCGTTCTTCGGAATCGGGAACGGCACCCCGCCAAAGCAGGTTCCCGCCAGTTGCAGCAGGTTGTCCGCCAGCTTGCACGTGGCCGCGTTCTTCAGCGTGTTGTCGACGACGTATTTCGGATACTTGGCGCTGCGGTGGGTCGGATAGACATCGATGCGGAAGGTCGGGTACTTCTTCAGCAGCTCCTTCGCGCCCTCGGTGAGCTTGTCCGCGTACTGCGCGGCATTCGCCGCAGTGATGCTGTACAGCGGCTTCTCGGCGGCGAACGGGTCGGGGCGGAAGCCCGGCTTGGCCGGGTCATAGCCGGCGGGCGGTTCGATGCCGCCGGTATAGTCCGGAATGCTCTTGTCGGCATTGCCCGCCTTGACCGCACCCCACGGGGTCAGCGTCGTGCCCAGCTGTTTGATCTCGTCCGCTGTCAGCACCGCGGCGGCATTGCCGGCCACCCCCATCGCGAACATCAATGCCACAGTCTTGCCATGCAGTTTCATTTGTCAGCTCCAGTGTCTTGTTGCCGCTGCGGGGCGGCTCAGAATACGGTCTTGAAGGTCAGCGACACCCAGCCACGGTCGCGCAGGATGCCCGCGCCGTTGGTGGCTTCCCACGTTCTCGCCCCCACACCCGGCACCGGCGTGATGTTCGGGCCGGTGGTGTAATTGCCGATGTAGTCGTTGTAGGTGAGGTTCACGTTGTATTTGGAATAGATGTCGAGGCCGAGCCCGATACTCCAGGCACCTGCATCCTGCGCGGCGCCCAGCGGTGCCGGCGAGTTGCCCTTGAGGCCGATCCCGAAGTTCACCGGCATCGTCAGGTCGATACCCGGCAGCACCTGGAACCAGGTCGGGGTAACGCCGATGTTGAAACCCCATGCATCGTCGGTCGCGCAGCCCGCCTTGACGCCGCCGCTGCAACCGCCGTACTTCGAGTCCTTGTGCTTGAAGAAGGCGCGGGTCGAGCGATTGACGTCGTCGAGACGGCTGTACGAGATTTCCGCCGTCACTGCGGCCGAATCGAACAGCGGCGTCTGGCCGATGTAGGCGATCATGTTGAGCAGGCCGTGCCAGGTGCTGCCGAGCGCGAGGCCCCCTCCGTTGGACGCCAGCGGCGTGTCCTCGCGGCGGGACAATTCGCCGCTCACCGACACGGCCCCCACCAGGCGGGAGAAGCTCACGCCATACAGTTTGACGTCCTCGGCATAGGCATTGACGAGGCCCTGCGGGGTCGCGACCATCGTCGGATAACGGTCGTCGAAACGGCGATAGTAGAGGCCGAGATCGCCACCGAGGGTATCCGACTTGATCTTCGACATCACGCCCCAACTGCCGGCGTTGTCGGGCTTCTTGTGGGGACCGTGGTCACGGTCGCCGAGCACCGGAAAACCGAGGAAATTGGTGCCACCCAGAAAGCTCAGGTCGGCACCGCCGAGATAGGTGCCGCCTTCCGGCAGACGGTGCGGATCCCATTCGAGGTAATAGTTCGCCGCGACGCTGACCTTGTCGGTCAGCTGTCCCGCGGCGGAGATCTGGTTCTGCGGCAGGAACAGTTCCTTCGCCTCGATGCCGGGCGTCGAGGTCGCCTTGCGCAGGTCGAGCGGCCCCTGGCCGTAGGCGATGCTGTTGCCGAAGGTATACAGCGACTCGCCCCAATACACGTTGTGGCGGCCGGCGCGAATATTCACCGGCACGGAACCGAGATCGACGCGGGTGAACGCGAAGGCGTCGAGCAGTTCGCCCGACGTGCCGTACCAGCGCTTCACGTCGCTGGTGAACTTATTGCGCGGATAGGCGGTGCCCAGGCCCGCGCGCTGATAGGCCGGATGCCCCTTGACGTCCTCGTCGAAGGCCATGTCGCTCCAGCCCGTCGCCGAGATGCGGAAGCCATGGTTCAGCTTGTAGACCAGGTCGAATTCGGTAAGCAGGTCGAACCGGTTGGTCACGACATCGCCTTTGTCCCACCCGTGGTTCGTCGCCTGCGACACCCACGCGTCACCCAGCTTGTTGTCGCGGCCCTCGACACGCCAGCCGATGTTGTACTTGACCGTGTTGTCCCAGCGCACCACCAGGTCGTCACTGCCGGTGTCGAACTTGAACGCGCTTGCCGGCGACGCCGCAAAGGCCATCGCCACCGCGGCAGCGACGCCAGCAACCCGCCTGCCGCCCGCCCCGCATCCTGCACCCGTCCTGCTTCTTCTCATGTGTTCCTCCTCGCCTCTTTTTAATATTCCCGGCCCGGGCAGACCGGGAGTCCCTGTCAACAACCACCAAAACAAACCATCAGGTTCGTTTTAACATTGTCCGGCTTTCTCCCTTGATGCTTCGTACTGCAACCCCCTTTTCTACCTCCCTGCCGACACGGGCCCGCCCCCGCACGCCCATGCGCGCGCGGGCCCGTGTCCACCAGTTTCAGTTGTCCTTTGCGCCGTCGGCGATCCAGGCACGAATCCGGTCGCGCGTTTCATCCTCCAGCGGCGGCTGCGCGAACGGCATGCGCACCCCGTTGCCGCCCGCTTCCAGATGCGTACCCTCGACCTTGTGCAACAGATAACTGCCGGCCGGGTCTCCCGGCGCGACCAGCTGCAACGGACTCCCCTTCGACAGAACCTTGACGATGCTGCGGTACGCCGCTGCAGGATAGAGCTTCATCCCGCCGGGCTCGTCACCGGTCAGATGGCAGGTGGCGCAGCGGGTACGCAGCACCGGAACGATGTCGCGCGAAAAACTCACCTGCTGCGCATGGGCCGCCGTGGCCCCGGCGAGCGCGGCGCCCATCGCGACGGCCACGACCGCCCAAGCGCGCGGCATCATGCCTTTTGCGCGGCCACGTGCCGGCCCGCCAGATAGCCGAACGTCATCGCGAGCCCGATCGTCCCGCCCGCACCCAAGTAGGCCGGTCCCGACGGGCTGGCGATGCAGTTGCCGGCGCCATACAGGCCGGGAATCGGCTTGCCGTTCGCGGCCAGCACCTGGCCGTTCTCGTTGATCGCCGGCCCGCCGTTGGTGTCCAGCGCACCCGGCGCGAGGATCACCGCATACAGAGGCCCCTTGCGGTCGATCGGGTACATGGTGCTGTTCGGCTTGTCGTTGTCCGGGTAGGTGCTCTTCTTGTTGACGGGCGAAAACACCTTCTGCCACTGCCGGTCGTACTCGTGCAGGCCGCGGTCGAAATCCTCGTCGCGTCCCGCTTCGGCGAAACGGTTGAAACGTTCGATGGTGGCGTCGAGGTTCTCGGCGAAGTTGTCCACGACACGGTAGTTGCCCACCGCCGCCGACAGCGACGTCAGGCGCTTGCGGATGTTGTCCGCGAGCTCGCGCGAATCACGCCCCTCGATCAGCCATTTCGACTCGCGCTTGTCCAGCGGCAACGGCAGCGCACCGGCATAGCGATTGAGGGTGCGATCGTCGAACACCATGAACATGAACTGGTTCGGGTATTCGGCATTCACGGGATCGAATGCAAAGTGCGCGCGCGTACGGTCGTTGTAGTTGCGCTTCTCGTTCACCACGCGCTTGCCGTACTTGTTCACATGGATCATCGAGTCGCCCGGCGCGAAGAACACGCCGTGCCCGATCGCGCGGTTGTTGAGCGCGTCCTCGAGGATCACCGGCGTGCGCCACGCCGTACCCAGCGAACCCATCTTCGCGCCCGCCTGCTGCGCGATCGAAATGAAATCGCCGGTCGAGCCGACCGCGGCACACGCGCCATACACGCCCGGCTGGTGCAGCCGAACCAGTTCGAGGTTGTGCGAATAACCGCCGGTGCCGAAGATCACGCCCTTGCGTGCCCGGATGCGCAGCAACTTGTCATTGTTGCGAACCTCCAGCCCGATCACCCGCTCGCCGTCCTTGATCAACGCGACCGCGCGATGCTCGAGCAGGAAGGGTACGTTGCGCTTGGTCAGCCACTGCTCCAGCTGATAGGCGAGGCTGTTGCCCCCCGTCGTCGACCCCGCCCCGGCCGCGGGCTCCAGCGCACGCACGTTGTTGGCCTTGTTCTCGGGCAGGTGGTCGCCGTAGTCGGGCGGGAAGATATTGACGTCCCACACCTTGAACTCGCGGAATTTCGTCGCCCCGATCTCCTCCATCCAGTCGACCATCTTCGAGCCGTTGTCGTAGAAGGCCTCGAGCAGGCGGAACGACTCCGGCGCGAGCCCGAGCGTCGGACTGTTGGCGTCGTAGGACTCGGGATGCGAATAGCGGGCCATGTAGCGCAGGCAGTCGGCGCGGTTGTCCTGCATGTTCTTCGCCGCGATGAAACGGTTGTTGGGAATCCACGTCACGCCGCCCGACTTGCCGGTCGTCCCCCCCGCCATCGGCAGCTTTTCGACGACGATGACCTTCGCACCGGATGCCACCGCGGTCACAGCGGCCGAACACGCCGCCGCACCCGAACCGACGCAGATCACGTCGGTTTCCATGTCCCACTTCCGCTCATCGCGGCTGCGCGCCACGGCGGTCGCCGGCATGGCCGCGACAGCCGCCGCTCCCGCCGCCGCCCCTGCGCCCAGCAGCACCTTGCGGCGCGCCAACAATTTCCCCAGATCCTTCTCTTCCTTGCCGCTCATGCCAATTCCCCGCATTTTCAAGCCCGAGCCGAAAAATCCGCCTCATGCGCGCCACGCGAACCGCTGTCGCGCACATGCGGCACCAGATCCATACGAAGCAGACAAGCACGACCGACCGGTCGGCTTACGTCCGCCCCGATGCAGAATTAACGCATTCCGGTGAAACGGTCAACACAGGTGACGCCCGGCGGCCGCGAAGCGGCCGCCAGACAATAGAACGCGGCCGAACGGCCCCGAGGAAGTGTCCATGAACTGTCTCCTGTATCGTTATGACCGTATCGACGTCGCTGCGGCGCTCCCGCGAACGGGATCCACCGCAACCGACATGACCGGTTTTATTTTTGCTGCACAAACCCGCCGCGCCCGGAACCTGCAGCCCGAAGACCGCAACGCGGTCATCGCATAAAAGAACCAACACGTTGGTTTGTTTTTATGAGAGTACGCCTAATGACCCCATTTGCCAAGTGCCCTTCCAAAAAAATGTTCGCCCTGCTGGCGAGGCTCTGCAGTCAGGGACGCAGGCGCGCGCGGGCGAGCAGGATGCCGACGAATGCCACCCCGCTTGCCGTCAAGGCGGCAGCGGTTCCGAAACGCTCCGCGACGCTTCCCCACAATACGCTGCCGAACGCGCCCGATCCCTGAAAGACCACCAGGAACAGCCCCAACGCGCGGGCGCGCGCCGCGTCGGGAATATCCACCTGCATCGCGCCGATGCCGGCATTGACGACCATGACCCACGCCGCGCCGGTCATCCAGACGAGCACGAGGAGCACCTCCCTGCTGTGCGCGCGTGCTATGGCGAGGGTCGTCGCGGCGCAAACCAGTATGGCGCAGCCCACCACGGCCTCGCGTCCGTAACGGCGCGTCAAGGTCCCCAGCAGCGCCGCGCCGGTCGCCGCACCGACGCCGGAGGCCGCCACCAGGAATCCGTACGCCGGCGCATCCCCCCCGAGGCGTTCGCGCACCAGCGCGGGCAACAGCGCGATCAGACCCGCCCCGCTGGCAACGAACAGGCCGACCCGCAACAGGTGCAGGCGGCAGGGGCGCGAGGCGCGGGCAAGCCCGACGATATCGCCCAGCCCGGAGGCCCGCGCCGCGGGCGACGCGGCAGCGATGTGGCCGAGCGGGTCGAGAAAATGAATCATCGCGATGACGGCGGCGAAACCGGCCACCGCACCGCCGAACACGGCGCTGCTGCCGTACCCCGCGATCACCACGCCGGCTATCGCGGGCGCCGCAGCCCGCGCGAGATTGTAGGGAATGGTCGCCAGGCTGATCGCATCGGAAAGATGCTCCGGCGCCGCCGCGCGGCAATGAGCGGAATGCCACGCCGGGGCCAGCAGGGCCGACAGGCAGCCGAACAGAAAGGTCAGGCCGAGCAAGGCGGCCGGATGCACCTGCGGCGACAGGCTGACCGCCCACAACAAGGTCGCCGATACCAGCATGCAGCACTGCACGGTCAGCACATAGCGCCGCAGCGCGAACCGGTCGGCCATGATTCCGCCGGCCAGCGCGAACAGACACGCCGCGAGGCTGCTTGCAGCCGGCACCAGCGCCACCAGGAGCGGCGACGGCGTCAGCGAGACCATCAGCCACGAAACGCCGACCGTCTGCATCCACACCGCGAAATACATGACACACCCGCTCGTCCACAGCAGGCGGAAATTGCGCTCGCGCAGGGGAGCGAAACTCATCGCGCGAACTCAGCCGCAGACCGGTCTGGACATGTCACCGGGGACGGGAACAGACGCCGCCGCGCCGCGCGAACCACGGCGCCTGCGGACCACCGCCTCAGGCCCGGGAGGCGAGATCGAGCGCCTCTATGGCCGCCTTGTCATGCGCCACGAGCGCCAGCAAACGCTCCATCCTCGATATGCGTTCGGGGTCGAGATCGTCCATGTGGCTCATCGCCACGCCGCGGAAGGTAAAGTGGGCGATGTCGGTCAGCAGGAGCAGCAGTTCGGACGACTTGTCGGCCCAGAACGGGAACACGCGCAGAATGATTGGCGCGATCCCGTCGTTGAGGATTTCCTGCGCGCGCCGCACTACCTTGGCGAGTTTCTTGTCGGTCCGCGCGGCCATCAGCAATTCGTGTGCAGCGGCAAACGACGGCAGCGAATAATAGGTGCGTACCAACTCCATCGCCTTCAGCGTATGCGAAAGCTGCGGTTCGGTGCCGGCCGGCAACGGCGGAACGATGGTCCTTGCCAGATGCTCGAATTCTTCGAGCCGCCGCTCGGCGAGGTAGATGGCCGCCTTTTCGATGACGTCGGCACGCGAGCTGAAATGGTGCATCATCGCGCCGCGCGAAACCTTGCCGCATTTGGCCACCAGTTCCATGGTGGTCTTCGCATAGCCCTTCTCGATCAGGCACTTGATGACCGCCTCGAGAATCACGGTCTGCGTGACGAGGCTCTTCTCGGCCTGCTTGCCCGACGCGCGCACGGTCGCGAGCACCCGCGAATTCTTCCTGACCACACCGGGGCTGCCGGTGCTGCGCGAACGCTCACTGCTGGGGGGGGTGGTTTTGCTCATATCAAGTAATCGCCGCGATTGTTTTTTTAGATTATAACACTCTGATCAAACAAGGACTTGCGCATCCTTCAGGCTGGCGATGGTGTTCTCGTCGAGGCCGAGCAGTTCGCGGTAGACGTAGTCGTTGTGCTCACCGATCGCCGGCGTCGGTCGGCTCACCGCGGGCGGCGTCCGCGTCAGCAGCCACGGCGTGGCGTAGATCTCGCACGGATCGAAGCTGCCGCCGTCATGCCGCACCTTCAGGCCCCGGCCACCAAACACCTCGTGACCGTCGCGTTCGACGAGCTCCAGCACCGGAGCGGCCGGCACTCCGGCGGCAGCCAGCGCATCGACCGCCTCGTCGCGGTCGGCCGCCTCGCACCACGCGCGAACGGCTGCCCCGATCTCCCCTGCCCGTGCGCGCCGCGCCGCGGCATCGCGCAAGGCTTCGTCCGCCGCCCAGTCGCCACGCCCCATCACCCGGCACAGGGCACGCCAGTCGCCGTCGTCGCGGACCGCGAGCGCCAGCCACTGTCCGCCGCCGCGCGTCGCAAAGATACCATGCGGGAAATAGTGCGGGTGGGTATCCCCCTGTATGCCCGCTTCACGTCCGTTGAGCTGGAAGTCCACCAGCGGCTCGCCGGTCGTGGCGCACATCGATGCCGTCTGCCCGAGGTCGACGAACTGTCCCTCGCCGGTGCGGTCACGATGGGCCAGCGCCGCCAACGCGCCGATGGCCCCCTGAATGGCCTGGGTGGTGTCGCCGAGGCCGAAACACATGAACCCGGTGGCATCGCCGCAGTCGGGATAGCCGACCTGGCTGTCGAGGCCGGCATAGGCCGAGGCGATCGCCGCAAAACCCCGCATGTCGCGCTTCGGCCCTTCCTGCCCGGCCATGCTCATCGACACCACGACTATCGCCGGATTCTCCTTCGCCAGATCGGCATAGCCGAGGCCGTTCTTCGCCATCACGCCGGCGGCGAAGTTGTCCATCACGATGTCGCAGCGGGCCGCCAGCCTGCGCACCAATTCCGCACCGCGCGGATCGGCGATATTGAAGGTGGCGGATTTCTTGGAACGGTTGTTGTGACAGAAGAAATACGAGTTGTGCGCGTACAGGCGCATGTTGTCGGGGCGCAGCGTGGTTTCGATGCGGATCACCTCGGCGCCCATGTCGGCGAGCAGCTGGCCGGCCATCGGTCCGGCCCAGTTCCAGCCGAAGTCGAGGACGCGCACCCCGTCGAGCGCACCGCGCCCGCTGCCCGTTCCCTGCAGCGCACGCTGGCCGGGACCGGCGGCGCGCACCTCGGCACCGTTCGCATCGAGCGCCGGTGCGGCGGCGCGTATTGCCGTCGGCGTGCGCGAGAACAGGTAGCCAGGCCTGGGGATGCGCACATCGCGCCCGCCGATGTCGACATGCGCCCACTGGTCGCGGAACGCCAGCTGGCTGCTGTCGAGCACCTCGGGAATGTTGTTCACCCCACCGATGATGAGGCCGTTTGCATTGGCCAGCTCCTGCAATTCGGCGCGCGTATGCTGCTTGAGCCAGCCGCGGAAGGCGAGGTCCACCGCGCCCCCTTCGTCGAGCGCCCCGAGGTACAGCGAATCGCGGTTCTGGCCCTCGTCGGCCCACGCCGGATCGCCCATCAGGCGGAGGTAGGAATGCCACTGTTTGCCATGGATCGTGGCAATACAGACATACCCGTCCGCGGCCTCGAAGAAGCCGGTCGGGTACAGCGCGCCCTTGATCGTCCTGCCCGCCCGCTTCCATTCGATGCGGCGCTTGGCGGTCACCAGCGCCATGCCGCCGACCTGGTAGGCGAGCACCTGCGCCGACGAGATGTCGATGCCCTGGCCGCGCCCCGAGCGGCCACGCTCGCGCAACGCGCACAGGGCCGCGGCGAGGCCGTGAAAGCCGGCCTGGTAGTCCGCCTGGTCGAAGGGCAGCGGCAGCGGCGCGCGGTCCGGGCGGCCGATCGCGACCGGGAGCGCGCTGACGGCCTGAACGGTCAGGTCCGTTCCGGCACGCTCCGCCCATTTCCCGGTGCGCCCGTAAGGGGACAGCGAGACGATGACCAGATGCGGATGACGCGCCTGCAGGGCGTCGAAGTCGAGCCCGTGGCGGCGGCGCTCGTCGGCGTCGAGATTTTCGACCAGCACGTCGGCGCCGGCCAGCAGCGAATGAAAGAACTCCAGTTCCGCGGCATCGTCGAGGTCGGCGACGACGCCCTTCTTGCCGGCGTTGAGCAGGTGGAAGAAGCCGCTGCGGTCAGGGTGCGGCAGGTCCTGCGGGAAGGGACCGCGCCGCCGCGCGGAGTCCCCTTCCGGCGGTTCGACCTTCGTCACTTCGGCGCCCAGGTCTGCGAACAGACGGGCGCAGAACGGCGCGGCGACGCCGCTGCCGTACTCGATGACGCGCAGATGGGCGAGCGCGCTCACGACGCGGCTCCCGGACGTGCGGGCAAACACACCGTGGCGCTGCCGACCGAGGTCTTCTCGCCGCGCGGGTGGCTGACGCTCCAGATCTCCAGATCCACCAGATGGTCGTTGCCGACCACTCGCTTGCCCGTGACTTTGGCATGCAGGCGGATGGCGTCGCCCTGCCAGTGGAAGGCGAGGAAGCGTACCTGCAGGCGCCGCATGCAGCCGTGATCGCCCGCCCACGCGGTGAGCAGCTGGCTGTACCACGCGAGCCGCTCGAAACCCGCCTCGTACGCGGCCGGCATACCGAGGTACTTCTGGCAGCGCTCGTTGGTCCAGTGGATCGCCACGGGAGGCTCGGGAACGTTCTCCTCGTTGCGGATCGCCAGTGCCGGGTAGCGGTCGTAGAGTTCCAGCGCCATCTCGTGGCCGACGAACCAGCCGCCGGGCCCGCGCACGAATTCGAAGGCGAGCTTGCTGGTCAGCGTCACCGGGCCCTTGATGATGTGCGGGATCTCGCACCCGACCTCGACATCCCCGAACCAGCGCGGTTCGGCGCCGCGCCGGTTGGCGAGGTTCTGGCGGCGGTACTCGTCCCAGACCTCCTCCAGCGCCTCGTTGGTCCACTGCACCGGCTCGATCTTGCCGTACTTGGACGACCCGGTCGCCTTCTTGCGCGAAAAGCGGTGCCACGAGGTGCGGTAGGTTGCGACGTCCTCGCCGGCGAGCGTGCGGATGGAGGTCTCATAGTCCTGGATACCCGCCTTGCCGCCGGCAAATTCGCTGTCCACGATGCGCGCGCCGGTCAGACTCGTCGCCACCTTCATCGGGTCGTCGGCGAACAGCGGCCGCGTCCATTCGAACTCGCATTCGCGCCAGATCGCATGACACCCCGGGAAGCCGTCGGTGGCGCCGTTCATCGCCTCGGTGTAGGAGAGCAGCGTCGGCGGCGCGAGCATGCGCCCCCACGGCGAGCGGCGGGCGTAGGCGAGATCGGTATAGAGCGGATTCTCGTCGGCGAAGCCGCGCGCGAAGCGGGCTGCAGTTTCGAGGCTGATGAAGAAGTTCGACTCACCGTAGCCGGCGTCCCACTGGTTCGGCACCAGAAAGCCACGCATCAGCGAACCACGCTCCGAGCGCTCCACGCCCTTGCGCTGCAGCAACCGCTCCAGGTGCGCCTCCGTTACCTCACCCCACCCCTCGGCGGGCTTCTTCAATGCAGTCATGCTTGCTCCTCGTTCCTGTTGGTGTCGCCGGGCCGCCCCGCCGGGCCGCCTTCCGGCGTGTGTGTCCTGCGTGCGTAACTGACGCCTAAATCTCCAACGCCACCATGGCGCCATGTCGGGTCGCCTCGGCAATGCGCCGCGGCACCCATGCCGAGCCGGCCAGATAAATTTCCGCGATGCTGCCGTCGGCCTTGAGTTGTTCGTAAAGCGATGCCTCGGGCACCGAGCCGCACACCAGCACGACGCTGTCGAAACCGGCGTGGCGGGACGGGCGACCGCCGAAAGCCGAGACGAAATCGAGACCTTCGGCGTCGATGGCGGCCAGGCGCAGGTTGGTGTGGATGCGGATGCCGTGGCGTTCGAGCCGGTCGAACACGCTGCCGAGCGAATAGCGGTCGATGGCGGAGCCGAGTTGCGGCGACTTGTGGAAGATCTCCACCTCACGGCCCGATTCGGCGATGAACTCGGCGACGTTGGGCGTCTCGAAGTAATCCTCCTGGGCGATCAGCGCGACCCGTCGCCCCGGCACGGCCTTGCCCTGCAACACGTCCCAGCCCTGCATCACGTGCGGCAGTCCGGTGCCCGGGATGCCCTGCGGCACGCGCGGCAGCGAACCGGTCGCGACGATCACCGCGTCGGGCGACAGCTTCGTGATCGCCTCGACGGTCGCCGGGCTGTCCAGGCGCAGATCCACGCCCAGACGGGCCATCTCGTTTTCCTGGAAGTAGATCTGGTCGCCGAAGGAATCGCGCCCCGGCGCGTTGGCGGCGATGCGCAACTGGCCGCCGACCTTTTTGCCCTGCTCCAGCACCGTCACGCGGTGGCCGCGCATCGCCGCGACGCGCGCGGCCTCCAGCCCCGCCGCGCCGGCGCCGACGACGACCACCTTCTTCGATACCGCCGCGGGCCGGAAGGCGGTCTTCCAGTGGAGCTCGTTGCCGATCACGGGATTGACCGAGCAGATCGGCGCGCGCAGCGGGTCCGGCACGTAACTGTGCACGGCCTCGGCGATGCAGCGGTTGCAGCCGATGCAGCGGCGGATCTCGATGAGCCGGCCCTCGCGCGCCTTGTTGGCGAAATCGGGATCGGCAATGCCGGCGCGGGTCATGCCGACGAGGTCGCAGCAGCCTTCGCGCAGCAACTCCTCGGCCAGCACCGGGTCGTTGACGCGACCGCTGAACAGCACCGCCACCTTGCCGTCGAGGTCGGCGCGCGCCGCCTTGCCGACCTCGCGGTAGTCGGCGTGGCCGTGGAAGGACGGCGGCACATAGGCATGCACGCCCCAACCGTGGCCGACATCGATATTGACGAAATCGAGCAGTCCCGTTTCGCCGAGGTAGTACGTCATCTCGCGCATCGCCATGTGGTCGTAGCCGCCCTGGCGCGACTCGCAGCCGTTGATGCGTATGCCTACCGCCAGTTTGTCGCCGGTGCGGCTGCGGATGCGCTCCAACGCCTCGACGACGAAGCGGATGCGCTCGCGCGCGCCGCCGCCCCAACGGTCATTCCTGAGATTGGTGACCGGCGACAGGAAGGTGTGCGGCAGCGTCTCGTGCGCGCAATGCAGCTCGATGCCGTCCGCGCCCGCAGCCAGGGCCGCGGCGGCGGCGTCCGCGTAGGTGTCGAGAATGAACGCGATCATCGCGTCGTCGAGTTCGTGAGGGATGTAGTCGTAGGTCTCGGTCACCGGGACCGGCGACGCCGCCATCGCGTGGTTGAGGTGGGTGAGCTGGAAGACCGCCACCGCCCCGGCCGTGTGCACTTCGTCGCAGAAGCGACCGACGGAGTCGAGGAAGGCCGGCACCTGCCACAGCGCGGTACGCACCGCCGCGGCGCCCGGATAGAACTCGTCGCGCGCGCCGGACACCAGCGGCGAATTGAGCAGCCACGTTTCGCTGCCGATCCAGCCGGTACCGCCGCGCGCCTTGGCGACGTGGTGCTCGATGAAGCGCTCGTCGAGCAGCCCGCCCGAGGCCGAGGCGCCGATCGAGTTGGTGGTTTCGCAAATGCGGTTGGGCACCCGCACCGGGCCGACCTGAAGCGGCGAAAACAGTCGATCGAACCGCACACTGCTCATGCTCTACCCCTCTCTTGCTGACCCGGCGATGCCGTCCGGCACCTTCCCGGCGCCGTCCCTCACGGGCAGGTGCCGCCCTCGCACCCGCGGCGCACGGCGGGCCCTAAATATAAACCAACGTGATTGTTTGTTACGATGGTATGAAAAGCACGCGCGAATGTAAAGCGTGCTTTCGCGGGAAGGCGCAAAGCCTGCCCATACCGTCAGCGGTAGACGAGCACCGGGAACTTCGAGTGCAGCAACACCTTCTGCGTCTGCGACCCGAGCAACAGGCCCTTGATGCCCCGGTGTCCGTGCGAAGCCATCAGGATCAGGTCGCACTCGCACTCCTCGGCCGCGGCGATGATCGCCTCCCACGGCTCCTGGGCGGACCGCGAACGCACGTCCGCGCTGACGCGACCTTCCCCGGCGACTTTCGCCGCGCGCTCCAGCACCTCGCGCGCAAGCTGCTCGCGCCGCGTCTGGTACTCCTGCGGGTCAATGGTGCGCAGCAGTTCTTCCTCGCCATAGATCGAAGAGCCGGTATCCGGCGTGGCATAGAAGAAGGTGATTTTCGCGTCGGCTTCGCCCGCGAACGACACGGCCTTGCGGACCGCACCGTCGGATAGGGGGGAGCCGTCGATGGGAACGAGCAGATGGCGAAACACGATGCAGGATTCCTTTAATTGTTACGAAAAGAGGTTGGCACTGCCACGACATATTCAGGGCTGGTAGGAGCCCACCGCGACGATATATTTGTCGACGCGGACGAAGAACGAGCGCTTGCGTTCGGTCTTCCGTGTCACCGGATTGAGCCAAAGATAGTCGACCTCGCCTTCGCTCTTCGTTTTCGCGGTCTTGAGCATGGGCGCGACGACCGGCTTTCCGTCCGTATCCTTCAACCCGCTGACGTCCTTGCCGATGAGGCGCGGCGTCGCCCCATGGGCACGCATGCGGCCGTCCTCCGTGCTCACCACGAAGACGTACAGGTCATCCTGGACGAATCCACCGTTGAGGTCGTTGAAGGCGGCAAACGCCTTGCTGCCTTCCTGCTTCAGCTCGTGGACCGCACGCCACAGCAAGGCCTTCGCCTGCTCCGCCGAGGCACGCGGCAGATAGTAGCCCGCGACGAAGACACGGTCGCCGACGGGCCGGAAATACGCCACCTTGCGCTCGATCCGCGCGTGCTGACGGTTGAGCCAGCGGTATTCCACATTGCCCGGGCGCCCTGCCCGCGCCGCGTCGAGAATTTCGCGCACGAACGGTTTGCCTTCCGCGTCGCGCAGGTCGCTGATGTCGCGCCCGACGAGTATCAGGGACGGGCCGCCGCTGATCTGCATGACGCCGTCCATGCCTACAACATAGATGTACAGATCTTCGGTGACGAACTCGCCCGGGCGGGTGAAGGCGCCGAAGGCGAGTTCGCCATCCTTCTCGAAGCGCGCCACGGCTCGGTTGAGCAGATCCTGAACGCGGGCAGAATCCGCCATCGGGGCGTCATCCGCCGCACGGGCAACCGAGGTCGCGGCCAAGAGCACGCCCAGACAACACGTCAACAGAAATCGAACCGGGTTCATCGTGCAAGCCTCATAAGTCTGCTCTGCGGTCACTGTTGCAAACACCGGCGGCACGCCGGGACACGAGGTCAATGATGCCGGAAAAAAACGGGCGTCGCGAAAAAAAGCACGATCGAGAGGAGAGAAGTCCGATCACACAGGTCATGACATTGCGACGCCCTACAACGGGAAAGCTGCCCTTGCGCGCACCACAATTCCGCGCCGAGTACCCCGCAATCACACTGAATTGCCGAGATTTATTGCATAATACAAACCGACACGTTCGTTTGTCAATAATTCTCGCACCGAATCCATCGGGCATCGGGCGGGCGCGACATCGCTAGTCCCGGGTCGATTTCTCCCCCAGCCATGTCTGTTTTTTTCATGGATAATGGGGCGCGGCACGGCATCGACCCGCGAGGACGGCGCCCCCGCGCGGTTCCGGAGGTGCGCATCATGCGACGCACGGACAGGTGCCCTGCCCCGAATGGGTGATAATGCCCATCTCCGGCGTGCGCGCCGCCCCCGTTCACCGTCCCGGCCCGCCTCCGCGGAAGACTTCTCATGGCCAACTCTGTCCTTCACGTCATCACCAGAAAGGAAGATCTCGACACCCGCCGAATCTCGGCGCAGGTGGTGCTCGTGGTCGATACCCTTTTCGCGACCACCAGCATCGTCACGGCACTGGCCGAGGGTGCCGAAACCGTCGTGCCGGCCCTCGACGAGCACGAGGCCAGGTCGATTGCCGCCGGCCACGGCGACCCCGAACGACTGGTGCTCGCCGGCGAGTACATGGCGCAAACGCCGCCCGGCTTCCATTCGCCCCCCCCCTTGCGCTGACGCGGCACGGGCTTGCCGGCAAGACCCTCATTTATGCGACCACCAACGGCACGGTCGCGCTGCGCCTCGCGGCGCCCGCGTGGCGGGTGTTCGCGACCTGCCTGCGCAACGCCGAGGCCACCGCACGGCACGTCGTCAAGACGCACGAGGGCCGCACGGTGGTGATCGTGTGCGCGGGATCGTCGGGCCGCTTCAACCTGGAAGATTTCTATACCGCGGGCTGGCTGGTGCGGCATCTCGCCGCCCGAGGCATGTTCACGCTCACCGACGCCGCGCGCGTCGCCGCGGGCTACGCCGGCACCCACCGCACCGAAGTGCTGCAGCAGTCGTGGATCGCGCAGCACGAGGGCGAACGCTGGGGCAGCGAGGTAAGCTTCGCCAGCGAGGCCGACAGCGTCACCCTGGTGGCGCGCATGACCGGCGACCGCGTCGTGCGCCAGGAGTAGGCGCCCCGCCGACACCCGGCGCGCCACGCATGCGGGCGCCGCATCAGGCGGCGGTACGCGCGCCGGTGCCGAGATATTTCGGGTTGCTTTCGCCGACCTTGGTGCGGGCGACCCGTACCAGATGGGCCCGCACCGCGTCGCGGACCTCCCCCGCATCGGCCTGCCCCTCGCGGATCCGGTGGCTCAGGCGGCGGTTGAGTTCCTTCAATCGCGCGCGCATCGGGGTGCCGGCCTCGCCGGCGCCGCCCGCACGGAGGATTTTTTCCAGCGCCCGCAGCTCGGCACGCTCCGGTTCGTCGCCGTTTTGCAGCTGGCGCATCGCGATCGACATCGCGTTCGCGATCATCAGCGCCGCGTGGCGGCTCCCGGCCGGCAGGGCCGGCATCAGCTGTTCCCGCAGGACGTCGCGGGCGCTGTCGAGCAACTGCTCGCCGGTCGGTTCGTCGCGCATCAGGCGGCCTCCGTCATCATCAGGATTTCGTATTCCAGTTCGGGGACGATGTGACCGGTGAGCGCCAGCATCAGCGAGGTTTCCTCGCCCGACAGGTGACGCTCCGCCTGCTGGATCGCGATCACGGCCCAGTTGAGATGCGCCATCACTTCCCAGTAGTGGATGTTCTCCGCTTCCAGCCGCCGGCCGGAGACGCTGGCATAGCCCCGGTAGAAGTCCTCCCGCGCGCCGATGCCGCCCGCGTCGCCCTTGCCGCCGAAACGCCAGCATTTGGCACAGAACCAACCCACGTCCTCGAGCGGATCGCCCCAGCCTGAAAACTCCCAGTCGAGAATGCCGGTGAGGCCGCTCTCGTCCACCATGTAGTTGCCGGTGCGAAAATCGCGGTGGCACAGCACCACCTCGCCGCGCGGCGGTGCGTTGCGTTCCAGCCAGCGCAGCCCCCACTCCAGCGCCGGGTAGGGCGTGTGGTGTTTATCGAGGTAGCCGCGCAGGCGGCGCACATTGTGCAGGGCCGGCGATCCTTCGACCGCGGGCAGGAACGCGAGGTCGGGCCGCGGCGGACGGATCGAGTGGATGCGCGCGAGCTCGGCCCCGAGGCGTTCGAGCAGCTGCCTGCGGTCGCCGCCGTAGCGCGGCTCCCGCGCCACGACGTGCGACGCGGCGACGCCCTGCACGCGGCGCATGACGAAGAACTGGCGTCCGATCAGGCCGGCGTCGTGGCACATCCACAGCGGCTCGGGCACGGTCACGCCGGCATCGAAGGCGGCCGTGAGCAGGGCGAACTCCTCCGCCCGGGTATGGCTGCCCGCCACCCCCGAGGGTGCGTCGGTGCGCACCACGACGTCGAGTTCGCTCCCCTGGTTGCCGCCGGCAAGCTCGGCATGCACCAGCCAGTTTTCCTGGATCGAGCCCCCCGAAAGGAGCGTCGCCTGGGTAATCGCGACGCTGTCGGCGCCTGTCTCGCGCCGGATGAATCCTTCCAGCGCACTGCGCGTCAAGTCGTTCATGGTTCGAAAGTTTCCGTGGCCGGGAATGGTGGAAGGCAGGCGATGCCGTGGCGGCTCACACGTCCTTGCGGATGCCCTTGATGACGCGCTTGGCGATGCTCCAGCGGTGCACCTCCGAAGGACCATCGTAGATGCGGAACGCGCGCATGTCGGCGAAGATGCGCGCCACCGCGGTTTCACGCGTCACACCCTGGCCGCCGAGAATCTGCACGCAGCGGTCGACGACGCGCCAGCAGGCCTCCGACGCGAGCACCTTGGACATGCTCGAGTCGTGGATCGCGAGGTGCCCCTGGTCGAGCACCCACGCGGTATGCCAGATCGCCAGGCGGGCGGAATGGAGATCCATCTCATTGTCGGCGAGCATGAAGCCGACGCCCTCGTGGCTGCCCAGCGTCTTGCCGAAGGCCTGGCGCCGGCGCGCGTAGTCCGTGGCGACGTCGTGCGCACGCCGCGCGGCGCCGAGCCAGCGCATGCAGTGCGTCAGCCGCGCCGGCGACAGGCGCACCTGGGCGTACTTGAAGCCCTCGCCCAGCTCGCCGAGGATGTCGGTTGCGGGCACGCGCAGGTTGTCGAGGCGCACGACGCCGTGGCCGCCGGGGAAGCAGGTGTCGAGCGTGTCCATGCTGCGCTCGACGACGAAACCCGGGCGATCGGTATCGGAGAGGAACATCGTCGCGCGGCCGTCTTCCAGTTTCGCCATGATGATCGCGAAGCTGGCGCCGTCGGCACCGGTGGTGAACCACTTGCGCCCGTTGATGACGTAATGGTCGCCGTCCTTCTCCGCGGTCGTCTGCAGCATCGACGGGTCGGAGCCGGCACCCGGCGCGGGCTCGGTCATGCAGAAGCACGACCGGATCTCGCCCGCGGCGAGGGGGCGCAGCCAGCGTTCCTTGTGTTCGGGACGCGCGACCACTTCCATGAGGTGCATGTTGCCCTCGTCGGGAGCCGCGATGTTGAGCGCGACCGGCCCGAGCAGCGAGTACCCGGCCTCCTCGAAGAAGATCGCCTTGCCGCGGTGGGTGAGCCCCAGTCCGCCGAATTCCTTCGACACGTGCGCGGACAGCAGGCCGGCGGCGCGGGCCTTCGCGATCATCTCCCGGCGCAGGTCGTCCGCGGGACCGTGCGCGGTCAGGCGGGTATCGCGCTCGAAGGGGATGATTTCTTCGGCAACAAAGCGGCGCACCTTTTGCTGCAGGGCGGCCAGCTCTTCGGGGATGTCAAAATTCATGGGCAACTCACTCCTGGATGTGTTCGCGACGGCCGTCACGCGTCGCGGCAGAAGCCCCGCCCGCTCTTGCGTCCGCGGAAATGTCGACCATGACGACGGTCAGCCCGGCTGCCGCACAGACCTGGGCGATCCCGTTGCCCATGGTGCCGGCTCCCACGATGCCGACGGTATTGATCGCCATGGTTCGTCCTCGCTCGGGATTGTCCGGCTCAGGCCGGGATACGTTCGTAGATGGCGGCGATGCCCTGCCCGCCGCCGATGCACATCGTCACCAGCGCATAGCGGCCGCCGGTGCGATGCAGCTCGTGAATGGCCTTGACGGTGATGATCGCCCCGGTGGCGCCCACCGGGTGGCCGAGCGCGATGCCCGAACCGTTCGGATTCACCCTGGCCGGATCGAGGCCCAGCTCCCGCGTCACGGCGCAGGCCTGCGCGGCGAAGGCCTCGTTGGCCTCGATCACGTCGATGTCTTCCGCGCGGATGCCGGTGCGCTCGAGCACCATGCGCGTCGCCGGGACCGGCCCGATGCCCATGTACAGCGGCTCCACGCCGGCATGGGCATAGCCCACCAGCCGGGCCAGCGGCTTCAGGCCCAGCGCTGCGGCGCGCCCCGCTTCCGCCAGCACCACCGCCGCCGCGCCGTCGTTGAGGCCCGACGCATTGCCGGCCGTGACCGTGCCGCCGTCCTTCTTGAACGCCGGTTTCATCGACGCCAGCGACTCCATCGTCACGCCGCTGCGGACGTGCTCGTCGGTGTCGAACAGCGCGGCGCCACCTCTGGTCTTCACCTCGACCGGCACGATCTGCTCGCGGAAGTATCCGTGGGCGATCGCGTTACTCGCGCGGCGCTGGCTTTCGAGGGCCAGTTCGTCCTGCATCACGCGCGAAATGCCGTAGCGCTCGGCGACGTTTTCGGCGGTGACGCCCATATGCACCTGCTTCCACGGGTCGTGCAGGATGCCGTTCATGTAGTCGACGAGACGTGCGTCGAGCATGCGCGCGCCCCAGCGCAGGTTCGGCACGGTATAGGGGCCGCGGCTCATCGACTCGGCGCCGGCACCGATCGCGATATCGCAGTCGCCCAGGCGGATCGCCTGCGCGGCGGACACGATCGCCTGCAGGCCCGATCCGCAAAGACGGTTCACGTTGAAGGCCGGCACGGTATCCGGAATGCCCGAATCGATCGCCGCGACGCGGCTCAGGTAGGCGTCGCGCGGCTCCGTCGGTATGACGTTGCCCATGACCACATGGCCGACCGCATCGGGCGCCACGCCCGAGCGCGTCAGCGCCGCCTTCACGGCGACGGTGGCGAGATCCCCGAGCGGAATGTCCTTCAGCGACCCGCCATAGGTTCCGATGGGCGTGCGCGCGGCCCCTACCACGACTACTTCACGTTGCGACATATCTTCCCTTGCCTCGCGTATGCGTTATGACGGTGTTGCCTCGCCGCCGGCCTGGCTACCTTGTCGGCACCAATGCGACGGAGGTCTACACAAACAAGTCCGTCTTGTTTGTTTTGCGCATGGTAAGCCAGATTGACCGTGCCAACAAGCCACACCTGCAGGTCATGTTCCGTACGAGACCACTCGCTGGTGTCGGCAGCCACGAAAAAAAGTTGCCGTTCGGCGGCACCATGCCACCGAACGGCGAAGCTTCGACGAGAATTGCCGGGAGAGGAGGCGCAACCATCGAAGTAAGACATCGGCAAGACCGCGGCCGGGCGCACGACCCATTACGCGCCTTCGGCGAATCAGCCGAAGCGCTCGACACCTGCGCGGCCGAGCCTGCGCTGGTGCTGCGCCGCAGACCGTTCAGGCGCCCAGCGTCGCCACGCCGTCATCCAGGCGCACCACCGTCTTGCCGGTGGTCTCGCCCGACATCAGGCGGATGAAGGCGGCCGGCGTGTTCTCCAGACCGGTGGTGACGTTCTCGAGCGCCTTCAGCTGCCCCGACTTGATCCAGCCGGCGATACTGTCCTCGGCCTCGGCGAGGATCTCGGGATGCTCGAAGGCAAGGAAGCCGCGCATCGTGATGCGATGCACCAGCACCTGCCACAGGTTGCGCAGCGGGTAGGGATCGCCGGCATTGTTGTAATTGGCGACCATGCCGCACACGACGATGCGCCCGAAGTCGGCCATCAGCGGCAGCATCGTGTCGAGGACCCTGCCGCCGACGTTGTCGAAGTAGATGTTCGCCCCGCCCGGGCAGGCCGCGCGGATCGCCCCGGCGAGGTCGTCGGTGGCGCGGTAATTCACCGCGGCGTCCATGCCGAGCCCGGTGGCGATGTCCGCCTTGTCGGCACTGCCGACGATGCCGACGACGCGGTTGCCGCGCAGTTTGGCGATCTGCCCGGCGACGCTGCCGACCGCCCCGGCCGCAGCGCTCACCACCACGGTTTCGCCGGAACGCATCTCGCCGATCTTCTGCAGGCCGATGTAGGCCGTGATGCCCGACCAGCCCAGCGCGCCCATGTAGGCGGAGAGCGGGATCTGCGGATCGACGTGGAGATTCTCCATCGCGATGTTCGACGGGTTGAGGATCGAATAGCGCTCCCAGCCGGCATAGCCGCGGCCGTAGTCGCCCTCGCGGAAGGCGGGATTGCGCGACTTCACGACGCGGCCCAGCACCATCGAGGGAATCAGGCCGCCGATCTCGACCGGCTTCATGTAACTCTCGCGATCGTCGAGCATGCCGCGCGTGGCCGGATCGATCGCGAAGACCTTGTTTTCGATCAGCACTTCGCCGTCGGCCAGCTCCCCCACCGGTGCCTCGACGAGCCGGAAGTTTTCCGGCACCGGCACCCCGGTCGGACGTGAATTCAGCACCACCCTGCGGTTCAACATGTCATTTCTCCGTCGCTGTCCGGTCGCGACGACCGGCATCTCATTCTGGTCCCGGTCGGCGTAACGTTGCGGCCATGCCACTACACGCTACGCCGACAAACATCTGTCGGGAAATTATAGCTCAGCCGACCGGTCGGTCGTATATTTTTACATGCGCGGGTGAGGTCGTGCCGCGGCGACGCCGCACCATTTTCGCTACCGCCAGGACTCACGCTTCCGCGGGGGCAACCATCACCTTGCACTGCGTCCGGTCCGTGCGCAGTTGCTTGAAAACCTGCGGCAGGCGGTCGAGCGGGACCGTGTCGGTGACCATCAGCCGCGGCTCCGGCGCCCCCGTCGCGAGGGCCTCCGCGCTCACCGCGAAATCCCTCGCGCTGTAGCCGAGCGGGAAGAGCAGGCGTGCCTCCTTGACGCTCGCGGCGGCCGGCGTCAGTGTGTCCGCCGTCATGCAGAAGCCCAGCGAAACGACCGTTCCGCGCGGACGCACGTGGCCAATGGCCTGCGCGATCAGCCCCGGCTTGCCGACGCACTCGAATACGATTTCCGGTGCAGTGGGGTCGGGTGCGCCGCCCATGGCGAAGGCAGCGGGATCGACCGCGCAATCGCCGGGCGCGCGGCAGGCCGATGCGCCCATGCGCAGGGCCAGCGCCGCACGCGCCGGCGCCCCCTCGACGACGGTGATGTGGCCGGCGCCGAGGCGGCGTGCCCAGAACACCACGCCAAGTCCGATCGGTCCTGCCCCCTGCACCATCACCCGCGCCCCCGGCCGGATGCCCGCCGCGTCGACGCCGTGCAGGGCGACGGCCAGCGGCTCGACGAGTGCGCCATCGGCGAGCGACAGCGCATCGGGCAGGCGGAAGCAACTGGTTTGCGCCGCGACGGCATATTCGGCGTAGCCGCCATAGCACGGCTGCACGGACGGGCACCATGACGGCTCCCCTGCGAGACAACTGGCGCAGTGGCCGCAGCCGCGCAGCGGCAATACGAACACCCGGTCGCCGCACCTGAAGCGGTCGACGCCGGGGCCGAGCGCGGCCACCTCGCCAGCGAACTCGTGCCCGAGCACCGTGCCCGGCGGCACCTTCGGGTCCCGCGCATCGGTCAGGTGCAGGTCGGTGCCACAAATACCGCTGCGGCCGACGCGCACCAGCACCTCGCCCGGCCCGGGAACCGGGTCCGCCACCGTCTCGACGCTCAATGGCCGACCGGCCTCACGGAATACCGCTGCACGCATCACATGCTCCCCGCCGGACGACGCCGGCAATCCGCAATCCGGCTTTCAGTGCGCCGCGCCGGCCTCGGCCGCCAGCACCGCCGCCATTTCGCTGACACGCGGATTGCGCCGCAGGGTCAGGCCGCCATTGACCTGCAGGTTCTGGCCGGTAACGAAGCATTCGTCCGCGGCAAGCCACAGCGCCGCCTCCGCGACGTCGTCGGCGGTGCCGACGCGGCCGAGCGGATACTCGCGGCGGAACAGGTCGACCAGTGCCTGGCTCTCGAACGCGGACGCCGCCATCGGCGTGTCGGTGATACCCGGCGAGATCGAGTTCGCGCGGATGCCGCGCTCGCCGAACTCGTTGGCGACGCAGCGGACGACGTGGTCGATCCCGGCCTTGGTGCCCATGTAGGCGGCATGGTTGTCGAGCATGATCGTCGCCGTCGCCGACGAGATCTGGATGATCGAGCCGCCGTCCTTCATCGCCCCGACCGCGGCCTGAAAGAACTGGAACGGTCCGGTGAATTGCACCGCGTTCATGAACTCGAGATCCTCGCGCGTCGTCTCGAGGAAGGGTTTCAGCAGGCCGTAGCCGGTGGCGTTGACGGCGACGTCGAGCCGTCCGAAACGTTCGACGGTCGCCGCGACCAGCGCCGCGATGTCCGCCTCGCGGGTGATGTCGCACAGCGCCCAGGCGCCGCCGATTTCCTCCGCGAGTGTCCGCAGCGTCTCCTCCTTGCGCCCGGCCACCATCACCTTCGCGCCCTCGCGCGCAAACCGCCGCGCGATCACCTGCCCCATGTTGTTGGCCCCGGCGGCCCCCAGAACGATTACGACCTTCCCTGCCACGCTGCCCATGCGCCGTGCTCCTTCGGTAAATTTGTGAGAACAACCCGCCCGTTACAGCGTGGTCCAGCCCCCGTCGATATCCATCACCATGCCCGTGGCGTAGTTGCAGCCGGCGAGGAACATCGCCGCATCGGCCATGTCCTCCGCACCGCCGGGCCGCTTCAGCGGAATGCGCGAGTTGATGAATTCGCGCCGCACGATGTCGTCGGGCAACTGCCCGGCCACCGCGCGTTCGCGCTCTTCGGGCGACAGGATCAGGCCCGGCGACAACACGTTCACGCGGATATCGCGCGGCGCCAGTTCGAGCGCGAGTTGGCGTCCCAGCGAATTGACCGCCCCGCACAGCGCCGAGCCGCCCGCATAGTTCGGGATCGCCGCCTTCGCCGCGATGCCCGAACACAGCATGATCGAGCCGCCTGCGGGCATTTTCGGCACCGCGTAATGGCACGCATACATCTGGCCGAAGAAGCGCCCGGCGAACAGTTCCACCCAGCGCTGCGGCGGCAGCTCGTCGATGGCGCCGAACACCCAGCCGCCGGCGCAGGTCACGAGCAGATCGACCCGCTCCAGCGGCTCGAACAGCGCCTTCACCTGGGCCTCGTCGGCGACATCGACGGAGACGCCCGTCGCGCCGTGGCCGATGGCGTCCACCGCCTGCTCCAGCCGCGCCCCGTCGCGCGCGGCGATCACCACCTGCGCACCCTCGGCGGCAAAGCGCCGGCCGATTTCCAGGCCGATGTTGGAACTGCCGCCTGTAATCACGGCGGTCTTGCCTTCGAGCTTGCCCATGCCTCCCTCCCCTCCAGTCCCGCTTCGCGCGCGCGGGCGACCGCGCTGCGCCCCCCTTTACCGCGCCGCGGCACGCGCAGCGTTCTGCCCCGCGAGCCGCCCCAGGATGACCGCGTTGGCGATGCTCAGGCCGCCGCCCGCGTAGCGCTTGCCCTGCACCGCGCCGACCACTTCACCGGCTGCGAACAGGCCCGGGATCCGGCGCTGATGCTTGTCGAGCACGCGGCACTGCCCGTCGATTTCGGGGCCGCAGCCGGTCCAACCGATCACCGAGGCGCGCACCTCGATCGCGTAGAACGGCGCCTTGCGGACGGCGAAGCGCCGCTCGGCCTGCTTGAAGAATTCACCGTCGATGCCACGGTCGCAGTCGGCGTTGTAGTTCTCGACCGTCACGCCGAGGCTGATCGGGTCGACACCGATCTTGCGCGCGAGCGCGTCGATCGAGTCGGCGACGAACACCTCGCCCTTCTCGATGCGGTTGCGGATCGTCTGGTGGTCCCAGGTCGTCGCCGCGAGCTCGGAGTGGTAGGGATCCGAATACGCGGTGTCGGCGCTGGCGGTCGCGAGCGTCGGCTCGTCGAAGATCGCGTACGCCCGCCGGTCGGTCTGGCTGTTGAGGATGTAGCCCGAGACGCTGTAGGTCACCGTCTCGTCCATGAAGCGGCGCCCTTCACGGTTGACGAGCACAATCCACGGCGGCAGGAAGGGCTCGACGACGCGGCCGGCCGCGCCCGACGCGGGCAGCGGCAGGCCGCTATCGAAACCGACGATGTTAGCGCCGACCTCCTCGCCCATCCTCAACCCGTCGCCCAGGATGAAGGGCGCGTGCCAATGCACCGCGTAGACGCGGTCGCCGTGGTAGGCCATGCTTGGCCAGTAGCGTTCGAGCATCTCGCGGCTGTTGCCGAAGCCGCCGGTGGTGACGACGACCGCGCCCGCGCGCAGCTCGGCACCGGCAGCGCGCACGCCGACAACGCGGCCGTCCTCGACGATCAGGGACTCGACGCGGGTCGCGACCGCGGTCTCGATGCCGCGGGCCTCGAAGGCGCGCACGACCGTCTCGCCGATGCTGCCCGCCCCGCCGCGGCTCGGATGGCCGCGCGGCACCGAATCGACACCCGAGCACATCAGCCACTCGGGCGGGAACTCGGCGCCGTGCCCGATCAGCCAGTCGATCGCCTCGGGGCCGCGATCGCACAGCAGGCGCAGGATCGCCGGGCTGAACTCCCACTGGTTGAGGTTCATCACGTACTCGTACATCGCGTCGGGCGTGTCCTCGATGCCACGGGCCTTCTGCACGCTCGTGCCGGCCGCATAGAACACCCCGCCCGACTGCAGCGTTGCACCGCCGAGGTGCTTGTCGGCCTCGAGCACCATCACCGACGCACCGGCCTCCTGTGCCTCGATCGCCGCGCACAGGCCCGCCCCGCCGCCGCCGACCACGATGACATCAAAATCACGTTCCACTCAGCTCTCCCCGGATAGTGAATCCGTCCGCCATTCCCCGCTCCGCGCCCCCTGCCCTGCCCGCCCCCGATTCCCGCTCAGTAGCGCCAGCGCGGCTGCGGATGCAGGATCGAGTACTCGGCGCAGCCGTAGCCGCGCTCGCCGGTCTCGACGATCTCGAAGTCGAAGAACGACTCGTAACAATCGAGAGTGCATTCGGCGTCGTTCTCGCCGCGCATCAGTCCGTTCATCGTGTGCGCATGCTTGCGCCCGGTGCGCACGTGGATCACGTCGCCGCCGGGCAAGGTCAGCTCGTAGAGGAAGCTCATCGCAGTGCGGCGGTCGTCCTCGGTGCGGATGATGCAGCTCGCCCCTTCGATCGGACGGCTGCCGCTCGCGTCGGACAGGAAGCCGCCGAAGCGCGGCGCGCCCTTGTGCGGCACGACGAAGTCGGGGTTCATCCAGCCGAAGGCGTTGAGGTGGAAGCGGTCCGTCTGGATCGACGGCCAGAAGTGGAACAGGCTGTCCTGGTAGGACAGCGGCGGCAGCTCCCACGGCGTCTCGCCGCCGAAGCGGTTGGTCCACGAGTGGTCACGGTGCGCGTAGGAGTTGATCTGCCGGCGGCCGCGGCGCGGGCCGTCGCGCACCTCGAACTCGCCGGTGCACAACAGTCCCTGCTCGTAGTGGCCGCCGTAGTTGTAGGTGTCCGCGCTCGTCAGCGGATTGCCGCCGAGGCAATCCTTGTAGTCGAAGACCGGGAAGCGCCCGGTATAGAGCAGGTCGAAACCGTACTTCGGGCCATCGAACTGGATGCGAATCTGCTCCAGCGGCTTGACGACCTGATAGCTCATGTGCCCGCCGACGAGCTTGTCGAACTTGCGCGGCGCGTCGGCCGCAAACGGCACCTTGTTCGCCCACGGCTGAGCGACGCCGTCGATGACCATCATTGTGCTGAAGCGGCCATAGCCCTTGTTGCTGACGTGGAGGTGGTTGACGCCGAAGATGTCGGCCTCGCGGTCACAGATCGAGAACCAGAAGTTGTCGCTGAACAGGGCGTCGCTGCCCGCGGGGGCGAAGTGCAGGTACTCGTCGTCGGCATTTATGGTCATGACAGGCTTTCCTTGTGGTCAATATTCATGGCGCGAGGCACCGGCCCGGCACCGCATGGTTTCCGGGTTGCGCCGCCTGCGGCCAACGCGTTTTGTGATTACTGATTCATGATTCATCCGGGATCGCAATCGCGCGCCGTTAGCGCACGCCACCCCGCACCAGCTTCATGTACACCGCGACGGCCGCATCGATCTGCCGGCGCGACACGCGCGTACTGCGGTAATAGCGCCGGTACAGCGCGGTGCGCGCCGCGATCAGCATGTGCGCCAGCGCCTCCAGTTCCGCCTCGCCGTAGTTGGCGATCTCGCCGGCCTCGACGCTTCGTCGCAGCGACGCGATGTAGTGCGCGGTGGTCACCGCGACATACTTGCTGTAGGCGACCGGCGCGGCGACCTCGGCCTCGTTGAGCACACGGAACAGCCACGGGTGTTTGCGCATGTACTCGAAGAAGGCGCGGTAGCCGCGTTCCTCGATCTCGTAGAAACCGGTCGCTCCCATCACCGCCGTGCCCATCGCTTTCAGCAGGTCCATGCCGACATGGGTGAGCAGTTCGTCCATCAGGGCCTGACGCGACTCGAAATAATGGTAGAAGGTCCCCTGCGCGATGCCGGCCAGCTCGGTGATGCGGTTGACCGAGGTATCCCAGTAACCGTGCTCGCCGACCACCGTCGCGGCCGCCTGGAAGATCGCCTCGCGCACGCTCGACGCCCGCTCGGCGCGCGTGGGCCGACGGCTGCGGCCCGCCGGGCGCGTCTCCGCCGCCGGTGCTGCAACCGCTCCGGCCCCGCCACGCTCTGCGCGCCCGCGACCGGCAGGCGCCGCTGCGCCCTCCTTACCCGCTTCCCTGGCATTCATTCCCACATCGAACTCCTCCGACTGCATCCTCGTCTCCCCCCGCTGTGCGTCGCCGCTAACCGATACGCGCGGCGATCGCCCCTGCCGCCGCGGCGCCGGGCCGGGCGGCATATGCCGCAGCCTTCATTTGCGCCATCCCCTCCGTCGTCGCGGCATCGAAGCCGAGAATCTCGATCACCGACGCCCCCGCCTCCTCGCAGTCGAAATATGCGAATTTCACACTGCCGCCGCCGAAAACGCCCGAAGACAGTTCCGGTAAACCCTGCTCGCGCAGGCGCGCGACGGTGGCGTCGAAATCCGGCACCGCGAACGCGACATGGTGCAGGCCCGGGCCCTTGCGCTCGAGAAACTCGGTGTAGATGCTGGGTCCGCGCAGCGATTCGATGAGTTCGACCTGCACCTCGCCGGCATAGCCGAGCGACAGGCGCATCGCCGAATCGGCCGGCCGGCCGCGGTAACGGCTCTCCTCGCCGAGCACAAGGTCGAAGCGCGTCCACGCCGGCACGCCCATCACCCGTCCGAACCACTCCTCCGCGGCATCAAGGTCACGCACCACCCAGGCGGTCTGAAAATAATGCGCGGCCAGCGCGTCCAACTCGTTCGTCATCGTGGTATTCCTAGGGGACAAGAATTACTTTCATGGCGCCACGGCTCTTGTCGGCGGCCACTTCAAAGGCCTCGCCGATCTGCTCCAGCGGCATCACGTGCGTCACCAGATCCTGCATCGGTACCTTGCGCGAACCCATCAGGTCGACGGTGTAACCGAAGTCGGTCTTCAATCCCTGCGTCCCGTAGGTCAGGCAGAAACGGTAGGTCACGTCCTTGAGCACCGATTTCCACGAGTCGACCGGCACCAGTTCCTCCCACAACCCCAGCACCAGTACCTCGCCGCGCGGGCGCACGATGTCGGTCGCCTGGCCCAGCGTCGGCGCGTGGCCGCCTACGGTCTCGACAACGATGTCCGCAGCGCCGCCGTCGAGGTGCGAGCGGATCTCCTCGACCGAGGCGTCACCGCTGCCGCGCACCACCACGTCGGCGCCGAAGGCCTGCGCGAACTGCGCCTGCAGGTCGTACTTGGCGGTAACGATCACCCGGCCCGCCCCCATCGCCTTCGCCGCGCCGACAGCCGCCAGTCCGAGCACGCCCGCGCCGAGCACCACCACCTGCTCGCCGCCGCGCAGGCCGGCGCGCCGCAGCGCGCTGACGGGAGCCGCCGCCGGCTCGGCAATCGCCGCCGCGTGCGTCGCGATGGTGTCGGGCAGGATATGCAGACCGCGTTCCGACAGCTTGAGGTAATCGACGTAGCCGCCCGTCGCATGGGCCGCACGACCGGTGCACTGGTTCGGCCAGCCCGCCGTGCAATACGGACACACGCCGCACGCGGTGCTGTGAAAGAAGTCCACCGCGACGCGGTCGCCGACCTTGACGCGACGCACGTTGCGGCCGGCTTCGGTCACGACGCCGCCGAACTCGTGCCCGGCAGCACCAGGCATCGGATAGCAGCACATCGCATTGGCCGAACCGCCGCCATGCCAGAAATGCAGGTTGCTGCCGCAGATGCCGTGCCCCTCGACTTTCACGATGACGGAATCGTCATCGACCTCGGGCTTGTCGACCTCGACGATCTCGAACCTGCGCGGGGCCACGAGGGTGACCGATCGCATCTTCGCCATGCCTGTCTCTCCTTGCGCTGCTGCGATTACGCTGCCGCGTCCGCGGCAAGATGCTGCTTGCCCTCGCGGTCGCGCGTCGTCATTTCTTCGAACAACTGCACCGCCACCCCCTCCCCTTCGCGGCGCGCGCTGCGCACGAAGAAGCGCTGGATGTCGCGCAGGGTTTCACCGGCCGCGGCGTCGCCGGCGCTGCGGCAACGCGCCGCGAGCGCCTCCAGACGCTCCTTGAGCACGGCGTTCTCCGCCATCAGGGCATCGACGTGGAAACCGTCCGCCGCCAGCGGCGCCTCGGCGCCGCAGCCCCGCAGCAGCTCGCGGGCCTCGTCGCTGTCGGCGCGGATGCGCGCCAGCGCGGCCGGTGCAACGATGCGCGGCAGATCTTCGAGCAGCGTCACCAGCTGCTCGGCCTGGATGCGCGCCATCGCGTCGGAAAGATGCGGCAGGATCCACTCGCGCACGCAGGCGGCCATGCCGGCGGTGAGCTGCTGCAGCGGTACGGTCTGTTCGATCATGCTCCCAGTCCTATCGCCGCGGCTTCGGCGGGTATGTTGTTGGCGAGTACGTTGCGCCCGATCTGCAGCAGGCGCAGGTCGGACGAGCGGCCGTCGGCGAACACCTTCAGGCCCGTCAGGCCGACCAGGTCGGCCTTGAGCGTTTCGAGCAGCGTCCAGTAGCGCACGCGTTCCTCATCGACGGCGATGCCCGACTGCTGCGTGTAGCGCTCCGCCATCTCCCCGCTGATGCTGCACCAGCCCGCCAGAGCGGGGATGCGCGTGAAGGCGATGTCCGCCATCGGGTCGCCGATGAATACGCGTTCCCAGTCGAGCACGGCGCGGATGCGGCCGTCGCGCCAGACGAAATTGCCCATGCGGTAGTCGTTGTGGATCAGCGACAGGCGCGGGCTGCGCGGCCGGTTGGCGCGCAGCCACGCGATGACCTCGCGCAGCACGGGATAGGGCCGCAGGCGGATGCGGTCGAGCACCTCCTCGCAGCGGTCGAGCGCCAGCGCCGCCGGATCGCCGCGGTCGGCGGGCACGCCGAGAAAGGCCAGCCCGTGCGCCTCCCAGTCGAAGATATGCAGCTTCGCCAGCGCGTCGACGAACTGGCAGTGAACCTGCGGGCGCGAAGCCTCGGGCAGGATGTCGCTCCACGGCAGCGGCACATCGCCGTCGACGAATTCCATGATGTAGAACGAGGTGCCGAGCAGTTCGCCACCCGCATCGCACCAGTACACCCTGGGCACGGGCACGCCCGAATCCTGCAGAACGCGCAGCACGCGGAATTCGACGCTGGCATCGTAGGGTTCGAGCAGTCCCGCGCGCGGCGCCTTGCGCATGATCAGCGGCGCGCTGCGCGGTTCGCCCGCCTCGACCCAGGTCGCGCGCATGCGCCAGGTTTCGTAGGAGAAACCGCCGGGCATGCGTTCGAGCCCGCTCACCGTGGCCGGCGCACCGGTCTGGTCGGTGATGAAGCGGGCGAGGATCGCGGTGGCATCATCGATGGTCGGCATCGCTCACACCCCCCGCAGTCCGGCGGTGGAGCCGCCGTCGATCAGATATTCGGCGCCGGTGACGAAAGCCGCCTCATCGCTGGCGAGGTAGGTCACCAGTCCGGCGATCTCCTCGACCGAGCCCATCCGCCGCAGCGGCGACAGACCGCACAGCTGCGCCCGCGCGGCCGCCGGATCGGGCGCGCTCGCCATCGCCTCCCGGATCATTTGCGTTTCGACGACGCCGGGATGGATGGTGTTGCAGCGAATGTTCAGGCCGGCATCGGCGCAGTGCATTGCGATGGACTTCGCGAGCAGGCGCTGCGCCCCCTTCGCGACGCTGTAGCCGACGTTGCGCGGCAGGGCCAGGATGCCGTTCATCGACGAGTTGATGATGATCGACCCGCCGGGGCCGCCGGGGTTGGTGCGCATCGCGGCGACCGCGTGCTTGCACGTCAGCATCGTGCCGGTGAGGTTCACGTCGATGATGCGGTCCCACGCGTCGACGTCGATGTCCTCGATGTTGCTGTCGGCGCCTTCCATGCCGGCGTTCGCAAAGACGACGTCGAGCCGCCCGAGGCGGCCGCGGATCATTTCCATCAGCGGCGCCCAGCCGGCGCGGTCATCGATGTGATGGGCGTGGAAGATCGCCCCGGTGGCCTCGCACAGGGCGGCGGCGCGTCCGGCGTTCGAACCGGTAAACACCACGCTGGCGCCTTCGCGGCGGAAGCGCTCCACCGTCGCAGCCCCGATCCCCGCGGTGCCGCCGGTCACCAGCGCCACCTTACCCGCAAGTCGTCCCATATCGCTCCCCTGCCCGCCGTGCCGCTCAGTCGGCCCGGATGGTCTTGTAAACGCGCTTCGTGAACAGCCACCGGCCGTCGATACGCGCCAACTCGTCGTCATACTGGCCGCGCAGGCGCAACACGCGCCCGTCGGGATGCGGAAACACCTCCGAGGTGTAGGTGCGGGCCGTCGCGCGGTCGCCGTCGACCGTGATCGCCCCCGGCGTGGCGACGTAGGCGAGGCCCGGGTAGTCGCCCATCGAACGGATCCAGCCGGCGACGATCTCGTCGCGGCCGCGAAAGCATTCGAGCCCCGGATACTCGGGCAGGCTCCATTCGCTGTCCTCGGCCCACACCCCGGCCCACGCCACGGCGTCGCGCTGCATCACCGCGTCCGCGTATTGCTCGATCAGTTCGCGAACTGCGAGACGGTCTTCAATCGGGCCACTGAACGACATGCGCTGCTCCCTCCGGCAAACGGGCAGATCTTGCCCGGACATATACAAGCAAGCCGTTCTGTTTGTTTACTGCGGCGATGCGGCGAAGCCGGGCTGTCCGGTGAGCTGTTGCAGCTCGAACACGTTGCCGTCGGGATCCCGCCCGTAGGTCGCGCGCACGCTGCCGAAATCCTGCGGCGGGCAGTGGAAGCGCACACCGGCATCGACCATGCGCTCGTAAGCGGCGTCGACATCCGCCACATCGAAGCACAGGTGGGTGATGCCGTAGCGATTCACGGGGCGGTCGCCGCCGCCCTTCGGCGCCTGGGCCGGGAAGGTGAACTGGAACAGCTCGATGCTGGTCGGGCCGCGCCGCAGCATCACGGCCGTCGCCGCGGTGGCGGTCAGAGCCATGACGCGGTCGATCTTCGCCTCACCCGGTTGCCATGCCGTGCGCGACATCTCCTCGAATCCGAGCAGACCACAATAAAAATCGCACATCGGTTTCAGGTCGGGCGTCGAAATTGCAACGTGGTGGATCGCACGGATCATGGAACAGACCTTGAATCGATTGAGGAGTCGGGCCCTGTCTGCGCTGCAGACCGACCTTAAAAACAAACTGTCCTGTTTCGAATAATGATTCAGCAGTCAATGACTGTCAATTCATTTTTTGCGCTTTCCGCGACAGGCGCTTCCTCTTCCCCGCCGAGGTGCCGCAGCACCAGCAGAGCCGTGACACCCAGGATCACGTACGCGCCCAGCACCGGGCGCAGCGTGCCGTCGAAGAATTGCCCGACCAGCCCGCCGAGGAGCGCGCCGACGGTCATCGATACGAAGCCGAACATCGACGACGCGGTGCCGGCGATGCTGCCGAGCGGATTCATCGACATCGCGGTGAGGTTGGGCAGCAGCATGCCGAAGACGAACATGTTGCACGCCTGCGCGGCGAGGAACACCGGCAGCGTGATGCGGTCGGCTACGGCCAGCGCGAACGCGACTGCGCTCACCGTAACGAGGACGTACAGCGCCGCGCGAATCAGCTTCGCGCTGCCGAAACGGCGCACGAGGCGCGCGTTGGCGAAGGCCGCGGCGGACATCGCCAGCGAGACCAGCGCCAGCAGCGGCGTAAAGTGCAGACCGACGTCGAAGGTGCGCTGGAAGATTGCCTGCGCCGAGGACAGGAAGCCGAGATGCGCCCCCATCACGAGGCCGCATACGATCATGCAGACGAGGGCGACGCGGGTGCGGACAACCGTCCGGTAAGCGGCCACCAGCGAGCGCGGCGAGAGCGAACGGCGCCGCGCCGCCGGCAGCGATTCGTCGAGGCGCCACAGCGCCCAGCCGAGCGAAATTCCCCCGACCACCGCCACCGCCGCGACGATCCAGCGCCACGACGCGAACAGCAGGATGAATTGCCCGAGCAGCGGCGCGACGATCGGCTCGAGCAGCACGACCGCCATCGCCAGCGACATGACCCGCGTCATCTGCGGACCGGCATGGAGGTCGCGCACGATCGAGAAGGTCACCACGCGCTGCGCGCCCGCGCCGATGCCCTGCAGCAGGCGTGCCACGAGCAGTGCCTGGAAGTCCTGCGCCAGAGCACCGGCGGCACTGCCTGCGACGAGGAGCAGCACGCCGGCGATGAACAACGGGCGCCGGCCGTAACGGTCGCTGAGCGGACCGAACAGGAGTTGCGATGCGCCGACGCCGAGCACGAAGACCGCGATCACCGCCTGGCCGCGGTTCGAATCCGCCAACCCGAGGTCTTCGCCGAGCGGCAGCAACGCGGGCAGCATCATGTCGACCGCCACCGCGCCGACGACCAGGCTGAGCGCGACGAAGGCGACGAATTCGGTGGGCCCCATGCGCGGCGCATGGGCCGCACCGACGCCCTCCGCCGCGTCGCTAACTGCCACGAAATTCCGGCTTGCGTCGGCCGAGGAAGGCGGTCACCGCCTCCGAGAAGTCGTGCGAGCCGGCTGCGGCGAGGAAGGCCTGCAGCTCGGCGTCGATCTGGCCGGCGAGGTCCTTCTCGAACGAGCCGTAGAACAGCTGCTTGGTCCGTCCCAGCGCCGCCGTCGGCTGCGCGGCGAGGCGTGCGGCCAGCGCGAGAGCCGCGGCGTCGAGTTCCGCGTCGGCCACGACCCGGCTCACGAGTCCCAGTTCCAGCGCGCGCGGCGCGTCGATACGCTCGTCCAGCAGGGCCAGCTCCATCGCCCGACGCACACCCAGCAGCCGCGGCAGGGTGTAGCTGCCGCCGCCGTCGGGCGAGGCACCGAGCTGGCCATAGGCCAGCTTGCAGTTCACGGTGTCGCTGACGATCACGACATCGCAGGCGCACATCAGCGAAAAGCCGAATCCGGCTGCGGCACCGCGCACCGCCCCGATCACCGGTTTGGCCATCGTCCGCAGGCTTGTGACGGCGCGCCCGACGTCGCTCACCAGCGCCCCGAGCTTCGCGTCGCGCTCCGCGGCAGGCAGCCCGAGCAGTTCCGAGAAATAGCGGATGTCACCGCCCGCCATGAAATGCGGTCCGGCCCCGGCGACGACCACGCAGCGCACTGCCGCATCCGCAGCTGCGTCGGCCGCGACGGCGGCGAACCGGCTGGCCATTTCCGGACCGATGGCGTTCATCGACTCCGGCTGGTTGAGGACGATGCGCAACACCGCGCCATGCTGCTCGACGATGACCTTGTCACCCATGCCTTGCTCCCTATTCCTGTTGTCGCCTGTCAGCGGTTGTCACAGCGTATTCACGGTATGGCCGCCGTCGACCACCAGCACCGCGCCGGTCATGTAGGAGGACGCAGCCGAAGCCAGCAGCAGCAGCGGGCCAACCAGTTCCGTGCTCTGCCCGAGACGGCGCGCCGGAATGCGCTTGATCAGCCCCTTGCCCGCCTCGGAGGCGAAGAAATCCCGGTTGAGCGGCGTTTCGACGTAACCCGGCGCCAGCGCATTGACACGAATTCCGTAGCGGGCGAGTTCCAGCGCCATGGCTTTCGTGAGCTGGATCAGCGCCGCCTTCGATGCCGCGTAGGCCGGCACCTGCTGCGCCACGCGCAAACCGAGGATCGAGGCGATGTTGATGATGCTGCCGGCCCTGCCGGCCTCCTTCATCGCCCGCGCCACGCCCTGCGCGACCCGCCACGAGCCGTCGAGATTGACATCCATGATGCTGCCCCAGTCCTGCTCGTCGACGTCGAGCAGCGGTTTCGTGAGGGTCACGCCGGCATTGTTCACGAGGATGTCGGGCACCCCGACGTTGGCGACGATCCACGCCAAGGCCTCGCTCACGCTTTCGGCGCGCGTCACGTCCATGGCCACTGCATGCGCCTGGTGTCCGGCCGCAACCAGCGCGGCCGCGACATCGCGCCCCTGGTCGATGCGCCGGCCGGCGAGGACGACCACGGCCCCGGCTCCCGCCAGTGCCTCGGCGAACTCGCGGCCGAGGCCGCTGAAAGCGCCCGTGACCAGCGCGATTTTTCCCGATATGTCGAACAGCCCTGCAACATTCAAGGTGCTCATGCGTGCATCCCCCCTGCCCCCAGTTTCTGGCCGGCCGCGAGGAAACGGGCGAAATGCTCGTCGCGGCCGCCGAACAACGCCGCATTGACCATCAGGCGGCGAAAATAGTGGCTCACGTCCAGTTCTTCGGTGACGCCCAGGCCGCCGTGCATCTGCACCGCCTCGTTGGCCACGTGGCGCGCTGCATTGCAGATATAGGCCTTCGCGCCGCTGACCACGCGCGCCCGCTCCACGGCCGGCCGGCCGAGCGCTTGCTGCGCCGCCAGCGTCAATGCAGCAACTTCTTCCTGCAACAGGAACATGTCGACGGCACGGTGCTGCAGGGCCTGGTTGGTGCCGATGGCGCGTCCGAACTGCTTGCGGATCTTGAGGTACTCGCAGGTGGTCGTGACCAGCACGCGCACGGCACCGAGCGCCTCGGCGCAGGCCGCCACGGCCGCCTCGTCGAGCACCTCCGCAAGGGCCGCCTCCACCGCCGCCGTGTCGGCACCGAGCGGCTCGGCGGGCGCACCGGCAAAATGCAGGTTCGCCGCACCCCGACCGTCCACGAGCCGGTAGCGCGTGATTTCGGTTTCCCCGGCCGCGGGATCGACGAGGTAGAGCCGCCTGCCGCCGTTGTCGCCATCCAGCGCGGAGACGATCAGGCGGTCGGCGACGTCGCCGTGCAGCACCGATATCTTTCTACCCGACAGGCGCCCGCCACGCACCCGGCAGGGGCTGTCGGCGGGCTCGGCATCGGCGAAGGCGAGCCGCAGCGAGCCGTCGGCGAGCCCGGGAAACAGCGCGACCTGCTGCGCGTCACTGCCGAGTTTCACCAGCAGCCCGGTACCGACGATGGCGCTGGCCAGCACCGGCTCCATCAACAGGCGGCTGCCTACCACTTCCATCAGCGCACCGACCGCCAGCGGATCGGCGTCGAGACCGCCGTGGGCCTCGGGCAGGCGCAGCGCCAGCCAGCCCAGTTCGGCGTAGTCGCGCCACGCACTCGTGCTGTATCCGGTGGCCTCGCGGAGCACGGCGTGACGCTGCAGGAAGCCGTAATTGTCCGCCGCATAGCGCGCTGCGCTGTCGCGCAGCATCGCCGCCGTTTCAAGATCCATGTTCATAGCCCCAACACTCCCTTGGCAACGATGTTGCGCTGGATCTCGGAGGCGCCGCCGAAGATCGTCGCGGCGCGGTTGTAGAAATGATCCTTGATGATGCCGCCGGCGTCCTCCGGCCCCAGCGGCGGCGGCGCAGCGGCGTGCAGGGCCGCCGCGTCCCAGGCGACGCCCGCCAGGCCCAGGGTGTCGACCGCCGCTTCGGCGATGTGCTGGTACAGCTCGGTGCCGCGCAGCTTGATCAGCGAGGCCTCGGCGCCGTGCTCGGTGCCGCGCATCATCGACTCCACCGCCTGGTAGGACGCCACTTCGAGCGCCATGAAGCGCAGCTCGAGCTCGCCGATGCGGGTTTCGAGCCGGTCGCGCGACGCGGGTGCAGCCTCTGCCGCCAGACTCTTCAGACGCTCCAGCGCGTGCCATGCCATGCCGACGATGGCGCCCGCGGTGCGCTCGTTCTTGAGCAGGTATTTGGCGTAGGTCCACCCCTCCCCTTCGGCCCCGACGAGATTTTCGGCGGGGACGCGGACGTTTTCGAGCCACACCTCGTTGACGTGGTGATAGCCGTCCATGGTCGGAATCGGCTTCACGGTCACGCCCGGACTGCGCATGTCGATCAGCAGGAAGGAAATGGACTTCTGCGCCTGCTCGCCGCGCGCCGTCTTCACGAGACAGAACAGCCAGTCCGCCCATTGCGCGTAGGTCGTCCACACCTTCTGGCCGTTGACGACATAGTGGTCGCCCTCACTCGACGCCACCCGGATCGCCTCGGTGCGCAGGCCCGCCAGGTCCGAGCCCGCACCCGGCTCCGAATAGCCCTGGGCCCAGAACTCGTCGGTGGTCGCGATGCGCGGCAGGAAGCGCGCCTTCTGCTCCGGCGAACCGAAGGCATAGATCACCGGCCCCACGTACTTGACGCCGAAGGGGATCACCCACGGACAGCCGAGCCGTGCGAGCTGATCCTCGAAGGCGAAGCGCTCGAGCAGCGACCACGCCTGGCCGCCATATTCCTTCGGCCAGTGCCCGATGGCCCAGCCCTGATCGTTGAGCAGGCGCATCCAGCGGACGTAGTCATCCTTGTCCAGCACCTGGTGCAGCCGCGACTTGCGCTTCAGGTCCGCGGGCATCACCCCGTCGTAAAAGCTGCGGATCGCCGCCTTGAGTCCTTCGGCCCGTTGCCGGGCTTCGGTGATCGGATCGGTCATGACATTTCCTGCGCAATGGTCACAGTCGGATGCGGACGCGCCCGCGGCGTCTCCCGCTGCAGGTGGCTTGCCGCCCGCCAGAAGAGGCCGCCGGCCACGAGTGAAAAAAGGGTCGCCGAACAGATCGCATAGCGGATCGATTCGGTCTGCATGCCGTAACGGGTCGCCAGCAGGTCGCTGAGCAGCCCCGTCACGAAGGGGCCGAGCCCGAGCCCCAGCAGGTTGAAGGTGAGGATCACCACTGCCGACGTGAACGCCCGCATCGACGAGGGCACCAGCAACTGCGGCACGGCGACGATCGGGCCGAAGTAGAACATCATCAACGTGGAGGCGACCGCACCGAAGGCGAGCGACAGCGCCGCCGAGGCGGTCAGGTACTGCGCAAGGGCGAAAGGCGTCATCGCAATCAGCGCGACCGCCACGACCCGCAGGCGGCCGCCCGGATCGCGCTGCCCCATATGGTCCGACAGCCGCCCCCCGGCGTACATGCCGACCGCACTGCAGAGGCCGTTGAGCAGCGCGAGGTACAGCGAGATCTGTGCGAGCGGCATGCCATGCACACGGCCATAGAAGGGCGCATTCCAGTTCATGACCGAGTACTGCGCGTAGGCCTGGCAGGCGCCGGCGAGAATGATGTAGCGGAAGGTGCGCAGCCCCCACAGATGACGGACCACCGCGGCCATGCTGTGCGCCTGCGACACCTGCGGCGCGGGCGGATCGAAACGCCCCCTGACCGGCTCCCGCATCGACAGGAATACCAGCGGCGCCAGTGCGACCCCGGCGATGCCGACGATCGCGAAAGTGGTGCGCCAGCCGACCACCGCCTCCAGCTGGCCGGCGACGACATAGCCGAAGGCCATGCCCGCAGGCAGCGACAGTCCCCACAGGGCGAGCACCGTCGCGCGGCGCGCGGGGGCGTACAGGTCGGCCACGATCGAATGGGTGGACGGCACGCTTCCCGCCTCGCCCACCGCCACGCCGATGCGCAGCAGCACGAGGGCTGCGAAGCCCGCGGCGAGCCCGGTCAGGGCGGTCATCACGCTCCACAGCGCGAGCGAACCGGCGATGATGCGGACGCGGTTGCTGCGGTCCGCCCAGTACGCCACGGGCAGGGACAGCGTCGAATAGACGATTGCGAAGGACAGGCCGGTGAGCGCCCCCAACTGGGCGTCCGACAGGCCGAGGTCGCGCTTGATCGGCACCTGCAGGATCGAAATGATCGTCCTGTCGATGTAATTGAACATCGACACGAGGAACAGCAGGAGCAGCGTGTATCTGCGCTGGAGGTCTTCGCTCACTGTCACGCCCCGCCCGTCGTGTCGGCGCCGCACATTACCGGAACCCCGCCCGTTTCAGATGCCGCCGCCCCCGTTCGCGAACCGCCACGCCGCCTTCGCCAGCGGACGGATGTTGGCGGTGATCTCCGCGGCATTGGCCGACGCGGCGTTGCCTTCCTGCAGGCGGAAGGCGATGCCCTGCAGGATTGCCGCAGTGCGAAACAGGTTGAACGCGCGGTAGAAAGGCAGGGTCGCGTCGACCTTGAAGCCCGTGCGCTCGCAATAGCGTCGGATGTATTCCGTCAGCGTCGGGATCCCCAGCGCCGCGAGATCGGCGTCCTGCAGCGTACCGCGCGCATCGACACCGGGCGGACGGTACCACTCCATGGTGTGATACATCAGGTCGCCGAGCGGATGACCCAGCGTGGACAGCTCCCAGTCCACCACCCCGACCACCCGCGGTTCGGTGGGATGAATCAGCAGGTTGTGGAAGGAGTAATCCCCATGGATGATCGACGACAGCCCGTCTTCTTCCGGCACATTGGACGGCAGCCAGGCCATCAGCCAATCCATTTCGGGAATCGTCTCGATGCGCGACTGGTCGTACTGGCGCGACCAGCGCGAGATCTGGCGCTCGAAGTAATTTCCGGGACGGCCGAAATCCGACAGGCCGAGCGCGGCGTAATCGACCTTGTGCAGCCGCGCGAGGGTTTCGTTGGCCGAGTCGAACACCGCCGCGCGCTCCTTCGGCGTGAGGTCCGGCATGCGACAGTTCCAGAAGATCCGCCCCGGCACATGGCGCATGACATAGAACATGCTGCCCAGCACCTCGCGGTCCTCGCACAGCGTGAAGGGCTCGGGCACGGGAAAGCCCGGAATGCGCGACAGGGCTTCGATGACGCGGAACTCGCGGTCCACCGCATGGGCGGATTTCAGCAGCACGCCGGACGGCTGACGACGCAGCACGTATTTGGTCTGCGGTGTCTCGAGCAGATAGGTCAGGTTCGACTGTCCCCCCTGGAACTGCCGGATCGTCAGCGGCCCGCGAAAATCCGGCAAATGCTCGCGCAGCCAATCCTGCAGGCGCCCTTCGTCGATCCGGGCGACCTGGCGGATTTCACCCACCTCGCCGATATAGGCCTTGGGCTCGGCACCCGCAGGCGACTCGCCGACCACGGCATCCAGTTGTATCGCGCTGTTTGCTATTTCACCCATGGCATTCTTTATCCGTCGTTGGCACCGCGAGGATGCGAATTGGCGCTACCCTGGGTCTCCGCGCCGTGGACACGAAAACCCGTGCTTTCCTTTCCCGTCCCGCCGCTGCCGGGACTGTTCGACAACACCGGCTTTCACACCGAATTCGCCCGTACGTTCGGTCGATAGAGACCCCGTATGCGGCCAAGGCAAAGCACCAGCCGTTCCGCCGAAGATTATCGACCGACCGGTCGGCTGTCAACATGAAAAATGCGACCCGCGTTGTGTCGCATCTCCGGGAATCCCGGTGATCATCTGATTATTGACACTCGACCGCCCGGTCGGTAGGCTTTTGCAAAAAAGGGACTTGTCCAACCTCCTGCGGACTGCCAACCTGCCATCGACCGACATCCGGGCGGAGCCGCCCGGTACGCGGCAGCGCCCCAGACTGCACCTGACCACACACCGGGAGACCCAAGGTGACGGAATCGAATGCCCTGCTCCAGTCGGAGCTACTGAAACAGCTCGCACCCTTTACGCGTTCGGGGTATGCCCTGTTCCGCGAGGTGATCGAAACCGATGGCGCACTGCCCGCAAGACTCAAGTGCCTGTTTGCCGCGGTCGCAGCGTGCAATCGTGGCTACAGGGAGCTCGCGCGCAGCGAGCTGGAACGCGCCGCGGCGCTCGGCCTGCCGCTCGAGGAGGCGGCCAGCGGACTGATCCTGCTGAGCAGCCTGCGTGGCGAAGGTGCGGCACTCGCATTCGACGCCCTGCTCCGCGCCGTGTATCCGCAGCAGCAGGCAAGCGTGCCGGATGCGCCGCTGGTGCGCGCCAACCCCGGCGAAGCCGAAGCGAACTTCAAGGCCTACTTCGGCACCATCCCGCCTGCGCTGGCCACTCTGCTCAAGCTCGCACCAAAAGGTGCGGACGGCTACTTCCTGATGCGCAAGGGCACCATCGACTGCAACCAGCTCGACCGCAAGGCCGCCGAGCTGATGCTGGTCGCCGTGCTCGCATCCGACTACAGCCCGATGGCCGCCACCCACATCCGCGCCGCGCGCGCGGTCGGCGCGACCGACGAGGAGCTGGCCGAGGCCATTCTGTGCGCGATCCCCTGCGCCGGCATCGCCGCGTGGATGGGTGCCGGCGTGCTGCTGGAGGCCCAATGAGCGCCCCCGCCGTCGGCTACGCGCGCCACGGCGACGTCGCCGTCGCCACCGTCAACAATCCCCCGGTCAATGCCCTCAGCCTCGGCGTGCGCCAGGGATTGATGCAGGCCATCGAGGCCAGCCGCGCGGATGCCGGCGTGCGCGCCCTCGTGATCATCGGCGGCGGCAGCACCTTCGTCGCCGGCGCCGACATCAACGACTTCGGCAAGCCCTACGAGGAACCCAGCCTCTACGCGATCATCGACGCGCTGATGGCGAACCCCAAGCCCGTGATCGCCGCGATCCATGGCACTGCCTTCGGCGGCGGTCTCGAACTCGCGCTCGCGTGTCAGTGGCGCATCGCGAGCCCGGACGCGCAGATCGGCCAGCCCGAAGTGACGCTGGGCCTGATGCCCGGCGGCGGCGGCACGCAGTGGTGGCCGCGGCTGGCCGGCCCCGCGGTCGCGCTCGAAGTCACGACCAGCGGCAAGCCGGTCGCCGCCCGCCAGGCCCACGAATGGGGCGTCATCGACCGCATCGCCGAGGGCAAGTTGCTCGAAGACGCGCTCGCGATGGCGCAGGACGTCGTCAGCGGCGCCCTCCCCGCGCGCAGACTCACCGAAGCGACCGACAGGATCCGCGACGTCGATCCGGCGCTCTTCGACGAATTCCGCAAGAAGAACGCGCGCAAGTGGAAGGGCCAGCTCGCGCCGTGGAAGATCGTCGACTGCGTCGAGGCCGCCTGCCGACTGAGCTTCGACGAAGGCTTCCGGCTTGAAAAGGACGCCTTCCGCGAATGCGAGCACAGCTACCAGAGCCGCTCGCTGATCCACCTGTTCTTCGCCGAACGCGCCGCCGGCAAGCTGCCGGACGTGACGGCGGTGCCCGCATCGGTCGCGACGGTCGGAGTAGTCGGCGCCGGCACCATGGGCGCCGGCATCGCGATGAGCTTTGCCAACGCCGGCCTGCGGGTGACCCTCCTCGACAGCTCCGACGAAGCGCTCGCGCGCGGCCTGAAGACGATCACCGGCAACTACGCGACCTCCGTGAGCCGCGGCAGCATGCCGCAGGCACGTGCCGACGCCGCCCTCGCCTGCATCAGCGCGACCACCAACGACGCGGCGCTGGCCGACGCCGACCTCATCGTCGAAGCCGTGTTCGAGGACATGGCGATCAAACAGTCGGTGTTTCGCCGCCTCGACGCGGTCGCCAAGCCCGGCGCGATCCTCGCCACCAACACCTCGACGCTCGACGTCGACGCCATCGCCGGCGTCACCTCGCGCCCGGAAAGCGTGCTCGGCCTGCACTTCTTCAGCCCGGCCAACGTCATGCGCCTGCTCGAAGTCGTGCGCGGCCCGCGCACCAGTGCGGCGACGCTCGCCACCGCGATGGCGGTCGCGCGCAAGCTGCGCAAGATCGCGGTCGTCTCCGGCAATGCCTACGGCTTCATCGGCAACCGCATCCTCGCCGCCTACGGCCGCGAAGCCGACTTCCTGCTGGAAGAAGGCGCCACACCGTGGCAGATCGACCGCGTGCTGACCGAGTTCGGCTTCCCGATGGGCCTCTTCGCGATGCGCGACATGGCCGGGCTCGACGTCATCTGGCGCATCCGTCAGCAGGAAAACATCGCTCGCCCCGCGCACCTGCGCTATTCGCCGATCGCCGACCGCATCTGCGAGATGGGCCGCTTCGGGCAGAAGACCGGCCGCGGCTACTACCTCTACGACGGCCGCACGCCGATCCCCGACCCCGAGATCGAGACGCTCGTCGTCGCCGTGTCGGCCGAACTGGGCATCGCGCGCCGCGAAATCCCGGACGCCGAGATCCTCCAGCGCCTGCTGTGCGCGATGGCGAACGAAGGCGCGCGCATCCTCGACGAAGGGGTCGCGCTGCGCGCCGGCGACATCGACATCGTCTATGCGAACGGCTACGGCTTCCCGGCCACGCGCGGCGGCCCCATGTGGTGGGCGCGCGAAGCGGGACTCGCATCGATCCGCGATGCCGTCGCCGCCTACCACCGCCAGCACGGCGACTACTGGACGCCCTCGCCGCTGCTCGCGCGGGCCGCCGACGCAGGCGGCGACTGGGACGCCGTGCTGAGTCGCGGCTGAGCGCCGGCCACAACTTTCCTCACCCACCAACCACTACAGGGAGCGCACAAGATGCGTGACGCGGTAATCGTTTCCGTCGCCCGCACCCCGATCGGCAAGGCCTATCGCGGTGCATTCAACAACACCCAGGGCCAGGCCCTGGCCGCGCACGTCGTGCGGGCCGCCCTCGACCGCGCCGCGGTCGAATCCGACGCCGTCGACGACGTCATCATGGGCTGCGCGATCCAGCAGGGCACCACGAGCTTCAACGTCGCCCGCCAGGCCGCCCTGCGCGCCGGCCTGCCGGTCAGCGTGCCCGGCATGACCATCGACCGCCAGTGCGGCTCGGGCCTGATGGCAATCGCCACCGCGGCCAAGCAGATCATCGTCGACGGCATGAATGTCGCGGTCGCCGGCGGCGTGGAATCCGTGTCGCTGGTGCAGAACGAGCACTACAACATGTTCCGCATCAAGGACCCGGTGCTCGATGAACGCGTCCCGGCACTCTACATGTCGATGCTCGAAACCGCCGAGATCGTCTCGCAGCGCTACGGCATCAGCCGCGAGCGCCAGGACGAGTTCGCCCTGCGCTCGCAGCAGCTCACCGCCCGGGCGCAGGCCGAAGGTCGCTTCGACGGCGAGATCGTGCCGATGGAGTCGGTCATGGCGCGCTTCGACAAGGCGAGCGGCAACACCGTGTTCGAGACGGTCACCCTCGACCGCGACGAAGGCAACCGCCCGCAGACGACGCTGGAAGACCTCACCAAGCTGCAGCCGGTGTTCAACGGCGGGCAGATCCTCAAGGAAGGCCGTTACGTCACCGCGGGCAACGCCTCCCAGCTCTCCGATGGCGCCGCGGCATTGGTGCTGATGGAAGCCGGCGAAGCGGCGCGACGCGGACTCACCCCGCTCGGGCGCTATCGCGGCATGGCGGTCGCCGGCTGCAACCCCGACGAGATGGGCATCGGCCCGGTCCTCGCCGTGCCCAAGCTGCTCGCGCAGGCGGGCCTGAAGGTCGAGGACATCGACCTGTGGGAGCTCAACGAAGCCTTCGCGTCGCAGGTGCTGTACTGCCGCGACACGCTGGGCATCCCCGACGAGCGCATGAACGTCTCCGGCGGCGCAATCGCCATCGGCCACCCCTATGGCATGTCCGGCGCGCGCATGACCGGCCACATCCTGCTCGAAGGCCGCCGCCGCAAGGCAAAATACGGCGTTGTCACGATGTGTGTCGGCGGAGGTATCGGCGCGGCGGGCCTGTTCGAAATTTTCTGAAAACACGGCATTGACAAATATCGTTGCCGTGGTAAGGTTTCACTTAATCGACCGACCGGTCGGGTGCTAAACGAAGCCCGGGGCCACCCCGGGCTCGACTCGAAATTCACACAGGAGCGGATACAGCCATGGAATTGGAAAAGGACGTCATTCAGTACGAAGTTGCCCCCAACGGCGTTGCCACGATCTGGCTCAATCGCCCGCACAAGCGCAACTGCGTGAGCCCCCAGCTGTTGAAGGAACTCGAGAAGGCCGTCGATCGCGCCTCCGAGGACAAGGAAGCCTTGGCCGTCGTGTTCCGCGGCCGCGCCAACACCTTCTGCTCGGGCGCCGACCTCGACCTGCTGGTCAGCCCGGTGCTGCAGGAGACCACGACCTCGCTGCAACTGGCAATCGATTCCGCGCGCACCTTCGACAAGATCTTCAACATGAAGAAGCCCACCATCGCGGCCGTTGAAGGTTTCGCGGTTGCCGGCGGTTTCGAGCTGATGATCTCCTGCGACTTCGCGCTCGCCGCCAACGAAGCCAAGATCGGCGACTTCCACATCCGCCGCGCGCTGTTCGGCGGTGCGGGCCCGATCTACCGCCTGCCGCGCATGATCGGCATGCGTCGTTCGAAGGAGCTGATGCTCACCGGCAAGCTGCTCACCGGCGTGCAGTGCGCCGATTGGGGCCTGGTGAACGCCGCCGCGCCGCAAGCCGAGTTCGACAAGCTGATCCAGGACTTCTGCGCGCCGCTGATCGACAAGAGCCCGTTCTGCATGTGGATGACCAAGATGGCGTTGAACCGCGGCCTCGACGCGGATACCAACTCCCTGATCACCCTCGAAACCATGACCTGCAACGTGGTCCATCACTCGGAAGACGCCAAGGAAGGCGTGCGCGCGTTCCTCGACAAGCGCGCTCCGAAGTGGACCGGTCACTGATCCGCAGAGGCAGATAGGCATATGTCAGCAAGCTTGGTCATCCTGGCGACCCGCCCCCCCGAGTGGTCGCGCGAGCAATTCACCACCTGGTGGCGCAGCGAGCACGCGGACTACGCGAAGAAGCTCCCCGGCCTCGCCGCCTACCGCCACGGCGAGGTGACGTTCGACTACGATCACCCGGAAGGGCCCGCCTGGGATGGCCATGCCGTGCTGACCTTCGCCTCGCGCGAAGTGCTCGATGCGGCACTTCATTCCCCCGAGTGGGCCGCCGCCGTGGCCCACGTCGGCAAGATGAAAGGAAAACGGATCGCCCTGATCACCGAGGAGCTCGACCTCCTCGCCGGTCACGGCGCCTGAAACCCGGCATCGCAAGGATAACAAGGTGAGCGAAAACTTTTCCCCGGGCTTCGTCGCCCGCCAGTTTCGCCTCGACGGCAAGGTCGCACTCATCACCGGAGGCCGCGGCGCGCTCGCCGAGGCCATCGCGGCGACCCTCGCCGACCTCGGCTGCAAGGTCGCGCTGGCCTCGCGCCACCAGCAGGAATGCGCCGACATGGCGGCGAGCATTGCCGAGCGCTTCTCGACCACGGCCATCGGCCTGCGCTGCGACATCGCCAACGAGGAAGAGGTCGAAGCGGCCGTCGCTGCGACCGTCGAGCAGTTGGGCGGCCTCGACATCCTGATCAACAACGCCGGCGCCTCGTGGTGGGGTCTGCCCGAGGAAATCCCCCTCTCGGGCTGGCGCAAGGTCGTCGACGTCAACCTCACGGGCACCTTCCTCGCGTGCCGCCATGCCGCGCGCCACATGATCGGCAAGGGCGGCGGCTGCATGGTCAACATCGCCTCGGTAGGCGCCTTCCTCTCCTACCGGCCGGACGCTGGCCAGGTCGTGCCCTACACGACGACCAAGGCCGCGATGGTGCATCTCACCAGCGACCTCGCCGCGCAGTGGGCGCATCACGGTATCCGCGTCAATGCGGTCGCGCCGGGCTCGGTCGAGACGGGCATGACCGAAACACTGACGGACACCATCCAGCAGAAGCTGATCGACGGCATCCTGCTGCGCCGCTTCGGCAAGCCCGCCGAAGTCGCCCCGACCGTTGCGCTGCTGGTGTCGGACGCCGGGAGCTTCATCACCGGCCAGACCTTCCTTGTCGATGGAGGGCAGTCGATTGCCTGACCGCAGCCCCGCACAATTCTCCGCCGACGGCCTGACCTGGACCGACGCTTCGCTGTGGCGGCAGTTCTCGGCGCTGGCCGAGGCCGCCCCGGACGCGCTGGCCGTGGTCGGCGCCGACGGACGCCGCTGGAGCCGCGGCGAACTCCGCACGATGGCGCAAGCCGTCACCGCAGCCCTGCTCGCGGCCGGCGTACGTCCGCACGACCGCATCATGCTGCAGGGGCGCAAGAACGCACCGGTACTGGCTGCCGCGCTCGGAATCTCGGGCGCGCAGGCGGTCATCTGCCCGTTCACGCCCGACCTCGGCGCCGCTGAACGGGCGGTGCTCGACGAACGCCTCGGTCATGTCGCCGTGATCCGCGACAGCGACGGTGAAGCCATCCCCGGTGTGCCCGGTCTGCACCTGCAGTACCGCGGGCGACAACCGCAGCACGGCGCCGACGAACGCGATGCACAGACGGCGATGATCGGCTTCACCTCCGGCACCACCGGCGTGCCCAAGGGCGTGATGCACTCGTCGGCGGCGATGAACTACACGGTGCGCGCCTGCGAACAGATCGCCGGCCTCGCGCCGGACGACGCCATCCTCGGCGTCGTGCCCCTCGGCAGCGCCCCCGGATTCACCTTCACCGCGCATTTCGCGCTGGCCCTCGGCCACCCGCTGGTCGTCGTGGATCCGTGGGACGCACTGGAAACGCTGAAAAGGATCGAGGAATACGGCTGCCGCTGGGGCATCTGCGTGCCCACGCACCTCGCAACGCTGATCGAGGTGGCCCGCAGCGGCCGCTGGACACGGCCCAGTCCGCTCAAGGTGCTCGGCGTCGGCGGCAGCGCGATGACACCCGAGCTGATCCGCGACGCGAAGGACCTGCTCGGCATCAGCGCGCTGCGCATGTTCGGCATGTCGGAATGCATGGGGCACGCCTCGACGCGTCCCGACGACACGCCGGAGCGCCTGTGCCACTCCGACGGCAAGCCCTTCCCCGGCACCCGCGACGAAGCCTTCGATGGCGAACAACGGATGTTGCCGCGCGAACAGCGCGGCCAGGCCGGGGTGCGCGGACCGTCGCTGTTCCTCGGCTATTGCCGCGGCCTCGGCGACCAGGAATACCGTCTCACCGATGACGGCTACTTCCTCACCGGCGACGAGATCATCTGCGATGCCGACGGTTACCTCAAGGTCGTCGGGCGCATCAAGGACCAGATCATCCGCGGCGGATACAACATCGATCCCGCCGAGGTCGAGGCGGCCCTGCTGCGCCATCCCGCGATCGCCCAGACCTCCGTCATCGCGGTGCCCGAACAGCGCCTCGGCGAGCAGGCCTGCGCGGTGTGCGCGATCCGTGACGGTCATCAGGCGCCCACGCTGGAGGAGATCAAGGACCACCTCGCAACGATCGGCCTGTCGAAGAAGAAATGGCCGGAGCATTTGCTCGTGGTACCGGATTTCGTGTATACGACAACGGGAAAGATCGACAAGAAACGCCTGTCCAGGATGGTCGCATCCGAGCTGGGTCTCGGCGGGTAGCCCGCAGAGGAGGCGGATCGGCAGCGCGGGGCGGCAAATCCGGAATCCGTCCCGCGGCAATACTTCACACGGGATTCACGGGAGTCATATGAAAAGTCCAGTCAAGCCGGCGGAGCCGCCAAAAAAGAAGCGGGCCCGCACCACGACGGCGGCACATGACGAAAAGCGCCACGAGATCATCGCGGCCTGCGCCTCGCTGTTCGACCGCGTCGGCTATCACGGCACCTCGATGCAGATGCTCGCGGACGAGGTCGGCCTCGGCAAGCCGACGCTGTACCACTATTTCGCCAGCAAGGGCGACATCCTCTACGAAATGCACCAGCTGCACATCGACGCGATGATCGGCGGCCTGCAGGGGGATTCGCAGCAGGACGACGCGCAGCCGGCCGAGCTGCTCGAACGCGCCTGCGCCTCGACGCTGCGCGAGATCGCGCTGCACCCCGGTTACGTGCGCGCCTTCATGGACCACTACGCCGAACTGGAAGACAAGCAGCGCGCCGAGATGCGGCACCGGCGGCGCGAGTACTTCACGCGCATCACCAACATCATCCGCGACGGGATGAGCAAGGGTCACTTCCGCGAGATGGATCCCGAGCTGGCCACCCTCACCTTCGTCGGCATGTGCAACTGGGCCTACAAGTGGTATCCGCGCATGGCGGATGAGGTGCCGCCGGAGAAAATGGCCAAATCCATGTGCCAGATTCTCCTCGACGGCTTCAACAAGCGCTGATCAGGCCGGCGCGTCCATTGCGGTCGCGCCGCTGACCCACCCCGACAGACCGCTGGTCGCCACGGTGCACACGACCGCCTCCGCGATCTCCTGTTCGCTCGCGCCCGCGGTGCGCGCTCCCCTGATGTGCACCGCCGCGAGCGGGCTGTAGTCGGCGACCAGCACCGCCACCAGCAGCAGCTCCGAGTACTTCGGCCCGAGTCGCGTCCCGTTGATGGTGCCCTCGCGCATCAGGTAATACGCGTCGGCTCCCAGCGGCAGCAGGCTGGCGAGCTTGCCCAGCGAGGGCGGCATCGAACCGAAATACGCGAGGAAGTTCTTCTCGGCTTCGCCGGGCGCCACATCGATTTCGCGCAGCGGCTCGTCCCCGCCCGTCTCGCCGGGATAGACGGCCTCGAGTGCGGCGATGAAGGACAGCGCCGCGCCCTCGCCGCGCACGCTGCTGAGCACGATCGCCGCCGACGACGCCTCGTCGAAAGTCAGGCCCAGCTCCTTCGCGCGCGCGAGCTCGCGCGACGCCATCTCGCGATAACCCTTGGTGGTCGCTGCCACCGCGACGAACAACACCTTGATCCTCGCCGGCAGCGCGCCGTCCTCCTCGATCACCCGCCTGAAGCGCGCGTAGCCGCCCAGCGTGAGCGGCGCGATGCGCCTGAGCAGCGGCGAACCCAGCAACCGGTTTTGCGTGGTCACAACATCCCCCCGAAAGAAAGCGAAAGAAAGATTCAACGCGGGTGCCGCGCGGTGAAGACCGGCACCCGCAAAGGCCCGAACGGGCCCGGGACGCCTAGTCGAGATTGAACCAGACGCTCTTGACGTGAGTGAACTCCTCGATCGACACCGCGCCGAGACTGCGGCCGAAGCCCGAAGCCTTCACCCCGCCGTAAGGGACCGATGTCTCGTTGAGCTGGTAGGCATTGACCCACACGGTGCCGACCTTGAGGCGCTGCGAGGCCCGGTGCGCACGCACGACATCGCGCGTCCACACGCCTGCAGCCAGACCGAACTCGGTGGCGTTCGCGATCGCCCAAGCCTCGTCATCCGAGTCGAAGGGAATCACCGCCATCACCGGGCCGAAGATCTCTTCCTGCGCGATGGTCATGTCGTTGCTCACCCCGGTGAAGATGGTGGGCTGGAAGAAATACCCGTCGGCATCATGCCGCCGGCCGCCGAGCGCGACGGTTGCACCCTCGGTCTTGCCGATCTCCACGTAGCGGCTGACCTGGTCGAGCTGCTGTTGCGAGATCACCGGGCCGACATGCGTGTCGGCGTCGAAGCACGAGCCGACCTTCAGCGCCCGCGACGCCTCGACCATGCGCGCGACGAACTCGTCGTGGATCGAACGGTGCACCAGCACGCGCGATCCCGCCGTGCAGATCTGCCCCGAATGGCCCCACACGGCCCACGCCGCAGCCATCGAGGCCCGTTCGATATCGGCATCCGCAAAGACCAGCTGCGGACTCTTGCCACCGAGCTCCAGCGACACGCGCTTCAGTCGGGCCGCCGCGGCAGCCTGGATGCGCTTGCCGGTCGCAACCGAACCGGTGAAGCTGATCGAATCGACCTCCGGATGATCCACCAGCGCAGCGCCGACGGTGTGGCCGAGCCCCTGCACGACGTTCACCACGCCCGCCGGCACGCCCGCCTCCATGCACAGCATGCCGAACAGCAAGGCCGTCAGCGGCGTCTGCTCGGCCGGTTTGAGCACCACCGAGTTGCCGCACGCGAGCGGCGCAACCACCCCCAGCGACACGGCCGACGGGGCATTCCACGGCATGATCACGCCGCAGACGCCGACCGGCTCGCGCACCTGCTGCACGACCAGATTCGAGCCGGTGGGCGACATCGCCCCCTCGATCTTGCTCGGCCAGCCGGCATAGTAGTTGGTGACGTCGATGCCGAACTGCACGAAGAAAGGCGTCTGCGCACGGATGATGCCGCCGTCGAGCATGTCGAGATCCATCAGCACCTCGCGGTGCTCCTCGAGCAGCGCACCGAGACGCCGCAGCACGGCCTCCTTCTTCATCGGCGGCAGGTTGCGCCAGCGACCGTCCTCGAAAGCCCTGCGCGCCGCCTGCGCCGCCCGGTCCACCTCGGCGACACCGCCGAGTGCCACGCGGACGAACTCCCGCCCGGTGTTGGGATCGATGACCGGCATCGTGGCGCCATCGGCGGAGAGCACCAACTCGCCATCGATCAGATGGCCGAGCCGCGTTTCCGTCAGAAAACGCCGGGTCCTTGGCGACAGGGCGTGATCGCCGACCGACACCTTCCCGCTAACCGCATCATTCATGCTTACTCCTCCAGTCGTCGTACGAAATGGCCAGACCCGCCCCGTGCCTGCACACGGGCCGGCCGGCCGGGCATCCGCGCCCCCGCAGGCCCCTGCGGAACCGAACCGCGGCATCGCCCGGGCGCGAGAGGGCAGCGCACCACGAACAATGAAACCGACCGGTCGGTCGATAGATGGATTATAACCCCCGCCGACGGGCTGTCAATGTCCCGCCGCAGCCGCCGAAGCCCGCCAAAACTTCATGCGGCCTCGCATCAATCGTCTTGGCGATAAAAACACAGTTCATTCAACATCAATACATTACGTTGACAATTTGATTGGTGCGGCGCACCATACAAACATTGATGACTGGAACTTTCACCATGAATGCACCGATGATACTGCCGTGGCTGGCAAGCAAGTGGGACGTCAGCCAGGAACGCACCCTGGCCCTGTGGCAACAGGCCTGCACCGACGCGCGCAGCGCCGTCGGACCGGAGCCGTCGTCCGCGTACTGGGCTCACGCCAAGAGCCGCTGGATCGACCTCCTCGACCAGGAAGTGATCGCCCGCTATCCGGTGATCGAGACGCCGTGGATCATGATCCACCTCAACCTGCTGCGCCTGGTTGCCACTGTACGCTTCTGGTTCAACGCGCGCGGCCCCCGCTTCGCCTGAACCACCGCCGCGGGCGGGCAGGCCCTGCGGGGCATCGCCCGCCCGCGTCCGCGCAGGCCCCTGCCCCACCGGGCCCGATACGCTTCTGAAATCCGACATACCGGTTTCTCCCGGGGCGTCACACACTCCTTCGCCGCTTCGTGACATAATATCGACCGTCCGGTCGGGCGCATGCGCGGAACGGACGCCCGTTACGCCGCAACGGCGTCACGCATCGAACACCCCTTCAGGAGGAGATCCCATGACCCGCGGCGAAAACAGGCAAATCCTGCTGCAACGAAGACCGGACGGCGCACTGCGCGAAAGCGACTTCGCGCTCGTCGCCTCCCCCATGCCGGAAATCCGGGCGGGCCAGTTTCTGCTCAGGAATGCGTGCTTTTCGCTCGACGCCGGTTTCCGCAAGTGGATGAACGCGGGCGCCGACGACAACTACCTCAGCGCGATGGCGCTGGACGCGCCGGTGCAAAGCATCGTGCTGGGCCATGTAACGGAGTCGCTGCACGCGGACTTTCCCGTGGGCAGCCTCGTACTGGCGCGCGCGTCATGGGAAGAGTTCAGCGCGCTGGACGGTTCGGACTTTGCGCAAAAACTCGAACACGACGGCAGCTTCCCTCTGCACGAATTCGTCGCCACGCTCGGCCCCACAGGCATGACCGCCTATTTCGGCCTGCTCGACGTCGGCCGGCCGCGCGCCGGCGACACCGTGCTGGTGAGTGCGGCCGGCGGCGCGGTCGGATCGGTGGTCGGCCAGATCGCGAAAATTCTCGGCTGCCGCACCGTCGGCATCACCAGTTCGCCCGAAAAGTGCCGCTGGCTCACCGACGAGCTCGGCTACGATGCCGCCATCAACCACCGCGATCCCGCGGGTCTCGCCGCCGCCATGCGCGAGACGATGCCGGACGGTTTCGACGTGTATTTCGACAACGTCGGCGGCGCGATGCTCGACGAGGCCGTCCGGCACATGAAGCTCGGTGCGCGCGTGGTGCTGTGCGGCGCCATCGCCGACTACGACCACAACGACCGCGAATCCGGCATGTTCCACATGTGGGAGTTCATCGTCAAACGCGCGAGCGCCGCCGGCTTCATGTTCTCCGACTACGTCGCGCGCTACCCGGAGGCGGTGCGCGACCTGTCGCAGTGGCTGCGCGACGGCCGGCTGAAGAGCGTCGTCGACATCCGCCACGGCATCGCCGAGACGCCGAAGGCGTTTTGCGACATGCTCTCCGGTGCCAGCCGCGGCAAGTGCATCGTCCAGCTGTAAGCGTACCGGAAGCGGCGCCGCGACCCTCTGCGGGCCGCGGCGTCAGGCGTCAGGCGTTCGCTATTCCGCGCCGGTCGTGCCGAGTCCGATATCGCCGGCCGTCTGGAACATCGCCAGCTCGCGATGCACGATGCGCCATCCCTCGGGGCGACGCTCCAGCCGGTCGCTGTACTCCCCCCACACGGTCATGGTCTGCGCTGCCAGCGCCCCCAGGCCGACATGGATCGCCTGCAGATAGCATTTCGCCGTCGCCTTGTCGCCATTGATGGCGATGCGGAAATTCCCCAGCAAGTGCTGGGTTCGCCCGCAGGTCTGCAGCACACCGGAAATCATGTCGCGAATCGCCTCGCGGCTGGAGAAATCGCCGATCCCCTGATACCACGCCGTCGCCTCGGGCACGAAGACCTCGTCGAGGCCCGCCCAGTCATGCTCGTCCAGCGCCAGCGCATAGCGCACCAGCACGCGCTCGATGCGCTTCTCTTCGAGCAGGGTTTCCACGGTCACGTCTGTCATGGTTGCAAGTCCCTTTCGCTGTGTCAGAACAGGGTGAAGCCGCCGTCCACGGCGACGGTATTGCCGTGAATGAAGCTCGCGTCGTCGCTGGCGAGGAAGGCGACCACCGCGGCCACCTCCTCGGGACGTCCCGGCCTGCCGGAAGGCGCACGCAGCTGCTTCTGAAAGTCGGCGCTGGCCTCGACAAATTCCTTGGGCATATTCTCGATCATCGGCGTCATGATCACGCCCGGCGCGATCGCCACGGCGCGGATGTTCTGCTGACCGTATTCATAGGCGATCTCCTTGGTGATCCCCACGACCGCGTGCTTGGCCGCGGTGTATTCGATGCCCGCGGTCGTGGCGATCAGCCCGGCCGTCGACGCGATGTTGATGATCACGCCGCCGCCCTGCTTGAGCATCTGGGGAATCGCCTCGCGGCAGAAGAAGAAGATGCTCTTGAGGTTCACGTTGAGCACGCGGTCCCAGGATTCATCGCTCACTTCCGCCGTCTTGACGAATTCGCCGACGATGCCGGCGTTGTTCACCAGCACGTCGATGGCGCCGAAGGTCGCGACGGTATCGTGCGCGACCCGCGCCACGTCCTCGCGCCGCGCCACGTCCGCCTGCATGGCGACCGCCTCGCCCCGCTCCGCCGCAATGGCGGCCACCGTGTCGCGCGCCGCCGCCAGGTTGAGGTCGGCCACCACCACGCGCGCACCGTCGCGCGCGAGGCGGATGCACATCGCGCGGCCGAGGCCCGAGCCGCCGCCGGTCACGATCGCCACCTTGTTCTGCAGTTTCACTGTCGTCTCCTCGCTGTTCATGAATTTCCGCGCCCGGTCCGCACCGTCCGGCATCCGGCCGGTACGGCAGCCGCGGCGAAACCTCAGTTCAGGCCGGGCACGAGCACGCCGCGCCCGTGCACCTTGCCCGCGCGCATGTCCTGCAACACGCGCGGCCCGTCTTCGATGCCGAAATAGTGGGCGTCGACCTGGATGCGCCCGTATTGCGCCAGCGCGATGACTTCCAGCAGCTCCGCACGCGAACCCCACAAGGGCGTGCATACCGAGCAGCCGAAAGGCAGGGTCATCTGGCTCAACTGGAGGACGCCGCCGCCCACGCCGACCACGGTGAGCTGGCTGTTGCGTCCGACCAGCTGCACGGCCAGGTCGAGCGTCGGCTGCAGGCCGACGAAGTCCAGCACCAGCGCCGCCCGGCGCGGCCCGCAGAAGGCGCGGATGGTCTCGGCCGCCTGCGCGCCGTTGCGCGAATTCACGACGAGGTCGGCGCCGAGCTGGCGCGCGTGTTCGAGGCGCCCGTCGTCGAGGTCCACCGCGACGATGCGCGACCCGCACATCACCCGCAACAACTGGACCGCCATGTGGCCGAGGCCGCCGACACCGATCACCACCACGTTGGCGTCCGGCGTCAGCAGCGGCAGGGCGCGCTTGATGGCGTGGTACGGTGTCAGTGCCGCATCGGTGAGCGGCGCGGCGGCGCGCGGGTCGAGCGAACCCAGCGGCACCAGCAGCCGCGGCGACGGCACGAGCATGTATTCGGCCATGCCGCCGTCGAGACCGAAGCCGCCACCGGCCTGCGGGACGTCGTCGGCGTTCTCGCAGTAGTTTTCCATCGACGACTGGCACGGGCGGCAATGGCCGCAGCCCCAGTAGCCGTACACCGCCACCGGGTCGCCCTCGCGCAGGCCCTGCACCCCCGCCCCCCACGCCGCCACCCAGCCGGCATTTTCGTGACCGAGCGTGAACGCGGGCTTGCTGCCCGCGCCCTGTGCGCCATGGTCCAGCACATGCAGGTCGGAATGGCACACCCCGGCGCCACCGATTTTCACCAGAACCTCGCCCGGCCCGGGGATGGGCACCGGCACGTCTTCCACGACCGGCGGGAGCCCTGCCCCGACATAACGGAGTGCTTTCATGTTCGTCTCCTGGCCGGGGCCATCACTGACCGGCGCGGCGGGTCACGGCGGCCGCAAGGCCCGCGAACATCAACTCGTAGGCGATGCGCAACCACGCCTCGGCATCGTCGGGCTTGCCCGATTCGGTCATGAACTCGCTCGCATAGTTGAGGCGGGAACGGTCGTCCGGGAGCGCCTCGATGCGGCCGGTGGCCTGGTAGTGCGTGATCCCCATCGGCTTGTTGCCGACGATCGACAGGCTGTAGGTGAGCTTCGCCGGATCGAGGGCATCGAGCCGCTCCGAGACGGGCGCATCGTAGCCCTTGTTGTAGATGTGGCGGATCATGCCGACGCCCTCGCCTTCCATATCCACCCGGTCGATCTGCACGGCCGGGTCGTGCCTCGGCCACCAGCGTTCGATGTGGGCGAAGTCCTGCAGGAAGTCCCACAGCACCGCGGCGGGGGCATCGAACTCGTGACTCGTGGCGATCTTGTACATGGTTGTCGGCTTCCTCAAGAATGGTTTGGACGGCATGACCGATGGTCCGCGGTCCGGCTCAAGCCGCACCACCGATGACGCTCGACGCGTTGTCGAGCACGATCTGGGCGCCATTGACGTGGCGCGACTCGTCGGAGGCGAGGAACAGCACCATGTTGGCGACGTCCTCGGGCTGACCGATGCCGGGAACGCCCTGTCCGGTCACCGCTTCGAGCAGGGGCGTGGAGATCATGCCGGGAAGGATCGCGTTGCAGCGCACCGGGTAGTTCTTGTCGCGGCAGTGCGCGGCGATGGTATGCGTCATCGCCGCGATGGCGCCCTTGGCCGCCGCATAGGTAATGACGCCGGGAAAACCGCGGATGGCCGACAGCGACGAGATGTTGATGATCGAGCCGCCACGCGCCTTCATCGCGGCGATGGCCTGTTTGCAGCCGAGGAAGGTGCCCTCGGCATGGATCGCGTTGAGCAGACGGTACTGCTCCAGCGTGGCGGTCTCGATGTCTGCCGGCACGACGATGCCGGCGTTGTTGACGAGAATGTCGAGGTGGCCGTAGCGGTCGAGGGTGTGCGCCGCGACCGCCTGCCAGTCGGCCTCGCTGCGCACGTCATGACGCAGGAAGTCGCAGTCCAGTTCGCGCGCGAGTGCGCGTCCGGCTTCCTCGCTGACGTCGGTGACGACGACTTTCGCGCCTTCCCGCGCAAGTACGACCGCATCCGCCCGTCCCAGTCCCGAAGCGCCCCCCGTGATGATTGCCACCTTGCCGCTGACACGTCCCATTTGCTTCCCCCGTGTGGTCTCTCGAGTGTGCCCGGCGACGGATTGCGAGCGCTGCCCGGTCCCGGGATTCGATGGACAGAATATCCGACCGTCCGGTCGGCCGTCCACAGGATTCGCCTGTGCAGTGCACAAGAAACAGGATAGGCTGTTTTTCTCGCAAACGTCCCGTGGCATCTTGACGTCCGACCGGACGGTCGATACACTTCGTCGCAACCTGGAATTCGTGTCTTTCCGAGAACCCCCCGGAGCAGCAGCGACAGCTTCCGGACGGGACAGACGGTCTTCCCTCCGCACGTCGGCCGTACGTGCGGAACGTCCGCCCTGCGCCGCGCCCCGTGATGCTCCATGCACCGCCGATCCACCACAGGAGACAGCCGCATGATCGAGACACGAAAATCCTTTTGCCGCTTCTGCCATGTATTTTGCGGCATCCAGGTCGACGTCGACACCGACGCGAATCGCGTCGTCGCGGTGCGGCCGGACCGCGACAATCCCGTTTCCCAGGGCTACACCTGCCCCAAGGGCCGCGCGGAAGCGCAACGCCTGTATCACCCGGAGCGGCTGCTCTCCAGCAAGAAACGGGTCGGCGACGGGTTTGCGGACATCGCACCGCAACAGGCCCTCGACGAGGTTGCGGCGAAGCTGCGCGACATCATCGCGCGCCACGGACCGGAGGCGGTCGCGGTGTACACCGGCGACGCCGGCCACCGCATGTCGGCCTCCGGCCCGTGGTTCATCCGCAAGTGGCTCGATGCCATCGGCTCGCGCGGCTTCTACACCTCCTACACCGTGGATTCGCCCAGCCTCGTCGTCGCGATGCAGCGCCTGTGGGGCTCGCTGATGCCGTTCAGCCTGTTCGACATCGAACATGCCGGCGTGGCGATGTTCGTCGCGACCAACCCGGTGGTGTCGCACCTGATGACGATGCCGCAGTCGAACCCGTCGAAGCGGCTGCGCGACGCGCGCAAACGCGGCATGAAGCTGATCGTGATCGACCCGCGACGCTGCGAGGTGGCGCGCGTGGCCGACATCCACCTGCAGGTCAAGCCGGGCGAGGACGCGACGCTGCTCGCCGCGCTGATCAAGGTCATCCTCGACCGCGGCCTGCATGACCGGGACTACGTCGCGCACTTCGGCAGCGGCCTCGACGAACTGCACCGCGCCGTGGCGCCCTTCGACCTGGACTATGCCGCGCGCCGCACGGGCGTGCCGGCAGCGCTCATCGAGCAAGCCGCCGTAACCTTCGCCTCGGCGGGCAGCGGCGCGGCGACCAGCGGCACCGGCCTGCACATGGCGCGCCACCAGAACCTCACCACCCAGCTGGTTATGACGCTCAACGCGCTGTGCGGGCGTTACGACCGCCGCGGCGGGATGGTCGCGATGCCGGGCGTGCTGTCGCCGGCATTGCCGGAAAATCCGGAGCCGATCCCCCTGCCGCTCTTCCCCGGCCCCGTCTCGCGCGTGCGCGGCATCCGCGCCCTGACCAACTGGCTGGGCACCGAGGAAATGCCCGCCAATTGCCTGACGGACGAGATCCTGACGCCGGGCAAGGGGCAGATCCGCGCGCTGATCGTGCAGGGCGGCAACCCGGCGCTGGTGTTCCCCGACGAGGCCGCGACCGTCAAGGCACTCGAGAGCCTCGACCTGCTCGTGGTCAACGAGCTCTTCATGTCGGCCACCGCCCGCTTCGCCGACTATGTGCTCGCCTGCCGGCACCCGTACGAGCGGACCGACATGCCGCGCCTGATGGACGCCTTCTTCCCCTTCCCGTTCTCGCAATACACGGAGCCGCTGGTGCAGCCGCCAGAGGGGCTGTTCCAGGAGTTCGAGATATTCTGGGACCTCGCGCGCCAGCTCGGCGTCGATCTCGGCATCCCCGGCGTCTCGATGGAACGCAAGCCCACCGCCGACGAGATGCTGAACGGCCTCAACGCCGGTTCGCGCATCCCCCTCGACGAGATCCGCAAATATCCCGAAGGGCACGTGTGGGGCGAGCGGGAAACACGCGTCGGGCACATCCTGCCGAACATGATCGGCAACCCCGACAAGCGCTTCGCGCTGGCCCATCCGGAAGTGCTGGACGAACTGCGCGAGGTGCGCGCCGAATTCTGGAGCGAGGGCGGTGGCTACGAGCCGGGCGAGAACCACGCCTTCCGCATGATCACCTACCGCGAGGACGACGTGTACTGCACCCAGGGGCAGAACCTGCCCGACCTGCGTCACCGCATCCCCTACAACCCCGTTCTGATGCACGCCGAAGACATGGCCGCGCTGAACGTGGCCGACGGCGATCCGGTAGTGGTGACGAGCGGCTTCGGCAGCCTGGAGGGCCTCGTCGCGGCATCGGCGGAACTGCCGCGCGGGGTGATCGGCATCGCCCATGGCTGGGGTGACCCGTCCGAACCCGGCGGCGCACGCGAAAAGGGGATCAATGTGCAGCGCCTGATCGCAGACGACTACCGCTTCGATCCCGTCACCGGGCTCGCGCTGATGTCGGCGGTGCCGGTGAGCGTGACGCCGGCGGCGCACATTCACTGACCCCGCGCATCGGGGGCATCCCTTGCGGATGCCCCGGATGCGCTGTCAACCGGCAGCCGCCGGAGCCGGAACCAACCCGCGCACCACGCACGGCGGAAAATCTCGCAATCTACGACCTCATCGAAGAAATGCCGCCGGAACGATAATCAAACGGCCGCAGCCGCGAGTCGCTATACATACGCCGACCACCGCGGGCGACCGATACCGGCGACACGCCTACATCGTGCTCGCAAAGGCGATCAGGCCGCAGGCGACCAGCAAGATCGCGATCTTCGACGCCGAGGCGGACTCGCCGAAAAACAGGATCCCGAGCGCGATGCCGCACAGCGGGACGATGGTGGCCATGACCGGAACCAGGAAACCGAGCGACAGTCCGCTGTTCACCAACCGCGCCATGAGACCGAGACCGATCAAAAAGCCCAGCGCGCCGACCAGGGTCGGAAGCGGCTGTGTCAGGCCCTTGCTCAAGGGCAACATTGCGACGCCAAGTACCTGAAACGCCGCAGCACCGATGAATGACGCAATTACACCCGGATTGATGCCCACGCTACCCATGTTTACCTCCGCAAGGTCTGCAAACCAGCAAAACCGAAAGGTGTCGGCCCGACGCCTGGCAAGGCGGACCGAACCGACACCGCCTGCCAGGGGTCGCCTAGAGCGCCCCCCAGCCACCGTCGACCGAAATCATCGCCCCGTGCACGAACGCCGCCTTGTCGCTGGCGAGCCACAGCACACATTCGGCGATGTCATTCCCGCTGCCGAGACGACCGATGGGATGCAGCGCAAGGAGGCTCTGCTCCAGCTCGGCAGCGTTGGGGCGGAGTTCCAGCAGGGGAGTCTTGATGACGCCCGGGCAAACCGCATTTATGCGGATATTCTGGCCGCCGTACTCCACCGCGCAGGTCTTGGTCAGGCCCGCCACGGCATGCTTGCTCGCCACATAGGCGGACGATCCGGCCAGCACGTGGGAACTCAGCGCCGACGCGGTATTGATCACCACGCCGCCGCCCTGCCGCAGCATCTGGGCGATGGCGTACTTCATGCACAGCCAGACGCCCTTCTGGTTCACCGCAGTGACACGATCGAAGTCCGCCTCGGGCATCTCGGTGATGGGGGCGGATTCGCACACGATGCCCGCATTGTTGTGGATGACGTCCAGCCGCCCCCAGGTCTCGACGACCTGGGCAATCAGGCGCTCGACCTGCGCCGCGCTGGTCACGTCCACCCTGAAAAAGCGCGCGATGCCGCCATCGGCCACGATCTGCGCGGCCGTTTCACCGCCCTCCTTCTCGGCGATATCGGCGACTGCTACCTTCGCGCCCTCACGTGCAAACGCCAGCGCCGTCGCATGTCCGATGCCGGTACCGGCTCCGGTGATCAATACGACCTTCCCTTCGAATTGCCCGGACATCCGTTGTCTCCTTGATGATTATCGTTGTTGGTTGCGCCGGGCGAACCCCTGCGCGAGGTGCGATTGCGGTGGAATGGCCGTGTCGGGTGTGCGGACCGCGGCACGCACGTGCTCCGGCGGCGACCACCCGAAAACCAGCAGGGGGCCGACCCACCGGCCCGCCCCCCGCAGCTGCGCTCAGACGTCCGCGAGCGCTTCCTCCGGCAGGGTTGCCGGATCCGGCCGGGTCGCCGTGCCGCGCGTCTCGCCCTGAAGCAGGAAGTGCGACAGTGCCGGAATCAGGATCAGCGCACCGAGCATGTTCCACAGGAACATGAAGGTGAGCAGGATGCCCATGTCGGCCTGGAACTTGATCGGCGACCACGCCCAGGTGACCACGCCCGCCGCGAGGGTGACGCCGACGAGGGCCACGACCTTGCCAGTGAAGGCCACCGCGCGCTGGTAGGCCTGGCCGAGCGAGTAGCCGAGCCGTTGCTGGGCGAGCTGCACGCTCAGCAGGTAGAGGGCGTAATCGACGCCGATACCGACACCGAGCGCCACGACCGGCAGGGTTGCCACCTTGATGCCGATACCCAGCTTCACCATCAGCGCCTCGGCCAGCACCGAGGTCAGGATCAGCGGCAGCACCGCGACCACGACCGCCCGCCAGCTGCGAAACGCAATGGCACACAGCAGGATCACCGACGCGTAGACATACAGCAGCATGGTCCGGTTGGCTTCGCGCACGACGATGTTGGTCGCGGCATCGATACCGGAACTGCCGGCCGCGAGCAGGAACTTGCGCTCATCGTTATCGTGCTTTGCCGCGAACTCGCTCGCCGCCTGCACCACCGCGTCGAGGGTCTCGGCCTTGTGATCGGACAGGTAGGCCAGCACCGGGCTCAAGGTGCAGAGGTTGTTGAGGAACTCCGAGTTCCACGCCAACGCGTTGTTGATCTGCGCATCGACGATGGACTGCGTGTCGGCCACGGCCTGCCACTTCGGATTGCCTTCCGCGCCCCCTGCCGTATAGGACCGCACGGTGTCGGCCAGCGACGTTGCCCGCTGCACGCCGGGGACCTGTTCGAGCGTCCAGCTCAGGCGGTCGATCTCCGTGATGGTCTGCCAGTTACGGCACATGTCGGGCGGTGTCTTGACCATGACCGCAAACACGTCGCTGGAAATCCGGTAATTCGCGGTGATGAAGGCGTTGTCCTTGTTGTAGCGGGAATCCGGACGCAGTTCGGGAGCTCCGGCATCGAGGTCCCCGACCTTCAGGTCGAGCGAGCCGTAATACCCGAGGACCCCGAGCACCGTACTGACCGCCACGGCGATCGTCGCCCAGCGCCGCTCGGTGAACTTGTCGAGCAGCTTCCAGACCACACCGACACCGCGCCCCGTGACCTCTTCACGCTCATCCGCGAGGCTGCGCGCCGCCGCCGTCGGGCTCACACCGACGTAGGAGAGCAACACCGGCAACAGGATCAGGTTGGTAAAGATCAGCACGCCGACGCCGAGGCTGGCGGTCATCGCCAGTTCGCGGATCACGGGAATGTCGATCACCATCAGCACCGCAAAACCGACCACGTCCGCAAGCAGGGCGGTCACGCCCGCCATGAACAGGCGGCGGAAGGTGTAGCGCGCCGCGACCCACTTGTGCGTACCGCGCCCGACGTCCTGCATGATGCCGTTCATCTTCTGCGCGCCATGGCTCACGCCGATGGCGAACACGAGGAAGGGCACCAGGATCGAGAACGGATCCAGACCATGCCCCAGCACCACTACACTGCCGAGCTGCCAGATCACCGCCACAAGGGAACACGCCAGCACCAGCACGGTACTGCGCACACAGCGCGTGAACATGTAGATGACCGCCGCGGCCACCGCCGCCGCGAGCAGGAAGAAGGTCATCACCTTCTCGAGACCGTCGATCAGGTCGCCGGCCATCTTGGCGAAACCGATGACGTAGATGCGCATCTTCGGTTCGCCGCCGTCGCTCGCCTTCGTATACTTGCTGCGGATGTTCTCCAGCGCCGTGGACAGGTGATGGTAGTCGAGCGGCTTGCCGGCGGCATCGGCAGGCAGCAGCGGCACGACGATCATGCTCGAGCGGTAGTCGGTGGACACCAGACTGCCGGTTACCCCGGCGCGGCCGACGTTGATGCGCAGGTCATCGATCGACTTCGCGCTGCCGTTGTAGTCGTTGGGCAGGACCGGGCCACCCTTGAAGCCCTCCTCGGTGACCTCGATCCAGCGCACCACCGGCGTGAAGATCGACTTCATCCATGCGCGATCCACACCCGGCAACACGAGGATCTCGTCATTGATCTTCGCGAACGTCGCGAGGAATTCGGGATCGTAGATGTCCCCCTTGGGATTTTCCACGACGACCCGGACGGAATCGCCCAGACCGCGCAACTGGCCCCGGTTCTCGATGTAATTCTTGATGTAGGGGTGGCTTTGCGGAAGCATCTTGTCGAAGCTCGCACTCACCACCAGGTCACGCAACTGAAAGGCGAAAAATCCCGTCAAGAGGACGCAGATTGCCACCAGCACCAGTCGGTGGTTGAAGATCAGGCGTTCGACGATGTTGCCAGACCGGTCGTCGAAATCCTTCGGGTCGGATATGACCTGCAGTGCATGCGGCTCGCTCATGTCTCCTCGCTTCCTGATACTGTTTCGGGTTTCCGCCGAATTATGGCCAGCGCCTAACGCACCGTTTCGACACGCATGCCCTCGGCACCTGCCAGGATCACCTGGTCTGGCGCACCGGCGGACACGCCGTAATATGACATCGGCTGCACCGGCCTGGCCGCCACGAAGGTACGTCCCTGATCGCGGCTCACCTCCAGCGCACCGGCCTGCGTGACGAGCACGACGACACCGTCGGGCATGACCGCACCGGACGTGATTCCGGCCTGGCTGCCAACGGCGATCCGTTTCCACGTGACGCCGGCATCATCGCTTCTGAAGACGCTGCCGCGCATACCAAAGGTCAGCAGCGTGGTCGACGACACCAGCAGCAAACCGAACAGGGTGCCGATATAGGACGTCGGGAAGGCAAGAAAACGTCCGCTGCCCTGATCGAGCCGCCATACGGTTCCCTGCTCACCGGCGAGATAGACATTCCCGCCACGGCTGGCGATTGCGTTGAAGTGCAGCCCCTTGGGATTGTCGGTCCGATCCATCAAGGGAAGCCACGTCGCACCACCATCGTCGGTACGGAAGATCCGGTTGAACGTCCCGACGACATAACCGGTGCGCTCGTTGATGAAGTGGACATCGAGGAAAGGCTGCGTTCCTCCGCTGTCGACCAGCATCTTTTCATCGGCCAGAAGTTGCTCCATGGCCGGCCCTTCTTTTGCATGCTTTTCGAGATATTCGACAGCAACCTGCGACGCCTGCCTGCCGTCGAACTGCTTTACCCAGGTCAGGCCGCCATCGGTGCTGTTGAGCACCACCCCGCCATGCCCGACAGCCCAACCGGTCTTTTCCGTGGGAAACGACACCGCCACGAGATCGCTGCTGACGGGAACGCTCGCCTGGGTCCAGCTTTTCCCGCCATCGTCGGACAACACCGCCTGGCCGCGGAAGCCGACAGCGACAAAGCGGCGGCCGGCTGCGGTAACCGCCAGCAAGGGGCTGCGTGCCGCAAGACGACTGCGCATTGCCGGCTCGTCGATCGGGTGCACGAAGGCTTGTGCCCACCGCGGAGCGACCGCCATGGCTGCAGCACCGAGGGACTGCAGCATGAAAGTACGCCTGTTGCCCATGTAACTTCCCCTTAAGGTACACACACAAGTTCGCGGCGGAGCGCCAGGATGCCCCAAGACCCCGCCGGCTTGCCGATCTGCCGGGGCAGGCCTGCGGTCTCCGCGACCGTCGGGCCTGCCACCGGGTGCCTGCTCAGCGCACGCCCGAACCGGCCAAAGCCTCGGGCGAGAAGAAGTGCTCGGGCTTCGGCTGGACCACCTCCCAACCCTTCGGATCGGTCGCGTACATCTGGTGCCCGTAGTAACCGTTGGTCAGGTCGTAGGTAACGAACTGGTCGGTGGCATGCCCCTGTCCCTGAGCCTCGTAGAAGGTGATGGGGATCGAGTGCGTCGTCCGGTACAACTGGCCCGCCACGTCGTAGTTGTCCGAGATACCGACACCCGGCAGGTCCTCGTCCCAGTAGAAGACGCGCTTCGGATACATGTGACGCAGACCCGGCTTGACGTTCGCCTCGACCACCCACACCCGGTGAAGCTCCCAGCGCATGCAGTCCGGATTGAGGTGCAACTTCAGGTTCACCGTATCCGGCGGGCATACCGCGAGGTCACGCGCCTTGTAGGCGTTGTAGGGAATGTACATCTCCTTCTTGCCGACCAGCTTGAAGTCGTAGCGGTCGAGCGCGCCGTAGAAGACCGCCGAATCGTCCACCGTCGACGCCGTACCGCCGGTCGGGCTGGGGGTATCGTAGGCGACGTCCGGCGACAGCTTCACGCGCCGCTGACCCGGCAGATACGACCATGCCTGGCGGCCGATGCTGACCATATCCACGTTGTCATGGATGACCAGCTTCTCGCCCGCCTTGCGCGCGGGATTCCAGTAATCGATACGGATCTTCTCGTACGGATCCTTCGGGCCGATGACGTTGGTCTTCTTCGGATCGAAGATCGGATAGTAGGCCGTGAAGTCATACACGCCAGCCACCGTCTTGTTGCCCTGCGGGTCGACCAGATAGCTCGCCAGCCCCTTGATGTCGGTTATATGGTTGTCGTACTTGAGCAGACGGTTCCACATGACCTCGTTGCCCGTCTTCGGGATCGGGAACGGCGTGCCGGCGTAGCACCCATCCAGCTTCAGCTCGTTGTCCATGGTCTTGCAGGCCGTGGCGTTCTTGATCGCGTTGTCCTGGAAGTGCTTCGGATAGTTCGCGGTCCGGTGCGTCGGATAAATATCGAGGCGGTAGGACGGGTACTTCTTCAGCATCGCCTTGATGCCCTCGGGCAGCTTGTCGGCGTACTTGTCCACGTTCTTCCCGTCGATGACGAGCACCGGCTTCTCGTTTGCGAACGGGTCGGGACGCGCGCCAGGCACCTTCGGGTCGTAGTTGGCGGCCTTTACCGGGCCGGTCCACTCGGGAATCGTGCCGTCCTTGTTGCCGGCCTTTTCCGCGCCCCACGGCAGCAGGGTGGTACCAAGTTGCTTCGCCTCTTCGGCGGTTACGGCAGCGACGGCCCCGCCGGCGTACGCGGCGACCAATGCGGCCAGCAAGGTAATTTTGGAACGGAGCATCATTTCAGGTATCTCCAGTCGATCTTCAGAATGTGGTCTTGAACGTGACGGACAGCCAGCCGCGGTCATGCAGCGGCGCCATGCCGCCGCTCGCGGTACCCATCACGACGGGGCTGATCCCCGGGACGAAGGCGAGCGGGTTCGGACCCTTGTTGTAACTGCCGAAGTAGTCCGTGTAGGCGATATCGAGCTTGTAGCGGGCCTGATAATCGAAACCGACGCCGAGGCTCCAGCTACCGTTGCCCTCGTTACCCCCGGCCGGAACGGGCGAGTTGCCGCTGATGCCCGTGTCGAAGTGGATCGGCATGGTGATGTCCGTCTGCGGCAGGGCGGAGAACCACGTCGGCGTGAAGGTCATGCCGAAGCCCCAGGCATCACGCGTCGAGCAACCGTCGTCACGGCCGCCGCGACCGCCGAACGAGTCGGCACACGCGTGGCCGACACCCGAGTAGAACGCCTTGGTCTTGCTGTCGAGGCTCTGAAGACGGCTGTAGGTAAGTTCCGCCAGCAGGGTTGCCGAATCGAACACCGCAGTCTTGCCGATGTACGCGATCGCGTTCGCAAGCGCATGCCACGTGTCGCCGCGCGCGATTTCCGGCGAACCGAAGGCGGTGTTCAGCGCGGTATCCTTGCGATGCACGATTTCCGCGCCGATTGCCGTACCGCCGACCAGTGTGGACATGCTCACGCCGATCAGCTTGACGTCCTCGGCGTAGGCGTTGTGCAGCTCGCCGAAGCTTCCCCCAGTGCTCAGCACCGCCGGAAGCTTGTCGTCGAAGCGGCGATAGTAAACGCCGAACGTGCCGAGATCGGTTGCCAGCTTGGCGTTGATGCCCCAGCTGCCGGTGTCGTCCGGAATTTCGTGCGGACCGGACTTCAGGTTTCCGTGGTAAGGAATCCCGAGAAAATTGGTTCCGCGCTGGAACAGCGGGTCGAAGGTGTTGAAGTAGGTACTGCCCTCGGACAACCGATAGGGCTTCCACTCGAGGAAGTACTGACCGGCGATCGACAGCTTGTCGGTCACCTGGGCCGCGAACGAAAGCTGGTTGAGCGGGAGGAACAGTTCCTTCGCTTCGGAGCCCGGTGTCGCAAGCGCCTTGCGGAAGTCGACCGGCCCCTGGGAATACGACACGCCGTGGATCGGCGAGAACAGCGATTCGCCCCAATACACCGTGTGGCGCCCCGCCTTCATGTCGATCGGCCGCCCGCCCAACTCGAGGCGCCCGAACACGAAAGCATCGAGGATCTCACCCGAACTGGTGTACGGGCGCGCCACCGAGTCGGTCAGGCGATTACGCGGAAACGCGGTACCCAAGCCCGCACGCTGATACGCGGGATTGCCTTCGACATCGCGGTCATAGGCAGCGTCGTACCACGCTGCCCCGGAAACGCGGAAGCCGTGGTGCTTGTTGTAGATGAAGTCGAATTCGGACAGCAGGTCGACACGATTAGTAACCATCTCGCCCTGGTCGAACCGGTGTTCCCCCCCCTGCATGCCCCACGAGTCGCCGAGCTTGCGATCACGCTCATCGATCCGCCAGCCGGCGTTGTACTTGACGGTGTTGTCCCAGCGGACGTTGAGATTTTCGTTTCCGGTCGGAATTTCGAACGCGTGTGCGGCGCCGCTGCACAGGGCCGCGGCAGCCACACCCTGGGCGATCCGCCGCGGAATGATCCGGTATTTGCGATTTCGGTTCACTTCCAACTCCTCCTTTGAGTTGCGCTTCATTTGTTTTCAACCAACAACTCCTGAAGTCTCTTGCCGGCTTTGCTTCGCGAGCACGGTATGCAGATGCCGCGAGGACCGGTCCAATCGGCCGGTCAATGCCTTGCGAAGACTTACCCGCCTTCTTGGGGATTCCGCATCACCTAGGCGGAGTGACACTTCCGGATACATGGGTGACCGCGTTCGAAAGTAGAATATCGACCGACCGGTCGGGTGTCAAGAACATCTTGACACCAATTTCAACACCGCTGGACACCCTTGCGTGACGCGGTTTTCCGGGGATCAAAGGGGAACTGCGCGCGCCCCGACCGGCCCGGATACCGCTACGCCGCGAGGAAAGCCCCGTCGACCGTCAGCACGCAGCCCGACACGTAAGAGGCCGCATCGCTCGCGAGCCACAGCACGGCGTTCGCCAGCTCCTGCGGCGTGCCGATGCGGTGCAGGGGCACGGAATTGACGATACTCATCGTGGCGTCGGCAGCGCGCAGCATGGGCGTGTCGATCGGGCCGGGCGCGACACCGATCACGCGGATGCCGTACTGCCCGTACTCGTGCGCGGCCGAACGGGTCAGCGACACCACCGCCGCCTTGCTCGCGGAGTAGATCGACGCGCCGGCGTAGATCGGCCGCAGGCCCTGCACCGAGGCGATGTTGATGATCACGCCCGCCCCCTGCCCGACCATCGCCTGCAGGCCGTACTTCAGACCGTACAGCGTCCCCTTCAGATTCACGCCGAGGACTGCGTCGATGGCCTCGTCCGGCTGCTCCGCGAGCGGCATCAGCGGGCCGTTGATGCCGGCGTTATTGACGAGGACGTCGAGCCGGCCGAAACGCGAAGTGGCCACCGCGACGAGCTCCTTCACGTCCTGCGCCTTCGACACGTCGCACTGGTGATACACGATAGCCGCGTCGTTGAACGGCTCCGGCTCGACCGCGCGATCCCCGACCACGACCCGGGCGCCCTGCGCCGCGAATCCGATCGCCATCGCGCGCCCCATGCCGGAGTTGCCCCCGGTCACCACGACTACCTTGCCCTTCAGATCATCGAATCGCATCGCCCCCCCTCATTCAGTTTTTGCTCCGTTCCGGCCGGTAACACTCCGGATACGAGGCCCGGCACAGATGGCGGCGGCAGTCGCCCAACTCTCCCGTTGTCGTCACTCCTCCTATTCTTGTAGAGTCCCGACATTGACAAGCCCAGCGCGGCCTGCCGGACTTGCTGCGTACCGGCGCAAATCGGCCTGCTGATGGGACTGTGCAGAGCGGGGATAACGCTACCGACCGCCCGGTCGGTTGTCAATGCAGTTTTTTCCGCGATTTTGCGCGCGCGCGAATTTCTCCGAACAAAAAATATCCATTGCGCCCGACCAGTCGGTCGGTTACTGATGGTAAGATCATTCGACCACGCCGCCCCGTGCCGGCTGCGATTGACGCACCAAATTTTTTGCGCTGGAGTCGTGCCCATGAACGTCCCGCGAGATCACCTTCCGCGTCCATTCGGCGTCACGCCGGCGGCGGCCGAGCACCATTCGGGAGAAGGCGGACGGCGCACGATTCCGGAATGCCAGGTCGTGCGCGAGGACGTGCTGACGATCGAGGTCGAGGGCATCGGCGCGTATTCCCTGATGTGGACGCCGACCGACGAGCCCCCCGGCGACGTCGGCTACACGGCCCAGGACGGCGTCCTCGCCGACGGCGACATCCCCGAAGCGCTGGCATTGGCTGCAGGTTTCGCCTTCACCGAGGGCATCATCGACACCCTGTCCGACATCGCGGCGATGTGGATCTGCCACGAGCGTCCGGACGTCGTGAACCTGCGCCTGGCGCGTCCCGACGAAGCCAACGTGCGCCGCCGCAACGTCGTCGTGAATAGCTCCTGCGGGGTGTGCGGCGGGCGCGAGCAACTCTTCAACGGCGTCACCTGCACGGCTCAACCAGTCGGCAGCCTGCGGCTGCGGATCGCCGATCTCGCCGCCATCCGCACGGCGATGCAGGACCGCCAGAGCGTCTTCGGCGCAACAGGGGGGACGCACGGCGCGACCCTCTTCGGGCCCGACCTGCAACTGCTCGCGGTCGCCGAGGACCTCGGCCGCCACAACGCGCTCGACAAGGTGATCGGGCGCCACCTCCTCGCCGGACGAAGCTTCGCCGGCTGCGGCGCCTTCATCTCGAGCCGCGTGAGCTATGAAATGGCCGCCAAGGCCGTGCGCGCCGGACTCGAGGTACTGGCCGCGATCTCCGCGCCCTCATCCCTCGCAATCGAACTGGCGCAGCGCCACGGCCTGACGCTATGCGGCTTCGTCCGTGACGACCGGGCGATGGTTTACGCCCATCCACAGCGCATCATCGACTGAAGCGCAGGGACCTCCGGCCAGCGCCGGAGGGCCCCTTTCAAAACACTCCTGAAACGACTCAGACGGGCGTTGCCGCCGCGGCGCGCCGCCCGGCGCAGCGGCCGAAGAACGACCCCGGCCCCAGGCTCAGCCCGCTCGCGTAGCCCTCGCCGTCCTGCGGAATGCTCGACACGCACGCACCGGCCGCGTACAGGCCGGCAACAGGCCGGCCCAGCGGCGTCAGCACCTCGCCGTCGGCGCTGGTCTTGAGACCGCCGAGCGTGATGAAGAGATAGGTCGACTTGTTGAACGACACATCGAAGGCCGCATACGGGCCGACGTTCAGCGGCTTGACCCACTCGGGATGCTTGTAGAACAGCGGATCCTCGCCGTTCTCCGCATGGCGGTTGTACTCGGCGAGTGTGCGCTGCAGCGATCCCTCCGGCAGCTTCAGCCCGGCCTCCATCTCCTCCACGGTTTCCCAGCCGTCCACCAGCGTGTGGTGCGAATAGTCGGTGAGTTCCGGATAGGCGAAGATCTCCGCATCCAGGATCAGGTAGGCCTTGTACTCGGGCTGTTCGATGATGTGCGCAGCGGTGCGGCCGTGATACGAATCCTCGGCCACGAAGCGCTCGCCGCGCGCATTCACGAGAATGCCCTTGATCAACTGCGCCGGCGGATAGAAGGATGCCGTCGCGATCACACCGTCCATCGCCTGCGTCGCCCCGCCCGCCGACACGCCGAGCTTGATCCCGGCGCCGTCGTTGTACGGAATCCCGAGCGGCTCGGAGTTGCCCGTCACCTGCGGCACGTACTCTTCCAGCATCTCGCGGTTGAGGTTGAAACCCCCGGTGGACAGGATCACGCCGCGCCGCGCGCGCAGGTGGATCTCCTCGCCCGAACGCTTCACGCGCACGCCGACGATGCGGCCGTCCGCATCCATCACGAGGCCCGTAACCTGGCTGTCGTAGGCCGCGCGGATGCCTTCCGCGGCACAACGCGCGAGCAGCGCCTCCATCGCCTGCGAACCCGCGTCGTCGCCGGCACGCGCGACCTTGTGGCCGCGCGGTGCCGGCTTCGCGACGTCACGGAACGGCCACACCTTCTCGCTGCCGGTGCTCATCAGACATTCCGTCGTGTTCAGGAACACCGACTTGCCCGGATAGTAGCTGCGCTCGAACTGCACGCCCTGCGCTTCCAGCCAGTCGAAGTGCTCGACGCAGCCGTCGCAGAAGCGCCGCACCAGCGGCGCATCCGGCGCCCGGGTGCTCGCCATCAGGAACTTGTACATCTCGTCGGGCGTGTCCTCGTAGCCGGCCGCCTTCTGCACGGGGGTTCCGCCGCCAAGATAAAAGATGCCCGATGACATCGCGCTCGCACCGCCGCCGCCGCTCGCGCGCTCGACCACCAGCACATCCGCGCCGGCGCGCTTCGCCTCCAGCGCGGCGCACGCACCGGCGATGCCGTAGCCGACGACGATCACGTCCGCCTTGTCGTCCCAGTGCGCCACGCCGGCGGACTCGACCACTTCGGGAATTGCCTTCATCCATGCCTCCATCGGTGTTGTCGGGCAGACGGGCGGCAGCCGGCAGCCGGGTCCCTTCCGCGGACGGCCCCGACGCTCCGGCTGCCGCCGGATCACCCTTTACGAAATACAGGAGCGGGCACCGGTCGGCGCCCGCCCATTCACTCGGCCGCGGCGCTCAATGCCCTGCCGTGCTGCAAGTCAGCGGGGCTGCAGGCGGATTGAAGGAGCGCATCGGCCAGTCCGGCATCACCGGCTCGTAGGCCCCGGCCAGGACCACCGCGTTGCGGTAGGCGAAGTCTCCATACAGCCGGCACAGCGCGACCGCGAGCATCAGCACGGTCACCACACCGCCGGCAAGCACAGGCAGCACCGCCATCACCACCAGCGGCACGACGATGCCGCACACGCAGCCACCGACCAGAAAAGTCGTGCGCAGATCGCCCGAGAACATCCGCTCAAAGGACGCGCGCACCCCTGCGCTGCGCTCCGCACGCAACAGGTGCAGCACCGACAGCAGCGCACTGACGACGAGGCTCACCATCGCCGCCGGCTGCAGCCACGGCGCGGCGTCCGCCCCCGCGAGCAGCGGCATCAGCGCCCACGCCAGGATCAGCGCCGTCGCCAGCGAGTGCGCGACGAAGGCGAGCGGGACGAAGGGGCCGCGCCACAGGCGGATCGCGCGCATCGAGCGCAGCAGCATGCCCGCGTAGGCCATCACCGGCACCGCGACGACCAGCGCCGCGAGCGCCAGCGTGCCCTGCAGCGCGGTCATGCCGACGTAGCCGGCTGCCACCGAGAGGATCGCGAGCCCGGCGAAGACGCCGATGAACAGCGTGCCGCGGCTCACCCACGAGGTGCCCACGCGCGTTACCGCGCGCCATGCGCGCTGCGGGTTGCCGAGGTGGCCGAGCAGGGCGACGACAGCACCGATCACGAACAGGATGCCCGGCCCGGCCAGCAGCCACTGGCCGGTGAAGAAGGCAATCGCGAACAGCGCAGCGCCGACCCCCTCGCCCATGAAACTCAGCGTTTCCTGCGGGCCCAGATGATGATTGAAGCGAACGCCGGTCTGGTACTTGAGGCTCATGACATCGATTCCCTTAAATCAGGTGATTGGCGTGGGCCGCATCAGGCCTTGAGGTAATGCACGCTCGGCTTGGTGCCGGCATCAGGCAGCAACGTGAAGGACTCGCGCTCGCTCAGCAGCTTGCTCGGGGCGCTTTCCGGGTCCGCCAGGTCGCCGAAGATGCGCGCCTCCGCCGGACAGGTCTCCACGCAGGCCGGCTGCAGCCCCTGATCCACGCGATCCATGCAGAAGTCGCACTTGATCACCGTACCTGAGTCCCAGCGGCTGTACTTCGCCTTCTCGTAGATCGACAGTTCGCCGTTGAAGTACCCGGTTTCCAGGATGCCCGGCTTGACGTAGTGGCGATGCTCGTACGGACACGAGGTCGCGCAGCTGCGGCAGCCGATGCACAGGTCGCTCTTGACGGCGACGATGCCGTCCTCGCGCTTGTAGCTCGCCCCGGTCGGGCACACCGGCACGCACGGCGGATCCTCGCAGTGGTTGCACAGCACCGGCAGGAACTCACGGCGCGCATTCGGATACACGCCGACCTCCCGTTCATGCACGCGCGCGAAGTAGATGTCCGGCGGCGTGCCGTTGGTGGCTTTGCAGGCAGCCGTGCACGCATGGCAACCCACACACACCTTCAAGTCAATGACCATACCCAGTCGAGCCATCAGTACCAACCTCCTGCAATCCTTGGGGAAATAATTTCTCGATCTCGTTTGTCGTCGTCGCCACGCGGCGGGCGTCAGCCCAGGCGCGTGACGCGCAGTTTCGGACTGGCCTCGAACGCGCCGTCCATGATGTCGAGATTCTTCATGTCGTAATCGAGCAGCTCGCCGAAATGCGGCCCGGTGTTCTTGCGCCGCGGCGGCAGGGCCTTCGCCCAGCTCCCGCCGTGGTGATCCATTCCGACGCATTCCGGATGGATGCACTCGCTGAGCAGCAGGACGCCCTCCACCCGGCGCCCACGCAGGTTCTCCGCCACCACGCGGTCGCCCTCGCGCAGGCCCTGCGACTCGGCGTAACTGCGGTTGAGGATGATCTTGCCGACGTAGGGGTGGTACTGCGCCAGCTCGGCGAGCCACGGGTTGAAGTTCGAGAAGGTGCTGGTGAGGAAGGGCCACTTGAAACTCACCGCGAACAGCTCGTAGCCGTTCTGGCCGCGCCCGTGTCCCGGCGCCGGGTACCAGTCGACCAGCGGCTTGTAGCGCGACACGTCCCAGTCCATGCCGATCGAGTCGGTCGTTGCCTTCACGCGCGCGCCGGCTTCGAGGAAGTACTCGTAATACACCGGGATACGGCTCTTGTAGAACGGACGCGGATACTTCTCCTGTACCGACTTCGCCCAGCGGATGCGGCCTTCCTTGGCGACGTCCTCGAGCGAGAGCTTGCCGGCGGTCATAGAGCGGATCCAGCGCTCCATGAGATTCTTGTTGTCGTACTTCTTGCCGGCTTCCAGCGCCCATTCGCCCTTCAGTTCGAGAAACTGGTTGACCGTCTGGTTGAAGGCCGGCAGGAAGCCCGCCTTCTCCGCGATGTCGATCCAGATGTCGACGTTGTGCTTGTAGTCGGTCGGCACGACCGGCTGGCGCAGGTTGATGCAGTACTCGTTGGTCGCCGTCGAGCCCATCGTGTCGGGGATGTTGTTCGCCCCCATGTCGAGGCGCTCGAGCTGCGTCTGCGTCGGGAAGATGATGTCTGCGAACTCGGCGGTCTCGTCGATGTTCGGCACGATCGACAGCTGGAAACCGAATTTCCGGTGGAAATCCGCCTGCTGCTTGGGGTTGCCCTCGTTGAGGATGTCGTTCGACACCACCTGCACATACACCATCGGGTTGTGCGGCACCTTGTCGTTGAACGTCTTCGGCTCCAGCACGCTGACCTTGCTCACCAGGCCGCTGTTGTAGGAACCCACCGCCGCCAGCGAGTCGGCCGACATGTTGTACGGCTTGGGCACATCCTTCATCGGGAAGGGCGCGGGGAAGGAGTCGCCGTAGGTCGCGATCTTGCCCGCGGCGACGAGGCCGTCGCGCTCGCGCATGCCCGAGCCGGCACCCATCCAGGTGCTGTTCTCGGAAAACTCGGGGTGATGCGCATACACCGTGTCCGCGAGCAGCCCACCGGGCACGTCCACCGCGCCGACGATCGTGTTCAGCATCGCGATCGCCAGCCCCTGCTCGAAACCCTGAGAGTGCTGGCTGATGCCCTTGTACCAGTGCGCGCACGCCGGGCGCAGCGGCAGCGTGTGACCGTCCATCTCGATCGTCGAACCGACCGAGGCCGCGGTCGCGAACTCGCGCGCCAGCCGGCGGATCGTGTGCGCCGGCACGGTCGTGATCTCGGCGGCGCTCTCGGGCGTGAACTTGGTCAGGTGCTTGCGCAGAAGCTGGAAGGACGGCGTGCACGGCTCGCCGTCGACCACGAAGCTGCCTTCCAGCGCCGGCACCGCGAGCGAGGGATCGTCATACACCTTGGCCTTCTGATCCGTCGTGTCCCACAACTGCGGCTTGTTTGTGACCGGATCGCGCGCGTAATGGCCGTCGACGTCGCGGATCAGGTAGGAGCCGTTGCTCAGCCTGCGCACGAACTCCACGTCGTACATGCCAAGCTCGTTCACCATCACGTTGATCATCGCCATGACCAGCGCGCCGTCGGTGCCCGGACGGATCGGCACCCACTCGTCGGCGATCGACGCGGCATTCGAGCACCACGGATCGACCACCACGAGCTTCATGCCGCGCCGGCGCGCGCGGGACATTTCGAGCGTCGCGGTCACGGCCGCCCAGTTCGACATCGCCCCCTTGTTCGAACCGAACAACATCAGGTGATTGCAGAAGTGGAAGTCGGGGCCGACGTGGAAACCGCCATGCACCTGCTGCAGCACCGGGTGCACGTTGTTGCCGCAGAACGCACGGCCGCCCGAGGTATGGTTGAAGCTGCCGAAGGAGATCAGCAGCGAGGGCAGGAACCACGGCAGCGTCGTGAAATCGGAGGTCGCGAACACCAGCCCGCCCGGATCCGTGTCCCGGCAGTGCTTGACCTTCTCGGCGGTGATCGCGACGGCTTCGTCGTAGCTGATCTCGACCCAGCCCGGATCCACCCCGATGCCCTTTTCGGGGTTCGTGCGCTTGAGCGGCTTGGTCACGCGCCGCTTGCTGTAGGCCATCATCAGCTGCGCCTGGCCCTTCGCGCACAGCTTGCCCTGGCTGAAGGGATCCTCCGGGTCGCCGCGCACGGCAACCACGACGCCATTGACCCGACGTGCGAGCATGCCGCAAGTGCCTGCCGGGCAACCGTAGCAGGTCGTCTTGAGTTCGACATCCTCCCACGTACCGCTTTTCACCGACGCTGTCACTCTCTGTCCCTCCAACCGTATCGTTATCCGTGCCGGTGACGGTCGCGCCCGCGCCGTCCCGTGCGCGTTACGTCGCTGTCACTTCGCCGTCACTTTGAATAGGCCTTGATACTCGCGTAGTCACGCCCTTCGTGCTTGCGACATTCGAGCCGCGCAACCGTTCGACAATGCACTTCGTCCGGCCCGTCGGTCAATCGCACGATCCGGGTATTCGCGTACATCTCGGCCAGGCCGAAGTCCTGCGACACCCCGCCGCCGCCGTGCGCCTGGATCGCCAAGTCGATGATGCGTTGCGTGACCTGCGGCGCCACCACCTTGATCATCGCGATCTCGCCGCGTGCGGCCTTGTTGCCGACCGTGTCCATCATGTACGCGGCCTTCATGCACAGCAGCCGCACCATCTCGATGTCGATGCGCGCGTGGGCGATGCGCTCCTCCCACACCGAGTGCTCGTTGATCTTCTTGCCGAAGGCCTCGCGCGACATCAGGCGGATGCACATCCGCTCGAGCGCCACCTCGGCCGAGGCGATGTTGCGCATGCAGTGATGGATGCGGCCCGGCCCGAGGCGCCCTTGCGCGATCTCGAAGCCGCGCCCCTCGCCGAGGATCAGGTTCTCCGCCGGCACGCGCACGTTGTCCAGGATCACCTCGAAGTGCCCGTGTGGCGCGTGGTCGAAGCCGAACACGTTCAGGTGGCGCACCACGGTTACCCCCGGCGTGTCGCGCGGCACCAGGATCATCGACTGCTGGCGATAGGTCTCCGCGTTCGGATCGGTCTTGCCCATCACGATGAAGAACGCGCAGTGCGGATGTCCCGCGCCCGACGACCACCACTTGTGGCCGTTGATGACGTAATCGTCGCCGTCGCGGCGGATCTCGGTGCGGATATTGCGTGCATCGGACGATGCCACCTTGGGCTCGGTCATCAGGAAGGCCGAGCGCGTTTCGCCGTTCATCAACGGCACCATGAAGCGCTTCTTCTGGTCCTTCGTGCCGTATCGGTGCAGCACCTCGAAGTTGCCGGTGTCCGGCGCCATGCAGTTGAACACCTCGGAACCGAAGGACACGCGCCCCATCAGCTCCGCGATCGGGGCGTACTCCACGTTGGTCAGGCCGATGCTCGTGAAGAACTCGTCGTCATGATCCGACGGCGGCATGAAGATGTTCCACAAGCCTTCCGCGCGCGCCTTGGCCTTGAGCTCCTCGAAGACCGGCGGTGTCTCCTTCCAGCGGTCGACGCTTGCAGCCTGCTGGTGATAGACCGGAATGGCCGGATAGACATGCTCGTCCATGAAAGTCCGGACCCGCTCCATCCACTCAAGTGACTTCTTCGATTGCTCAAAATGCATTTCTGGCGACCTCTGTGAATTGATGACGCAGCTCCGGCCCGGCGTGGGCGGCGAAACCGCCTTGCGAATGCGCGCGCGCTGACATGACCCAGCGTACCCGACCGACCGGTCGGGTGTCAATATAGCGATTCACGCCCTGCCGCATCGATCACCCCGACCGCTCAGCTTCATCGACCTCGGCGGCTGCCGGCAACGATTCCGGCCCCACCGTGGGCTTGCACCACTTGCAGCGCCCGGAGCAGGTGTATTTCATCCGGCTGGGAATCAGCGGACAGGTCTGCGACTGCGGATCGTGAGCCGGAGCCGGACGCCGCTCGCCTTCCGTCCCCGCGGCCCCCCGCAGGCGCCACGACTCAGGACGCTCCACCGCCATGCCACCCGCCCCTGCCAGCCCGAAACATCGCTTCCACTCGCTCGTCCTCACAGATGCGCGGCTCCGATGCCGGAAAAGCGAATGCCCCGGCCACGCCGAATTCTTTGCACGCACGATACACGACCGCCCAGTCGGTCGTCTATAATCGCGACATACCCCCGCGGGCGGGATCACGAACGCGAACGACGACCCGGCCATACACCAGGAACGGAACCCGATGGATTTCGACTATTCCGAGAAGACCGAAATGGTCCTGGACGTGCTCCGCCATTTCATGGCCCGGCGCGTCCTGCCGGCCAACCTGAAGTGGCACCAGTGCGCCGCACGCGGCGAATACCCGCTCGCGATCGTCGAGCCGCTGAAGGCCATCGCGCGCGACGAGGGCTTGTGGAACCTGTTCCTGCCCGGCCTGCGCGAACATGAACCCGGCACGCGGCTCGACAACGTCGAATACGCCCCGCTCGCCGAAGCGATGGGCCGCATCCCGTGGTCCGCCGAGGTGTTCAACTGCAGCGCGCCCGACACCGGCAACATGGAACTGCTGCACCTGCACGCCACCGAGGCGCAATACGAACGCTGGCTGCGGCCGCTGCTCGACGGCCGCATCCGCTCGTGCTTCGCGATGACCGAGCCGGACGTCGCCTCCTCCGACGCCACCAACATCCGCACCACGATCCGCCGCGACGACGACGAGTATGTGATCAACGGCCGCAAGTGGTTCGTCACCGGCGCAGCCCATCCCCACTGCACTTTCGCGATCGTGATGGGCCAGACGAGCGACGGCACGGACGAGCAGACGCACTGCCGCCATTCGATGGCGATCGTGCCGATGGACACGCCGGGCGTGGAGATCGTGCGCAACATCCCCGTGATGCACCACCTGTCGCCCGAAGGGCACTGCGAGATCGTGTTCCGCGACGTCCGCGTGCCGGCGGAAAACCTCCTCGGCGAAGAAGGCAAGGGTTTCGCCCTCGCGCAGGCGCGCCTCGGCCCGGGGCGCGTGCATCACTGCATGCGTACCATCGGACAATGCGAACTCGCGCTGGAGATGATGTGCGAACGCGCCCTCGAGCGGCGCACCTTTGGAAAATATCTGAGCGACTTCGCCAACATCCAGGAATGGATCGCCCACTCGCGCGTCGAAATCGACCAGGCACGCCTGCTCGTCCTGCGCGCGGCGTGGCTCATGGACCAGCGCGGCAACCAGGCCGCGCGCGTCGACGTCTCCGCCATCAAGTTCGTCGCCGCGCAACTGCAAACCCGCATTCTCGACCGCGCCATGCAGGTGTTCGGCGCGATGGGCCTCACGCCGGACACGCCGCTGTCGCTGTTCTGGACCTGGGGCCGCGCCATGCGCTTCTTCGACGGCCCGGACGAAGTCCACCTGCGCGTGCTGGCCCGCAGCGAACTCGACAAGGCCAAGGCCAACCGCGGCGCAACCGCGGCTTACTATCTGCTGGAATAGGACTGCCGTCCGCTTCCCGACTCAAACCTCGCAAGACTCGAACATGGAAAAACTCGGCCCCGGAAGCGACGCCGACACGCTGCACGTGTTGGCCATGATCCCCCGCGACAGCTTTCCCCTCGTCGTCGATGCCGGCAGCGGCATCGGCCGCCAGACGCTCGCACTCGCCGGCCGCCTGCAGACAGCGGTGCATGCGATCGACACCGCCGCGAAGCATCTCGACAGCCTGAACCGCTACTCCGCGCAGTTCGGCATCGCGCATCTGGTGCACACGCATTGCATGGATATGGCCGAGATCCCCGCGACCTTTCGCGACGTCGATCTGCTGTGGTCCGAATGCGCCGCCTACCACATCGGTTTCCCCAATGCGCTGACCACCTGGCTCGAAGCCATCCGTCCCGGCGGGTATGCGGTCGTCAGCGAGCTGTCATGGCTGCGCGACGAAGTGCCCGATCACGTGCGGGCGTACTTCCGGAGCGGGTATCCCGACATGCGCACGGTGGACGAGAACCTTTCGATCGCCCGCGCCGCAGGCTACGAAGTGATCGCCACGCACCTGCTCTCGGAGGCCGCGTGGGTCGACGGCTATTACGACAAGCTCGAACCGCTCGCGAATTCCCTGCTGCAGCACCCGGAGAAGGCGGTGCGGGCTTTCGCCGCCCAGACGCTCGAGGGGATCCGCATCTTCGATTCCGCCGAGGACAACTACGGCTACGTCTTCTATGTCCTCAGGAAACCGGAGGGCGGGACAGCGAAAGGCACCTAGCCCCGCCTTCGCGCGATTACATCGCCTGAAAGGACTTGTTCCGTTTGTCGGCGTACATCGCCGCGTCGGCGTGCTGCAGGATGCGCTCGACTTCCTGCCCGTGTTCGGGATAGACGGCAACGCCGATGCTGGCCTGCGTGCGCAGGACGCATGTGTCGAGGTCGATCGGGTGGCTCACTGCTTCGCGGATTTTATCCGCAACGCCGCGGGCATCCTCGGGCGTGTGCACGTCCTCGAGCAGCACGACGAATTCGTCGCCGCCGAGGCGGGCCACCGTGTCCGTCCCGCGCACGCATCGCTGAAGCCGGCGGGCGACCTCCTGCAGCAGCAGATCGCCGCTTGCATGTCCGAGCGAGTCATTGACCTGCTTGAAATCGTCGAGGTCGATGTACAGCACCGCCAGGCGGGACTGGTTGCGGACGCATCGGGCGACGACCGACTTGATGCGGTCATTGAACAGGCGCCGGTTCGGCAAACCGGTCAGCTCGTCGTAGCGGGCCGCGCGCAGCAGGTCGGACTTGAGCTGGGCGCGGTCGATGGCGATCGCGATCTGCTCGGAGACGAAATGCAACAGCTCCTTGTCCTTGTCCGAGTAATGGTTCCCCGGTTCGCTTTTCAGCACCAGGGCCCCGATCGTGTCGTGCTGCGCGATCAGCGGCATGGCGAGCCAGGATCCGTTCTCGCCGGACGGTGCAGCGTCGCCCGACAGCGCCGCGTCGCGCAGGTGCATCGGACGGCCGCCGCAGATGACCTGGTCGCAGAAGTCGCACGCGACGGGTTCGTGCAGGGCGAGCGGATTGCCGTGGCAGTCCCGCTGGTAGGAGAAGCTGAGCTTCCTGGTCCGCCTGTCGCAGGTCGCAAGGGCAAGGCCCGCCACCGGCACCAGGCTCGCGATGATGCGGTGGATCGCACGCAGCAGGACGTCGAGATCCTCGGCTTCGTGCGCGGCTTCCGAGATGGCGTAAGTGGCGCGCTGGATGGCCTCGGCGTGCTTCAGTTCGGTGACGTCGCGTGCCACGCCTACGCGCAGCCGGTCCCTTTCGGACCAGCGCGCCGACCACATGAGATGGACGTGACTCCCGTCCTTGTGGACATAGCGGTTCTCGAAACCGATCCGCGAGCGTCCCGCGATGATTTCACCGGCCTCTTCGACGGTCCGCGCCCGGTCTTCGGGGACGAGAAACCCGAACAGCTCCCGGCCGATCATTTCCTGCGGCGTGTAACCGAGCATGCGTTCGCAGGCGGCGCTCACGTAGACGATGCGTCCGTCAGCGTCGACGAGAAAGACTGCGTCGAGCAGCAGATCGACAAAGCTGGGCAGGCGGTCGTCGTGGGCGGTCGTAACCATCTGAATAGATTACTAGCATTCCGACGGGCCGTGACAGGTTACCTGACACGAATCCTCGACCGGACTACCTGCGTTTCTTCTCCCGTTCGCCGCGGACGGCGTTCTTGCGTGCCGCGTTGTTGCGTGAAGGAATGCGGTTGCTGTCGGCTTGGTCGAGCCACAGCAGGGCGTCGACGTAGGACATGAACTGCCTGAGGTATTCGGGCGAGATCTCGCGCATCTGCCCGAGCGCCTGCAACACGAGGTGATGCGAGTTGAGCGGACCGGCGTTCTCGGGGGCCTGGGCGAAGGCGTCGGATAGCTGCCGGTCGAGACTGAGGCGGGACCAGGTGCTGCGGAAGAAGCTCAGGGACTTGAGTTCCGGCGGTGCGGGGAAAGACGCCCCGCCGCCGTGGTCGCCATGGGCGGAGCCGCCGGCCGCCTCCTCGGGCGAGTGGCGGCCGATGTGGGCGAGCAACCCGCTCAGGGGCGACTGGCCGCCCTGCCCCTCCAGCCGCGCGAGCAGGCGCTGCAGGCCGGCCAGGTCGCCGGCTTCCCGGCACTGCCGCAGGGTGTCGGCGGATTCGGGGAAGCGCGCGATCCCGCGGGCGAGCGCATCGCCCGCCACGCGCCCGGCGGCATCGAGACGCTCGCGGCAATCGGACAGGGCTTTCGCCAGCCGGCGCTCGAGAACGCCTCGGCCCCCTTCGCCGCCGGCTGCGGCGCGGCGCGCGAGGGCCTCGATGAAGCGGAAACCGACCGGATCGAAGCGCTCGGCGTTCTGCGCCCGCAGGGCTTCGATCCGCGCCACGGTATCGGCTCCGGGCGTGCCCGCGTCAGCCATTGCTCGCGGCGCCCGCCTTGCCCGTCTTCGGAACGGGCGCCATCTCGACGCGCCGGTTGCGCGAGCGTCCTTCCGCGTCGGCGTTGGACGCCACCGGTTGCTCCTGGCCGAAGGCGGCGGCGAACACCGACGAGGACGGGATGCCTTCGTCGACCAGCGCCCGCGTCACGGTCAGCGCCCGCTGCGCGGACAGTTCGAGGTTGTCGGCGAATTTCCGGTTGCTGTCGCGCACCGGCCGGTCGTCGGTGAAACCGCTCACCATCAGCATTTCGCCGTTGACGGAAAGAAAGGCGGCCAGCGGCGGCGCGAGGCTCTTCAGCAGCTGGCGGCCTTCCGGCTGCAACTCGTCGGAATTGAGCGCGAACAGCACGCTGCCGCTGATGCCGATGCGGCCGTCGTCGAGGGTCACGCGCCCCGCGGCGAGCGGCACGGCGAGGGCCTTTTCCAGCGCCTCGCGCCGCTGCTCCTCGATGCGGCGCTTCTGTACCTCCGCTTCCAGGCTGGTCACCAGATCGAGCTGGACGCCGAGGACGCCGACGAGGATCAGCACGAAGGCCCCCAGCAGGCCCGACATCAGGTCGCCGAAAACCGCCCAGACCGGCGTCGAATGCTCGATGGCGCCGTCGAAGTCGTCCATCGTCACACCTCGCCGGCGAGCGATGCCTGCCGGCCGGGCAGCTGCTGCAGGTCTTCGACGATCTGCCGCTGCGACATGATCGACAAGTCGATGATCTCGCGCGCCTGCGCGACATAGTAGGCGAGCTGCTCGTCGCTGCGCGTCACGGACTTGTCGAGCGCCCCTTCGATGCGCGCAAGCGTCGTCATCATCTTGTCGTTGGACTCGCTGAATAGCTGCACCGCAAGACCGAAGGCCTCGCTCAGGCTGGCCACCTCGGCGGCGCCGCCGGTGATCTCGCCCGCCACGCCGGCGATCCGCGCCGATTCCGTCTCGATGCTGGCGGAGAACCGCGTCCCCGCACGCTCCAGCAGTTCTGTCGCGGAAGCCACCAGCGCGTCGATCGCCGAGCGTTGCTCGGTCGATGCGTGATTGATCGCGGACAGCAGGGTCCCCAGCGTTTCCATGATGCGGCTGCGCTCCTCGAGGAGCCCGTTGTCGCGCGCGATGCTGGCGGAGAGTTCCTGCCGCAACTGGCCGATGACTTCGGCCGCGGCGCGGGGCGCTTCGGCTGCCGTGTGCATGAGCCGGGCCACTTCGTCGATGGTGCCGCTGGCCTGTGCCTGTGCCGATGCGGCGATCTCATGCGCCGTCTCGCCCAAGGTCCTGCAGATCTGCTCCTGCCGCGCGAGGGTCTGCGCGCCGGCCTCCTGCCATTCCCGCTGCAGCGATGCCGCCATCGACTCCAGCGCGCGGGTGTGGGCTGCGAGGCGCGCCTCGTCCGTCGCGGCCTGCTGCGCCTGCTGCGCGGCCGTCGTTTCGCCGATCGTGGCGAGCAGCGTGGCGGAGCGCTGCGCGAAGGTTTCGGCGAAGGCTGCGAGCGACTTGTCGAGTTCGGCGGTGAGGTGTTCGCTGGCGCGCTCGTGGGTCGCGAGCGCCGCCGTCCAGCTATCGGCCACGGCGGTGACCGCCCCGCCGAAACGGTCGGCCACGCCGTCGAGCTGCCGTTCCACGGTGTCGGCGAGGCGCGCGTGCAACGCGGTCGTCTCCTGCGCCAGCCCGGTCGTCGTGGCGGCGAGATCGGCGCGCAGGCCCGCGTGCGCCGCTTCCACGGACGTCAGCAGCGCACCCGAGCGCCGTTCGAAGGTTTCGGCAAAGGCGCCCAGTGCATCCTGCGTCTGCCGGCTGAGGTTCTCGCTGGTGCGCTCGTGCGTCGCGAGCGCCGCATTCCAGGTTTCCGCGACCCGGGTGACGCTGCCGTCGAAGCGCGCCGCGATTCCGTCGAGCTGGGTCCGCACCGCGTCGGCCACGTGCGCCTGCAGCGCGCTCGTCTCGCGGGCGATGCCTTCCATCGTCGCTGCGACCACGGGCCGGATCGTTTCGCCGGCAAGCCGGGCGCTTTCGGTCAGGCTGAGCTTGAGGGAGTTGTCCACCGAGGCGGCCAGTTGCGAGTACGTCTCGCGCGCGTCGCCGTGGAAGCGTTCCTGCCCGGACACGAGGCGCTCATTCAATTCCCTGCCCTGCCGGTCCATCTGCTCCATCATCGCCTGCAGCTTGTCGACCAGCTCGGGCAGCACCCGCGCCTGCAGCTGCAGCGCCTTGAAGGTTTCCTGGCGCTGATGCGCGAGCGAGAAGCCGCGCAGCGAGGTGCCGATCCGGGTGTCGAGCACTTGCGCGACCTGCATGCGTTCGCGCCGGCAGACGGCCGAGATCAGGCCCAGCATTGCGGACGCCGCCACGCCCGCCACGGAGGTGCCGAACGCGACCCCCAGGCCGCGCACCGGGGCCGCGAGGGAAGAACGGATCGCCTCCAGATTGGTGGTGCTTTCCAGCGCGATGACCGCGCCGTTGAGCGTCACGACCATGCCGAGGAAGGTGCCGAGCATGCCCAGCAGCACCAGCAGGCCCACGAGGTAGGGGGTCATGGCCGGGCCGGGCAGCCCCGCGCGTTCGCCTTCGATGCGCAGGCGCACCGGGTTCTGCACGGACGGCGGCAGCTGACGCAGCCATTCGCCCGGGTGCGACAGATCCGCAGGAATCCCGTCCAGCGCGCGCGCCAGGGCTGCAGTGGTGCGGTGGAAGCGCAGCAATTCCACCGCGCCCGTCACATAGACCGCGCCGATGATCGCCGTCATGGCCAGCGCCAGCGCGCTGGAGCCGACATATCCGGCGCCGACCCAGAACACGGCAACCAGCCCCACGAGGAAGGCCGCCACACAGATGATTCTATTCATTGCTTCCTTGTCATCTCGTCGTCGAGGGCTGCGATCAGCCCTGCGATCGGCTGCAGCCGAAGATCCAGCTCCGCCAGCAGCACGGACTGCATCTCGCGGCAGAACTCCGCCAGCCACCCGCCCGGCTGCATCCACCGCGCCACATCATCCGCCGTCTGCGTTTCGGCCAGCGTCGCGCGGTGCACGTCGTAGCCTTGCTCGAAGCGCCTGCCGAGGAGTACCGGCACGGTCGCCAGCAGGTCGCGCTCCCGCGCGGCCAGCGCCTGGTCCATCACCGCGTCGAGCGCGGCGAGCCGCCCGAGGGAGGCCGACTGCCCCTGCAACGCCGCGCGTACCGTCCCCCGCAGTGGACCGATGCGCACCGCCATGTCCCGCTGGTGCGCGAGATAGTAGCGATGGTAGGGTGCGAAACCGGCCGCCTTTTCCACTGGCGCCTGCGGGTCAGGGGTCGGCAGTTCGATCCGCGCCGGGCCGGGCCTGAACACGCCGTCGTTGGTGATCGACTCCGCCAGCGCGTCGCGCACGCGCGCCATCGCCTGCCGCAGCGCCCCGGCCTCCTGCGACGCCGCAGTGACGGGAGGGACCGCATCGCCCGGGGTCGCGGCATTGAGCGCGGAAAACAGCGTGAGCGCATCCGCGAAGCCGAGCCATTGGCCGAGCCGATCCGCAAAGGACTGCTTCGACGCCGGCACGTCGGCGGCCGTCAGCCCGCCGAGCGCGCGAACCAGCCCGGAACCGTTGATATGCGTACGCGACAAGCCTTGCGCCATCCGAAAAACCGTCGCCCGAAGGGCGGAAAAATGCGCAAGGCTACTACAAAGCGGGGGGCAGGTCAGCGTTGCCCGACCGCGGCGATCCGGGTTGAAATCCCCTACCTCCTGCGCTGATGCCCCTGCTGGTGCCTCATGAGTGACTACGATTCCGAAATCACCGCCGTCCTGCCGCGCCGACTCGGTGACGCCCTGCGCGACAAGCGGCCGGCGATTGCCGTGGTGCAGTGGACGTTCGTCGCGCTCTACCTCGTTCTGCTGATCTTGCCCGCGCTGGTGCCGGGCGATGACGCGAATACCGGCGTCCTCCACCGCCTGGGCCGCTTCGCCGAGGCGCTGTTCTGGGGCGTGTGGTGGCCAGGCGTGATCCTGTCGGTGATGCTGATCGGCCAGTTCTGGTGCGGCCTGCTATGCCCCGACGGCACGCTGACCGAATTCGCCAGCCGCCACGGCAAGGGCGGCAAGATTCCCGGCTGGCTGCGCTGGCCGGCGCTGCCGCTCGCAGCCTTCGCCGCCATCACGGTATTCGAATACGCCCTGCAGGCGCACGACACGCCGCGCGGCACCCTGCTCGTGATCGGCACGTTGACCGCCCTGGCGGTCGCCTGCGGGGTCTTCGTCGGCCGCGGCAAGCGCGTCTGGTGCCGCTACGCCTGCCCGATCGGCGGCGTCTTCTCGCTGCTCGCCCGTTGTGCCGTGCTGCATTTCCGCGTGGACCGTGCAGTCTGGGATGCCGCGCCGCGCCCGGTCCCGAAACCCGTGGACTGCCCCGCCCTGCTCGACATCCGGCGTCTCCGCAGCAACGAGAAGTGCAGCATGTGCGCCCGCTGCAGCGGCCACCGCAACGCCGTCGCCCTGGCCTGGCGCAAACCGGGCGCGGAGATCGCGGCGCTGCGCGCGGACGAGGCGCGGCCGTGGGAAGCGGCAGGCATCGTCTTCGTCCTCATCGGCCTGCTCTACGGCGCCCTGCACTGGCGGCACAGCCCCTGGCACCACGCATTGCTCGCCCGCGACGTTCCCGCGATACCCGCCGCCGTCGCCGCCGTCCTGCTGCCAGCGCTGGTACTCGGCAGCGGCGCGACCCTGCTGCTGGCCGTCGCCAGCGGCGGTCGGCGCCTCACCGCGACCCGCCTGGCCTACGCGCTGATTCCCCTCGGCGGTTTCGGTCTCTTCCTCGGCGCCACGGAACATGCGCTGCACATCCTGCACGGCGAGGGCTTCGCCGTCGCCCCGCTGCTGCCCTGGCTGCGCGCCGCCGTGCTGCTGCCGGCCACCATCTGGTCGGCCCGCGCCGGTTGCGAAATTCTGGGGCACGGCGTTGCCGCACGGATATGCTTCGCCGCGGGCAGCGCCGTGCTCGCCCTCGCGTGGCAATTCGCCCCCCACTCCTTCGCCGCCTGAAAAGGGCGGAAAGGCCCTACGCGCCGATCACCCGTCCCGCGGTGCCGCGTGCTACGACACAAGAGCGGTCCCAGGCAATTGAAATCGAATACTCGACCGCTTCACGCGGAACGCCGGCTTGCCCGCAGTTCCGCTGACTGACCGGGGAAACTTTCGAGCAGCGGCCTTACGCATCGGCGTCAGGTGATCGGCCTTATGTGGAACTCCGCATAAGACCGAGGACTTGTCCGAGTTCGAAGACAGACAGCCGACCGGTCCAGGATCCGTTACCCGCCGTTCGCGGTGGGCGAAATTTCTCAGTCGCTATGTCGCTTGATAGCCGGACTGCGCCATCCGTACCCATACCGTCTACGCTTCCGGGAAAAATGCATATTCCGAACCTACAGCGGCCGCTATTCGGCAATGAGGCGGATCGGCAGTTCATTGCTGATCTGTCATCTGTGGGCCTCCGGTGAGTTCGCCGGGCTTACGACCTGGGTTGCTACCTCAGCATCGGATCCGCGCACGCAGATAGCACCATCATGGCGAGCAAGGCATTTGATTCATGTGATCGCTAGGAGCGCAGCCGTGGATCGAACGAGAAGGGACGCTCGATCGCGAGCTCGATGTCAGCGAATCGCCGGTGCAGCGGATTGAGAATGACGTTACGCGCTTCCGGCATTACCGCTGACGGTACAACGAGCCCGAGCGCGCGGCCCGAGCGCAGGAAAGCGGTCCCGAATTCGGCCGAAGCGCCACTTGGCGACAGGACATCCCAGCCGGACAGCGCAGCGACGTCGGCCTCTTCGTAGAGATCCGGTGAGGCAGGCAACGTGAGCGCAACGAGGACGAGGTCGACGGGCAGGATGGGGCCGGTGTGGACGAGCTTCTCCATCGCACAGATCTCCGCGCTTAGGCCGGCGTAGATCACCGGAACGCCGAGTTCGTGCCAACGGCCGCTTTCGTAGAGGCCGCCGGCGCCGGTTCGATCGAGGGCGTTGGCTTGCTTCGCGATCCGCCACGCCACGGGACACGATCATTCGCCCGTGCGGCCGTCGCGCTGTTGCTACGCCAGTCTTGGGCGATGAGCTCACGACATGGAGAACGAGATGGCCAAGTATCTCTTCGAAGCACGTTACACCGCTGAAGGAGCCAAGGGGCTTGTCCGCGAAGGTGGTTCCGGGCGTCGTGCTGCGGTCGCAGCGATGTCGGAAGGATTGGGTAGGAAGTTGGAGAGCTTCTACTTCGCATTCGGCGATATCGACGCCTACGTCATTGTTGACATCCCGGACAGCATAACCGCCGCTACCGTTGCGCTCGCAGTCAATCAGAGTGGTGGGGCCAGCGTGAAGACTGTTGTGCTGATGACGCCGGAGGACGTGGACAAGGCAAGCAAGAAGGCCGTTGAGTATCGGCCGCCCGGTCGCTGAAGCACTAAAGCATTGATTCGGCGTGGCAGGAACGTGGCACAGGGGCCGCGCCGGATTTTTTATGCCGTCATCGTAGGACGGAAAAGCGCAGCGCCTTCCGCCGAATGTTTCTCACCGACATCCGCACGAAGCTCCAAACGAACGACATACACGCCGCGTTGCAGCACCCGCCTTCAGTTGCGCCATCACTGCACTCCCCGGCCCGCCGGACCTTTCACGCGAAAATACCGCGCCGCACCACTTCCCCGCATCTCGAATGCCCCCGTCGCCTTCAGCGCCTCCGTCAGCGTCGAATGTCCCGATTCCTTGACGGTACGACCGAGCCCTTTCAGCTTCTGCCCGATCATCCCGACGGGCGCCCAACCATTTGCGGCGGTCGCCGCCGACACGGCCTGCACGAGCGCCGCGCGGTAGCCGTTCGCGCCGGAGTCCTTCGACTTTTGCGCGTTTGACGCAGGCGGCCGCTGGGCATTGACCGGCCGGCAGAAGTAGCTGTGCCCGTTCTTGCACGGCCGCTGGACCAACTCGAAGGCCACGGATTTCTGGACGAGGTCGATGAATTTCGCGCAACCGTAGGTGCGCGGATCGAAATCGGAGTGGTTGGCGTGGATGTAGGTCGACATCTGGCTGAGCATCGCCCAGCCCTGCTCGTCGGCTACATTGGTATACGCCCGGAGCAGAAGGTTGGCCGCCAGTGCAGGCGGTTTGAAGGTTTGAGGCGGCGTTCCGGCCGCTATCGGCGTGTCAACGGGTGGCTTGAGCTGCGGCGACGCATCGCACGCCTCTGCGACAATGATCGCGGCTTCTTTTTCGTCGATAGTCGCCTTCGCAGGCGCCTCGCCGCCACCATTTGCGCCCTGTTCCGGAAGGGGCGCCTCCACGAGGTTTTCGACGTAGATGTAACGATCGCAGGCATTGACGAAGGCCTTCGGCACCTTCTTCTCGCCGAAGCCGTACACGACGAGGCCATCCTCGCGGATGCGGGTTGCGAGGCGGGTGAAGTCGCTGTCGCTGCTGACGAGACAGAACCCTTCGAAGCGTCGCGAATGGAGAAGATCCATCGCGTCGATGATCAACGCGCTGTCGCTGGCGTTCTTGCCTATGGTGTTGCGATATTGCTGGATCGGATGGATCGCGTGCTCGGCGAGCTTGACCTTCCAGGCCGCGAGGTTCTGGCTGGTGAAGTCTCCATAGACGCGTCGGACGGTCACCCTGGCATGTCGCGTGATTTCTTCCAGAATCGGGGAGATGGAGTCCAGCCGTACATTGTCGGCGTCGATCAGGACCGCGAAAGATGGAAGGTCATGCTTCATGCACATCGGCTCCGGCTTGTCGGCGATGACGATATGGTAACCCGGCGAACCGTATGTCCTGACGTATGGGAGTTGGCACCTAGTGCCACGCAGGGCGGAGATGTTACGCGACGTCCTTGTCCGCGGGACATGGATTCGTTTGCATCGATCATGCGGCGGAAGGCGCTTCGCTTTTCCGCCCTACGGGTCCTGCGCCCCACGCAGTTCGCGGACGATTGCGGTCGCAGGCACCGGAAGGAGCGGTCATCCAGGAGGTCCGCGTTCGGGCACGACATCGGACGGACTCTTACGCGCCTTCCCGTCCGATAACTTTTCCTTGACAACCCGCCGCCCGCGACATTTAATAAACCAAGTTGATTTATTAATAAACAAACACCGCCAAAGAGCGGGGTCGAAGGAGACGAGCATGGCAACTGCCCTGATTGGGCGCGGCCGCAACTCCGTGCGGCTTAGGCGCTACAACGAACGCCTGCTGCTGCAGGTGCTGCGCCGTTCCGGGGAGGCCTCGAAGGCCGACCTCGCGCGCAGCACGCACCTCACCAGCACCGCCATCGGCAGCATCATCCAGTCGCTCGAAGCGAGCGAGCTGATCGTCTATACCGGCCGCCGCACCGAAGGCCAGCGCGGCCAGCCGGCGACGCTGATCGACCTGAACCCGAAGGGCGCCTTCGGCATCGGCGTGCGGCTGGACCGCGACACGATCGAGACCGCATTGCTCGACTTCGGCGGCCAGATCCTTGCGCGCCGCGTGCATGACCGCATCCTCCCCTCCCCCGACGAGACGCTGCAACTCGTGCTCGCCGACATCGAGTCGGTGCTCGACGTGCTGAGCGCCGAGGAGCGCGAGCGCCTGACCGGGATCGGCGTTGCACAGCCCTTCAACCTCGGCGCGTGGCTGCGCGAGCTGAACCTGCCGAACGAGGACTTCCGCGCGTGGGACGAGGTCGATTTCGCCTTCGAGCTCGGCGAGGCGACGGGCCTGCCGGTGTTCAGCGAGAACGACGGCAACGCGGCGGCGATCGCGGAGCTGTTCTACGGCTGCGGGCGCGAGTTCGACGACTTCCTTTATCTCTTCATGGGGCCGGTGATCGGCTGCGGTGTCGCGCTCAATGGCGACTGCCTGCGCGGCGTGTCTGGCAACGCGGGCGACATCGCGGTGATGCCGGTGCCGCCCAGCCGCCTCGCCTCGGCGCAGGCGCCCGCGGGCAAGTGGGACATGCTGCTGTCGCGCGCCTCGCTCAACGCGCTGGGCCGCCACTTGCGCCACGCGGGCGCTGACGTGACGAGCCACGCGGACCTCGAACGTCACATCCGCGCCCACCATCCGGCCGTCGAGGAGTGGGTCGAGGACTGCATCGACGCGCTCGCGCCGGCGGTGCGTTCGGCGCTGTGCATGCTGGACGTGCCGGTAGTGGTGTTGGACGCCGACGTCGATGGCGGGCTGATCGACCTGCTGCAGCGCCGGCTCGCCCAGGCGCTGGCCGAAACGGCGCCCGAAGCGCGCGGCGCCCCGGATCTCGTACGCGGCTCATTCGGCTCCGACGCCGGCGCAGTGGGCGCCGCGAGCCTGCCGATGTTTTTCAGCTTCTCCCCGCGCGCCGAGATCCTCGGCAGCGTGACCCGTTCCATGGAGGAAATGCGCGATGCCGACTGATCTCGCTACTGACCACACCCGCCGTCCCGTGCTCGAGATGCGCGGCATCTCCAAGACCTTCCCCGGCGTGCGTGCGCTGCGCGACGTGTCGCTGACGCTCTTCCCCGGCGAGGTGCATTCGCTGATGGGCGAGAACGGCGCGGGCAAGTCGACGCTGATGAAGATCCTTTCGGGCGCCTATACCGCGGACGACGGCGGCGAGATCCGCATCGATGGCCAGCCGGTGGTGATCGACGGGCCCCTGTCGTCGAAGGCGCTGGGCGTCGCGGTGATCTACCAGGAACTCACGCTGTGCGCGAGCCTGACGGTCGCCGAGAACATCTACCTGGGGCGCGAGCTGCAGCACGGCGGACGCATCGACCGACGCGCGATGGAAGCCGGCTGCGCGGACATCCTGACCCGCCTCGGCGCCTCCTTCGGGCCGCGCACGCTGGTGAGCGACCTGTCGATCGCCGAGCGCCAGCTGGTCGAAATCGCCCGCGCGATCCACGCCGACGCACGCATCCTGGTGATGGACGAGCCGACGACGCCGCTGTCCTCGCGCGAGACGGACCGCCTGTTCGAGCTGATCCGCCAGTTGCGTGCCGACGGCCTCGCGATCGTGTATGTGAGCCATCGCATGGCCGAGATCTACGAGCTCTCGGATCGCGTGTCGGTGCTGCGCGACGGCAGCTACGTCGGCACGCTGGACCGCGCCGACCTGTCGGCCGAATCGCTGGTGCAGATGATGGTGGGCCGCGACCTGTCGGGCTTCTACAAGAAGGATCACGGTGCCTATGAGCCGGGCCACGTCGTGATGGCGGTGCGCGACATGCGTGACGGCAAGCGCGTGCGCGGCTGCGGCTTCGATCTGCATGCGGGCGAGGTGCTGGGTATCGCGGGCCTCGTCGGCGCCGGCCGCACCGAACTCGCGCGCCTGATCTTCGGCGCCGACGAGCGCACCGGCGGCGAGTTGGTCGTCGATGGCGTGCCGGTGCGGCTGCGCACCCCGCTGGATGCGATCCGCGCCGGCGTCGTGTATCTGACCGAAGACCGCAAGGGCCGCGGCCTCTTCCTCGACATGAGCGTGCGCGACAACATCAACGTGTGCGCCTGCTCGGGCGATGCCCGCACCGCGGGTGTGCTGAACCTGGCGAAGGCGCGTGACCGGGCCGCCGCGGCGATCCGCGATCTGGCGATCCGTGTGCCGAATTCGCGCGTGAATGTCGGTGCGCTCTCGGGTGGCAACCAGCAGAAGGTGCTGCTGTCGCGCCTGCTGGAGATCAAACCGCGCGTGCTGATCCTCGACGAGCCGACGCGCGGCGTCGATATCGGCGCGAAGTCGGAGATCTACCGGATCATCAACGACCTCGCGAAGCGCGGCGTCGGCGTGATCGTGATCTCGAGCGAACTGCCCGAGATCGTCGGCACCGCCGACCGCGTGCTGGTGATGCGTGAGGGCGAACTCGTCGGCGAACTCGGCGGTTACTCGGGCGCCCCGATCACGCAGGAAGCAATCATCGAACTGGCCACCGGCGCCAACCCCCAGACCCTGCCGCGGGCCGCCTGAACGGCGCGACCCCCACACAAGAGCAGGAGAGACACACCATGGAGAAGACAATGAGCAACGCCCCCGCCACTGCCGC
>NZ_QVLR01000104.1 GCF_014822185.1 Azoarcus sp. Aa7
GCATGTTCATGGTGATCATCTCCTCGGTTCCCCGCTTCACAACGGAAGCGGCGGAGGTTAATGACCCTGAGTAATTTTCAGCGCGCACACCCCTCTAAAACTGGGTAGTTTTCATCGCGCGCCAACAGGCGTGATTCTCGCGCAGCTCGCTAGTTGATACCGGGCCCTTGCGGAGCAGGGTGAGGACGCGTTCGCGCTGCGCGGTCTTGGTGAGGCTGATGCTCATGATTACGTCCCCCTCACTTCGGCATGTGAAGGAGCCACTGATACAGCTCGTACTGCAGATTCTTCAGCTCTTGCAGGACGGTAGCGTAGCAGGGGGAGCCGACGCCACGGCTCAAGATTGCTGTGAAGCGAGGGCGATTGTTTTCAAGCCATGTGGCGAAATCAATCAGCTTTCTTGCGGCCTCGAACTCGTCGGCGCGTATGACATTGCGTTGCATCGTTTTAACCTCAGTCAAGTGACAAGAGCGTCACAGGACCAAGGCTAGACGGGCGTTCGAGGCGATCCGCGATAGGTGCCTAACGATTGCACCTATCACGAATCACCAATCGGCTACCGCTCGCCGGACCCAACAAGCTGAGGTGACGGCAAGGTTTCACGGCGCGGTTCAACCCTCCACGCCCGCTTGAGTTCCTCTTTAGCCTTCTTGTTGTAGTCCGCGCCCTTCCTTCCCGTGGGGGTACCTTTGGGTTCGAGCTGATACCCACTGGTGCGAGCGCGAGACAAGTACGTAGTGCACAGCGATTCGGGCTCCATGTCAGTGATGCCCGGTACGTCCTTGAGCTCGCCCTGCAGGAATTCACCGAGCGTCTGCCGGCTTATAAGCTCAATCACCAACCCGCCTTCCTCCAGGCGCAAGATCGCCTTACTGATCGCAGCTCGAATCACGCCACTTGACTCCCTGCGGGTACGCCCAGCGCCCTTGGTGATAGGCTCGGTTGGGGGCATGGAGGTTGTTAGCTCGCGCGCTGTCGCTTGCTGAGCTGTGAGAAATTGCACTAGCTCCCGCTGCACAGCAAGGGATTCCTCTTCTCTGGCTTCTCGTTCCCGCTGCACCGCGCGACTGGCATCTGATATCAGCGAAGCCGTGTCCAAGTGCTTCGTCGAGGATCTCCGCGTTCTCTCTCCCTCCGCCGCGAGGGCTTCAGTAGCGCTACGGGGTACGGAGTCGTCCGATTGCGGTGATGTGCCGTCGCGCTGTGCGCCGTAGTGCTCAAAGATGTCCATGAGGTTCCCCGTCTTGCTGGCCCGTCGCGGTGGAGACGGGGACAGGGAGCGCGACGGGGAGCGCTCTTCTTCGGCTGGCCGGCCTAGTCCCCTGCTCCGACTATAAGATAACTTTATGGCTTGACCAAGCTTTTCCGACGGGTCGCCCCATATCACCTCGCCGCTGCAACAAGCCTCCTACAAGGTGTGACGATGTGACCGTCCTGTGACCGTCCAAATTTCGACGGTCACAGGCTGAAACCCTTGCCATTACTGCGTTCTAGCATTCTCTGTGACGATGTGACCATACCTGTGGTGTATAGAGATTAGAAAAATGGCAGAGCGGCGGAGCGCCCACACACACACCTTGTATATGGCGCCCGCGCCGGCCAGCCCCGCCACCGCCGATGGTCACATCGTCACGGATATCCCTTCGGCATTCACAAAAACAAGTAATGGCTAGGGTTTCAGCCTGCGACTGTCGCTAACCGTATGGTCACACTACAGTCACAGGACCGTCACATCGTCAGGCCTTGCAAGGGCGCGACGGCAATTTGTTACTGCGTAACGATGCTATACTTCCGTTACTGCGTAACAAACCGAAAGACATGGCGACTACTGCGGCAGAACGACAAGCGGCTTATCGGCGCCGACAGGCCGAGGGCTTAGGCGACAAGCGCCTCAACACCTGGATCAGCGCCGACGCCAGCCGCGCGCTCGAACACCTTGCAAGGGCAAAATCAATGACACAGCGAGGCGTCCTCGAAAACCTGATTCTTGCCGCAGCGGCAGAAATGCCTGCTGTCGCAACGACAGAGACACCCCAAGCCACAACGGCCGAAATGCCCGCAGCCGATACCGCAGACGATAAGCCCGACGCCGCGCTATCAAGCGATTTGGAACGTCAGGAAGAATTGCTCCGCGCCAACCGTGCCTACAGGGGCAAACTTGTGCGAGCGATGGAGGATATCCTCAACGCAAAAGACGAAGCCAGCAAGGAGGCCGCCTCTAAGAATTCAAGGCGCCTCGTTCGCGAGAGTGAGCGGGTGCGGAGGGAGCTAGGCAGAGTGAGTCGCCGCATTACCCAACATGTGTCGGCCCAGAAGCGCCCCAAGGAAGACAACCATGAATGACACACCCTTGCGTGACCGCGTGCTCGCCTCCCTTGGCGCTGCCCCCGATGTCATCCCAGCCCCCGCCCTTGACCATCGGCAAGCGAAGGCGCGCGCCTTGGCGGTGCTGGCCGGGGGCGATCCCTTGATCGCCGCCAAGCCCGCCCTCGACGCCCTGACGGCGCGCAATCGCGCCCTCGCCAACGGTGGCCCCGACGAAATCCGCGCCGCCCTTGCCGATCAAGTGGCGCTCCTGGAGGCGACGGTCAGCGCCTACACGATTGCAGGCGCGAAAGAGCGCGTCACAGATCGGCGGCGCGCTCTAGCCGGGGTGGCGATCCGGGCGAGCACCACCTTGACCGCCACCCTCCTCGCCCTGCACCGTGTCAACGAGGACCAGCGCAATGGCGCGGCGATCCCAGCGTAAGTTGGCGAGGATGAGGGCCGAGCGCTCGGAAACGGTAGCGGCGCGGCGGCGCCGGGAATTGCAGGAGCGTTATCCCGATGTTTCTGTACAAGCGTGGGCGAACATGGGCGACGGCTTGCTCGGGGGCGAGGGTGCGCGAGCGTTGCGGAGATGGTTGCAGAGTATTAACTACGTTACGAAGCAATATTCAATCTTCACCTTGCGGAAACAAGAGCCCGTGCAAGGTCGGATAATTCTGAGAAGTGCACCAAATGGATTCCAGAAACTTCCGCAAGTTGGCGTGCAGAAGAAGTAAATGTGTTATTCGAAATAACGCCAGCAATTTCCGCTTTCTCGTACTCCCTTCCAGCAATAATTTCTTGAACCGCAGCATTTCCAACTGGAGTTGAATACAACTTGCATTGAAAAACCGCCCTTTTTCCATCGAACTCGGCAAGTACATCGACACCTTGGTCACCGCTTGAGCGAGTCACCCTAGCATCCCAACCGGCCTCGCGTAATATCCGAGCGCAATAATGCTCAAACTCAATCGGCGACATACCTTCTGGAAGCTCCAGGGAAGTATCTTCGTCTTCACCCATATCGCTAAGAACAGCGTCGCTAACTTCTTCACGCAGTGAATCGGCGCCTAACGTCATCGCCTCCGGACACTCTCTTGAAACAACAGTAGAAACGAAGTAATCACACTCCGCCCACCACTTATCAAATACGTAATTTCCGTAATCGTCTCGATACACTGATTGACTGTATTTTCTCAAGAGTACTTTTATATGCCGTGCAACACATGCCCTCACCGCCTCGCGCTGTGCAGCAATCCGGTCGGACAATGCCCTTCTTTTATTATTCTCATCAATTTGAAATAGCCACATACAAAAGGCAATCAACAAAACAACGAGCACCAAAAGCCACGGCGCCTTATCCCATAGTATCAGACCGACAACCAACACAATAAGTAAAGCAGGCATATTAGGTTTCCTGTTTAATTGCGGTCACTTCGGCTTGGAAAGATTCTTCATCATCTCAGCCTGCATTTCGCGGGTCTTCTCCATTGTGTCGGACGGGTCGTATTTGTCGCCCCACTCCACCACCTTGCCGTTAAGGAAGCCCACGAAAACTCGATCAGAGGCCATCATTTCGTTGTCGATCGGTGTAAAGCCGATGAGGACCGGCGACCACCATGAAAGACGCTCGACAAGGCCGTCAGGTGTCTTACGCGCCGATGCTCGTTTCGGCGGCCCCATCACACTCACCACTTCCGCCTTTGTCATTCCCATCCCGACACCCATGGATTTTGTTGTGTAAGGCGTCGTGGCACAGCCGGCCATAACCGCAGCCGAAAGAACGAATGCGATCGCTTTGTTCATCTTTTTCTCCGAGTAGGTAGCATGCGAACCCCTTCGATTTACGTAGGAATCATATCGCAACATCGCACTTGCATGTCGTCGTGCGCTCTAGCACCGCATGCAACTCGAAAACCAAAAGTTTGAAAACTTGGCCCCGGTCTAAAAGCGCTCTGGTAGGCATCGAATAGTTATACGCAATACAAACTACCCCCGTCATCGCTTTACGCTATCAAATTGCAATAAGTGATGGCTGCGCAGATCGCGTCGAGTTGGTAGTGTATGACTTGGGGCGAGAGGTTCGCCCTGGTCGCGTTGGGCAAGACTTGCCAACTGACCTTGTGCAAACTTTGTGCAACGGAGCTTGCACAGCGCGCACGGGACGTAGACGCAAAAAAGGGCTGGCTTTCGCCAACCCTTTGATTTGCTTCAATTCGATGGTGGACCGAAAGGGGATCGAACCCTCGACCTCTGCATTGCGAACGCAGCGCTCTCCCAGCTGAGCTATCGGCCCAAGAGCGGCGAATTATAGCGACGCTCCCGGCATTTTGGAAGGGCGAGTTTTCACTCAGGTTTCGTCATGCTCGTCGGGCGCTGTCTCGCCGTCGCCGGACCCCACCGCCGCGCGGCCGAGGCGGTCGGCGATGGCTTGCCAGTCGGGGACGTCGGGCAGCGCTTCGACGACGATGAAATCCGCGCCGCAGGCGTCCAGCTCGCGCAGGCTGGCGTAGAGGTCGTGCGCGAAGCCGGCGGGATCTGCCGCGGCGTTGCGCCAGATCAGGCGGGCGTCCCGGGGGTCCGGGCAGGTTCGTGCCAGAACGGCAACGCGGCTGCCTTCGCCTGCCAACGTGGCGGCTTCCTCGACCAGACGGGCGGCGGGAATGAGTTGCAGCGGCGTACGTGGCGCATAGTGTGCGGCGAGCGAGCCGGAGACGCGCGGCCGATCGGAATCCGCCGCAGCGGCGCCCTCCTCCGCGTGTGCAGTGCGCGTTGCCGGCCGGCGGCCGATTACGCGGGCGATGTCGTCGGCAGAGATCGCGCCGGGGCGCAGGATCACGGGCGTGTCGCGCGAGAGGTCGAGGATGGTCGATTCGATACCGACCTGGCAGGGGCCGCCGTCGAGCACCAGCGCGACCTTGTCGCCCAGTTCCTCGCGCACGTGGGCGGCAGTGGTCGGGCTGATGCGGCCGAAACGGTTGGCGGACGGAGCAGCGATGCCGGAGTCGAATGCACGCAGCAAGGCGAGCGCGACGGGGTGGTCCGGCACGCGCAGGCCGACCGTGTCCTGTCCGCCGGTGACGGCGTCGGGGACGCCCTCCTCGCGCTTGAGAATCAGCGTCATCGGGCCAGGCCAGAAGGCGTTGGCAAGGGCGATCGCTTCCTTCGGGATGGCACGTGCCCAGCGCGTGAGGTGTGCGGCATCGGGCAGATGGACGATCAGCGGGTGATCGACCGGCCGGCCCTTGGCACTGAAAATTTTGCCGACGGCGTCGACGTTCAGGGCGTCGGCGGCAAGGCCATACACCGTCTCGGTCGGCATGCCGACGAGTTCGCCGGCGCGCAGCAGTTCAGCGGCGCGCCGGATGTCGTCCGCGTCCGGCTGCAGCGCGGGATCAGTGCCCTTCATCGCGGATGCCGATCGCCTCACGAGCCTGCATCGCGGCGGCAAGAACCTGTTCCGCGTCCGTGCCGATCACGGTGAAGTGGCCCATCTTGCGGCCGGGCCGGGCGTGGTGCTTGGCATACAGGTGTACGCGCAGGTTGGGCACCGCCTGCAGCACCGACCAGTCCGGCTCGCGGTAGTCGCCGGCCTCGTCGTACCACAGCTCGCCGAGCAGGTTCACCATCACCGCGGCGCTGTGGGCGCGCGACTCGCCGAGCGGCAGGCCGCACAGTGCCTTGACCTGCTGTTCGTACTGGCTGGTGACGCAGGCGTCGATGGTGTGGTGGCCGCTGTTGTGCGGACGCGGGGCCATTTCGTTCACGAAGAGCTGTCCGCCGCAGACGAAGAATTCGACGCCCAGCGTGCCGACATAGTCGAGATGCTCGGCGATGGCCTGCGCTACTTCGCGCGCGCGCTCGGCGAGCACCGGTTCGATGCGCGCCGGCATGATCGTGACGTCGAGGATGCCGTGGCGGTGACTGTTCTCGCCGGCGGGGAAACAGTGCACCGTGCCGGCCTCGTCGCGCGCGAGCACGACCGACATTTCGCTGTCGAGCTTGAGCATCTTCTCGAGCACGCAGGATTCGCCGCCGAACTGATGGAAGGCGTGCAGCGCCTCGTCGCGGTTGGCGACGCGCGCCTGCCCCTTGCCGTCGTAGCCGAAGCGGGCGATCTTGAGCACCGCCGGGAACAGCGCCTCGTCCGCGCTGCGCAGGTTCTCCTCGCAGCGGATCACCGCGAAGGGGCCGTGCGGCAGGCCGTTGTCGGCGAGGAAGGTCTTTTCGGCGACGCGGTTCTGGCACACGGCGACGGCGCTCGCCGACGGGTGCACGGGAATGAACTTGGCGAGGTAGTCGAGCGTCGTCGCCGGTACGTTCTCGAACTCCGTCGTAACGGCCGCACAGCCGTTCGCCAGTTCGTCGAGTGCGGAGTAGTCGTCGTAGGCCGAGGCGATGTGGCGGTCGGCGATCAGCCCGGCCGGGCTGTTCGCATCGGGGTCGAGCACCCAGACCTTGTAGCCCATTTCATGGGCGGCAGAAACGAAGAAGCGGCCGAGTTGGCCGCCACCGAGCATTCCCAGGGTTGCGGGAGGCAGGATCATTAGGCTTCGTCCAGCGTCATGTCGAGCACCGTCTGAGTCTGGCGGGTGCGGAATTCTTCGAGCTTCTTCGCCAGCGCGGCGTCCTCGTTGGCGAGCAGCGCCACCGCGAAGAGGCCCGCGTTCGCCGCGCCGGCCTCGCCGATCGCGAAGGTCGCCACCGGGATGCCCTTGGGCATCTGCACGATGGAAAGGAGCGAATCCTGGCCGGACAGCGCCTTGGACTGCACCGGCACGCCCAGCACCGGCAGGGTGGTCTTCGCGGCGACCATGCCCGGCAGATGGGCGGCGCCGCCGGCGCCGGCGATGATGGCCTTCAGTCCGCGGCTGCGGGCGGTGTCCGCATAGGCGAACATCAGGTCCGGCGTGCGGTGGGCCGAGACGACGCGCGCCTCGTAGGGGACGCCGAATTCCTTGAGGACCTTCGCCGCGGCCTGCATGGTGGGCCAGTCGGAGTTGGATCCCATGATGATCCCGATCAGAGGTTTTTCGTTTGCGGGGCTCATGAATTAAGCTTTCCTGCGCAGCGCGCGTTCGGCCGACTCTACGGTGTTCGCGAGCAGCATGGTGATGGTCATCGGCCCGACGCCGCCGGGCACCGGCGTAATCGCCGACGCGACTTCCTTCGCCGATGCGAAATCGACGTCGCCGCACAGCTTGCCGGCATCCGGCCCTTCGGTCAGGCGGTTGATGCCGACGTCGATGACGACCGCACCGGGCTTGATCATGTCGCCGGTGACGAAGCGCGGTTTGCCGATCGCGGCGACGAGGATGTCGGCGCGGCGGGTGTGGAAGGCGAGGTCGCGCGTCTTCGAGTGCGTGACGGTGACGGTCGCGCCGGCATTGGTCAGCAGCATCGCCATCGGCTTGCCGACGATGTTCGAGCGGCCGATGATGACGGCCTCGGCGCCCTGCACCGGAACGTTCTCGGCTTCGAGCATCTTCATGACGCCATGCGGCGTGCAGGGCAGGAAGGCTTCCTGGCCTTGCGACAGACGCCCGACGTTCTCGGCGTGAAAACCGTCGACGTCCTTCTCGACACTGATCGCCTCGAGCACTTCCGCCTCGTTGAACTGCTTGGGCAGGGGCAGTTGCACGAGGATGCCGTGCACCGCGGGGTCGGCGTTGAGCGCGGCGATCTTCGCCATGACTTCGGCGGCGTCGACATCGGCCGGGAAATCGTAGCGCAGCGAGCGGATGCCAGCCTTTTCGCAGCCGGACACCTTGTTGCGGACATACACGGCAGAAGCCGGATTGTCGCCGACGAGGATCACTGCGAGGCAGGGTTGCACCCCTTGCGCACTGAGCGTTGCCGCACGGTCGGCAATTTCGCCGCGCACGCGCGCCGAGAGGGCGTTGCCGTCGATGATGCGAGCAGTCATGGAAGATGCCCTGATGAAAAACCCGCGATTTTATCGCAGGATCAGGGGCTTGTGCGAACGGCGCGAGGAGTGCGCGTAGGGCGGGATGAAATCCCGCCACCACGCAACGCGCGTCATCGGCCGATGCGGCGGGATTTCATCCCGCCCTACGATTCCGTGGCCGCCAGCGCCTCGCCGGCCACCGCCCGCCGTCCCGCCTCGAAGGCCCCGCGGTTGGCATCGACGAGCTGCGGCTTGCGCGTGCCGAAACGGGCCAGCACAGCGTCGCGCAGGGCTTCTGCCGGGAAAGGCAGCCTGTCGGCACAGGCGCCGAGCATCACGGTGTTGCCGAGGCGGATGTTGCCCAGCTGGATCGCGAGCGAGCTGGCGTCGAACGCATGCACCGTCAGCCCCAGCGCGCGCATCTGCGCGACCGGATCTTCGGGATAGTCGAACAGGCCGAGATTGACGACCGGCGGCACGATGCGACCGGAGTTCACGAGCGCGACGCCGTCCGGGCGCAGCATGTGGCTCCAGCGCAGCGCTTCGGCCGATTCGAAGCCGATCAGCAGGTCCGCCTCGCCGGGGGCGATCTGCGGCGACAGGACGACGTCGCCGAAACGCAGGTGCGAGGTGACGACCCCGCCGCGCTGGCTCATGCCGGCGACTTCGGTCTTCTTTACATCGAAGCCGAGCGAGATGGCCGCTTCGGCGAGGATTTCGGTCGCCGTCATGACGCCCTGCCCGCCGACGCCGCACACGAGGATGTTGGTGATCTTGGACATGGCGGCGCTCACTTCCTGACGAACTGGACGGACTGCACGGATTGCACGGATTGCACGGGATCGGCGTGCACGATGGCCTCGGGCGCGCAGGGCTGCACGCACAGGCCGCAGCCGGTGCAGGCCGAGGTTTCGATGCGCACAAAGGAGAGATCGACCTCCTTGCCCGACGCCTTGACGACCTTGTCGCGGCGCGTGACGTGGATCGCCGGGCAGCCGACCTCGATGCAGTTGCCGCAGCCGGTGCAACGGTCCTCCTCGACGGTGTAGGACTTGGCCGGCTGGTAGTGGTCGATCAGCACGCAGGGGCGGTTGGTGATGATGACCGAGGGTTCCTCGATCTTCGTTTCTTCGCGCAGCGCCTTGAACAGCACCGGCAGTTCGTAGGGATCGAGGACGCGGATGCGCTCCTTCTTCACGCCGAGCGCCTCGCACAGCTTGGCGAAATCGACGCGCGCGGTTTCCTCGCCGTGGATGTCGCGTCCGGTACCGGGGTTGTCCTGGCCGCCGGTCATGCCGACGGCGCGGTTGTCGAGCAGAAGCACGGTGACGTTGCCGCGGTTCCAGGTAATGTCGAGCAGGCCCTGCATGCCCATGTGCATGAAGGTGGAGTCGCCGATCACCGCGACAACCTTCTTGTTCTCGTCGACCTTGCCGCGCCCCTTGTCCATGCCCAGCGCGGTACCCATCGACGCCCCCATCGAGATGCAGGTGTCGAGCGCGTTCCACGGGTGGCCGGCGCCCAGCGTGTAGCAGCCGATGTCGCCGGAGATGATGACGTTGCGCATCTGCGACAGCGTGTAATACACGCCCAGGTGCGGGCAGGCGACGCACATCGTCGGCGGGCGCGGGAAGACCTGCTGCGGCGGGACATGCTCCGGTTCCGGCACGACCTCGCCACGCAGGCGCTTGACCGCGGGCTCCAGCACGTCGGGGGCGAGTTCGCCGATGCGTGGCAGCACGTCCTTGCCATGGCAGGCGATGCCGGCGGCCTTCATTTCGGTTTCGAGCAGCGGCTCGGTCTCCTCGACGACCAGCACGGCGTCGACCGTGGCGGCGAAGCGCCGCAGGCTTTCGAGCGGCGGCGGACAGGAGAGGCCGAGCTTGAACACCGGGGCGTCCGGGAAGGCCTCGCGCACGTGCATGAAGGTGGGGCCGGAGGTGACGAAGCCGATGCGGCGGTCGCTTCCATCGACCTGAAAATTGAGCGGGGTGACTTCCGCCTCGGCACGCGCAGCGGACTCGCGTTCGAACATCGAAGGCAGGCGCGGCTTGGCGTTGCCGGGCACCATGACCCAGTGGCGCGGATCCTTGACGAAGCCCTTGGGCTCGACTTCGATCCGCTCGCCAGTGTGCACCACGCCCTTCACATGGCAGATGCGCGTCGTCAGCCGCAGGATCACCGGGCTCTTCAGGCGCTCGGACAGCTCGAAGGCGGCGAGCGTCATCGAATAGGCTTCCTGCGAGTCGGCGGGTTCGAGCACCGGCACGTGCGCAAAGCGCCCCCAGTAGCGCGAATCCTGCTCGTTCTGCGACGAGGACATGCCGACATCGTCGGCCACGGCGATCACGAGACCGCCTTCGGTGCCAGTGACGGTCATCGTCATCAGCGCGTCGGAGGCCACGTTGAGGCCCACGTGCTTCATCGCGCAGAACGCGCGCGCACCGACCATCGAGGCGCCGAGGGCCACTTCCATCGAGACCTTCTCGTTCACCGACCATTCCGTATGCAGGCCGGAATAGCGCGAAAGGATCTCGAGGATTTCGGTCGACGGAGTACCCGGATAAGCGGCGGCGACGCGGGTGCCCGCTTCCCAGACGGCACGCGCGACCGCGTCGTTGCCGGAGAGGAACATGCGGGCGGCCGCGGGAACGGTCTGAGTGGCAGGCATGGAATGACCCTGGATGATGTGAATCGGAGAGAGCAAAGTTTACCGATCGGTCAACTTTGCTCTATTGACCAGGATCAAACGGGGCAAAATGCCCCGTACTGAAAGGATTCAGTCCACGCGAAAGCCGGCGGTGAGGGCTTCGAGCGCTTCGGCGCTGTGCCTGAGCTTTTCCGTCGATTCGGTGCTGCTGCGGATTTCGCTGCTGCTGCGCTCGGCCATCTGCGCGACTTCCTGCATGTTGGTCGCGACGCTGTTGCTGGCAGCGGTGAGTTCCTTCATCGACGAGACGACGTCTTCGAGGCGGCCCAGCGTGTCGCGCGCGCCCTCGCGGATTTCGCGCAGCGCATCGGCTGCCTGCTGGGAGCGGCGTGCGCCGGAATCGACCTTGGGCACGATCTGCTCGATGCTCGCCACCGCGCTTTCGGTCTCGGCCTTCACGGACTGGATCACCTGCGAGATCTGCGCCGTGGCCGCGCCCGTGCGCTCGGCAAGCTTGCGCACTTCGTCGGCGACAACGGCGAAGCCGCGGCCCTGCTCGCCCGCACGCGCGGCCTCGATCGCCGCATTGAGCGCGAGCAGGTTGGTCTGGTCGGAGATTTCGCGGATCACGTTGGCGATCTCGCCGATCTCGCCCGAGCGGTCACGCAGCACCTGGATCTGCTTCGCCGCGCTGCTGACCGTCTCCGAGATCTGGGCGATGCCTTCCGAGGCGTCGCGGGCGAGATCCTCGCCGCGTTGCGCGACCTCCGCGGTGCGCTGCGAGTTGCCGCGCGCCTCGTCGGTGTTTTCGGACACATGGGCAATGCTCACCGCCATCTGCTCGATCGCGGCAGCGGTGCTGCCGGCAACTTCAGTCTGGTGCAGCGCCGCGTCGTGGATCGCCTGTCCGGCATCGGCGGCCTGGCGCACGGCGTCGGTGACGTCGTGGGCATTGTCGCGCACGCGCCGGATCACTTCGGCCAGCCGCGACTGCATCTGATCCATTGCGTAAGTGATGCTGCGTGAATCGCCCTCCTTCACCTTGACGTGCGAAGTCAGGTCACGCTCCGCGATCCGCGCGGCGATGCGCTGCAGCTCCGACGGCTCGCCACCGAGCTGGCGCAGGATGCCGCGACCGATGCGCCACGACACCAGGACCAGCAGCAGCACGGCAACGCCGGCGAAGATCAGTGTCTGCGTCGTCTGACGCCAGAAGACCCGATCCATGTCATTAACATAGACGCCAGTCCCGAGGATCCAGCCCCAGGGCGCAAACGCCTTGACGTAGGAAATCTTCGGCTGCGGCTCGCTCTCGCCCGGCTTGGGCCAGAGATAGTCGACGAAGCCGGCGCCGTCCTTGCGCACGACTTTGACGAACTCGACGAACAGGCGCTTGCCCTTGGGGTCGGCGGCATCGGTCATGTCCCGCCCGTCGAGCTCCGGCTTGATCGGATGCATCAGGGTGCGCGGGTGCATGTCGGTGACGAAGAAGTATTCACCCTCGCCGTGGCGCAGCCCCTTGATCGCAGCTTTCGCTGCAGTCTGCGCATCCTCGCGGCTCATTTCGCCCGAGACCTCGCGCTTGTGGAAATACTCCAGCGTCCCGTGCACGGACTCGACCGCGTGCTGGACGCTTCCCTTGCGCTCGCCCTCCATCGCCCCCCGGAAAGAGACCACCGCCTGGGCCATCACCGCCGCGAACAGAACGAACGCCACGACCACGATGAGGCGCAAGCGGAATCCCACACTCAAGCCATACAGATTCGGCACCATATACCCCCGACAAAATTAATGGCCGCAAATATTAATTTAATAACGACCATTAACGGGTGTACGCACCCAAACTTGAGCTCCGGTGACACACACGGACAGGAAAACGGTCGACGGGAGGCGACCGGGGGGCATTCACTCCATCACGCTGAGGAACCTTGCGACCGCCTCGATCTCCGGGTCGGCAATGTTCTCGACGACCGTGTGCATGACCATGTTGGGCGAGATGCGGGAATGCTCGCGGAAGGCCCGCAACTGGGTGGCGAGATACTGCGCATGCTGTCCGGCAAGGCGCGGCAGGTACATCGCTCCGCGGCCCTGCGGACCGTGGCAGGTCGTGCAGGCGGTGACGCCTTTTGCCGGGATGCCGGAATAGTAGATGTGGCGGCCGATATCGACCTGCGCCGGATCGGCGCCCTGCTCCGGCACCATCGGCTTGGCGCTGAAATATTCGGCCAGCGCGCGCATTTCGCCGCCGGAGAGGTCTTCGACGCGCTGCTTCATGCGCTTGCTGGTGCGCACGCCGGTCTTGAAGTTGGCCATCTGCCGGGTGAGGTATTCGACGTCCTGGCCCGCGAGCTTGGGAAACTCGGCCTCGCCGCTGAGTCCGTTCGTGCCGTGGCACTTGCGGCAGCGTTCACGGACCAGTTGCTCCACCGGCCGGTCGGGGGCGGCGATGGCCGGTGCCATGCACCCGAGGATGAGGACTGCGACCAGACACTTCCCGACGCTCATGTTTCCCCCTCCGCAACGGGCGGCACATCCGTCAGCGGCCGCCGCCTCCGGGCGCCGCCAGCACGTTCTGCACGAGTTCGGCCAGCGAATTGGCCTCCATCTTCTCCATCACGCGCGCCCGGTGGACTTCCACCGTCTTGATGCTGATGCCGAGCACGTCGGCAATCTGCTTGTTGAGCTTGCCCGCGATGATGAGATCCAGCACCTCGCGCTCGCGCTGCGTCAGGTGCGTCAGGCGCCGCGCGGTCTGCGCCTCGAGCTGCCGCTTGTCCCGGTTCTGCTGCTCGGCTGCGAGGCATTCCGAGATCAGGTTCAGCATGTCGCGCTCGCTGAACGGCTTCTCGATGAAATCGACGGCCCCCTTCTTCACCGCCGATACTGCCATCGGCACGTCGCCATGACCGGTGATGAAAATCACCGGCAACGTGAAGTGGCGGCGCTTGAGCTCCTCGAAGAGCTCCAGCCCGCTCATGCCGGGCATGCGCACGTCGAGCACGAGACAACCCGTCATCGCCGGGATGTAGTCGCGCAGAAAGCTCTCGGCGGACTCCCATGCCCGCACGCCATGCCCGCTCGACTCGAGCAGCCACACGAGCGAATCGCGCAGGGCTTCGTCGTCATCGACGATGTAGATGCATTGTTCAGGTACGGCGGACGGTCCTGTCACTGGCGACCTCGGTAGGCAAGGTGAATGAGAAGATGGTACCCCCTTCCGGATTGGAGTCCACAATCAATCGCCCGTCATGAAATTCGATGATGGAGCGGCAGATGTTGAGGCCCATCCCCATGCCTTCCGTCTTGGTCGTATAGAAGGGCGTGAACAGGTGGCCGCGCTCCTCCTCGCCGATGCCGTGGCCGCGGTCGACCACGGCCACTTCGACCGCCCTCGGCCCCAGCGCGCGTGCGCGCACCGTCAACACGCGCTGCTCGGGCGGCAGGTCGGCCATCGCGTCGATGCCGTTCTTGACCAGGTTCAGGACGACCTGCTCGATCATGATGCGGTCCGCGAACACCGGCGGCAGGTCGGGAGCGACCTCCGGTACGATCCGCGAACTCATGCGCCGGGCGTCGATCTCGGCGAAACCGATCGCGTCGTCCAGCACGTCGGAAATCTGCACGCCGCTGCGGCGCGGCTCGCTCTTCTTCACGAACTCGCGGATGCGGCGGATGATCTTGCCGGCGCGCTCGGCCTGGAAGCTCGCCTTCTGCATCGCCGCCAGCAGGTCCTCCTCGCGCGCGGTGCCGCCCTGGATGCGCGTCACGCAACCCATGCAGTAGTTGGCGATCGCCGACAGCGGCTGGTTGAGCTCGTGCGCGAGCGTGGACGCCATCTCGCCCATCGTGATCAGGCGCGAGGTGCGCTGCAGGCGCTCGGCCTGCTGGCGCGAGACTTCCGCCGTCTGCTTGCGCTCGGTGATGTCGGTCGCGATGCCCATGCGCACGATGCGCCCGTCCACCCAGCGCGTCGCGTGCTCGCGCACGTGATACCAGCGCCCGGACAGCGGATGCTGCAATTCGCCGTCGAACAGCTCGCGCGGCAGGTCGGCGGCGGTCAGTCCGCGCGGGTCGACCGGGTAGTCGCCGCGCTCGGGCTGCGGCACGGCGACGCCGCGCACGGTCCGTCCGACGGCGTCGAAGCCGTGGATGCTCTTGAACGCGCGGTTGGCGAACAGGATCTCGTCCGTGCGCGCATCGGCGACGAACACCGCGGCTTCGAGACCGTCCAGCACCGCCTCGAAGCGCTCGTGCGCCGCCTCGAGCGCGGCGCGGATGCGCTTCGGCTCGGTGATGTCGGTGACCGAGGCCATCCAGCCAGTCTGCACGCCGTTGGCGTCGATCAGCGGCGAAAGGTAGAAGCGCGCGTCGAGGCGCTCGCCGTTCTTGCGCCGGATGTGCATCTCGAAACCGCTCGGGGGCGCGTGTCCCTGCAGGGTCAGGTCGAGGTTGTGGCTGCACAGTTCGAGCTCCTCGGGCGCCCAGTACGGGAAGGGCCGGGTCGCGCCGAGGAGCTCTTCCTGCTCGAAGCCGACCATGCGGCAGAAGGCGGAGTTCACATAGATGATCCGGCCCGTGAGGTCGATCGCGCGCATGCCGGTCATCACCGACTCTTCCATCGCCTTGCGGAAGGCGGACTCCGCCCGCAGCGCCTCCTCGCCCGCCTTGCGGCCGGTGATGTCGTGCGCGACGGCATACACCAGCTTTTCCTCGCGCACGGGGTTGATGCTCCAGTCGAGCCAGCGGAAGCTGCCGTCGGCGCAACGGCAGCGGATCTCGAAGCTGACCGGCTGTCCGTCCGCCAGCCGACGCAACTGCTCGACCGCGAAAGGCACGTCGTCGGCATGCACGATATCGAGCAGCGGCCGCCCGGGCAGCTCGTCCGGCAGGTAGCCGAGGATGCGCTCGAACGCCGGATTCGCGCGCCGGAACACACCGTCGAGACCGACGATGCACAGCAGGTCGAGCGACAGGTTGAACAGCCGGTCGCGCTCCTTCTCGACGCGTACGCGCTGCTGCACGTGGGTGCGTAGCAGCCACAGCGTCCACAGCACGATCACCGACAGACTGACGATCATCGCCGTCGGCAGGGCCTGCGGCAGCTGGCTGGGGGTACGAAAGGCGGTTGCGCGCAGCACGAGGCCGGTACCGGGGGGATCGAGCGGTATCGAATACGAGATCGACTGGTCGAGGTCCACGACGCTGGAATTCACCGCCAGCGTCTCGCCCTGGGCACCGATCAGCGCGAGGTGGTATTTCTCGCCGAACCAGCTCGGCACGAGATACTGCAGCACCCGCTCGATCGAATACACGCCGACGATCGCACCGAGGAATTCGCGCCCGTGCCGCACCGGCACGAACACTTCCAGCATGAAGCGCTTGCCTGGCGTCTGATAGGCCTCGCCGTAGCTTGCGTGCGCCGAGTCGCGGGCCCGGTAGAACGTGGCCGCCTGGATGCGGGACAAGGCGTCGCCCGCCAGCCAGTCCGTGGTATCGAAGGGTGCCGTCCAGCGCACGAGTTCCTCCGGGCCGACCCAGGCGACGTTCACCAGTTCGCCGTTATTGGCGATGTGCTGATTGGCGCGGACCTGAAAACCGTTCAGATCCAGCGTCGAGACGGCCAGGTCGCGCGCGAGCTGGGTCAGAAATTCCTCCGTGCCCTGCATGTGCAGGCGCATCGTCTGTTCCGCCCACTGCACGTCGCGGGCGACCGCATTGCGCTGCGTTTCGGCGTCGCGCAACTGGAGCAACCACACCAGGCCCAGCATCGTGAGCGCGAAGATGCCCACCGCCACGTAAGGGGCGGTCCAGTACAGGCGGGTCCGCGCAAGGCGGCCGGATTCGGCAGAGTCGGACATCGGAATGCGGAGCAGGCGGCAGGATCGGACGACAGACGGCCAACACGCGCACCTGCGCACACGGCCCGGTCCGCCGCAATTGTCATGGCGGCGGCCCGGCTGCGTCAGTCGGGTTTTCCCCTAAACCCTCACTCCGCACGACGCTTCGGGTTTTCGCCAATTCTGCCGGATCGACGCCGAACGTACATTGGGGGCCTTGCCGACCCGACGTGAGATTTCCGCGTGCTTCGCCTGACCCTTGCACTGCTGTATCTCCTCGCCCTCCCCGCACTGGCGGCCGATCCCGTACGTATCGGGGTGTCCGGGCCGTTCACCGGCGGATCCAGCCCGATGGGCATCTCCATGCGCGAAGGCATCCGCATCGCTGCCGCCGAACTGAATGCGAGAGGCGGCGTGCTCGGCCGGCCGATCGAACTGGTGGAGCGCGACGACGAGGCGCGCAATGAACGCGGCGCGCAGGTCGTACAGGACCTCATCAACAAGCAGCGCGTCGTCGCCGGGCTGGGCATCGCCAACACCGGCGTCGCGCTCGCGACCCAGCGCTTCTACCAGGAGGCGCGCATCCCGGTGATCACCTCGGTGGCGACGGGTTCGGTCGTCACGCAGCAATTCCTGCCCCCGCAGCATCCCGACAACTTCATCTTCCGCGTCTCCGCCAACGACACGATACAGGCGGCGATGATCGTCACCGAGGCGGTCGACCGGCGCGGCCTGAAGCGCGTCGCAATCTTCCATGACGCAACGAACTACGGCCAGCTCGGACGCGAGGACCTCGAACGCACGCTCGCCGAGCGCAGCTTGAAACCGGTCACTGTCGAGCGCTTCAATCTTCAGCAGACCGACATGACCATGCAGCTGCGCCGTGCGCGCGACGCCGGCGCCGAGGCGATCCTGACCTACGGCATCGGGCCGGAACTCGCGCAGATCGCCAACGGCATGGCGCGCATCAACTGGCGCGTGCCGCTGATCGGCAGCTGGACGCTGGCGATGTCGAATTTCATCGACAACGCCGGCCCCAACGCCGAAGGCGCACGCATGCCGCAGACATTCATACCGGAACCGACGAGCCCGCGTCGCAAGGCCTTCATCGAGGCGTGGCGCGCATCGACCGGCAGCGGGCGCATTCCGGTCCCCCCCGCCGCCGCGCAGGGGTATGATTCGCTCCTTCTGCTCGCAGCAGCGATCCGCCAGGCAGGCACCACCGATGGCGACCGCGTCCGCGAGGCGCTGGAAAACCTGAACGAGAAGATCGAGGGCGTGGTCATGACGTATCGCACCCCCTTTTCGAAGGACCGCCACGAAACGATCACCAGCGTCCATGATATTTTCATGGGCGAGGTACGCGACGGTCGCGTTGTGTTTGCCTACGATGATGACCGTCGCAGGGCATCGGGCCGCTAGCCCCTCCGCATCCCGCTTTCCGAATCGGCCGGGAGATCTTCCTCTCCCTCCCTTTCTCCCGGCCGATTTTTTTCCCGCCTCCCCCCGGGCGAACCGTCTGTTCCCCGCCGCACCCACGCTCCTCACGCCCACCGCGAACGCACCCGATGCCGTTCGCAGCGCGGCTTTCCGTGCGCTTTCCGCGTGCCCGTTTCCATGCCCGAAATGAGCACTCGAGGTTATTGCACATCCTGAAATCTCGTTTTAGAATGCGAAAAATGCTGCTCGACGACCTCGACCGGCGCCTTACGGATTCGACCCGAATCACCGAGCCAGGGCGGATTCGCCAAACCGCGAAGCTCAACACAAGGAGACAGAGCATGGCCGCGACACCCAACGTAACGCTGCAGACCGACCCGGACACCGTGGAAACCCAGGAATGGCTGGACGCCCTCCAGGCCGTCGTCGCCAATGAAGGCCAGGACCGCGCGCATTTCCTGATCGAGAAGCTGATCGAAGCCGGCCGCGAGGAAGGCATCGACATCCCCTACTCGGCGACGACGCAGTACATCAACACCATCCCCGCCAGCCAGCAGCCGAAGTACCCGGGCAACCCGGACATGGAGATCAAGCTGCACTCCTACATCCGCTGGAACGCGATGGCGATGGTGGTGCGTGCGAACAAGCACACCAACGTTGGCGGCCATATCGCTTCTTTCGCCTCCGCTGCAGCGCTCTACGACGTGGGTTTCTCGCACTTCTGGCGTGCTCCGTCCGCCGAACACGGCGGCGACCTGATCTTCTTCCAGGGCCACTCGGTCCCGGGCGTCTATGCCCGCGCATTCATGCTCGGCCGCCTGACCGAAGACCAGATGGACAGCTTCCGCCAGGAAGTCGACGGCAAGGGCATCTCGTCCTACCCACACCCGTGGCTGATGCCGGACTTCTGGCAGTTCCCGACGGTGTCGATGGGCCTCGGCCCCCTGTGCGCGATTTACGCCGCGCGCTTCATGAAGTACATGGATTCGCGCGACATGGCCAAGGCGCAGGACCGCAAGGTGTGGGCCTTCCTCGGCGACGGCGAGACCGACGAGGTCGAATCGCTGGGCGCGATCGGCATGGCCGGGCGTGAAAAACTCGACAACCTGGTCTTCGTCATCAACTGCAACCTGCAGCGCCTGGACGGTCCGGTGCGCGGCAACGGCAAGATCATCCAGGAACTGGAAGCCGAATTCCGCGGCGCCGGCTGGAACGTCATCAAGCTCGTGTGGGGCACGCACTGGGATTCGCTGCTGGCGCGCGACACCAAGGGCCTGCTGAAGAAGCGCATGATGGAATGCGTCGACGGCGAGTACCAGACCTTCAAGGCGAAGGATGGCGCCTACGTGCGCGAGCACTTCTTCAATACGCCGGAACTGAAGGCGATGGTCGCCGACTGGACCGACGATGAGGTGTGGGCACTGAACCGCGGCGGCCACGACCTGTTCAAGATCTTCTCCGCCTACAAGGCTGCGGTCGAGCACAAGGGCCAGCCGACACTGATCCTCGCCAAGACCGTCAAGGGCTTCGGCATGGGCCAGGCCGGCGAGGCGATGAACATCTCGCACCAGCAGAAGAAGCTCGACGAAGAGGCGATCCGCCGCTTCCGCGACCGCTTCGGCCTGCCGGTGCCCGACGACGAGCTCGCCGAGCTGCCCTACCTGAAGTTCGCCGAGGATTCGCCCGAATACAAGTACATGATGGAGCGCCGCGTGTCGCTGGGCGGCTTCCTGCCGCAGCGCCGCCGCACGGCCGACGCACTGCCGGTGCCGGCACTGGACACGTTCGCCGCGCTGCTGAAGGCGTCGGGCGAAGGCCGCGAACTGTCGACGACGATGGCGATCGTGCGCATCATGAACACGCTGCTCAAGGACAAGCAGATCGGCAAGAACATCGTCCCGATCGTGCCCGACGAGTCGCGCACCTTCGGCATGGAAGGCATGTTCCGCCAGTACGGCATCTGGAACCAGCAAGGCCAGAACTACGTGCCGGAAGACCATGACCAGCTGATGTTCTACAAGGAATCGAAGACCGGCCAGGTGCTCCAGGAAGGTATCAACGAAGCCGGCGCGATGGCCGACTGGATCGCCGCCGGTACCGCCTACTCGGTGCACGGCGTGCAGATGGTGCCGTTCTACATCTTCTATTCGATGTTCGGCCTGCAGCGCACGATGGACCTGTGCTGGGCGGCTGCGGACCAGCGTACCCGCGGCTTCCTCATCGGCGGCACCGCCGGCCGCACCACGCTGAACGGCGAAGGCCTGCAGCACGAAGACGGCCACAGCCTGCTGCTCGCCAACATGATCCCGAACTGCATCAGCTACGACCCGACCTTCCAGTACGAAGTCGCCGTCGTCGTGCAGGACGGCATGCGCCGCATGTTCGCCGAACAGCAGGACGTGTACTACTACATCACGGTGATGAACGAGAACTACGAACATCCCGAGATGCCTGCCGGCGCCGAAGCCGACATCGTCAAGGGTATGTACGCGTTCAAGAAGGGTGGTGAAGGCAAGCTGCGCGTGCAGTTGCTGGGTTCCGGCACCATCTTCCGCGAAGTCATCGCCGCGGCCGACTTGCTGAAGAACGACTGGGGCGTCGAGGCCGACATCTGGGGCTGCCCGAGCTTCAACGAACTGGCCCGCGACGGCCAGGACGCCGAGCGCTGGAACATGCTGCACCCGATGGAAGCGCAGCGTCTGTCGCACGTCGAGAAGTGCCTGAAAGGCACGACCGGCCCGGTGATCGCCGCGACCGACTACATCCGCATGTTCTCGGAGCAGATCCGTCCCTTCGTCAAGCGCACCTACTCGACGCTGGGCACCGATGGTTTCGGCCGCTCGGATACACGGGAAAAACTGCGCCACTTCTTCGAGGTGGATCGTCACTGGGTCACGGTCGCCGCGCTGAAGGCACTTGCTGACGACGGCCTGATCGAGCGCGACAAGGTGGCCGCCGCGCTGCTGAAGTACAACCTCGATCCCGCCAAGCCGAACCCGATGAGCGTCTGAGCGCGCGAGGGAGACAAAGAACATGAGCCAAATCATTGAAGTGAAAGTCCCGGACATCGGCGATTTCGACGAAGTGCCGGTCATCGAGCTGTTCGTGAAAGTCGGCGACACCATCAAGGTCGACGACGCCATCGCGACACTCGAATCCGACAAGGCGACGATGGACGTGCCCTCGTCGGCCGCCGGCGTCGTCAAGGAAGTGCTGGTCGGTCTCGGCGACAAGGTCGGCGAAGGCAGCGTGCTGATCAAGGTCGAAACCGCCAACGGTGCTGCGCCCGCAGCTCCGGCAGCGGCCGCCGCCCCGGCACCCGCTGCTCCGACCCCGGTTGCTGCCGCGGCAGCGCCTGCACCGGCCGCGGCGCCGGCCGCCGCTGGTCCGATCGAAGTCACCGTGCCGGATATCGGCGACTTCTCCGACGTGCCGGTGATCGAGCTGTTCGTGAAGGTCGGCGACACCATCAAGGTCGATGACGCCATCGCGACGCTCGAATCCGACAAGGCGACGATGGACGTGCCCTCGTCGGCCGCCGGCGTCGTCAAGGAAGTGAAGGTCAAGCTCGGCGACAAGGTGTCGATGGGCGCCGTGCTGATCGTCGTCGAAGGCGCCGGTGCAGCACCCGCTGCTGCCGCTCCGGCACCGGCCGCCGCTCCCGCACCCGCCTCGACCCCGTCGGGCGCTGTCCCGGCTGCATCGACCGCTGCATTCGGCCAGTCGGCGCTGTCGGCGCCCGCCGTCGCCGCGCCGGCCGCGCCGTCTGCGGTCACGCTCGGCGGCAAGGTGCATGCGAGTCCGTCGGTGCGCGCTTACTCCCGCGAACTGGGTGTCGATCTCGCGCAGGTCAAGGCGACAGGTCCGAAGGGCCGCGTCCTGAAGGAAGACGTCACCACCTTCGTCAAGGGCGCCATGCAGACCGGCGTCGTTCCGGGCAAGGCTGTGGCCGCCGCCGCGGTCGGCAGCCTCGGTGGCGGGCTGGATCTCCTGCCGTGGCCGAAAGTCGATTTCTCCAAGTTCGGCGAAGTCGAATCCAAGCCGCTGTCGCGTATCAAGAAGATCTCCGGCCAGAACCTCGCCCGCAACTGGGCGATGATCCCGGCGGTGACCTATCACGAAGACGCCGACATCACCGACCTGGAAGCCTTCCGCGTCCTGATGAACAAGGAGAACGAGAAGTCGGGCAAGAAGCTCACGATGCTCGCCTTCATCGTCAAGGCCTCGGTGCGTGCGCTGCAGGAATTCCCCGAGTTCAACACCTCGCTCGACGGCGACAACCTGGTCTACAAGAAGTACTTCAACATCGCGTTCGCGGCGGATACGCCGAACGGCCTGGTCGTGCCGGTCATCAAGAACGCCGACAAGAAGAGCGTGTTCGAGATCGCCGCGGAATCTGGCGAGCTGGCGAAGAAGGCGCGTGACGGCAAGCTCGGCCCGGCCGACATGTCGGGTGCGTGCTTCACGATTTCCTCGCTGGGCGGCATCGGCGGCACCTACTTCGCGCCGATCGTCAATGCACCGGAAGTCGCGATCCTCGGCGTCAACAAGTCGGTGATGAAGCCGGTGTGGGACGGCAAGGCTTTCGTGCCGCGCCTGACCCTGCCGATGTCGCTGACCGCCGACCACCGCGTCATCGACGGCGCGCTGGCGACCCGCTTCAACGTCTATCTCGCGCAACTGCTGGCCGACTTCCGTCGGGTCATGCTGTAAGGAGGCCGCGCCATGAGCCAAGTTGAAGTCAAGGTTCCGGATATCGGCGATTTCGAATCCGTCCCCATCATCGAGCTGTTCGTGAAGGCCGGCGACACCATCAAGGTCGACGACGCGATCTGCACGCTGGAATCGGACAAGGCGACGATGGACGTACCCTCGTCGGCCGCCGGTGTCGTCACCGAAGTGCTGGTGAAGGTCGGCGACAAGGTCGGTGAGGGTGCAGTGCTGCTGAAGGTGGAAGCAGCGGGCGCCGCCGCCGCCGCGGCACCAGCCTCAGCCCCTGCTCCGGCGGCCGCTGCTGCAACCCCGGCTACCGCACCTGTCGCAGCTCCGACCGCCGCGAGCCACGCCGGCGGCGCCGATATCGAGTGCGACATGCTCGTGCTCGGCGCCGGCCCCGGCGGCTACTCCGCCGCGTTCCGCTCGGCCGACCTCGGCATGAAGACCGTCATCGTCGAGCGCTACGCGACGCTCGGCGGCGTGTGCCTGAACGTCGGCTGCATCCCGTCGAAGGCCCTGCTGCACGTCGCCGCGGTGATGGACGAAGCCGAGCACATGTCGGCCGCCGGCATCACCTTCGCGAAGCCGACTGTCGATATCGACGCTCTGCGCGCCCACAAGGACAAGGTCGTCGGCAAGCTCACCGGCGGTCTCGCCGGCATGGCCAAGGGCCGCAAGGTCGACGTCGTGCGCGGCTACGGCAGCTTCCTCGACCCGAACCACGTCGAGGTCGAGGTCACCACCGGCGACGCACAGGACAAGACCGGCGAGAAGAAGGTCATCAAGTTCAAGCAGTGCATCATCGCCGCCGGTTCGGCCGCGGTGCACCTGCCCTTCATCCCGCGCGACCCGCGCATCGTCGACTCGACCGGCGCGCTGGAACTCCGTCAGGTGCCGGCGAAGATGCTGGTCATCGGCGGCGGCATCATCGGCCTCGAGATGGCGACCGTGTATTCGACGCTCGGCACCCGCGTCGACGTCGTCGAAATGCTCGACGCCCTGATGCAGGGCCCGGACCGCGACGCCGTCAAGGTGTGGGAGAAACAGAACGCCCACCGCTTCGACAGCATCATGCTCAAGACCAAGACCGTCGCCGTCGAGGCGAAGGACGACGGTCTGTGGGTCACGTTCGAAGGCGAGAAGGCCCCGGCCGGTCCGCAGCGTTACGACATGATCCTGCAAGCCGCCGGCCGCAGCCCGAACGGCAAGAAGATCGGCGCCGAGAAGGCGGGCGTGGTCGTCACCGACCGTGGCTTCATCCCGGTCGATGCGCAGATGCGTACCAACGTGCCGAACATCTTCGCGATCGGCGACGTCGTCGGCAACCCGATGCTCGCCCACAAGGCGGTGCATGAGGCGCACGTCGCAGCCGAAGTCGCCGCCGGCGAAAAGTCGGCGTTCGACGCGACCGTGATCCCGGGCGTCGCCTACACCCATCCGGAAGTGGCATGGGTCGGCTACACCGAGGAACAGGCGAAGAAGGAAGGCCGCAAGATCGAGACCGCGAAGTTCCCGTGGGCCGCTTCGGGCCGCGCGATCGCCAACGGCGCCGACTACGGCTTCACCAAGCTGATCTTCGATGCCGAAACGCACCGCGTGATCGGCGGCGCGATCGTCGGCCCGTCGGCCGGCGACATGATCGGCGAAGTATGCCTCGCCATCGAGATGGGCGCGGACGCAGTGGATATCGGCAAGACCATCCACCCGCACCCGACGCTGGGCGAAACCGTCGGCATGGCAGCGGAAGTCGCGCACGGCAGCTGCACCGACGTGCCGGCGCCGCGCAAGAAGTAAGCACGGCAGGACCACGATCAAGGGGCGCTTCGGCGCCCCTTTTCATTTTGTGCTCGCCCCACCCGCCCCTGACGGATGAACGCCACACCCCGAGCTTGCGGCACGGCAATCGCATGAATGAATCGTAGGGCGGAAAAGCGCAGCGCCTTCCGCCGCATGCGTACCCCCGATGCTGCGCATGCGGCGGCGCAGTTGGCAAACTCGGCCTTCGGCTCTTCCGCCCTTGAATCGCCCCCATGCCCACGATCCGCGGCCGGCACGACGGAGATTGTGTTCATGCGATCCCCCTGAACTTGCGGCTGGGCTTGAATACTGTATATACTTACAGCACTCGATCAACACAGCCCCGCAGAGGGCTCTCTTCCCGACGGAGACCGATATGGAACAGTGGATCAATCGACTGCTGATGGGCTGCGGTGGCGCCTCCGGCCTGATGCTCGGCACAGGCCACGTCGTCGAGGCGACGACCCTCGCGACCGCGACGATCTTCGCGGTGTGGTTCATGCGCATGCAGGCCCGCAGCGCAGCCGAGGAGCGCTGAATTACGGGCCTAGCCTGTCGTAGCCCGCCGGCACGGTCATGCATCGGCCGGCAGAAATTTCACGCGCAAATCCCTGCCGGCATGTCCGGTATTGCGCCGATCTCCCTATAATCGGCGCTCAACTTGCCCGCGTGAAAGCTGCTGTCGATGCCCGCCCCAACCCAGCCATCGGAAATTGCCCGCGAAGTCCTGCGCCTGTTCGCGGCCCGGCGCATCTCACCGACACCGGACAACTTTCGCGCCCTCTACTACGAGGTCGCCGGATCGGCGGACCCGGAAGGCCCCTTCCCCGACAAATTCGTGCGTGCCTTGGCGCGGCAGTTGCCACGCGACACCGCCGAACGCGCACGGATCGCACGCCAGCTGGACCAGGCTCTGGCGGATAACAACCAGGACACCAGCCGGCAGGCGCTAAGCGACTACCTTGCCAGCCTGAAGACCGAGCAGCCGCCCGGCTGGAACGAACTGATCGCCAACCTGCTCAGGCAGTGGGAAGCGCGCCAGTTCGGCTGGACCACGGCGCGCAAGCGCGAATCGCTCGAACGCGTGCTCGCGGCCAACGATCCCGCAACGCTGCACGCGCGTCTGCAGGCGCTCGTCCGCTCGTGGACGCAAGCTCCGGGCGACCCCGAAGCGCCGGCCCCCCGCGAACCGTCCGACGCAACAAACGCGCCCGCCAACGCACCGTCTGCCGGCGCCCCCACGCCCCCTGCCGGTGTGGCACCCGAAATGCGCCCGATCGAACCCGGAGAAGCCGGCGAGCTGCTGGCCGCACGACAGGAACTGCTGCAACTCGCGCTCGATACGGTGCTTCCCCCGCTGCTCGCCGAACAACCCGAGCTTGCGCAGGAAGCCGACCGGCTCGCCGGATCGGTCAAGACCGCGGGCAGCGCGGACGAACTGCGCAACATCGCCACACGCATGCGCAAGTTCGCCTACCGGCTCGAAATGGTCGCGGGTGACCGGGCCGAGATCAATGCCGGACTGATCAACCTGCTGCGCCTGCTGCTCGACAACATCGACCAGATCGTCGTGGACGACAGCTGGCTCAGCGGCCAGATCGAGGTCCTGCGCGACGTCCTCGGCAAACCGGCGAACGTGCGCCTCATCGACGACGTCGAACGCCGCCTGCGCGAGATCATCTACAAGCAGAGCCAGCTCAAGCACAACCACTCCGAAGCCCAGCGCTCGCTCAAGGAACTGCTCGCCGGCTTCGTCGACCACCTCGCCAGCTTCGCCGAAACCACCGGCGCCTACCACGACCGCATCGGCAACTGTGCCGACCGCATTTCCACCGCACGCGACATCACCGAGATCAGCGGCGTCCTCGGCGAAGTGATGCGCGAAACGCTCACCATGCGTGACGCCGCCCGCCGCTCGCGCGACGAATTGGACGCCACGCGCGAACGCGCCCGCGAAGCCGAACAACGAATGAACGAACTGCAGCGCCGACTCGACGAAGCCAGTCGCCTGATGCGCCACGACCAGCTCACCGGCGTTCTCAATCGCCGCGGACTGGAAGAAACCTTCGACAAGGAAGCCGCCCGCGCCCGTCGCAACGGAAGTCCCCTGAGCCTCGCCCTGCTCGACCTCGACAACTTCAAGCAGCTCAACGACACCTTCGGCCACCGCACCGGCGACGACGCCCTCGTCCACCTCGCCACCATCATCCGGCAAAGCCTGCGCCCGCAGGACACCATCTCCCGCCACGGCGGCGAGGAATTTATCCTGCTCTACCCGGACACCACGCTCGAACAGGCCCAGACCGCCCTCGTGCGCCTGCAGCGCGAACTCACACGCAATTTCTTCCTCGCCAACGACAACAAGCTGCTGATCACCTTCAGCGCTGGCGTCACCGAATGGGTCGCCACAGAAACCATGGACTCGATACTGAAACGCGCAGACGGAGCGATGTATCAAGCCAAGCAGGAGGGAAAGAACAAGGTGGTAGCGGCTTAAACAGGCCGCCCACGGTCAACGTCGGACACGTTCGCGATCAGCGCGGAAGAGTCGGCCCCAGCGAGGGGGCCCGGCGCATCGGAATTGCGGCGGGATCCCTTACCAGCCGATCACCGGAACGGCGTCAGACTTACCCCTGGAGCAGTTGCAGCACGTTCTGCGGCAACGCGTTGGCCTGCGCGAGCATCGCCGTACCCGCCTGCTGAAGGATCTGCGCCCGCGACAGCGCGGCAGTTTCCGCCGCGAAGTCGGCATCCATGATGCGGCTCGTCGCCGCCGTCTGATTCTCGCGCGAAATCTGCAGGATAGACACGACCCCTTCGAAACGGACCTGCGCCGCACCATAGGTGGCACGGTCGGTATTGATCTTGTCGAGCGCGGTGTCGATCGTCGAGATCGCTGCGGATGCACCGCTGGCAGTCGAGACGGTCGCCGCCGAAGCCGTCGCCGCCGACACCGCAGAACCCGAAATCGCGGTAGTCGTCACGTCGATCGTTTCCCCGCCGTTCGCACCGATCTGGAAGGTTTGCAATCCGGCATTGCTGTCGAGGATCTTCAGTCCGTTGAACGCCGTCTGCTGGCCGATGCGGTCGATCTCGGCCTGAAGCTGGTCGAATTCGGCTTCAAGCGCGCCACGATCGGACGAGGTGTTGGTGGCGTTGGACGACTGAACCGCAAGATCGCGCATGCGCAGCAGGTGATCCTTGATCTGCCCGAGCGCGCCTTCGGCGGTCTGCGCCAGCGAAATGCCGTCATTGGCGTTGCGGATCGCCACCGTCATCCCGCGCGACTGGGCCGTCATGCGTGTTGCGATCGCAAGCCCGGCAGCGTCGTCCTTGGCACTGTTCACGCGCAACCCCGACGACAGGCGCTGGAGCGCGGTGTTCAGTGCCCCCTGCGACGTGGTGAGATTACGCTGCGCATTGAGCGAGGGAATATTCGTATTGATGATCGAAGCCATGATTTCACTCCTTGCAGGATTTCCGTCGTCCTTGGTGATGGCTGCGACCAACGCAATCTGTCGAGCCACCTTGGCCTCCACTCAGCAACAAGGATGCCAGCTCGTCGAAACCGTGTTTTTCCCCGTTTGACCACCAGCCAGGACGGTGCGAGCGGCAAAACATGGGCCGTCGTCGCCGGCATCCGGAAATTATTGCCGGCAAAGTGGCAACGATTGACGGCACGGCGGCATGCACTGTGCGCGGAAGCCGCCGAAACCGGACGAATCCCCGACGATTTCCGGCCGCGGCTCGAATAGGCACGAAGAACGACTCCTTATCCTTGTTTGCAAGTGCGGCCGCTCTCGGTAATCTCGCACGAGTCGAAATAGGCAGGCGGAGCGCATCGCATGAAGGCAGTCATTTTGGCGGGAGGACTCGGCACACGCTTGTCCGAAGAAACCCAGGACAAGCCCAAGCCGATGGTCAACATCGGCGGGCGCCCGATCCTGTGGCATCTGATGAAGATATTCACTGCGCACGGCGTGCACGAATTCATCATCTGCCTTGGGTACAAGGGGTATGTCGTAAAGGAATTCTTTGCGAACTATTTCCTGCACACATCGGATGTCACCTTCGACATGCGCGAGAACCGCATGGAAGTCCACGAACAACACACGGAACCGTGGCGCGTGACGCTCATCGACACCGGCGAACAGACCCAAACCGGCGGACGCCTGCGACGTGTCCGTCAGTACCTCGATCAGGAGGAGTCCTTCTTCTTCACCTACGGCGACGGGCTGGCGGACGTGGACCTTCGTGCCCTGCACGACTTCCATCGCTCCCACGGCAAACTCGCGACGGTAACCGCGGTGATACCGCCAGGGCGATTCGGTGCGCTCGAGTTTTCCGGACATGAAGTGTCGCGATTCACGGAAAAGCCGGCAGGGGACGGGACGCTCATCAACGGCGGCTTCTTCGTCCTGTCGCCCAAGGTGATCGATTTGATCGAGGGCGACCAGATGCCCTGGGAACAGACGCCCATGCAAGCCCTCGTCGCACAACAGCAGCTTTGCGCATACCGCCATGACGGTTTCTGGCAGCCGATGGACACACTACGCGACAAGTTCAACCTCGAGCGCCTGTGGAGGGATGGCAGCGCGCCCTGGAAGATCTGGCAATGAATCTCGCAAACTACGCCGGTCGTCGCGTACTCATCACCGGACATACCGGTTTCAAGGGCGGGTGGCTGGCAACCTGGCTTCACCGGCTCGGCGCCCGCGTCGCGGGGATCGCGCTCGAACCCGACACGGCGCCATCGCTATTTCTCGAAGCACGAATTGCGGACCTCGTGGACTCCACCATCGCCGATGTCCGCGATGAAACGAGGGTCTCGGAAATCATTGCCGGATTCTCACCGGAGATCGTGTTCCATCTTGCCGCCCAGCCTCTCGTGCGGACAGGATACGAGGCCCCCCTGCGCACCTTTGCGACCAACGTCATGGGCACCGCCAACGTGCTGGAAGCCGCCCGCAGGACGCCGTCGGTGCGTGCGGTAGTCGTTGTCACCAGCGACAAGTGCTACCGTGAAACAGGATCCATCTGGGGCTATCGGGAAAGCGATCCGCTGGGCGGCCACGACCCCTATGCGGCCAGCAAGGCCGCGGCGGAACTGGTAACGGGGGCCTGGCGGGACAGTTTCGGCAGCGAACCCGGCGCGCCCCTCATCGCGTCCGCGCGTGCCGGCAATGTCATCGGCGGCGGCGACTGGGCGAAGGACCGGCTTGTTCCCGACCTGTGGCGCGCGGCACGCGCGGGGATGCCGGCGGAGATCCGCAATCCCGCGGCCGTGCGGCCGTGGCAACATGTGCTGGAGCCGCTGGCCGGCTACCTGATCCTGGGCGAACGTCTGCTTGCCGCCGACATGCAGGCTGCGGAAGCATGGAATTTCGGCTGCAACCTCGCGGACATGCAGCCCGTGAGCGTATTGTGCGAACACTTGGCCCCCCTGCTCGGCTTCACGTGGCGGCACGATGGCACCGCCCATCCCCGCGAAGCGCCCACCTTGCGGCTCGACAGCAGCAAAGCCATGCTCGGACTGGACTGGCACCCCTGCCTGAGTCTGCAGCGTGCGTGCGAACTCACGGGCGATTGGTATGCGCGCCACGCGCGCGGAGAGGATGCGTGCACCCTCATGCTTGAACAGATCGGCATCTACGAGGCCGCCACCGGAGACAATCGATGAGCCCCCCCCAAGACGCCCGCGACACCGTACGCGATGCAGTTCGCGCCTATTGCGCCGCAAGCGCGGGCGAGCGCCCCTTCGTTCCGGGCGAGACCCCGATTCCGCCCTCCGGAAAGGTCATTGGCGAAGCCGAAACGCAGGCGATGGTCGAGGCCGCACTCGACGGATGGCTGACCACGGGACGATTCAATGCGGCCTTCGAGCAGCGCCTCGCCGCATTCGTCGGACTCCACCATGCCCTGACGGTCAATTCCGGCTCGTCGGCCAACCTCGTGGCCGTCTCGGCGTTGTTCTCGCCGATGCTGGGCCAATCGGCGATCGCACCGGACGACGAGATCATCACCGTCGCCGCCGGCTTTCCAACCACGGTCAATCCCATCCTGCAAAACGGGGCCGTGCCGGTCTTCGTCGATGTCCTGCCCCACACCTACAACATCGACACGCGCCTGCTCGACGGCGCGCTGTCGCCGCGAACCCGGGCCGTGGTCCTGGCCCACACGCTCGGGAACCCCTACGACCTCGCCGCCGTCACCGCCTTCTGCGCCCGCAACAACCTGTGGCTCGTCGAGGACTGCTGCGACGCGCTCGGCGCCCGCTACGCCCTGCCCGCCGATACCGACGCATGGCTTCCGCGAACACCGACGCCGGACGATCCCAGCCTGTGGCGCCGCGGCACGGATGCCGACCGCGAACGCCACGTCGGCTGCTTCGGCCATCTCGCCACGCTCTCGTTCTACCCCGCCCACCACATCACGATGGGCGAAGGCGGCGCGGTGCTCACCGGCGATGGCCTCCTCAAGCGCATCGCCGAATCGATCCGCGACTGGGGCCGTGACTGCTGGTGCGCACCGGGATGCGACAACACCTGCGGCAAACGCTTCGGCTGGCAGTTCGGCGAACTCCCGGCCGGCTACGACCACAAGTACACCTATTCGCACCTCGGCTACAACCTCAAGATTTCCGACATGCAGGCCGCCTGTGCGCTCGCTCAGCTCGATCGCCTTCCGGGATTCGTCGAGGCACGCCGGCGCAATTTCGCCCGACTCGCCGAGCGCCTCGCACGCTACGAAGGGTCGCTGGACCTGCCCCAAGCGACACACGGGGCCACGCCTTCATGGTTCGGCTTTCCGATCACCCTGCGGGCGGAAGCGGGACTGAATCGTGTCGATCTGCTGCAGTGGCTCGACCAACACCGCATCGGCACCCGACTGCTTTTCGCGGGCAACCTCACCCGCCAGCCTTACTTTGCCGGTCGTCCATTCCGGATAGCCGGAACACTCACCACGACCGACAGGATCATGAACGACACCTTCTGGGTCGGCGTCTGGCCCGGACTGCAGGAACCCATGATCGACTATATCGCCGACACGCTCGGAGTATTCCTCGGTAATTTTTGAAGGAGGTGGAAACCCCACCATGGAACCGATTCAAACACGCATTGCTGAACGGGAATTTCTCTTTGCCAAGGCCGGCGACACGATCAACGAGGTCTGGCAGCGCTCACTGCCACTGCCCTCGGGCGGAAGCCTGCTTCCGGTGTCCCGCCCCCACCTCGACAACATGGACCTGATGGCAACCCTCGGACGGTGGCGGTCCGAAAACCAGTTTGCCTACACTAATCGTTTCCCCATCACTACCGAGCGTACCCGCAACTGGCTCGATCGGGCCGTCGTCCAGCGCCCGGACCGGATCCTCTTCCTGGTCGTCCAGCGCGACGCGGAGGTCATTGGGCACATAGGACTCGCCAACGGCCTGGGACGCGAAGGCGCGCTCGAGATCGACAACGTCCTGCGTGGAAAGAAGGACGGGGCGCCCGGCCTGATGACGGAGGCGCTCGCCGCCATCATGGAGTGGGCGCGCAAGGTTCTGTTCATCGACCGTTTCTACCTGCGCGTGCTGGAGTCGAACACGGAAGCCCTCGATTACTACCGTCGGCAGGGCTTCGTCGAGGAAGATCGTCTGCCGCTCAAGTGGCACACCTCCGACAACGGGGAGCGCCAACTGGAACCATGCACCTCGCCCGAAGGCGAGGACGCTTTCGTCGTGATGACGCACAAGGCAGTGGAGCACGACCCGCACCAGCTGATCCTCACCGCAGGCCCGTCGATCGGCATGCGCGAACGCGCTTATGCCGCGGATGCCGTGCGAACGGGCTGGAACCAGGACTGGAACCGTTACATCGGCAGGCTCGAAACCAAGATGTGCGAGCGGATCGGCGTTGCGCACGCGATCTCGACATCGTCATGCACCGGGGCGCTTCATATCGCCCTTGCGGCACTGGGAATCGGCCCGGGCGATGAAGTGATCGTGCCCGAATTGACATGGGTGGCTACCGCAAACGCCGTGCGCTACGTCGGCGCAACTCCCGTGTTTGCCGATGTCGATGAAAAAACCTGGCTGATCGACACGGAAACGGCCGCCCGCTGCCTGACGTCGCGCACGAAGGCGATCATGCCGGTGCATCTGTACGGATTTCCGTGCGATCTCTCGAATCTGATGGCGTTCGCCGAACAGCACGGGCTCTACGTCATCGAGGATGCTGCGGCCGCACTGGGAGCCCGGCACGCCGGCCGACCGGCCGGCAGTTTCGGGCATTTTTCGACGTTCAGCTTCCAGGGTGCGAAGGTTGCGGTCTCCGGCGAAGGGGGAATGCTCGTCACCAACGACGAGACCCTCTTCCGTGCGGCCGCCAAGATCGCCGACCAGGGCCGCAAGCCGGGCACTTTCAGGATTGACGGCCAAGGTCTGAAATACAAGATGTCGAACATGCAGGCCGCCGTTGCCCTTGCCCAGGTCGAGCGCATCGACGAGCTCGTATTCGCCAAGCGGCGGCTGCACGGCTGGTATCGTGAGGGGCTGGCCGGCCTGCGCCACGCGGAGTTCTATGCCGAGCAGGCCGAACAGCAGAGCGCCTGCTGGATGAACAGCCTGCGGCTCCACGCCGATGCACCGCTCACACGCGACGCTTTGATCGCGGCGCTCCGGCAACGCAATATCGATACCCGGCCGGTCTTCCCCGCGATCAGCCAGTATCCGATCTGGCAGGAAAGCCACACCCCCGGCCCCGTCGCACACGCCATCGGCGAAAGCGCCTTGAACCTTCCGTCGGGAGTGTGTCTTGAGCGCAGTGCCGTCGATTACGTGTGTCGGACCATCCGGGATCTGCTCGAATGACGCAGGACCTCGCGCGCCGCATACGGATCAATGCCTTAAGCATGGTCGCGCGGGCGCGCGCCTCCCATATCGGGAGCGCCCTGTCCATCGCGGACATCGTCGCCGTCCTCTATGGCGACATCCTCCGCGTCGACCCGCGGCGGCCGGATTGGGCGGAACGCGACCGGTTCATCCTGAGCAAAGGCCACGCATGCGTGGCCGTCTATGCGGCCCTGGCCGAGCAAGGCTTCTTTCCGACCGAATGGCTGGATACTTACGGTGCCGTGGATAGTCCGCTGCTCAACCACGTGTCCCACACCGTGCCGGGGGTCGAATTCTCGACCGGATCCCTCGGGCATGGGCTGCCTTTCGCGGCCGGCAAGGCCTTGGCCCTATGGACGCGCGGACAAACGTCGCGCGTATTCGCGCTCCTCAGCGACGGCGAACTCGACGAAGGCAGCAACTGGGAGGCACTCCTCTTCGCCGCCCACCACGGGTTGTCCAACCTCACCGCGATCATCGACTTCAACAACCTGCAGAGCCTCGACACCGTGGACAACACGCTGCGTCTGGCCCCCCTGGCGGACAAGTTTGCCGCCTTCGGCTGGGCGGTGCGGGAAATCGACGGGCATTCCCACGACGCCCTGCGAGAGGCTCTTTCGGCCGTTCCCTGGGACGGCAAGCGCCCGTGCATGCTCGTCGCCCACACGGTCAAAGGCAAAGGGGTTTCATTCATGGAGAACAAGGTCGAGTGGCACTACCGCGCCCCGGACGCAGCACAACTGGAGCAGGCGCTCGCAGAACAAGGCGGAGGCGCCGATGCGTGACGCCTTCATCGACGAGCTGTGCCGGCAGGCCGAGCAGCGTTCCAACGTCATCCTGATCGTCGGCGACCTCGGCTACTCGGTGGTCGAACCGTTCGCCGCACGCTTCCCGGATCGTTTCTTCAACGCCGGCGTCGCGGAGCAGAACATGCTGGGCCTTGCGGCCGGCATGGCATCCGAAGGCTGCCATGTCTTCGCGTACTCGATAGCCAACTTTCCCACCTTCCGCTGCGCCGAACAGTTCCGCAACGACGTTGATTATCATCAGCTCGCGGTGACGGTCGTCGCCGTAGGTGGAGGCCTGGCCTACGGGAATCTCGGCTATTCCCACCACGCCGTGCAGGATTTCGGGCTGATGCGCCTGTTTCCGCAAACGTTGATTGCGGCGCCCGGGGACCCACTCGAGGCCCGCGCGTGCCTGCGCTACCTGCTCGACCACCCTCAACCATCCTATTTCAGGCTCGGCAAGGCCGGGGAAGTCGCGGTCCACCCGGAGGTGCCTAGCGTCGCACCGGGCCAGTGGCTCCAGGTCGTGGCTGAAAGAGGCGCGGCCTCCGCCCGCCTTTCGACCGGAACCATGTTGCACCGGACCCTCGCATCGCATCGCGAGCGAGATACCCCTCTCCCCGAGGATCTCTTCACCATGCCGTTGTGGGGCGCAGGGTGCAAGGATTCCCAGGCGGCACAGCTCGCCCGTTACGGATGCGTCGAAACCTGGGAGGACCATTATCTGGACGGCGGCTTCGGATCCTGGCTGCGGGAGGCAGCCGCGCTGTCGGGAAGTCCGACCCGAATTCGGTCCCGATTCCTCCGGCCCGATCAAACTCTCGGCCACACCGCATGAGAACCTCAATGAGCCTTACGATCGCGATTCCGAGCTACAAGCGCCCCGAACTCCTCATCCGCACGCTCGGCACCCTGCTGGCCCAGCCCTGGCGCAATCCCCCGCAAATCGTCGTGTGCGTGAATCACCCGAACGACGGGTACCCCGAGGCGCTTGCGCCATTCGCCACCTCGCCGCGCATACGCATCCTGCAGCAGGCATCCCATGTATCCAGCGGTCAGCAACTCTTTGCCGCACTCGCGCATGCCGAGACCGAATTCGTGGTCGGCCTCGCGGACGATGACGAACTCGACGTCGCCGCTATCGAACAATACGTCGACTTCCTGGCGCAATTTCCCGAGATCGCCGCCGTCTATGCGCCCGTCAGCTACATCGACTATGTCAGCGGAAATCAATTCAACTACAACGCAGTTCCAGCTGAAGGCAAGGTGATCAACCGCGGCGACTATTACGGCCTGCTCGCCTTCGTCGCCGAGAACCAGCATTGGCCGGAACTTGGCATCTACCGCACCGCGGCCCTGCGCGGTGCCTTGCACGCGTCGGACTGGTCGTTCTACGAGCTGTCGAAACTGAGCGGCCTGCTGTCCCACGGACACGTGGCCTTCGTTCCGCAACCCTTCTACGTATTCGTTCTCCGCCACCAGGGCGAAACGGAAAGACAGAACCTGGGCACCGGTCTCGTGATGCAACCGGCCTACATCGAGCGCGCACGGGGCGGGCTGGAGCGCCTGGCGGAGCGCGCGATGCAGCAACTCGGAAACGGCATTACCCAGCAACAGTTCGACTACATCAGCGCAACGTGTCGGGTTCTGTTCTCGACCCGCCTTCGCGAGTCCTATCATGCCGCCGTGAATTCGGGACAGTTCGCGGACGCGCTGGAGATCGCCCTGCGCCTGCGCACCTATCTCGTCCCTCTCGATCCCCCGCCGGAACGCCTCCTGTGCGGCGCGGTAATCGAGCTTGCTCACCGGGTCCTGCTCTCCCGCAGCTGGAAAAAATACCTCGTGTTGTACAAACTAGGTCGAGGCGAAGAACATGCAAGACGACTGGACAACGTGCTGATCGCGGACGACCATGACCTCTCTGCGCGAGTCGCACCGGACGCCCTCTTCCTTGCCGATAGCCGGCGCATCGAGGAGCTTCACGACATCGCACCTGCCGTCGACTGTCTCTCGTTCGAGGAGGTCGCCTCGCATTTCTACCTCGGTCCTCAACAAGGTCCGGAAAACGCCGGAAGCTGATCTCGCGTGCAAACACATCGAATCCTGATCGTCGGCGCGGGCTACTCCGGCGCCGTCGCGGCCCGTGAACTCGCGGATCATGGCTTTCAAGTCCTCGTCATCGACCGCCGCGAGCACATCGCCGGAAATGCCTATGACGAAGGGGACGCCGCGGGAATTCTGGTCCACCGCTACGGCCCGCACATATTCCACACCAACTCCGAACGGGTCTTCCGCTACCTCTCCCGCTTCACCGCATGGCGCGCCTACGAGCACCGGGTGCTCGCTCACGTGGCCGGCAAACTGCTGCCGATCCCCATCAACCGCACCACGATCAATGAACTATACGGGCTGAATCTCGACGAGGCGGGGGTCGCTGCCTACCTCGAATCGGTCCGTGTGCCGTGCGAGCACCCGCAAACGAGCGAAGACGTCGTCCTCAACTCGGTGGGCCACGACCTGTGCGAGAAATTCTTTCGTGGCTACACGCGAAAGCAGTGGGGACTGGACCTCTCGGAGCTGGCGGCAGGAGTCGCGGCACGCATTCCAACTCGCTGCAACGACGACGACCGCTACTTCACCGACGTCTATCAGGCGATGCCGCTGGAGGGCTACACGCAGATGTTCGAGCGCATGCTCGACCACCCTTCGATCGAGACGCGTCTTGGCGTCGATTACTTCAATGCGACGGACCTCGGCGACTTTGATCACACGATATTCACCGGGCCGATCGACGCCTTCTTCGGCTATTGCCTCGGACGCCTTCCTTATCGCAGCCTTCGATTCGAACACGAGCACCTTGCCGGAGTGGAACGCTACCAGCCGACCGGCACGATCAATTATCCCAACGATCACGCGTACACCCGGATCACAGAGTTCCGCCATCTGACCGGGCAGACGCACACGGGGACCTCGATCGTTCGCGAGTTCCCACAGGCCGATGGCGAGCCCTACTACCCCATACCTCGACCGCAGAACCAGGCGCACTACAAGCGCTATGAGACTCTCGCCGCCGAAAGGCCGGACGTCACCTTCGTGGGACGACTTGCCGAATATCGCTACTACAACATGGACCAGGCCGTTGCGGCGGCGCTAACCGCGGCCCGGCGACTCATCGAGCGCCTGCGTCCCGGTTCACAGGGAGAAGCATGAATGAAGGCAATCTACATCCTGTTGCCGCATAACACGCGCACCGGCGGCCCCGAGGCGCTCCTGCAGCTGTCCGATGCACTCGCTGAACGGATGCCGGACGTTCCAAGCCATGTAGTCTGTTATAACGCGGCCGAGATCGCGGACCTCAGGGCCCAAGGCGACAGGAAGCTCGATGCCGGGTCCGAACTGGTATTCGGCGAACGCGAAATCGGCATTCCCGAGTATGCCGGGTACCGCAGCACGCTCGCCCATCGCGTTCCGCGGACGCCCGAATCCGTCGTGGTCCTGCCCGAGGTGTTGGCCGACCTGGTGCCGCTGTTCCGTCGAAACACGGTCCTCTTGTGGTGGCTGAGCGTCGATAACGCCTTCCCTGCGCTGGGCCGGATCAACATGAACCACCTGCGCCGCCCCGGCGTGTTCCACGCAAGCCAGAGCACTTACGCGGAACGATTCCTGTCTGCGTGCGGACTCCCGTCGCTAGGGCTTCTCTCCGACTACACGCCCGACAGCTTCGGCCTGACGACCGCAGCGACGGCCCGGGAGCGCCTGATCGTCCTCAACGCGAGCGCAAAGGTCGTGTCCGACCTCGACGCCGTCGAGCGCTTCATCCACGAGCAGGCGCCGGACGCCGAAGTGCGCAGGCTCGCCGGCCTCTCACGCAAGGAAGTCGCCCACCTGCTCGGTCGCGCCAGCGTATATGTCGACCTGGCCTCATTTCCCGGCAAGGACCGACTCCCCCGCGAAGCGGCCCAGCTCGGCTGCGCGGTGCTCGTCGCCGCAGCGGGCGCCGGGATCGGCGGTGGCGACTTCCCGGTACCCCAGAACGCGATCGTGTCCCCATGGAACGCCGAAGAGGTTGCCCGTCAGGCGGTACGGCTCCTGGACCCGACCGAGGCCGATGCGAACCGCGCCACGATGCGGCAGGTCATCGCAAACGAGCGCGCACAGTTCTTCACGGAAGTATCAAGCGTCTTTTCCGCACTGGCCGACTCTGCGGAGACTGCGCCGCAGGAGGCCCCGGTCGCACACACGGAGGTTCACCTCGGCAAGGACGTCCGCAACAACCGATATCAGCTCTGGCGCAGCCGCAGAACGCCCCAGGAAATCGACGGCCAGATCCACGCAGAACGGATGCTCAATACGTGGCGCTTTCGTCCGCGTTTCACGTTCGGCATGAACCTCGAGAGCCCAGAAGCGTTCGCGCTGCTCGCCGACACGGTCGATGCGCTGGCCCGCCAGTGGTATCCGGAGTGGCAGCTGGTGGTCTTCGCAGCCAACCAGGCCGAACCCCCGGAGGTCGCGGACATCCCGCACATCGTGTGGATCTCGGATCCCGCCATCGTGCCGAGCTACAGGAACGCCCTTGCGGCCGCCGACGGCGATTTCGTGTCGCAGCTGCCGGCCGGGACGACCCTCGATGATCACGCCCTGCAGCTGATTTCGGATCACGTCAATCGCGCCAGCGGCTGGCTTGCGTTCTACCTCGATCACGACGAACAGGACGCCGCGGGGAATGTCCTTCCGCGCTTCAAGCCGGACTTCAACGCAGACCTGCTCTACGCACAGAACTACATCGGACCCGTGGCCTTCATATGTCGGGAGGCGATCCAGGCGTTCGCTGACGCGAACGAAGCCGGAGCCCCTGAACCCTATGGGCTGCTGGTCAGGCTCTTCGAACAGGCCTCGGCAGCCACCATCGGACATATCGCGGACCCGTTGATCCACCTGCCGAGCCGTCCGACTGCAAATCTCGCGTACGAACAGACCGTGCTCGAGCAGCATTTCGCCCGGACAAAGCGTTCGGCGAACATCGAATCAGGCTGGTTCGAAGGGACCCGTCGCATCCGCTTCGCCAAGGCCGACGGTTGCCTGCTGTCAGTCATCGTCATGACCCACTGCCTCCCCGGATACCTTCGCTGCAGCCTCGAATCGCTGCGCAAACACGGCGGGCATGAGTCGCTCGAAGTAATCGTCGTCGCACACCGTGTCAGCGACCCCGACCTCCAGCACCTCCTCGCGAGCTATGCCGCCGGCGGGCTCGGCATCCCCGTCAGCATCCGTCATGAAGACGGCGAGTTCGCGCCGGCAGCCTTCCGCAACCGCGCGGCCGCCACCGCGCGCGGCGACTACCTCCTGTTCCTCGACGACGACGCCGAGTTCTTCCAGCCGGACTCCCTGGCGCACTTGCTGTCGTATGTCAGCGCGACCGGTCTCGCCGCGGCCGCGCCGCGGCTCGTCTCGGCTGACGAAGGCAACCCGCGAATCGTCGGGTCCGCCGCCATCCTCGGTTTCCAATCCCTGGCCGGCAGCATTGCCCCCGCGGACGCGAGCCTGCTCGACGCCAGTCGCGAGTTGCGACTCCAGCTGGACCAGGAGGCCTCGTCACTCCCCTCGAATTGTCTGCTCGTGGACAAGAGGTGGTTTACGCGGCTGGGCGGATTCGACGAACAAGCAGCGCCGATGCTGCTGCACGACCTCGACTTCTGCATCAAGGCCCGAAAGGCAGGTGCCCGTCTTGCCTGGCTGCCCAGTATCGACGTCATCCATCACGGAGGCCTGACCCTTCGCGAAATCGCGAACGACCCATTGGAGCGCGCGCGCTGGTCGGGCATCCAGGAAAGGGAGCACGAATCGATGCTGGACCGGCATCTCCGCACCATCGCAGAGGACCCGGCGTACAACCGCAACCTGAGCTTCCGGGAACCCTTCCTGCCCGACGTACAGGCTGTCCCCGACTGGGACACGGCTTTCCGCGACCGCCCGCGCCTGCTAGGCGTGCCGCTAACGACCGGAGCCGGGCAATACCGTCTCGTCGCGCCCTTCAAGGCCCTCGCGCGCGCCGCACTCGCGCAATGCACGGTCGTCCATCCGATCCGGGACAATCTGCTCCGCGCACTCACGCCGACCGAGGTCGCCCGCCTCGCCCCGGACACGCTCGTCTACCAAAACTGCATCGAGGAGGCCATGATCCAGCGGCTCGCCGAATCGCGCCGATGGAACCCTGACGTGTTCCACATCTGCACCATCGACGACCGCCTGGGCGATCTCCCGCGCGACAATCCCCTCTACGCCTTCCACGCGCGGCAGGGGCGCACCCAGCTGCGCAAGACGCTTTCACACTGCGATCGCCTGATCGTCTCCACCGAACCGCTCCGCGAGTACTGCGCGGATCTCATCGAGGACATCCGTGTCGTGCCGAACCGTCTCGAGCGCGACGTCTGGACCGGGCTGAAGGTCGCGATCAACGAAGGCAAGCGGCCGCGAGTCGGCTGGGTCGGAGCGATGCAGCACGGGGGCGACCTGCGCCTGCTCGAACCCGTCGTGCGCGACCTGGCGGCCGGGGTGGACTGGGTCTTCATGGGCATGTGCCCGGACTTCCTCAAGCCATACGTATGCGAGACCCACGACTTCGTCTCGATCCGCGATTACCCCGCCAAGATGGCCTCCCTGGCCCTCGATCTCGCACTCGCTCCGCTCGAGATCCATCCCTTCAACGAGTGCAAGAGCAACCTGCGGCTGCTGGAGTACGGCGCCCTCGGCTGGCCCGTGATCTGCACCGACATCGATCCCTACCGGACCGGTTCGCCGCCCGTCACACGCCTTCCCAACACGTCCGCATCATGGATCGATGCCATACGGGAACGTCTCGCCGACCGCGCCGCGCTGCGCGCTGAAGGCGCCCGCCTGCGGCAGTGGGCCTACGCCGGATACATGCTTGAAGACGGCCTGGAAGCCTGGCTGGATGCCTTCTTGCGAAATCCTGCAAAACGCCCCTAAAGAATTCCCCGCCCCGTCCGTAATAACAACCAACGGCACAGTAGTCAGCCGGAAAGGAACAAACACCAAGCCGATCGGGCTCGGGTTTGCCAGGATCGTGGGACAACTCAAGGAGATTAAAAATGGCCTCCGTCATCAACACCAATGTCCAGTCGTTGAATGCTCAGCGCAATCTTTCGACTTCGCAAAACTCGCTCAACTCCGCGCTCCAGCGCCTGTCCTCCGGCCTGCGCGTAAATAGCGCCAAGGACGACGCTGCCGGTCTCGCGATCGCCACGCGAATGACGGCACAGTCTCGCGGCATGTCGGTCGCAATCCGCAACGCGAACGACGCGATCTCCCTGACCCAGACCGCCGAAGGCGCACTCGGCCAAGTCAAGGATCACCTGCTGCGCATGCGCGACCTCGCAGTGCAGTCGACCAATGCGACCAACACGTCGGCCGACCGCAACGCACTGGAAGCCGAGTTCGACCAACTCCAGGCAGAAATCGACCGTATTGGCACGCAAACCGCCTTCAACGGCCTGAAGATCCTCGATTCGAACGCCGGCGCACAAGCCTTCCAGATCGGCGCGAACGGCGGTGAGACGATCACCGTGACGACCACCGCGATCTCGGCATCCTCGGTGTCGGCAGCAACCGCCTCGGGAGCGACCGTCGCGAGCGCCAGCGGCGCATCCGCAGCCATCGCGACGATCGACACCGCGATCGACAAGGTCAATACCGACCGCGCGACCTACGGTGCCGCCCAAGCGCGCTTCGAAGGCGTCGTGTCGATGCTGCAGGTCGCCCGCGAGAACCAGACGGCAGCGGTCAGCCGTATCATGGACGCCGACTTCGCTGCGGAAACGGCCTCGCTGAGCCGTGCGCAGATCCTGCAGCAGGCTGGCACTGCGATGCTGGCACAGGCCAATGCGCTTCCGCAGAACGTGCTGAGCCTCCTGCGCGGCTAACTCACGATTCGCTGAACGCACGCGGGAGGCGGCGAAAGCCCTCTCCCGCGTAGTCACTCCGGAGGCAAGAACATGGCGCTCCAACCTGTTACCCCCCTAGTTCCGGCTAATGTCCAGGCACTATCTGTCCGGCCGGCCGCGCCGCAGGGAAACCCGGACGGCGTCGCAAACACGGCAAAGAACCCGCCCGCCGCAGCGCAGTCAACACCGGTAGCCGCGGCCGTGGGACTGGCGCGGATCGGCACAGTATCGGGCGCGGCAGAAGACAGATCGGCCCGCCGGGAAGAACTGGACCGCGCCCTCGACGACGTTCGAAAGGTGGTCGAGCCTGTGGCGCGTAATTTGCTTTTCTCCGTCGACGACGATTCCGGGCGCACTATCGTTAAAGTTGTGGATAACGCCACCAAGGAAGTTATCCGGCAGATTCCGAGCGAGGAGATTCTTTCCATTGCCAAGGCATTGGACAGATTGAAGGGACTCCTCATCAAGCAAGAAGCCTGAAACGCAGGAGGCACACATGGCGACGATCACATCCGCGGGCATCGGCTCCGGCCTCGCGGTCGAGTCGATCATCACCCAGTTGATGCAACTGGAGCGCCAGCCCATTACCCAGTTGCAGCAGCGGCAGAGTTCGTACAACGCGAAGCTGTCGTCGCTCGGAAAGATCAAGAGCGCGATGTCGGCCCTACAGACGGCTGCCGACAACATCAAGACGGCGGCAAAGTTTGCCATCTTCAAGACCGACATCGGCAATACGAACGTCATGAGCGCCTCCGCCGGCTCTGGCGCGATCGCAGCCAACCATTCCATCGAGGTGACGTCCCTCGCCGCGACCCAGAAATTGGCGGCACCGGGCCGCGCAAGCAGCACCGAGGCCATCGCGACCGGCACGCTCACGCTGGAACTCGGCAAGCTCTCCGGCGGAACCTATACGCCCGACCCCGCACGCACCTACACGATCACCGTCGACAGCACGAACAACACGCTGGAGGGCCTGCGTGACGCGATCAACGATCTCGATGCCGACGTCACCGCATCCATCGTCAACGACGGCAGCGCCAATCCTGCCCGCCTCGTAATCAGTCCGAAGGACTCGGGCACCGCCAACGTCGTGCGTATGTCGGGCCTGACCGGTTTCGACTTCAATCCGGCGGCTCCGCTGGCCGGCTCGATGCAGCAGACCATCCCCGCCGCCGACGCAGTGGCCATCATCGACGGTATCACGGTCACGAAATCGTCGAACGTCATCACCGACGCAATCGCGGGTGTGACACTCACGCTGAAGGCGAAGAACGAAGGTTCGCCGACGACGCTTCAGGTGTCCACGGACAACGACGCGATCAAGAAGGGCATTGAAGCCTTCGTGAAGGCCTACAACGACCTCAACAGCCAGATCCGGACCGAAACCAACTTCAATGCGGCCTCGGGCCAAGCGGGCGCATTGAATTCGGACTCCGCCGTCCGCTCGGTACGCGATCAGTTGCGCCAGATCGTTTCGTCCGATCTTTCCGCCGCCGCCGGTGGTCTGACGCGTCTTTCCGATGTCGGGATTGCCTTTGCCGTCGATGGCTCGATGACGATCAACAGCAGCAAGCTCGAGCAGGTCCTCGCCGATCCGAACAAGGACATCGCCGGCTTGTTTGCCGGGAATTCCAGCGTTTCAGGTATCGCAGCGCAACTCAGCGACCGGATCGGGGACATGCTCGCCGCCGATGGCACCATCAGCACACGCACCGAGAGCTATAACCAGACCATCGCCGGCTTCAAATCACGGATCGAGGGATTCGAACGCCGGATGACCGCAATCGAGGCGCGCTACCGTCGCCAGTACTCCGCACTGGACACGCTCGTTGCGAGCATGAACACGACGGGAACCTTCCTCGCACAGCAACTCGCGTCGCTGACAAGCATCAACAGCTGACGCATCGGAGATGCACCATATGTTTGGCCAAAGAATGACCGCTGCGAACGCCTACGCAAGCGTGGGACTGGAAACCAAAGTCAGCACCTCGAATCCTCACCAGTTGATCGTGATGCTGTACGACGGGGCATTGCTTGCCATCACATCAGCAGGCATCTCGATGGAAGCCGGTGACGTCGCGAGCAAGGGGAAATCCATCTCGCAGGCTATCAACATCATCGCCAATGGACTCAAGGCGAGCCTGGACATGGAAGCCGGCGGGGAGCTCTCGTCCCGCCTCGCGGCGTTGTATGACTACATGGGGCAACGCCTGTTGCAGGCGAACCTGCAGAACAGCCGGCCCACGCTGACCGAGGTTGCCTTGCTGCTCACTGAATTGAAAGAAGCCTGGGTAAGCATCGCCGACAGCGCCGCAGCCGTTGGCTAGGAGCGATTCGATGAGCGATCTCGCACAATTCGAAGCGATGCTGCAGCTGTCACGACAGATGGTCGACGCGGCAAGCGCGAATGATTGGGATCGTCTCCTCGCCCTCGAGAAGGCCGAGGCCGAGCTGCGCGAGACATTGCGATCAGGAGCGCCGGCCGGCGACTCCACGCTTTCGACCGAAGAACGCGAGCGCATCGGCGGACTCATTCGCGAGATTCAGGCCGATCACGCAAAGGTGCATGACATCGTCGGGCCGTGGCTCAGCAGCGTGCGGCAGTTGCTCGCGCATCAGACGCGCGAGCGCAGTGTCCGCAAGAGTTACGGCGCCTTTACGCAAGCGCCCTAAGGATCTTGTTGCCGCGCGGGAGCATGACATCATGATTCCGTCCGATCTCGCCGCCCGCCTGCGTCTGATCACGGAGGCGAGCCTCTTCGACAGCGAACCGCCGATCAACGGCACGGCGCGCGTGCGCGAGGTTCAGGCACGCCTTCCCGAACTTCTGCCCGGCGCGCGCTTCGTCGCGACGATCGACCGCCGGTTGCCCGACGGCACCTTCAAGGCCATCGTCGGCGGACGCGATTACACGCTGGCTCTCAATCACTCCGCAAATTCCGGCGACACGCTGGAACTGGTCGTCACGCAAAGCACACCCAAAGCGGTGTTCGCCCAGCTTGCCGAGCCGATGCTCACGGGCAATGAAGGCGCTCGCCCGACGCTCAGCGCCGCAGGGCGGCTGATCGGCTTCCTGCTCACGGGGCAGCCGGCTCCGCAGCCAGCGACGCTCGCTGCCGGAAAACCCATCGTTGCGGCACCACCGGCAAACAATGCCGCCGCCACGCTCGCCCCTGCCTTGCAGCAGGCGCTGTCCCGCAGCGGCCTGTTCTACGAATCCCATCAGTTGCAGTGGCTGTCCGGCAAGCTCACGACCTCGGCGTTGTTGCAGGAGCCTCAGGGCGAACATCTGCGGGCGCCGGCGCCCCAGTCTGCCGGCCCGGCTGATGCGGCCGTACTTGCTCGTTCGCCTGGCCTGCTGCGGGCCACCAGCGAAATGGCGCCGAACGCACTGTCACAGGGGGCAAGCGCGGCGGCCGCGAACGAATCCGACGCCACAGCCGGACCGAATCCGGCACCGGCTCCGGGCGTGCGCGCAGCCGCCATTCCCGAGCGGCTCGTCCCGGTCGTCTATCAGCAACTCGACGCGATGGCGACACAGAACTATGTCTGGCAGGGCCAGGTCTGGCCTGGACAGACCATGGAATGGGAGATCGAGGATCCACAGCGCGACCGCGAACCGGGTTCGGACGAGCCGCCGACGGAATGGAAGACCACCTTGCGGCTCAGCCTGCCGCGGCTCGGCGGTGTCGAGGCGCTTCTGATCCTGACGCCAGCAGGCGTCGCGCTGCGCCTGATGGCCGACGACGACGCCACGGTCGCGGCGCTCGCCAATGCCCGGGCGGAACTCGACAGCGCCCTCGAAGCGGCCAACGTCCCGCTCACGGGCTTCGTCGCGGAGCGCCGTGATGGCGAAAACTGAGCACGATCCGGCACCGCGCGGCGAGGCCGTCGCGCTCGCCTACAGCAAGGGCGACGCGGCGCCGCGCGTGGTTGCTAAGGGGCGCGGGCTGATCGCACGCGAGATCATCGAGCGCGCGCGCGAAGCCGGGGTGTTCGTGCACGAATCCCCCGAGCTGGTCGGCCTGCTGATGCAGGTCGACCTCGACGCGCGCATCCCGCCCGAGCTATATGTCGCAATCGCGGAGCTGCTTGCGTGGATCTATCGTGTCGAACAGGGCGTACCGGGCACGCGGGCGCAAGCACCGGGCGGGCCGCCCCGCCCCTAGTCGTGCTATAAATTCGGCTTTGCCCGAACCCGTTGCCGATGCCCGAACCGTCCGAAACCACGACGACGCAGCGACCGCTGGATGCCGACGCCTTTGCCCGCTACGCGGTACACGACCCGCGCGAAATCATCCAGTTGCTCAGGATGCTGGTCGACAAACGTCCGCTCCTGACTGCGTTCATCGACGGTGGGGAATCCTTCATCACGCTGGCACTCGCGCTGACCGACGACGGGGCCGTGATCGTCGATGCCTGCCCCGACGAGCTGCGCAACGCGAAGGCAGGCAACGCCGCCCGCCTGGTCTGCGCGACGCGCCTCGACAACGTGAAGCTGCAGTTCGCGCTGGAGGCTCCGGCCCGCATCGTGCATGCGGGCAAACCTGCCCTGCGCGCGGCACTTCCCGACAGCATCATCCGCCTGCAACGGCGCGAGTTCTATCGCCTGCCCACATCGCAAGCCGAGCCGCTCGTCTGCGTGATCACCCACGTCCCCGAGGACGGCCGTCGGCAGGAGGTCCAGGTGCGGATCGTGGACATCAGCGGCGGCGGACTGGCGGTCCTCGTCCCGCCGAAGGAACTTCGCTTCGAACCGGGCACGGAATACAACCAGTGCGTGCTCCGGCTACCCGACGGCAATCCCCTGCCCGTGCGCCTGAAGGTCCGGAATCTTTTCGAGATCGAGAAAGCGAACGGAGTGAAGGTGCAGCGCGCCGGCTGCGAGTTCATGGGTTTGTCGAGCCAGGCGACCGCACGAATCCAGCGCTACATGTTCAAGCTCGAACGTGACCGGCGAATGCACGACGAACACTGATCCTGTCGTCGGAAACGAAGAAGCCGCCCCGGGGCGGCGGCTTCGTCTGTGCGCACGGAGCCCGGTCACACCGGCATGTTCATAATGTCTTGATAGGCCGTGACGAGGCGGTTGCGCACCTGCACCATCTGCTGGAAGGACAGGTTGGCTTTCTGCAGGTTGACCATCACGTCCTGGAGATTGACGTTCGGATCGCCGGCGGAAAACTCCTGCGCCATGCCGCGGGCTTCCTGCTGCGCGGCGCTCACGTCCTTGAGCGCGCCCTGCAGCACTTCGGCAAAATCGACGCCGCCAGCGGCCTGGTTGGCGGGGGCAGACGACTTCGCGCCCGCCGCCTGGGCGGTGGCGCGCAATTCGCCGATCATCTGGTTGATTCCACGCGTATCCATACGCTCGACTCCAGGACGGAGTATCCGTTGTGCTCAGTCTAGCAGAGCAATCGTCGTGCCAAAAGGATGCTGCAGGGTGCCGCCAATACCCGGGCGACCGCTACCGCAACTCCATGCCTACACCTCGTAGCCCTCGTCGCGGTACTGCTGCAGCTTGTAACGCAAGGTCCGTTCCGAGATTCCGAGCTTTTCGACGGCCCGTTTGCGCGATCCGCCGACTTCGCGCAGGGTCGAGAGAATGTGTTCGCGCTCGAGATCCTTCATGTTTGCCGGCCGCCCGACGGCAGCCGGATCGGGCCGGAAAGGGGACGAAACGGCAATATTTTCCGGCGGCACGGCAAAATTTGCCGACACCGACACTGACACCGGCGCCGTTTCGGCCCGGTTTGGCACTTCGGCACTCGGGGCCGGTTCCGCCGCGACCCAGTTCGGCAGGCACAGATGCACCGTCTCGGCGGTGATCGTGTCGCCGGCAGCAAGAATCAGTGCGCGCTGCATCGCGTTCTCGAGTTCGCGCACGTTGCCCGGCCAGGCATGGCGCACGAGCAGTTGCTCGGCTTCCGGGCTCAGGCGGGCGCTGCGCTTGAGGCGTTCGCCGTGGCGGGCGAGGAAATGGCGCGCGAGCGGCAGGATGTCGCGGGGGCGTTCGCGCAACCCCGGGATCGCAAGCGGAAATACATTGAGCCGGTAATACAGGTCTTCGCGGAAGCGGCCGGCGGCGACTTCCCGCGCCATGTCGCGGTTGCTCGTCGCCAGCACGCGGATGTCGAGCTCGACCGGTTTCTTCCCGCCGACGCGCTCGACCTCGCGTTCCTGCAGCACGCGCAGCAGCTTGGCCTGCAGCGCGAGCGGCATTTCGGAGATCTCGTCGAGCAGGATGGTGCCGTCCTGGGCCTGCTCGAACTTGCCCGGCTGCGCCGTCTGGGCGCCGGTGAACGCGCCCTTCTCGTATCCGAACAGCGTCGCTTCGAGCAGGTTCTCGGGGATGGCGGCGCAGTTGATCGCGACGAAGGCCCCCGCCTTGCGCGACGAGTGATCGTGGATGTAGCGCGCGAAGACTTCCTTGCCGGTACCCGATTCGCCCGTGAGCAGTACCGTGGCGTCGGTGTCGGCGACACGCGCGGCGAGCGCGAGCAGGTTGCGCGTGTGCGGATCCTCGGCGACGGTGTCGTCCGCGCCCGGCGGCTGCGAGGCGTAGCGTCGCACGTGTTCGAGCAGGACGTCGGGCTCGAAGGGCTTCATGAGGAAGTCGCAGGCGCCGCCGCGCATCGCGGCAACGGCCTTGTCGACGTCGCCGTAGGCGGTCATCAGCAGGACGGGAAGCTGGGGCAGGCGCGAGCGGATTTCGCCTAGAAGTTGCAGGCCGTCCATCGGCTGCATGCGCAGATCGCTGACGACGAGGTTGAACGCCTGCCGGCCGATCTCCGCGAGCGCGGCCGGTCCGCCATCGACACCGGTGACGCGATGCCCGCCCATCTCCAGCGTGAGACACACGGCATCGCGCAGTGCGGCGTCGTCCTCGACGACGAGGATGTTGATCTGTTCGATCATGAAGGTTCCTTCGGTGCGGGTGCGGCGTCCCCCTCGTCGGGACGCGGCAGCGGCAGGCTGAGGATGAACAAGGCGCCCTTGCCGGGGCTGGATTCGACGGCGATGTCACCACCGTGGGCGCGTGCAACGCCGCGTGCGATCGCGAGCCCCAGGCCGGTGCCGTCCGCGCGGGTGGTGAAGAAGGGGTCGAACAGGCGCGCCTGGTGGGCCGGCTCGATGCCGCGGCCGTTGTCGCGGATGCGGAAGTGCACGGTGTCGCCTTCGAGCGTGGCGGAAAGATCCACCGCGCCGCCGGCCTCGGTAGCCTGGATGGCGTTTTCGAGCAGGTTCGTGATCGCACCGCCCAAGGCTTTGCGGTCGCCGAGCAGGGTCGCATCGCCGCAGTCGCAGGCGGACGAGAAGTCGACCTGTCGCGCCCGCGCGAGCGGTTCGAGGGTATGCACGAGCTCCCCGGCGAGCTCGCAGATGCCGAAACGCTGGCGGCCGAGGCTGTCGCCGCGCGCGAAGAGCAGCATGTCGCGGATCAGGCGCTCGAGGTAACGCATGCGCTCGATCGCGCGGTCGGCGACGCGCGCACGGTCGGCGGGGGCGAGTTCGGGTTGCTTGAGGTTGCCGGTATAGAGCAGCGCGGCGGCGAGCGGCGTGCGCAGCTGGTGGGCGAGGCCGGCGACCATCTCGCCCATCGCCGCCAGCCGTTCGTTGCGTTCGACCTGCAGGCGCATGCGGTGCGCGTCGGTGACGTCGTGCAGCAGGATGATGCGCCCTTCGCCGGATTCCAGCGCCGCCTCGGACAGCGAGACGCGGCGGGCGCCCGTTTCTTCGCCCACGGTCAGTTCGCCCGGCGTTTCGGTGGCATGCAGGACGGCGGCGAGTTCGTCCCAGGGACGGCCTGCAAGATCGCCGCCCAGCAGGCTCTCGGCCGCACTGTTGCACTGCCCGACCCGGCCGCCGCGATCGAGCATCACGACGCCCGCGGGCAGCGCGCCGATCAGCACCGCGAGGCGTTCGGTAAGCTGCGCGACCTGCCCCTGCAGCGCGTTGTAGGCGGTCGACAGCTCCTCGGACGCGCGCGCAAACATCTCGAACGCCTCGGCGAGCTGCGCCGCGTCGAGGCGCTGCCCCGCGCCGGGCGCGGCATTCGTTGCGGCAGGAGGCGTTTCAGCGGACATGGCGTGCAGGACCTGTTTTCACGGCTGGCAGATTAAGCCCCGTTGCGTCCATGGTAACCGGCAAATAGGCGGCAAAAAATGCCGCTTTTCCGCTCGCGCGATTTGCGCACGCGGACGGACAATGCCGTCATCCGTAAAAGTGACGTGATCGAAGGACTCCACCATGGCCACCGCCGACACCGCCGTTGATCGGGGAACCCTGCCGCCGGCCCAGCTGGCGCTGCAGCGCTTCAATGAGCTGAGCCAGCGCCAGAAGCTCGCCGCCGGCACGGCCGTGGCAATCGCCATCGCAATGCTGGTGGGGGTCTGGCTGTGGTCGCGGGCGCCGGACTACGCGGTGCTCTTCTCGAACTTCGAGGAGCGCGACGGCGGCGCGATCGTGACCGCGCTGCAGCAGCAGAACGTTCCCTACAAGTTTTCGCCGGCCGGCAACGCGATCCTGATCCCGTCCGGGATGGTGCACGATGTGCGTCTGCGCCTTGCCGCACAGGGTCTGCCCAAAGGCGGGCTGGTCGGCTTCGAGCTGATGGAAAACCAGAAGCTGGGCGTGTCGCAGTTCCACGAGCAGGTCAACTTCCAGCGCGCGCTCGAAGGCGAACTGGCGCGCACCATCCAGGCGATCGCGTCGGTCTCCGCTGCGCGCGTGCATCTGGCGATTCCCAAGCAGTCCGGCTTCCTGCGCGACGAGCAGAAACCGACCGCCTCGGTGATGGTGAACCTGTACCCCGGACGAACGATGGATTCCGCCCAGGTCGCCGGCATCGTTCATCTGGTCGCATCGAGCGTGCCGCAGCTCGCGAACGACCACGTCAGCGTGATCGACCAGAACGGCACCCTGCTCACGAACCGCCCCGACCCGCTGCGCAACGCGGGGCTCGATGCGACTCAGCTCAGCTACGTGCGCGAGGTCGAAGCGGGCTATATCCGCCGCATCGAGACGATCCTCGCGCCGATCGTGGGCCAGGACAATTTCAAGGCTCAGGTCACCGCGGATGTCGATTTCAACCAGGTCGAGGCCACCGCGGAGACCTTCAAGCCGAATCCCTCGCCCGACCAGGCGATCCGCAGCCAGCAGATCAACGAGCAGGGGTTGCGCGAGCCCGCCGCGCAAGGGGTACCCGGTGCGCTGAGCAACCAGCCGCCCGTTCCCGCGACGGCGCCGATCACCTCGCCGTCGGTCGCGGCCGGCGGCGCACCCGGCGGTCCGGCCACGCCCTTCACGGGCAATCGTGCGGCGACGATCAACTATGAACTGGACCGCACGATCCAGCACACGAAGCAGGCACTCGGCCAGGTGAAGCGCCTGTCGGTGGCGGTCGTTGTGAACCACCGCAACGAAACGCTGCCAAATGGCGAGACGCGGGCGGAAGCGCTGTCGGAGGACGAAATCGCACGCATCACCAGCCTGGTTCGCGAAGCGATGGGCTTCACCCAGGCGCGCGGGGACAGCCTGAACATATCCAGCGCCCCCTTCGCCGCCGGTCGCAGCGAGGCGCAGGCGCAGGTGCCGGTGTGGAAGGATCCGGAGATGGTGGACCTCGGCAAGGACGTGCTGAAGTATGTCGTGATTCTCGTCGCCCTCGCCTTCGTGTATTTCGGCGTCGTGCGTCCGCTGCTGCGCACCGTGGCGCAGCCGCCTCCGCCGGGCCGCGCCCCCGAAGAGGAAGACGAAGGCGCCGTGGTGAGCCTGTCGCATATGGAGCCCGCAAACACCTTCGACGGGAAGCTGGCCCGGGCGAAGGAACTCGCGGCATCCGACCCGCGCGTCATCGCGAACCTGATCAAGGAATGGATGGGCGTCAATGAGGAAGGCAAGAGATGAGCTCAATGGATGACGGCATCGAGAAAGGCGCTCTGTTGCTGCTCGCGCTCGGTTCGGACGAGGCGGCGGAAGTCCTCAAGCTGCTCGGCCCGAAGGAAGTCCAGAAGCTAGGCATGGCGATGGCCAGCCTGCCTTCGCAGCAGCGCTCGAAGGTCGAGGCGGTGCTCGACGAGCTCGAGGCCCATCGCATCAAGGGCGCACCGATCGAAGCCGATGAGGAACAGATCCGCGCGATGCTGACCAAGGCACTCGGCGACGAACGCGCCGGGCACATCATCGCGCGCGTGCTGCAGGGCTCGGACACCGCGGGCATCGAGAGCCTGAAGTGGATGGATGCCGTGACCGCAGCCGACCTGATCAAGAACGAACACCCGCAGATCATCGCGACCATTCTGGTGCACCTGGAATTCGACCAGGCGGGCGAAATCCTCAAGCAGTTCCCCGACCGCCTGCGCAACGACGTGATCCTGCGCATCGCGACGCTGGACGGCGTGCAGCCCGCTGCTCTCAAGGAACTCAACGAGGCGCTCGCGCGCATGCTCGCGGGCGCCTCCACGGTCAAGAAGGCCTCGATGGGCGGTGTGCGCCACGCGGCCGAGATCCTCAATTTCGTCGGCGTGGCGGCGGAGACGGCCGTGCTCGACAACGTGCGCGAGTACGATCCCGACCTCGCGCAGAAGATCCTCGACGAGATGTTCGTGTTCGAGAACATCATGGACATCGACGACCGCGGCGTGCAGACGCTGCTGCGCGAGGTGCAGTCCGATTCGCTGGTCACGGCGCTCAAGGGGGCCGCGCCGGAGCTGCGCGAGAAGATCTTCAAGAACATGTCCCAGCGCGCGGCCGACATGCTGCGCGAGGATCTCGAGGCAAAGGGCCCGGTGCGCCTGTCCGAGGTCGAGGCGGAACAGAAGGAGATCCTCAAGGTGGTGCGTCGCCTCGCCGAGGAAGGCCAGATCGTGCTCGGCGGCAAGGGGTCCGAAGATGCCTTCGTGTAAGCAGCCCGCCTCGCAGCACGAAGCTTCCCGGAGCCGGCCATGAGCATCTCGCGCCATCAGGCGGTCGGCGCCTACCGTCGCTGGGAACCGCCAGCCTTCGGCGAGCAGGAAGAGCCGCAACTCCGGCCCCCGGAAACGGAGCCCGCCCCCTCTGCTCCACTGGAACCGGCTGTCGAGGCGGCTCCGCCGCCCGAACCCCCGCCCGCGCCTCAGCCGGAAATCCAGCTGCCGACAGCGGCCGAGATCGAAGCGATGTTCGACGACGCGCGCCGCGAGGGCTACGAGGGCGGCTTTGCGGAGGGAGCCGAGTTCGCACGCGAGCAGGCGAACCGCCTCGGCGGCTTGGCCGACGGACTCGACACGGCGCTGAAGCAGCTCGATCAGGAGATCGCAGACGAAATCGTCGCGCTGGCGATCGAGGTCGCACGCCAGATGGTCCGGCGCACGCTGGCCGAGAATCCGGAAGAGGCGCTCGTCGAAACCGTGCGCGCCGCACTGAACCAGCTGCCGCAGGCGCAGGTGCGCATCCACGTGCATCCGGACGATGTCGCGCTGATCCGCGCCTACCTGGCGGAGCAACCCACTCACCTGCACCACCAGATCATCGAGGACGAATCGGTGACGCGCGGCGGCTGCCGGCTGCAGGCGCCCGCGAGCGAAATCGATGCGACGGTGGAGACCCGCTGGCGCCGGATCCTCGAAGGGCTCGGCCACCGTGGCACGAGTTGGGACGACGGCAAATGAGCACGATACGTGCGGCGGCGTGGACCGGCTACCTCGACGCCCATCGTCGCCAGCTCGCGAACGTGAATCCGTTCGAGATCTCGGGGCGGCTGACGCGGATCAACGGCTTGGTCATGGAAGCCGCCGGGCTCAGGCTCCCGCTGGGTGCGGACTGCCGCATCCTCGCGAGCGGTGGCGCCACCGTCGAGGCGGAGGTCGTCGGCTTCAACGGCGACAAGCTCTATCTGATGCCGACCGACGACGTTTTCGGCCTTGCGCCGGGCGCCTCGGTCATGCCCGTGGAACCGTCACCACCGCGCATCGTCCTCGGCGCGCGGCCCGTACCCCGACGCCGCACCTCCGACCGCGCCAAGCATCTGCCGGTGGGCGAGCACATGCTGGGGCGTGTCGTGGACGGCGCGGGCCGCCCACTCGACGGCCTCGGCCCGCTCGATGCGACCGAAAGCCGCTCGCTGCAGAGCCGCCCCTTCAACCCGCTGACCCGGGCGCCGATCAACACCGCGCTGGACGTCGGCATTCGCGCGATCAATGCGCTCCTCACCGTCGGGCGCGGGCAGCGCCTCGGCCTCTTCGCCGGCTCGGGCGTCGGCAAATCCGTGCTCATCGGCATGATGGCGCGCTACACCTCGGCCGACGTGATCGTGGTCGGCCTGATCGGCGAGCGGGGCCGCGAGGTCAAGGAATTCATCGAACAGAACCTCGGGCCCGAGGGCCGCGCGCGCTCGGTCGTGGTCGCTGCACCGGCCGACACCAGCCCGCTGATGCGTCTGCAGGGTGCCGCCTACGCGACCACGATCGCCGAATACTTCCGCGATCGCGGCAAGCAGGTGCTGCTGATCATGGACTCGCTCACGCGCTATGCGATGGCCCAGCGCGAAATCGCCCTCGCGATCGGGGAGCCGCCGGTGACGCGCGGTTATCCGCCGAGCGTGTTCGCGCGCCTGCCGGCGCTCGTCGAACGTGCCGGCAACGGGCTCGAAGGCGGCGGCTCGATCACGGCCTTCTACACGGTGCTCGCCGAGGGCGACGACCAGCAGGACCCGATCGCCGACTCGGCGCGCGCGATTCTCGACGGCCACTTCGTGCTGTCGCGCGCGCTCGCCGACCAGGGGCACTACCCGGCGATCGACATCGAGCAGTCGATCTCGCGCGCGATGCATGGCCTCGTCAGCTCCGAGCATTTCGAACTGGTCCGGCACTTCAAACAGCTGTTCTCGCGCTACCAGCGTTCGCGCGACCTGATCGCAGTGGGCGCCTACCAACCGGGTTCGGACCCGCTGCTCGACCGGGCAGTCGCCATGTACCCCAAACTGGAGGCATTCCTGCAGCAAAGGATCGACGAGCAGGAAAGTTATCCCCACGCACTTGCGGGCCTCGGCGCACTGTTTGCACCGGGGTGAGCGTTATCACGGGCCGAAGTGACGCCGCTCGTTTAGAATGCTTACAAATTCACATCGGCTCCGGACGTCCGGTCACGTCCATCGTTTCACTCCATGAGCAAATCCTTCCCCCTCAAACCACTGCTGGAACTCAGCCAGACGCGCATGGACGATGCTGCGCGCCGGCTGGGCGAGCTCATCTCCAGCGAGCAGGAGGGCACGCGCAAGCTGGAATTGCTGCAGAACTATCGCGACGAGTACGAATCGCGTTTTCATGAAGCCGCACGAAACGGCATCAGCCCCGACGAGTGGCGCAACTTCAGCGCCTTCATCGGGCGCATCGACGAAGCCATTGCGGTGCAGAGGACCAACGTCGAACGCTCCCGCCAGTTGACCGTCGCCGGGCAGAACGCATGGATGGCACAGCGCAACAAGGTGAAGGCCTTCGACACGCTGCAGAAACGCCACAACGTCGGCGAGGCGCGCAAGGAAGCCCGCCTCGAGCAGCGACAATCCGACGAGCACTCCGCCAAGCGCTACGCGAACCGCGAAGACAACGGCGAATCCTGAATCTCCTTCCTCCGTTCCGAAGCCTGGCATGCGCCTTGCTGAACTCACGGCAGATATAGTCGTGAAAGGGAATCCACCATGTCGAATCAGGTCCTGACCAGCATGCTGCGCCTGACTGCGCCGTCTGCGCCCGCACAACCGCCGCAGCGCGCAGCGGAGGAAAGCCGGGCCGGCGGAAACGAACTGAACGACGACAGTTTTTCCCGTGCCCTCGACCGCCGCATGAACGCGGCCGAACGCCCGCCCGCCCGCCCGGAACGGGAAAGGCCACAGGAACGTGCCGCGCAGACGGCGGAACGCCCGCGCAGCGAAGCACGGAGCGAAACGCAGCGCAGCGGGAAATCCGACGCGACGCGCCACAACAACGAAACCACCGGCGCCGAAGCGACCAGTACCGAAACCACCGGTGCCGAAGCGACCGGCGAAAATGCCGCGTCGGACAACTCCACGGCGGAAGGCGGGGCGCAGGACGGCAATACGGCCCAGCCCGACACCGCGGCGGCGGATCCCGCCGCCCAGGCGGCAAGCCTTGCCGCCCTGATGCCCGGCGTTGCCGCCTTGCCGGCCGAAGATGCCGCCGCGGAAGGCGACTCCCTGCTGACGTCCGACGTGCTTCTGGATACGCCGAAGCGCAAGTCCGGCGCTTTCACGCTCGGCCAGTTGATCGCCGAAGCCGCCAGCCAGGCCGGGGCGTCCGAAAAGCCCGGACCGGAATCCGGCGGGGTTGCGGACGCAGTCGCCAAGGTGAAGGCCGACGTTGCAGCCGGAAGCGCCCCCGCGGCCTTCGGCGCGCGCCTGCAGATGGCTTCGCAGCAGCCGGCACCGCCTGCGCCCGGCCTCCAGGCGCTCGAACCCGACGCGCAGGCGGCCGGTCTGCACGCATCGGCCTTTGCTCCCGGCACCGCGCGCGCGGAACAAACACCACCGCAGCTACAGGTGCACACCCCGGCCGGCCAGCGCGCCTGGGCAGAGGACGTCGGCAACCGCATGATGTGGATGGTGGGGCGCAACGAATCCAGGGCGGAACTCGTGCTCACGCCGGCCCATCTCGGCAAGCTCGAGGTTTCGATCCAGGTCAACGGCGACCAGACCACCGCGCATTTCGTCGCGGCGTCGGCCGCCGCCCGCGACGCGCTCGAACAGGCGATGCCGCGCCTGCGCGAAGTTCTGCAGCAGGCGGGCATCAACCTCGGCCAGACGAACGTCAGCACGCAGCGCGATCAGCGCGCGCAGCAGGATGCCGGAGGCGGAAGCGGCCGCGGGCGGCGCGGCGCGACGGGAACGGAGCAGGTGGGCGAGGCCGGGAGCGTTCCCCTCTCCCCCGCCTCCTGGTCGCGCACCGGCCTGGGCATGGTTGACATCTTTGCCTGACGATTTGAATTGGGGCTGGTCTTCCCCACTTTTCCGCAATTGGGCAACGCAATTTATCGCGGATAATTCAATTGTGGAAACAGGAGAACTTCATGGCCAAGGCCCCTACCCCCCCTCCCGCAGCAGCTGAAGTCCCCGCACCGGCGCCGAAACGGAGCAAAAAGCTCCTGATCCTGCTGATCGCCGCCGTCTTGGTGGTGGCTCTGATCGCGGTCGCAGTGGTGGGCCTGCTGCTGGTGAAGAAGAGCAACTCGGCCGCCGAAGACTCCGACGAAGCGCCCGCAGTCGCCGCCGTCGACCTGAACAAGCCGCCGACCTTCGTGCCGATGGATCCCTTCGTCGTGAACCTCGCGCCGGCGGAAGGCGAGCGCTACCTCCAGGTCGTGATGGCCCTTCGGGTGTCCGATGCGAAAACGGGCGAGAACCTGAAGGCCTTCATGCCGGAGATCCGCCACCAGATCAATCTTCTGCTGTCGAGCAAACTGCCTTCCGAACTGTCTACGATGGAAGGGCGTGAAGCGCTGGCGGAAGAAATCGTCCGCCGCACCAACCGGGTACTCGGCACGCCGCCCGCGAAGACGGGCGACGGGAAGGCCACGCTCCCCGCCGGACCGATCCAGGCGGTGCTGTTCAACTCGTTCATCATCCAGTAAGAGGACGTCATGTCTTCCGATTTTCTCTCCCAGGATGAAGTCGACGCGCTACTGAAGGGCGTCGCCGGGGAGCCCGAGGAACAGGAAGAAGAACTCGGGGACCAGGCGGGCGTTCGCCCGTACAACCTGGCCACCCAGGAACGCATCGTCCGTGGGCGCATGCCCACGATGGAGCTCATCAACGAGCGCTTTGCCCGGTACCTGCGTATCGGGCTGTTCAACTACATGCACCGGAACGCTGAAGTGTCGGTCGGGCCGGTGAAGGTGCAGAAGTACGGCGAGTTCGTCCGCAACCTGGTGGTGCCGACGAACCTCAACCTCATCCTGGCCAAGCCCCTGCGCGGCACCGGGCTGATCGTCTTCGACCCGAACCTCGTGTTCATCGTCGTCGACAACATGTTCGGCGGCGACGGACGTTTCCATTCGCGGGTCGAGGGACGCGACTTCACGCCGACGGAGCAGCGCATCATCCAGGGCATGCTCAACGTCGTATTCGCCGAATACACACGGGCGTGGGCACCGGTGTTCAAGATCGAGCTGGAGTACGTCCGCTCGGAGATGAACTCGCAATTCGCGAACATCGCCACGCCGTCGGAAATCGTCATCTCGGCAAGCTTCTCGCTCGAATTCGGCGGTTCGCAGGCGGACATGCACGTCTGCTTCCCGTACTCGATGGTCGAGCCGATCCGCGACCTGCTCTATTCGACGATGCAGAGCGACCACCTGAGCCAGGACAACCGCTGGATCAGCCTGCTCTCACGCCAATTGCAGAGTGCCGATGTCGAACTGGTGTGCAACCTGGGCAGCGCCGAGGTCACCCTGCGCGACATCGTCAATATGCGCGTCGGCGACGTGATCCCGATCGACGTGCCCAAGATTCTGGAGGCCGAAGTCGACGGCAGCCCGGTTCTGGAAGTGACCTACGGCAGACAGGGCACGAACTACGCGATCAAGGTCGAACGCTTCGTCGCCAACGACGACGACTCCCCACCACTCGGAGGCCGAAATGGCTGACAACGACAACGAGCTCGACAACCAGGTCACCGAAGACGACTGGGCAGCGGCTATGATGGAACAGGCTGCGACCGAAACCAGCCCGGACGCGGAGGCGCGCCGCGTTGCCGCGGACCTTGCCGCCGCCGCGGAGTCGCCCTATCAGGCGAAACCCGCCAGCCACCTCTTCCCGGACTTCGGTGCGTCCTCGCCCCGCACGGGCGCGCTAAACGACTTCGACATGATCCTGGACATCCCCGTCCAACTGACCGTCGAACTGGGCCGCACCAAGATCTCGATACGCAACCTGCTGCAGTTGGCACACGGCTCGGTGGTCGAACTCGACGGACTGGCCGGCGAGCCGATGGACGTGCTCGTGAACGGCACGCTGATCGCCCAGGGCGAGGTGGTGGTCGTCAATGACAAGTTCGGCATCCGCCTGACCGACATCATCACTCCGGCCGAGCGCATGCGGAAGATCCGCGGCTGAACACCCGGGGCCGCCGCACCGGCGGCCTGCGCGGCACCCGTGCATCGTGCGCGCGCGGCAAAGCGCCGAATTGTCCCGTTTTTGTCCGTCTTATTGCCCCCTCGGCAAGACATGCGCACGGGTATGCTTCTCCCATCCCAAGAAGCGCAGATCCACCGTGACGCAATTTCCCAATCTCGTCGTCCCCGTCCCCAAGCCCGTCCGCCTCGCGCCGCTCGCCCTGGCCGCCGCGACCACGCCGCTCTTCGCCGCGGACGCGGCAGTTCCGGCCGCCCCCGGCATCACCGACGGCCTCGGCCAGATGCTGCTGGGCCTCGCGATTGTCCTCGGCCTGCTGCTGGGCTGCCTGTGGCTGATCAAGAAGCTTTCGGCGCCACACGGGGCCGCCGCCGGCCTCCGCGTGCTCGGCGCCGTGCCCGTCGGCCCGCGCGAGCGTGTGGTGCTCGTCGAAGTCGGCGGACAGGTGCTGGTGCTGGGCGTCACGCCGACCAACGTCCGCACGCTGCACACGCTGCCCGCGAACGCGCTGCAGAACACATCGCCGGGTGCGCCCCCGATCTCCGGCCCGTTCGGCGACTTCCAGGGCTGGCTGAAGCGTTCGATGGAGCGTCGCAATGATGCGAAATGACGCCCGCTCCGCGCTGATCCGCGCACTCGCTCCGCTCGCCCTGCTGCTCCTGCCGATCGCGGCCGGCGCGCAGGGCCTGCCCGCCATCACCGGGGCGCCGGCACCGGGCGGCGGCACGACCTACAGCCTGAGCGTGCAGACCCTGTTGCTGCTCACCTCGCTGAGCTTCCTGCCCTCGGTGGTGCTGATGATGACGAGCTTCACGCGCATCATCATCGTCTTCGCGCTGCTGCGCACCGCGATGGGCACGCAGACTTCGCCGCCCAACCAGGTGCTGCTCGGCCTGGCGCTGTTCCTGACCTTTTTCATCATGTCGCCGATCGCCGACAAGGTGTACACCGACGCCTACCTGCCGATGTCGCGCAACGAGATCCAGTTCGACCAGGCCCTCGAACGCGCCACGGTGCCCGTGAAAGCCTTCATGCTCAAGCAGGTGCGCGAACCGGACATCGCGCTGTTCGCCAAGCTGTCGAAGACGCCGCCGGTCGAAAAGGCCGAGGACCTGCCGATGCGCGTCGTCGTGCCGGCCTTCGTCACGTCGGAGCTGAAGACCGCCTTCCAGATAGGCTTCCTCGTGTTCATCCCCTTCCTCATCATCGACATGGTGGTCGCGTCGGTGCTGATGTCCATGGGCATGATGATGATGTCGCCGGTGATCGTTTCGCTGCCGTTCAAGATCATGCTGTTCGTGCTCGTCGATGGCTGGACCCTGCTCGTCGGGTCGCTGGTCGGCAGCTTCGCGGTTTAAAACAGGAGATTTCGCCATGACCCCGGGTACCGTCGTCGATATCGGCCGCCAGGCCGTCGAGATGACCCTGATGCTGGCCGCGCCGATGTTCCTCGCCGCGCTGATCACGGGCCTGATCGTCAGCGTCTTCCAGGCCGCGACGCAGATCAACGAGATGACGCTGACCTTCGTGCCCAAGCTCATCGCGGTGTTCGTCACGATGGTCGTCGCCGGCCACTGGATGATCGCCCTGATCACCGATTTCACGCGGCGCCTGTTCGAGTCGATACCGACGATGATCGGATAGCGCCGGCAATGCTGAGCGTCACTTCCGCCCAGCTCGACGCTTGGCTCGCGGCGCTGATGTTCCCGCTCGCGCGCCTGCTCGGGCTGGTGAGCGCGGCCCCGCTGTTCAGCAACCGCATGGTGCCCGCGCGCATCCGCCTGGCCGTCGGCATGGCGATGGCGATGGCCGTGCTCCCCGCCCTGCCGCCCATGCCCGAGGTGCCGGCCGATTCCATGCTGGCGCTGGCCCTGCTCGCCCAGCAGGCCTTCATCGGCATCGCCATGGGCTTCATGATGCGGCTGATGTTCGCCGCGGTGGACGTCGCGGGCGAGATGATCGGCCTGCAGATGGGCCTGTCCTTCGCGGTGTTCTTCAGTCCGCAGACTGGTGGCCAGACGTCGGTGATCGCCGAATTCCTCGGCCTGCTCACGCTGCTCGTGTTCGTTGCGATGAACGGCCACCTGATGCTCGTGAACGTCGTCGTTGCGAGCTTCGAATGGCTCCCGGTCGGCAAGCTGCCCAAGGGCGAGGGGTGGCTGCTGGTCGTGTCCTACGCCGCCGTAATGTTCGCGTCAGGCCTGCTGCTGGCCCTGCCCATGGTCGCAGCGCTGCTCATCGCCAACACGGCACTCGGTGTGCTCACGCGCGCGGCACCGCAGCTCAACCTCTTCGCCGTGGGCTTTCCGGTGACGCTTTCGGTGGGCTTCGTGGTGCTGCTGCTGAGCCTGGGAAGCTTTGCGCCGGTGCTGCAGCGCATCTTCGAATCCGGCTTCGACGGGATAGACCGGTTGCTGCGCGCGTTCGTGTAAGCCGCCTCAGATGCCGGGGAAGGTGCGCGAACGCAGGTAGCGCACTTCGCCGCTCGCGACGCGGCACGCGAACGGGCGGGTGGAGTCGATGCCTTCCTCGAAACGCATCACGTCGAAACCGGCAAAACCCTTGGACTCTGCGATTTCCCGCGCATTGCGGACGAAGACCTGGCGTGCCTCACCCTCGCCGCCCGTGACCAGCCGCTTCATGCGCAGGTCGAAGCGCACGCGCTCCTCGTCGAGCCGGGTCACCGAAATGTCCCAAGTCGGCGCCAGGGGATCGTAGATCGCGTAGGCGATCAAGGCCCCGCCGATGAACTCGGGCTCGAACAGGTCCAGTTCCGAAGCCGTGATCGCGGCCCCCACGCCCGCCGCCACCTTCGTGCCGTGATCCTGCAGCAGCGCGCACCCCGCGAAGGCCGGCACGATCAGGCACAGAGCGACGCGGACAGGGACGCGAATCACGTTCGGACCTCAGCTGAGCAGATTGAAGAGCGACAGGCCCGTCACGCGCACGTAGGTCTGCTGTGCGGCCTCGAGAATCGTCTGCTGCTGGGTGAAGCGCGAGATGGCCTCGTTGTAGTCCAGATCCTGCAGCCGCGACAGCGTCTCGGCGTACTGCTGGTCCTGGACCGCAGCGAGTTCGCCCAGCGCGTCGAGTTCCACCATGCGCGAACCGACCGAGGCGCGGATCGTACTGACGTTGTCGAGCGCCACGTCCATGTCGCCGATCGCCTGGGACACCGCGGCGCCGATGTTGCGCGTCGGATCGGCCGGATCCTTGCGCAGTTCGGTGATGAACTGCGAGATGGCGCCGAACACCTGCGACTCGCCGGTCGCGGGATCGGCCATGAACACCTTGCTGCCGGGCTCCGCGACCGGCAGGACGCGGGTCGAACCCACCTGCATGCTGCGCTCGCCACCGTCGCCGTCGTAGATCACCGGACCGGGTCCGGCCGAGAGAACCGCCGCGCCACCCGAAAAGGCCGGCTGCGCCGACTGGTAGCCGGCAAACTGGAAATCCCCGGTCGCATCCTTGCCGTTGGCGATGCCCAGCAGGGCATTGAACTGCGCCTCGAGGTCGGTCGCGATCGCCTGATGCTCGCTGGCGCTGAACGCCCCGTTGCCCGCCTCCACCGCGCGCGTGCGGATGTAGGTCAGGACGTCGGTGATGCTGCCGAGGTTGCTCTCGAGCGATGCCAGTGCATCCTTCGCATAGCCCTGGTTGGTCTGGAACTGCGTGTTGACGCTCTTCGATTGCGTCACTTCGAGCGCGCGCGATGCGCCGATCGGGTCGTCCGACGGGCTCAGGATGCGCCGCCCGGAAGAGAGTTGCTGCTGCGTATGCACGAGATCTGCGCTCTGCCGCATCATCGAGTTGCGGCCCGCGTCGAAGATCATGCCGGTCGAGATTCTCATGATTTCACCCCGCTCAACGCGAAATCGACAGGATTTCGTCGAACAGCGTTCCCGCCACGGACATGACCCGCGCCGCTGCCTGGTAGGACTGCTGGAAGCGGATCAGGTTGGCCGCCTCCTCGTCGAGATTCACCCCCGAAAGGGCCTGCTGCGCGTCGATCGCCTGCTGCAGCTGCGATTCCTGGCTGCGCTCGCCGATCTGCACCTCTCGGGTCTTGTTGCCGACGAAGCTGACCAGCTGCGCGTAGGCCGACTGGAAAGTCGCGCTGTCGCCGTTCATGACCTTTTCCGTCTGCAGCGCGGCGAGTCTCAGCGCATTCTCGTTGTTGCTCCCGCCCGCCCCCACGGTGCCCGTCGGCGCCCCCGAAGCCGCGACCTTGCGCGGGTCGGTGAGCACGACGGCGAAGGCCCCGGCGGCCTCACGGCGTCCGAGGTCGGTGGCGGCAAAGCTGCTCAGGTCCTTGAAGAAGGCGATGCCGGTGGTCGTCCCGTCGAGGTCGTATCCCGCGGCATGGATCGCGTTGAACTCCGATGCGACTGCGATCGCGAGATCGCCGAGTTGTTCGCGCGCCGCGTTGAGCGTCTCGTTGCGGAACCTCAGGTACCCGCCGAGCTGACCGCCGGTGAGCACCGAATCCGGCATCAGCACTGAACCGCCGCCGGGTGTCGCAAGGCGGATCTCGCCGCGGAAAGGATCGGACGGCACCGATGAGTCTGCAGCGACGACGAGCTGCGAGACCGTGGTGCCGACGACCAGCGGCTGGCCGCTGCCGATGAACACGCTGAGCGAGCCATCCGACTCCGTCGTCGTGCTCACCTTCACCAACTTGTTGAGCTCCGCGACGAGGTTGTCGCGCTGGTCCAGCAGATCGTTCGCGGGGATCGAGGTCCCGCCCACCTGCGCCAGCGCGATGCGCTCGTTGATGTCCGAGATCTGGCGCGCATAGGCGTTGATCGAATCGACCGTGCTGACGATCTGTCCCTCGTTGATGTCGCGGATTTCGGTCAGCCGCGTATCGATGGCATTGAAGCGCGATGCGAGCGACTCCGCGCTCGAGATGAGCGCCTGGCGTGCCGGGACGCTCGACGGATTCGTCGCCACGTCCTGCACGCCGGCGAAGAAGTCGGCCAGCGCGGGAGAAAGCCCCGAACTCGTGTCGGCGAGCAAGTTGTCGATCTGCGAGATCTGCGTGTTGTAGGCGGCAAATTCCTCCTTGCGTGCCGATGCGTTGAGCACCTGCTGGCTGAGGAACTGGTCGTACTGGCGCCGCACGCCATCGACCTCGACGCCCTGGCCGAAGAAGCCGGCCCCGGAGAAGAACGGATCCGCCGTGGTCAGGATCGTCGTCTGGCGGTTGAAGCCCGGCGTATTGGCATTCGTGATGTTATGGCTGGTCGTCAACAGGTTCGCTTGCGAACTGTTGATGCCCGTCAGACCGATGCTCAGTAGTCCAGCCATGATGTTTCCCTCGTTACCGCTGCTCTTACGGCATTACTAAGCAAGACTTTTGCCAGCAACGGTTTCATCCCGCCAGGGCAGTACGCAGCGTGGCGCCGCCGATGATGCGCGTGAGCTTGTCGGCGTACATGGGATCGGTCGCGTAGCCCGCCTGCTGCAGGCTGCGCGCGAAACCCGCGGCGTCGGTCTGCCCCAGCACCTCCGCATAGCGCGGATTGCCGCGCAGCAGGCTCGCGTAATCGCGGAACGCCTCGGCATACGAACCGTAGGCGCGAAAACGCGCGGTTTCCGTGTAGGGACGGCCGTTCGCGTACTCCGTCACCGGCATCTCGACCACCGCCCCCTTCCAGTTCGGCCCCGCCTTGATGTTGAAGAGGTTGTAGCTCGGCGAGCCGTCGGCACGGCGCAGCTCGCCGCGCCCCCAGCCGGTCTCCAGCGCCGCCTGCCCGACCATGAAATGCGCGGGGATACCCGTGCTGCGGCTGGCGTCACCGGCATGTGCCCACACGCGGTTGACGAACTCGCGCGCGCCTTCGGGGACCGGACGCGACGACGATTGCACCTCCGCTGCGTCCCCTGCATCGCCCGCCCCCCGAAGCCCGCCGGCGTCGCTGCGCGGCTTGCCGATTACGGCACCGAGCCGGGCGGCAAACTCCGCCAGTTCGTCGGCATCGACGGCGGGGTTTGCCGCCGGCAACTCGCCGCCGGCAACGATTGCCGCCCGCCGCGGAATGCGCGACACATCGAGACTGCCCTCACCCTCCGCAGCCGGCTCCTGGGCCGCGCCGCCAAGCTGGCGGACGATCGCGTCGGCGAGGCCGACACCGCGTCCCTGCGCCGTGTTCATCGCCATCTGCTGGTCCTGCAGCGCCTGGAAGAGCCGCGTCTGGTCGCTGTCGAACATCCCATTCGACGGCATCGCATCGCGCATCGACTTCAGCACCATCTGCATGAACAGCGCCTCGAACTGCTTGGCCGCCGCGCGCAGCCCCTCGGGCGAGTTGCCGTCGCGCGCCAGCCGTTTCATGTCGGCGAGCGCCCGCGGATCCATCGCGTTGATCTGGGTGGCGGCAACCATGTCAGATCACCTCCAGCTCCGCGCGCAAGGACCCGGCGGCCTTCATCGCCTGCAGAATGCTCACGAGATCCATCGGCGTGGCGCCGAGCGTGTTCAGCGCCTTCACGACCTCGGCGAGGTTCGCGCCGCTGCGCACGTTATGCAGCGTGCCCTGGCCCTGCCTGATATCGACCGATCCGCTCTGCGTCGTCACCGTCCGGCCGCCGGACAGCGGCGCCGGCTGGCTCACCGCGGTATCGACCCCCACCGTGACGGTCAGATTGCCGTGGGCGACCGCGACGTTCTGCAGCGTCACGGCCTGGTTCATCACGACCGAGCCGGTGCGCGAATTGACGATCACCTTCGCCGCCTGCAGCACCGGCGTGACCTCGAGATTCTCGAGCTTGCCGAGGAAAGCCACGCGGTCGGAGGGATCGAGCGGCGCGCGCACCTGGATGCTGCGTCCGTCGAGTGCCTGAGCGGTTCCGGCGGAGGTCGCCAGGTTGATCGCATCGACGACACGACGCGCGGTGCCGAAATCGGTGTCCTTGAGCTCGAAGGTCACGAACTCGCCCTGCGCGAGCGCAGTCGGCACGGCGCGCTCGACTGTCGCGCCGCCGGGAATCCGCCCGGCCGACAGGTGGTTGATCGTCTGCGACGCGCCCCCGCCCGCAGCGCCTGCGCCACCCACGAGCAGGTTGCCCTGCGCGACGCCATACACCTGGCCGTCGGCGCCCTTCAGCGGCGTCATCACCAAGGTGCCGCCGCGCAGGCTCTTCGCATTGCCTATCGACGACACGGTGACATCGATCTGCTGCCCGGGCCGCGCGAACGGCGGCAGACTCGCGGTGACCATCACCGCGGCAACGTTCTTGAGCTGCAGGTTCGTGCCCGGAGGCAGCGTCACGCCCATGTTGCCGAGCATGTTGATGATGCTCTGCACCGTGAAGGGCGTCTGTGTGGTCTGGTCGCCGCTGCCGTCCAGACCGATCACGAGGCCGTAGCCGACGAGCTGGTTCTCGCGCACGCCGGCGATCGTCGCCAGCTCCTTCAGCCGTTCCGCGGCGAACGCCGTACCCGCGACCAGCATCGCCAACATGCACGCGAGCGCGCGAATCCATCTGCCATTGCCCAACATCATCGACTCCTGCAACGCATCGAAGCGCTCAGAACGGCGACACCGCCACGAAGAAGCGCTGCAGCCAGCCCATCGTGTTCGATTCGTCGATGTAACCGCTACCCTTGTATTCGATCCGCGCGTCCGCAACCTGCGTCGACTGCACCGTGTTCGCAGCCGTCACCGTGTTCGGATTGATCACGCCCGAAAAGCGGATGAACTCGTTGCCCTGGTTGATCGCCATCTGCTTCTCACCGGACACGAGCAGGTTGCCGTTCGGATACACCTCGATCACCGTCACCGTGATCGTGCCGTTGAACACGTTGTTCGCCGCCGAGGCGCCCGCCCCCTCGAAATCCGACTCGACGCCGGCCTGCAGATTCATGCCCGCCAGGCCCGACAGCGGCACCTTCGACGCCGCCGTGATGCCGCCGGTGACGTCCGAGGCGCGCGATGCGCTGCTGTTGGCGCGCTTCTGCGCCGTGTTGCGTTCGACGAGATTGATCGTCAGCGTGTCGCCGACGAGGCGCGCACGGCGGTCCTCGAACAGCGGCCGCAATTGCGCGGCCTGGTAGATGGAGCCGTTCGCGGGCGCCATCTGCGCACGCGCCTCCGGCCGCACCGTCATCGGCTGATGCACCACCGTGGGCGGCGTCGAATAGATCGACGCGCAACCCGACAGCAGCAGCACCGCAATCGCCCCCAGCACCTGACGCATCATGATCGGCTCCTTACAGCTGCGTCAGCCGTCCCAGCATCTGGTCGGACGTCTGCACGGCCCGCGAGTTGAGCTCGTAGGCGCGCTGCGTCGTGATCATGTTCACCAGTTCCTCGGCGACGTTCACGTTCGAGGTCTCGACGTACTGCTGGTTGAGCACGCCCGCGCCGTTGGTCCCGGGCGCATTGGGCGTCGCGACGCCGCTCGAAGCGGTCTCGCGGAACAGGTTCTCGCCCGCACTCGACAGGCCGCCCGGATTCACGAAGGTCGCGATCTGGATGTTGCCGACCACGGTCGGCGTCGTCTGGCCGGCCTGCAGCACGCTCACGGTGCCGTCCTTGCCGATGGTGATCGTCTGCGCATCATTCGGAATGATGATCGCCGGCTCGAGCGGGTAGCCGCTCGCCGTCACGATCTGTCCCTGCGAATCGAGCTGGAACGCACCGTCGCGCGTGTAGGCCGGCGTGCCGTCGGGCAGCGTCACCTGGAAATAGCCGTTGCCCTGGACCGCCATGTCGAGCGGATTGCCCGTCTGCTGCAGGCTGCCCTGCGTGTGGATGCGCTCGGTCGCCACCGTGCGTACCCCGGTGCCGATCTGCAGGCCGCTGCCGATCTGGTTCTGCTGCGTGTTCTGCGCCCCGGGCTGACGGATCGTCTGGTAGAGCAGATCCTCGAACACCGCGCGCGCACGCTTGAAACCGTTGGTGGAAACGTTCGCGAGGTTGTTCGAGATCACGTCCAGCTGGGTCTGCTGCGCCTCGAGGCCGGTCCGTGCAATCCACAATGAGCGAATCATGATCCTGACTCCCTTTCCTTCGCAGGCAGACGGTCTGCCTGCAGTCTCGGGGTCAGTTTACGGCGGGGCGGATCGACTCGATCGCCGGAACACCCGCCGAAAAGCCCCGCTAATTCCCTGCTCGCCCGCCGCCCGTCAGCGGGCCGCGAGCACCTGCGCGCCGGCGCGGTCATTCGCCTCGGCGGTCTGCAGCATCTTGGTCTGCATCTCGAACTGGCGCGCCAGCGAGATCATCTGCACCATCTGGTCGACCACGCTCACGTTGCTGCCCTCGAGGTAGCCGCCCGCCACGTGAACGTTCTCGTCCTGCGGCGCAAAGGCGCCGTCCTGCAGGCGGAACAGCCCGTCGTCGCCGCGCACCAGCGACGCCTCGGGCGGATTCACGAGCTTGAGCCTGCCGATCACGTTGATGACGTTCTCGGCCCCGCCCGCCTGGAGTGCGGAAATCGTGCCGTCCTTGCCGATCAGGAACTCGTTGTCCGGCGGAATCGTCACGGGGCCGCCGTCGCCCAGCACCGGCAGGCCGCTGCGCGTCTGCACCACGCCGTTGGCGCTCAACTGCAGGCTGCCATCGCGCGTGTAGGCCTCGCGCCCGTCCGGCAGCTGCACCGCGAGCCAGCCCTTGCCTTCGACCGCCACATCCAGCGGCCGCCCGGTCTGCTGCATGGGCCCGGACTCGAAGTTCGACGCCACGCTCGCGTCCACGACGAAGGCGCGCGTCGCGAGCCCTTCGCCCTGCACCGGCACCGCGCGCAGCTTGTGCAGCTCCGCGCGAAAGCCCGTCGAGGTCGCGTTCGCCAGATTGTGCGACACGGCGGCCTGCTGGCCCATCGTGTGCTTCGCCCCGGTCATCGCCGTGTAGATCAGCCGATCCATGATCCCTTCTCCCTATCCCGCGCAGCTGGCTAGGCCGATCAACGCAGGTTCACCAGCGTCTGCAGGATCTGGTCCTGGGCGCGCACCGACTGCGCATTGGCCTGGTAGGCGCGCTGCTGCACGATCAGCTGCACCAGCTCCGCCGTCAGGTCGACGTTCGCCTCCTCGATGGCACCCGCATTGAGCAGGCCGAGGTTGGCGCTGCCCGGCACGCCGACGATCGGCTGGCCCGAATCCGGCGACTCGGCCCACAGGTTGCCGCCGAGCGACAGCAGCCCGTTGGGGCTCTGGAAGTTCGCCAGCACCACTTGGCCGAGATCGCGGCTCTGGCCGTTGCTGTAGCGCCCCAGGATCACGCCGTCGTCGCCGATCGTGATGCCCGTCAGGCGACCGGATGCGAAGCCGTCCTGGCGCAGCGTATTCACGCCGAAGGCGCTGCCGAACTGCGTCGAAGCCGCCAGATCGAAACTGACCGTCTGGGTTGCCGAGGCGCCGGTGCCGGCGAACTCGGGGAACGTGAGGTCGAACTGACCACCCGCCGTCATGCTGCCGGCGGTATCGAACTGCAGCGGCGAACCCGGAGCGGGAATCGCGATCGCGTCGCCCGTGCCATCCACCTGGTAGAACCCGTCCCACGTACCCGCCGCGGTCTTCTGGAAGAAGAAGGTCAGCGTGTGCGCATTGCCCAGCGTGTCGTAGGCGGTCGCCGAGGTGGAGAAGTTGTACCCGCCTGCGGTCACATTCGTGCGGTCGAGCGGCGTCGGGTTGGTCGGATCGAAGGACGGCGAGATCGGCTCGCGCGAGTCGAAGTTCATCGCCAACGTCATCTGCGAAGACGGGTTCGGCTGCACGTCGGAGAAATCGAGCTGCAGGCGCTGCGGCTCGCCGCCGGTCAGGATCACGCCGTTCGTCGCCGCGTAACCGGTGAGCTGGTAGCCCTGCGAATTGACGATGAAACCGTCCTTGTTCACATCGAACTGCCCGTTGCGCGTGTAGGCGATCGACCCATCCGGCGCGGACATGCGGAAGAAGCCGTTGCCGTTGATCGCGACGTCGAGCGGATTGTTCGTCGTCGTGATGTTGCCCTGCGAGAACAGCTGCGTCACCGCCCCGATCGCCGAACCGATACCCACCTGCACGCCGGCCGCCGCACCGTTCAGCGCCGCCGCGAACACGTCGGAGAACTCCGCGCGCCCGGCCTTGAAGCCGACCGTATTCGCGTTCGCGACGTTGTTGCTGATGACATCGAGGGCCTTCGCGGACGAATTAAGTCCGCTCAAACCTTGCTGGAAAGCCATGGCCGTCTCCCTGGAAACTCGGTCTCAAACAATTCTTCAAACAATCTGCCGGACATCGGACATCTTGAAGATGCCCATGTCGCCAACCTGAAGGTCGGTACCCTTGGTGCCGCGCACCACGCTCGTCACCGCCCCGAATTCGAGGACTTCCGCCGCAACGGGCTTGCCGCCGGTCACCGCCTCGATGCTCACCGTGTACTTGCCGTTCGCCGCACGGCTGCCGTCGATCGTCGTGCCGTCCCACTGGAAGTTATGCGTTCCAGCGTCGAAGGAACCGAGGTCGACCGCCGCGACCTCCAGGCCCTGCGCATCCTTGATCCGCATCGTCACCGCGTCGGCGGGCACATCGAGCGCAAAGCCGCCGATCGAGCCGGCATCGCCGAGCTTCAGCCCGCTGCCCGGAATCAGCACGCCGCGTCCCACGAGCGACGCCGCCTGCAAGGACTCCGAAGACTGCTGACCTTCGAGGAGCTGGGTCAGCATCGTGTTGAGCCGCTCGATGCCATCGACCGTGCTGATCTGCGCCAACTGCGAAGTCACCTGCGCGTTGTCGAGCGGATTCATCGGATCCTGGTTCTTCAACTGCGCCGTCAGCAGCGTCAGGAAGCGCCCCTGGCTATCCACCTCGGCCTTTGCCGAAGTGCTGTCCTTCCGTCCGAGCAGGGCCAGTGCCGCGTCGGCCGCCGAGGAAACCGTGTTGTTGACCGTTGCCATGATCCGCTCCCGAAACCTTACTGCCCGATCTGCAGCGTGCGCTGCAACAGCGTGCGCGCCGTGTTCATCACTTCCGCATTGTTCTGGTAGGCACGCGAGGCCGAGATCATGTTGGTCATTTCCTCGACCACATTCACATTCGACATCTCGACGTAGCCTTCCGCGTTCGCCCCCGGGTTGCTCGGGTCATACGTCAGGCGCCCGGGCTCCGCGCTCTCGACGACATTCGAAACCGTGACCCCGACGCTGTTCGGCCCCGCCACCGGTGCGGCGGTGAATACCACCTGCTTGGCACGGTAAGGCTGGCCATCGGGCCCCGCGACGCTGTCCGCATTCGCCAGGTTCGACGCCGTGGCGTTCAGCCGCGCGGATTGCGCATGCAGCGCCGATCCGGCGATCGTAAATACGTTGAACATGCTCATGGACGCCTGCCCTCCGCTTACTGGCCGGTGATCGCCGTCTGCATGCTGCGCAGCAGGCCGTTGATGAAGGTCACGCTCGCCTCGTAATGCACCGAGTTCTCGGCGAAGGCGGCACGTTCGACGTCCATGTTCACGGTGTTGCCATCCACGCTGGACTGAAACTCGCGGCGATACCCGACGAAGGCGCCGAACGGCATCTCCCCGGCCACATCGACGTGGCGCGAAGACGTGCTCGCCAGCGCGAGCGGCCCCATGCGTTCGCCCAGAGCCCCTTTCAGAGCGGAGCGGAAATCGATGTCACGCGCCTTGTAGTTCGGCGTGTCCGCGTTGGCTATGTTCGACGCCAGCATCTGCTGCCGCTGCGCCTGCAGATTCAGTGCCGTCTGGTGAAACTGCAGCGCGCTGTCGAGTTGGGTCTTCATGGCATCACCTCAAGTTCTGTCGCCGACGGCCGTTAAGCTCTTCATCGGCTGGCACCGGGTTCATTGCACCTTCCATGCCAGCGATATTAGTCCTGCCCCTGCAAGCCCCTAGCCGCGATAAGACCGGCAAATACCGGCCAATTCCGCCGCTTTCGGCGGTGCCACGGCGACACCCGGCAAGCAGCGGCGGAAAACTTTGCCGGTTGCCGATCGGCCGGCCGCATGGTGGAATGCGCCCCATGCTTTCGAACCGCCTCATGCCCCCTTCCCGCCGTCGCGCCGTCATTTCCCTGCTCGCCCTGAGCCTCGCGCTCGCGGGCGGAAGCGCCGGCGCACAGCAGCCCCTGCCGCCGGTCCGGCAGACCGTGATGACGTTCCTCGGTCAACAGACTTCGGGCCTGCCGGGCAAGGTCGGTATCACCGTCGAAGGCGTCGACCCCCAGAACCAACTCCCCGCGTGCGCCGAGCTCGTCCCCTTCCTCCCCCCCGGCACGCGCGCCTGGGGCCGGATCAATGTCGGCGTCCGCTGCGAATCTCCCGTCGGCTGGACGATCTATGTGCCCGCGCAGGTCTCCGTCGTCGGCGAATATCTGATTGCCGCCCGCCCGATCCGCGCCGGCCAGGTGATCGCACCGGCGGATCTCGAACGACGCAGCGGCGACCTCGCGGGCGAAGCACCCAATACGCTGACCGACATGACCCAGGCCGTCGGCCACAACGCCCGCATCACCATCGCCGCAGGCAATCCGCTGCGCACCGACATGCTCCGCCTACCCCAGACCGTGCGGCAGGGCCAGAACGTCAAGGTCGTCGGAACCGGCAGCGGCTTTACGGTTACCAATGAAGGGCGGGCGCTCAATGCCGCGGCCACGGGAGAACCCGTGCGCGTGCGGCTGGGCAGCGGCCAGGTCATATCCGGCAAAGCCCGCGCCGACGGAACCGTCGAGCTCGATTTCTGATGGCGCGGCCATGCCTAGAAAAAACGCCTAAAGTTTTCGCTCCGGCGGTCGTGAACACGAACAGAGACCGCTTAATGGGAGTAGCGCCATGAAAATCGAAGGAACAGTGAAACCGCCGGGGTCCGCCCCGACCGGAGAAGCCCGGGAAAAACGCCCGGCCAGCACGACGATTGCCAGCGCAGCGAATGAAAAGGTCGAACTGTCCTCGCTCTCGTCCAGCCTCAACAAGGCCGAAGCAGCGATGGCCGCCACGCCCGAGATCGACCGCAGCCGCGTCGATGAAATCCGTCAGGCAATCAGCGAAGGCCGCTTCAAGATCGACGCCAACCGCATCGCCGACGGCCTGATCGAAAGCGTGCGCCAGATGCTCGACGCGCAGAAATAGTGTCCGTGAGCCTGCAGCCCGAACTCCAGCGGCTCGTCCAGCTGATCGACAGCGAGGCAGTTCTGCTGCGCGGCTTCCTTGCGCTGCTCGAACGCGAGGAAGCCCTGCTCATTGCCGGTGACGCCGACGGCCTGCTCGTCCTGACACGCGAAAAGACGGAACGCTTCCATCAGCTGCAGCGCATCCACAACGACCGCGCCCTGCTGCTCGGCCGGCTCCGTCGTCCGAACACCGATGCCGCGATCCGCGAGGTGTGCCAGCCGCTGCCCGACACCCTCAGGCGCTGGGACGAAATTCACACGCTTGCACGCGACGCGCAGGCACGCAACGAACTGAACGGCAAACTCATCTCCGAGCGCCTCCAGCATAACCAGGCCGCGATGTCGATCCTGCTCGACGCAGCCCGGCAGCCGCAGCTCTACGATTCCGCCGGAATCGCCCGCCCCGGCGGCGGCGGCCGCCACCTCGGCAGCGCTTAAGGCAAACGGGCCCGCCGGAGATCACCCCCGGGCGGGCCTTGAATGACTGCGACAGCTGCGGCGTGGCTCAGGGCAGCACGAAGTCGAAACTCGTCTCTACGCCGCCGTCCTCCGCATCCCATCCGTCCCAGAGGAAGTCATTCGCCTTGCCGTCCACGATCAGGCGGAATGCATAGCGCGTCTGCTCCTCGTAGAAGCCGCAGAACGCCCCGACGCGGTCCATGCCGCCGTTCATTTCGTGCGCCTCGGCCGGACAGGGCGAGCCGCAGAAGTGCCGGATCGCGCAGCCCTTGCACGGATCGATCCGGTCGACGTCGCGCCCGGTGACCGTGCGGAACGCCTCGCTGGCAAGGACATCCTCGATGGGGTGGGTGAACAGGTTGCCGCCGCGGAACGCATCCAGCCCGATGAACTCGCTGCACGGGAACAGGCCGCCGTCGGGTGCGAGCGCAAAGAACGCACGTCCGCCGCCACACGGCGAGATGTCGCACATCAGGCGCCGCGCCGTCGGTGCCAGGATCGCCAGCAGAATGTTCGCGAAGTTGGCGACGACCATCTTGCGGCCGGTCTCGCGGTACAGCGCATGCGTGCGCTCCAGCGCTGCGATGAAGGCACGCGCCAGGGCCTCGTCATCCGGACGGACAGTCCGTGCGCCGGGCAGGGTGCAGCGCACCGCATTCAGCATGCAGGTCGGCACTTCATGCGCATGGAAGAGATCCACCAGCGGAACGAGCTGGTCCAGGTTCTTCTCGGTGCAGGTCGCGATGACGCTCCAGGCCGAGTATCCGCGCAGCGACTCCATCGCACGCAGGACCTTGTCGTGCACGCTCTTGCCGCCGAACGTCAGGCGCGTTGCGTCCGTCGTCTCGGCAAGGGGCCCGTCGAGCGACAGGCCGATGCTGACGTTGCGCTCCGCGAGAAAGGCGATCGCCTTGTCGTCGAGCAGCGTCGCGTTGGTCTGGACCCCGAAAACGTACTCGTCCTTGAAGGTGTCGATGGCCGCGAACAACGCCGCCTGGTTCATCAGCGGCTCTGCGCCGTGGAAGATCACGCGCGGCTTGCGCCCCTCGGGCATCACGGTCGAAAAATACGACTTGAGCCGCCCGAGCGCCTCCACCAGTCGATCCTCGGACATGTGCTGCCCGCTGCGGCGCATGCCTTCCGGGATGTAGCAGTAGGTGCAATTCAGGTTGCAGCGCTCGGTCGGATTCACGTACACGGCCGAGGGCTTCAGCTCGAAGCGCAGCGCATGCAGCTCCCGCACGAAATCGTCGGCCTTTGCCCGATAGCCCGCCATCAGCGCGCTATCGGTCAGCGTGTCGGCGAGCTTGTCCTTGCGGACCAGCGCCCAGAACGCGCTGGCGGGGTCGCTCAGCGCCACATAGTCGTCGTGGCCGATGTCGAATGGAATCAGGCTCGCGCCGCAACCGAGGTTGGCATAACGCCCCGCGGACGGGGCGCGAGCGGTCGAAACGACGCCGCTCATCGCACCGCCTTGCGGTCCATCAGGACGTAATGGGACAGTCCCACCCCTTCCGCCTCGCAACGCTTGCGGGTGGCGATGATCGCCGGCTTCGCTTCGGCGCCGCACACAGCGGTGTTTGCTGCGCCGGAAACGGCGATTTTCGCGGCGTGTTGCTTGATATCAGTCGAAGGCATCCGATTCTCCTGTTTTTCCAAACACAAAAACAAAAAGGGCTCCGCTGCCGCACGGCCAAGTGCGGACAGCGAAACCCTTGCCATTGGTTTCAGCTACAAAACAGTCGATTACGGCAGGTCTTCTGGCTCCCGGATCAAGTGACCTGCCGCGCCTTCCCGCCGGGGTGTTCCCCGACAGTGACCGGATGTTCGGAATCTACCGACATCCCAGCGACAGTCATCCCCGGTTACAGCGGCGGGCCCGCCACGGAATTGAGCAAGCTCGCACCGTGTTCCGACGGCTTCAGATCTCACCCTCAATGCCGAATCGCGCGCAATTCTCCCGGCTCAGACCTCTCCCGTCAATAGCTCAGCGCTGCGCACACCCCGCGAGCGATCACAGGCCGCCCAGATCCTCGATTCCGTCCACGACCATGCTTGTGCCGATCGCAATCATCAGGATGTCCCCGGCAACGCGCACAAACTTGTGGCCCGCCGGCGGCACTCCGAGCTCCACGACGAGTGCAGGCGGCAGATCGTAATACACCACGTCCCGTGGCAACGCCCGGCCAACCGACCACTTCTTCGCCAAGCCCGGAGGCCTGCAGCCATTTCCTTTCTTCGCGAGCCCCGGCGGACACCCGCCCGCACTCCCCTCGCGCCCGAAATACTCGCGGATCACCGTCCGTTCCCGCGTCTCAAAACGCGTCACCACATGGCGTGCCCCGTCATCCCGGGAGCGTGCCACGCGGTCGCGGCCATCACGGTCCGCCGGCCCCCGACCATCCCGGTCACCCTTCTGCTGCCCGCCCCCCTTTCCGCCCTGCCCTTTGTCCGCACGCTCCTGATGTCCGCCCTTTCCGCCGCCTCCTGCATGATCAGGCTTCTCGGCGTATGCAAAGCCGCACCCCAGAAGACCGGCAAGAAGCGCGGCCACCACCTGTACCTTGCGCAAACGGACTGCTCGCATCGTCAATCTCCTTGTAATGGGACGGGCACATGACGCCACGAATCCGCCGGCCGCCCCTTCCAAACAACGCGCAACGGCATGCGTGCGGTTGACAGCAACATACAACAAATCGCGTTTGCCGCGAAACTGCGGAGCGTAGACGTAAAAAAGCCGCTGACCCTGGAGTAGGGGAGCGGCTTTTTCAGGTGTAGGTAGTCTGACGATGACCTACTTTCGCACTCACGAAGAGCACTATCATCGGCGCGGTCCTGTTTCACTGTCCTGTT
>NZ_QVLR01000105.1 GCF_014822185.1 Azoarcus sp. Aa7
TCTTCATGGGCGGCCCAAAAAGGTAGGAAACTACACAAATTATGCCGCTGTGAACAGGGGCTCGCTAAGGTCATGAAAGTTAACAACCTTTGGTATTCTCATATGCCAAGTCGGTGCGATTGCCCTGTGTTTCCTGAATGGAAGACCAATCTTCCTCGGAAAGAAGTACGGCGTTGCCCCGCTTGCCCGTGATCAGGATCGGCTCATGGGAACTGGCCGCATCGTCGATGAGGCGATAGAGATTTGCGCGGGCTTCGCTGGCGGTAACGGTTGTCATGATGCACCTCGGTATCGAGTGCTCCAGCGTACGCCATTGCGTACGTCTGTCACTCGCCGGCAAGTGAGGGACATTTCGACGAACCGAAAATCTGCGCAATGTGCGGCGGCGAAATCGCATGTCTGCGAACTGCGAATCGCGTTGATTCGCACGGCTGTTCACGACCCAAACGTGCCAGTCGAGCATTTTCTAAGCGGCCATTCGCCCCAGCAACGGACGCGACGGAAGCGGCCGTTCGATACACCGAAGCGTCTTTGGCTGCCTGAGCGGCAGGTTTGAGGTCGGACCGGTCAGTGAGGGTAGGATGGTGCCGGTCGGCCACCGGCCAAAAACTGACGTTTCGTTGGAAATGTCACCTGGAACTCGAGCCCCGCTTGTTATCCTGAACCTGAAATGCCGCACTCGGCCAAGAGCGGTTTCTCGCCATATGGTGGGGCGGCGCCACAAGCGACTATTCGCCCGAGGATCACCGGCGAAATGCTGACTGGGCCATAGGCGCCCTGGCATCCTCTTTATGGTCGCATCGATGGCGCACTAGACGAGATCACAATGACCAAGGTCTTCTACGACCAGGAGGCTATCCTGGAACTTTCCGATCGGGTTAGCTACGAGGCGTGGCTGCTCGAGGCGATCTACAATCTTTTGGAAGAGGAGCTGTTTCCGACGTTCCCAGACGGGGTCATATACGCTTTGGGCAGTTCCAATCCACAATTCATCGCGCACAGTCGCTCGAACATCGTCATTGGCGACTGGAGACCGGGCTTCCTGGAGGCAGGGGCACCATTGGTGTTCACCTCGACCTTCAAGCTGTTGGACATGTTCTTGGAGTGGGTCTTGGAGCGTAACGGCCATGCATCCACCCACCGCTTCGCCGAGAAGATCAAGACGTTGAAGGGGACGCTCACTTATCCCCCAGTCGTCGAGAATCGCCCTTGGCTGCAGGAGCGGCTGCGCTGCCTTTATGAGGCCTTCGAGCCGCTTCGAGGGACCATCATCCACTCCCGCCATTTCGCGTCGGTCGATGGCTCGTTGCGCGTTTCGAGTTCGAAGGGAGGCAACGTCGGACTGGAACTCCAGATCAATGCCCCGGCCCTGCGCACCTTCGCCATGCTTTGCGTCTCCGTCCTGCGCTACGTCGAAGGGACCTGGTCCCTCGATCCGCACAAGGAAAACCTGTTGCGCTGGCAGCTGGATCAGCTGGCACATCTGCACCTGATGCCGGCGCTGGGTCAGAAGGAGCCTTACAGGACGACCGTGCGAGTGTTCCTCGAGGGTGAGGATCCTCGCTCCGTCGACGTCGCGAAAGTCCGCAAGGATCTGGAGAGGCAGTATCCGCAGCACTCGTCTGTGTTCGACCTGCGCGCCCTACAAGTCCGAGGGGAAACCGTCATCGCCGCCTACCTTTTCCCATTCGCAGTGCTGGACGAAGTCGGGAATCTGGCGGATGCCTCTCAGTACTGCATGGAGTTGCCGCAGGATCTGGATCCCCAGCACTATTCCACGAGTAGCGAGGCCTAATCCGCAGTATGGTTGGGTTTGAGTTAGTTGGAATTTATTGAGAGAGCAGAATTCATGCTGACACCCCCGAAGTACTGGCGAGTTCCTTGCAGCCCTGACGCAGAGCCCTCGCAGCCACCGACTGAATTCGCGTTGCCGGAGGCGCTGGCTGCCCGGTCCTCCCCTCCCAGGGTCGGACATGGAATTACCATTGCAGCCTACGACGAGGCCGAACAGATAGGACTGTTCAGATGGCTCGGCGTAGTCACCGGGGGAACTGGAGCTACACGAACCGTGGAGTGGAAACCCTGCAATGCTCAGATTTGGGTAGACACGGGGTTCGGCCGCAGTAAGTGGAAGGGGGGAGCCTTTGGCTTCGCGGATTCCAAGATTGCGGGCTATGGCTTGCACGAGCTTTGGTGCGAAGCCTTTGAAGGCATGGAGCTTCGTGACCATGCGCCAGTCACTACGAAGCCCACTGGCCCAAGGGTGACGAGAAATAGGGGCATTTCTCCAGAGCGCCTTAACCCTATTGAAGTTATCGGCGAACCAACGACAGGCCCCAAAGCTGGAGTCGTCTACGTACTTAGGTCAGCCTATGGTCATAAGGTCGGCAGAAGCCGAAATGTGCCGGAGCGCATGAGAACCTTTGGGGTTCGACTACCTTTCGCCTATACCATCCCCCTGTGTGCGTGGTTTGAAGACTGTCATGTAGCAGAGCGGCGCTACCACGACATGTTTGCCGACAAGTGGATCAATGGCGAATGGTTTGACCTCACGGACCAAGACGTGGAAATAATCAGAATGAGGGAGTAAAAAGGCCAGCAATGCAATGACCTGCAAGCAGGCGGGCGTCGTATGAGTCCTGGGCGTCCGCTCAGGGTCGGCCACTGGCCTGAAAAGGCTGGACGACAGCTTTCAGACTGATCTCGACATTGGTGGTGGGATTTCGGCGCTGCTTGGCCTGGCTGGCCGCTCCTGTTTGCAAGGGGCCATTGAGTTGTCAGCGGCGGCGGACGGCAGCCGACCCTTTGCTGTCATTCGTTGTCCTCTCGCGCCGCGGGCAGGTTTCTGAGTGGAGCAGTAGCAATGCACACCCGCTCACCAACACCCGCTCGGCCGAATCATTTTTTTCCAAGCCGTGCCAACAACTTCTCCAATAGGTCCGGCTTCGGCGATAATCGTTGCTGCATATGACATGGGCGGGCACCGATTCCTCCCTGCCCCCAGTTCAATCATTTCAGGCGCTCGACATGGATCTCGTCACCCAAAACCTTGTGGCCGCGTTCAAGGCCGAGGAATCTCTTCCCGAAAAAATGGACGACGCCACAGTTCTGGAGCATTTCGTGAACTACTGCGCCATCTCGAACGAGTATGGAGAGGAGTTCGACGTCGAGGACTTGCATACCGGCGGTCCGGACGATCTAGGCATCGATGGTGTAGCAGTCATAGTGAACGGGACCTTGGTGTTAGACGAGCAGGAAGTTATGGATCTGGTTTCAGCGAACAGATATATCGAAGCCAACCTGATTTTTTGTCAGTCGAAGTCCGGAGGGTTTTCCGGCGACGAGATCTCGAACACCTTCTTTGGGCTAAAAGATCTCTTGTCGACGAAGTCGTCGATGCCCCGGAATGCCAGGATCGCGGAGAAGGAGCGCCTGATCAAATTCATCTATGGGCAAAGCGCCTTGTTCAAGCGCGGCAATCCGACCGTGAAAATCTACTACGCCACTACTGGCAAGTGGCAGGACGATCCCAAGTTGATCAAGAGAGTGGAGGTTGAGCGCGACGGTTTAATGGATCTCGACATCTTCGGGTCTGTCGATTTCGTCCCCGTCGACGCGAAGACTCTCCAACGGCTTCACTCGAACGCCAAGAACCGTTTCTCTAAGTCCATCGAGTTTGCCAGCAAAATCACGTTACCCGAATTGCCTGGAGTCCAAGAATCCTACCTTGGCTACTTGCCGTCTGACGAGTTTATGAAACTCATATCAGACGACTCCGGCAATATGCTCAAGGGGCTGTTTTACGACAACGTGCGCGACTTTCAAGGCGATAACGACGTCAATATGGAGATTCAAAAGACGCTTGAGGACGAGTCACGGCGCCTTTTTGTGTTGATGAACAACGGCGTCACCGTCGTAGCAGATTCGATCCAGAAGACTGGCGACCGATTCACGCTCGAGGGCTACCAAGTTGTTAATGGGTGTCAAACGAGCAACGTGCTTTTCCGCAATCAGGACAAACTCGAAAAGGTACAAATCCCGTTTAAGCTCATCGTCTCCCAGGACGGGGCGGTAAAAAACAAGATCATCAAGGCCACAAACCGGCAGACTACAGTCAAGCCTGAGGAACTTACCTCTTTGACCGACTTCCAGAAATCGCTGGAAGACTACTACGAGGCAGGTGATGGGGATTCGAAGCTCTACTACGAGCGCCGCTCCCAGCAGTTCCGCGCAACAACCGGCATCGAGAAGATTCGAATCGTCACCATTCCGAACCAAATCCGTGCATTCGCCTCGATGTTCTTGGGGCTTCCTCATCAGGCCAGTCGGTACTACGGGGCGTTGTTGAACTCCATCGAATCGAAAATTTTCGTTGCGGATCACCCTCCGGTCGCCTACTACGCGAGCGCGTTGGCTCTCTATCGGCTTGAGTCTCTCTTTCGCCGCAAGGCGCTGGATACGAAATACCGGCCTTTCAAGTACCACTTGCTTCCAATTGCTCGGATCATTGCGGCGGGCGAAACGGCTGAGCGCATGAACTCCAACAAATTTGAGAAATACTGCGAAAAGGTGGTCGCCGCTTTTAAGGATGACAAGGGCGCGGCCAAGGTCTTTGGTAAGGCAGCCGACGCCATCGATTCGGTTCTCGGCGGAAATTATGGACGGGACAAGGCAAAGGACGCCAGGGCTGCCGCAGCTACGCACATAGCATGAGCTCCAAAGAAACCCGTTGACGATCATGCACTTGCACACCCCCTGTTCACTCGCGCCTGTTTTGTGTAGTTTCCTTGCTTTTTGGGCAAGCGATGG
>NZ_QVLR01000106.1 GCF_014822185.1 Azoarcus sp. Aa7
CCCCACAGCGGCCGGTCGAGCATTCGCGCATACAGCACGGTATCGGCGGGCGCGGCCGAAGCACTCGCCGTGGTCGGCTATTCCGCAGCCGATGCAGCGGCCTTGCGGGCATTCGCGCAGACCGTCCCTGCCGGCGCACTCGACGCCGCGTTTGCCGCATGCCTCGAGCGCAATAACGCGCGTCCGCCCGCGCCCGCCGATACCGTGCTGTATGCGCGAATGCTCGACCGGCCGCTGTGGGGCACGAACGAATGGCTCGAATCGCTCGCCGCAACGTGGCTGGACTGTCAGCAGCACGGGAGCCTGCCGACCGTGCCGGCCACCGCCTGCGCCTGCCTCGTCGAAGCGGTGCGCGCCTCGCTGCATGCCGACGGCCACCCGCCGGGAAGCGCCGACTGCGACATCGTCGTCGCGACGGCGAAGCTTGCGCAGGCAGTGCAGGCAACGCTGACGACCGCCTCGCTCGCACGGCTCGACCTGCGCCTTGCTGCCGGCGAAGGCGTGGACCCGCTGACCGGTCTGCCCACGCGCACGCAATTCGTGCACACGCTCGAGCGCTGGATGAACCAGCCGGAGCGTAAACCGGTCGGACTGCTGCTCCTGCACGTCACCTGGGGCACGGGCAGCCCGCAGCAGCTCAGCGCACAGCGCGACCGGCTACGCAGGCAGCTCGGCGACGCGATGAGCAGCGCGCTGCGCCCCGGCGACATGCTGTGCTCGATCGCAGACCAGGAATGGGCGCTGATCATGCCCGAACTGCGCAGCACCGGCCAGGTGCAGCTGGCCGCGCGCCGGCTGATCGAAATCTGCGAACGCTCGCCCGAGCACGGCATCCCGCAACTGCGCGGCGCGATCCATGCCGGTACCGCTTGCGCGCCCGACGACGGTGACACCGCCTACGATCTCGAGCACGCAGCCCGCGCCGCATTGCTCCGCGCGATCCGCGCCGACATGCCGGTAGTGTGCTTCCACGCCGACATGATCGCGCGCATGGAGCACGAACTCGACCTCGAGCGCGACATCGCGCGCACGATCGCCCATCCGCCGTTCCAGATCTGGCTGCAGCCGCAGATCCATCTGGGCACCGGCTGCTGCGCGGGCGCCGAGGCGCTGTTGCGCTGGCGACGCGAGGACGGTGAATGGGTTTCCCCGCCGAAGATCATCGATATCGCCGGCCGTCTGGGCCTGATGCCCGACCTGTCGCGCTGGATCCTCGGCCAGACGGTGCGCACGCTGTCCGAACTCGATGCGCAGGGCATCGAGATACCCGTGTCGCTCAACCTCGTCGCCGAAGACCTGCACGACGAGGACCTGCCCCACCTCGTCGCCCAGACCCTTGCGACCTGGCGCGTTCCCGCAGCCAGCCTGGTGCTGGAGGTCACCGAAGGCGCACTCATTTCGGATCGCGATCGCGCCGGCCGCGTGATCCAGGCCCTGCGCGCCCTCGGCTGCGGCGTGTCGCTGGACGACTTCGGCACGGGGTTTTCGTCGTTCGCCTACATGCGCGACCTTCCCGTCAGCGAGCTCAAGATCGACCAGCTCTTCGTGCGCGACATGCTGCACTCGAGCCGCGATCACGCGATCGTCGCGACGGTGCAGGCGCTCGCGCACGGTTTCGGCATGCGCGTGGTGGCCGAAGGGGTCGAGGACCAGCCCACCGCGGACGAGCTCCGCCGCATGGGCTGCGACCTCGCGCAGGGTTTCCTGTACGCCCGGGCGATGCCGGCGTCGGAGTTCGTGCCCTGGGTGAAGGCACGCAACGCGGACTGAGCCTGCGCCACGCCCGTCGTCAGAACGCGATCGCGATGCCGAAATGCAGGCGCAGGCGCCGCTCCGCCTGCCCCCACGCGAGGTCGAGGGCGAGCGGTCCGGCCGGGCTCTTCCAGCGCGCGCCGACACCGTAGCCCTTCTTCAGCTCGAAAATGTCGCGGTCGTCCGCCGCATCGCCCGCGTCGATGAAGGCCGCCGCACCCCACTGCGGCCGGAACCAATGCACGTATTCGGCGCTCGCCGTCGCGAGGTAGCGCCCGCCGACGATCGCATCCGCCTCCTGCACGCCGAGGCTCTGGTAGGCATAGCCACGCACGGTCTGGGTGCCGCCGGTGCGGAAGAGGAAGTCCTGCGGCACGCCGTCGCGACTCTTCGCCAGAGTGGCGCCGCCCTCCGCGCGCAGGATCAGCACGTCGCGCACGGCCACCGGCACATAGCGCACGTAGCGACCGTACAGGCGCACGAAGTTCTGGTCCGACAGCAAGGCGCGCGAGCCGCCGCCGATCTCGAGCTGCAGCACGTCGCCGCGACGGGGATCGAGCGCGTCGTCGACCATGCGCCGCGTCCATGACCAGTTCAGCGTCAGCGCTTTGCGCCGCGTCGTGTCGCCGCCGTCGAGCTTGCGCTCCTCCTGCTGCATGCGCAGCGCGAGCCGCGTGTCTATCGTGCCCCCGGCGATCGCACGGGTGTTGGTACGCGCCACCCCGACCGCCTGCGTCGTCAGCGTGAGCCCCTCGACGGTGCTGCGTTCGGCCGCGGCGCCGACGCTGTCGCGATGGCCCGCTGCCGCGGGCGGCAGGAACACGTCGGCAAACAGCGACTGGCGCAGCTGCTCCACGCGCAGGGCGCTGGCGAGCTCCCAGCCATGGCCGAACAGGTTCACGTCGCGCCAGCTGACCTCGCCGCGGAAACCGGTATTGCTCGAATAACCGGCACCGAAACCGAGCTGGCGCGAGCGCGCCTCGGAAACCTGCACGCGCACCGGCACTGCCGCGGCGAGGGCCGGGTCGCGCTCGATGTCGACAACGACCGATGCGAACTGCGGCACGTTCTGCAGGGTACCCTGCAGCGCCAGCAGCTCGTCCTGATTGAAGGGACGCCCGGGCTGCAGCCTGCTGAAACGCTCGACGAGATCGGCCGGGAGATTCTTCAGCCCGGACACTTCGATGGGGCCGAGGAAGAAGGGCGGGCCGGAATCGACCGTCACCGCCAGGCGCACGGTCGACGCATCGGGATCGACCTCGGCGCGGCTGTCGGCAATCCGGGCCGCCGCGTAGTCGCGCGAGGCGACCTCGTCGAGCAGACGCCGCTTGGCATCGTCCCAGGCCGACTGGCGGAACACCTGCCCGGCGGCGAGCGACCAGGCATTGCGGAGCTGCGCACGCCGCGCCACGAGCGCCTCGCCTTCGCCGCCCAACGCACCTTCGAACTGCACATCCACCGCGACGACCTTCGCCGGCACGCCCGGCACGACGGTGAGCTTCCAGTCGTCCTCGTCCTCGCGCTCCAGCCGCACTTCGGGCGAGAAATAGCCCTCGGTCGCGAGCAGCTCGGCCGCTTCGCGCCGCGCACGGCGCGCGAGCGCGACGCGGTCGGCACGCTCGGCGGGCAGGATCTGGTCGCTGCGGTTGAGGATGCGCAGGTGCCGCTCGAGCAGCGGACGCACGCTCTCGGGCGCGTCGAGTTGCACGCGCAGGGGCTGCTGCGCGGCGGCGAGCGGCGGCAGCACGGCAAGGCACAGCGCGGCGAGCACGCGCACGCCGGACGCTCGGACGCGACGGACGGTCATGGCCGGATTGTACCGGCCACGGCCGCGCAACGGCGTCCCGCGCGGGCGCCGTTGCGCTACGTCGTCCTCAGTTGCCCATGGCCATCAGGCTCGCATTGCCGCCTGCCGCCGCGGTGTTGATGCTCAGCGTGCGCTCGGCCACCAGTCGGCCGAGGTCGTACTCCGGTTGCGGACGCACCAGCGACAGGATCGGACCGTCGCGGCGCGCGAGGCGCACGCGCCACTCGTCCGCCGCCCCCTCTTCGCCCTCGAACAGCAGCGCCCCGAACGCGCCGTCGAACCACTTCGCGTCGATGCGCACGCACCGGGCGATCTCGGCCGGCAGGGCCGCCAAGAACTTGCGCGCGAGTGCATCGTCGCCCAGCACGAGGCCGTTGCCGGTCGCGAGGGCTGCCATCAGCTGATGGAAGTAACCCGCCATCGAGCCCGCAACCGCCGCGACCGTACCGCGCGGCCTGAAGCTCAGGCTGTTGTCCTCGCCGGTCGGCCCCGGCAGCGCGAGCCGCAGGTTGGCGAGGTGATGGCTGCGGTAGGCCTCGGCGCGCAGGCGCAGCGCCATCGTGTCGTCGCCCTCGACGAGCGCGCGGCCCGCCTCGTCGACCCACGCGGCGAAGCGCTCGAAGAGCTCCGGCACAGCCGTTGCCGTCGCGAACTCCGCGCCCGCGCTGCGACGCAGCAGGCGATGCAGGTACAGCGGCCCGCCCGCCTTCGGCCCCGTGCCCGAGCGGCCCTCGCCGCCGAAGGGCTGCACGCCGACGACCGCGCCGATCATGTTGCGATTGACGTAGATGTTGCCGACATGCGCACGCGCGACGACGTCATTGATGGTCTCGTCGATGCGCGAATGGATGCCCAGCGTCAGGCCGTAGCCGGTCGCATTCACCTCGTCGACGACGCGCATCAGCTCATGCGCCGGGAAGCGCAGCACGTGCAGCACCGGGCCGAAGACCTCGCGTTTGAGCCGGGACAGCGAACGGATCTCGATCATCGTCGGCGGCACGAAGGTGCCCTTCGCACACGCCTCGGGCACCGGCAGCTGGAACAGCTTCGCGCCGTCCTTGCGCATCGCCTCGATGTGCGCGAGCAGCCCGGCCTGCGCCTCGGCGTCGATCACCGGGCCGATGTCCGAACGCACGTCGGCGGTGTTGCCGACCGTCAGCTCGCGCACGGCCCCCGCTATCATCTCGATCACGCGGTCCGCGATGTCCTCCTGCAGGCACAGCACGCGCAGGGCCGAGCAACGCTGGCCGGCCGAATCGAAGCTCGACGCGATCACGTCGCCGACGACCTGCTCGGGCAGCGCCGTCGAATCGACGATCATCGCGTTCTGCCCGCCGGTCTCGGCGATCAGCGGCACATCGCCACCACGCTCGGCGAGCGTGCGGTTGATGATCATCGCGACCTCGGTCGAACCGGTGAACATCACGCCGCGCACACGCGCATCGCGCACCAGCGCCGCACCGACGACCTCGCCGCGGCCGGGCAAGAGTTGCACGATCGCATCCGGGACGCCCGCCTCGCGGAACAGGCGCACCGCCCACGCGGCGATCAACGGCGTCTGCTCGGCCGGCTTCGCCAGTACCGGATTGCCGGCCACGAGCGCCGCGGCGACCTGCCCGGCGAAGATCGCCAGCGGGAAGTTCCACGGGCTGATGCACAGCACCGGCCCCAGCGGCAGGTGCTGGGCGTTGTCCAGCTCGCGCGCCTGCTGCGCGTAGTAGCGGCAGAAATCCACCGCCTCGCGCAGTTCGGCGATCGCGTTCGACCATGACTTGCCGGCCTCGCGCACCGCGAGCGCGATCAGCGCCGCCCCGTCGCGTTCGAGGAGATCCGCCGTGCGTTCGAGGCACTCGGCACGCTGCACCGGCAGACGCGCCGCCCAGTCGTGCGCGGCCGCCTCGGCGGCGCGCAGCGCCGCCTCGACCTCGGCCAGATCGGCTTCGATGACTTCCCCGACTACGTCCTCGAGATCGGCGGGATTGCGCACCGGCTGCGGCGAACCTTCTATGACGAGACCGGCCACCAGCGGCCCGGCCGAATGGCGCTGCCTGCTGCTCTGCACCAGCGCAGCGGCGATCGCGGAGCGCACGGGCTCGCTCGACAGGTCGAAGCCCTGCGAATTGCGCCGCCCCTGTCCGTACAGGTCCTTCGGCAGCGGAATGCGCGGATGCGGCGAGCCGGCGAGCGGCTCGGCGAGCGCGACCGGGTCGCGCACGAGCTCCTCGACCGGCACGTTCTCATCCACGATCAGGTTCACGAAGCTGGTGTTGGCGCCGTTTTCCAGCAGACGGCGCACCAGGTAGGCGAGCAGCGTCTCGTGGCTGCCCACCGGCGCATAGATGCGCACCATGCGGCGCAACGCCGGGTCGCCGACGATCTGGTCGTACAGCGGCTCGCCCATGCCGTGCAGGCACTGGAACTCGTACTCGCCGTTGCGGTAGTCGCCCTCGGCCATGTGCATGATGGAGGCCATCGAGTGCGCGTTGTGGGTCGCGAACTGCGGATAGATCACATCGCGCGCGGCCAGCAGCCGTTTCGCACACGCAAGGTAGGACACGTCCGTGTACACCTTGCGCGTATAGACCGGATAGCCCTCCAGCCCGTCGATCTGCGCACGCTTGATCTCGGCATCCCAGTAGGCGCCCTTCACGAGGCGCACCATCAGGCGGCGCTGGTTGCGGCGGGCGAGGTCGACGATCCAGTCGATCGCGAAGGGGGCGCGCTTCTGGTAGGCCTGCACGACGAAGCCGATACCGTCCCAGCCGGCGAGATCCTTGTCCTCCACCAGCGCTTCGAGCAGGTCCAGCGAGATGTCCAGCCGGTCGGCCTCCTCGGCGTCGATGTTGAGGCCGATGTCGTAGCCGCGCGCCAGTTCGCACAGCTGCTTGAGTTTCGGCAGCAGCTCGCCCAGCACGCGCTCACGCTGCGCCCAGTTGTAGCGCGGATGCAGCGCCGAAAGCTTCACCGAGATGCCGTTGCCGTCGACCACGCCGCGCTTGGCGGAGCCGTTGCCGATCGCATGGATCGCGTGTTCGTAATCCTTGTAGTAGCGGTCGGCGTCCGCCGCGGTCATCGCCGCCTCGCCGAGCATGTCGAAGGAGTAGCGGTAGCCGCGCGTCTCGCGCTCTGCACCGCGCTCCAGAGCTTCCTCGATCGTGCGTCCGGTGACGAACTGTTCACCCAGCAGGCGCATCGCGAGGTCCATGCCCTTGCGGATCAGCGGCTCCCCGCCGCGCGTCAGCAGCTTGGACAGCGCGCTGGCGAGCCCCTCCTCGCTACGCGTCGCCACCAGCCGCCCGGTGATCAGCAGCCCCCAGGTCGCCGCATTCACGAACAGCGACGGGCTCTGGCCGAGGTGGGCCCCCCAGTCGCCGCGCGACAGCTTGTCGCGGATCAGGCGGTCGGCCGTGGCCTTGTCGGGCACGCGCAGCAGCGCCTCGGCCAGGCACATCAGCGCGACGCCTTCCTGGCTCGACAGCGAGAACTCCTTCATCAGGGCATCGACGCCGCTCGACCGCGCGCGCTTCGAGCGCAGGCCGACGACGAGTTGGCGCGCAAGGTCATGGATGCGCCGCTGCATGGTGGGGTCGACGCGGGCGGCCTCGACGAGCGGCGGCACACATTGCGGCTCGGGGCTGCGGCAGGCGTCGAAAATCAGCCGGCGCAGTTCCGGACGCGCTTCGGCGGGGATGGCGGCGAGGAGGTCAGGATTGTTCTGGGTGCTCATGAGGAATTACTCCGCAAAGGATTCCCGGCGGGGTCTCCACCCACCGGCCCGGACAGGCTTACTCGCCCGTCGAAAACCCGATTCTTCACCCAACATCCTAGTTTATGGCTCCGAAATTCGCTTCCAATAAGCCATAATTCCTGTCGCACTCACATTTTTCAGACGAATCACCTGCAGGCAAACGGAATGGACCGCATCGATCTCAAGATTCTCGCCGAACTCCAGAAGGATGCCCGCCTGTCATTCGTCGAGCTCGCGCGCCGGGTCGGCCTGAGCAAGACGCCGTGCGCCGAGCGGGTGCGCAAGCTGGAGGAAAGCGGCGTCATCCGCGGCTACCACGCGGACCTCGACCCGGTGGCGATGGACCGCTCGCACGTGGTGATCGTGCAGGTGCTGCTGAGCGGCACGACCGCGCACGAACTGAAGCTCTTCAACGAGGCCGTGCAGCGTATCCCCGAGATCCAGACCTGCCAGATGATCGCGGGCGATTTCGACTACCTGCTGACGGTGCGCACGCGCGACATCCAGACCTATCGTAGCGTGCTGGGCGAGAAGATCTCTGAGCTGCCGTGCGTCAAGCAGACGCACACCTACGTCGTCATGGAAGTCGTGAAGGACGAGAAGACGATAGAGATTCGGACGGGCGAGGGGCGACGGTCGGTTTAGTGGCTTGCCGGCCGAACGGGCCTCATCGCCGGCTTGGTCCGTGCCTGCGTGAACGTCCCCGCGGTCCGGTGCCCTCTGCCGGGCAGGCGCTCGCGGCCTTCGGCTTCCCGGTCCGATACGGTCTGCGGGGGCGGCGACGCAAACTCGGGCGCGTTGCGCCCTCAGACATGCGTCGCCTTGTTTCCCCCGCAGACCGCATCGGACCGGCGCTCACGGACAGCCCGGCAGAGGGCACCGGACCGCCTGGCGTCAGAACGGGTGGGCGAATATCGAGGCCGATGGGATGGTACGAATTTCCGCCCGTGCGCGGGCCGGGGGCGGCTCCGGGCTGTCCGCGAGTGCCGTCGCGGCAGGCGTTGCGGGAGGAGAAGGCCACGAGCGCCTGCCCGGAGCCGCCCCCGGACCGCGCACGGGCGGGGCGCCCCGGAACGGGGCGCCCAATTCAACCTTCCAGATGGTACTTCGTCACCCGCTCGACTTCCGCCGCAGACCCCAGCACCACCGGCACGCGCTGGTGCAGCTTGGTCGGTTGCAGATCCATGATGCGCTCGCGCCCCGTCGTCGCTGCGCCACCTGCCTGTTCGATGATCATCGCCATCGGGTTGGCTTCGTACATCAAGCGCAGCTTGCCGCCCTTGTCGCGGCACTTCTCGTCCATCGGATACATGAAGATGCCGCCGCGCGTCAGGATGCGATGCACGTCCGCCACCATCGAGGCGACCCAGCGCATGTTGAAATCCTTGCCGCGCGGGCCGGACTTGCCGGCCTGCAGTTCGGCGATGTAACGCTGCACGGGCGGCTCCCAATAGCGCGCGTTCGACGCGTTGATCGCGAACTCCTGCGTCTCGTTCGGCACCGTCATGAAGGGATGCGTGTAGATGAAGCTGCCCATCTCGCGGTCCAGCGTGAAGCCATGCACGCCATCGCCGACAGTCAGGATCAGCTGCGTCGACGGCCCGTATAACGCATAGCCGGCGGCGACCTGCTCGCGGCCCGGCTGCAGGAAATTCTGCTCCGTCGGCTCGCCGTCGCCTTCCGGGTTACGCAGCACCGAAAAGATCGTGCCGACCGAGATGTTCACGTCGATGTTCGACGAACCGTCGAGCGGATCGAACAGCAGCAGGAAGCCGCCCTTCGGATAGTCGAAGGGGATCTGATGAACCTCCTCGACTTCTTCCGACGCCATCGCGGCGAGGTGGCCGCCCCACTCGTTCGCCTGCAGCAGGATCTCGTTCGCGATCACGTCCAGCTTCTTCTGGGCCTCGCCCTGCACGTTGTCGGTGCCGGCCTCGCCCAGCACGCCGGCCAGCGCGCCCTTCGACACATTGACGCTGATCGCCTTCACGGCGCGGGCGACGACCTCGATCAGCAGGCGTAGCTCGGGCGTGGTCCGGCCCGCGCGCTGCTGCTCGATCAGGAACTGGGTTAGCGTGACGCGTCGCATCAAATGACTCCTTGTGGATCCGGCCGGGCCGGATGCAGATAGTGGCGCAAGCTGAAAAAAGCGGATTATCCCGCGTACGGCGGCCGAACGCATCAAGATCCGCGCACCGGCCGCCCGCGAAGGGGTTATGATCGCCATTCCGCGGGCTTCCCCGCGCCGCGGCGGCGACGGCCGGTCCGGCGACCGCAACACCCGATCACTCACTATGCACGTTCTGGTTCTCGGCGCCGGCGTCACCGGCGTCACGACGGCCTGGTATCTCGCCAGGGCCGGATTCGAAGTCAGCGTCGTCGATCGCGAGCCCGAAGCGGCACTCGAAACCAGCCGCGCCAACGGCGGCCAGATCTCCATCAGCCACCCCGAACCCTGGGCCAATCCCGGCGCGCCGCTCACGGCACTGCGCTGGCTCGGCCGCGAGGACGCACCGCTGCTGTTCCGTCCGCATGCCGACAGCGCCCAATGGCGCTGGGCCTTCTCCTTCCTGCGCGAATGCCTGCCCGGGCGCACCCGCCGCAACACCGCGGCAATCGCCAGTCTCGCCGTGCATAGCGGGCAGAAGCTGCGGGCGCTGCGCGCCGAAACCGGCCTTGCTTACGATCACCTCGAACGCGGCATCCTGCACCTGTTCTTCATCCCGACGGAATTCGCCCACGCCCGCGGGCGAGTCGCAGAGCTCGCCGCTTACGGCATCGCCGCACGCGCCTGCGAGGCCGACGAGTGCGTCGCCGTGGAACCCGCGCTTGCCGGCGTGCGCGGGCAGCTCTCCGGCGGGCTGTACGCACCCGGCGACGAATCCGGCGACGCCTGCCGCTTCACCCAGGGCCTCGCGCGGCTCGCCGCCGAAGCGGGCGTACGTTTCCACTACGACACCACGATCACCGGCCTGTCATGCACGCGCGGCAACATCGACGCGATCGAAGTGCGCGACGCGCAAGGCCGCGCGGGCGCGCTGACCGCCGACGCCTACGTGGTCTGCCTCGGCAGCTACGGCCGCGCCCTCGTCGCCCCGCTGGACGAGAAATTGCCGATCTATCCGGTCAAGGGCTACTCGATCACGGCCCCCGTCGTGGATCCCGCGCGCGCGCCCAGCGTCAGCCTCACCGACGAATCGCGCCGCATCGTCTGCTCGCGCCTCGGCGACCGCCTGCGCGTGGCGGGCACGGCGGAGCTCAACGGTTTCGACACCAGCATCAACGCGGCGCGCTGCCAGGCGATTCTCGACTGGGTCGAGGCGCGCTTTCCCGGTGCCGTCGACCTCTCCCGGGCGGAGCGCTGGACCGGCCTGCGCCCCGCCACACCCGGCAACATCCCGCTCATCGGGCGAAGCCGCATTTCCCGCCTCTGGTACAACACCGGCCACGGCACGCTGGGCTGGACGCTCGCCTGCGGTTCGGCGAGCGCACTCACCGACCTCATGTCCGGCCGTCGCCCGCCGGTCGAGCATTTTCCCTTTCTCGACGGCCGGCGCTGAAACCGCGCGGCCACGCGGCCGCAACGAAGCCGTCATGCGGGTAGCCTAGATTGGGGGCCTGGCTCACCGGACCCGGCCCATGAATATCCTGATGATTTCGGACGTGTATTTCCCGCGCATCAACGGCGTGAGCACGTCGATCCAGACCTTCCGCCAAGCCGTCGCGGCGCACGGCGTGAGCAGCACCCTGATCGCCCCGGAATACCCCGGCGCGCCGCCCGACGACCCGCGACTCGACATCCTGCGCATCCCGTCGCGCTACGTGCCGCTGGACCCCGAGGACCGTTTCATGCGAGCGGGCGCGATCCGCGCACTGGTCCCGCAGCTGCGCACACGCGACTACGATCTCGTGCACATCCACACGCCCTTCGTCGCCCACTACGCGGGGCGTGCGCTGGCACGCGAACTCGGTCTGCCCTGCATGGCGACCTGTCACACCTTCTTCGAGGAATACCTCTTCCACTACGTGCGCTTCATGCCGCGCGGCCTGCTGCGGACAGCCGCCCGCCACATCACGCGCAGCCAGTGCAACGACATGGACGCCGTGATCGTACCGTCATCCGCGATGGACGAGCTTCTGGGCGCCTACGGCGTCACGCGGCCGCGCGAGATCCTGCCGACCGGGCTGCCTGCGGCGCAGTTCGTCGGCGGCGACGGCGCGGCCTTCCGCCAACGTCACGGCATCGCCCCTGAGCGGAGCGTGCTGCTGTACGTCGGGCGCGTCGCGCACGAAAAGAACATCGGTCTGCTGATCGCGATGCTCGACGAACTGCGCAGGTCCCATCCTTCGGCGCTGCTGCTGATCACCGGCGAAGGTCCGGCGGTCGGTGCGTTGCGCGCGGAAGTACGGCGGCGACAGCTCGAACGGCATGTGTGCTTCCTCGGCTATCTCGATCGCGACACCGAACTCCACGACTGCTATCGGGCCGCCGACCTGTTCGTGTTCGCCTCGCGCACCGAGACGCAGGGGCTGGTGCTGCTCGAAGCGATGGCCCTCGGCACCCCCGTGGTGGCGATCGCGGCCATGGGCACGCGCGACATCCTCGGCCCGCAGAGCGGCTGCCGCATCGCGCCGGACGACGCATCGGGTTTCGCGGCCGTGGTCGCCGTACTGCTCGACGACAGGCCCCGTCTGGAACGCATGGAGAACGAGGCGCGCGACTACGCGCGGCGCTGGAGCGCCGACGAGACGGCGGCGCAGCTCGCACGTCTGTACCGGCAGTATGCGGAGGCAGCCGCGCAGACCGGCGGTTCGCCGGCTGCGCTGCTCTCCTGATCCTGCTTACTTGACGACCTTCAGGTGATTGCGGGCGACGCTCCGGCCGGCGCCGGACGGAGTGTCGGGCCCTTCGCCATCGCCCGCGCCGGCGTCGGGACCGGCATCTACCGACACGTCTTCCTCGGGCTGCGGCTCACCGCCCGCCAGCTCCGGCTCGAACGCCATGCCGTGCCCGTTCTCGCGTGCATAGATCGCGAGTACATTCGACACCGGCAGGGACAGCGCGTGCGCGACGCCGCCGAAGCGGGCCTGGAAGGTGACCAGGTCGTTGCCCATCACCAGATGGTTGGTTGCATCCGGCGCCAGGTTGAGCACGATCTGGCCGTCGCGCGCGTAGCCGGGCGGAACGACCGTGCGCTCGTCGATGGCAACCGCGATGTAGGGCGTGAAGCCCTGGTCGAGGCACCAGTCGTAAATGGCGCGCACCAGGTAGGGTTTGGTGGATACCTTGCTCATGGATTCGATCCGTGCGGCCCCGACGCGCGGGACCGCCTGCGCGTCAACGACGCATTACCTTTTCGGACGGCGTCAGGGCGTCGATGAAGCCCTGGCGGCTGAAGATGCGCTCGGCGTACTTCATGAGGTTCGCGGCAGCCTTCGGCAGCTCGATGCCGTAGTGCTCGAGGCGCCACAGCAAGGGCGCGATCGCGACGTCGAGCATCGAGAATTCGTCGCCGAGCATGAACTTCTGCTTGACGAAGATCGGTGCGAGCTGGACGAGCTGATCGCGAACGTGTGCGCGGCTCTTGTCGACCGTGCCTTTCTGGTTCTTCTCGAGCGTGTCGATGTGCGAGAACAGCTCGTGCTCGAAGGTGTGCAGCAGCTGTCGTGCGCGGGCACGCATGATCGGGTCGGGCGGCATCAGCTGCGGATGCGGGAAGCGCTCGTCGATGTATTCGTTGATGATATTCGACTCGTACAGGACGAGGTCGCGGTCGACCAGCACCGGCACCCGATTGTACGGATTGATGACGGCAATATCTTCCGGTTTGTTGTAGAGATCGACGTCGATGACCTCGAAGTCCATCCCCTTTTCGAACAGCACGATCCGGCAGCGATGGCTGAACGGGTCGGTGGTGCCGGAATACAGGTTCATCATGGTGTTGCAGCTCCCGATACAAAAACAAAGCGCACCACGCGTGTGTCGCGTGGTGCGTCAGACTTCAAGGCGACGAATCAGTTCGCGCCGACGTTCAATGAACGTCCTTCCAGTAGTTCTTCTTCAGCGCGAAAGTCAGTGCGAACAGACCCGCCAGGAAGATCAGGACGACGACGCCGACCGACTTGCGCTTCTCGGCAACCGGTTCGCCCATCCACACGAGGAAGGAGACGAGGTCGGCGACGGTCTTGTCGTACTCCTGCGCCGACAGCTTGCCGGGCTTCGCGAGTTCCAGCTCGATCGACTTGACGCCGTCGTGCTCGCCGACCTTTGCGATCTGCTCGCCCTGCAGCTCCCACAGCACGTGCGGCATGCCGACGTTTTCGAAGACCTTGTTATTCCAGCCCGTCGGGCGGTTCGGATCACGATAGAACTGGCGCAGGTAGGTGTACAGCCAGTCGGCACCGCTGCCGAACTCCGACGCGCGCTGGCGCGCGATCAGGGTCAGGTCGGGCGGGGCGGCCCCGAACCATGCCTTCTGCTCCTTCGGGCTGGCCGAGATCTTCATCAGATCGCCGACGCGTTCGCCCGTGAACATCAGGTTGTCGCGGATCTCCTGCTCGGTCAGGCCGATCTGCGTCAGCGTGTTGTAGCGAACGAAGCTCGCGCTGTGGCAGTTCATGCAGTAGTTGACGAAGGTCTTGGCGCCGGCCTGCAGTGCAGCCGGGTCCGTGCTCACCGGGGCCTTGTCCAGATGCAGCACCGCACCGGCTGCCAGCGCCAGCGTCGGCGCGAACAGCGCAGCAGCGGCGAGGCGCTTCAGGGTCTTGATTACGCTAATAGTCATTTGAAAGTCACCCTATCCGGTTCGGGTTTGCACTTGTCGAGTTTGCTGTACCACGGCATCGCCAGGAAGAAGGCGAAATAGATCACCGAGCAGATCTGCGCCACCAAGGTACGACCCGGGGTCGGCGGCAGAACACCGAGGTAGCCGAGGATGAAGAAGGAGACGACGAAGACCGCGAGGATGCCCTTGAACAGGCCGCCCTTGTAGCGGATCGACTTGACCGGGCTGCGGTCGAGCCACGGCAGGAAGGCGATGATGACGACCGCGGCCCCCATCGCGACCACGCCCCAGAACTTCGCATCGATGCCGAACAGCGGATAGGTCACCGCACGCAGGATCGAGTAGAAGGGCGTGAAGTACCACACCGGAGCAATGTGCGGCGGGGTCTTCAGCGGATCGGCCGGAATGAAGTTGTTGTACTCGAGGAAGTAGCCACCACCTTCGGGCGCGAAGAACACGATCGCCGTGAAGAAGATCAGGAAGCCGACCACGCCGACGATGTCCTTCACCGTGTAGTACGGGTGGAAGGGAATACCGTCGAGCGGAATGCCGTTCGCGTCCTTCTTCTTCTTGATCTCGACGCCGTCGGGGTTGTTCGAGCCGACTTCGTGCAGCGCGACGATGTGCGCGAGCACCAGGCCGATCAGCACCAGCGGCACGGCGATGACGTGGAAGGAGAAGAAGCGGTTCAGCGTGGCGTCGGAGACGACGAAGTCACCGCGAATCACCAGCGACAGGTCGGGGCCGATCACCGGGATCGCGGAGAACAGATTGACGATGACCTGCGCGCCCCAGAAGGACATCTGCCCCCACGGCAGCAGGTAGCCCATGAAGGCCTCGGCCATCAGCGCGAGGAAGATCAGGGTGCCGAAGATCCAGATCAGCTCGCGCGGCTTGCGGTAGGAACCGTAGAGCAGGCCGCGGAACATGTGCAGGTACACGACGACGAAGAATGCCGAGGCGCCGGTCGAGTGCAGGTAGCGGATCAGCCAGCCGCCCGGGACTTCGCGCATGATGTACTCGACGCTGGCGAACGCGACCGGGATCCCCGAGGTGTTGAGCGATGCATCCGGCTTGTAGTGCATGACCAGGAAGATACCGGTCAGGATCTGGATCACCAGCACGAGCAGCGCGAGCGAGCCGAAGAAGTACCAGAAGTTGAAATTCTTCGGTGCGTAGTACTCGGACAGGTGCTCTTTCCAGGTCGATGTCAGCGGAAACCGCTCGTCGACCCAGTTGAGCAGTTGTTGGGATTTGGTAGTCATCGCTTAGGCCTTTGAGTCGTCACCGATGAGGATCGTGGTATCGGAAAGGTACTTGTGCGGCGGCACCTCGAGGTTGTCGGGCGCCGGCATGCTCTTGTACACGCGACCGGACAAGTCGAACTTCGAACCGTGACAGGGGCACAGGAAGCCGCCGTGCCAGTCGTCGCCCACGCCGCTTTCGGCACCGACCTTGAACTTGTCGCTCGGCGAGCAGCCGAGGTGGGTGCAGATGCCGACGGCGATGAGGTATTCGGGCTTGATCGAGCGGCTCTTGTTCTTCGCGTACTCCGGCTGCATCTCCTTGGCAGATTCCGGATCGCTGACAGCAGCGTCGGTCTTGTCGAGCGACGCGAGCATCTCGGGGGTCCGGCGCAGGATCCACACGGGTTTGCCGCGCCACTCAACCGTCATCATCTCGCCCGGCGCCAGCTTGCTGATATCCGCCTCGACCGGCGCACCTGCAGCCTTCGCACGCTCCGACGGCGTCAGACTGGCAACGAACGGCACAGCCGTCGCCACCGCAGCCACGCCACCGGCGGCCGACGTCGCGACAAGCAGTTGCCGGCGGCCACTGTCCATCTTCTGATCCACGCTCATGACCTCATCCCTGAAAAGAAACCCGTTTCCGGATACAAAAAAACTGCGGGATTTTAGCAAAAAGCCTGATACATAAAAAGAGGGCATGCCGAAAGCATGCCATTGACATCAGCTTCGGGCGCATTCCTGCGCGGGCGGGCGGATTGGATGAAAGGCGGATGCTGCAGCGCAGCTTCCGCAGTGCAACAACACTCCCGATTACAGCGCGCGCCGCTCGACCAGGGCCTGCGCGATCGTGCCCGTATCGGTGTGCTCGAGCTCGCCGCCGACGGGCACGCCGCGCGACAGGCGGCTGACCCTGACGCCGCGTGCGGCGAGGAGCTCGGCGATGACGTGGGCGGTGGCTTCGCCCTCGTTGGTGAAATTGGTCGCGAGGATGACTTCCTTCACTGCGCCGTCCGAGGCGCGCGCGAGGAGCTTGTCGAGCCGCAGCTCGCGCGGGCCGATGCCGTCAAGCGGCGACAGGCGTCCCATGAGGACGTAGTAAAGGCCGTTGTAGAGCTGGGTCTGCTCCATCATCGCGAGGTCTGCAGGCATCTCGACGACGCACAGCAGGGAGTGGTCGCGCTGCGGATTCGCGCAGCGCTGGCAGATGTCGGTCTCGGAGAAGGTATTGCAGCGCTCGCAGTGGCGCAGCACTTCCAGCGCGTGCGCAAGCGCCCGCGCGAGCCGGCCGGCGCCGCGCTGGTCTCGCTGCAGCAGGTGGTAGGCCATGCGCTGCGCCGACTTCGGGCCGACGCTGGGCAGCGCGCGCAGGGCTTCGATCAGTTCGTCGAGACTCGAGGGGGAGCTCATCAGAACGGGAGCTTCATCCCGGGCGGCAGGTTGAGGCCGGCCGTGAAGCCCGCCATCTTCTCCTGCGTGGTCGTCTCGGCGCGCCGCACCGCGTCGTTCATCGCGGCGGCGACGAGGTCCTCCAGCATTTCCTTGTCGTCCATGACCGAGGGATCGATCGTGACACGACGAACGTCATGCTTGCAGGTCATGAGGATCTTCACCATGCCGGCCCCTGCCTGGCCCTCGACTTCGACGAGGGCGAGCTGGTCCTGCATTTTCTTCATGTTTTCCTGCATCTGCTGGGCCTGTTTCATCAGGCCGGCGATTCCGCCTTTCATCATGGTGCGATTCTCCGCAATTGGGGATTCAAAGAGGTTTCACCGACGCTTCCACGAGGGTTGCGTCGAATCGTTCGATCAATTCGCGCACGAAAGGATCGCTTTCGAGGGCCGCGACCGCCTCGGCATGGCGCACGCGGCGATGGGCCTCGTCACGCTGCGCGGGCGTCTCGCCCTCGATCGCACCGACGGCGGCCCGCAGCTTGAGCGGCGCCCCGTACAGGGATGCGAGCTGGTCCTGGATGCGCTCGACCACACCCGGATTCATGTCGAGGAGATGGCGGTGGGCATTAGACAGCCGCAGCTCGATCACGCCATCGGCGAAGCCGAGCCACTCGCAGTGCTGGGCGAACTCGCGCACGAGGCCGCCGAGACCGAGCCGGCGGATGAGGCCGTGCCAGTTGCCCGCGGCGAAGTCCGCCGCTGCGGCGTCATCGCCGCCGGGCGCAGGCGCAGCCGCAATCGGAGGAGCCGACGGTACGAGAGGCGCCTCGACGACGGGAGCGGACGGTGCGGCCTTCTCGGGCAGCACCGCTGGCACAGGCCGCGCGCCGGCTGAAGACGGCGCGGCCTCGCGCGGCGGTTCGGCCCCGTGGCCCGCCGGTTCGGAGCTCTGGCCGACGAAGGCTTCCGGCGGGAGATCCTCCCAGGGCGGCACCGAGTTGGCAGGCTCCGGTCGGGCTTCCGCCGGGGCGCCTGCCGCGGCCGGCGTCGTGCGTTGTACGGGTTCGACCACCGGAATCGGGGCCGGCGGCACGGGTGCGGCGGGCACGTTGGAAGGCGCCGGAGTGACGGGCGCCGCCGGGGCCGCAGCAGCCGGCCGGGCGGCCTGTGCGCCTGCGCTCGCGGGGGCGGGTCGCGGCGCCGCCGCGGGCCGCGGGGCCGCTGGCGGCAGGCTGCGGGCGACGCCCCCTCCTCCGCCTTCGGCCGCAGGGCTGCCGAGGGCGGGCGGCTGGTCGGGGCGGAACGCGTGCAGGCGCAGCAGCGTCATCGTGAAGCCGGCGTAGTCGTCGGGCGCGAGCGGCAGCTCGTCGCGGCCGTGGATCGCGATCTGGTACGCGAGCTGCAGGAATTCGGCGTCGAAGGCCTCGGTATAGGGCAGCACGCGCTGGCGCTCGGCCTCGTCGGCGATCGCGGCGGGGGCGAACTGCGCAAGGGCGACGCGATGCAGCAGGGATGCGAGGGCCTGCAGCGCGGCGTCGAACGACAGGCTGCGCGCCTCCATGCGGTCGGCGACCGCGAGCAGCGCCGTCACGTCGCCGGCAGCGAGCGCGTCGAGCACGGCATACAGGTGGTCGTCGCCGACCGTGCCGAGCATGTGCGTAACCTGCTCTTCCTCGACCTTGCCCGAGCCGTGCGCGATGGCCTGGTCGAGCAGCGACAGGGCGTCGCGCATCGAGCCGTTGGCCGCCTTCGCGAGGTGGCGCAGCGCGAGGGTCTCGAAGGAGATCGCCTCCGCTTCGAGGATGCGCGACAGATGTTCGATGATGTGGCCCTGCGGCATCTGCTTGAGGTTGAACTGCAGGCAGCGCGAGAGGACGGTGACCGGGATCTTCTGCGGGTCGGTGGTCGCGAGGATGAATTTCACATGCTCGGGCGGCTCTTCGAGGGTCTTCAGCATCGCGTTGAACGCATGCCCGGTGAGCATGTGCACTTCGTCGATCATGTAGACCTTGTAGCGCCCCTGCACCGGCGCGTACACGGCCTTGTCGAGCAGCGCGGCCATGTCCTCGACGCCGCGGTTCGACGCCGCGTCCATCTCGACGTAGTCGGGGAAGCGGTCGGCGTCGATCGCCTGGCAGGCGGCGCACTGGTTGCACGGCTCGGCCGTGACGCCGGTCTCGCAGTTCAGCGCCTTGGCGAGGATGCGCGAGATCGTGGTCTTGCCGACACCGCGGGTGCCGGTGAACAGCCAGGCGTGGTGCAGCCGGCCGGTCGCGAGCGCATGGCAGAGCGCACGGACGACATGCTCCTGGCCGACCAGCGTCGCAAAGGATTTCGGCCGCCACTTGCGGGCGAGAACTTGATAGCTCATGGCGCGGGATTCTAACAGAGCGCCGGAGGCGAACCCGCTGCGATTCGCTGCACGGGCTTCGACGTCAGGGCTGACCGAGTTGCAGGTAGTAGCGCACGTCGCCGACTTCGGGCGAGTAGCTCGCGCCGACGTAGATCGGACCGAGGGCGGTATCTGCGCCGAGGAAGAGCGAGTACGCCCGACGCCGGCCGGGATCGGGCGTGAGCGAGGAGCCGTAGTTGCGCAGCTCGGCCCATTCGGCGGTCGCGCCGGCGTACACGCCGCGGCCGAGCGTGTCGGGCAGGCGCGTGATCTGGCGGTAGTAGGCGCCGCTGACGAGCGCCACCTGGTCGGCGGCGAGTTCGCCGTAGCGGTAGCCGGACAGGCGGAAGGGGCCGCCCAGCAGGGTGCGGCCGACTTCGGGCAGGTCGCGGTCGGGGCTGCCGGCGAGCAGCGCGCGCACGCGCCACACGTTGGGGCCGAAGGAGGTCGCGGCGTCGCCGTCGAGCTCGGTGAAGAAGTAGCGCTGGTCGGCGCCGAAGGTCGGCGAGTGCAGTTCCGCGCGCAGCCGGGCGGCGTAGCCGCGGCGCGGGAAGAAGGGGCTGTCGAGGCGGTCTATGGTGGCGGTGCCATGCACCCAGCCATCCTCGATGAGGCGCTCGGGGTAGAGCTCCGGACCGGCAGTGACTTCCGAACTGCGTCGGCCGCGGCGCCAGCCGGTGCGCAGTTCGCCCCACATGCCGATCTCGTAGCCGGCATCGAGGCCGACGAGGCCGCCCTTCTCCTTGTTCTCGGACAGCTTGCGTCCATCGACGAAGACCGGCAGCACGCGGTTGAACAGCTCGACGGACGGCGCGACGAACCAGCCGCTGTCGAGGTCGAGCGGCTGGAACAGCTCGCTGCGGATGCGGTTCGTCGTGCCGAGCTGCAGGTCCGTGTCCCAGCGCCCGCCGCGGGTATTCAGCCAGCGGCGCGAGAAGCCTGCGTAGAGGCCGACCTGGGAACCGCCTTCGAAGTCGGCCGCGAGGCCGCCGCCGAAGCGCAGCAGGTTGGGGCCCGAAGCCTTCTCGTCGGCATCGAGCTGTACCGTGGCGCGCGGCCCGTCGTGCAATACGCTGTAGCGCAGGCGATCGAAGTCGCCGCGCTCGTAGATGCGGGCGATGTCCTGCTCGAGCTTCTGGGGGTCGAGCGCTTCACCGGTCTTCTGCGTGAGCGTGGCGCCGAAAAGGCGTTCAGGCACGAATTTGAGGCCTTCGACCTTGATGTCGGCGACGACGGGGGCGCGCTTGTGCCAGCGGAACTGGCGCAGCGCCTGCCACTTCGCGTAGCTGTCCTCGTCGACGCTGAAGCGCGCGAGCGAAACGGACTGGCGCAGCGCGGCCTCGGTGCCGTAGGGAATGGTCTCGAGCACGCGCTCGAAGTCGCGCGAGGTGATGCCGGGCAGCTCGACCTGGATCAGGGCGTCGTCCGGGCCCAGGCGCGCGAGCTGCTGGCGCACGTTCTGCTCGAGTGCGAGGTTGATCGCCTGCAGCGCGATGTCGGTCGCGGAGCGCAGGCGCTCGCGCGCGTGCGGTGGCGTGCCGAGGTTCACGGCGATGACGCGCCCGCCGCACAGCCCTCGGCCGATGTCGACCGGGAGGTTCATCACGAGGCCGCCGTCGACGAGCAGGCGCTTGTCGTTCTCGATCGGCAGGAACACGCCGGGGACGGCCATGCTCGCGCGCATCGCGCGCCACAGCGGGCCCTTGTCGAGCAGCACCAGCTCGCCGGTCTCGAGGTCGGTGGCGACGGCGCGGTACGGCAGCGCGAGGCTGTCGAAGGTGTCGAGGACTTCGGCGTCGCCGGCGAGCCGGGTGAGGAAGCGGTCCATCGCCTGGCCCGAGATCGCACTCTGCGGCAGCAACAGGGCGCCGTCACCGTAGCCCAGCGTGATCGCGGAACGGTTGCGCGCGGCGTCCTGCTTGTCGCGGAAGGGCTGATCCTCACGCGGCACGCTGCTGGAGAACATGTTCACCCAGTCGACGGCGTGGATCTCGCGCACCATGTCGCTCAGCTCCATCCCCGCCGCATAGGCGCCGCCGACGATCGCGCCCATCGAGGTGCCGACGATGCAATCGACCGGGACGCGCATGTCCTCGAGCACCTTCAGCACGCCGACGTGGGCGATGCCGCGCGCGCCGCCGCCCGAGAGCACGAGCGCGACACCCTGCGGCGGCACGGACGTTTCGGCGCACAGGGGCGTGGCTGCGAGGCCGGTCAGGCACAGCAGGGAAAGGACGAAGGGACGCAGGTTCAAGCGCGTGCTCGGTGAGTGCTCAGGGAGGGGACGGACCGAAGATAGCGCAAGACCGCCGGGCGTGCGTAACGGAAGTCCCGCAAGGAGGCACAAAATGAAACGGGCGCCCCGTTTCGGAGGCGCCCGTTCAATGTTCAGGGTGGCGAGCCCGACCCCCGGCACTTGCAGGGGACGGCTGTGGCTGCTGCCTTCCGGCCCTGACCAGGTTCACCGCGCTGCAATGCGGGGAGACCCGCCACGGGGCGCATTGTAGCAGCTTATGCGGGCGGGTGCGGTGATGCAATGCGGAGGGCCCGGCGTAGGGCGGGAAAGCGAAGCGCATCCCGCCATGCGGCGATCGAGGCGCTTCCGGCCCATGGATTGGCGGGATGCGCCTTCGGCTTTCCTGCCCTACGATTCGCCGCGCGCGGACCTCGACCGCTCAGCCCTTGAGTTCGGGGAAGTCTTCCTCGAAGAACTCCAGCGCGCCGCGCACGGAGCCGTCCTTGCCCTCCTCGCTCTTGCGCAGCTCGACGCGGCGGATCTTGCCGGAGATGGTCTTCGGCAGGTCCGAGAACTCGAGGCGGCGGATGCGCTTGTACGGGGCGAGCTTGTCGCGCGTGAAGGCGAAGATGTCCTTCGCGAGTTCCTTCGACGGCTCGAAGCCGGCGGCGAGGATCACGTAGGCCTTGGGCACGGCCAGACGCACCGGATCGGGACTCGGGACGACGGCGGCTTCGGCGACCGCGGGATGCTCGATCAGCACCGATTCGAGCTCGAAGGGGCTGATGCGGTAGTCGGAGGCCTTGAACACGTCGTCGGCGCGGCCGACGTAGGTGATGTAGCCTTCCTCGTCGATGTTCGCGACGTCGCCGGTGCGGTAGTGGCCGTCACGCATGGCTTCGGCGGTCTTGGCTTCGTCGCCGGCGTAGCCGAGCATAAGGCCCATCGGGCGTTTGGCGAGCACCAGGCTGATCTCGCCTTCATCGGTGGGCTTGCTGTCGGCGTCGAGCAGCGCGATGGTGTAGCCGGGCAGCGGGCGACCCATCGAACCGGGCTTGAGCTTCTGGCCTGGCGTGTTGCCGATCTGCGCGGTGGTTTCGGTCTGGCCGAAACCGTCGCGGATCGTGATGCCCCAGGCCTTCTTCACCTGGTCGATGACTTCCGGATTGAGCGGCTCGCCGGCGCCGATGAGTTCGCGCAGCTGGGTCTTCACGGACGCGAGGTCTTGCTGGATCAGCATGCGCCACACCGTGGGGGGCGCGCACATCGTGGTGATCTCGAACTTCACCAGTACATCGAGCAGCGCCTTGGCGTTGAAGCGGTTGTAGTTGTACAGGAACACGCAGGCGCCGGCGTTCCACGGCGCGAAGAAGCAGCTCCACGCGTGCTTGGCCCAGCCCGGCGAGCTGATGTTCATGTGGCGGTCGTTGGGCTGCAGGCCGATCCAGTACATCGTCGACAGGTGGCCGACCGGGTAGGACTGGTGGCTGTGCTGCACGAGCTTGGGCTTGGAGGTGGTGCCGGAGGTGAAGTACAGCAGTAGCGGGTCGGTGACCTGGGTGACGCCGGTCGGCGTGAACTCGGGCGAGGCGGCGTAGGCGTCCTCGAAGGAGAGCCAGCCGGCGGTCGCACCGCCGACGCTGACGCGGGTGTAGCCGCCGGCGAGATCGGCGAACTTGTCGGTGTGGGCCTTGCCGATCACGACGTGTTTGACCTGGCCGCGCTCGAGGCGGTCGAGCAGGTCATCCGGGGTCAGCAGCGTGGTGGCGGGGATGACGACGGCGCCGAGCTTGATCGCGGCGAGCATGGTTTCCCACAGCGGCACTTCGTTGCCGAGCATGATCAGGATGCGGTCGCCGCGCGCAACGCCCTGCTCGTGCAGCCAGTTGGCGACGCGGTTGGAGCGCGCGGACATCTCGGCAAAGGAGAGTTTCGATTCACGGCCGTCTTCCTCGACGATCCACAGCGCGGGCTTCTCGTTGCCCTTCGCCATCGCGTCGAAGTAATCGAGCGCCCAGTTGAACTCGGTGAGCTGCGGCCACTGGAAGCCGGCGTACGCGGTGGCGTAGTCGGTGCGGTTGGCCAGCAGGAAGTCCCGTGCTTTCAGAAACTCGGCAACTGCAGTCATTTCCTCTCCTTTCCCAGAAGCGGCGCGTCGGATGGGTCTCCGCCACGCCCGATGTACGCCCGCTTGCCGCAGGCCCCGGCAGTGCAGCCGGAGCATTGTGCCGCAGGCGACTTTGATTGAGTTTCGACGCCCGTGTCGGACGCCGGGCGGTATTTTGACGTTGACGTCAACGTCACGCAACCATGCTGCACTGCGGCGCTGCCCAATTTGGCCATCCCTCGGGGAATCGATCGAAGCGGATCTGCGCGGCACGACACCGGGCGGCCCGAGCGCGGGCCGACGCGCCGGACGTCTGTACGCAATTAACCCGGCAACGAAATACCATTCGGACTGAGCCTGTCGAAGCCCTGCCAATGCCCTTCGACAAGCTCAGGGCGAACGGAGGGATTTGAGTGCCGTGTTAATAATGGGTGGCCGGGCGGGTATCCGCGGCGCCCGCGGCTCAGGATTTTTTGCGCAGCATGTAGAAGAGGTTGGGCTCGCTCACGATGTAGAGGTTGCCGGCCGCGTCCATCGTGACGCCTTCGGGCGAGGGCGCGTCGTGCGCGAGGCCCGAGCGCCTTCCCGCAAGCGGCCGCGAGCTCACGAAGCGGCCGTCGGCATCGAGCTCGACGAGCTCCTTCGACTCCTCGCTCAGCAGCACGAGGTGCCCCGTCTTCGGGTCGAAGCAGACGTCGGCGAGGTCGCCCGTGGACACGTCCCGGTCGATCCAGTCGGTGTGATCCTGCAGGGCCAGCTGCAGCCGGCCTCCGAGCGAGGCGGCGACGCCGTCCACCTCGAACAGCTGGCGCGGGTCGCGCTCCTTGGCAATGAAGACGCGGTCGCCGGCCGCATCGTAGGCGAGCCCTTCGAAGCCCTTGTTGCCGCGATGCATGTTCAGGCCGAGGGTGAGGAAGGGCGATCCTTTCGCATCGATCGTGCCCGACTGTTGCGGAATGTCGACAAAGTTGAGGCGCTGCAGGGTTTCGTTGGTGATCGCGACGCGCCCGTTGCCCATGTACGCGATCGCTTCGGTATCGTCGAAGCCTTCCAGGCGGTAGCGCTCGAGCACGTCGCCATTGCGGCTCAGGGCGACGACCTCGGCCGGCCCGTCGTTGCCGATCGCGAGCAGGCGGTCGCGATCGAAGTCGTAGGTGATGCCGGAAAGCTCTTTCGCACCGGGAATCGGCTTCGCATCGATGACGACTTCATAGTTCTGCAGCGAGATTGCCGGAGTCGCCGCCTGCTGCGCGGCCGGGGCATGCGAGGCGATCTTCTGCCCCCAGTGCAGCTTGTGGTTCACGATACCGACGGCCGCAAGCGCCGAGATCAGCGCGAGGCCATACAGACTCCTGCGGGGGTAACGTGCTGCGCGGTCGGTCCCGGGCATCCTGGTCTCCTCGTCCTTGTTATCCTGTTGTCAGAGCGGCGACTGCCACGCGAAGCGGAATTCGCGCGGCTTGAGGTCGCTGCGGCACTGTCCGTTGTCGGCGTCGGCACCGACGACGTACCACTCGTCGCGCGAGGTGCCGCCCACCCTGCGTGCCTTGTCGGGAATGAAGCAGCGTGCGAGTTCGCGTGCCGGTACGAGGGCATAGGCGCCCGGGTGGGTACGCAGCCACCGGGCGGCCGCGTCGACGCCTGCGCGGGACTGGAAGCCGAAATGCACGATGGGCTGGCGGGCGAAGAGCCAGTGCCCCTCGCGCCAATCGATGAGGAGGAGATCGGCGCCGCCGGTCAGCTCGGCCGCCGAACGCATCACCTCCTGGTGGGGATTCGGACCTTCCTTGAGCGGCTCGACGAAGCCGGCGACGAACCATGCGACGAACCAGCTCGCGGCGATCCAGCGGAAAATGCGCAGCGCGTGCGGACGGCCGCCGAACCAGCGTCGCAGCATCCAGGGCACGAGCGGCGCGACCGTCAGCACCGTGCCCAACAGGGCGGGAAAGATGTACAGCTTGCGCTTGCCGGTGCTCAGGGAGAAGAACAGCACGATCAGCAGCGCCCAGCCGAGCAGCACGAGCACGCGGCCGTCGCGCCGGGCGAGCTGCCGCCGCCACGCCGGCACCAGCCACGGCAGCCCGAGGACGAGCGGCAGCCAGACTTCCGGGATCACGTTCGCGACGAAATACCACGCCGGTTCGCGGTGCATCCACGCATTCGTGTAGCGCTCCGCGGTCTGCCGCAGCGTCACGTCGCGCACGTAGGCGAGGCTTTCCGCGTCGCCCTGCAGCAGCACGGTGGCCGCGAGCGGCACCGCCCACACGGCGACCGCCGCGAGCATCGCAGCGAGACCCAGCGCCCAGCGCCATGGGTCGCGCGGGACGGGGCCGACGCCGTGCCAGTCCTTGCGCACGGCCCACGCATAGGGCAGCAGCATGAACAGCGGCAGGAAACCGATGACCTTGGTGATGACGCCGAAGCCCATCGCGGCGCAGGCGACGTAGAACCAGCCCCAGGCCGGCCCGGCCATCAGGTGGCGCACGAGGCCGTACATGCCGAGCGCGATCCACAGGCACAGCAGCCCGTCGAGTTGGCCCGCGCGCAGCACGTTGTAGGTCTGGAAGCAGGCGAGGAAGAGCAGCGCGGCGATGACGCCGGTGCGACGGTTCCACAGGCGCCGCCCGAGGTCGTACAGGCAGCCGGTGGTCACCGCACCGGCGATCAGGGCCGGCAGGAACAGGGCGACCCGCGGCGAGCCGGTGACGCGGATGAAGAACGCGACGACCCACATGAAGAGCGGGGGCTTGTCCGGGTAGATCTGGCCGGCCCGGTGCGGAATGATCCACGAGCCGTTCTGCAGCATCTCCAGTGCGACGCCGAGGAAGCGCTCCTCATCGACGCTGGACGGTTCGCGCAGGCCGAGGCCGGCGCCGATCAACAGCAGCGCCAGCAGCATCAGCCCGATCAGATCGGCGAGCGGATGGTTGAGCGTGAGTCCGAGTGGGCGCCGAAGCGGAACCGGGCCGAGGACTGAAACTTGGGTGTCGTCGCGCATGCCTTTCTCGATTTTGGCCGCCGCCCGGCATGCGACGCGTCAGGATCGATCCTGCCGGGCATGCACTGCGACGGTCCATGGACATCGGGATCGCCGCGAGACGGCACGACGACCGCCCGCAGGCAAGGCGCGACTCTACCGAGGCGGATGTCAAGAAACCGTCAAACTCGCGTGACGATCCGCCTCACGCACCGAGAGCTCAGGCCGGAGCGGTCGCGGTGTTCGCCGCCAGCCAGGCGTCGGCGGACGAAGCCGACAGCGGACGGGCGAAAAGGTAGCCCTGGAACTCGTGGCAGCCGGCGCCGGCGAAGAGTTTCCACTGGGTCTCCGTCTCGACGCCTTCGGCGACGACGCGCAGGCCGAGGTCGCGCCCCAGGGTGACGATCGCGCGCGACAGGATGGCCTCGCCCTCGCCCTCCGTCGCGCGCGACACGAAGGACTTGTCGATCTTGAGGATGTCGAGCGGAAAGCGCGTGAGGTAGGCGAGCGAGGAGTAGCCGGTGCCGAAGTCGTCGACCGCGAGGCGCACGCCCAGCGCCTTCAGCGCGCGCAGCTGCTCGATGGCATCGACGCCCTCGTCCATCAGCGTGCCTTCGGTGATTTCGAGTTCCAGGCAGTCTGCCGGCAGGCCGTAGTCGGCGAGCGCGGCGGCGACCTGCGCGGCGAAGCTGCCCGAGCGAAAGAGCCGCGGCGAGAGGTTCACGGCGACGGCGAGCGGCCCGAAGCCGGCGCGGTGCCACTGCGCGGCCTGACTGCACGCGGTGCGCAGCACGAACTCGGTGATCGGCTCGATGAGGCCGGTCTCCTCGGCGATGGGGATGAAGGTCGCGGGCGAGACGACGCCGAACTCGCTGCCGGTCCAGCGCGCCAGCGCCTCGACCGAGCACGCGCGTCCGGCGGCGTCGACCTTGGGCTGGAAGTGCACCTCGATCTCGCCGCGCGCGAGCGCGTGGCGCAGCGCGGATTCGAGCCGCAGCCGCTTCACCGCGGCGGAATTGAGCGAGGCCTCGTAGAAGGCGAAGGTCGCGCGGCCGGCCGATTTCGCCGCGTACATCGCCGCATCGGCATTCTTGAGCAGTTCGTCGACACCCTGATCGCCGTCGAGCATCGCGACGCCGATGCTGCAGGTGACCTGCAGTTCGTGCGCGCCCAGTTGCACGGGCCGGGCGATCTCGCGCAGCACGCGCTCGAACACGCGCTGCAACGTGTCGGCAACGGCCTCGCAGTGCAGGATCAGCACGAACTCGTCGCCGCCGTAGCGCGCCACGGTGTCGATCGCGCGCAGGCAACCCTTCAGGCGGGAAGCCGCGACCAGCAGCAGCTCGTCGCCGATCGCATGGCCGAGGCTGTCGTTGATGACCTTGAAGTTGTCGAGATCGACAAAGGCCACCGCGACCGCTCCGCCTTCGCGTTCGACGAAGGCGCGCGCCTGTTCGAGGCGGTCGCGCAACAGGTTGCGGTTGGGCAGGCCGGTGAGCGGGTCATGGTTGGCTTGGTGCTCGAGCTGCTCGCGGTAGCGCTTGCTGACGCTGATGTCCTCGACCGTGCCCTGGTAATACAGCAGCTCGCCGCAGGCGCCGTACACGGTGTGGGCGGTCTCGGCGATCCACAGCGTGGAGCCGTCGCGCCGGAACACCTCCGACTCGAAGTCGCTGACGTAACCGCGCTCGGCGATCTGGCGCTTGAATTCCTCGCGCCGCCCGGGCGCGACGTAGAGGCGACGGTCGATATCCTGCAGGTCGGCGATCAGGGCCTGCGGCGAATCGTAGCCGTACATGCGGGCGAGCGCGCCGTTGGCGGCGATGTAGCGGCCGTCCGCCGAGGTCTGGAAGATGCCGATCACCGAATTCTCGAACAGGCTGCGATAGCGGCTTTCGGTTTCCGCCAGGCGCTGCCGGACGGCAACCTGGTCGGTGATGTCCTCGATGAAGGCCTCGACGACGCGCAGTCCGCTTTCGTCGCGCACGCCCACACCGCGTTCGAGCACCCACTTGATGCTGCCGTCCCGGCACAGTACGCGGTACTCGATGCGGTAATGGGCGTCGGCGGCAAGCGCGCCCATGATTTCGCGGCGCACCTGCGCGCGATCGGCGCTATGGATGATCTGTTCGAAGGCGATGTGGCGACTGCCGGCGAGCTCGCCGGGTGCGTAACCGAGCAGGCGGCGCGAGCCTTCGCTGACGAACATCACGGTCCGGTCCCCGTCGACCGCGCAACGGCAGACCATGCCATCGAGGTTGTCGATGAGGACCGCGAGCACGGGCCGACCGGGGCCACTCCCGGCGCCTGCGGGCACCGACTGGTTCATGCACATTCTCCGTCTTGATGTCCACCGCCATTCTTTGACGTTTTTGTTACAGCTATTCAATCGCTCAGGCGGCGCTGCGCCCGGCCGCGACCATGCGCTTGATCTCCGGCACACAGGAACCGCAGCTGGTGCCGCACTTGAGCTTGTCCTGCAGGTCATCGAAGCCCGCACCACCACCGATCGCCGCGGCGATATCGCTCTCCGACACGTTGAGGCAGTTGCACACGATGCGTCCGCGACTCTTCGCGGCCGCCGGCGGACTCGCGAGCGGGGCGAGGATCCAGCGGCGCAGTTCGGCGGTCGGCTGGCGCTCGACCAGCACGTCGCGCAGCCAGCCGGCGGCGGCGGTCTCGCCGGTCAGGCGCAGGCCGACCAGCAGGCCGTCCTCGATGCGCGCGCGCTTGGTGATGCCGCGGCGCGCGTCGCTGTATGTCAGGCAGTGGTCGTCGTCCAGGCCCAGCAGCGCATCCAGTTCGTCGAGCCACGCCGACGGGATCGGCTGGTCGTGGGCGATGCGCAGCACCACCGCGGGGTAGTCGCGACCGGCGAGCGCGAGCGACGCGTAGGCAAAGCGCTCGAGCCAAGGCGCGAGCCGCGCGGCACGTTCGAGCGTGATGCCCGCGGGATCGCCACTGTCGCCCTGGCCCTCGGTGGGCTCGCCCGGCTCGCCACGCATGATCAGCGCCTGGTAGGGCAGATCGGCCTTCTCGATCTGCACGGTAGCGTGCTTGAGCTCGGGCTGCTTCGAGTACGGGTCGAACTCGCGCAGCGTGAGCACGTTGACGCCGGCCGAGTTGAGCGCGTTGGCGCCCCAGTGCATCGCGACGAAGGCCTGGCCGGAACGGATCTCACCCGACGCCGCAGCACGCAGCACGATCTCGCCGCGGCGGCTCTTCACGCGCACCAGCTCGCCGTCGCGTAGCCCGCGCAGGTGCATGTCGTCGGCGTTGAGCTCGATGCGCGCCTCGTCGACGTGGTTATAGAGGCGCGCGACCTTGCCGGTTCGGCTCATGCCGTGCCACTGGTCGCGCAGCCGCCCCGTGGTGAGGCGCAGCGGATAGCGCGCGTCGGCGCGTTCGGCGGTGAGCCTGCCGGTCGGCACGACGAAGCGCGCCTTGCCGTCGGCGGTCGGGAAGCGGCCGTCGGCGTAGAGCCGCGCGCGGCCTTCGGTCGCGCCTTCGGGGAAGGGCCACTGTTGCGGCCCCTGCGCGTCGAGCAGCGCATACGACAGGCCCGTGATGTCCAGGTCGCGGCCACGCGTGCTTTCGGCGTGCTCAGTGAAGATCGCCTCCGGGCCGGCATAGCCGAACAGGCGCTGGGCCTCGGGCTTGCCGATCAGCGGGCCCAGCTTGCGCGCGAAGTCACACACGATCGCCCAGTCGGCGCGCGTCTCGCCCGGCGCCGGAATCGCGCGATTCACGTGGGTGATGCGACGCTCGGAGTTGGTCACCGTGCCTTCCTTCTCGCCCCAGGTCGCGGCCGGCAGCAGCAGGTCGGCGAAGGGGGCGGTCTCGGTGTTGCCGTAGGCTTCCTGCAGCACGACGAACTCGCAGCGCGCCAGCGCCTCGCGCACACGCTCGAGCTCGGGTAGCGACTGTGCCGGGTTGGTGCACGCAACCCACACCGCCTTGATACGCCCCTCGTGCATCGCGTCGAAGAGTTCGACCGCCGTGAGGCCGGGCTTCTCCGGCACACTCTCGACGCCCCACAGGCGCGCGATTTCGGCGCGGTGCGCGGGGTTCGCGAGGTCGCGGTGCGCGGAGAGCAGATTCGCGAGCCCGCCCACCTCGCGCCCGCCCATCGCGTTGGGCTGGCCGGTCATCGAGAACGGCCCGCAGCCGGGTTTGCCGATCTTGCCGGTGGCGAGCGACAGCGCAATCAGCGCCGCGCCGTTGTGCGTGCCGTGCGTGGACTGGTTGAGGCCCTGGCACCACAGCGACATCGCGCGCGGCGACTCGCCCCACCAGCGGGCGGCGGTGCGGATGTCCTCCGCCTTCACGCCACACACCTCCGCTGCGACCGCCGGCGTGATCTCGCGCACATGCTCGCGCAGCGCGTCGAAGCCTTCGGTGTGCTCGCGCACGAAGGCGTTGTCGATGTGCCCTTCCCACAGCAGCACGTTGAGCATCGCGTTGAACAGCCAGATGTCGGTGCCCGGCAGGATCGGCAGGTGCAGGTCGGCGGTCGCCGCGGTGTCGGTGCGGCGCGGATCGACGACGATGATCTTCATGTCCGGGCGCGCGGCCTTCGCGTCCTCGATGCGACGGAACGCGATCGGATGCGCGTAGGACGGGTTGCCGCCGGCGATCAGCAGGCAGTCCGTTTCCGCGAAATCCTCGTAGGAACAGGGCGGCGCGTCGGCGCCCAGCGTCTGCTTGTAGGCCGCGACTGCGCTCGACATGCACAGGCGCGAATTGGTGTCGACGTTGTTCGAGCCGATCAGGCCCTTCATCAGCTTGTTGAAGACGTAGTAGTCCTCGGTCAGCAGCTGGCCGGAGATATAAAACGCGACCGCATCCGGGCCGTGCTCCTTGATCACGTCGGCGAAGCGCTGCGCCGCGGTGCCGAGCGCCTCGTCCCAGCCCACGCGGCGACGCGCCTCGCCCTTGGTGCCGCGCAGTTCCGGATACAGCAGACGGGTTTCGTGCCGCGCGGTGAAGTGCAGCGTCGCGCCCTTCGTGCACAGGCGGCCGAAGTTCGCCGGATGCTCGGGGTCGCCACGCACGCCGGTGATGCGCGCGCCGTCGTGTTCGATGAGGACGCCGCAGCCGACGCCACAATACGGACAGGTGGCCTTCGTTTCCATCTTGATCTCCGGGGTCGTCATGGTTTCGTTCTCAGTGCCGGCTCAGCAGGAATAGCAGGATCAGGTTCAGCAGCAACGACGCGCCCGCGAGCAGCTTCAGCGCGAAGGCCGGGTTGCGTTCGGCCAGCGGCGCGCGCCGATGGGTCGCGAGCGGGCGATGCGCACCGCGCTCCAACGCCAACAGGAATTCCTCGGCGGTCTCGAACCGCTCCTTCGGCTCACGCGCACACGCCTTCAGCAAGACGGTTTCGAGCCATTCCGGCGTATCGGGCCGATAGCGCGTCGGATGCACGGTCTCGCCGAAACGCGGCCGCTGGAAGGGTTCGACCTCGCCATACGGGTATTTGTGCGTCAGCAGCTCGTACAACGTGACGCCGCAGGCGTAGAGATCCGAGGATTCGTTCGCCTGTTGTCCCGCGAAGAGTTCCGGCGCCATGTAGGACGGCGTGCCGGGGTTGTTGATCTCGCGCAGCGTTTCGGACCCAAGCGCGCCATCGGATGCCGCGACGCCGAGATCGAACAGGCGCAGGTCGCCCTTGCGGTCGATGTGGATGTTGTCCGGCTTGATGTCGCGATGCACGATGCCCAGCCGGTGCAGCGCCGCGACTGCGCGCAGCAACGCGCTGCCGATCGCGACCAGTTCGTGTGCCGCGTAACGGTGGCCGCGCGCGAGGCTCGCCTTCAGCGTCTCGCCCTCGTGCCAGCTCATCAGGTAATACAGATGATCGCGCTGCGGATGCTCGCACACGCGCGGAAAACCGTGCCCCGGCACCCGGCGCGCGAGCCACTCCTCGCGCACCAGCGCCGCCATCGCCTCCTCGTCGCCCTCATCCAGACGCAGCGTCTTCAGCACCAGCGCGGCACCGTCCGCCACGCGCGTGACGCGGTACAGCAAGGTCACACGCGACTCGTGCAGCAACTCCTCGACACGCAGGCCGTCGAGTGTCTCGCCGACCTTCAGCCGCGGCGGCAGCGGCAGGCGGCGCCCGCTCGCGAGGCGGTCGCGCAGGTTGTCGGCGGGCACCGCGTCGACGTGGGCCACCAGCGCCGTGCAGTTGTCGGTCGCGCCACGACGCAGCGCTTCCAGCACGAGCGCGTCGGCTGCCCCCTGCGGGTCGTCCCCGCGCGCCAGCAGCTCACCCATGCCATCGTCGCCGAGCGTGTTCCACACGCCGTCGCTCACGAGCAGGAAGCGGTCGCCGACCGCCAGCTCGCCGTCGTCGAAATCCACCAGCAGCTGCGCATCGAGCCCGACGGCGCGACGCAGCACGTTGTTGAGTTCGGGGTGTTCCCAGGTGTGGTCTTCGGTCAGGCGGCGCAGCGTCCCGTCGTGCCACAGGTAGGCGCGCGAGTCGCCGACATGCGCGACGTAGTAGCGCCGCCCGCGCAGCACCACCGCGGTGAGCGTCGTCGCCATGCCCGCGTAATCGCGCGACTTGGCCGACTGCGCGAGCAGCCAGCGGTTGATCGCGCCGACCACGGTATCGATCGATTTCTCGACGCTCCAGGTGTCGGGCGTCGCATAGTAGTCCGCGAGCAGCCCCCGCACCGTGTATTCGGCCGCCTCGCGCCCGTTGGCGTGGCCGCCGACCCCGTCGGCGACGGCAAGCATCAGGCCCTTGGCTTCGAGTTCCGCACCCTCGGGAGTCGCTGCGCCGACGAAGTCCTCGTTGCGCGGACGCAGGCCTTGTTGGGTGGCGTGACCGAGGCGGACGGAGAGCGGCATGGCCTTGCCCGGCCGGCGCGCGCCCGCGGGCGCCGGCAGCGGCGTCGCGGACGGAACATCCAGGGTAGCGGCCTTGTTCATGCCAGGGCTCTCCGTTCGGGCCTCGAATCCGCGCCTCAGATGCGCGCCGAGGTGAGGTGCGCCGCACCCCAGGTCGTGCGCCAGCGGGTCTTCACCGAGGTGAGCCCGACCAGCGCCGCAAGTGCCAACCCGGCAAAGATCATGAAACCCAGCTGATAGCTGCCGGTGACCTGTTTCGCGTAGCCGAGCGAGGACGCGAGGTAGAAGCCGCCGACGCCACCCGCCATGCCCACGAGGCCCGTCATCACGCCGATCTCCTTGCGGAAGCGCTGCGGCACGAGCTGGAACACCGCGCCGTTGCCCATGCCCAGCGCGAGCATCGCCAGCACGAACACGACCAGCGCCATCCACGCCTCCGGCAGTCCGATGCCGACGATCGCGAGGAAGATCGCCGCGAACACATACATCACCGACAGGCTCTTGATGCCGCCGACGCGGTCGGCGACGCGACCGCCGATCGGGCGCACCAGCGAGCCGGCGAACACGCAGGCCGCGGTGAAGTAACCGGCCATCTTCGCGTCGAGCCCATACTGCGTATTGAAGTAGATCGTCAGCGAGGACGCCAGCCCGACGAAGCCGCCGAAGGTCACCGAGTAGAAGAACATGAACCACCACGCGTCCTTGTCCTTCAGCACCTTGAAGTACTCGGCGAGCGGCTTGGCCGGCGGGCACTCGGGCGCATCCTTGGCGACGACCAGGTAGAACACGAACACCAGCGCGAGCGGGATCAGTGCGAGGCCGAACACGTTGGTCCAGCCGAAGGCCGCCGCCAGGCCCGGCGCGAACAGCGCGGCAAGCGCGGTGCCCGAGTTGCCGGCGCCGGCGATGCCCAGCGCGGTGCCTTGGTGCTCCGGCGGATACCAGCGCGACGCCAGCGGCAGAGCGACCGCGAAGGCGGCCCCGGCGAAGCCGAGGAACACGCCCAGCAGCAGCGTCTGCTCGTAGCTGTGGATGCCGAACTGCCACGCAACGAAGAGCGCGCAGATCACGATGACCTGGCCGATGGCCCCGGCCATCTTGGGCTTCAGGTGGTCGACCAGCACGCCCATGAAGATGCGCAGGATCGCGCCGGCGAGCACCGGCACCGCCACCATCAGGCCCTTCTGCGCGTGGTCGAGCCCCAGGTCCTTGGCGATCTGCACGCCCAGCGGCCCGAGGATGACCCACACCATGAAGGCCAGGTCGAAGTACAGGAAGGAGGCCAGCAGCGTCGGGGGGTGACCGGCCTTGAGGAAGGATTGCTTGTCCATGTGGATTCTCGCGTTTCGGCTACGTGGGGGACGGGCTCAGGCCTTGAGCAGGACCTTGCCGCCCTCGACTTTCACTTCGAAGGATTTGGTGCAGCCGACGTCCGGCGCGACCGCGTTGCCGGAATCGAGTTCGATCTTCCAGCTGTGCAGCGGGCAGGTCACCTGACGCCCATGCACGATGCCCTGCGACAGCGGCCCCTGCTTGTGCGGGCACTTGTCGTGCAGCGCGAAGATCTCGCTGTCGGCATTGCGGAAGATCGCGATGTCGCCCTTGCGGGACTTCACGACGCGCGAGCCCAGCAGCGGGATGTCCTCGACGGCGCAGATCTCTTTCCAGGCCGCTTCGACGCTCAGTTCGATGGTACTCATGGCATCACTCCGGAATTTCAAACTTCAAGAATTTCGTATTCGCGGCGCACGGCAGGCACGGCGTCGGCGGCATAACGCTCGGTCCACGGATCCTTCGCGTCCTGCAGTGCGAACAACAGGCGCTCGAACAGCGCCTTGCGCTTGTCGGCGTCGTCGAGCACGTGCTGCTTCACGTACTCCAGACCGACGCGCTCGACGTAATGCACGGTGCGCTCGAGGTAGTAGCCTTCCTCGCGGTACAGCTGCAGGAAGGCGCCGGAGTACTCCATCACCTCCTCGCGCGTCTGGACCTTACACAGGAACTGCGCGACCTCGGTCTTGATGCCGCCGTTGCCCGCGACATACAGCTCCCAACCCGAATCGACCCCGATCACGCCGACGTCCTTGATGCCGGCCTCGGCGCAGTTGCGCGGGCAGCCGGACACCGCGAGCTTCACCTTGTGCGGGCTCCACATGCCGAACAGCATCTTCTCGAGGTCGATGCCCATCGACATCGAACGCTGCGTGCCGAAGCGGCAGTGCTCGGCACCGACGCAGGTCTTCACCGTGCGGATGCTCTTGCCGTAGGCGTGGCCCGAAGGCATGCCGAGGTCCTTCCATACGCTGGGCAGGTCTTCCTTCTTGATGCCCAGGAGGTCGATGCGCTGGCCGCCGGTCACCTTCACCGTCGGCACGTTGTATTTCTCCGCGACCTCGGCGATGCGCTTCAACTCCGCCGGAGTGGTCACGCCGCCCAGCATCTGCGGCACGACCGAGTACGTGCCGTCCTTCTGGATATTGGCGTGCGCGCGCTCGTTGATGAAGCGGCTCTGCGGATCGTCCTTGGCCTCGTGCGGCCAGGTCGAGATCAGGTAGTAGTTCAGCGCCGGGCGGCAGGTCGAGCAACCGTTGGGCGTCTTCCACGACAAGGTTTCCATCGTGTCGGGGATGTTCAGCAGCTTATGCTCGCGGATTGCGCGGCGCACGTCGCCGTGCGACAGCTCGGTGCAGCCGCACACCGCCTTGTCGTGGGCGCTCACCGCCTGGTAGGCACCGCCGACCGTCGAGGCGAGGATCTGCTCCACGAGGCCCGTGCAGGAACCGCAGGAGGACGCCGCCTTGGTGTGCTTCTTCACCTCATCGACGGTGAAGAGCCCCTTCTCCTTGATGGCCTTGACGATGGTGCCCTTGCACACGCCGTTGCAGCCGCACACCTCGGCGGTGTCGGCCATCGAGGCGGCCTTGTTCTCGCCCTTGTGGCCCGCGTCGCCCAGGTGGTTCTGGCCGAACATCAGGTGGTCACGGATCCCGTGGATGTCCTGCTGATCCTTCATCAGCTGGAAGTACCAGGTGCCGTCGGCGGTGTCGCCGTACAGCACCGAACCCACGATGCGGTTGTTCTTGATCACGATGCGCTTGTAGACGCCGCCCTGCTTGTCGTGCAGCACGATCTCCTCGGTGTCCGGCCCGCCCGAAAAGTCGCCCGCCGAGAACACGTCGATGCCGGTCACCTTCAGCTTGGTCGAGGTCACCGAGCCTTCGTAGCGGCCGATGCCGAAGTTCGCGAGGTGATTCGCGCACACCTTGCCCTGTTCGAACAGCGGCGCGACCAGGCCGTAGGCGATGCCGCGGTGCGCGACGCACTCGCCGACCGCATACACGCGCGGGTCGGTGACGGTCTGCAGCGTGTCGGACACCGCGATGCCACGCGCACGGCCGGTGCCGCAGTAGATGCCGGCCGATTCGGCGAGCGCGAAGTTCGGGCGGATGCCGGCGGCGACGACCACGAGGTCCGCCGGAATCTCCATGCCGTCCTTGAGGCGCACCGCGCTGACGCGACCGCCGCTGTTGCCACCCTCGCCGCGGATCAGCGCCTCGGTCTGCTTCGACAGCAGGAAGTTCATGCCCTTGGCTTCGAGGGAGGCCTGCAGCATGTCGGCGGCCGGCTTGTCGAGCTGGCGCTCCATGATCCAGTCGGCCAGATGCACCACCGTCACGCTCATGCCGCGCAGCATCAGGCCGTTCGCCGCTTCCAGGCCCAGCAGGCCGGCGCCGATCACCACCGCGTGCTTGTACTGCGTCGAGGCCTCGATCATCGCCTCGGTGTCGCCGATGTCACGGTAGGCCAGCACGCCCGGCAGGTCCGCGCCGGGAATCGGCGGGATGAAGGGCGTCGAACCGGTCGCGATCAGCAGGCGGTCGTAGTCGGCCTCGGTGCCGTCGGACGCGATGACCTTGCGCTTGATGCGGTCGATCTTCGTCACCATCTTGCCGGCATGCAGCGTGATGTCGTTGTCGCGATACCAGTCGAGATCGTTGAGCATGATCTCCGGCAACGTCATTTCGCCGGCGAGCACCGGCGACAGCAGGATGCGGTTGTAGTTGCCGTGCGGCTCGGCGCCGAACACGGTGATCTCGTACAGGTCCGGGGCGAGCTTCAGCAGTTCTTCGAGCGTGCGACAGCCGGCCATGCCGTTACCGATCATCACGAGTTTCTGTTTTTTCATGGCGGGCTCCTTCAGGCAGCGCGGAAGATGAATTCAGGGGAGGATTCGGAAGAGGACTGGGCGATGCGGTTCTCGGCGTAGGCCGCAACGTCGCCGATCACGATCAGCGCCGGCGCCGGCAGTGCCGCGGCACGCGCGCGGTCGGCGATGTCGGCGAGCGTGCCGGCCACCTGCTGCTGCGTCGGCAGCGTGCCGTGGGCGATCACCGCCGCCGGCGTGGCCGAGGACAAGCCGCCCGCTGCGAGGCTCTCGGCGATGCGCGGCAGTGCGCCCAAGCCCATGTAGATCACCAGCGTCGTGCCGCTTTTCGCCAGCGCGGACCAGTCCGGCTCGGAGCCGTCCTCGGTGTGGCCGGTCACCATCGTCACGCCGAAACAGTGCGCGCGATGCGTCACCGGGATACCCGCCGCACCGGCCACCGCGACGCCGGCGGTGAGGCCGTGGATGACCTCGACCTCGATGCCCAGCGCGCGCAGGTAATCCATCTCCTCCCCGCCGCGCCCGAACACGAAGGGGTCGCCGCCCTTCACCCGCGCCACCGTCAGGCCGCGCCGCGCAAAACGCGCCATCGCACGGTGAATGAACTCCTGCGCCGCCGACTTCATCCCGGCGCGCTTGCCCACGCGCAACACACGGGCCGTCGGCTTCGCCAGCGCCAGCACCTCATCCGTGACCAGCGCATCGGCGAGCAGCACATCGGCCTCGCCGATGGCACGGGCCGCACGCAGCGTCAGCAGGTCTGCAGCACCGGGGCCGGCTCCCACGAGTAACACCTTGGCCATGATCGATCTCCACTACGAAAGGCGAAAAAAAACGGCGTCGCGTCGCCCCCGGGATCGAAATCCCGAAGAAACGACGGACGCCGTTGTCCGCATGCTCTGCACCACGCACTTCGCCGGAGCCTCATTGCCCCGGCTTGCGGTTCACCTAACGCAAAATGGGTGCCAGTCCCCACACATGATCGTAAGCCATTATTTTTAAATCAAAAGCTTACACTCCAGCGATCACTGTCCGAGCATCACGCATCAAGACACAGGCACCAGACTGGTGCATCACGCATGATGCTGCACCACAACATAGCGGCACCGGAGGCACGTACGCAGGACGGCTTCGCTGCCGACGCAAGCGCAGTCGGGAATATCGTCCCCCGTATCCGGGCATCCGGGACAGGGGCCGGAATCGTCGCAGAGCGCGCCCGGTCGCCCCGCAAAAACCACGATGACGCGGGTGGCGTCGGCCCTGAGCAGCGGCCCCGTCACTCACTCGGCAACAAGAATGGAGAAGGATCCGGATTGACCCGGCCGGCGGCAGGACGCCGCCATCGCCCGCGGAGGACGAGCGGTTGACGCACGGCGCCCCTCCCCGGGGCGCCGTGGCGAAGACTTACGCAAAGATCACGATATCGGAGGCATCCAGATCGGCCATGCGGCCGGTCACGACCCCGAGCAGCACCGGAGCAGATCCCGCCTGGTTGCCGTCTTCGTCGTAATAGAGCTTGCCCGACGCGGTGTCGTAGATCAGGAAATCGTCCACACCCGTCTCGTTCGCGCTGGCACCGGTCAGCCCGCTACCCTTGACGAAGTTCGTCGCGGTGAACCCGGCGAGCGACGCGAACTCCTCGGCATCGAAGCCCAGCTTGTCGACGGTTGCGTCGAAATCGTTGATGCGATGCACCGTCGACTTGGTGACCTGCGTTCCGTCCTGCTTGAACACCGTGGTGCTGGGCGGCGTGAACAGCGTGTCGAACACGAAGGTATCGCTGCCCGCACCACCCCACAGCTTGTCCGCGCCCTCGCCGAGGAAGATCAGGTCGTCGCCGGCGCCGGTCTTGATCGTGTCGTTGCCCGATGCGCCCACACCGTCCTCGGCGTAGTAGCCGTCCGGATCGATGATGTCATTGCCGGCACCGGTGGTGATCATGTCGTCGCCAGATCCGCCGATCACGACATTGTTGCCGTCGCCGGCCTTCACGATGTCGTTGCCCGTACCCGACGCAAGGAAATCGTCACCGCTGCCGCCGGTGACGCGATCGTTGCCGTCGTCCTCGTCCACCAGGCCGATTTCGGCGAACACCGCATTGCTGCCATTGCCGGTCTGGACGTTGTCGTTGCCCGTGCCCATGTAGATGATGTCATCGCCGTCGCCCGCCTTGACCGTGTCGTTGCCGGCATTGCCATCGATCACGTCATCGCCCGCAGTGCCGGTCAGCTTGTCGTTGCCAGTCGTGCCGATCAGGCCATCCCACTCGACGACCGACCACAACAGGTTCGCGCCGTCCAGGTCGTTCCACTGCCCCGCCGCACCGAGGCCGCCGGCCGGTGCCGGCCACTTGCCGGTGGCGATCGCGAGGAAGTTCTGCATGCCGCCGAAGTTGTCCGGCTCGCCGCCGAGGCTGCCCGAGCCCCAGTTCTGATAACCCGACCCGAGCAGCGTACCGTCCAGCCACTGCCAGCTGCCTTCGCTTTGCACGTCCGAAGCGCCGAGCCAGAGATAGTCCGCGCCACCGCCGTCGTCGGCCGTAGTCGCCCCCTTGGGGACCGACGGCTTCAGGTTCTTCAGGATCGCGGCGTTTTCGGCAGCGGCACCGATCATCGCCAGGTAGGACGGAACGATCAACGGGCCGCCGATACCCGCCCCCTCCAGTCGGCCTTCGTCGCTCCATGCGAGCCCCAGCGCGTTCGCCGAGGCATCGTCCCACGTCAGCGGGGCCGTCTCGATCTCGTAGGTATGTCCGTTGTAGTAGAAGTGCATTGCCATCGCAGTTTTTCTCCGGTTCCGGGCTTTGGAGATGATAACCGCGCATCATTGCCGCGTCACCCGTGTGTCGTGACAACGGACCGCACAACCGCACGATGGACACGCGTCGGCAAGAGGTCGCACGCCCCCTCCCGCCGACGCCCCGCTCATGCCGCGCGTTTCAGCTGCTTCTTGTACAGGAAATCCAGCACCGCCGCGCGGCAGTGCGCGAACTCCGGTAGCTCCGCGAGCGCCAGCCGGTCGCGCGGACGCTCCAGCTTCACGTCGAGGATCTCGCCGATCGTCGCCGCAGGCCCGTTGGTGAGCATCACGACGCGGTCCGAGAGCAGCACCGCCTCGTCCACATCGTGCGTCACCATCACCATCGTCGCCTTGGTCGCCGCGAGGATCTTCACCAGCTCGTCCTGCAGCGTCGCGCGCGTCAGCGCATCGAGCGCGCCGAAAGGCTCGTCCATCAGCAGGATGCGCGGCTCCATCGACAGCGCACGGGCGATGCCGACGCGCTGCTTCATGCCGCCCGAGATCTCGTGCGGGAACTTCGTCTCGGCGTGCGACAGCCCGACCAGCGCCAACGCCTCCTGCGTGCGCTGCTTCAACTTCGCCTTGCCCTCCTTCGCGCCGAACACGCGATCGACCGCGAGATACACGTTGTCGTAGCACGTGAGCCACGGCAGCAGCGAATGGTTCTGGAACACCACCGCGCGCTCCGGCCCCGGACCGGCGATCTCGCGCCCGTCGCACAGCATCACGCCCGAGGTCGGCCGCGTGAGTCCCGCGATCAGGTTCAGCAGCGTCGACTTGCCGCAGCCCGAGTGCCCGATCAGGCTGATGCTCTCACCCTCGTGGATGTCGAGCGTGATGTCGCGCAATGCCGTGAAGGGGCCGTTCTTCGTGTTGAAGACCTGGCCGACGCTCTCGATCTGTACGATCTTCTTCATGATGGTCTCCTCCGCCGCTCAGCGGTTTTCGTAGTTGAAGCGTCGCGCCACCAGCATCAGCGCCTGCTCGAGGATCAGGCCGACGATGCCGATCACGAAGATCGCGATGATGATGTGCTCGACCTTGAGGTTGTTCCATTCGTCCCACACCCAGAAGCCGATGCCCACGCCGCCGGTCAGCATCTCGGCCGCGACGATCACCAGCCACGCCGTGCCGATCGACAGGCGGATGCCCGTCAACATGTAGGGCAGCGCCGCCGGGAACAGGATCTTGGTGAACACCTTCCATTCGGACAGATTCAGCACCCGCGCAACGTTGAGGTAGTCCTGCGGCACGCGCGTCACGCCCTGGGCGGTGTTGAGGATCATCGGCCAGATCGAGCAGATGAAGATCGTCCAGGTCGCCGCCGGGTCGGCGCGCTGGAACACCAGCAGGCCGATCGGCAGCCACGCGAGCGGGCTCACCGGGCGCAGCAGGCTGATGATCGGGTTCATCATCTTCGACAGCACGGCGAAGCGCCCCAGCATGAAGCCCGCCGGAATGCCCACCAGCGCCGCGATGCCGAAGCCGATGGCGACGCGCTGCAACGAGGCCAGCACGTTCCAGCCGATGCCCTGGTCGTTCGGCCCTGCGCGGTAGAAGGGATCGGCGAAGATCGCCACCGCCGCATCCCAGGTCTTCGCGGGGGTCGGAATACCGCCGCCGTTCATCGTCGCGAGATGCCACAGGCCGATCAGCAGCGCGAGTCCCGCCAGCGGCGGCAGCACCGCCTGCAGCAACGCACGCCCCCACGCGGAGACGACGCGCATCCGGCTTCGAGTCGCCGCCGCCGGCGCCGTGCCCACCTCTTCAGCCGTCGCCACCTTCATTACCTTCCCCTTGTCGGTCGCAGCCGATACCACCCGCAACTTCGAAATCTTCCCGGTCCCGGGCTCGTCCATCCGGTCCACCACCGCTGCCAACGTCATCGCCGCTGCCTCCCGATCAGGCCTTGACCTTGAACGACCCGGCGTACTTCGCCGGATCCTTGCCGTCCCACACCACGCCGTCGATCAGCTTGTGGCTGCGCATCTCGCTCTTGGGCAGCGGCACGTTCGCCGCCGTGGCTGCCTGCTTGTAGATGTCGATGCGATTGATCTGCTTCGCCACGGCGAGGTAATCGACGTCGCGGTCGAGCAGCCCCCAGCGCCGATGCTGCGTCAGGAACCACATGCCGTCCGACAGGTAGGGGAAGTTCACCGCGCCGTCGTTGTAGAACTTCATGTAGTTCGGGTCGTCCCAGCTCTTGCCGAGGCCGTTCGAATAACGGCCGAGCATGCGCTCGAGGATCACGTCCATGTCGGTATTGACGTAGGACTTCTGCGCCACCGTCTCGGCCGTCGTGCGGCGGTTCGGCAAGGACGAATCGATCCAGCGCCCGGCCTCGAGGATCGCAGCAGTCAGCGCGCGCGCCGCGTTCGGGTGCTTCGCGACCCAGTCGGAGGTGGTGCCGAGCACCTTCTCCGGGTGATCGGTCCAGATGTCCTGCGTCGTCACCGCGGTGAAGCCGATCTTGTCCATGATCGCGCGGTTGTTCCACGGCTCGCCGACGCAGAAACCGTCCATGTTGCCGACGCGCATGTTCGCGACCATCTGCGGCGGCGGCACGGTGATGACCTTCACGTCCTTCAGCGGGTTGATGTCGTGCGCCGCCAGCCAGTAGTACAGCCACATCGCGTGAGTACCGGTCGGGAAAGTCTGCGCGAAAGTGTATTCACCGGGCTTCGACGTGATCAGCTTCTTCAGGCTCGCGCCGTCGGTGACGCCCTGGTCCTTCAGCTTGTTCGCGAGCGTGATCGCCTGGCCGTTGTTGTTGAGCGTCATCAGAACGGCCATGTCCTTCTTCGGCCCGCCGATCCCGAGATGCACGCCATAGACGAGGCCATACAGCACGTGCGCCGCGTCGAGTTCGCCCGACACCAGCTTGTCGCGCACCGACGCCCAGCTCGCTTCCTTGGTCGGGATGATCTTGATGCCGTACTTCTCGTCGAATTTCTGCACTGCGGCCATCACCACCGACGAGCAGTCGGTCAGGGGAATGAAGCCGACGCGAATCTCCTTCTTCTCCGGCGCATCCGACCCGGCCGCCCATACGCTGCTGCTCGCCCCCAGCCCTGCAGAACCCATCATCGCCGCTCCAGAAAGCGCCATCGTCCGCCGCATGAATTCGCGCCGCGTGATGCCATTGTCGTCGAATGCACTCATCTTCATCTCCCTGCAGGCCAGAAAAACAAAAACGGCGCTCATCGCCCGCGGAGGATTCCGCGGGGATGGACGCCGTTGTCCGTAGCTTGCACCAGGCCCCTGCACTGGAACCGGTGAATCTGCTGTCGAACCGCCGTTGATTCGACTCGAGACTTACTTAGCAGATGCTGTGCCAGTCGCAAAAAACGGGGCCATAAGGCTTTGCCCGCAAGGGATTTCGCCCGATCGGCAGGGAGCGGAGGCCAGGCGCAGGACGCACCGAAGCCGCACTATTGCAGTGCACAACACAGGGCTATTGCACCAATCAAGCGCGGAAGATTCGGGCACTTCGGGGAATTTCGCCCGCTTGGGCGAGCGCGGAAGGATGCCGCGCGGAGCGTCGTTTGCCTGCTACAGCAGGTACTTCGCCATGTCGATGAGATCCTGCGCGACCACCGCCATCGGTTTCGCGCGCTCCATCGCGAGCTTGCGCAGCGCCGCATACGCCTCGGCCTCGTCCATGCCGCGGGACTTCATCAGCAGCCCCTTCGCACGGTCGATCAGCTTGCGCTCGGACAACTTCTTCGTCGCCGCCGCAAGCTCGGCACGCAAGGCCTGATGCTCGTCGAAGCTCGCCACCGCCACGTCGATCACGGGCTTCAGGCGCTGCGGATCCATCCCATCGACCACATAGGTCGATACGCCCGCCTTGACCGCCGCGCGTATCGTCTCCTGGTCACCTTCCTGCGCGAAGATGATCACCGGGCGAGGCATCTCCGCGTTCATCACGGCAAGGTTCTCGAGCGTGTCGCGCGACGGGGAGTCGGTCTCGATCAGGATCACGTCGGGACGGATCGCCTCGATCTGCGCCGACAGGTCCGCCGAGGACGCGAGCACCGCCGCCACCTGGTGACCGGCGAGCGCCAGCCCGGCACAGATTTCGGCCGCCCGGGCACGGGATTCATCGATGACGAGTACGCGCAGCATGATGAGATCTATGCAAGATTCGCGCCGCCGCGAACCGGAACAAGAACAGTTTAGCTTACCGGACGCCACGAAACGGTCCGAGGGGAACGGCCGGCGGCGCGTCCCCCCAAGGCCGCGTTCAGCCGCCGCGCTGGCGCCGCGCCTCGAACAGGCAGATTCCGCTCGCGACCGACACGTTGAGGCTCTCGACGGTGCCGAGCATCGGGATCTTCGCCAGTTCGTCGCAGGTCTCGCGCGTCAGCCGGCGCAGCCCCTCGCCTTCGGCGCCCATCACCCACGCGACCGGTCCCTTCTGGTCGACCTCGTACAGCGACTTCTCCGCCTCGCCCGCCGCACCGACGACCCACACGCCGGCCTCCTGCATCTCGCGCAGAGCGCGCGCGAGGTTGGTCACCGTGACGTAGGGCACCGAATCGGCCGCGCCGCTCGCCACCTTCACCGCAGTCGCATTGAGCCCCACGGCACGATCCTTCGGCGCCACCACCGCATGCGCACCGGCCGCATCCGCGACGCGCAGGCAGGCGCCGAGGTTGTGCGGATCCTGCACGCCGTCGAGAACCAGGATCAGCGCGTTCTCTTCCAGCACGTCGAGCACGTCGGCGAGCTTGATGTCGCGGCTGCGCGCATCGACGCGCGCGATCACGCCCTGATGCCGGCGCGTGCCGACCATGCCGTCGAGCCGGTCTGCCTCGGCCTGGATGATGCGCACCTTCTGCGCCTCGGCCAGCCGCAGCACGTCCTTCGAGCGCGCGTCGGTGCGGGAGGACGACAGATACAGCTCGAACACCGCCTCCGGGTCGCGGCGCAGCTTGCCCAGCACGGAATGGAAGCCGTAGATCAGGCGCGACTCCGCGCGCCCTGCTGCGGGCGCCTCGGCATGCTCCGCCTGCTGCGGGCGGGAACGGTTTGTGGGTTTGTTAGCCACGGCGTTTCACTTTCCTCGTAGATGCTGCAGTTTCAGTTTTCGGCTCGACCGCCTTCTCCGCCTTCGGAGCCTTCTCCGCCTTCGGAGCCTTCTCCACCTTCGGAGCCTTGCCCGTCTTCGCCACCTTGGCTGCCTTGGCAGCCGTGGCTGGTTTGGGGGCCGTCGTTTCCTTGCTTGCCTTCTTCGCGGTCGCGGCCTTGACCGGGGCCGCCGGCTCGGCGAGCTGCGCGACCTTCGCGGCCTTCTTCGTCGCGCTGGCGACCTTGCTCGGTTTCGTCTCGACCGCCTCCGACTTCGCCCTGCCCCTCGCGGCGCCCTTGCCCGACGCTGCAGGCGCTTGCTCGGCGGCCGCGACGGCAACAGCCTTGCGCGTCGTCCGCGACTTCCTCACCGGTGCAACGCGCGTTTCGGCCGCCTTCGGCACGGCCGCCGAACGCTTCCCGCCCTTGGCAGAAGACGCTGCCGGTTGCGCCGGCGCCGCCGTCGGGGCTGCAGCCTTGCGCTTGGCCGACGCCCTCGGCTGCGGGGCGGACGCCTCGACCTGCATTGGTGCAGCGACCACCGCATCGGGCCTGGCCGCCTTCTTCCCCCCGGTCCTGGCCTTCGGCGCGATCGTTTCCGGCGCGGCCTCTGCGACGACGGCATCCGGTACAGTCTTTGGCGCCTTGTCCTTCGCCACCTTGTCCTTCGACGTTTTTCCGGTCCGTTCGGTCGCGCGCGGCGCGCCTTCGATCAGGCGGAAGTCGATCTTGGTCGTTTCCAGATCGACCCGCACGACCTGCACCCGCACACGGTCCGACAGGCGGAAACGCGCACCCGTGCGCTCACCGGCAAGTTCGTGGCGCGTCTCGTCGAAGTGGAAGTAGTCGCTGCCGAGGTCCGAGATATGGACCAGCCCCTCGATGAAAATATCGTCGAGGGCGACGAAGAGGCCGAAGGGTACCACCGCCGACACGCTGCCGGTGAATTCGGCGCCGACCTTGTCCTGCATGTAGTAGCACTTCAGCCACGCAACCACATCGCGCGTCGCCTCGTCCGCGCGCCGCTCGGTCGCCGAGCAGTGCAGGCCGATGTCGTCCCAATCGCCGGCCTCGTAGGTGCGGCTTTCGAGCGCCGCCTTGATCGAGCGATGCACCAGCAGGTCGGGATAACGCCGGATCGGCGACGTGAAGTGGGTATACGCCTCGTACGCCAGGCCGAAGTGGCCCACGTTGTCGGGGCTGTACACCGCCTGGCGCAGCGAACGCAGCATCACCGTCTGCAGCAGCTGCGCGTCCGGGCGATCCTTCACCGTCTCCAGCAACTTCGCGTAGTCGCCCGCCTTGGGCTCGTCCCCGCCGCTCACGCCCAGGCCGAACTCGGCGAGGAAGCCGCGCAGCTTCTCGAGCTTGCCCGGCGTCGGACCTTCATGCACGCGGTACAGCGCCGGATGCTCGCGTTCCTGCAGGAACTCCGACGCGCACACGTTGGCCGCAAGCATGCATTCCTCGATCAGGCGATGCGCATCGTTGCGCACCTCCGCGACGATGCGCTCGATCTTGCCCTCCGCGTCGAAGATCATGCGCGTCTCGGTCGTCTCGAAGTCGATCGCGCCGCGCTTCGCGCGCGCCTTCAGCAGCACGCGGAAGAGCTTGTCGAGGTTCTCGAGGTGGGGCAGCAGGTCACGGACCGCGTCGCGCGCCGCCGCGTCCTTGTCGTACAGCGCCGCGGCCACCTGCGTGTAAGTCAGGCGCGCATGCGAGAACATCACCGCCGGGTAGAAGCGGTAGGCCTTGATTTCCCCCGTCGGCCCGATGCTCATGTCGCACACCATGCACAGGCGCTCGACCTGCGGATTGAGCGAACACAGACCGTTGCTCAGCTTCTCTGGCAGCATCGGGATCACGCGGCGCGGGAAATACACCGAGTTGCCGCGTTCCTGCGCCTCGTCGTCGAGCGCACTGCCCGGCTGCACGTAGTGCGACACATCGGCAATCGCGACGATCAGCCGGTAGCCGCGCCCCTGCCGCTCGCAATACACCGCGTCGTCGAAGTCCTTCGCCGTCTCGCCGTCGATCGTCACCAGCGGCAGCTTCGTGATGTCCTCGCGCCCCGCCCAGTCCTTCTTGCGCACCGCAGACGGCAGCTTGCGCGTCTCGGCCTTCGCCTCGGACGAGAACTCGAAGGGCAGCTCGTGCTTGCGCAGCGCGATCTCGATTTCCATGCCCGGATCCGCATAGTTGCCGAGCACCTCGATCACGCGTCCGATCGGCTGTGCGAACTTGGTGGGCTGTTCGATCAGCTCGACGGTGACGACCTGGCCCGGCAGGGCCTTCTTGCCGCCCGGCGCCACCAGGATGTCCTGCGCGATGCGCCGGTTTTCCGGCACCACCACCTGCACCCCATGCTCGTTCAGCACGCGGCCGACGATGCGCGTGTTCGCGCGCTCGAGCACCTCCACGACCTTGCCCTCGGGACGTCCGCGCCGGTCCGTGCCCGTGACGCGGATGATCACGCGATCGCCGTGCAGCACCTCGCGCATCTCCTTCGGCCCGAGGAACACGTCGGGCTGACCGTCGTCGCGGATCAGGAAGCCGAATCCGTCAGCATGCCCCGACACTCGTCCGCGGATCAGGTCCGCCTTGTTCGGCAGCAGATAGGCGTCGCGGCGGTTGCGCAACAGTTCGCCGTCGCGCTGCATCGCCCGCAGGCGCCGCTCGAACAGCCCGGTTTCGTCGCCGCTCACGTCGAGTGCGACACACAGTTCCTGGAAACTCATCGGCACGCCCTGCTCGGCGAGCGTCTGTTCGACATACTCGCGACTCGGCAGGGGATGCTCGTAGGTGGCCGACTCGCGCTCGTAGAACGGATCAGCACGGCGGATGGGGCTGGGTTTGCGGGGGCTGGCAGAAGTTGCCGCCGTGGTCGTTTTCCCTTTTTCTTTTTTCATTGCTTTACTCGTTGACATTCAAAATTTGGCGCTTATAATGCGCGGCTCTTGCCCAGATGGCGGAATTGGTAGACGCACTAGTTTCAGGTACTAGCGCTGCGAGGCGTGGAGGTTCGAGTCCTCTTCTGGGCACCAGTTCTACAGGAAAGCCGACCTTGTGTCGGCTTTTTTGTTGCCCGCTTCTCGGACATTTTGTCCGCGCTGCGGGCTTGATCGAAAGGCTGCGCGGCGCCACTATTGCGCTTGGCCTCCCGCAAAGTTGTCGCTATAATGCGCGCTCTTGCCCAGATGGCGGAATTGGTAGACGCACTAGTTTCAGGTACTAGCGCTGCGAGGCGTGGAGGTTCGAGTCCTCTTCTGGGCACCAGATCCAAGCAAAAGCCGGTCGAAAGACCGGCTTTTGCTTTTTGTGCTTCCCGCGCGAAACGGTCGCAACCGCAAACCGTGCATCCCGCCCCGCGAGCGGCGATGCTGCCCGACGGCGCACCCGCCGGAATCGGCCGGTGCGCCGGGCCGGTCGGAGCCGGCCCCAGGTCGTTCAGCGTTTCCGTACCGGTCAAGCCCGCTCAGGCTCCGAACGGATGGCGGCGCAGGATGGTCTCGTCGCGCTCCGGACCGGTCGAGATCACGTCGATCGGGATCTCGATGATCTCCTCGATGCGGTGCAGGTAGGCGCGTGCCTCCTGCGGCAGCGCATCCCAGCTCTGCGCCCCGAAGGTCGTGCCGCTCCAGCCCGACATCGTCTCGAAGATCGGCTCGCAACGCGTCACTTCCTCGGAGCCCATGGGCAGGAGGTCGATGCGCTGGCCCTCGAGCATGTAGCCCGTGCACAGCTTCAGCTCGGGCAGCCCGTCGAGCACGTCGAGCTTGGTGATGCACAGGCCCGTGACCCCGTTGATGATGATCGAGCGCTTGAGCGCGGCGAGGTCGAGCCAGCCGCAACGGCGCTTGCGCCCCGTCACGGTGCCGAACTCGCGCCCCTTGGTCGACATCTGGTGACCCGGCAAGCCGGCCGTCTCGATGTCGAGCTCGGTCGGAAAAGGACCGCCGCCGACGCGGGTGCAGTAGGCCTTCGTGATGCCCAGCACGTAGTGCAGACGCCCGGGACCAACCCCCGATCCGGCCGCAGCCTGGCCCGCGACGCAGTTGCTGGAAGTCACGAACGGGTAGGTGCCGTGGTCGATGTCGAGCAGCGTGCCCTGCGCACCTTCGAACAGCAGGTTGCCGCCGGCCTTGTTCACCGCGTACAGCTCGGCCGACACGTCGGCGACCATCGGGCGGATTTCCTCGGCGTCGGCCATCGCCTGGTCGAACACGGTCTGGAACTCGACCGCATCGGCACCCAGGTGCTGCGTCAGCACGAAGTTGTGGTACTCGAGGTTCGCGCGCAGCTTCTCGGCGAAACGCTCGCGATCGAACAGGTCATACACGCGCAGCGCGCGGCGGGCGACCTTGTCCTCGTAGGTCGGGCCGATGCCCTTGCCGGTCGTGCCGATCTTGTCGGAGGCGCTCTTCGCCGCCTCGCGCGCACGATCGAGCGCGGCGTGATAGCCGAGGATCAGCGGGCAGCCCGGGCTGATGCGCAGGCGCTCGCGCACCTTGATGCCGCCGGCTTCGAGCACGCGGATCTCGGACAGCAGGTGATGCGCATCGAGCACCACGCCGTTGCCGATGTAGCAGGCCACGCCTTCGCGCACGATGCCCGAGGGCACGAGGTTCAGCTTGTATTCGTTGGCGCCGATCACCAGCGTATGGCCGGCATTGTGGCCGCCCTGGAAGCGCACCACGCCCTTGGCATGATCGGTGAGCCAGTCAACGATCTTGCCCTTGCCCTCGTCGCCCCACTGGGTGCCGACAACCACTACGTTCTTTGACATTTACTTCATTCTCCCTGAAGCGTCTCGACCGTCCAGCGGCCGTCGCGCTCGATCAGTTGCCGGTCGCAACCGGCCTCCTTCCAGCTTCCATCATGTCCCGGCAGGGCCGTCATCACGACCTCGCCCTGCGCGCGCAGCTGCGCGACCGTTGCCAGCAACGCCTCGTCGGCGAGGGCCGGCGCGAGGATGGCGCCCGGCTCCGTCGCGTCGGGCAGATGCAATGCCAGCTCGCGCAGGTCAAGGCTGAAGCCCGTCGCCGGCCTGGCGCGACCAAATGCCTGACCGATGCGGTCGTAGCGCCCGCCGAGCGCGAGTGCGGCCGGCGAGCCGCTGCCGTAGGCCGCGAACACCACCCCGTTGTGATAGTGGTAGCCGCGCAGATCGGCAAGATCGAAACTGATCGGCAGGTCGGCCAGCGCGGCGGCGAGCGTGCTCAGGTCGTCGAGCGCTGCGCGGATCTCGGAGTCGTCGGGCAGGCAGCGGCGCGCCTCGTCCAGCACGTCCGCGCCGCCGTACAGGGTCGGCAGGGCCAGCAATGCCGAACGCGCCGGCTCGGCAACGTCGGCCAGCAGCTCGCGCAGCCCCGGCACGTCCTTCGCCTGCAGCAGATCGAAGAGTTCTTCCTCACGCTCCGGCACCATCCCGGCCCGCGCCGCGAGCACGCGGAACAGGCCGACATGGCCCAGGTCGATGCGGCTGGCCGGCACTTCGGCGAGGCGCATCACCTCGGAGAGCAGGCGCACCATCTCGATGTCGGCGTCGATGCCGGCATGTCCGTAGAGCTCGGCGCCAAGCTGCAGCGGCTCGCGCGTGGCGGTAAGCGTCGAGGGCAGCGCGTGCAGCACGCTGCCGCAGTAGCACAGGCGCGAAACCCCCTTGCGGTTCAGCAGGTGGGCATCGATGCGGGCGACCTGCGGCGTCATGTCGGCACGCACGCCCATCGTCTTGCCCGACAGCTGATCGACCAACTTGAAGGTGCGCAGCTTGAGATCCTGGCCGGCACCGGTCGTGAGCGAGTCGAGGTATTCGAGCAGCGGCGGCACGACCAGCTGATAGCCATGGCTGCGGAAGGCGTCGAGCAAGCGCCGGCGCAAGCGCTCGAGCTTTTCGGCCTCGGACGGCAAGGCGTCCTGGATGTGATCGGGAAGTACCCAGCGCATAAAATTCGACTATGAAAACACGATGAGCAGCACCACGCCGATCAGCATCGAGGCCAGCCCGATGAACCGGATCTGGCCGTCGGCCATGTGCGCGAGCCGCAAAAAAGTTTCGCGCCAGGCGGCTGGCGCGACAAAGGGCAGGATGCCTTCGATCACCAACATCAGTGCGAAGGCCATCAGCAGCTTGTTGCTCATGAGCTCAGTTCTTCTTGCCCCCGCCGGAATCCTTCATGTACCTGAAGAACTCGGAGCTCGGATCGACGACCATCACGTCGCTCTTGTTCGCGAAGCTTTCGCGGTACGCCTCCAGGCTGCGGTAGAAGGAATAGAACTCGGGGCTCTGGCCGTAGGCCTGGGCGTAGGTCGCGGTGGCCTTGGCGTCGCCGGCACCCTTGACCTGCTGCGCCTCGCGGTAGGCTTCCGCGACGATGACCTCGCGCTGGCGATCGGCGTCGGCGCGGATCTTCTCGGCGATCGCGCCACCCTCGGAACGCAGCTCGTTGGCGACGCGCTTGCGCTCCGCCTCCATGCGGCGATACACGGACTCGGATACTTCGAGCGGCAGGTCGACACGCTTCAGGCGGACGTCGAGGATCTGCACGCCGATCTTGCGCGCGTCCAGGTCGGCACGGGTGCGCATGTCTTCCATGATCTTGTCGCGCGCGCCGGACACCACGTCATGCACGGTGCGGCGACCGAACTCCTCGCGCAGCCCGGCGTTGACGGTCTGCAGCAGACGGGTACGCGCGCGCGCCTCGTCGCCCGCGACCGAGACGTAGTAGAGCTGCGGATCGACGATCCGCCACTTCACGAAGTGGTCGACCAGCACGTTCTTCTTCTCGGCGGTGATGAAGCGCTCGGGCTCCGGCGTATCCATCGTCAGGATGCGGCGGTCGAAGTAGCGCACGTTCTGGATCATGGGCCACTTGACGTTCAGGCCCGGCTTGTCGATGACTTCCTTGACCTCGCCGAGCTGGAACACGACGGCGAACTGCCGTTGGTCCACGGTGAACAGCGTCATCGACGCGAGTGCGGCGAGCAGCAGCAGCGCGCCGGCGAAAATCGGCAACTTGTCACGCATCAGCGCTCTCCCCGTTCACGGTCGCGGGCCATCAGGTCGCGACTGCGTGAATCCATCGAACTATCGGCCCGCGGCGCGGGTGCGGGAGTGGCGGCGCCGGGCGCCGGCGAGGGACTCGCGTCGTGCGAACCCTGGGTGCCCGCGGCCTGCATCAACTTGTCGAGCGGCATGAACAGGAGGTTGCCGTTGCCCTTGGTATCGACCATGACCTTGCTGGTTTTCGACATGACCTGCTGCATCGTTTCGAGATACAGGCGCTCGCGCGTCACTTCGGGAGCACGACGGTACTCGGACAGGATCTGGGTGAAGCGGCTCGCGTCGCCTTCGGCGTTCGCGATCACGCGGGCCTGATAGGCGTTGGCCTCCTCTATGAGTCGCGAGGCCGTGCCGCGCGCACGCGGAATGACGTCGTTGGCGTAGCCTTCACCCTCGTTGCGCAGGCGTTCCCGGTCCTGACCCGCCTTCACCGCATCGTCGAACGCGGCCTGCACCTGCTCGGGCGGCTGGGCGTTCTGCATCGTCACGCGGCTGATCTGGATACCCGTGTCGTAGCGGTCGAGGATCTTCTGGATCGCTTCGTGCGCGCTCGACGCCATCTGCTCGCGCCCTTCGTAGAGCACGAAGTCCATCTTGCTCATGCCGACGATCTCGCGCATCGCGGATTCGGCCGCATGCATCACCGATTCGTCCGCATAACGGTTGTTGAACAGGTACTTCTCCGGACTCGTCAGCACGTACTGCACCGCGAACTGGATGTTGATGATGTTCTCGTCGTCGGTGAGCATCAGCGCTTCGCGCAGCACCTTGTTGCGCTCGGAGCCGCGATAGCCGACCTCGATGGTGCGCACGCCGGTCAGGTCGACGACATCGCTGCTCTCGATCGGATACGGCAGGCGCCAGCGCAGGCCCGGCTCGGTCGTCTCGACATAGCTTCCGAAGCGCAGGACGACCCCGCGCTGGTTCGCATCGACGATGTAGAAACCGCTGGCGAGCCAGATCACGGCGATGAGGCCCAGCAGCGCGCCGATGCCGCCGCCGAACTGTTTGAACGAGAGCTGCGGGAACTGCGGCCCGCCGCCATCGCCACCGCCGCCGCCACGCGGCCCGCGCTTGCCGCCGAGCATGCCCGACAGCCGCTGGTTGAAGTCACGCCACAGGTCCTCGAGGTCGGGTGGCCCCTGATTGCCACCGCGCCTGTCGTCGCCGCGCTTGTCGTCGCCATTCCCCTGGTTGCTACCCCAGCGTGGATCGTTGAGAGACATTAGAACGCCTGTAATCACGTTTGAATTGGGTCTTTATCGGTGAAATCCGGCGCAATCCCGACGGGATCGCCCGGCGCGTCCGTCACTGCGCTGCGCGCTGCCTCGGCAAGGGCTTCGCGCAGCAGCCCAAGCCCTTCGCCAGTCCTGGCGCTCAGAAAAACGCGCACGATCTTACCATACTCGTCCTGCTGGACCCCGGGCTCGGCGCGGGTCAGGTCGATCTTGTTCATGACCATGATCTGCGGCACGGCGCCCGCGCCGATCTCGGTGAGAACCCCGTTAACGGCCTCGATCTGGGCCTCGCGATCCTCGCTCGCCGAGTCTACGACGTGCAACAGCAGGTCGGCGTTCGCGGTTTCCTCGAGCGTCGCGTGAAAGGCCGCGACGAGCGCGTGCGGCAGGTCGCGGATGAAGCCTACGGTATCGGAGAGGACGACATTGCTGCCCTCGCCCACATAGAGCCGTCGCGAGGTGGTGTCCAGCGTCGCGAAGAGCTGGTCGGCGGCATAGGCGCCGGCCTTCGTCAGCGAGTTGAACAGCGTCGACTTGCCGGCATTGGTATAACCGACGAGCGACACCGACAGCACGTTGCGCCCTTCGCGCCCGCGACGGCGCACCCGGCGCTGCTTCTCGATCTGCGCGAGACGCTCCTTGAGCACCTTGACGCGCTTGCCGAGCAGGCGGCGGTCGGTCTCGAGCTGGGTTTCGCCCGGGCCGCGCAGGCCGATACCGCCCTTCTGGCGCTCCAGGTGGGTCCAGCCACGCACGAGACGGGTCGAGAGATGGTCGAGCTGCGCGAGTTCGACCTGCAGCTTGCCCTCGTGGCTCCGCGCGCGCTGCGCGAAGATGTCGAGGATCAGGGCCGTGCGGTCGACGACGCGGCACTGCAGCGTGCGTTCGAGGTTGCGCTGCTGCGCGGGCGACAGCGCGTGGTTGAAGATGACGAAATCGGCTTCGTGGGCGCGCAGCGTCTCGGCGATCTCGTCGACCTTGCCGCGCCCTGCGAAGAGCGCGGGATCGGGCCGGGCCCGCCGGCCGCCGACGACGGCCTCGACGCTGGCGCCGGCACTGAGTGCGAGCAGCTTGAGTTCGGAAAGGCGCTCGTCCAGCGCGCCCTGGTTCAGGTCGAGCTGGACGAGTACCGCGCGCTCACCGGCATCGGGGCGCTCAAACATGGAGGAACTTGGCGTCCATGGGGCGCCCGCGGGAATCAGCTATTGCCGTCACCCGAGTCCTGTTGCTGGATGTTGACCGGACGTGCGGGCACGACAGTCGAGATCGCGTGCTTGTACACCATCTGCGTGACGGTGTTCTTCAGCAGCACGACGTACTGGTCGAAGGATTCGATCTGGCCCTGCAGCTTGATGCCGTTGACCAGGTAGATCGCCACGGGGACATGCTCCCTGCGCAGGGTATTCAGGAACGGGTCTTGTAGAAGTTGCCCTTTGTTGCTCATTTTCAAACCTCGAGGCTGCGTTTTATTGTGAATGTAAAGGATTTCATGTTGCACTGCCACATTTGTACAGACAATCGATCCCGGTGCGGAGTTGGAATCTAATCTTTTCCGATAAACGGATTGTGCGAGGTGCGGAATTGTATCCGCAACGGCGTGCCCTGCAGTTTGAACGCCTCCATGAACGTGCGTTCCAGGAAGCGCACGTAAGACACGGGCACATGGTCGAGCGCGGCGCCGTGGATGACGACAACCGGCGGGTTGTTGCCCCCCTGGTGGGCGTAGCGCATCTTCGGGCGGAAGATGCCGTGGCGCGGCGGCGCCTGCTTCGTCAACGCGGCCTGCAGGGTTCTGGTCAGGCGCGGGGTCGACAGGTTCACCATCGCGGCCGCATAGGCGGAATCGACGGACTTCATGACCGCGGCCACGCCCGCCCCCTTGAGCGCGGAGATGTAGTGGAAGCGCGCGAAGGACAGGAAACCCAGCTTGTGCGCGATATCGCGCTTGATCAGTTCGCGGCGGTAGTCGTCGACGCTGTCCCACTTGTTCACCGCGACAACCAGGGCACGGCCCGACTCCAGGATGAAGCCGGCGATGTGGGCGTCCTGATCGGAGATGTCCTGCGACGCGTCGAGCACCAGCACGACGACGTTGCACTGTTCGATCGCCTGCAGCGTCTTGATGACGGAGAACTTCTCGATGGCCTCGAAGATCTTGCCGCGGCGGCGCAGGCCGGCGGTGTCGATCAGCGTGTAGTTGCGCCCGTCGCGTTCGAACGGGATCGCGATGGCGTCGCGCGTGGTGCCCGGCATGTCGAAGGCGATGACGCGTTCCTCGCCGAGCAGGCTGTTCACGAGCGTCGACTTGCCCACGTTCGGGCGGCCGACGATCGCGATGCGCGGGCCGTGGTCCTCGGCCTCGTCCGGCGCCTCGTCGAGCGGGAAGTCGGCGAGCACCAGATCGATGACTTCCTTGATGCCGTCGCCGTGGGCGGCCGAGACCGGCAGCGGCGCACCGAGGCCGAGCGCGTGGAAGTCGGCGGCGACGATGCTGCGCTCCATGCCTTCGGCCTTGTTCACGACCAGATGCACGGGACGCCCGGCGCGCCGCAGGCGCGTGGCGATCTGCTCGTCGTGCGGGGTCAGGCCGGCGCGGCCGTCGACGAGGAACAGCAGCACGTCGGCCTCGGCGATCGCCTGTTCGGCCTGGCGGGCCATCTCGTGCATGATGCCGGTCTTGGCGACCGGGTCGAAGCCGGCGGTATCGACGACCAGGTAGTCGCGGTCGCCGACGCGGCCGATGCCATAGTGGCGGTCGCGCGTGAGGCCGGGCTGGTCGGCGACGAGGGCGTCGCGCGTGCGCGTGAGCCGGTTGAACAGTGTCGACTTACCGACGTTGGGACGACCGACGAGGACGATGGTGGGTTTCAAGCGCTCATTCCCGCTCAGCGGGCCTCATACACATGGATGCCGCCATCGCGCGTCTGGACGACGAAGCCGTCGCGGCCGAAACGGCGCGGGTCGGCGGTAACGGAACTGCTGTCGGCGCGCGCACGAGCGGCGAAGCTGCCGTCGTCGCGTTTGAGCAGATGGACATAGCCTTCGAAGTCACCGACCGCGACGAAGTCGCCGACGATCAGCGGGCGCGACAGGGCGCGGCGCGGCAGCGTTTCCTGCTTCCACACGTTCGCGCCGCTGGTGCCGTCGAGCGCATGGACCGCGTCGTTCTCGTCGGTGATCACGACGAAGCGGCTATCGCGATCCATGCCGACGCTGCTGGAGAAGTCACGCGACCACAGTGCGTTGCCGTTGGTGGCGTCGAAGCATGCGGCGCGCCCCTGGTAGGCGACGGCACACAGCTCCTTGCGGCCGATCACCGGCGTGCCGGCGACGTCAGCGACGCGCTCAAGTTCGGTCGCGCCCTTGGGCGTCGCGACGGTCAGTTCCCAGAGCTGCCCGCCGTTGGCGAGGCTCACGGCGACGAGCTTGCCGCCCGGGTAGCCGGCCACCGCGGCCGGACCTTCCAGCGTGACACCGGCGAAGCTGCGCAACGACAGCGGCGGCGTCGCGCGCTGGAACACCCAGCGGCGTGCGCCGGTATTGGCGTCGAGGCCGATCAGGCGGCTGTCCGAGGCACGCACGACGACGATCGCGTCGCCCACCGCGGGGGCGGCGAGCACTTCCGCGCCGATGGCGGCACGCCAGCGCTCGGCGCCGTTCGCGGCGTCGAGCGCGACGACTTCGCCGGCCGTGGTGGCCACGACGGCGAGCTTGCCGTTGCTGCCCACGCCTGCCGACAGGCGCTTGGCGGCGCTGGCCGTCCACACCGCCTTGCCGTCCTTGAAGCGCGCGACCGCGCCGTCATGGGCGGCGGCATAGACGTCTTCGCCGACGACCGCGGGCTGGAACACATAGGGACCGGACTTGCCGATGCGCGCCTGCCACAACGGGCGCAACTCGGCCGAGGCCTTGAAGTCGGGCAGCTTGGCCGGCTTCGGTCCCGATTCGGCGAAGGGGTTGAGCGAGGAGCAGCCAGCAAGCAGCGCCAGCGAGGCCGCAAAGGCGAGCGCGGTGAAGGGTCGGCTCATCGATCAGCCCTCCAGGGCCTGCTGCTTGACGCGAATGACTTCGCGCAGGGTTTCGCTGCCGTCGGCACCGTCCACGGCCAGCGCATCGAGCGCGGCCTGGTAGGCGCTGCGGGCTTCGGCGGGCTTGCCGCTCGCCGCCAGCACGTCGCCGCGCAGGTCTTCGAAACGCGCCTTCAGGGCCGGGGCCGGCGCATTCGTGAGCTGCGCGAGCGCCTGATCGAAGGCGCCCTCGTCGAGCAGTAGCGCGGCAAGACGCAGGCGGGCGATGTCCTTCAGCGCAGGGTCGCCGCCCTTGGCGAGCAGCCATTCGAGCTGAGCGCGCGCGTTCTTGGCATCGCCCTTCTCGATCTGCACGCCGGCCGAGGCCAGTGCGGCCATTTCCGCATAGGCGGTCGAGGGGAATTTTTCGATGAGTTGGCCAGCCGCTTCACGCGTCTTCTGCGCATCGCCCTTCATCACCGCCTGTTCGAGCGCGAAGTACAGCGCACCGGCTTCGCCGGCCTGCCGGTTCTTGTAGTACTGGAAGCCCTGCCAGCCGACCGAGGCCAGCGCGGCAGCCACTGCGATCGCGGTCACAAAATTGCCGTACCGGACCCACCAGGCCTTCAGTTCGGAAATCTGCTCCTGCTCTTCGAGGTCATACACTGCCATCGTTTTCCTCTTCTTCTTCAGTAAATAGGCATTCGGCGACGACGTCGCCGAGGACTTCGAGGGCGACGCGCTGCTGGCCACCGGGGCCGCGCAGGGGCTTGAGGCCAACCTCGCCCGCCGCGGCCTCGTCGTCGCCGATAACGACGGCGAGCTGCGCGCCGCTGGCATCGGCCTTCTTCATCTGCGACTTGAAGCTGCCGCCGCCGCAGTGGGTGAGCACCGCGAAACCGTAGCCGCGCAGCGCTTCGGCGGCGCGGAAGGCGAGCCGCTGGGCCTGCTCGCCGAGATGCACGACATACACGTCGGGCAGCGCACGCTCGATCTCGCCGCCGCCCTCGCGCCACAGCGCCAGCAGGCGCTCGACGCCCATCGCGAAACCGGCCGCCGGGGCGGGCTTGCCGCCGAGTTGCTCGATCAGGCCGTCGTAACGGCCGCCCGCGCAGACCGTGCCCTGCGCGCCGAGCCGCGTCGTGACCCACTCGAACACGGTGCGGTTGTAGTAGTCGAGGCCGCGCACGAGGCGCGGGTTGATGCGGTACGGAATGCCGGCGTCCTTGAGCAGGGCCTGCACGCCGTCGAAGTGCAGGAGCGATTCCTCGCCGAGGAAGTCGATCAGACGGGGGGCCGCCTCGACGAGTTCCTGCAGGTCGGGGTTCTTGGTGTCGAGGATGCGCAGCGGGTTGGTGTGCAGGCGGCGCTTGCTGTCCTCGTCGAGGCGGTCCTGGTGCGCGGACAGGTAGGCGATCAGCTCGGCGCGGTGGCGCGCACGCTCCTCGCTGGAGCCGAGCGAGTTGAGCTCGAGCCTGACGTCCTCGAGGCCGAGGTCGTCCCACAGGCGCGCGCACATCAGGATGTGCTCGGCGTCGATGTCGGGACCGTCGAAGCCCAGCGCCTCGACGCCGATCTGGTGGAACTGGCGGTAGCGGCCCTTCTGCGGGCGCTCGTGGCGGAACATCGGCCCGTGGTAGTACAGGCGTTGGGCGCCCGTCGCGAGCATCTTGTGCTGGATCGCGGCGCGCACGCAGGAGGCGGTGCCCTCGGGGCGCAGCGTCAGGAGCTCGCCGTTGAGGGCGTCCTCGAAGGAGTACATCTCCTTCTCGACGATGTCGGTGACTTCGCCGATCGCGCGCTTGAACAGCGGCGTCGGTTCGACGATGGGCATGCGGATCGGGCGGTAGCCGTAGCTGCGCAGCCAGTCGCGCACGATGTCTTCGAAGTGCTCCCAGGCCTCGGCGTCGTCGGGCAGGATGTCGTTCATCCCGCGCACGGCCTGCAGTGTCTGCATTACGGTTTTCTTTTCGCTCATAGCTGGACGGTTCAGGCCGCCTTTTTTGTGTACTTGGTCGCGACGTAGTTGTCGATGATCGCGATGAATTCGGCCGCGATATTATCCCCGCGCAGCGTAACCGTTTTTTCGCCGTCGACGAACACGGGAGCGGCGGGGGTTTCGCCGGTACCGGGCAAGGAGATGCCGATGTTGGCGTGCTTGCTCTCGCCGGGGCCGTTCACGACGCAGCCCATGACGGCAAGGGTCATGTTCTCGACGCCGTCGTACTGCTCGCGCCACGCGGGCATCTGCTCGCGCACGTAGGTCTGGATGGTCGACGCGAGTTCCTGGAAGAAGGTGCTGGTCGTGCGACCGCAACCCGGACAGGCGGTGACCATCGGCGTGAAGGCGCGCAGGCCCATGGTCTGCAGGATTTCCTGCGCGACGACGACTTCCTGCGTGCGGCTGCCATTGGGTTCGGGCGTGAGCGAGATGCGGATGGTGTCGCCGATGCCTTCCTGCAGCAGCACCGCGAGCGCGGCCGTCGACGCGACGATGCCCTTGGAGCCCATGCCGGCCTCGGTCAGGCCCAGATGCAGCGGGTAGTCGCAGCGGCGCGCCATCTCGCGATACACGGCGATGAGGTCCTGCACGCTCGACACCTTCGCCGAGAGGATGATGCGGTCGCCGCCGAGGCCGTATTCCTCGGCCTTGGCCGCGGATTCGAGCGCCGAGACGACGAGCGCTTCGCGCATCACCGCGCCGGCATCGCGCGGCTCGGCGAGCTTCGCGTTGTGGTCCATGACGCGCGCGAGCACGGATTGGTCGAGGCTGCCCCAGTTCACGCCGATGCGCACGGGTTTGTCGTACTTGCAGGCGAGTTCGACGATCGCCGCGAACTGCGGGTCGCGCTTGACGCCCGCGCCGACGTTACCCGGGTTGATGCGCAGCTTCGCGAGCGCTTCGGCGCACGCGGGGAAGTCCGTGAGGAGCTTGTGGCCGTTGTAGTGGAAGTCGCCGACGAGCGGGACGTCCATGTTCAGCGCGAGCAGCCGGTCGCGGATATGCGGGACGGCCTTCGCGGCAGCTTCGTTATTGACGGTGATGCGCACCAGTTCCGAACCCGCACGCGCGAGCTCGGCAACCTGCATCGCGGTCCCGAGGACATCCGCGGTGTCGGTATTGGTCATCGACTGCACGACGACGGGGGCGTCGGCACCGATCAGGACGCGCCCGACGCGGACTTGGCGCGTACGGTGGCGCGGCAGGGGGCAGGCGTGATTGTCAGGGGTGGGGGTCGTAGCCAATTCAGCTCACTCCAGGGTGAATCTAGCGACGCTGACGCGCACGTGCGGCTTCATGTCGTAAGACTTGCCGCGATAGTCGAGAAACACCTGCCTGGCGTTGCCGACGACCAGCGCGAAGGGCGGCTTGCCCTGCACGGTGCGCGAACTGCCGGCGCCGTTGACCCCCGAGTAGACGATGGAACCGCGCGCATCGCGCACCTCGATCCAGGATTCGCCTTCGAAACGGAACACGATATGTTCGACGCCCTCGGCGGCGGGTACAGCCGCCGGGGTGGCAGCAACAGGCGGCACCACTGCCTGCGCGGCGGGCGCGGCGGGCGCTGCCGGCGGGACGGCCGTGGCGGCTGCGGGGACCGGCGGAAGGGCAGCGGACGGGGGTGCCGCCGGAGCCGGAGCAGTGATCGCCGCGGCTGCCGGCGCAGGCATGTCCGGCGTTGCCGGGGAGGCGACCGGAAGCGACGGCACGACGCCGCTCGCGGCGAGCGCGGATTCCGACACCTGCCCTTGCGGCGCGGCGGCGGCGCTGGTCACGGCGGGAGCCCCCTGCGCCGCCGGCTCGACGACGCTTTCCGCGATTTCGGCATTCTCCGCAGGCATGCGGAACCAGTCGAAGTACCAGCCCACCAGCACCACGAGCAGAAGCGCACCGGCGATCAGTCCGGCGGGGATCTGCACCGAGCGCCCGCCGCTGCCGCTGGGCATGACGCCTACGGCGTTCGACACCGGCGCGAGTTCGACGGCACGCGGGGCGACTTCAGTCTCGAAGGCCGCGAGCACGGTCGCCGCATCGACACCGAGGTAGCGGGCGTAGTTGCGCAGGAAACCGCGCGCGAACGCGGCGCCGGGCAGGAGGTCGAGCCGCCCCGCCTCCATCGCCTCGATCTGGCGGCTGGTCAGTTTGAGGGAATGCGCGACGTCGCTCGCCGTTTCGCCTCGGGCTTCGCGCAACTGCCGAAGTTGCGCGCCCATCTCGGCAGCGAGGTCGGACGATGCCGCCCCCTGCTGGTCCAGATGCACTTCTGTCACTCGTAATTTCCCTGATTCATCGTCCGGTATTCGGGACTGTCCGCGAAGCGGCCGCGCAGCTGCGCCGCGTAGCTGGCTTCGGCGTCACGGTTGCCCAGGCGGCGCGCCGTGCGCAGCCCCAGCCACACCGATTGCGGCGTCGGCTCTCCCTGCTGATGCAAGTCGACCAGCAGGGCGCTCGCGACGTCGTAGGCGCCGCGCCGGTAGGAGATGCCGGCGAGTTGGTAGATCGCCTGGCGGTTCGCCGGGTCGGCCTGCACCGCACGGCGGAATTCCGCCTCGGCCGCCGCGTCGTTGTTCTGGCGCAGATGGCACAGGCCGGCGTTGGTGTAGGGGCGCGTCGGAGTACGGTAGTACGGGTTGCGCGCCGACGAGGCAAGCCGCACCAGGCCGTCCTGCGGGTTTCCGTTGATGCACTGGAACCAGCCGAAACTGTTGTTGAATTCCGGGTCGTTCGGCGCGATCTCGAGTGCACGCAGAAAGTTCTCGCGCGCCGCGTTCGCATCGTCGATGGCCATGTACACGAGACCCATCAGGTGATACGCCGGCGCGTAGTTGGACTGGCTCTGCAGCGCCACGCGCGCTTCATCGAGGGCCACGGCGTAGTTGCCGAGTTGCAGGTAGGCCGCGCCCAGCTCGGCGTGCACCTTGGCCGTCGCCTCGCCCTTGCCCGACACCGGCGTGTCCGCCACGGGACGATCCGCGAGCGGCGTGCCGGCGGTGTTCATGGTGGCGTTGCAGCCGGCGAGCGCCAGCGCGAACAGCGGAAGCGAGAGCTTCACGAAGAGCCGGGTCATGCACGATCCTCCATCGATTTGACAAGACGAACGGTGCGGCGCGTGCGGTCCTGGACCTGCCCCGCCAGCTGGCCGCAGGCGGCATTGACGTCGTCGCCACGGGTCTTGCGGGTTGTCGTGACGATGCCCGCCTCGATCAGGATACCTGCAAAGCGGCGTATGCGTTCGGGCTGGGAACGGCCGAAGCCCGAGTTCGGGAAGGGGTTGAACGGGATCAGGTTGAACTTGCACGGGACGTCGCGCACGAGGGCGACGAGCGCGCGCGCATGCGCGTCGGAGTCGTTGACGCCGTCGAGCATGACGTATTCGAAAGTCACGAAGTCGCGCGGGGCGCGTTCGAGGTAACGCCGGCACGCGGCCATCAGCTCGCGCAGCGGGTATTTCTGGTTGATCGGCACGAGGCGGTCGCGCAGCGCGTCGTCGGGCGCGTGCAGCGACACGGCGAGCGCGACCGGACATTCGTCGCGCAGGCGGTCCATCGCCGGCACAATGCCGGAGGTCGACACCGTCACGCGGCGGCGCGACAGGCCGTAGGCGTGGTCGTCGAGCATCAGGCGCAGCGCGGTGACGACGTTGTCGAAGTTGGCGAGGGGCTCGCCCATGCCCATCATGACGACGTTGCTGATGACGCGGCCGTTATCGACGTCGCCCTCGGCGTCCTTGGCCCCGGCCGGCGTCGAAGTGCCGCCCAGCAGTTTGTTCGCGAGCCACAGCTGGCCGATGATTTCGGCCGCCGACAGGTTGCGGTTGAAGCCCTGCTTGCCGGTCGAGCAGAAGGCGCAGTCGAGCGCGCAGCCGGCCTGCGAGGAGATGCACAGGGTGCCGCGATGGGTCTCGGGAATGAACACCGCCTCAACCGCATTCGCATTGCCGACATCCAGCAGCCACTTGCGCGTGCCGTCTTCCGAGACGCTGTCGCGGATGGCCTGCGGCGGGCGGATGCACGCTTCGTGGGCGAGCTTCGCGCGCAGGCTCTTCGCAACATCGGTCATGTTGTCGAAATCGGTTTCGCCGAAGCGGTGCATCCAGCGCATCACCTGACGCGCGCGGAAGGGCTTCTCGTCGCGCTCGGCAAACCAGGCGACGAGACCGTCGACGTCGAAATCGAGCAGATTGACCGGTGTTTCCATGTGTTTCCTGTACTGCCCTCAAAATGCAATCGGCCCGCGTTGCACGAAGTGCGCGGGCCGATGCGCGGGCGTAGCCCTGAGAGGCTTAGCGGGCGTAAACGTTCATTCCGGGGAAGAAGAACGAGACTTCGACCGCGGCGGTTTCGGGCGCGTCCGAACCGTGGACGGCGTTGGCGTCGATCGAGTCGGCGAAGTCGGCGCGGATGGTGCCCGGCGCGGCCTTCTTCGGGTCGGTGGCGCCCATCAGGTCACGGTTCTTGGTGATGGCGTTCTCGCCTTCCAGGACCTGAATCATCACCGGGCCGGAGATCATGAAGGACACCAGATCCTTGAAGAAGGGGCGCTCCTTGTGCACGGCGTAGAACTGGCCGGCCTCACGCTCGGACAGGTGCACCATCTTCGAGGCGATGATCTTCAGGCCCGCTTCCTCGAAGCGCTGATAGATCTTGCCGATCACGTTCTTGGCGACGGCGTCGGGCTTGATGATGGACAGGGTGCGTTCGATAGCCATTTGAAAAAACTCCGGTTTGAATCGGTCTGCGAAAAATTGGGCGCAAAAAGCGTAGCTCGCGATTCTAGCAGTTTTTCTTGACGGACTCCCAGCGCGGCAAAAACGCGCCCCTGCCGCACGGCCTTGCCGGATGCGCCATTTTTGCATTGCAGCACGCGTGGCGCAGTTCTTGCGGAAGACCACGGCACAAACATGGAAATACAGGTTCCGCCATGACCCATTCCGGCAATCATCGACGCACATCCGACATCGATCTGCTGACAATTTACGAGATCAGCAAGGTTCTGACCTCATCGCTCGACTTCAGGCAATGCGTGCAGAGCGTGCTGCGCCTGCTGCTGACGCAGCTCCACATGCGCCACGCACTGGTCGGTCTGGTGCAGGCGGACGAGCAGCTGCACATTCTTGGTGCAGCGGGCGTGCCTTGGCCGATGAGCGAGGCACCGGTCCTCGACCCCGCCGTGGGGGTGATCTCCAAGGTGATCCGCAGCGGTTCGCCGATCGTGATCCCGGACATCGCCGCCGAAACGAACTTCACCAACCGCACCGGGCGCGACCCGCAGCAGCTCGCGGGGGTGTCCTACGTCGTCGTGCCGCTGAAGATCGACCGCGAGGTGATCGGCATCCTATCGGCCGACCGCCATCCCGATGCCGAGCATACGGTTAACTTCGAGCGCGACGTGCGCATCCTGTCGCTGGTCGCGAACCTGCTGGCGCAGACCTACCGCCTGCACCAGTCGGTGGCCGCGGACCGGCAGGTGCTGATCGAAGAGTCCGCCCGCCTGCAGAAGCAGCTGCAGGGAAGCTACGACATCGAGAACGTGGTCGGGCGCTCGAAGCGCATGAAGGAGGTGTTCGCGGACGTGCATCAGGCGGCGCCGTCCGGCGCGACGGTGCTGCTGCGCGGGGAGTCGGGCACCGGCAAGGAGGCGATCGCGCACGCGATCCATTACCTGTCGCCGCGGGCGAAGGGTCCATTCGTGAAGCTGAACTGTGCGGCGCTGCCGGAGACGCTGCTGGAGTCGGAGCTCTTCGGCCACGAGAAGGGCGCGTTCACCGGCGCGACCTCGGAGCGCAAGGGGCGTTTCGAGTTGGCCAAGGGCGGCACGATCTTCCTCGACGAGATCGGCGATATCTCGCCGGCCTTCCAGGCGAAGCTGTTGCGCGTGCTGCAGGAGCAGGAGTTCGAGCGCGTCGGCGGCAACAAGACGCTGCGCGCCGACGTGCGGCTGGTGGCGGCGACGAACCGCAACCTGGAGGAGATGGTGCAGAAGAGCGAGTTCCGGGCCGACCTGTATTTCCGCCTGAATGTGGTGGCGATCTTCATGCCGTCGTTGCGCGAGCGGAAGGATGACATTCCGTTGCTGGTGGATTTCTTCCTCGACCGCTTCAACCGCGAGAACCGCCGCCAGCTGACGATGACACCGGGGGCGCTGGAGATCCTGATGCAGTGCAACTGGCCGGGCAACGTGCGCGAGCTGGAGAACTGCATCCAGCGCGCAGCGACGATGACGCGCTCGAACACGATCCGCGAGGTCGACATGCGCTGCCAGAAGGGGCAGTGCTTCTCGGCTGTGCTGCTGGAGAGCGCGCAGTCGCGGGCGTGTTTCCCGGTGATCGGCGTGCCGGTACGCAGTACGCCGCCCGCACGGACGGCACCCGCCGCGCCGGCGGATCCGGGCGACGAGATCGCAGTCGCCAGGGCGCCGGCCAGCGAGCGCGAGCGTCTGGTCGATGCGATGGAACGCTGCGGCTGGGTGCAGGCCAAGGCCGCGCGGCTGCTGGGGCTCACGCCGCGGCAGATCGGCTATGCGCTGCGCAAGTACAACGTGGAGGTGAAGCAGCTCTGAACGCGACCCCGCAGCGCGGTCGAGCGCATGCGCGTATGGGGCCGAATTCGTAGGGCGGGAAAGCCGCAGGCGCATCCCGCCAATCCAGGCGCCGGCATCCACCCGACCGCCGCGTGGCGGGATGCGCTTCGCTTTCCCGCCCTACGAGGTCAGACCGGCCGGTTATCCGCGACCTTGACCGGCCCCATCTCAGCCAGCGCCTGCGCGTACTCGGCGCGCGGGAAGCCGCCGCCGACCTTCGCCGCGGCGTCGACGATCGCGTCGATCTTGGCTTCGGAGGACACCTTCTTGAGGTCGCCCTTTTCCAGGTACAGGAGCTCGAGGAGTTCGTTGTAGACGGTCGCCTCGTCGAGGGGCAGGACGTAGTAGCCCACGCCGTCGATTTCGAGCAGGTATTTCTTCGAAATGTCGACGTTGCCCGCGAAGATGAAGTACTTGCCCGTCGGGACGAGCGCGGCGCCGAAGGTGGCGCGGACCTCGTCGAGGTGGGCGAGCGAGTCGACGTGCAGGGCGAGGAAGCTCACGGTTTCGCCTTCGACGGCGAGGATGACCTGGTCGGCCTTGATTTCGGGCGGACGTTTTTCGCCGGCAACCGAGGGCGGGAACTTGAGGCCGAGTTCGCCGCGGAAGCCGTAGCGGGCGGTCTTGCCGGTGGGGCCGGAGAAGGTGGGGGACAGGAGCTTGCCATCGAGGGCGCTGAACAGGGTCGGCGTGGTCATGTTGGATCTCTCGTGCAGTGACAGTGGGTAAGGCGGTTCAGCCACTGTTCTGCAAGAAATGCGCCACGGCGCGGGACAGCGCCCGAACCGGCGCACAAGGTCTTGTCTTTTCGGGCCTTTTCGCGCCATGACGACTTTTTGTGCGTGCGGCGCGTGGGCTGCGGGGACAACGGCGCGGGGACGACATTCCGGACATCGACGCGACATTGCTGTCGCACATGCGACATCGCGCCGCGGGGTCGATGCGGCGCGGACAGTCGTTTTCTTTCAATGCGTTGCGACGTTTTCCGAGCTCTGGCACAGGCATTGCAATTATCCCCGCAGACGCTGCGCGGCGTGCATTCGCGCCGTTGCGGCCTGATGGATCACTGCGAAGGGAGCCCCCCATGTCACCGCAAGGCCTCGTTGTGCCCGAAGCCCCAGCCCGCAAGATCATTCCACTCGCCGTCGCGGGATCGGCCGCGCCGCGCGCGGGCGGCTGCGGCACCGCGACGAAGGGCGGCTGCGGGTCGGGCAGTTCCGCCGGACTGCCGCAGCATGTGCGCGACCGCGTCCATGACCACCCCTGTTACAGCGCGGAGGCGCATCACCACTTCGCGCGCATGCACGTGGCGGTGGCGCCGGGCTGCAACATCCAGTGCAACTACTGCAACCGCAAGTACGACTGTGCGAACGAGAGCCGGCCGGGCGTGGTATCGGAGAAGCTGACGCCGGAGCTGGCGGCGAAGAAGGTGCTCGCGGTGGCGGCGCAGATTCCGCAGCTGTCGGTGGTCGGCGTCGCCGGCCCGGGCGACGCACTGGCGAATCCGGAGAAGACCTTCCGCACGTTCGAACTGATCAGGGAGGCGGCGCCGGACATCCGCTTGTGTCTGTCGACCAACGGGCTCGCCCTGCCCGATCACGTGGAGCGCATCAAGGCGCTGGGCGTGGACCACGTGACGATCACGATCAACATGATCGACCCGGAGGTCGGCGCGCAGATCTATCCGTGGATATTCTTCGACCACAAGCGCCGGCGCGGGCTGGAGGCGGCGCGCATCCTGCACGAGCGGCAGATGCTGGGGCTGGAGATGCTGGTCGCCGCCGACGTGCTGGTGAAGGTGAATTCCGTGATGATCCCCGGCATCAACGACCGTCACCTCGTCGAGGTGAACGAGGCGGTGAAGTCGCGCGGGGCCTTCCTGCACAACATCATGCCGCTGATCTCCGACCCGGCGCACGGCACGCATTTCGGCCTGACCGGCCAGCGCGGGCCGTCGCCGGCGGAGCTGAAGGCACTGCAGGATGCGTGCGAAGGCGACATGCAGTTGATGCGCCATTGCCGCCAGTGCCGCGCGGACGCGGTGGGGATGCTGGGCGAAGACCGTGGCGCGGAATTCACTTCGCAGAACATCGACGCGATCGCGGCCGGGGTCGATGCTGCGCGGATGACCGAATCGCGTGCGGCCTACCGCAGCTTCGTCGAGCGCGAGCGCGCGGACCAGAATGCGGCAGCGGATGCGGCGAAGGCGCAAGTCTGCATGACAGCGGAGACCCGGCTCGTGGCAGTCGCGACCAAGGGCTCGGGACGGATCAACCAGCACTTCGGCCATGCCGAGGAGTTTCAGGTGTACGAGATCTCGGCCGCGGGCGCGAAGTTCGTCGGCCATCGCAAGGTGTCGCTGTACTGCCAGGGCGGCTACGAGGACGACGAGGCGATGCCGGGCATCGTCGAGGCGCTCGCGGGCTGCGGCGCGGTGTTCGTCGCGAAGATCGGCCACTGTCCGCGCAAGGACCTCGCGGCGGCGGGCATCGCCGCGGTCGAGGACTACGCGCACGAATACATCGAGGCTTCGCTGATCGACTGGTTCGCGAAGTCGGTCGCGAATGCGGCCACGATCGCAGCCTGAAGGAGAACGACCATGTTCGCACGCGACTCGGAGATTGTCGAACTCGATGGCCAGCCGGCCTTCGTCTACGGCGAAAAGGTCATTTCACGGAAAAACGTCAAGAACGACGGCACCTTCGTCGGCCGCGAGATCGGCGAGGTGCTGGTGAAGAAGGGCGATGTCGGCTACGTGAAGAGCATCGGCACCTTCCTGCAGCAGTTCTACATCTACGGCATCGACTTCGTCGACCACGGTTACGTCGTGGGCATGAAGGGGCGCGAACTGCGCTCGCTCGATGCCCCAACGGCCAACGTCGACGCCGACGAGCCCCATTTCCCAAAGGAAGCGATCCGATGAAAGTCACCGTGCGCAAGGAAGCCGCCGGCCACTATTCGATCTACGTGGCGAAGAAGGACCTCGAGGCGCGCATCGTGAGCGCCGAGCAGCCCGCGATCTGGGGCGGCAAGGTGGAACTCGACAACGGCTGGACGTTGGAGATGCCGGCGATGGCGGCCGACACGCGCCTGCCGATCACAGTCGAGGCACGCAAGCTGGGCGAGGGTTGAGGGCTCAGGCACGCCCGAGCGCGAGCAGGCCGTCGACCTGCCGCACGATCGCGTCGCGCACGTCGCGGTCGAGGCGCTTCAACCAGCGGGCCGGGATGGCGTCGACGCCGTAATGCGCCCCCGCCAGCATGCCGGCGATGGCGCCGGTGGTGTCGGCGTCGCCGCCGCAGTTCACGGTGCGGATCACGCAGGATTCGAGGCTGTCGGTGGCGAAGAAGGCGTGCAGCACCGTCTGCGCCGTGTCGACGACGTAGCCGGTTGCGCGCTTCGGGTAGGGGTCGAAGCGGAACTGGCGGTGCGCCTCGACCAACACCTTCGCGTGCGCACGCAGCTTCGCGAGGTTGTCGCGCCAGTGGCCGCCGGCGAGCAGGTCGGCGAGCATGCGCGCAAAGCACAGCGTCGCGGCGTCGGACAGCGGGTGGTTGTGCGTGACGTGCGCCTGTTCGATCGAGCAGCGTTCGAGGAGCGCCGCATCGCGGAAGGCGTACAGCACCGCCGGGAGGTTGCGCATCAGCGCGCCATTGCCGGCGTCGCCGTCGGAGAACGGCGCCTCCAGCGAGCCCTCTCGCCCGTAACGCACCAGGCCGCGGCGACAGGTGTTGCCGACGTCGATCGGCTTCGATTTGAGCCACGCGAGCCAGTGCCCGGCGATGTTGTGCAGGTCCCACCCGCCCGACTCCAGGATCGCGGCGCCGAGTGCGAGCGACATCTGCGTGTCGTCCGTGACCTGCCCGGCTTTCAACCTGAGCCAGCCGCCACCGACGATGTCGCGCAGCTCGCCGTACTGGTGGCGGATCTCGGAAGGCGTCAGGAATTCGACCGTGGCGCCCAGCGCGTCGCCGACGGCGAGGCCCAGATAGGCGCCCAGGGCGCGTTCGCGCAGGGTGGGGTCGGTCGCGTTCGTCATAGCGTCGCCATCCTGACACGATAGTCGCCGCCGAGCACCAGCATTTCCCCTTCCCCGCGCAGCACCGGCCCCGGCATCAGGTCGTTGCAGTACACGACCTTGCACAGCGGCACCTCGACTTCGAGGATGGTGTCGCCGAACTGGTCGGCGATGTCGCGCCGTGTCGTGAACGAGACAAGGTTGTTCTGCCGCGCGATGGCCTCGCGTGCGCGCCCCGGCCTGCCGTCGGCGCGCGGCAGCCAGACGACAACCTGGTGCTCGGCGAAGTCGTTCACGCCGCGGTACAGCGTAAGGTGGCGCCGGCCGGGGTACAGCCAGCGGCGGAACACGTGCTGCGCGTACTCGTACAGCAGGTCGAGCTGCGCATGGATGCAGTTGTTGTGGAAGCGCGCGTTCATCTTTTCCTCGACGTACTGCATCCACGCCTCGGACGGGTAGCGCCCGAGTTGCCGCCGGTGGAAGGTCGGATGCAGGCCGAAGCGCGACTCCGCCCAGCCCTTCAGTACCGCCCCTTCGCGGCCGTTGGCGTCGAAGCCCCAGCCGCGCAGCAGGCGCAGGTAGTTCGCGCGGTAGCGCTTGCGCCCCGCCGCGTCGCGCTCGCCCGGCAGGTCCAGCTCGAACACCGTGCGCATGTAGATCTGGAAGGCGAGCACGGCCTCGTCGGCGCTCGTCGCGTCGTCCAGCATCGCGAACAGCGCGCGGTTGGTTTCGCGCACGCCGTGGATGTGCAACGGCAGCGGATGCTCGTTGAACGCGACGCTCGCGACGAGCCCCGTCGGGATGCCGACGAGATTGGTCGAGTGGCCGTATGCGGCAGCGGCGCGGGGCTCAGTAATTGCTGAAATGGCCTTCCCGCCTCGCCTGCGCGCGCGCCTGCTTCACGAGTTCGCCCGACTGCGGCGGCGCGGCAGGCGCGGACACCTGTTTTTCCAGCGCGGTGCCGCCACAGTGCGGGCACTGCGGCGTCTGGCTGGAGCGCACGAGCAGTTCGAAGGTCTTGGCGCAGGCGGGGCAGCGGTAGTCGAAGATCGGCATGGTGTCTCCACAAGGGGTATTTCGATTCTGCCGGATACGCAAGAAGAATGCCGTCCGCAAAGCCGGGATTCGTGGCGCGGACGGGTCCGGGCGATTTTCGTAGGGCGGGAGGAGCGCAGCGCATCCCGCCAATCCAGCGCCCTGCGCAATTCCGACCGCCGCACGGCGGGATGAGCCGCAGGCCGAGTTTGCCAACGGCACCGCCGCCTGCCTGTCGATCACCTCTGCCATGCGGCGGAAGGCGCTGCGCTTTTCCGCCCTACGCCGGCTTCGACTCGCTCGGGGCGAACGGAGGTATCCGATTACTTGCCGCAGTAACGCACAAACGCGACATTCGCCCCGTTTCCCGACATGCCGATGTCCGACACTCGCCGCGTCCTTGTCGCGTTGCCGACAGGTCCGGCGCCGCTCTTGCAGCCCTCCCATTTTCTCATCAAACCCTTGCTGCGACTGGCTTTCGTGACTTTTTACCGCTACTGGCACAGCCCTTGCCATAGGGGAACTGTGCCGGTTCGCCGGGTGTGAAAGCAGGACTCACTTTTCTTGAGGAGAAATGAAATGACGCTTCGTCAAATCGCGTTCTACGGTAAGGGTGGCATCGGCAAGTCGACCACGTCGCAGAACACGCTGGCCGCGCTGGCCGAGATGGGCCAGAAGATCCTGATCGTCGGCTGCGACCCGAAAGCCGACTCCACCCGCCTGATCCTGCACGCCAAGGCCCAGGACACGGTGCTGTCGCTCGCCGCCGACGCCGGCTCGGTGGAGGATCTGGAGCTCGAGGACGTGCTGCGCGTCGGTTACCGCGACATCCGCTGCGTCGAGTCCGGCGGCCCGGAACCCGGCGTCGGCTGCGCCGGCCGCGGCGTCATCACCGCGATCAACTTCCTCGAGGAAAACGGGGCCTACGACGGTGTCGACTATGTCTCCTACGACGTGCTGGGCGACGTGGTGTGCGGTGGTTTCGCGATGCCGATCCGCGAGAACAAGGCCCAGGAAATCTACATCGTGATGTCCGGCGAAATGATGGCGATGTACGCCGCGAACAACATCTCGAAGGGCATCCTGAAGTACGCCAATGCCGGCGGCGTGCGTCTGGGCGGGCTGATCTGCAACGAGCGCCAGACCGACAAGGAATGGGATCTCGCCGACGCGCTGGCGAAGAAGCTCGGCACCTCGCTGATCCACTTCGTGCCGCGTGACAACGTCGTGCAGCACGCCGAACTGCGCCGCATGACCGTGCTCGAGTACGACCCCGAGTCCAAGCAGGCCGCCGAATACCGCCAGCTGGCGCAGAAGATCCACGCCAACAAGGGCAACGGCACGATCCCGACGCCGATCACGATGGAAGAGCTGGAAGACCTGCTGCTCGAATTCGGGATCATGCAGAAGGAAGACGACAGCATCGTCGGCAAGGCCAAGGCCGTCGCCTAAGCCCCCCGCGCACAGGAGAACCGATATGAGTGCGGTACTGGATGACAAGACGCGCAACCGTGCGCTGATCAACGAGGTGCTCGAGGTCTACCCCGAGAAGGCGGCGAAGAAGCGCGCCAAACACCTCAACGTGTATGAAGAAGGCAAGCCCGACTGCGGCGTCAAGTCCAACATCAAATCGCTGCCCGGCGTGATGACGATCCGCGGCTGTGCCTACGCCGGTTCCAAGGGCGTGGTGTGGGGCCCGATCAAGGACATGATGCACATCAGTCATGGCCCGGTCGGCTGCGGCCAGTACTCCTGGTCCACCCGCCGCAACTACTACAACGGCACCACCGGGGTCGACGCCTTCGGCGCGATGCAGGTCACGTCCGACTTCCAGGAGAAGGACATCGTCTTCGGCGGCGACAAGAAGCTGGACAAGGTGATCGACGAAATCACCCAGCTCTTCCCGCTCGCCAAGGGCATCTCGATCCAGTCCGAGTGCCCGATCGGCCTGATCGGCGACGACATCGAGGCGGTGTCGAAGAAGAAGTCGAAGGAAGTGAACCTGCCGATGGTGCCGGTGCGCTGCGAAGGCTTCCGCGGCGTATCGCAGTCGCTTGGGCACCACATCGCCAACGACGCGATCCGTGACTGGGTGTTCGACAAGGCCGACTACAACGCGCCCTTCGAATCGACCCCGTACGACGTCGTGCTGATGGCCGACTACAACATCGGCGGCGACGCGTGGTCCTCGCGCATCCTGCTCGAGGAGATGGGCCTGCGCGTGATCGGCCAGGGCACGGGCGATGCGACGCTGAAGGAAATCGAGATGATGCCGCGCGCGAAGCTGCTGCTGCTGCACTGCTACCGCTCGATGAACTACATCGCCCGCCACGTCGAAGAGAAGTACGGCGTGCCCTGGTTCGAGTACAACCTCTTCGGCCCGACCAAGATCGCCGAATCGCTGCGCGGCATCGCCGCCTTCTTCGACGACTCGATCAAGGAGAAGGCCGAGCAGGTCATCGCCAAGTACACCGCGCTGTCGCAGGCGGTCATCGACAAGTACAAGCCGCGCCTCGCGGGCAAGAAGGTGATGCTCTACGTCGGCGGCCTGCGCCCGCGTCACGTCGTCGGTGCGTACGAGGACCTGGGCATGGAAGTCTGCGGCACCGGCTACGAGTTCGGCCACGGTGACGACTACCAGCGCACGACCCACTACGTGAAGGACGGCACGCTGATCTACGACGACGTCTCGAGCTTCGAGCTGGAGAAGTTCGCCGAGAAGATCCGCCCCGACCTGATCGGCTCCGGCGTCAAGGAAAAGTACATCTTCCAGAAGATGGGCATCCCCTTCCGCCAGATGCACAGCTGGGACTACTCCGGCCCCTATCACGGCTTCGACGGCTTCGCGATCTTCGCCCGTGACATGGACATGGCGATCAACTCGCCGGTATGGGCCATGACCAAGGCCCCCTGGAAGAAATAAGGAGATTCATCATGTCTCAGAGTGCAGAAAAGGTGCTCGACCACTCCGCCCTGTTCGAGGAGCCCGAGTACAAGGAACTCTTCGAGCGCAAGAAGGGCTTCGAAGGCGGCTGCGGCGCGGCCAAGGTCCAGGAGATCGCCGACTGGACCAAGTCGATGGAGTACCGCGAGCTCAACTTCAAGCGTGAAGCGCTCGTCGTCAATCCGGCCAAGGCCTGCCAGCCGCTCGGCGCGGTGCTGTGCGCGTCCGGCTTCGAAGGCACGCTGCCCTACGTGCATGGCTCGCAGGGTTGCGTCGCCTACTTCCGTTCGCACTTCAACCGCCACTTCAAGGAACCGTGCTCGGCCGTGTCCGACTCGATGACCGAGGACGCGGCAGTGTTCGGCGGCCTCAACAACATGGTCGACGGGCTGGCCAACGCGCACGCGCTGTACAAGCCGAAGATGATCGCCGTGTCGACGACCTGCATGGCCGAAGTCATCGGCGACGACCTCGACGCCTTCGTCAAGACGGCCAAGCAGAAGGGCTCGATCCCCGAGGACTTCCGCGTACCGTTCGCGCACACCCCGTCCTTCGTCGGCAGCCATGTCACCGGCTACGACAACATGCTCAAGGGCTTCCTGACGCACTTCTGGGACGGCAAGACGCGCAGCGAAGTCACGACGCCGAGCATCAACATCAACGGCGGCTTCGACGGCTACTGCGTCGCGAACAACCGTGAGCTGAAGCGCATGATGAAGGAAATGGGCGTCGCGGCGACCATCATCTCGGACCCGTCCGAAGTGTTCGATACCCCGGCCGACGGCGAATTCCGCATGTACTCGGGCGGCACCACCATCGAACAGATGGACGCCGCGCTCAATGCCAAGGGCACGGTGTTCATGCAGGGCATCTCGGCAGCGAAGTCCGCGGAATACGTCGAGAAGGCCGGCCAGAAAGTCGTCTCGCTGCACAGCCCGGTCGGCGTCGCCGGCACCGATGCCCTCCTGATGGCCGTGGCCGAACTCACCGGCCAGGCGATCCCCGCCTCGCTGGAAATGGAGCGCGGCCGGCTGGTGGACGCCATCACCGACTCGCAGGCTTACCTGCACGGCAAGAAATTCGCGCTGTTCGGCGACCCCGACCTGCTGCTCGGGCTCACCGCCTTCCTGCTCGAACTCGGTGCCGAGCCGGTGCATATCGTGTGCACCAACGCCACCAAGGACTGGACCGCGAAGATCACCGCACTGCTCGCGGCCAGCCCCTTCGGCAAGGAGGGCAAGGTCTGGCCGGGCAAGGATCTGTGGCACATGCGCTCGCTGCTCGCCACCGAGCCGGTCGACTTCCTGATCGGCAGCTCGCACGGCAAGTACCTCGAGCGCGACATCGGCACGCCGCTGATCCGCATCGGCTTCCCGATCTTCGACCGCCACCACCACCACCGCTTCCCGATCTGGGGCTACCAGGGCGGCCTGAACGTCCTCGTGAAGATCCTCGACAAGATCTTCGACACCCTGGACGCGAAGACCACCGACTCTGCCAGCTTCGATCTGGTGCGCTGAGGAGATCCGGCATGCCCACCGTTACCTTCAGTTCGCCGAAGATGCGCCGGGACCTCACGGTCTATGCCCCTGCGGGCGACCGCAAGAGCATCCTCGGCGTCGCCAAGGACCACGGCGTCGCGATCGACTGCGAGTGCCAAAAAGGCGAATGCGGCTCCTGCACGGTCGAAGTCATCCACATCGGCAACAAGCCGCCGATGGCGGTGCACCTCACCGAGAAGGAAAAGCTCACGCTGCTGACGTCCGGCAAGCTCGCGAAGCAGGAATTCGAGGAGCTGGAACTGCTGGATCTGGCGCCCCGCTACCGACTCGCGTGCCAGTACCTGCTGCTGGATGAGGATATTGTTGTGAAGTTCTGAGCGGCTGAAGACCGCTCACGGCATCCGGCGATCTCTCCGCGTCGGATGTTGCACCGGCCCGCCTGAAAAGGCGGGCCGTTTTTCTTTGCGCGACGCAAATTTTTTTGACTATTCACTAACCATATACCTCAACACCGCGCCGGATCGACTACTGCTCGGTATTGCCAAGACCTCTGAGTACAGAACAATGACCGCCGAACAGAGTGAAGCGGGATCATCTTTATAGTTCTCGGGATCCCGAAAAACATCAGGTGCCTCTGGGTATTTTTGCACACCCCTCATCACTACTCCTTCTAAATCTTTTTGTATTCTCGGGCTTGACGCATATCCTTGCGGATTCGTCGCCACACCTTTGACTACGGCTGCCAAAGCATCCATGTCTTCTTGTTGCAGATTTTTTGGCAGCAGTTGTTGTAGATTTGGTGCCGTTTTTGCGAACTGTGGGAATGCAAAATCCGCACAATGCTGTGGACTGAGTTTCGCAAGATATTTCAGCTCTGAGATCTGAGAGCGCCAATAACGGATCAAAACCTCGTCAGGCGCCTTTTTAAGGTACATCGGAATCAATTGACTCACTAGAATAAAGCGAATGTCATTCTCTATCTCGATTTGTGCCCGACCCCTCTGAATTCCGGAGACAAAAATATTTCGGAGTTTGGCGTAGTTCTGTTGATCGTATTGAGCCAGCGCTGAATAAATGGGGGTGGCGAGCAACCATGACTCAATTTTGTGAGCATCTCTCCACTGGACGACACCAGACAGCCCAAAGTACCGTGAGTCGACCACTGAATCGATGACCATCGCTTCCAATAGCTCATCCTTACTTGGGTACCACATATCCTTCGACGAAGTCGACAGGGCACGATCGATGAAGCCATCGGGTACGCCATGAGTTCGTAATGTTTTCCGCACTTCGTCATTAAGCTCTTCGACCACATCTCCACTGAGCTCGCCAATAGCCGTACTATGAAAACCTAGTCGCCCGCTTTCACCGATATATCTCTCTCGACCTGCAAGAAAGACGATAGAACATGCACTAACACAGTCAGCCGACGTGTATGTGCTCAAGTTTCTTTCTTTGATCGTCTTATAAAGTTGGTATGCCTCACTCATTCTCCCCCCTTGGCTGTTCAGGTGAACGATCTGAACAGCAGGGGCCGCGTCAAGAAATTCTCTAACCGCGTCGGCAGTACCGAACGGCATTCCGCCGGCTAGTTCGAGTTCAGCACCATCCCGAAGAAGACGAATTTGATGAGGCGGCGTGTTATCAATTCCTACAAGCAATTTAGCACTCTCAGATATCAGAGGAACTCCGAATCTAGTAAAGTCCACCGCTGCAAATAAGAATCCAAAAACCACCATCACTTTCGCGAGACCAGCCCAAACTCCTTTTCCTCCTCTCTGACTATGCTTACTGGCTGACCTCCATATTCCAACCGTCTGCCACAAGACCAACGCAACGCCGAAACCATAAGCAGCCAAAATGACTACGGCAGAAGCCTTTACCCCGAGTTCACGCACGCGACTACTCGAACCAATCGCCTCAGTTACGACAACCAGAATAACTGAGAGCAAGGAGCCGATGACCCAATATGAAAACCCCAGCGAGTAATCACCTCGCCAATGCTTCACGAGGGAGTTCGGTTCACTGGTTCGCGTTTGGTCGGAGTTGTGGATCGAATTGGTTACTTTGGAGACGTTGGCAACTTGCGGCAACTCGGATGGCATCCGCGTGTCTTGTGGCAGCGCGGCGCCGCAGTTGTGGCAATAGCGCGCGTCGGTTGAGTCGTCAGTACCGCACTTGGAGCAAAACACGCTTCCTCTCCTTTGCGCGCCTAACGTGGCGGCAACCGGCGCCTGCGCGATGCGGGCCGTTCAAAGAGCGCCCCGCCTTCGGGCGTCCGGAAGTGTTAGCAATGGCCTCTAAGGGAAGAGAGTTCCCAAGCACCTTTGGTCACCGACAAGCAAACTAAGCCGATTATCCTTTATCGGCTTCTCGCATGGACTAGCACCAAACGCTATTGCCAAGACCTGCGCAACCGGAGAAAAATAGACTGTCACAACATTGGTCGGAATGTCGTACCTGGAAAAGACTGCCATATCGGTTAGCTGCCCTGCAGCAGCGAACGCTGGAATGAACGCCTGTTGAATTTGGTCGCTGGGGACGACTGCTTGCGCGGGGTTGCCAAGATCCTTTGAATACCACTGAGTCATGATTAATCCCTCTACTAACGTGAGGTAACGGGCGCCCGCGCTGCCACACCCGACGCGAAGCGCCCCACCTACCAAGACTGCCACAGCTACGCAAATAGCATCCAAGAGTGCTATTTGCGTAGCTGCGGCAACCCTACCCCGCTTACCGGGCGTCCGGCTGACCATGTTAGACCTGGCGGATTCACAAAGTAAGCGCAACGCCGCACGAAATAGGAGGGCGAGCTGAGATACTCCTTGCATCCAATTCCCGCCAAGAAAAAGGATGCAACGATGCATAAGTACCACCAGCTCACCCAAGAA
>NZ_QVLR01000107.1 GCF_014822185.1 Azoarcus sp. Aa7
CCAGCACGAATGCGATCAAATCGCGCATGAGCTGAATATCCGGCCGAGAAAAAGACACGGATATAAAACGCCGCTGGAGATTTATCATGCGTCCTGAGAACTATTGCACTTCAACGTTGAAACTACGCATTGATTTCGTTTTTGGCATTGCGTTCGGTAACTAAATATTTTAGCGCCACTAGAAGAGAAAGTGCCGAGTAAAGAAGAGCATGTTTCCAGTCGAGCGTTTCGGTCAAGGAAAATTCCAAGCCGCCGATTTCGTTGTTCTTCCATGCAACGTGGCCCGATGGAATCACCCCCCTCAGGGACAACGATGCAACAATCGAGAGTAATATTAAATAAGGTCTGAGCGATATAATGGACAATGCGATTGCAGCGTAATGTATGCAGATGACAACGACTGCCCAAAGTGGTGCCATAAAGACCATAAGCATGCCGAGAACTCCAGGATTCCACAGTGCAAAATCATCGCTTGGAAATAGCTTGAATAGCTCGAAAAGCCCAATGGCGATGAACCAGTAAAGGTTCGCGGCAGGCCAATAGAATAGAAACAACAACGGTGCGACAGCGCCCGTCGATCTGCTAATCGATTTTCCAGCGCTGATTAGTCGATCGATAGTCATGGCGCTAACGTGAAGGTAACCGGCCGCCGGAGCGCGCAGCGCGGAGGGAACCCGACAGCGGAGCGAAGCGCAGCTGTTGGGCGGTCCGGTTGACCGTAGGGTTAGGTTTTTTGGAAGCGTAAAGGGAGAGCAACATAGTTGTAGATGACGAAACCGGCAACAATGAGGAGCACAGATACAAACCAAAATCTTCTGGTGCGTGGAAATGCCAGAAGTATGAATGCTGACGCAATTGTTAGGCTTGAAAGGCCGCCAATGAGCGCTGATGTTCCGGCAAGATTAATTCGATAGCGCGATGGCGCGCGCAAGCTGTAGCCAAGGTGATACGCGGCAAAATCATAATAGGCAGCACTCAGAAACCCGTAGATTAGCGGTAGCGTTACAAAGAGCCACGCAAGTGTGCCAAGAACACTTTTAACCTTTCTATTTTCTGTGCCCACTTGCGTTCCGATTACGGCACCACACTTTGGGCAGTCTGATGCCCCAAGTGATATGGCTGCACCGCAGGCTGAACAGGTTGGCATAAAACCTAACGTGGAGGTAACCTGCAACCGCGCGAGGCGGTTCGTTCGAAGAGCGCCCCGCTTTCGGTTGTCAGGTTGACCGTAGTGTTAGCCATTGGTGCTATCGTCATATGTTAATACGGTTTCGTTTCATCGCTGGGTCGAGGAGGTTCCAAGTTCCGCGATGGAGCCCGAGGACGATGTTTATAGGCATCGATGCCTCCATCGCTCGCACCATCCGTTGATGAACACCGCTGGCCGTACCGCCCACAAAGAGCGTAGGAGCAAGATGGTTTCCGTTCCCAATTATGTGCGAGCGATCAGTCGGCCCCGCAAGCCAATCGTGAGCAGCGATCAGCATGCCAACAAAAGAGATAAGTAACTCAGGGAATGGATTGGTGGATTTGCACTCGTGGGCTGCGATTACATCGGCGGAATTTACGCAGAAGAACTTACGTTTTCCAGACGCATAGTCTGGGTCATGATGACCAACAATATTTGCACCTTTGCGCACTACAACCATGTCAGGAGTGAACGCGACGTCTGGATTCAAATGCGACCGTACCCTGACCTGCTGCCGAATCTCGAAGAATTCATTCCCGACCGTTGCCTCCACATGCGAGAAATTATCCGGGTTGCCGTTCGGCGTTGTTAAGTAGCGATATGTGCCGTCCTTAAGATTCCTTGGCTGGAGAGAGCAACTTTTCTCGTAAAAATCAGTAAGAGCATGCAGGCATCCAATCTCAAATGACGCGGACAATTCCCGCTCCTTTCGCGCATATGTCATCTGGTACTTCTTCGCGAAGGACTCGATTGCCTTTTCGACTTCGTCAATCCAGAGGTCCGAACTCTGCTTGGTCATTTAACGCCCTGAACAGTCGGAAAATAATATCGCCCGCTTGATTGCCTGTCAGTGTCTCTAAGCCACCAGGAACGCGACTAGCGACAGAAGAGAAGGATGATTGAGCGGCCCTTATCTTACGCGCTCGCTCATTGTCGAATAGCAAATCCTCCCCGTAGAGAATTGGCACGTTACGCCACATGGTTTCGCCTCGCCCCTTGGCGGACGCTGCCAACGGTCCCAACACCAGTAAATAGAAGGCATTCAAGGCAAACAACGTCTCAAGTCTTTGCAGCGTCCACCCTTGCTTCTCGACGGCGACAAAATGCTCGGATTTCGTTTCCTTCATAAAGCGAACGCTCGCCATTAGCGCTGAGACACGGCGGACCATCTGTTTGCGGATCGCCGGATCTTGACCTTCTGTCAGTATCGATAGCGTTTTGTTCATGCGCGCTAGTAATGGCTAACGTGCAGGTAACCTGCAACCGCGCGAGGCGGTTCGTTCGAAGAGCGCCCCGCTTACGGTTGTCAGGTTGACCGTAGTGTTAGGCCAGGAGCATTGGCGCTCAAAGCTGTAACAAGTCATTTGGCTCACGCTCATAAGCACAACAATTTAATAAGAGCGACCACAAACTTGTCCCCAAACGCGCTGATTGCGGCACCATAGATTGCAACGATAAGTACAAGCCAACTGAGGTTGATTCTGGTAGAGGAAACGTTCTGAATTTTCCCGTCAAGAACGCCTTTCGCACGCAACGCGTTGTTAATGTGCTTTTGATTCAGGTCCGACAGACTCTTGAACTGGAGGACAACCACAACAAATAAAGTGACAGTTCCAGAGCGTTGAAAGAGATCTGGTTCTTTGTCCGCAAGGTCGAACACCAGGAAAATCACCGGAACCATGACGGATGCAATTAACCCCAATATCTCTGGCCAAAGATCGCGCCAAGGAACAATAGGTGTGATCGTTTCGCGTTCGGTATTCATGGCGTTTCCTCGGGCCTAACGTGGAGTTCAGGGGCGCCCGCGCTGCCACGCCCGAGGCGAAGCGCCCCGCTTACCGGGCGTCCGCTGCAACGTAGTGTTAGGCAAAGCGCTCCAATTATTCATGTTGCTTATGCGTTCCGTTTACTTTGAATGATGGATTTTAAAGCGTCCAACGATAGCCGCTAGCCGCCGACGCCGCCATGTTTGACGGTACGCCCCATGAAAGTTGGGTCGGCAAGGCACTTCTCGATCGCTTCTTCAGATGCTCCACCTTCCATGGATAGAGCGCACATAGCCCGCTTGTAATGAATTTTTGCCGCGCATTCTGTAGAAAATGCCATTCGGTGGTTTTCTTCAATGCAGTCGGAGACTGCTATTTCATCGTCTGTTTGCATTTTCAGCATGCAGTAATCGGCGACCCACTGAATGACCTCGCCTTGAACCGTACAGGAGCGCGGAAGCACTTGCGATGTTGCTGGTACGCATACAAGTAATAGTGAGGCGGCAGCAGCAAAGCGAAATGCCTTCATCATTGCCTAACGTGGAGCTAACCGGCACCAAACAGCGCGCCGAGTAGCTTCAGAAAAACCACATGCGGCCACCCGCTGTTTGGTGTCCGCGTTGAGCGTAGGGTTCGGCGTCATGCCGGAGAAAGGGACGCAATGCTTGATGCACAAGAAGCGAAATTGACGAAAGCCGGAACGGTGACGATCACTGCTGACGGAATAACCGTCGAAGGGTTTGAAGGGGCGAATGCGAGTTGCCGAGACGTTGCCGCGCTGGCGGCAATATGGGCGATCGAAGAATTGTCTCGCGAACTGCGGCGGACAATGGAGAGGCCCGGCGGCGGCCGGATTGGCATTGGATGACGCCGAACGTATGGTCGACACCAAGTGTCGGCGTAAAAGTGTTATTGGACATGGCGGATAAACCGGCAACGGCTGGCAAGTCATTGGTCTAGCAGGTATGATGTGTATATCCATACAGCATATTGTCCGATAACATGGATCAAGGCCTTCCTTCTGTCGGTTCGACTGCGCCGCGCTTGCTCGATCTTGTTCGGGATCGGCTGCGGCTCAAGCACTACAGCCTGCGCACGGAGCAGGCGTATGTTGGTTGGATCAAAAGATACATCATTCATCACGGTCGGCGCCATCCAAAGGACATGGGAAAGCGGGAGGTTGAGGCATTCTTGACCTCTCTCGCAGTGGAGCGCGACGTAAGTGCGGCGACGCAGGGGCAGGCTTTGTCGGCGATCCTGTTCCTTTACCGGGAGGTGCTGGAGCAGCCCTTGCCGTGGCTGGATGAGGTGACGCGCGCGAAGCGGCCGGCGCGCTTGCCTTCGGTGTTGTCGCGCGAGGAAGTGCAGCGGCTGATTGCTGCGGTGGATGACCCGTTGCTTGGTTTGATCGTCTCGCTCTTGTACGGGACGGGCATGCGTTTGCTGGAAGGACTGCGCTTGCGGGTGAAGGACGTCGACTTCGGGCGCGGGGAGATCGTGGTGCGGGAGGGGAAGGGCGACAAGGATCGCGTGACGATGTTGCCGGGGAGCCTGATGGAGCGCTTGCGCGCGCAGGTTTCTGTGGTGCGTGCGCTGCACGCGGCGGAATTGCAGGCGGGCCGGGGTGATGTCTGGCTGCCCCATGCCCTGGCGACGAAATATCCGTCGGCTGCAACTTCGCTGGGGTGGCAATACGTGTTTCCGGCGGCGGGACTATCGGTGGATCCACGCTCGGGGGCGGTGCGGCGTCATCACGTTGATGAGAAGCGGGTGCAACGGGCGGTGAAGGCGGCCGCTGCGCGCGCCGGGATCGTTAAATCGGTGAGTCCGCACACGCTGCGGCACTCCTTTGCCACTCACGTGCTGGAGGCCGGCTACGACATCCGCACGGTGCAGGAGTTGCTCGGACATGCGGATGTGTCGACGACGATGATTTACACCCACGTGCTGAATCGGGGAGGGCGCGGTGTGCGGAGTCCGCTCGACTTGACGGGGTGAGCTGTGCGGGTGTCGCAATTTCAGACAGTGTCTGAATTTGCGAATCGCACCGTACCTGCCGTGTCGCGCATGGCGGGGCGCGGCGTGCGGGTCAGTTTGCGGTGGGGCGGTGTCTGTATTTCAGACACCGCCCCGTTTCATTTTGGCCGGGCGCTTTCCTCTATTGTGTGCTGCAAGTGACTGTAAATAAGGAAGAAATGCTCATAAAGCGAAAGCGGGCATCGCTCTTGCTGTGATTCGTTTGGAGACGTTTGAAGTCCAACAATCAGAAGGGGCGCAAAAGATGCGAACGAGAAGGTGGGCCGGTTGCATGGGGGTTTTGGCGTTTGCGACCGCGGCGGGAAGTGCGGCTGCGGGGCAGTGGCGTGACGGGGCGGAGCTTTACCAGAAGGTGTGCGGCCACTGTCACGAGGCGAACGTCGGGCCGGTGCTGAAGGGGCGCGGCCTGCCGCCCGAGTACATCCAGCGTGTCGTGCGCATGGGCAACCGGGCGATGCCGGCGTTCCGCCCGACCGAGATCGACGACGCGACGCTGGCGGATGTCGCGCGCCGGATCAGTAGCGGCGCGGCCCTGGCGCGGGAGTAGCCGACATGGACAGGCGGAACTTCCTGAAAGGTATGGCCGGGGGCGGAGCGCTGGGCTTGGCGCCGGTGGCGGCCCTTGCGGACGTCGCGGCGCTTCCGGCGGGAGCGCGGCGGGGTGTGATGTTGCTCGCGCAGGGCGACCTGCCGCAGGCGATGGCGATTGCGCGCGGAATCGCCGCGGGGGTGGGGGCGAGCCCCGTTGCGGTGGATGCGCGGCAGCTCGGCACGTATGCAGGCATCACGGAAATCCTGGACCGCGCCGCGGGGGCGCGTGTGATCGGGGTGATGGACGACGCATCGGCGCTGATCTTCCAGCAGATCGCCGCGGCACGCGGGGCGGGGCTGGTGATGGATTCCCACCGCCGTGTGGGTACGGCGAGCCTGGTTTCCTTCGCGATCAATACCTGACGCAGTACGCGGCAGACACCAATACAACGGAGACAATCGAATGGGTTCGAAGAGCAAGGCGCTGCCCAAGGGCATCAGTGCGGCGGAGTTCGACAAGGCGGTGCGCGAGATGCGGGCGATCGTGGGCGACGAGCACGTGCTGGTCGACGAGGAGAAGCTCGCGCCGTATCGCAAGATCATGATGCCGGTGCCGGATGCGCAGCACGAGCTGTCGGCCTCGGTGATGCCGGATGGCGTCGAGCAGATCCAGCGCATCATGAAGGTGGCGAACAAGTACCGCGTCCCGGTCTATCCCATCTCGACCGGCAAGAACCTCGGCTACGGTTCCGCGGCACCGGTCCAGCGCGGCCAGATCGTGATGGACCTGCGGCGCATGAACCGCATCCTCGAGGTGGACCCGGAGCTATGCACGGCGCTGGTTGAGCCGGGCGTGACCTACCAGCAGCTCTACGACTACCTGCAGGAACACAAGCTGCCGCTGTGGTTCTCGTGCCCGGCGCCGTCGGCGATCGCGGGGCCGGTCGGCAACATGGTGGACCGCGGCGTCGGTTACACGCCGTATGGCGAGCACTTCATGTTCTCGTGCGGCATGGAGGTGGTGCTGGCGGACGGGCAGGTGCTGCGCACCGGCATGGGGGCGATGGAGAACTCGAACACCTGGCAGGTGTTCAAGTGGGGCTACGGGCCGACGCTGGACGGCATCTTCACGCAGTCGAATTTCGGCGTCGTGACCAAGATGGGCATGTGGCTGATGCCCGCGCCGCCGGATTTCCGCCCCTTCTGCATCCAGTACCCGAACGAGACCGACATCACCAAGATCGTCGAGGCGCTGCGGCCGCTGCGCATCGCGATGGTGATCCCGAACGCGGTGGTGATCGCGCACACGCTGTGGGAGGCGCCGTGCACGCCGGTGAAGCGCGCGGACTATTACACCGGGCCGGGGGCGATCCCCGACGAGGCGGTGAAGAAGATCCAGGCCGAGCACAACATCGGCGCGTGGAACGTGTATGCGGGCCTGTACGGCACGAAGGAAACCAACGACGCCAACTGGAAGATCATCGAGGCGGTGGCGGCGGGCACGGGCGGCAAGATCATCACGCAGGAGGCGTCGAAGGGCAGCAAGGCGCTGGAGTACCGCTTCGACCTGATGAAGGGCAAGCCCAACCTCGGTGAGTTCGGGCTGTACAACTGGCGCGGGGGCGGCGGCTCGATCTGGTTCGCGCCGGTGTCGCAGGCGAAGGGTTCCGAGACGCTCAAGCAGATGCAGATGGCCAAGACCATCCTCGCCAAGTACGGCTTCGACTATGTCGGCGAATTCATCGTCGGCTGGCGCGACATGCACCACGTCATCGACCTGCTCTATGACCGTTCGAAGCCGGAGGAGATGGAGAAGGCGTATGCGTGCTACGACGAGCTGCTGCACACCTTCGCGAAGGAAGGCTACGGCATGTACCGCGCGAACACGGCCTTCGCCGAGAAGGTTGCGGCGACCTACGGGCCGGTGAAGCGCGACGTCGAGAAGCGCCTGAAGAAGGCGCTGGACCCGAACAACATCATCGCGCCGGGACGGTGCGGCATCAGCCTGTAAGGGGGGAAGCATGAAGGAATACAAGCTGTTCATCGACGGCGAGTGGGTGCCGTCGTCGACCGAGACGATCCTGGACGACATCAACCCGGCGACCGGGGAGGTGTGGGGGCGGGTGCATCAGGCCTCGGCCGCGGATCTGGAGCGGGCGATCGCTGCGGCCTACCGTGCGCGCGAAAGCTGGGGTAACACGCTCGCGAACGAGCGCGAGGCGATCCTGCTGCGCGCGGCGGACGAGCTGCAGAAGCGCATCCCGGAAGTGGCCGACGTGCTGATCGACGAGGCCGGCTCGACCTTCGGCAAGGCGATGTTCGAGGCGTCCTTCGTCGTCAATCTGCTAAGGAGTGCCGCCGGCGAGTGCCGCCGCATCACCGGCGAGACGATGCCGTCCGACAGCCCGGGCGTGTTCTCGATGAGCGTGCGCCGGCCGCTGGGCGTCATCGCCGGCATCGCGCCGTTCAACTTTCCCTTCCTGCTCGCGACGAAGAAGGTGGCGCTGGCACTCGCGGCCGGCAACACCTTCATCCTGAAGCCGGCGACCTATACGCCGGTCACGGGGCTGAAGATCGCCGAGATCTTCGAGGCGGCGGGGCTGCCGAAGGGCGTGCTCAACGTCGTGCCGGTGCAGGGTTCGGTGCTGGGCAACAAGTTCGTCGCCGATCCGCGCGTGCGCATGATCACCTTCACCGGCTCGACCGAGGTCGGGCGCGAGCTGTCGGCGGAAGCTGGCAGGCACTTCAAGCGCATCACGCTGGAGCTGGGCGGCAAGAGCCCGCTGATCGTGCTGAAGGACGCGGATATCGACTATGCGGTGAATGCTGCGGCGTTCGGCATCTTCCTTCACCAGGGACAGGTGTGCATGGCGAATTCGCGCCTGATCGTCGAGGCGCCGATCTTCGACGCCTTCTGCGACAAGCTCGCGACCAAGATTGGCGGGTTCAAGGTCGGCGACCCGCGCGATCCGCACACGGTGATCGGGCCGCTGATCGACCGCAAGCAGTGCGCGGTGCTCGACCGCCACGTCGCCGACGCGGTGGCGAAGGGGGCGAAGCTGCTGTCGGGCGGCAAGAGCGAGGGGGCGTTCTACCAGCCGACCATCCTCGCCGGCGTGACGCCCGACATGGTCGTGTTCCGCGAGGAGAGCTTCGGCCCGGCGGTGTCGGTGATCCGCGCGGCGGACAGCGAGGAGGCGCTGCGGCTCGCCAACGACTCGTGTTACGGGCTGTCGTCGGGCCTCATCACCAACGACCTGCAGAAGGCGTTCGACCTGTCGCTGCGGCTGGAGGCGGGGATGGTGCACATCAACGACGCGTCGATCATGGACGAGCCGCATGTGCCTTTCGGCGGGGTCAAGGACAGCGGGATGGGGCGCGAGGGCGGCCATCACTCGATGGACGAGATGACCGAACTCAAGTGGATCACCGTGCAGATGGGCAAGCGGCAGTTCCCGTTCTAGCGAGAGTGGAAGGCGTCTCGTAGGGCGGAAAAGGGCAGCGCCTTCCGCCACACGGCGGTGCAGGCATGACCATCCGGCGGAAGGCGCCTGCGGCTTTTCCGCCCTACGAGAGCAATGACTTGACGGGATTTGCCGAAATAATCAGGGAGGAGACAAGATGAAAATGAGACAGATCAGCGCGGCGATTGCACTTGCAGTGCTCGCCACCGCCAGTGCCGTCGCGAAGGAGGGCGGTGACCAGTATCCGAACGGCGCGGAAAGCTGGCTGGCGGGTGCGGTGCCGCCGCCGGGCAACTATTTCCTGAACTACGTCGGCCACTACAGCGGCAAGTTGCGCGATGGGGATGGCGACAAGGTTCCCGGTGCTTCGGTCGACGCGTGGTTCGACGCGATGCGCTTCATCAAGATGACCGACACGAAGATCCTCGGCGGCGACTGGGGCATGCACCTCATCGTGCCGGTGGTGCAGCAGCGGGTGAAGCTCGGCGGTGACAGCAAGACGGTGACGGGATTGGGCGACATCACCTTCAACCCGGTCATCATCGCGTGGCACACCAAGAACCTGCACTGGACGGTCGCGCTGGACCTCAACATGCCGACGGGGCAGTACAAGTCGGGCGACCCGAGGAAGAGCATCGGCACGAACTACTGGAGCTTGGAGCCGATCTTCGCCGCGACATGGCTGTCGGACGACGGCTGGGAGGTGTCCGGCAAGTTCATGTACAACATCAAGCGCAAGAACAAGGACTTCCGCCTTGCGCCGGGCATGCCGAAGATGGATTACGAGTCGGGCGACGACTTCCACATGGATTACGTCCTCGGCAAGCACTTCGGGCCGTGGGCGGTGGGCCTGGCGGGCTACTACCTGAAGCAGACCGAGAACGACAAGCTGGAAGGCGAGACGATTCCCGAAGTGCCGGGGGTGTGGTCGAAGGGGCGCAAGGGCGAGGTGTTCGCGATCGGCCCGAGCGTGAGCTACACGAACAAGAACGGCACGATGTTCATCGCGCAGTGGCACCACGAAGTGGAAGCCGAGAACCGCTTCCGCGGCGACAAGGCGTGGTTCAAGCTGGTGCTGCCGTTCTGAGTGCCGATTGAGGCGATCGCGGCTCCGCCTCTGCAGGTGGAGCCGCTTTCCCTGCGGACATTCATCCTCGCCTTCTCGTGGTTCCGGTTTAGTTCGCCGGAGTCGTGTTCTACATTGCAGATGAGGGACATGGCATTGTTGTAGCGAGGGGAGGCTCCCATGGCGCCCGAAGAGCGGGGAGAGGGCGTAAGCGCGGGCGCGGATGCCGTGCTCGATGCGGCCTTCGCCGAGGTGCTGGCGGCCGAGCGTGCGGCAGAGGAGTCCGTCGCGGCGTGCCGCGCCGAGGCCGAGCGGCGTCTGGCCGAGGTCGAGACGGTCGTGCAAGGTTTGGCTGTACGCGTCGCGGCGCGCCGCCGGCTTTGGCGGGAGCGGCACGCCGCGACGGTCGCCCGGAAAATCACCGAGGTGCAGGAGCAGGCCGCGAAGGCCGCCGAGCCCATTGCGTTCGACCTGCATGCCCGTGCGCGACTGGCGAGCGCAGTCGAACGGCTGGCCGATGAACTCTGTGGGGCCGACGGGAAGGCCCGGTAGCGTTCCCGGAAGAGGGCGATGTGGAATATGCGCAGGCACGGATGCAGGGTCGCTACGGTGCTCGGGCCGACGAAGCCCTGTGGCTGCGTCTGGGCGGGCAGGCCGGGCTCGACGGCTATCTCGCCGCAGCGCGTGCCACGCCTTTGGCCCGCTGGCTGAGCGGTATTGGCGATGGTGCCGACACCCACGGGATCGAACTGGCATTGCGCCAGTGTTGGCGCGAGACGGTGGGCGAGCTCGCGCGCTGGATGCCGCGCGAATGGCAGCCGGCGGTGCGGTGGTGCGCGACTCTGATCGATCTGCCTGCCCTGGCCTGGCTTGCGGCCGGCGCTGTGCCGCAGCGCTGGATGGAGAAGGACCCCGTGCTGGCTGCCGTCCCCGCGAACCGGTTACCGACCGGACGTGCAGCATGGCGCGCGGCATGGCGGGAACGCTGGCCGGCCGCTGCCGGCGAGGATGGCGAGGCCCTCGAGCGGCTGGCGGCCGCGGTCGAGGCGCATCTCGTCCGGTTCGCGCGCCTGCCTGCCGCCGATGCGCCGGCGGCCCGGCACGCGCTCGGCAGCGAGGCCGCGCGCTGGTTCCGTCGCCTGTCCTTCCGTCCTTCCGTCCCTCCGTCGCCTTCGCCTATCTGCTGCTGGTTGCCCTCGAGCTCGAGCGGCTGCGCGCCGAGCTCGTATTGCGGGCCTTGAAAGCGGAGTCGGCATCATGATGCGGCCCGACCCGGCGACCTGGTTCGAGATTCGTGCGGCCAACTGCGACGGGCTGCGCATCGCCGAGGCGTTGGCGGCCGGCGGCTGCACCGAGTTCGAAATGGCCGGGCCGCGGACGACGCCGTCCGATGCGGCCGAGCAAGGGGCGCGCTTGCGCGCCCGTTTCGAGGAACTCGAACGACACTACCGGGGATGGTGGCCAAGGGTCGCGATGCAGCCCCCGAGGGCCTCCGCAGTGGCCACATTGGCGGGTGCGCTGGAGCGGATCGAGGCCTGGGGGGCGATTGCCGCGCCGCAGATTGCGGCGGTGCTGGCCGCGGAAACGGAACTCGCGGCCCTGAAGTGGTGGGAGGGCATTCTCGCGTCCTTGGCACTCGGCATCGATGACCGCGCCGCACTCGTCCGCGGCGGGCCCCTCGCGGCCGGACTCTATCTGTGCGCCCGGCGCGCCGAATTGCGCCTGTCCGACGGGCTCCTCGCCCGGCCGTTCAAGGCGTGCGGCGATGCCTGCCTGTTTGCCGTGGGGGCGCCCGTGGCGATGGCACGACTGACGGAACAGGTGGCTACGCTGGGCGGGCGGCGTGTCGAGACGCCGGAGTGGATCGCATCGCCCGACGCGGCCGGGCAGCTGGCCGTGCGTCGCGCCCATTGCAGCGAAAGCGCCGCTGCCGGCCGTGCGCGGCTGGACGTGCTGGCGGAGGAGTATCGCCTGGCGGAAGCGGTGGCCGAGGCACGGTGCGCCTGCTGGTGCCTGGAGACCGTGGGGGCGGTCGCCGAGGGGGCGGCGCTTTGTCGCGTGACCGGCTGGACCGGCGATCCGACGGCCGTGCGCCGGCTGCTCGATGGTGTCGGCGTCCCGGCCCTGCTGCGTTTCTCGATGCCGCCGCCGGGGCTGCAGCCGCCGCTTCTGCTGCACAATCCTTGGTGGGCACGCCCCTACGAGGCATTCTCCCGCCTGCTGGGCATGCCCGAACGCAATGCGGCCGATCCGAGCGCGCTCGTCGCGCTCGTGTTTCCGCTCATCTTCGGCTACATGTTCGGCGATCTCGGCCAGGGCCTCCTGCTCGCCGTCGCCGGACTGCTGATCGGAGGCCGCTGGCCGCTGGCCAAGGTGTTCGTGCCCGCCGGCCTGTCGGCGGCCTTCTTCGGGCTCGTCTTCGGCAGCGTTTTCAGCCTGCAAGGCATCGTTCCCGCCCTCTGGCACGATCCGCTGGACAAACCCTTGCCGGTGCTGGTGCTGCCGCTCTTCGGCGGGGCCTCGCTGCTGCTGGTGGGGCTCGTACTCGCCGGCGTCGAGGCGGGCTGGCGCGGGCAGTTCGCAGCCTGGCTGCGCAGCGAGGGCGGGGCGATGGCGCTCTATCTCGCCTTGCTGCTGGTCGTTGCCGTGCCCGCCGGCGTGGGGCTGCCGCCGCTTTTCGTCGCGCTGGCCGCGGTCGCGACCGCACTGGCCCTGGCGCTGTGGCAGGGCGGCGGGGTCGCCGCGGTCCTGTCCTCCCTTGCTGCCAGCGTCGAGAATGCGCTGCAACTTGCGATCAACACGATCTCCTTTGTCCGCGTCGGCGCCTTCGCCATCGGCCATGCGGGACTGTCGGCCGCCCTTGGATTGCTGGCCGACGCGGCCGGCGAGGGGGCTGCGGCCGTTGCGGTGGTCGTCGTCGGCAACGTCGTGATCATCGTGCTGGAGGTGCTGGTGGTGTCGATCCAGACCACCCGCCTGCTGCTGTTCGAATTCTTCATCCGCTTCTTCGTCGGCAGCGGCCGGGCCTTCCGCCCCGCCGCGCCGCCTGCGATGGACACCACGGAGGCCCTCCATGAAGCCTGAATCGAGGTCGGTCCTGCTCGTCACCGCGACCGCGGCGCTTGCCGCGCTGGCCGCCGTCGGCGTCACCCTGTTGTTGTTTCCGGACGCCGTGGCCGCCACCACGCCGGCCACGGCCCCCGCCCCCGCGCCGGAAGCGCTGTCCTGGGGCTTCGTCGGCGCGGCGCTGGCGACCGGCCTGTCCACGCTGGGGGCCGGCATCGCGGTCGGCAAGCTGGGGGCCGCAGCGGTCGGCGCGCTGGCGGAGAAGCCCGAGCTGTTCGGGCGCCTGTTGATGCTCGTCGGGCTCGCCGAAGGTATCGCGATCTATGGGCTGATCGTTTCCATCCTCATCCTCAATCGGCTGGCATGAAAGCGATCGTCTTCCTGGGCGACGAGGCGCATGGCGCCGGTTTCCGCCTGGCCGGGCTGACGGTGCGCGCGGTCGTGCCGGGGCGCGAGGCGGAAGCTTTCGCCGATGCCCGTGCCGAGGCTGCGGTGCTGCTCGTCGATGCCCGTTGCGCGGCGCATCTGCCGCGGGGGGTACTGTCGGCCGCGCTGGAAGCCGGCCAGCCGCCCGTGCTGGTGCTGCCCGAGCGCGTCGGCGAGTTGCCGCCCGGCGATCCGGCGCCGGCGGTGAGGCGCCTGCTGGGACTTGCCCCATGAACGGCGCGGACGCCACGGCGCGGGCACGGGCCGCCTTGCTCGAGGTCGTTGCCGCCGACCGCGATGCGCGTTGCCGAGCGATCCTGGCGCCCGCCGAGGCGGAGGCCGCGGCGCGCCTTGCGGCGGCCTTGCAGGCGACGCGGCGCGGATTGCGGCGGGCGCTGGCGGGCGAGCGCGAGGCGTTGCGCGCGCAAGTGAATGCGGCGCTGGCACAACGCGACGCCGCCCTGCGCCAGCGCCATCAGCGCCTGGCGCAGGCGGCCGTGGACGAAGGCTGGGCCCTGCTCGCGTCGGCGCTGTGCCGGCGCTGGCAGGAACCGCAGACCCGGCAGTGCTGGATCGCTGCGGCACTGGACGTGGCGCGCGCCAGGCTGCCGCCGGGCGGCTGGAGCATCCGGCATCCGCCCGGGATGGCACCCGCGGAGACCGCGGCGATGCAGCAGGCGCTGGCGGCGCAAGGCGTGTCCGACGCGCGCTGTGAAGCGGCCGCCGGGATCGCCGCCGGCATCGAGATCCGTGTCGGCGACGCGTGCCTCGATGCCACCGTCGACGGCCTGCTCGCCGATCGCGCCGCGGTCGCCGGGCGTCTCGTCCATTTCTGGGAGGAGACGCCCGCGCCCGCGCCCGCGGCTTCAGGGGCGGCCGACGACGGGGGGCGGGGGCGGACGTCGGCGGAGGAAACATGAGGCGCGCCACCATCCTGTCGATCAGCGGGCCGGTGCTGCGCGCGCGCTGCGATGACGCCTTCGCGATGGGCGAGGCGCTGCGGGTGGGGCCGCGCGGGCTGCTCGGGGAAGTGGTGCGCCTTGTGGACGACTTGCTGGTCGCGCAGGTTTACGAAGACACTACGGGCCTGAAGCCCGGTGACGCGCTCGAGGGAAGCGGGGCGCCGCTCAGCGTGCGTCTCGGTCCGGCCTTGCTGGGCGGTGTGTTCGACGGGCTGCTGCGCCCGCTCGCTGGCGTGCTCACTGGAGTGGACTCGCCCTTCATCACCCCGGGCGTGCGCCGCCCCGCCGGCCGGCGCTTTGCGTTTGCGCCGCTCGCCGCGCCCGGATCGGTGCTGGCGCCCGGTGCGCCCTTCGGCAGTGTCGCCGGCACCCGCCCGCAGCTTTGCCTGGTTCCGCCGGATGCGGGCGGGGAGGTGCTGGACATCGCGCCCGCCGGCGAATACGCCGACGACGCGCCGGTATGCCGCCTGCGCGACGCCACCGGCGCCACGCGCGAACTGGCGATGGGCCACGACTGGCCCGTGCGGCGCGCCCGCCCCGTGGCCTGCCGGCTGCCGGCCGACGCGCCGCTGCTGACGGGCCAGCGCGTGCTCGATGCGCTCTTTCCGGTCGCGCTGGGCGGCAAGGCCGCGATTCCGGGCGGTTTCGGCACCGGCAAGACGGTGCTGCTGGAAGCCTTGGTCAAGTCCTGCAGCGCGGACGTCATCGTGTATCTCGGTTGCGGCGAGCGCGGCAACGAGATGGCCGGCGCGCTGGAGGAAATCACCGCCCTTACCGACGCGAAGACCGGTCGGCCGATGGCCGAGCGCACGGTGATCGTCGCCAACACGTCGAACATGCCGGTGGCCGCACGCGAAGCGAGCATCTACTGCGCCGTCACGATCGCCGAGTTCTTCCGCGACCAGGGCTTGGACGTGGCGCTGATGGCCGACTCCACCAGCCGTTGGGCCGAAGCGCTGCGCGAGGTCTCCGGCCGCCTCGGCGAACTGCCCGGCGAGGGCGGCTACCCGGCCTACCTCGGTAGCCGGCTGGCCGAGTTCTACGAGCGCGGCGGGAGGGCACGCACGCTCGGCGGCGCCATCGGTTCGGTGACGCTGCTCGGCTCGGTCAGCCCGCAGGCGGGGGATTTCTCCGAACCGGTGACGAGCCACACGATGCGCTACGTGAGGAGCTTCTGGGCGCTCGACGCCAGACGCGCCCAGGCCCGCTTCTACCCGGCGATCCACCCGCTGCAGTCGTACTCGGAGGATGCGCAGGCGGTGGCCGGCTGGTGGGGAACGGTGTTCGCGGGCCTCGCCGGCGCCGCCGTGGCCGAGGACGGCAACGAATGGGAAGTCCTGCGCCGGCGCGTGCTGACGCTGCTCGACGAGGAGGCGCGGCTCGAACGCATGGCGCGCATCGTCGGCAAGGACGCGCTTCAGCCGCGCCAGCGCCTGACGCTGTTGTGCGCCGAGGTGGTCGGTGAGGCCTTCCTGCGCCAGTCGGCGCTCTCGCCGAACGACCGGTTCTGCGGTCCCGAGCGCCAAGCGCTGATGCTGCGCATGCTCGGCCGCTTTCTCGACCTGGCGGATGCCACGGTCGCACGCGGCGCGACACCCGAGGCGATCGCGGCGCTGCCGGTGCTGCGCCCCTTGCAACGCATGGGCGAGGACATCGCCGAGGGCGAGCGCGAGGCCTTCGCGGCGCTCGAGGCCGTAATGGCGGCGCAATTTGCAGGGTTGTTGGCGGCCGGCGAGACCGCGGTGGAGGAGCCGAAAGGAGGCGGCGGTCATGCGTCCGCGGCTTAGCGTCGAGGGGGCGGCACGGCGCCTGGAGGGGCCGCTGCTCTTTTTGCGGCGCACGGTCGAGGTCGGATACAACGAAGCGGTCGAGGTCGCCGGTGGCGACGGGGTGGTGCGCCTGGGGCGGGTCGCCAGCGTCGATGAAGAGACCATCGTGGTCGAACTGCTCGAAGGGGCGAGCGGCCTCGACCTGCCGGCGACGACGGTACGCTTTCCCGGCGAGCCGCTGCACTTCGGCGTCGGGCCGGGCCTGCTCGGCCGCGTCTTCGACGGCGTCGGCCGGCCGCTCGACGGCGGTGCGCCGCTGCCGGTCGCGCGCCGCCTGCGCATCGACGGGCTGGCGCTGAACCCGGTCGCGCGGGCGACCCCGCGCGACTTCATCGAAACCGGCGTTACCGCCATCGACCTGATGAACAGCCTGGTGCGCGGCCAGAAATTGCCCCTGTTCTCGGGCGGCGGGCTCCCGCACGACCGCATCGCCGTCGCCGTCGCACGCCATGCGCGCCTGCGCGGGGCGGGCGCCGCCGGCGAGCATTTCGCCATCGTGTTCGCCGGCATCGGCGTGCCGCACTACACCGCCGAATATTTTCGCCGCAGCCTGGAAGACAGTGGTGCCTTGGGGCGCGCCGCGCTCTTCCTCAACCTCGCCGGCGATGCGAGCACGCAGCGCCTGCTGACACCGCGCTTCGCGCTCACCGCCGCCGAATACCTGGCCTTCGTCGAGGAGCGCCACGTGCTCGTCATCCTGACCGACATGACCGCCTACTGCGAGGCGCTGCGCGAAGTCGCCGGCGCCCGCGGCGAGGTGCCGGCGCGCAAGGGCTTCCCGGGCTTCATGTACTCCGACCTGGCGAGCCTCTACGAGCGCGCCGGGTGCGTCCGCGGCCGGCGCGGGACGCTGACCCAGCTGCCGATCCTGACCATGCCTTCGGACGACATCAGCCATCCGGTGCCCGACCTGTCCGGCTACATCACCGAAGGCCAGATCGTGCTGTCGCGCTCGCTCGACCGGGCCGGGGTGTGGCCGCCGATCGACGTCCTGCCGAGCCTGTCGCGACTGATGAAGGCCGGCACCGGTGCCGGTTTCACCGACCCCGACCATCCGGCGCTGGCGAGCCAGCTCTACGCGAGCTATGCGCACGCCGCCCAGGCCCGGCTCCTCGCCAGCGTCGTCGGCGAGGACGGGCTGTCCGAGACCGACCGTCGCTACCTGCGTTTCGGCGTGCGCTTCGAGCACGAGCTGATCCACCAGCAGGCCCCGCGCAGCCTGGAGCAAAGCATGTTGTGCGGCTGGGCGCTGCTCGCCGACCTGCCGCGCGCCGAGCTGACGCGGCTGTCCGATGCGCAGATCGCAGCCCACCTGGGGGCCGGCCCCGATCCCGCGGCGGAGGCGACATGAACGAAGGCTCGCCGACGCGCAGCCGCCTGATCGCCCTGCGCCAGGAGCAGCGGGCGATGCAGGAAGGCTACGCCTTCCTCGACGAGAAATGCCTGATCCTCGCCGGGGCGATGCTGCGCGAACTGCGCCGTCACGACACGCTGCTCGAGGCGCTCGCCGCAGCGCAACGCGAGACCGATGCAGCGTTGCAGGCGGCGGTGGCGCGGCATGGCATCGAAGGCCTGTCGGTCTATCCGCCCGATCCGGGCGCGAGCCTGGGGCTTTCGCAGTCGCACGAGTCGCTGATCGGGATCGTGCTGAGGCGGGTGGAACTGGTGCCGGCACCGTCCGCGCCGGTGGCTGCCGCGGTGTATCCGTCCCCCGAGGCGGAGGCCTGCCGCAGCGCCTTCGTCGCCCTGGCCCGGGCTGCGACGGCTCTCGCGGCCTCGGTCGGCAATCTCGTGCGGCTGGAGCGCGAATACCGGCGCACCGTGCGGCGGGCGTCCTCGCTGCACGACGTCGTTCTGCCGGAGCTCGAGCGCGAGGCGGCGGCGATTGCCGGCCAGCTCGAAGAGCTCGAACGCGACGAGGCCCTGTGGGTGCGTGCCGCTCGGCGCGAACTTTGAGCGCGGGCCTTGCCGTCTTGCCGGCCGCCCGGGGTCAGGTCGTCGCGGTTTCGAGATCGAGCGTGACTTCGGCGGTGAGCGAATTGGCGATGAAGCAGCGCTTGTGGGCGCTGGCGTGGATCGCGGCGAGCGTGTCGGCGTCGGGCTGCTTGTCGACGAAACCGACGCGCGGCGACAGCACGATGCGCGTGATCGCGAGGCCCTTGTCGGTCTTCTCGAGGTGGCCGACCGGATTGTCGCTGTAGTGCGCCACCGGGAACCCCTTCACGTCCGCGAGCGCGAGGAAGAACAGCATGTGGCAGCTCGCGAGGGCGGTGACGACCATCTGTTCGGGGTCGGCACACTGAGGGTCGCCGAGGAAGTCCGGCGACGACGACATCTTCACTTCCTGCCCGCCGGCCAGCGTGGCGACGTGGTTGCGCGAATAGGTCTTGGGGTCGCCCGGATTGGGGGCGCGCGACCACTCGATTGCGGCGGAATGCTGCGACATCGTGCGTTTCTCCTCAGCGATATTTCTGGTAGACCGCCCGCGCGTCGGCGTGGGCGCGGTCGAGCGTGCAGATCGACGGGTCGTCGTCGTGAAGCGTGAAGAAATCGTCCGCCTGGGCGCGCATCACCATGTCGATGGCGGCCTGGTCTTCGACGTTGTATTTCTCGGTGATCAGCGTCGTGACTTCATCCAGATGTTCTTCGTAGGTCATTTCGTATTCCTTGCCTGCGTGCGCAGCATGTACAGGTACAGCGACTCCACCTTCTCGCGCGCCCAAGGGGTGCGCCGCAGGAACTTCAGGCTGGAAGGGATGCTGGGCTCATGCGTGAAGCAGCGGATGGCAATGTGCTCGCCGAGCGAGTCCCAGCCATAGTGCTCGACGAGGCGGGTCAGCATGGCTTCCAGCGTGACGCCGTGAAGCGGGTTTCCGGGTTGTGCGTCGCTCACCGATGTTCCGGAAAGATCTTCTGCAGCAGGCTCACGAGCGTCGTGCGCTCGTCTTCGTTGAGGTGTTCGACGAGCCGCTTTTCGTGATCCTGAACACGACGCTTGAGCTTCTTCAGCAGGGCTACGCCCTCGGTTGTGAGCACGAGGGAGTTCGAGCGGCGGTCGTTCTCGGCCGCCCGGCGCTCGACCAGGCCGCGGCGTTCGAGGTTGTCGATGACGGAGACGACCGTCGAGCGGTCGAGGTGGGCGGCGCGGGCGAGTTCGGTCTGCTTCAGTCCGGAGTTGGCCTCGATGATCACGAGGATGCCGAACAGGCCGGGGGTGACGTCGAATTCGCCGAGTCCTTCGGAAAAGTCGCGGAAGATCGCGATCTGCGCGAGACGCAGCTGGTAGCCGGCCAGGCCGGGCAGCATGCCGAAGTCGAGCCCTTTTTTGTCCGTCGGTTTTTTTTGTGTCATGGAATGAATATGGGGAAAAACAAAACGTTGGGTCTCCCAAGTATGCCGTCCAAACGGTGATAAAAATAGTGGAAGACAAACAATTTGACAGGAAGCAATGCGATCGGTAGAGTTGGCTCATCGGGGCGCGTGGTCTACGTGCCGAATCCAGTCGTCGCAGACGGAGGGTCGGATGAGCGGGCAGACGGTTTCACTGGTGATGGCGGGCAGCGGCGGGGCAGGGGTGGTGACCGCGGGCAGCCTGTTGCTGGAGGCAGCGGCGCGTGCCGGGTGGTACGCGTACATGACGCGCTCGTCCGGTCCGCAGATCCGCGGCGGCGAAGCGGCGGTGATGATCCGGCTGGGTACCGAGCCGATCGCCTCGCATGACGACCGCTTCCACCTGCTGGTCGGTGTGGACTGGCAGAACGTCGGCCGCTTCGCCGCCGAGATCCCGCTCGGACCCGAGAGCCTGATCATCGGCGATCCGGGCGAAGGCGAGACCCCCGAGGTGTTCGTGCGCAGCGGCGCGCAGCAGATCGCACTGCCGATGAAGGCGCTGGCGAAGAAAGTCCCCGACGGGCGCCCCAACATGGTCGCCTTCGGCGCGATTGCCGGCATGATCGGCCTCACCGAGGACGTCGTGCTCGGCGTGTTGCGCGACAGCTTGAAACGCAAGGGCGAGGAGGCGATCGCCGCGAGCATCGCCGCCTTCCGCGCCGGCGTCGAAGCGGCCGCGGACTTCCCCGCGGTGCCCCGGCTGCCTGCAGGCAAGTCGGACACCAGCGAGCGCTGGAGCATCACCGGCAACGAAGCCACCGGCATGGGCGCGCTGCGCGGCGGCGTGCGCTTCGTTGCCGCCTACCCGATCACCCCGGCCACCGAAGTGCTCGAATGGCTCGCCCCGGCGCTGCCGAAAGTCGGCGGCGTGCTTGTGCAGGCCGAGGACGAGCTCGCCTCCATCAACCAGATCATCGGCGGCTCCTACGGCGGCGTGCCCTCGCTCACCGCCACCTCCGGCCCGGGCTTGGCCCTCATGACCGAATCGCTCGGCCTCGCCGTGGCCGCCGAAGTGCCTATCGTCGTCATCGACGTCATGCGCGTCGGCCCCTCGACCGGCATCGCGACGAAATCCGAACAGGCCGACCTCAACATCGCCGTCTATGGCCTGCATGGCGACGCCCCGCACCTCGTGCTCGCCCCCACCTCGGTCGCCGACTGTCTGTTCACCACCCAGTGGGCCGTGCATCTCGCGGAAAGCCTGCAGACCGCCGCGATCGTGCTCACCGACCAGGCGATGGGCCAGGCGCGCGCGGTGATGCCGCGCTCGGCCGCGGTCAGCTTCATCGGCCAGCGCGAGAAGCCCGCCGTCCTTGCCGAAGGCGTGCAGTACAAGCGCTATGCCAACACCGCCTCGGGCGTCTCGCCGATGGCCATCCCCGGCATGGCCGGCTACACCTACACCGCCGACGGCCTCGAACACAACGAAACCGGCACCCCCTCGTCGCAAGCCTCCGACCACCAGGCCCAGCTCGACAAGCGCCTGAGGAAGCTCATCGGCTATAACTACGGCGACCACTGGGCCGACATCACCGGCGACCAAGACGCCGACACCGCCATCCTCACCTGGGGGTCGAGCGCCGGCCCCGCGCGCGAAGCGCTCGAGCGCCTGCGCGCCGCCGGCCACGCGGTGAAACTCGTCGCCGTGCGCCTGATTTCCCCGGTGCAACCGGAAAAGTTCGCCGAGGCGCTCAAAGGCGTCGAACGCGTGCTCGTCGTCGAGCAATCGCACAGCGGGCAGTTCCACCGCTACCTGCGCGCCCAGTACGACCTGCCGCGTCAGGTCAAGGCACTGCACCACCCCGGCCCGCTGGCGGTTCGCCCCGGCGCCATCGTCGAACACATCACCCAGTGGAGCTGAGCATGGACGCCTGTGTACAGCAGCGGGACTACACCGCCAAGGACTACAAGTCGGAGGTCAAGCCCATCTGGTGCCCCGGCTGCGGCGACTACTCGGTGCTCGCCGCGATAACGCGGGCGCTCGCCGCGATGCAGCTCGCGCCGGAGAACGTCGCCGTCGTGTCGGGCATCGGCTGCTCGTCGCGCATCCCCGCCTACACCAGCGTGTACGGCTTCCACGGCGTGCATGGACGGGCGCTGCCGGTCGCGACGGGACTGAAGATCGCGCGCCCCGACCTCACCGTGCTCGTCACAGGCGGCGACGGCGACGGCTTCTCGATCGGCGGCAACCACTTCCTGCACGCCTGCCGCCGCAACGTCGACCTCACCTACATCGTCATGGACAACCAGGTCTACGGCATGACCAAGGGTCAGGCCTCGCCGACCACCGAGCCGGACTGGGAAGGCAGCAAGCTCACCCCGGACGGCGCGGGCATCGAATCCTTCCATCCGCTGGTCGTCGCGCTCGCCGCCGGCGCGAACTTCATCGCGCGCTGCTCGAGCAGCGACCCCAACAACGTCGCCGACATCATCACGCAGGCGATCCGCCATCCGGGCTTCTCGCTGGTGCAGGTGCTCAGCCCGTGCGTGACCTTCCGCCCCGAGCAGCTCGAATGGAAGCACATGGTGCGCACCGCGGCGGTGGACGTGACCGAAGACGCCGCCCGCGCCGCGCGCCGCCTGATGACCGACGACGGCTTCAACGTCGGCAAGGTGCTGTACAAGGGCGACCGACCCGCTTACCAGCCCGAGGCGAAGGGCGCGGCGGCGGTGGCCGATCTGGAAGCCGATTTCGCGCTGTGACGGCGATCAGCGCGGGGTGCGGTTCCATCGGGCGCACCCCCAACCCCATCAGAGACAATCATTTCCAAAACAAAGAGGAGATCGACAAATGGCGCTGCAAATCATCGACGACTGCATCACCTGTGACGTGTGTATTCCTGAATGCCCGAACGAGGCAATTACGGCAGGGGGCGACATCTTCGTCATCGACGCCGCCAAGTGCACCGAATGCGAAGGCCACTACGACACGCCGCAGTGCAAGGAGGTCTGTCCGGTCGATGCGATCGTGGCGCGGGCAGCGTAAACAGCTTCGAACGTAGGGCGGGAGTAGCGCAGCGCATCCCGCCACGCGGCGGCCGAGAGGCTTCCGGCCCTCGGATTGGCGGGATGCAATTTGCTTTCCCGCCCTACGAAAACATTTCCGTTACGCTCGGGCGACGATCAACTTTCCGCCGTTTCCGTTTCCGTGGGCTCCGTTTCGAGTCCGCCGAATCTCTTATAGTAGTAGGGCGCCGCGGTTGGCAGCGCCCCGCCGGGCGTTTCGCACACCGCCATCAGGTGCTGCTGCGCGTGCCGCCAGGTAATGCGGTAGATGGCGCGCGACAGTGAGCGTGCGGCGGTGCCGCTCCAGTCCCGCGGCATGAGTTGCTCGGGCAGCTGGGGATCGTGCAGCAGCGCGCGGCGGAACTCGTGCATCGTCAGCGTCTGGATGAGGAAACACTGCTCGGGATCGAGGTTTCGCGTGCTGCGCAGCGAGCGCAGCACGGGGCGCATGCGGTCCGCGAATTCCTGGTAGGTCGCCTCGATCTCGTCGAGATTCCAGCAGTCGCGCGCAAGATCCTGCAAGGGCCGGGTGGCCAGCGCGCCGAGTGTCGCCGCCTGCATCGGCACGACCTTGTCCTGCGTTCCGGTGTCCTGGAGGATTTCCATCAGCGTCGCGGTGTCGGCCGACGGCAGTCCCATGACGCCCGGGGCCACGCTGCCGTAGCCCGCCCACGACAGCTCCTTGCGCAGCGTGTCGCGCTCCGGCGAACCCAGCGTGGAGGGCAGCACGACGAGCTGCCATTCGCCATTCCAGGTGTCCTGCGGCGTGTCGTAGATGCGGCGGTAGGCGTGCTCGAAGCGCCGGCGGCCGGACGCGGTCAGACTGTAGTAGCTCTTGCGCCCGATCTGCTCCGATTCCAGCCAGTTGTCCTGAGACAACCGATACACGCTGGTGCGCACCATGCGCTCGTTCAGGCCCAGCGGCTCGACGAGCCGGATGAAGCTGCCAAGCCAGACGGTGCCTCCGTGCGGAGCGATGAAGTCGCCGTACACGGTGATGATCAGGGAGTTCGCGCGCACCCGGCGCTCGGCCAGGTAGTCGCTGATCCACTGTTCGAGGAAACGGCTTTTCATTGTTTTTGCACCGATATTTCGAATGTCCGCGGGGCGCGTTCGGGTTGGGGTCGGTCGATTCTAACGCCATGTCGAAAGTGCGGGAAATGAACGAGAAGCGACGGGAGCCGTGATTGGAGCGAGGGGGTGTTTCGCGATATTGATGAAAATCAAACAATGAGGAAAAAAGCGATACAGAATCCTTGACCATGATGCATTCAGTTTGTATCGTGAACGCAAGACGTCGGATCTTGGGCGTCGGTATCGGCAGGCGACACAAATCCGGTTTGCGAGGTGGACGATGCGGCACGGTGCGGTTTCGATGGCGGATGCTCACGGGATGTACGACGTGGATCGGTGGACCGACGGTGCCGCGGTCCGCGCCGAGGACTCCGTGGCCGAGGAAGTGCCGGTCGCGCTGGTGTACAACGGTTTTTCGCACGCCGTGATGATGGCCACGCCGCAGGATCTGGAAGACTTCGCGGTCGGCTTCAGCCTGAGCGAGGGCATCGCCGGCAACGCCCGCGAGATCCTCGACATCGAGGTCGTCGAGCACGCGCACGGCACCGAGGTGCAGATGCAGCTGGCGGGCGAGCGCTTCGCCCAGCTGCGGGCGCGCCGCCGCGCGATGACGGGGCGCACGGGCTGCGGCATCTGCGGCGTCGAAAGCCTCGATCAGCTCGCCTGTCGTCCGATCGCGAAAGTCGGCGCGACGGGAATGCTCGATGCGGGCGCCCTGCAGCGCGCCCAGGCCGAACTCCAGTCGCGCCAGCATCTGTTCGACCTCACGGGCGCCGTGCATGCCGCCGCGTGGTGCGGCTTCGACGGCCGCGTGGAGTTCGTGCGCGAGGACGTCGGCCGGCACAACGCGCTCGACAAGCTCATCGGCGCCATCGCGGCACAGCATCGTTCCTTCAACGAAGGTTTCCTGTTCATGACCAGCCGCGCGAGCTACGAGATCGTGCAGAAGTCGGCGGCGGTCGGCATCGCGGTGGTGGCGGCGGTCTCGGCGCCGACCGGCATGGCGGTGCGCGTCGCGCAGGCCACCGGCCTGACCCTGATCGGTTTCGCGCGCGGCGAGCGCCACAGCGTTTATTCCCACCCCGAGCGGGTTCACTAAAAAAGCAAAACGGGGGAGACATGTCCTCAACTGCCAAGCCGCAATCCGTGCGGAAGGTTCCGACCTATTGCTACAACTGCGTGGCGGGTCCCGACTTCATGAACGTGAAGGTCGTCGACGGCGTCGCGACCGAGATCGAGCCGAATTTCGCCGCCGAAGACATCCATCCGGCGCGCGGTCGCGTGTGCGTGAAGGCCTATGGTCTGGTGCAGAAGACCTACAACCCGCACCGCGTGCTGCAGCCGATGAAGCGCACGAACCCGAAGAAGGGGCGCAACGAGGATCCCGGCTTCGTGCCGATCTCGTGGGACGAGGCGCTGGACCTGGTCTCGGCGAAGCTGACGTCGGTGCGCGCGACGGGGTTGGTGGATGAATCCGGCCTGCCGCGCGTCGCCGCGACTTTCGGCCACGGCGGCACGCCCGGCATGTACATGGGCTCGCTGCCGGCTTTCCTCGCCGCGTGGGGTCCGATCGACTACAGCTTCGGCTCCGGTCAGGGCGTCAAGTGTGTGCATTCCGAGCACCTGTACGGCGAGTTCTGGCACCGCGGCTTCACGGTTGCCGCCGACACGCCGCTCGCGCGCTACGTGATCTCGATCGGCTCCAACGTCGAAGCGTCGGGCGGCCCCTGCGCAGTGACGCGCCACGCCGACGCGCGGGTGCGCGGCTACAAGCGCGTGCAGGTCGAGCCGCACCTGTCGGTGACCGGCGCCTGTTCGGCCGAGTGGGTGCCGATCCGCCCGAAGACGGATCCGGCCTTCATGTTCGCGCTGATCCACGTGCTGGTGTGCGAACAGGGGCTGGACAAGCTGGATGTGGCTTTCCTGCGTGATCGCAGCTCGTCTCCGTATCTGGTCGGACCCGACGGGCTGTATCTGCGCGACGCGGAATCGGGCAAGCCGCTGCTGTGGGACGAACGCAGCGGCCGCGCCGTGCCCTTCGATACCGAAGGCGCGGTGCCCGCGGTGGCGGGTCGCTTCCGCGTGGAAGGCGCGATCAGCATCGACGCGGACGATGCGCGGCAGCAGTTCGACGTGGTCGAGGGCGTGACCGCCTACACCAAGCTCGTCGAACACATGGAGAAGTACTCGCCCGAATGGGCCGAGACGATTTGCGACGTGTCGGCGGGAACGATCCGCCGCATCGCCAACGAATACCTGGAAAACGCCTCGATCGGCGAGACCATCGAGATCGATGGCCAGACGCTGCCGCTGCGCCCCGTCGCGGTCACGCTGGGCAAGTCGGTGAACAACGGTTGGGGTGCGTTCGAATGCTGCTGGGCGCGCACGCTGCTCGCGACGCTGGTCGGCGCGCTGGAAAACCCGGGCGGCACGCTGGGCACGACGGTGCGCCTGAACCGCCCGCACGACAACCGCCTGCTGAGCGTGAAGGCCGGCGAAGACGGCTTCATGGCGCAGTACTTCAACCCGACGGACAAGGAACACTGGGTCGCGAAGCCCACCGGGCGCAACATCCACCGCACGTTGGTGCCCATCGTCGGCAACACGGCGTGGAGTCAGGCGCTTGGCCCGACGCAGCTCGCGTGGATGTTCCAGCGCGAAGTGCCGTCGGACTGGAACATGCCCATGCCGACGCTGCCGGACGTGTGGTTCATCTACCGTACCAATCCGGCGATCTCGTTCTGGGACACGCGCACGCTGGTCGAGGAGATCGCGAAGTTCCCCTTCACGGTGTCGTTCGCCTACACGCTCGACGAGACGAACTGGATGGCGGACCTGCTGCTGCCCGAGGCGACCGACCTCGAATCGCTGCAGATGATCAAGGTCGGCGGCACGAAGTTCGTCGAGCAGTTCTGGGAGCATCGCGGCGTGGTGCTGCGCCAGCCGGCGGTCGAGCCGCAGGGCGATACGCGCGATTTCACGTGGATCAGCACCCAGATCGCGAAGCGCACGGGCCTGCTTGAAGCCTACAACAACGCGCTCAACCGCGGCGCGGGCGGCGGCGCGCCGCTGAAGGCCGAGGGCTACGACTACAGCCTCGACCCGACGGCCGAGCACGGTGTCGAGGAGATCTGGGACGCCGTGTGCCGCGCGTCGAGCGCGAGCCTCAGCGACGGACGCGAGGTGCATGACCTGGAGTGGTTCAAGGAGCACGGCTTCTACACCGTGCCCATGTCCAAGGCCGAGTGGTACCTGAGCCCCACGCTGGAACAGCAAGGACTGCGCTACGAAATGCCCTACCAGGAGCGCCTGCTGCGCATCGGTCGGGAACTCGGTAACCGTCTGCACGAGCACCAGATGCACTGGTGGGACGAGCAGCTGTCCGAATACGCCGCGCTTCCCGAATGGCACGACGTGCCGGGCCGCTGGACGCAGCAGATCGCCAACGCGGGCGGCAAGCCGGAGGACTTCCCGCTGTGGCTGCTCGCGACCAAGAGCATGCAGTATCACACCGGCGGCAACGCCAGCATCGCGCTGATGCGCGAGGTCGCACAGAACGTGCGTGGCCACACCGGCGTGATCATCAACGCGAAGACCGCGAAGAGCCTGGGCATTGCCGACGGCGACCGCGTGGAAATCCGCTCGCACATCGGCGCGACCTACGGCGACGCGGTGCTCGCGCAGGGTGTGCGCCCCGACACGCTGGTGATCCTCGGCCAGTTCGATCACTGGGCGACGCCGGTCGCCAAGGACTTCGGCATGCCCAGCCTGAACACCATCGCGCCGATGTCGATGGAGCTGACGGATGCGACGGGGTCGGGTTCGGACATCGTGCGCGTCGCGGTGCGCAAGGTCGAACGCAAGGAGGCTGTATGACTCGCTACGTGATGGCCATCGACCTGCGCCGCTGCGTGGGCTGCCAGACCTGTACCGCCGCGTGCAAGAACGCCAATGCGACGCCGCCGGGCGTGCAGTGGCGGCGCGTGCTGGACCTCGAGACGGGCGAATTCCCGGACGTGCGCCGCAGCTTCGTCCCGGTCGCGTGCATGCACTGCGACGAGCCGCCGTGCGAGGAGGTGTGCCCGACCAAGGCCACGACCAAGCGGCCCGACGGCCTCGTCGCCATCGACTACGACACCTGCATCGGCTGTGCGAACTGCGTGATGGCCTGTCCCTACGAGGCGCGCTCGATCGTGCATGAGGCGAAGTTCGCCTATGGCGACAAGCCGATCAAATCGGAGGAAGTCCGTTTCGATCCGGCGCGCATCTCGGTGTCGATGAAGTGCACTTTCTGCATCGACCGTATCGACCTCGCGGCGAAGACCGGGCAGGTGCCGGGGCGCGATCCCGACGTCACGCCGGCCTGTGTCAATTCCTGCATCTCGGGCGCGATGGCCTTCGGCGACATCGACGATCCGGACAGCAAGGTGAGCCGCCTGCTCGCGGAGACGCAGCACTTCCGCATGCACGAGGAACTCGGCACCGGGCCGGGCGTGTATTACATCTGGGATAAAAAATGAAAGCCGCGAAGATCCGATCCGGCGACCGCGTTTCGCCGCACCAGCAGCACAACTGGGACTGGCGCGCGGCGTCGAACTTCATCGCCGGCGGCACGGGCGGTGGTCTGCTCGCGTTCGCAGCCTTCGCCAGCCTGTGGGGCACCGACGTGCGCGCACTGCTCGTGGTCGGCATGGCGCTGATCGGCGTCGGACTCACCTGCGTGTGGTTCGAGATTGGCAAGCCGTGGCGTGCGCTCAACGTGTATCGGCACCTCGCGACCTCGTGGATGACGCGTGAGGCCGCCGTGGCGCCCTTCGTGTTCGGCTCCGGCGTGCTGGCACTGGCGACGGGGCAAAGCCTGTTCGTCCTCCTGACAGGCATCTTCGGTGCGTGTTTTGTCTATGCACAGGCGCGCATCCTCGCCGCGGACAAAGGCATTCCGGCCTGGCGTCATCCGCGCTGCATGCCGGTGGTTGCAGCCACAGGATTTGCCGAAGGCGCGAGCCTGCTGGCCGCCGCGGCCCCTTTCGTGATTCCGCAGGTTGCCGGGCAGATCGCGGTGGTGACCGGCGCGCTGGTGTTGCTCCTCGTCCGTGTGCTGTTGTGGCGCAACTACCTGCGCGGGTTGCGCAGCGACGGCGCCCCGGAAGGCAGCCTGCGTGCGCTGTCGGCGATCGACGGGCCGTTGCTGAAATACGGCAACCTGCTGCCGGCCGTCCTGTTGCTGGTCGGCGTGCTCGGTGCACCGCTGGCGGGCGCGGCCCTGATCCTTGCCGGCCTGGTCGCGGTGGCGGGCGGCTGGTGGTTCAAATACACGCTGGTACGGCGCGCCGCCTACACCCAGGGTTTCGCGATTCCGCACCTGCCGGTGCGCGGGCGCGGTCCGGCCGGCCCGGCGGTAAAGCCCGGTTGGGGCGGAACGTAGGCAAGGATGTAGGGCGGGAGGAGCGAAGCGTATCCCGCCACACGGCGTTTGAGCCTGAACAGCGGCTTGGCGGGATGCGCCTCCGGCTTTCCCGCCCTACGAATGCAAGTCAACAACAACGCGGGGCCCGCGAGCCCCGCCCCTGCAACGCAGGAGGAGACGAGATGTACGAAGTGCGATTCCATGGCCGTGGCGGCCAGGGCTCGGTGATGGCGTCCGGCATTCTCGCGGCCGCGATGGTCGAGGAAGGCAAGTACGCGGTGTCGATCCCGTCCTTCGGGTTCGAGCGACGCGGCGCGCCGGTGGTGTCCTTCCTGCGCATGAGCGAACGCGAGATCCGCCAGCTCACCAACATCTACCAGCCCGACTGCATCGTGTGCGTCGATCCGACGCTGACGAAATCCGTCGATATCTTCGCCGGCATGAAGGTGGGCGGAACGCTGATACAGGCGACGCATCGCCCGCTCGCGGAGCTCACGCTGCCCGACTGTGTGGCGACCGTCGGCCTGCTCGACGCGGTCAAGATCGCCCTCGAGATCTTCAAGCGCCCGATCACCAACACGCTGATGCTCGGCGCCTTCGCCCGCACCACCGGTGTCGTGTCGCTCGACTCGCTCAAGCGCGCGCTCGATGACTCCGATTTCCGCGACGCCGGCCTCGCGCAGAACATGACGGCGCTCGAACGCGGCTACGCCGAGACCGTCGTGCATCAGATCGAAAGGAGGGCCGCGGCATGAGCCGGCACCACAGTTATCCGCTCTTCAACCTCGAACAGGCGGGCGTTCCCGACGACCTCTGTCCGGTCGCCACCGTCGTCAGCCCGATGCTGCCGGGCGACTGGCGCAGCATGCGCCCGGTGGTGAACCGCGACAAATGCGTGAAATGCGCGGTGTGCTGGCTGTACTGCCCGGTGCAGTGCGTCGAGGAGCACGCCGCGTGGTTCGACTTCAACCTCAAGACCTGCAAGGGCTGCGGCATCTGTGCGAACGAGTGTCCGCAGCGGGCGATCACCATGGTGGGGGAAACCCAATGACGACAGCCACGCTGGAGAAAGCAGCGGCCGCCGACGCGCCGCGCAAGCAGAAGGTGATCCTCGCCGAAGGCAACGAAGCCGCCGCGCTGGGCGTCGCACTCGCACGCCCCGACATGGTGTCGGTGTATCCGATCACGCCGCAGTCCTCGCTCGTCGAGCACCTCGCGAAGCTGATCGCGGACGGCCGCATGGATGCGGACATCGTCGATGCCGAGGGCGAACACTCGGTGCTCTCCGTGCTGCAGGGCGGGGCGCTCGCCGGGGCGCGCACCTACACCGCGACCTGTGGCCCGGGCCTCGCCTTCATGTTCGAACCCTACTTCCGCACCCCCGGCATGCGCCTGCCGATCGTGCTGACCATCGTCACGCGCGACGGCATCACGCCGCAGTCGGTGTGGGGCGGTCATCAGGACGCGATGACGGTGCGCGAGGCGGGCTGGATCCAGGTGTATTGCGAGAACGTGCAGGAGGTGCTCGACACCACCGTGATGGCCTTCAAGATCGCCGAGCACCACGACGTGATGCTGCCGGTGAACGTGTGCCTGGACGGCAACTACCTCTCGTACGGCGCCTCGCGCGTCGAGTTGCCCGATCAGGCCGACGTCGATGAATTCATGGGCGAGAAGGATGTGAACTGGCACGTCGCGCTCGACCCGCTGCGCCCGATGGCGGTCGATCCGCTCACCGGCGGCACTACCGGCAAGGGCCCGCAAACCTTCGTGCGCTACCGCAAGGGCCAGTGCCGCGGCATGCAGAACGCGCTCGCCGTGATCGAGGAAGTGCACGCGGACTGGGCGAAGCGCATCGGCCGCAGCTTTGCGCCGCTCGTCGAGGAGTACCGGCTGGAGGACGCCGAGTTCGCGATCATGACGCTCGGCAGTATGACCGGCGCCGCCAAGGACGCCATCGATGAGGCGCGCGACGCGGGCAAGAAGGTCGGCCTCATCAAGATCAAGACCTTCAGCCCCTTCCCCGTAGACGCGCTGATGAAGGCGCTCGCGAAGGTCCGCGCGCTGGGCGTCATCGACCGCTCGGTGGGCTTCCGCTGGAACTGCGGCCCGATGTACCAGGAGACGCTGGGCGTGCTGTACCGCCTCGGCCGCCATATCCCGTCGATGAGTTTCATCGGCGGGTTGGCCGGTGCCGACATCACGATCCCGCACGTGCATCGCGTGATCGCCGACACCGAGGCGCTGCTCAACGGTGCCACCGCCCCCACCGAGCCCGTCTGGCTCAACGAAAAGGATTAAGGCGATGGCACGAATCGTAGGGCGGAAAAGCGCAGCGCCTTCCGCCGCAATGCAAACGTCCATTCGGCGGATAGCGCCTTCGGCTCATCCGCCCTACATAAACCGCCGTGCCATTACGCATCCGAATTGAGGCCAGCATGGACCGAGCCACCGAACACACCAAATACCTCATCGCCGGCAGCAGCCATGCGGCGCTGGAGGCGATCAACGCGATCCGAATGCACGACCCGGAGGGCAGCCTGACGGTCGTCACGCGGGATTCGCACCTGCCGTACTCGCCCACCGTGCTGCCCTACGTCGTCTCCGGCAAGTCCGCCCCCGCGCGCATCTTCCTGCGCGACGAAGACTTCTTCGCCCGCAACAAGGTGAGCTACCGGCCGGAGTCGGCGCTGAAGGCACTGCACGCCGACGAGAACACCGCCGAGCTCGCGGATGGATCGACCATCGTCTACGAGAAGCTGCTCCTCGCGACCGGCGCCTCGCCCGCGATCCCGCCGATCCCCGGCATCGACACCGTCTCCTACCATGTGCTGCGCACCCTCGACGACGCATTGAAACTGCGCGGCGCGATCGCCGCGTCGAAGCAGGCCGTCGTGCTCGGCGCAGGCCTCGTCGGCATGCATGCCGCCGAGAACCTCGTGAAGGCGGGGGCGAGCGTGACCATCGTCGAGATGAGCGACCAGCTCACCTCGGGTTACTTCGACAAGGTCGCCGCCGACATGATCGAGCAGGCCTTCCGCGATGCCGGCGCGAAGATCATGACCGGCAGCCGCGTCGTCCGTCTCGAACCCACGGCTGCCGGCGCGAAGCTGACGCTGGAGAACGGCACGACGCTGGCAGCTGACCTGCTGCTGGTTGCGACCGGTGTGAAGCCCGAGATGGCCTACCTCAACGGTAGCGGCGTCGAGCACGCGCAGGGCATCCTCGTCGATGACCGCATGCAGACCACCGTCACAAACGTCTGGGCCGCCGGCGACTGCGCCCAGGCGCGCGGCTTCTTCACTGGCACCCAAGTGATGAACGCGATCCTGCCCGACGCGACGCTCCAGGGCCGTGTGGCCGGCATGGCGATGGCGGGCGACCCCGGCATCCAGGAGTACGCGGGCGGCGTGCCGCTCAACACCTACCACTTCTTCGGCCGCCACGCGATCTCGGTCGGATCGAGCAAGGTGCCCGAAGGCGGTGAAGTCGTCACGCGCTTCGACGAGAAGACCGGGCACTACCTGAAGGCGATCTTCGGCGCCGACGGTTGCCTCAGCGGCATCTTCGGCGTGAATGAATTCTTCGACGGCGGCGTGATGGCCCAGCTGATCCTGCGCCGCATCGACCTCACGCCGCTGCGCGACCGCTTCGTCGCAAATCCGCTGGCCGTGGGCCGCGAAATCATGTCGCAGACCTGGCGCTAAGGAGCCTTTCAATGGGACGAGCTTACAGCACGATCGCCTTCGACCCCGCCAAGTGCGACGGTTGCGGCGATTGCATGAAGGCCTGCGCGCAGGCCAAGACCGGCACGGACGATGTCGCGCGTTCGCGCATCCAGATCTACGGCCGCGGTGACGCAACTGAGAAGGATTTCGAACTGGCGCTGTGCCGCCAGTGCGCCGATCCGAAGTGCGTCACGGTGTGTCCGGCTGGCGCGCTGAACAAGGACGGCACCACTGGCGTGATCGGCTGGGACGCCTCGAAATGCGTCGATTGCCTGCTGTGCACGGTCGGCTGTGCCTACGCCGGTATCGCGCTGGACGAAACCGCCGGCCACGTGTCGAAGTGCGACACCTGCGACGGCAACCCCGCCTGCGTGCCGGCCTGTCCGCACGGCGCGCTGAAGTACATCACCACCGCCAACATCTACAACGAAGTCGGCGACTGGGAAGACCTCTTCGCGCCGGGCCTCGCGGGCTGCCAGGGCTGCAACACGGAACTGCTGATGCGCCACACGCTGCGCCGCGTCGGTCCGGATACCGTGCTCGCCACCCCTCCCGGCTGCGTGCCGGGCATGGGCTCGGTCGGCTTCAACGGCACGACGGGCACCAAGATCCCGGTCTTCCACCCGCTGCTGACCAACACCGCCGCGATGCTCGCGGGCATCAAGCGTCAGTACAAGCGCGTCGGGCGCGAGGTGCAGGCGCTCGCGATCGCCGGTGACGGTGGCGCCTCCGACGTCGGCTTCCAGTCGCTCTCGGGTGCCGCCGAACGCGGCGAGCAGATGCTCTTCATGGTTGTCGACAACGAGGGCTACATGAACACCGGCATGCAGCGTTCGAGCTGCACGCCCTACGGCGCCTGGACCTCGACGACGCCGGTGGGCGAGACCTCGCGCGGCAAGACGCAGGACGCGAAGAACCTGCCGCTGATCATGGTGAACCATCGCTGCGCCTACGTCGCGACGGCTTCCACCGCGTACATGGAGGACCTGTACGAGAAGCTCGACAAGGCCATCGCGGCCTCCAAGACCGGCTTCGCCTACCTGCACGTGTACTCGCCCTGCACGACCGGCTGGCGCTTCCCGTCGAACCTGAACATGGAAGTCGCGCGCAAGGCGGTCGAGACCAACTTCGTGATGCTGTGGGAGTACACCCCGCAGGAGGGGCTGCACTTCACCAAGTCGGTGGACAACCCGCTGCCGGTCACCGACTACCTCAAGGCGATGGGACGCTTCCGCCACCTCGAGCCGGAGCAGGTCGAGCACATCCAGAAGAAGGTCGTGGAAAACCAGAAATTCGTGGAACGTATGACGGAGCATGCACATGTCGGCTAGGCAGGGTTTTGCAGCACCCAAGGGGGCAACGGGGAAGGGCGCGGCACCGGAGACGCTCGATCCGATCGAAACGGCGAGCCGCGACGAACTCGCCGCGCTGCAGCTGGAGCGGCTCAAATGGAGCCTGCAGCACGCCTACGACAACGTTGCGCACTACCGCAGCGCGTTCGACGCCGCCGGCGTGCATCCTTCGGACCTGAAGCAGCTCTCCGACCTCGCGCGCTTCCCCTTCACGACCAAGAAGGAGCTGCGCGACAACTACCCCTACGGGCTCTTCGCGGTGCCGATGCGCGACATCGTGCGCGTGCATGCCTCCTCCGGCACGACCGGCCAGCCCACCGTCGTCGGCTACACGAAGAACGACATCGCGATGTGGGGCTCGGTAATGGCGCGCTCGCTGCGCGCAGCTGGCGGCACGCCCGATGACATCATCCTCAACTCCTACGGCTATGGTCTCTTCACCGGCGGCCTCGGCGCGCACTACGGCGGCGAAGCGCTCGGCGCGACCGTGATCCCGATGGGCGGCGGCAACACCGAGAAGCAGATCCAGCTGATCCGCGAGTTCAAGCCGACCATGATGATGGCCACGCCGTCCTACATGCTCACGGTCGCGGACGGTTTGCAGGAGCTGGGCATCGACCCTGCCTCGACGACGCTGCGCGTCGGCGTGTTCGGCGCCGAACCGTGGACCAACGAGATGCGCCGCGAGATCGAGACGCGCCTCGGCATCGACGCGATCGACATCTACGGCCTGTCCGAAGTGATCGGCCCGGGCGTCGCCTGCGAATGCATCGAGACCAAGGACGGCCCGCACATCTGGGAAGACCACTTCTATCCGGAAATCATCGATCCGGTCACCGGCGAAGTGCTGCCGGATGGCACGCCCGGCGAGCTCGTGTTCACCTCGCTGTCGAAGGAAGCGCTGCCCATCGTCCGCTACCGCACGCGCGACCTCACGGTCCTCCTGCCCGGTACCGCGCGCACGATGCGCCGCATCGGCAAGATCACCGGCCGCAGCGACGACATGCTGATCATCCGCGGCGTGAACGTCTTCCCGACGCAGATCGAGGAAATCCTCCTGCGCAACGACAGCCTGTGCGGCCACTACCAGCTGCAGATCACGCGTCCCGGCCACATGGACGAACTCACCGTGCTCGCCGAAGTGCGCCACGACCTGTCCGACGGGCTCAACGATGCGCAGCGCTCGAAGATCGCGGCCGAAGTCCGGCACGAGATCAAGAGCCGCGTGGGGGTGAGCGCCGACGTCCATATCGTCGAGACCGGCCGCATCGAGCGCACCCAGGTCGGCAAGGCCAAGCGTGTGATCGACAAGCGGCCGAAGGGGTGAGGTAACAGGGCGACCGTATGAATGCGCTGGTCGTCAGATCGCCAGAGAACTTGTTTGCGGAGGCAAGAATTCGTAGGGCGGGATGCGCTGCGCTCCTCCCGCCCTACCCGGGTGCGAGCGATCGCCTTGGGCCGAGGCTATCGAACAAGGCGGGGCCAAAGGGTTAACAAAGCCGCCGGCCAATCGGGGCACGCGCGGCGAATAATGGAGACAGGGCAGTGAACGATCGGACCACCATCAGTCCCGGCGAGGCGCTGAACGCCGCCACGGGCGAGCTGTTAAGGCAGGCGGCAGGGCAGGGCAGGAGCGCCTTCGACGCCACGGAATGCGAGCGCTTCGTCGCGAGCTTCGGCGCGGCGCTCGCGGAAGGCGTGCCCGGCGGTGTCGACCTGCGCATTGCGCTGGAGAACACGCGCGAATTCGGCATGGTGCTCACGGCCGGCCAAGGCGGGCTCGACGGCGCGCTCGACCGCACGAACTTCCGCAAGGACCGCGCCGCGGTGTCCGCCTCGGTCGAACTGACCGACGCCGCCGACTTCATGCGCCTGTTCCGCCGCACCGTCGCCTACCAGAAGATGGCCGCTCTCGCGCAGCGCGACGGACGCCGTGCGCCCGACCCCGTGCTCGAATTCTGCTTCGGCCTGATGCTGGGCCTCGGCGGCGAATTCTCCGCGCAGAACCCGCAGGCCGAATTCGTGATCCGTCAGCTCGAACTCGACCAGGTGCAGTTCGCGAAGAAGCCCACGGTCGGTGTCGCGCGCGTCGAATTCGGCCAGCCTGTCGCAGGCCGCCTGCCGCGCCCCGCGCACAAGATCGACAAGCTGATCCACCCCCAGTCGATCGGCCTCGTCGGCGTGTCCGCGACGAGCATGAACTTCGGCCGCATCATCCTGAAGAACCTGATGGGCAGCGGCTACCCCAAGGACAAGCTGACCATCATCCGTCCCGGCGAGGCCGAGATCGACGGCGTGCGCTGCGTCGACAGCCTGCGCGCGCTGCCCGCCAAGCTGGACCTCCTGATCGTCGCCGTGCCCTCCGACGCGGTGTACGAACTCGTCGACGAGATCATCGAAACCGACGCCATCGAATCCGTGATGCTGATCCCCGGCGGCCTCGGCGAAACGGCGAAGAGCCGCGAACCGGCCGCCGCGTTGGCCGCGAAGATCAACGCCGCCCATGGCAAGCCGGGCGGCGGCCCGGTCTTCCTCGGCGCGAACTGCCTCGGCGTCGTCTCGCATCCGGGCGGCTACGATTCCTGGTTCATCCCGCTCGAGCGCCTGCCCAAGCCGCAGAAGAAGGCGCAGCGCAACTCGGTGATGCTGAGCCAGTCCGGCGCCTTCATGATCACGCGCATCTCGCAGAACCCGTGGCTCGACCCGGCCTACATGCTCGCGCTCGGCAACCAGACCGACCTCACGCACGGCGACATGCTCGGCTTCTTCGCCGACCGGCCGGAGATCGACACGCTGGGCATCTACATCGAAGGCTTCAAGGACGGCGACGGCCTCGACTTCGCCCGCGCCGTGCGCAAGGCGGTGCTCAACGGCAAGCAGGTCGTCGTGTACAAGTCCGGCCGCAGCGAAGCGGGCGCGGGCGGCGTGATGGGCCACACCGCGTCCATCGCCGGCGACCCGGTGCTCTTCGACGCCGTGCTGCGCCAGGCCGGCGCGATCGTCGCCGAGGACTTCAACACCTTCGACGACCTCTTCTACATCGCTGGCGCGTTGCACGGCAAGAAGGTCGGCAAGCGCCTCGGTGCGATCAGCGGTGCGGGCTTCGAAGCCGTGGGCATGGCCGACTCGATCGCGACGGAAACGTCGTCGCTCGAGATGGGCGCGCTCGAAGCCGCGACGGTTGAACGCGTGCAGGCCATCCTCGCCGCCAAGCGCCTCGACGCGCTGGTCGAGGTGCGCAACCCGATCGACATCAACCCCGGCGCCGACGACGAGGCCCACCTGCAGATCACCGCAGCCTTCCTCGACGACCCCAACATCGACGCCGTGGTCGTCGGCCTCGACCCGACCGCGCCGTCGATCCGCGGTCTCGAAACCAGCAAGCTGCGCCCCGGCTACGACCTCTCCGACCCGAAAGGCACCGTGCACATCTACCCGCCGCTCGCCGCGAAGAGCGACAAACCCGTCATCGGCATCGTCGACGGCGGCTCGCTCTACGACGCCATGGCCGCGAAGCTGATGGACCAGGGCGTGTGCGTGTTCCGCAACTGTGGCCGCGGCACGCGTGCGCTCGCCCGCTACGTCGAGGCCCGCCTCGAAGCCGACATGATCCGCGAACGCAACAACTAATCCGAACCACGACGAACCCGGCGCCGGCATGGACCGGCGCCCCACACGAAGGAGACTGAAAGATGAGCGAACTGAAAGCCGGCCTGAGCGCCACCCGCCGTTACGACATCGACCAGGGCCGCACCATCGGCTTCATGGGCGACGACTGCCGCGTCTATTCGACCCCGGCGCTGCTCTACGACATCGAAGTCGTGTGCCGCGACCTGCTGCTGGAAAACATCGAAACCGGGAAAGATTCCGTCGGCACCCGCGTCGAACTCGACCACGTCGGCGCGACCCTGCTGGGCATGTGGGTCGAGATCACCGTGAAGCTCGTCGAGGTGAACGGCCCCGCCGTGACCTTCGAATTCACCGCCCGCGATGCCCTCGAGGAAGTCGCGCGCGGCAAGCACAGCCGCTTCATCGTCGGTGCGGAGAAGACCGCCCAGCGCCTCAAGGCCAAGCTCGAAAAGGCGATGGCCGCGGCCTGATCTGCCGTATCGGCTTGCTCTCCAGTAAACTTGTGGTTCAAGGAGAGCAAGTCGATGACCGACGAAGATTTCATGCGTGCCGCGCTGGAGCAGGCGCGCGAGGCGGGGAGTTGCGATGAAGTGCCGGTCGGCGCCGTCGTCGTGCTCGACGGCGAGATCGTGGGCCGCGGCTTCAACCAGCCGATCGGCCGGCACGACCCCACCGCCCATGCGGAAGTGATGGCCCTGCGCGACGCCGCCGCCCGGCTCGGAAACTACCGGTTGCCCGGTTGCGAGCTGTACGTGACCCTGGAACCCTGTGCGATGTGTTGCGGCGCGATCATGCACTCGCGCATTGCACGCGTCGTGTTCGGTGCGCGCGACCCCAAGACCGGCGTCGCCGGCAGCGTGATCGACCTCTTCGCCGAACCGCGCCTGAACCATCACGCGACGATAGCGGGCGGCGTGCTCGCCGAGGAGTGTGGTGGCCTCCTGTCGAGCTTCTTCGCGGCCCGCCGCGGCCGCACTCTCGTCGCGTGACCGCCATGCGCATCCTGATCGACCTCGCGGCCCAGCGCCTGAGCCTCTTCGGGGCAGATGGCGCGTGCATTCGCCGCTACAGCGTCTCGACCGCCCTGAACGGTCCGGGCGAAATCCGGGACAGCGGCTGCACGCCGCGCGGTCGTCACCGCATCCGCGCGAAGATCGGCGCAGGTGCCGCGAAGGCCGCGGTCTTCCGCGGGCGGCGCCCGACGGGCGAGATCTGGACGCCAGCGCTCGCTGCGGTCAGTCCCGGCCGCGACTGGATACTCTCCCGCATCCTGTGGCTCAGCGGCTGCGAGCCGGGGCGCAACCGCCTCGGCAACCTCGACTCGATGCGCCGCTACATCTACATTCACGGCACACCGGACGATCAGCCGATGGGCGAACCGCGCTCGCACGGCTGCATCCGCATGCGCAACGACGACGTGATCGAGCTGTTCGACCTGGTGCAGGCCGGGACGGAAGTGGAGATCGCGGAAATGACGAACCTGGACGCTGCGCCGACGATCCGCATTCTCGACTGGGGCGACGCGGCGGCACTCGCGATGCCCCTGCGCGAACAGGTGTTCGTGATGGAGCAGGGCGTGCCCGCCGAACTCGAACGCGACGCCAACGACCCACACTGTCGCCACGCCGTCGCCACGACCGCGGCCGGCGAGGTCGTCGGCACCGGCCGGCTGCTGCCCGACGGCCACATCGGTCGCATGGCCGTCGCCGCTCCGTGGCGCAACCGGGGCATTGGCGGGCTGATGCTCGAAGCCCTCGTCACGGAAGCCGCTCGCCGCGGATTCCGCGAGGTCGTCCTGAACGCCCAGATCGACGCCGTCGACTTCTACCTAAGGCACGGTTTCGAGCAGCAGGGGGAAATCTTCATCGAGGCGGGCATCCGTCACCAGACGATGCGCCGCACGCTGGCGTCGACACGCGGCTGAAGGCTTCAGCCGCCGGCCGCTACCGCGAAGCGGTGCGTGACTTCGCTCGCAAATTCGCCCCGCTCGTTCCAGGACCATTCGCGGAACGTCACGTTGCCGCCGCGATCCAGCAGGATCAGCGTCGAGCAGCGCGTACCGTAGCCCGGCGCACGGATGAACGCCGACGACAGCCACCGTTCCCAGTCCGCGCTGACACCGGTTTCCGGCAGGTGATGATCGGGCGCCGGTTCGTCGTCGCGCAGCAGTTCGAGGAACGCGTCCGTGTTCGGCAGGCGGCCGAGCGCCGCGGTGAAACGCTCGCGCGCCAGCTTCACCTTGGGCCAGGGCGTGTCGAGCACATGGTTCGACAACCCGTAGACGCCGGGGTCGAGCATCCGCACCGCACCCGTCGTGCTTTCATGGATTCCCAACTGCCGGCCGTCGCTCACCAGCAGGTTGAAGGCCGCATACTGCGCGCTGACCTCGGCCACCTTCCGCAGTTGCCGATCCGCGTCATCGTTTCCGGTCAGGCAGTCGCGCACCAGCGTGCCGCGCGACGGCGCATCCGGACGGTGGAGGGTCGGGTCACGGTAGTTCGTCAGCGCGGCGAACCGCCCGCCGCGACTGAGACCCATCCACGTCCCGCCCGCTTCGAGGTCGCGCCCCGCGAGCAGGTCGGGGGCGTCGGTCCACCAGTGCGCCGGCACCGCCGGACGGGCGAGAAACTCGTCACGATTGGCGGCGACGACCAGCGGGTAGGCCGGATGGGCGTGCCAGCCGACGACGATCAGGCACATTCGACGAAGCGTTCCGTGTGGCGCGCGGAACCGGGCTCGACGATGCTCGCGACCCGGTGCGCGTCCGCCTCGATCCGCAGGGCCGCCTCGAAGGCGTCCGGATCGGCCACGCCCTCGTACACTTCCATCCACGTCACCGCGTCGCCGCGCCGCTCCATCAGCCGTCCCGCGACACCGGTGCGTCGTTCGAGCGCTGCCTGCATGGCCCGCACCGTCGCCTCCGCGTCCTCGTGCTCGGCATCGGCACGGACGCGGTAATAGACGTAGTAATGCACGCAGCCCGGCGCTTCGCCGCTCATTTTTCGGGCAGCGCGTAAGGCAGGTCGAGGAACTGCAGCTGCGGTCCCTGCAGGCTGCCCAGATGCACCTCGCCGGCCTCGGCGCAACTGATCTGCATCACCGCCAGCGCCTCGTAGCCGCCCTTGGGAGCGGCGACGACGTTCACGAGCTTGCCGGCCGACTGGTCGCCGAATTCCGGCGTAAACAGGTCGGCGCCGACCGCGGGAGCCGCGTCACCGGGCACATGCACGTGGTACATGCGCTTCTTGAGCTTGCCGAGGTACTGCGTGCGGGCGACGATCTCCTGGCCCGGGTAGCAGCCCTTGTTGAAGTTGACCCCGCCGATGACCTCGAAATTGAGCATCTGGGCGACGAACTCTTCCTGCGTCGCCGCGGTGATCAGCGGCAGGCCGGCACGGATCATCGCAAGTTGCCACGCGGCCGTTCCGGCCTTCGTCGCGCCGCCCGCCGCCACCTTCGCGAACACTTCGGGCGCCGCGGCGGTCGGCACCGCAACGACTAGATTGCGTTGGTCGAGCCGGATGCAGCGCACTTCGCCGGCCACCGACTGCGTCATCGGGGCAATCGGCGCTGCTATGCCGGCATTTGCCAGTGCGGCGTCCGCAGCGGCTCCACTCACCCCGATCAGCACCGTGTCCGGCGTGGCATCCGCAAGCTTCACCTTGCTGCGCAGCACGTACATCGACAGCTTTTTCTGCAGCATCGGCTGAACGTCGGCCGAGGCGGCAATCATCTGGCCGGTGTCGTCGTTCCACAGCAGCAGGCTCGCGAGCATGCGGCCCTTGGGCGTGTTGAAGCTGGACCACTGTGCCGACTGCGGCCCGAGTTTCTTGACGTCGTTCGACAACAGGTTGTGCAGGAAAGTGACCGAGTCGTCGCCGGCGCTGCGGATCAGGCCGAGGTGCACCAGCGGCACGACCACGGTGCCGGATTCCACGGCGCTTGCCTCCGCTTCCGGAACATCGAAACGGATGCCGGAGTCTTCCAGCGTGGCGCCTTCGCGTACGAGAAATTCTGTCCAGGGCGTGTTCATGTGCGTTTGTCGGGGCGGGGGAAGGATGTGGAATTGGGATGAAGTATTATAGGGCCCCGCAGACGCAATGGTTGCGGGCCAAACATTTCCGCCAGCCTCCTCGCCGCGCGCCGCGCCACGATATCCACGCCGATGAAGCCCCTCGTCCTCCGCCTGCTGATCGCACTCGCGCTCGCCATCGCGGCCGTGTCCGCCGCCGCGTGGTGGTATGCGCAGCGTCCGATCACGTTGGCGCAGCCGGTCGTCGACTTCACGGTCCAGCGCGGGCACACGATGCGCCAGGCGGCTGCCACGATCGCCGCGGCGGGTGTGAACGTCAGCCCGCGGGCGCTGTACTGGATCGCCCGGATCACCGGCAAGGCCGGTCGCATCATGGCGGGCAGCTACGAAGTCCATCGGGGCATCACGCCGTGGCTGCTTATCCTGAAGCTGTCCAGTGGCGACGTCTCGCAGGCGGAAGTCCGCTTCGTCGAAGGCTGGAACTTCCGCCAGGTGCGCGCGGCGCTGGAATCCAATCCGCACCTGTTGCAGGACATCGCCGGCCTCGCCGACACCGACATCCTGCGTGCGATCGGGGCGACGGAAACGCATCCGGAAGGGCTGTTCTTCCCCGACACCTACCTCTTCGACAAGCAGTCGAGCGCCATCGCAGTATTGCGCCGCGCGTATTCCGCGATGAAGCAGCGCCTCGCGCAGGCGTGGCAAACGCGAGATCCGCGGCTTCCTCTTTCGTCGCCCTACGACGCGCTGATCCTCGCATCCATCGTCGAGAAGGAGACCGGCCGGCCCGAGGATCGCGGACTGGTCGCCTCGGTCTTCGCCAACCGGCTGCGCATCGGCATGCGTCTGCAGACCGATCCCTCGGTGATCTACGGCTACGGCGAAACTTTCGACGGCCGCCTGAAAAAATGGCACCTCGAAACCGACCACCTCTACAACACCTACACGCGCACCGGTCTGCCGCCGACTCCCATCGCCATGCCGGGTGCCGAATCGCTCAACGCCGCGGTCCGCCCGGCACAGACGGAATACCTGTATTTCGTTTCGCGCGGCGACGGGTCCAGCGAGTTTTCCTCCAACCTCAACGACCACAACAAGGCCGTCAATCGTTACCAGCGAGGATCGGGAAGTTGAACCAGACGCGCGCCCGCGGGCGCTTCATTACCTTCGAAGGCATCGACGGGGCGGGCAAGAGCAGCCAGATCGCGGCGGTCGTCGCGCTCCTCCAGGCGCGCGGGCTGACCGTGGACCAGACGCGCGAACCGGGCGGTACGGCCCTCGGCGAAAAACTCCGCGAGCTTCTGCTGCACGAACCCATGAACCTCGAAACCGAGGCGATGCTGATGTTCGCCGCGCGCCGCGAACATCTCGCCGCCCGCATCCATCCGGCACTCGAAGCCGGCACCTGGGTCGTATCCGACCGTTTCACCGATGCCACCTACGCGTATCAGGTCGGCGGGCGCGGGCTCGACGCCGCGAAATTCTCCGCCCTCGAGGACTGGGTTCATCCCGGCTTCCAGCCCGACCTGACACTCGTCTTCGACCTGCCGCCGGAAATCGCCGCCGCACGCGTCGCCAATACCGGCACCGCGCCGGACCGTTTCGAGCGCGAGCAGCGTGACTTCTTCGAACGCGTGCGTGCGGCCTACCTCGAACGTGCACGCATGGCCCCGCAGCGTATTTGCGTCATTGCGGCCGACCGCCCGCCCGAACGGATCCGTGCCGAGATCGAGGCGATCGTCGCGGAGCGCTTCTTCCGATGATCCACCCCTGGCTGCAGGAGACCTGGCAGCGGCTCGTCGGCCTCGGCGGGCGGCTGCCGCATGCGCTGCTCTTCGTCGGGCCGGAAGGCCTGGGCAAGCGCGACCTCGCCGACGCGCTCGCGGCACGCCTGCTGTGCAAGGCCCCTGCCGTGGACGGGCATGCCTGCGGTCACTGCGTGCCCTGCCAGTTGCGGCTTTCCGGTAATCACCCCGACCTGCTGCCCATCGTTCCGGAAGCCGATGCGGCGCTGGAGAGCGAGGCAGGGGACGGCAGCGAGGGTGGCGAGAGAGGTGAAGGGGGCAGCGGCAAGAAAAAGTCCTCGCAGATCCGGATCGAACAGATCCGCGACCTGCAGGAGGCGCTCTCCGTGACCGGACACCAGAGCAGCCGGCGCGTGATCGTCGTCGATCCGGCCGAGGCGATGAACGCCTTCACCGCCAATGCCCTGCTGAAACTGCTCGAAGAGCCGCCGGAAGGATGCGTCTTCCTGCTGGTGTCGTCGGCACCGCGCCGCCTGCTGCCCACGATCCGCAGCCGCTGCCAGCAGTGGAGCTTCGCGCGCCCGGCGGAGGACGTCGTCACGCAATGGCTCTCCGGCCCGGATGCGCCGCCCGCGGACCTGCTCGCGCTCACCGGCGGCATGCCGCTCGCAGCCCAGCGCCTTGCTAAGAGCGGCTCGGATGCCCTTCTACGGCGCTTCGTGAAGGACATCGCGGCGCTGCCGGCCGGCGATCCGCTGAAACTCGCCGGCCAATGGGAAAGCTGGCTCAAGTCCAAGGAGGCGCTCGCCGCCGGCTTCGGCATGCCGCAGCTCGTCGAATGGCTGCAGCGCTGGGTCACCGACCTCGCATCGCTGCGCCTCGGCGGGCGCCTGCGCTTCTTCCCCGGCGAGGATGGCGTCATCGCCGCGCTCGCGCAGCGCACGAACGTGGCCGCCGTGACGAACTGCTACAATGAACTCGCCCGGATTCGCCGGGTCGCACAGCATCCGCTGAATGCCCGGCTGATGCTCGAAGACATGCTCCTGCGCTACGCGCGCGCCGTGACCGGAACCCGCCGATGAGCGAAGCTCCCAAACCGAGCGTCGCACGCCCCAGCGTGCTGTCGCTGAACATCAACTCGAAGTCCGCGCTTTACGCTGCCTACATGCCCTTCCTGGCCAACGGCGGCATTTTCGTTCCCACGCCGCGTGTGCATGCGCTCGGGGACGAGGTGTTCATGCTGCTGCAGCTGATGGACGACCCGACCAAGCATCCGGTTGCGGCCACCGTCGTATGGGTCACCCCCCACGGCGCACAGGGCGGCAAGACCCAGGGAATCGGCGTGCACTTCAGTTCGGACGAATCCGGCAAGGCGCTGCGCGCGCGTGTCGAGCAGATCCTCGCCGGCCATCTCGGCTCGAACCGCCCCACCCATACCCTCTGAAGCTTCATCGATGTTCGTAGATTCACACTGTCACCTGGATTTCCCCGACCTGGCCGAGCGCGAAGAGGCCATCCTCGCCGCAATGGCCGCGAACCGCGTCGGCCACGCACTGTGCGTCAGCGTCAAGATGGAAGATTTCCCCCGCGTCCTCGCCCTCGCGGAGCGCCACCCCCATCTGTTCGCCTCCGTGGGCGTGCATCCGGACAACGACGGCGTGGAAGAGCCGGACGAAGCGCGCCTGCTGGCGCTGGCCGACCACCCCAAGGTCGTCGCGATCGGCGAAACCGGGCTCGACTACTATTGGCAGAAGGACGCGCCCGAATGGCAGCGCGAACGCTTCCGCACCCACATCCGCGCGGCCCGCAAGTGCGGCAAGCCGCTGATCGTGCATACGCGTTCCGCCGCCGATGACACCCTGCGCCTGATGCGCGAGGAGGGGGCGAGCGAGGCCGGCGGTGTGATGCATTGCTTCACCGAGTCGCGCGAAGTGGCCGAGGCAGCCCTCGATCTCGGCTTCTACATCTCGTTCTCGGGCATCGTCACGTTCAAGAACGCCAAGGACCTGAAAGCGGTCGCGCAGTACGTGCCGCTGGACCGTCTGCTGATCGAGACCGACGCGCCGTATCTCGCACCGGTCCCGCACCGTGGCAAGACCAACGAGCCGGCCTGGGTCGTCCATGTCGCCGAAGAGATCGCGCGACTGCGCAACGAGCCGCTCGAGCGCATCGAAACGGCCACCACCGAAAACTTCTTCCGACTGTTCCGCCATGCCCAAGCACATTGATCCAATGAAGCGCCTCCTTGCCACGACAGTCCTCGCAGCCTCCCTCTGCAGTGTCGTGGCTCATGCCGGCAGCTACGAGGACGCGCTCAGCTCGGCGCGGCTGGGCGACACGGCTCAGCTCACGCAACTCATCTCGCGCGGCGTCGATCCCGACACTGTCGATGCACAGGGGAGCTCGCTGCTGATGCTTGCCGCACGCGAAGGCAACCTGGATACCGTGAAGGAACTGCTCAAGCATCGTCCCAAGGTATCGCTGCGCAACATGGCGGGCGACTCCGCGCTGATGCTTGCCGTACTCAAGGGTGAGACCGCCGTCGTCGACCTGCTGCTCGACGCGGGCGCCGAAGTGAACCACGACGGCTGGACCTCGCTGATGTACGCGTCCTTCGAGGGGCGCTCCGAAATCGTCGAGCGCCTCCTTGCTCGCGGAGCGGATGTCCGTGCACTGGCGCCAAATGGTTCCAACGCGCTGATGCTGGCTGCCCGCAATGGTCATATCGACGTCGTCCGCCGCCTGCTGAAGACCGGAGTGGATCTCGACCAGAAGAACGACGCTGGCTTCACCGCCGAAAGCTGGGCGCTGGAAAACGGAAATACCGACATTGCCGCCCTGCTGCGCGCGGAACGCAGCCGCCGGCAGGGCGCGGGCGCGCGCTGAAAGTACCTATCGGGCAGGCGGCGCGGATTGGCGGTTTCCTGACGCCAGTCGGCGTGCCGTACGTTCCAGTGCAGCTGCACGCAGCGCGGGGGCGAAGCGGGCCGCGGTCGTGATCGTTGTCGCGTGGATGGCGACGGTGTCGTCGATTTCGCGCGCGTAACCGCCCGCCATTGCGATCGCGACCGGCGTGCCGTGGTCGACGCAGTGTTGCAGCACCATCTCGTCCCGTGCGACCAGACCCTCGAGGCTCAGCCCAAGGCGGCCCAGTCGGTCATCGCGATACGGGTCCGCGCCGGCAAGATAGATCGCAAGGTCCGGCTGCGTCGTCGCGAAAACTTGCGCCAGACCGCCGCGAAGCGCCGCGAGATAGGCAGCGTCCCCGGTGCCGTCGGGAAGCTCGATGTCGAGGCTCGATACCGCCTTGCGGAAGGGGAAATTCTTCTCGCCGTGAAGGCTCAGCGTGAACACATCGGGCTCGCCAGCGAGGATCGTGGCGGTACCATCTCCCTGATGCACGTCGCAGTCGATGATCGCCACCGCGCGCACCCGGCCTTCCGCGCGCATCGCCAGCGCGGCGATGGCCGCGTCGTTGAACACGCAGAAACCCGAGCCGAAATCGCGATGGGCGTGATGCGTTCCTCCGGCGAGATTCGCGGCACAACCTTCGACGAGCGCGTGCCTGCATGCGGCGAGCGTCGCGCCCGCCGAGCGTCGCGAGCGCTCCACCATCTGCTCCGACCACGGAAAACCGATGCGTCGCTGCTCGGCCGGATCCAGCGTGCCGCGCGCCACACGCTCGAGGTAGCCCGCATCGTGCGCGCGCAGAATCTCCGCATCGCTGGCCGCAGCGGGAACGGCGAAGTCGTCGTGCGCGAATGTGCCGCTGCGCGTGAGCCGCTCGCGCAGACGGGAATATTTTTCCATCGGAAAGCGGTGTCCCTCGGGCAGGGGCAGGACGAAATGGTCGGCGTAGAATAGTTTCACGCAGCAATTCCTGAGCGGATTTCGAGGGACGGGCCGTACACGGATTCGCGAGATCGACGCGCGGCCCGATGCCCATTAAACTCGGAATGTTCCCCGACAGACAAACGCATCGGAAACCTGCGACGACAGGTGAGGCCATGAGCATCCCCGAAAAAATCCGGCAGTGCCATCCTGCGTTGACCGCGCTGCGGCGCGACATCCACGCCCATCCCGAACTCGCATTCGAAGAGCACCGCACGGCGGACCTCATCGCACGCCGCCTCGAGGCCTTGGGTCTCGAGGTGCATCGCGGCCTTGGCGGTACGGGGGTCGTCGGCGTGCTGAAGGCCGGGCGCAGCCTGCGTGCCATCGGGCTGCGTGCCGACATGGACGCCCTGCCCATCCAGGAGCGCAACGACTTCGCGCATGTCTCTCGGCACGCCGGCTGTATGCATGCCTGCGGCCACGACGGTCACACGACGATGCTGCTCGGTGCCGCCGAGGTGCTCTCCGCTCACCCCGAGTTCGACGGTACTGCGTATTTCATCTTCCAGCCGGCCGAAGAAGGCGAGGGCGGCGCCGACGCGATGGTCGATGACGGCCTTTTCGATCGTTTCCCCATGGCCTCGATCTTCGGTATGCACAACTGGCCGGGCCTGCCAACGGGCCATTTCGCGGTGCATGACGGGCCCGTGATGGCGAGCGCCGATCGTTTCGATATCGAGATCCGTGGTCAGGGGGCGCATGGCGCGATGCCGCATCTCGGCACCGACTCCATCATCGCGGGGGCCGCCTTGGTGCAGGCGCTTCAGACGGTCGTCAGCCGCACCCTCGACCCCCTGGACTCCGCAGTCGTGTCGGTGACACAGTTCCATGCGGGCGAAGCCTACAACGTCATTCCGGATCGGGCGAAGCTGTGTGGCACCGTGCGTGCGTTCAGCGCCGCGGTGCAGGACCGCATCGAGGAGGCCATTTCCCGTATCGGCGGGGGCGTCGCTGCGAGCCACGGGGTCAGCGTAGAGATCGATTACCGCCGCGGCTACCCGCCGACGATCAACACCGCCGATGAGGCGGAGCTGTGTGCCGCCGTGGCAGGAAGTCTGCCCGGGGCCCGCGTCCTGACTGACCTGCCCCCGAGCATGGGGGCCGAGGATTTCGCTTTCTACCTGCGCCACAAGCCGGGCTGCTACGTATGGATAGGCAACGGCCCCGGCGAAGGCGGCTGCACCCTTCACAATCCGCACTACGATTTCAACGACGTCATCATCCCGTTCGGCGTCGCCTACTGGGTCGAACTCGTGCGGCGCCTGCTTCCCGAAGCCTGAACCTTTGGCGGCATGCGCCGTCCACCAGCGCATGAATACACTGCACCTCGCCCTGCGCATGATGATGCGCGATCTGCGGGCGGGGGAGCTCCATCTGCTGGGCCTCGCCATTGTCGTTGCTGTGGCGTGCCTGACCAGCGTGGGCTTCCTTGCCGACCGTGTCGCCCGCGGACTCGACCGCGAAGCAAACCAGTTGATGGGCGGGGATCTGCTGCTGCGCGCCGATCATCCGTGGGACGATGGCTATCGCCGTGAGGCGGAGCGGCTGGGTCTGCAGCATACCGCCACGGTCCTGTTCACCAGCATGGTGAGCACCGAAAGTGCGGCGCAGCTTGCCGGAGTGAAAGTCGTGGGTGCGGGCTACCCGCTGCGCGGGCACATCCGCATTGCGGCGGGCGCCAATCAGGCTGATGCGATCGCCAATCGCATCCCCGGGCGTGGTGAAGTCTGGCTCGACGAGCGCTTGCTGGCGGCGCTCGGCGTCGAGGTCGGCGATCGCGTCGGTCTGGGGCGTCTCGAGTTCAGGGTAGGGGGGGGACTGACTTTCGAGTCGGACCGTGGCGCCAACTTTTTCAGTCTTCTTCCCCGCGCGATTTTCAATGCCGAAGACCTTGCCGGGTCCGGTCTTCTGATTCAGGGAAGCCGGGCCGCTTGGCGGCTGCATCTTGCCGGTGAGCCGGATGCGGTTGCGGCATTCGAGCGCTGGGCTAAAGACCGTCTGGCACGTGGCGAAACGCTCGAGAGCATCGAAAATGCGCGACCGGAAGTACGCAATGCGCTGGACCAGGCGCAGCGTTTCCTGAGCCTCGCCGCGTTGCTCACCGTGATCCTTGCTGCCGTCGCGATCGGCATGTCGGCGCGACGTTACATGCGGCGTCACCTCGATGCGTGCGCAGTGATGCGCTGCCTGGGGGCTCGTCAGGCGCAACTACTGGGGCTGGTCATCGGCGAGTTCGTGCTTTTCGGGCTGGTCGCCGCCTCGCTCGGGTCGATCCTCGGTTGGGGCGTGCAGCAGGGGCTCGCTCTGATCCTGGTCAGCCTGATGGAGACGATACTGCCGTCCCCCTCGCCGGCGCCGTTCATGCATGGAATTGCTGTCGGTGTTGTGCTGCTGATCGGATTCGTGATGCCGCAGCTCCTGCGTCTCGGCCGTGTTTCAACCCTCAGGGTCTTGCGGCGCGAGATTGTACTGGTCGAGACGCGCAGTACTTTAGCCTGGCTTGGCGGGGCCGCCGCACTGTTTGCGCTCGTCTTCTGGATAGCCGGCGAGCTGCGGCTCGGGCTCCAGGTTTCCGCCGGTTTCGCTTGCGCTTTGATCTTGTTTGCAGCCGCAGCATGGGGTGTCCTGCGTCTCCTCAATCGCGCGCGTGGCGGGGTCATGCTCGGGGGCAGCGGCTGGCGTTACGGCATTGCCTCGCTGGTGCGCCGCGCTGGCGCGAGTGTCGTGCAGATCGTTGCACTCGGTCTGGGGATGACCGCCTTGTTGTTGCTGACGATCGTACGCGGCGATTTGCTCGACGACTGGCGGGCAATGACCCCGCCAGATGCGCCCAACCGCTTCATCATCAACATTCAACCGGATCAGAGGGAGGCTCTGTCTGCGCATTTCGGGCAGCAGGGGCTCGGCGAACCCGATATCCGACCGATGATTCGTGGGCGGCTCGAAGCCATCAACGGAATTGACGTAAGGCCCGAAGGCTACGAAAACGAACGCACGAGGCGCCTCGCCGAACGCGAATTCAATCTGAGCTACGGTAGCCGCGTGCCGGAGGGTAACGTCGTCGTGTCGGGGCGCTGGCACGGCGCCGACAAGGACCCGCAGTTTTCCGTCGAGCAAGGTCTGGCCGAAACGTTCGCACTGAAACTCGGCGATCGCGTGCGCTTCAACGTTGCCGGGCGCAGCGTTGAAGCGCCGATCACGAGTATCCGCGAACTCGAGTGGGACTCGATGCGTGTGAACTTCTTCTTCATCGCTTCCCCAGGCATGCTCGAGGGCGACCCGGCGAGCCTTATCACCAGTTTTCGCGCTCCCCCGGGGGATCAGCGATTCACCACGGAATTGGTGAGGCTTCTTCCGAATCTGTCGGTGATCGATATCGACGCCGTGATCGCCCAAGTGCGCTCGATGACCGACAAGCTCGTCCTCATCGTGGAATTCGTCTTCGTCTTCGCGTTGGTGGCCGGATTTCTCGTGCTGTTTGCTGCACTGCAGGCTACGCACGATGAGCGCGATTACGAGCTTGCCATGTTGCGCACCCTGGGGGCGAGTAATCGGCAGGTGCGCCAAGCGCTGCTTGCAGAGTTTGCCGTGCTTTCGGTTGTGGCGTGCGGGCTCGCGGCGATTGGCGCGGGGGCAGGCGGATGGGGCATTGCACGCTACGCGTTCAAGATGCCTTATCTTCCGGATGTATGGCTGATCGCCCTGTCGACATTCTTGGGGGCGGCTGCGGTTCTGGCTGCAGGGTGGTTCGGAACCCGAACGCTGCTCAAACGCCCGCCGATGGCAAGCCTGCGCCGGCTTGCGTGACTGACGTCAATTGGATAAGTGTGTCCAATAGAATTTCTCGAAACAAAGACATTGTCCTGATCTCGATTTCTGGAAACGAGAAAGGCGCCCCTCGACGAAGGGCACCTTTCCGTTCAACGGGCCGATCCGGTCACTTGACGTGACAGGTAAGACAGATCTGGCTGCCGTCTGCCGTTACGCGCAGGAAGGTCGGAATGAATGAGCCGCCGCTCCCCGGTACGCCGTGCGGATCGTGGCAGGATGCGCATTCGACTTCGTAGCCCTGTCCGGAGTCGAAGAAGCGGATTTCGTCCTTCGTCGGCCTGTTGTTGGCGTCCTTGTCGAAGTACTTCATGCTCCCACGGATGCCGCCCGGCACGTTCCAGTCGCTGCCGCTCGGCAACTGCACGCCCACGGGATGATCGTTGGAGAGATCGGTGCCGATCGCCGCAGCAGTGAAGTCCGGTGCGCCGTTCTCGCTGCCGGGGCTGTGACACGACAGACAGCCTGTTTTGCTCAAGGAGTTATGAGACGTTGCGTCGACGATTGCCCGTGCGGACTTCGGCCAGCCGTTGAGGAAGGAATTGGTCGGGCTCGTCGACATATCGGTCCAGTAACGGTCAGCGCCGGTTCCGGGCATGTTCACGATCGAGTCGATGGCCGTTTGACCGTCATGACAGGACAGGCAGGTCAGAGAGTTCGGGCCGGGCTGCGAAACTTCGCCACTGAGCGTCTGCTGGTTATACAGCGTGTAGGTCGTGGCGCGGATGGTGCGGTTCCACAGCGGCGCGTTGATCGTCGTGTTCGCCGCGTGCGGAGTGTGGCAGTAGACGCAGACCTCGTTGTAATCGTTTCGTACGAAGTCCATCAGTTCGCCGGCCGGACTGCTTCCGGACGTTGCCCGTTGCGTCATGTTGTGGCGTGTATTGCCAATGGTTCCTTGATTCGAGAACTTGGTCCCGACGTCGCCGTCGGCCTGTGCGCCGCCAACGAACAGGATGCTGCCCAGAAGGACGGAAACTGCACGTGTTGTTAAATGCATGGCGTGGTGCATCCCCTTGTTTGAACGACTGGTCATTGTTGGTGCCCGTCTGGGCTAATGCTTTATGAATTAATAAAGCAATATTCAGGCCAGTATCTACGTCGTCGGGGACTTGCCTATTTCGTGTTTGCCGGGCGATAGACCTCGATCTTGCGGTGGTAATGATCGGAGATATAGAGGCGGCCTGTTTCGTCCACCGCGATCCCCGCGATGAGGCCGAACTGACCGGGCAGATCCCGCAGACCGGCTGCGCCGATCCACATCAGCAACTCGCCGGTGGGGCTGAACAGCTGGACGTTGTTGAAGGATGCGTCGGAGACGTATACCCGCCCTTCGCGGTCCGTTGCGATGCTGCGTGGCCTTGAAAACTGCCCCAGACCGTTTCCGACGCTGCCGAAGTGCAGTTTGTAATTCCCGTCGAGGTCGAACGCCTGGATCCGGAAATTCCCGGAATCGAGAACAAGCAGAGTGCCGTCATCGGTAACGGTTGCGGCAAGCGGGATATTCAGTTTGCCGGGGGCTCGTCCTCGTGGTCCGATTCTGAACAGCTCCGCGCCGTCGGGGGCGTATGCAATGATCTTGTGGTCGTCTCCTTCCACGCTGCCGCGGTCGACGACGAAAATCTTCTTTCCGTCCTTGCTGACGGCCACCCCCGCTGCGCGCGCCCAATCCTTGCCATCGCCAATGGAATATTTGAAGAGTCCGATTGCGTCATAGACCATGACCTTGCCGAGAGTCGCATCAAGGACAAACAGGTCGTTCTGGCCGTCCATGGCCAGGGATATCGGGCGCAGGATCTGGTTCGGTTCGCGAACGCCGACTTTGTATGCACGCGCGCGTGGAACGTCGAACACGATGATTGCGTTGGTCGCAGGATCGGCAACGTAGATCCGACCATTTCTGGCAGCCAGAGCGGCCGGCTTGCGGTACACCGGTTCTTCGGTGGGAGCGGGTCGCCCGGTAAGCGTTCTCTTCAGGCGTTCCTCATCGGTTTCCTTCCGGATGTTGGCTTCCGAGACGAGCCGTGTTTCGTATACGAAGCGGGTATTGTCGGGGGGGGCTGGCCATTGCAACTGGATCTCGGGTTCGTCTTCCCTTGCGGACGCTGTCTTGTCCGTGGCGCAGCCCCCAAGTGTCAGGAACAGGATTAATGAAGCGGCGCCGGCAAGGATCAGGCGGGCGGTCCGTGAGTTGCGGAAATCGGCTTGGGGGCGGAAGAGTGCATGCATGATGCTTGGGGTTCGCAGCGATCGGGAGCGGTGATTCATGGCTGCCGTAGGCTCGGGAGCCTGCGGTCATGCAGGATTGGTGCAGAATGATAGCGGATGCTCAAATGACATCCAACTTGCGTACCCGCTGCGCACATCGTCCGGTCAGATGTGCGATGCAGCGAACGCGTGCGTTGCGATGCTTGTCATGAGCCCGGGCGGTTGATTCTGTCCGCTTGGTATAAGGGGGTGTGAGCGGTCTGTGCAAATATCGGCCGTGCGTCTCCGGGGAGCTTGGATGCCTCAGGGTTTTGCTGCCCGAAGCAAAATCAATGCCTTGCGATGCCGAGAAGAACTCCGCTATCCGCCGATGTAGGACATTTCGATTTTTTGCAGGCCCTTGGTGTTGGCCGTTCGGATTTCCGAATAGCGGTCCTCGCGGTGTTGCCAGACGGCTGCGATGGCTCGATCAAGTTCGGAATCGCTCGCCCCGGCGCGTAACAGGGTGCGCAGGTCATGGCCGCTCTGTGCGAAAAGGCAGGTGTAGAGCTTGCCCTCGGTCGATAGGCGGATCCGGGTGCAGGTCGAGCAGAATGCCTGTGTCACCGACGAGATGACCCCGAGCTCCCCGCCGCCATCGCTATAGCGCCAGCGCTCCGCGACCTCGCCGGTGTAGTTGGGCTCGATCTGCTCGACGGGAAATTCGCTGTGAATTCGTTCGATGATCTCGCGGGACGGGACCACTGCACTCATCTCCCATCCGTTCGAGCTGCCGACGTCCATGAACTCGATGAAACGCAGGATGTGACCCGTGCCGCGGAAATGGCGCGCCATGTCGATCACTCCTTGGTCGTTGACGCCGCGCTTGACGACCATGTTGACCTTGATCGGACCGAATCCGGCATCTTCCGCCGCAGCGATCCCCTTGAGGACGGCCGAAACCGGGTAGTCGGCGTCGTTCATCTTGCGGAACGTTGCGTCATCGATTGCGTCCAGGCTGACGGTCACGCGATGCAGGCCGGCTGCTCGCAGTACGCGGGCCAGTTTGGGCAGCAGTACGCCGTTGGTGGTCAGCGTGAGTTCGACGTCGGGGATCTCGGCAAGCTGGGCGATGAGATTCTCGACATGCTTGCGCAGCAGGGGTTCGCCGCCGGTGATGCGGATCTTGCGCACGCCGCGGGCTGCGAAGAGCCGGGCAACGCGCGTGATCTCCTCGAACGACAGCAGCTCCTTGCGGGCGAGGAAGGCGTGGTCGGCGTCGAAGACCTCACGCGGCATGCAGTAGATGCAACGGAAGTTGCAGCGGTCCGTGACCGAGATGCGCAGGTCGTGGACAGTGCGGCCGCGTTTGTCCAGAAGGGGGGCGCCCGCAGGTGGGGGCTCGTCGGTGGTGAGCGGCAGGGTCCCGCTGGCGGGGTAGATCGGGATCGATTTCATCGGATGACTGGCTGAAGTGGCCTCAAATGCTTCATGCTGCGGGTGTCGGGCAAACTGTGGCTGGGTGCCGATGTCTATTTACACGATAGTTAACCGGCCGTTCCGGCCGAAGGCAATACCGGAAATCACTTCCCGCGAGGCGCCGGCGCCTGTCTTTCTTGCCGACTGTCGCCGTAGTTGGCACAGTAGCGTGGAAGCGGGTTCGTTGGTATAAGACGAAAGTATTAATCTTCCCGCAGTTGCAGGTAGCCCTCTCGGGGGATTTGCGATGACGACACGAGTTACAGAAACTTCGACCGAAAAGCTTTACGAGCGTTTTCCGCATCTTCGCAAGATCGAGGGGATGTGGGGGACGGCGGAGTGCCGCAAGTTCATCTTCCTGCTGATGACCGACACCCGTGGCGGGGCGCGTCAGGGTTTTCCGCCCGAGCATGCGGGAACCATCATGTCGCTGCTGATGGAGCATGACCGGCGCTTTCCGCAGTTCGAGAACGATGTAGGGCACCACGACACGCGCTGGGGCGACCTCTCCCGTCGGGGGATTCGCTGACGGCGCTTGCCCGCCAAGGTGGGTGAGGGGATCATGATGGGGCGGCCGGGCATCCGGGCGCCCCGTTTTCATCGCGGCATCGGGAGAACAACAATATGGCCGACCTGCGCCCACTCGCAGCGGACCGTCTCCGTATCCGTTGCACACCAGAGACCTTCGATTTTGCGGATACGGCAAACCTTCCCGATCTGCCGGGTGGAGTCGGACAGGGGCGGGCAGAGGAGGCATTGCGTTTCGGTCTCGCGATGCGCCAACCCGGCTACCATGTGTTCGTGCTCGGTGAGCCGGGAACCGGCCGGCATGCAACGGCGTTTCGTCTGCTGCGTGGATTCTCCGCTTGCGGCGCGGTCCCGCCGGACCTGTGTTATCTGCACAATTTCGACGATCCGCAGCGCCCCCGTCTCCTCACCCTGACGGCCGGACGTGGGGCTGCATTGCGGGCCGACATGCAGGCGTTCATCGCCGATCTCGGTCCGGCGATCGAGGCGGCGCTCGCCAGCGAGACCTACAGCAGCCGCGTCGAATCGCTGCAGGACGCCCACAAGACGCGGGAAGACCGCGCGCTGCATGAATTGGGCGAGGCATGTGCGGCCGACGGGGTGTCGCTGCTGCAAACGCCCGACGGCTTCGTCTTCGCGCCCACGAAGGACGGGCAGACCATGTCTCCCGAGGATTTCGAAGCCCTGGTGCCTGAAATAAGGGCCGCGGTGGAGAAGAAGGTGGGTGCCTGGAGCGATCGTCTGGCCGATCTGCTCGAGCAGTTTCCCGGGTGGCGTAAAGCGCTTCACGAGGCGATGAAGCGCGCGGCGTGCGATGCGCTGACGCCAGCAATTTCGCATTTGATGCGCGAACTGCGCGAGCGCTATGCCGACCTTCCTGCGGTGCTGGCGTTTTTCGATGCGATCAGGCAGGAGATCCTCACGAGCGGAAGCGACTGGGCCGCTCAGGAAGGGGACGGGAACGAGGGGGCGGAGGACGAAGCACGCACGAAATTTCACCGTTATCAGGTCAAGCTGTTGGTCGATCACTCCGCGACGCGCGGTGCGCCGGTCGTCTGTGAGGACAATCCGACCTTCGGCAACCTGATCGGGCGTATCGAGCATATCTCCCAGATGGGCACGCTCGTGACCAATTTCAGCCTGATCCGTGCCGGGGCCCTGCATCGGGCATGTGGCGGCTATCTGGTGGTCGACGTCGAGCGCATCCTGACGCAGCCGTTCGCGTGGGAGGGCTTGAGGCGCGCGCTGCGCGCCCGCGAGATTCGCATCGAGCCACCGGCGGAAGCTCAGGGATGGAGCAACATGCTCACCCTGGAGCCGGAATCCATTCCGTGCGACGTCAAGGTGATTCTGGTCGGCGACCGCGAGCTGTTCTATCTGCTCACTGAAAACGACCCGGATTTTCCCGAGTTGTTCAAGGTGGCCGCCGACTTCGACGAGGACATGCCGCGCAGCGACGCCAATGTCGTTCGTTACGCGGCGATGCTCGCGATGCTCGGGCGGGCGTCGGATCTGTTACCGTTCGACCGGACAGGCGTTGCGCGTCTTGTTGAGCATGGTGCGCGTCTGGCCGAAGATGCTGGGCGCCTCAGCCTGCAGACGCGCTTGCTGGCGGACGTGATGCGCGAGGCGGATTTCCATGCGCGCGCCTCGCAGTTGCCCGCCGTCGGTTGTGCTCAGGTGGATGCGGCGATCGCATCCCGCTCGCGGCGATTCGGACGCTACGCCGAGCGGGTGCTCGAGTCGATGATCGACGGCACGACACTCATTTCCACCAGCGGCGCGCGCTGCGGCCAGATCAATGCCTTGGTCGTGGTCGAGCTTGCTGGCGAGCAGTTCGGCCATCCGATGCGCATTACGGCGACGGTGCGACTCGGGGAGGGAGATGTGGTCGATATCGAGCGCGAAACCGAGCTCGGTGGCGCGATCCATTCCAAGGGTGTCCTGATCCTCTCGGCGTTTCTTGGCGCCCGTTATGCGCGTCATCAGCCCCTGTCCCTGTCGGCCAGTCTCGTGTTCGAGCAGTCCTATTCGCCGGTCGAGGGTGATTCGGCGTCACTGGCCGAACTCTGTGCCTTGCTGTCCGCGCTGGCGCAGGTCCCCATTCGTCAATCCTTCGCGGTGACCGGTTCGGTCAATCAGTTTGGCGAGGTCCAGGCGATCGGGGGCGTAAACGAGAAAATCGAGGGATTCTTCGATCTGTGCGTCGCGCGCGGATTGACCGGCGGGCAGGGGGTCGTGATTCCGCGCGCAAGCGTACGGCATCTCATGTTGCGCGAAGACGTCGTCGCAGCGGCGCACCAAGGGCGGTTTCACGTCCATGCGGTCGCGACCGTGGATGAGGCGATGGAAATCCTGACCGGGTTGTCGGCAGGGGTTGCGGACGCCAAGGGCGTCATGCCGCGGGAGACGGTCAATCACAAGGTCGCCGCGGCGCTCAGTGCGATGATTGCGGCGAAACATGCGTTCGATCACGGCAGTGGAGTTCGTCACGCACGCTCCCGACGGCGGCATGAAAGCGGGCCGGAATGAGGTTCCGATGCGGTTGATGTTATCGCGGGCGACGGCGTTGCGGTCGCTTCGGGTATGCCGAAAGCCCGCAAAGCAAATGGGCCACCCCGAGAGGTGGCCCATTTGCTTTGCTTTACTGGCTCCCCGACCTGGGCTCGAACCAGGGACACACGGATTAACAGTCCGTTGCTCTACCGACTGAGCTATCGGGGATCGGTATCGTCTGCTCATGCAGGAATGCTGCAGGAGCCAAAGTTTGGCTCCCCGACCTGGGCTCGAACCAGGGACACACGGATTAACAGTCCGTTGCTCTACCGACTGAGCTATCGGGGAATTGAGCCGCGCATTATAGGTAGCGCGCGGCTATGCGTCAATATTGCCTGCGCGGATTTCTTAAGCCTTCACGACCGCGGCAATCGCCTTCGCGACGTAGCCGATGTTGCGCGAGTTGAGCGCGGCGAGGCAGATGCGGCCGGTCGACACGGCGTAGATGCCGAAGTCGTTCTTCAGCTGTTCGACCTGCGCGGCCGACAGGCCGGTGTAGGAGAACATGCCGCGCTGTTGGATCACGAACGAGAAGTCCTGCGCGACGCCGGCCGCTTTCAGGTTTTCGACCAGCCCGGTACGCATCGCGCGGATGCGGTCGCGCATGCCGGCCAGTTCGTCTTCCCACATCTGACGCAGTTCGCCCGAATTCAGCACTGCCGCGACGATGGCGCCGCCATGGATCGGCGGGTTGGAGTAGTTGGTGCGAATCACGCGCTTGACCTGCGACAGCACGCGGGCCGACTCGTCCTTGTTCGCGGTGACGATGGACAGGGCGCCCACGCGCTCGCCGTAAAGCGAGAACGACTTCGAGAACGAGCTCGAAACGAAGAATTGCAGGCCGCTGGCAGAGAACAGGCGCACGGCGACCGCGTCCGGCTCGATGCCGTCGGCGAATCCCTGGTAGGCCATGTCGAGGAAGGGCACGAGACCGCGTTCGCGGCATGCGCCGACGACCTTGCCCCACTGGGCTTCGGTCAGGTCGGCCCCCGTCGGGTTATGGCAGCAGGCGTGCAGCACGACGACAGAACCCGGGGTGAGCTGTTCGAGCTTGGCCTTCATGCCGGCGAAGTTCACACCGCGGGTGCTCGGCTCGTAATACGGATAGTTCTCGACCGGGAAGCCGGCGGATTCGAAGAGCGCGCGGTGGTTTTCCCAGCTGGGATCGGAGATGTAGACGGTTGCGCCGGGGACCAGGCGCTTGAGGTAGTCGGCGCCGACCTTCAGTGCGCCGGTGCCGCCCAGTGCCTGGACGGTGACGACCTGGCCGTTGGCGATGAGGACCGAATCCTTGCCGAAGAGCAGGTTCTGCACGGCGGTGTTGTACGCCGCGGGGCCTTCGATCGGCTGGTAGCCGCGCGGCGGCATCGCTTCGAGACGTGCTTTTTCGGCCGTCTTCACAGCTGCGAGCAGCGGAATCTTGCCATTGTCGTCATAGTAGACGCCGACGCCGAGGTTCACCTTCTCAGCGCGCGCATCGGCGTTGAAGGTCTCGTTCAGTCCGAGGATCGGGTCACGGGGCGCCATCTCGACGGCGGCGAAGATCGAAGCGGGCATAGAACAACTCCAGGTTGGGCGGGGGGGCGTCGGGGTCTGAACCTGTCGCGTTGGTACGGGTCCATCCTGCCGTGCCTTGAGCCGCATTTTGCGAAATAATGCGCGTTTTCCCGGTTCTGTTCCGTCTGTCGGAACAAACGGGCAAGCGCTTGAAACAGCCGGAAATTCTAGCATGACGAGTTCGATGGACAGTGTTCCGGTGGTGACTTTCGAAGGGAGTCCGTTCAGGCTCCATCAACCCTTTGCTCCCGCCGGCGACCAGCCGGTCGCGATCGAGCTGCTGACGGAGGGTGTGTCCGACGGCCTGATGTTCCAGACGTTGCTCGGCGTCACCGGCTCGGGCAAGACCTACACGATGGCGAACGTCATGGCCCGCTGTGGCAGACCCGCCCTGGTGCTGGCGCCGAACAAGACACTCGCCGCGCAGTTGTATGCCGAATTCCGGGAGTTCTTTCCGGAGAATGCCGTCGAGTATTTCGTCTCGTACTACGACTACTACCAGCCGGAAGCCTATGTCCCGTCGCGCGATCTCTTCATCGAGAAGGATTCGAGTATCAACGAGCACATCGAGCAGATGCGCCTGTCGGCGACGAAGAGCCTGATGGAGCGGCGCGACGTCGTGATCGTCGCGACGGTGTCATGCATCTACGGTATCGGCGACCCCGTCGATTACCACGCGATGATCCTGCATCTGCGGGAGGGCGAGCGCATTGCCCATCGCGACCTCGTGCAGCGACTCGTGGCGATGCAGTACACGCGCTCCGATATCGACTTCCGGCGTGGGACCTTCCGTGTGCGTGGGGACGTGATCGACGTGTTTCCGGCGGAGAATGCCGAGTATGCGGTGCGGATCGAGATGTTCGACGACGAGATCGAGCATCTGACGTTGTTCGACCCGCTTACCGGGCACCTGAAGCAGAAGCTCGTCCGCTTTACCGTGTACCCGTCCAGCCATTACGTCACTCCGCGTGCGACGGTGCTGCAGGCGATCGAGGCGATCAAGGAAGAACTGCGCGATCGGGTCGGCTATTTTCAGCGCTCAGCCAAGCTGGTAGAGGCGCAGCGCATCGAGCAGCGCACGCGCTTCGATCTGGAAATGCTCAACGAAATGGGGTTCTGCAAGGGCATCGAGAACTACTCGCGCCATTTGTCGGGGCGCGGCCCGGGCGAGCCGCCACCGACCCTGATCGACTATCTGCCGCCGGACGCGTTGCTGTTCGTCGACGAGTCGCACGTGGCGATTCCGCAGGTGGGCGGCATGTACAAGGGCGACCGTTCGCGCAAGGAAAACCTCGTTGAATACGGATTCCGTCTGCCATCGGCGCTCGACAACCGGCCGCTGAAGTTCGACGAATTCGAGCGCCTGATGCCGCAGACGATCTTCGTGTCCGCGACGCCTGCGGATTACGAGGCGAAGCACCAGGGGCAGGTTGTCGAGCAGGTCGTCCGACCCACTGGGCTGATCGACCCCGCGGTCGAGGTCAGACCCGCGAGCACGCAGGTCGACGATCTCCTGTCCGAGGCCAAGCGCCGCATCGCGGTGGGCGAGCGCGTGCTGGTCACGACGCTGACGAAGCGGATGGCGGAGGATCTCACCGATTATCTTGCCGAAAACGGCATCCGCGTGCGCTACCTGCATTCCGACATCGATACGGTGGAGCGCGTCGAGATCATCCGCGACCTGCGTCTAGGGGAGTTCGATGTGCTGGTGGGGATCAACCTGCTGCGCGAAGGCCTGGATATTCCCGAGGTGTCGCTCGTGGCGATTCTGGATGCGGACAAGGAAGGCTTCCTGCGTTCCGAGCGATCGCTGATCCAGACGATCGGGCGGGCTGCACGGCATATCCACGGCAGCGCTATCCTGTACGCGGACATAGTGACACGTTCGATGCGTGCCGCAATGGGCGAGACGGAACGACGTCGAGCCAAGCAGCTCGCGTTCAACGCCGAACACGGTATCGTCCCGAAGTCGGTGACCAAGCGCATCAAGGACATCATCGACGGCGTCTACTCGAGCAGCGACGAGCGCAATGCGACTGTAGCGCAGGAGGCGCGCGCCGAATATTTCGCGATGGGCGAGAAGACCGTCGCGAAGGCGATCCGCAAACTCGAGAAGGAAATGCAGGAGCATGCCCGCAACCTCGAATTCGAGAAGGCCGCGGCGGCCCGCGACGAACTGTTCAGGCTGCGTCAGCGTGCCTTCGGTGCGGACCAGCATGGGGCGGCATGAGAGGTGACGTCTTGACCAGGATTCTGTTCGTCTGCACCGGCAACATCTGCAGATCGCCTACTGCTGAAGGCGTGGCCCGGCATGCCATCCGCGCGGCGGGGCTCGAGGGGGTGGTCGCGGTCGAATCGGCCGGGACGCACGGCTATCACGTCGGCGAGGCGCCCGATCCGCGCACGCGCAAGGCGGCCGAGAAGCGCGGCTACGATCTGTCGATGTTGCGGGCACGAAAACTCGAACCCGCGGATTTCGAGGCCTTCGACCTGTTGCTCGCGATGGACACCGGGCACCTCGAGATCATGAAGCGTAACTGTCCCGACGCGCATCAAGCCAAGGTCCGGCTCTTCATGAGCTACGCACGCCGCTTCAAGGCCGACGAAGTGCCCGATCCCTATTACGGCGGCGAGCGCGGGTTCGATCTGGTGCTCGACTACTGTGAGGATGCGGTCGGAGGGCTCGTCGACGTGCTGAGGTCGTCGCGCTGATCGATCGCCGTGTGACCGCCTGAAATGAAAAAGGGGCGCCCGGTGGGCGCCCCTTCCTTTCCGCTTGTTGCTGCCGATCAGTGCGGCTTTTGAGTTTCAACCTGCTGCAGCGGCTCATCGGTGATCACGAGCGAAGGCCGCGGGCGCCGGCCGAGCGGGCGGGCAGAGGCCTCTTCGGCATGGGACTGGGTGAAGGCCTGGACCTTTTCGCGGCTCGTTTCGATCATCACGAGGCCGCTATCTGCCAGCGAGCCGCCGAGATCGATCGGTGCGGACGGCGCGCGCGAGGCTTCCGGTGCCTCGGTCGTGGCGGCCTGCTCGACGACAAGGGCAGGGGCTGCCTCGGCCTCCATCGGAGCCGGTTGCTCGGCTTCGATTGAAGCTGCCGCTGGCGCCACTGCCGCGTCCTCGACCGGCGCGACGACTTCCGCCGGCGCCTCTTCGGTCTGTGTCGTCTCGAGGGCCGCTATTTCCTCGACGGTCGGCGCTGCCGCGGCTACCGCCTCGGCCGGTACCTCTGCCGCTGCGGCACGAACGGGCATGGGTGCTTCCTCGATCTCGGCCGGTACCGCTTCGGCTGCGCTGGCGACGACAGGCAGCGGCGCCTCGGTTTCGGCGACAGTGATCACCTCACGGGCGGGTTCGGCAGCTGCGGGCGCCACAGCCTCGACCGTTTGCGGGGCCGGTTCCGTCTGTGCAGCTTCGCCTGCGGCGGCGGCTTCGATGGCTTCGGTGCCGGTCTCCACTGCGGCCGCGATTCCCTGCTCCTCGCCCGGGCGACGGTCGCGGCGACCGCGGCTGCGGCGGCGGCGCTTCTCCGGGGTGCCTTCCTCGCCCGACGGAGCGGTCGCCTCAGTCACACCGGTTGCAGCGACGGCCTCTGCGACTTGCTGTTCGGCCGGGTTCTCGATGGCCTCGACAGGCTTGGGTTGGCGCGGTCCGCGCTGGCGGCGGCTTTCGCTGCGCTCCGCAGCTTCGGGACGCTCCGCGCGTTCGGCGCCGCGTTCCTGGCGTTCAGCACGTTCCGGACGCTCGGTCCGTTCGGTGCGCTCCTGGCGTTCTTGCCGCGGTTCGCTTTTGCCGCTGCTGCGGGTGGGCTGCGACGATTCCTCACGTTCGGCGCGCTGGCCTTCACGGCGGTTGCGGTTGTTGTTGCCGCGGCGATTCTCCCCGCGCTCGCCGCGCGGACGCGCTTCGCGTTTCGGCTGTGCTTCTTCGGCGGGTTGCGGAGCAGGGGTCGCCTTCTCGCCGCGCAGCCACGCAAAGAGGCGTGCGAACAGGCTAGGCTCGGCAGCCGGAGCAGTAGCACGCTCGGGTTTCGGCTCCACCACCGGCGCAGGCTGCGCGGGGGCGATGCCCTTCACCACGGCTTCGGCGCGAGCCGGCTTCTTGTCGTCCTTCGTCGGCAGGCGCAGGTCGACTTCGGCGGGCTTGCCGACCATCTGGTAGCTGGCGAGCGTCAGCTCCTCCAGGTTCAACTGGTCGTGGCGCAGGCGGATGATCTCGTGGTGTGGCGTCTCGAGATGGCGGTTGGGGATGATGATCAGCTGGATCTTGTGCCGGTACTCGATGTGCGCGATGTCCGAACGCTTCTCGTTGAGCAGGAAGGTCGCGACATCCACCGGCACCTGCAGATGCACCGCGCCGGTGTTTTCCTTCATCGCTTCCTCTTCGAGGATGCGCAGGATGTGCAGCGCGGACGATTCCGTGCTGCGGATGTGGCCGGTGCCGTTGCAGCGCGGGCAGGGGATGTAGCTCGTTTCCGCGAGCGCGGGACGCAGGCGCTGGCGCGAAAGCTCGAGCAGGCCGAAGCGGCTGATCTTGCCGGTCTGGACGCGCGCGCGGTCGTGGCGCAGCGCGTCACGCAGGCGGTTCTCGACCTCGCGCTGATTCTTCTGCGACTCCATGTCGATGAAGTCGATGACGATCAGGCCACCGAGGTCGCGCAGACGGAGCTGGCGTGCGATCTCTTCCGCCGCCTCGAGGTTGGTGCGGAAGGCCGTTTCCTCGATGTCCGCGCCCTTGGTCGAGCGGCCGGAGTTCACATCGATGGAGACGAGGGCTTCGGTATGGTCGATCACGACCGCGCCGCCGCTGGGCAGGCTCACCTGGCGCGAATAGGCGGATTCGATCTGGTGCTCGATCTGGAAGCGCGAGAACAGCGGCACGTCGTCGCTGTAGCGCTTCACGCGATTCACGTTGGCCGGCATCACGTGGGCCATGAACTGGCGGGCCTGCTCGTACACGTCGTCGGTGTCGATCAGGATTTCGCCGATGTCCGGCTGGAAGTAGTCGCGGATCGCGCGGATTACGAGGCTGCCTTCCTGGTAGATCAGGAAAGCGCCCGACTGCGACTGCGCAGCACCGTCGATCGCGCGCCACAACTGCAGCAGGTAGTTGAGGTCCCACTGCAGTTCCTCGGCATTGCGGCCGATCGCCGCGGTGCGCGCGATCAGGCTCATGCCCGGGGGGACTTCGAGCTGATCCATGACTTCACGCAGTTCGCTGCGCTCGTCACCCTCGACGCGCCGCGAAACACCACCCCCTCGGGGGTTGTTCGGCATCAGGACCAGATAGCGTCCCGCCAGCGAGATGTAGGTGGTCAGGGCCGCGCCCTTGTTGCCGCGCTCGTCCTTCTCGACCTGGACGATGAGTTCCTGGCCTTCCTTGAGCGCGTCCTGGATGCGCGCCTTGCCAGCATCGACGCCAGGCGCGAAGTAGGAGCGGGATATCTCCTTGAACGGCAGAAAACCATGCCGCTCCGAGCCGTAATCAACAAACGCTGCCTCGAGACTGGGCTCGATGCGCGTGATGACGGCCTTGTAGATATTGCTCTTGCGTTGTTCCTTGGCGGCCGATTCGATATCGAGGTCGATCAGTTTCTGACCATCCACGATTGCGACGCGCAGTTCTTCGGCCTGCGTCGCATTGAAAAGCATGCGCTTCATTGATTTCGTTCCCCCGCGCGAAACTCACGGGCAGGACGAACCGCGCGCACCATCGCGCTTGTTACGTGATCAGGAGCGGGTAGGTTCTTCTACTTCTTTCCGGTCGGTAATGGGCTGTGATGGGTCGGCTGGTCGATGTTCATGCATTCCCGCCTGGGGCCGGAACGCTTGATCCTGCGGGTGCGTTACACGTCTTTGTTCAATCCAATGGATCGAAGATTGTCGATTGCGTTACCATCGATGTCTTTTTCGGCAACGACAGCACGTTCTGGTTGTCCGGGAGCTCTTCTGGGGCTCGTTGTCGACCGCTTTCCTCCGCATTGGTGCGCGAGGGGCGTCGACCAAACCGGGACTAACCGGCGGCAAGTATATTTCAGGATGATGGCACAAGGCAAAGCGGTGACGGTCCGGCGCGAACGCGTCGATGATTCGGTGGCCGGTCAGCGGATAGACAACTACCTCATGCGCGTGTGCAAGGGGGTGCCGAAGAGCCACGTCTATCGGATCCTGCGCAGCGGGGAGGTGCGGGTGAATGGGGGGCGGGTCGGCCCGACCTACCGCCTCGCGCTTGGCGACGAGGTGCGGATTCCTCCTGTTCGCGTTGCGGAATCGAATACGCCGGCTGCGGTGCCTGCCGGCAAGCCCTTGCCTGTGGTGTATGAGGATGACGCCCTTTTCGTCATCGACAAGCCCTCGGGCAAGGCCGTGCACGGCGGCAGTGGCGTGAGCTTCGGGGTCATCGAGCAATTGCGCAGCCAGCGGCCGGAAGCGCGCATGCTCGAGCTCGCCCATCGCATCGATCGCGAGACCTCGGGGTTGCTGATCATCGCAAAGAAGCGCTCGGCGCTGACCGCGCTGCACGACATGATGCGCGAGGGGCGCGTGGAAAAGCGCTATCTCACGCTGGTGTCCGGGCGATGGGCTAACCCGTTGCAGCACGTGAAGGAGCCGCTGTTCAAGTACCTCACGCCGGAGGGGGAGCGGCGCGTGCGCGTGAGCGGCGAAGGCAAGCCGGCGCACAGTGTCGTGCGACTCGTGAAACGCTGGCAGCGCTTCAGTCTGCTGGAGGTGGAACTCAAGACGGGCCGCACCCATCAGATCCGTGTCCACCTCGCCCACCTCGGTTTTCCGTTATGTGGCGACGACAAGTATGGGGATTTCCCGCTCAATAAGGCGCTCGAGCAGGAAGGACTGAGGCGGATGTTCCTCCATGCGGCCCATCTCTCCTTCGCTCATCCGCTGACCGGGGAGCCGATCGTGTTGCAGTCGCCGCTTCCCGACGAGCTGCAGGGCTTCATCGATCACCTGGATGCAACGGAGTCTCGCAAGAATGGCTAAGCGCTTTGACCTCATCGTCTTCGACTGGGACGGAACCCTTATGGATTCCGCGGCGGCGATCGTAAGCGCGATCGTGGCAGCGTCACGAGACCTCAATCTGCCGGAGCCGTCCGAGGCTCGTGCGCGCCACGTCATCGGACTGGGGCTGGTCGACGCGCTGCGCCATGCCGTGCCGGATTTGCCCGAGTCCGACTATCCTCGCATGGTCGAGCGCTATCGCTACCATTACCTGGCGCGGGATCACGAGCTGTCGCTGTTCCCGGGTGCGTACGCAATGATTGAGGAGCTCTCCGCGGCGGGGCGGATGTTGGCGGTCGCAACCGGAAAGAGCCGGCTGGGTCTCAACCGCGCACTCGAGTGCAGCGGGCTGGGGCCGTTCTTTCACAGCACGCGGTGCGCGGACGAATGCTTCTCCAAGCCACACCCGGCGATGCTGGAGGAAATCATGGACGAACTCGGCGTCGCCCGGGATCGCACGCTGATGGTCGGTGACACGACGCACGACCTTCAGATGGCGAGGAACGCGGGAGTGGCCGGGCTTGGCGTGGCCTTCGGGGCACATCCGAGGGCGGCGCTGGAGGGCGAGGAGGTCGTCGGTCTCCTCGATTCGCCTGCTGAGCTAGCCCTGTGGCTGCGCGAGAACGCCTGACCCGGGGGTCAGCTCGCGAGAAACAGAAATAGCGTGGGGCGTCTGGCCAGCTCGGGCCTGGGCTTCCGGCGCCAGTCGGCAATGCTCGCGCTGCCCACCCATTCGCTGTCCGTCGTCAGTTCGCGCGCGACGCACAGCCGTGTCGTCGGGCGGCAGTGCGCCAGCAGGGCGTCGAAGAGCCGCTCGTTGCGGTAGGGCGTTTCGATGAAAATCTGCGTGCGCTGCAGGCGGCGCGACTCGTCCTCGAGTTGCCGGATGCGCCCGTCCCGCTCCGCTTCGGAAACCGGCAGATAACCGTTGAAGGCAAAGCTCTGGCCGTTCAGGCCGGACGCCATCAGGGCCAGCAGAATCGACGACGGGCCGACCAGCGGTCGCACCGCGATGCCCATTGCGTGCGCGCGTGCCACCAATCGCGCCCCGGGGTCCGCGACTGCCGGGCAGCCGGCTTCCGACATCAGGCCGATATCGTGGCCCTGAAGTGCCGGGGCCAGCAGGGCGTCGAGTGCGGCCGGCGCGTCCTTCTCGGGCAGGACCTGGATGTCGATGTCGCGCAAGGGGCCCGGGTGTTCGAGGCGTTTGAGTTCCGTTCGTGCCGTCTTGGCGTTTTCGACGACAAAATGGCCGATCCGGCGCGCAATCGCCTGCACCTCGTGCGGGAGAATGTGCGAGCACGCTGTGTCGCCGAGGCTCACCGGCACGAGAAACAGGGCTCCGCGTTGTGCGCTCATGGGAGTTGCATGCCTTCTGCGCGCAGGAGGCGAGACAGCGCAATGAGCGGGAGGCCGATCAGCGCTGTCGGATCGTCGCCGGAGAGCGATTCAAGGAGCGTGATGCCGAGGCCTTCCGACTTGGCGCTGCCGGCGCAGTCGAGCGGGCGTTCCTTGTCTACGTAGCGTCGGATCTCCTCGTCGTCGAGATCGCGGAAGCGTACGAAGGTCGGGACGCTCTCGCTGCGGACGTGGCCGGTGCGCGTATTGACGACCGCGAGTGCGGTGTGAAAAGTGACGGCCTCTCCGCTCATGCGGCGCAGCTGGGCGATGGCTCGCTCGACTGTGCCCGGCTTGCCGAATACTTCGTCACCGATGTGCGCGACCTGATCGCTGCCGATCACGAGGGCGTCGGCATGGTCGAGCGCGACCGCCTGCGCTTTCTCGATCGCAAGGCGGTTTGCCGTCGCGGGCGGTGTTTCGCCGGGCAGAGGTGTTTCGTCAACCTTCGGGCTGGCGGTCTCGAACGGGGTCTGGAGACGTTCGAGGAGCATGCGGCGATAGGCGGACGTCGAGGCGAGTATGAGTTTCATGGTCGAAGGGGCGGGGAAAGCTGCCGGATGGCGCGGGCGGGGCTCGCGCAGTCTTGCCGGCAGCGCAAATCCTTGAAAATAGGCGTTTCGGGGTTTTGACAGGGGAAGCCGAAAATAATATCATGCGCCCCTTATGCCGCAACGAAGCGTTCTTCCGGATCCGTTCAAGTTCGCAGCCGAAGGCCGCAGCCTGAGCGGCACCATTCCGCTGGCGGAATTGCCCCGGCTCGGCGACGTGTTGGTGGATAAGTCCGGCGGCATTCAGTTCAGCCTGATCGGCGAGATGGGGATTGACCGCAAGCCGCGCATGCGGCTCGCCATTTCGGGCGAGTTGCAGGTGCGGTGCCAGCGCTGCCTTGGTTTCATGGTTTGGCCGCTGGAGGTGGATGCGCTGTTCGAGTTGGTCAGGCCCGGTCAGCCGATCGCGGACGACGAGCTGGAAGAAGACGAGTTTGATGCAATTGAGGCGACGCCGGACATGGATGTGACGGCGTTGATCGAGGATGAGATCGTGCTGGCGGTGCCTATTGCGCCTCGGCATGAAAAGTGTGAGGCGCCCCGCCCCGACGGTGGCGCCGTAAAGGAATCGCCTTTCGCGTCGCTTGAGAAGTTGCGCAAGACCGACGGCGCGGAATAGGCGCGATATTTGTACTAGGAGTTTTTCATGGCCGTTCAGCAGAACAAAAAATCCCCCTCCAAGCGTGGCATGCATCGTGCCCACGACTTCCTGACCAATCCGCCGCTCGCCGTCGAGGCGACCACCGGCGAAGTCCACCTGCGTCACCACATCAGCCCGAGCGGTGTGTATCGCGGCAAGAAAGTCGTCAAGACCAAGGGCGAATAAGTCCTGTCTTCCAAGGCGGCGCGGCGCTTAGGGCGTCTGCGCCGTTTTTTCATCCCGAGTCTCTGTTCGAGGTGCACGAAAGCTCCATGGGTGTCACCGTTGCGATAGATTGCATGGGCGGCGATCATGGCCCGTCCGTGACGGTGCCGGCCGCGCAGGCCTTCCTGTGCAACCATCCCGAGGCCAAAGTGATTCTGGTCGGGCGTCAGGACGCGCTCGATCAGGCCGTGGCTGCCATCGGCAATGGTTTTGCGGATCGTCTGTCGGTCCGTGCGGCGTCAGAGGTCGTCGAGATGGGCGATCCGCCGGCGATCGCGATGCGCACAAAGAAGGATTCCTCGATGCGCGTCGCGGTGGATCTGGTGAAGGCCGGCACGGCCCAGGCGGCAGTGTCCGCGGGCAATACCGGCGCCTTGATGGCGATCTCGCGTTTCGTTTTGAAGACGCTCGACGGCATCGACCGGCCCGCGATCGCGACAATCCTGCCCACGCGAAAGGGACAGGTGTATGTGCTCGACCTCGGCGCCAACGTCGACTGCGAGCCCGAGCACCTGCTCCAGTTCGGCATAATGGGAGCAATGCTCGTGTCTGCGGTCGAGCACGTCGACCGCCCGTCGGTAGGGTTGCTCAACATCGGCGAAGAGGCGATCAAGGGTAACGATGTCGTCAAGCGCGCCGGCGAACTGCTGCGCGGAAGCGGCCTGAACTTCTACGGCAATGTCGAAGGCGACGACATCTACAAGGGTACGACCGACGTCGTCGTGTGCGACGGGTTTGTCGGCAACGTGGCGTTGAAGACGTCCGAAGGGCTTGCTCAGATGCTTGCTGCCTTCCTCAAGGAGGAATTCAGCCGCAGCCTGCTGACCAAGGCCATGGCGGTCGTCGCGATGCCCGCGCTCAAGCGGTTCAAGAGCCGTGTCGATCATCGTCGCTACAACGGTGCTGCGCTGGTCGGTCTGCGTGGTGTCGTGGTCAAGAGCCACGGTTCTGCCGACGCGTATGCGTTCGAGCAGGCCATTCACCGAGCCGCCGAGGCTGCGTCGAACCGCCTCGTCGAACGCATCAGCGAGCGCATGGCGGCAATGGGGAGAGCAGCATGATCTATGCACGAATCGCCGGCACAGGAAGTTTCCTGCCGGGCGAGCCGGTCAGTAACGACGATCTGGTCGCGCGCGGCATCGATACGTCGGACGAATGGATTGTCGAGCGCACGGGCATCCGCGCCCGTCATCTCGCTGCGAGCGACGTCACGTCGAGCGATCTGGCCTGCGAAGCGAGCCGCCGCGCCATCGCGGCCGCGGGCCTGCAGCCCGAAGACATCGATCTCGTCGTCGTCGCGACCTCCACGCCCGATTGCATCTTCCCGAGCACCGCGACCCTGCTGCAGGCAAAGCTCGGGATGCGCAACGGCGCCGCCGCGTTCGACGTGCAGGCCGTTTGCACAGGTTTCGTCTACGGACTGACGATCGCCGAGAAGTTCATTCGTTCCGGTAGTCACAAGCGCGCGCTGGTGGTTGGTGCTGAAGTGTTCTCGCGCATCCTCGACTGGTCGGACCGAGGCACCTGCGTGCTGTTCGGCGACGGGGCGGGCGCAGTCGTGCTCGAGGCGTCCGATGCGCCGGGCATTCTGGCGACCGCACTGCACGCGGACGGCAGCCATCACCCCATCCTGTGCGTGCCGGGAGCGGTTGCTTCCGGCCAGGTGGTCGGTGATCCGTTCCTGCGCATGGACGGTCAGGCGGTGTTCAAGTTTGCGGTCAAGGTGCTGGGTGAGGTCGCGCACGAGGTCCTTGCCGACGCTGGTGTGCAGCCCGAGACGGTCGACTGGCTGATCCCGCATCAGGCCAACATCCGCATCATCCAGGCGACCGCGAAGCGGCTCGGTGTGCCGATGGACAAGGTCATCGCAACGGTCGATCGGCATGGCAACACGTCGGCGGCATCGATTCCGCTTGCCCTCGATCTGGCCGTGCGCGACGGGCGTATCCGGACGGGCCAGCGGATCATCGTCGAAGGCGTCGGCGGCGGCTTCACGTGGGGCGCTGCACTGCTCCAATTCTGAGACAGGATAAGAACAATGGCTTTTGCTCTGGTGTTTCCGGGACAGGGGTCCCAATCCGTCGGAATGATGGCGGGCTACGGCGACCGCACCGAAATCCGCGACACCTTCGCCGAGGCATCCGATGCGCTCGGCGAGGATCTCTGGCAGATGGTCAATGAAGGGCCTGCCGAGCGGCTCGCGCTGACCGTTAATACGCAACCCCTGATGCTCACGGCCGGTGTGGCTGCATATCGCGCCTGGCTTGCTGCGGGCGGTCCCAGGCCGCAACTGGTTGCGGGTCACAGTCTCGGCGAGTATTCCGCGCTTGTTGCTGCCGGTGCCATGTCCTTCGCTGACGCCGTTCCTCTCGTGCGTTTCCGCGCGCAGGCGATGCAGGAGGCCGTTCCTGCCGGTGAGGGCGGTATGGCCGCGTTGCTGGGTCTGGAAGTCGACGCTGTCCGTGAAGCCTGCACGGAAGCCGCGCAGGGTGAAGTTGTCGAGGCTGCGAATCTGAACGCCCCCGGCCAGATCGTGATCGCCGGGGCCAAGGGCGCGGTCGAGCGCGCGATCGAGGCAGCGAAGGCACGCGGCGCCAAGCGCGCGATGCTGCTGCCGGTGAGCGCCCCGTTCCACTGTGCGCTGATGAAGCCGGCGGCGGAGCGCCTTGCCGAGCGACTCGCGTCGGTAACGATCGGCAAGCCGGAAATTGCCGTGATCAACAACGTGGACGTCGCCGTGTACGACGACCCCGCCAGGATCCGCGACGCTCTCGTGCGCCAGGCCTTCTCGCCGGTGCGCTGGATCGAACTGGTGCAGGAGATGGCGCGCCGCGGCATGGGGCACGTCCTCGAGTGCGGGCCGGGCAAGGTGCTTGCGGGCATGACGAAGCGCATCGCGGGCGATGTGCAGGGCGGCTCGATTCACGACGCCGCGAGTCTCGAACAATCCATTGCGGTCTTGAGGTGATTTCAATGAGTTTTCCGCTCGATGGGCAGGTGGCCCTCGTGACCGGTGCTTCCCGCGGGATCGGACGCGCCGTGGCGCTCGAACTGGGTCGTCTGGGTGCGACCGTCGTCGGCACCGCAACTTCGGAAGCCGGTGCCGACGATATCGAAAATGGTCTGCAGGAAGCCGGCATCAAGGGCTGCGGGATGGCGCTCAACGTCACCGACGCGGCTGCGTGCGAAGCGGCCATCGGCGACATCGAGAAGCGCTTCGGCGCAGTCGGCATCCTCGTGAATAATGCCGGCATCACGCGTGACAACCTCGCGATGCGCATGAAGGACGACGAGTGGGATGCCGTCATCGACACCAACCTGAAGGCGGTGTTCCGCATGTCGCGCCTGGTCATGCGTGGCATGATGAAGGCACGGGGTGGTCGCATCATCAACATCACGTCCGTGGTCGGCAGCGCCGGCAACCCGGGGCAGGCCAACTACGCGGCGGCGAAGGCCGGTGTCGCAGGCATGAGTCGTGCGCTGGCGCGCGAGTTGGGTAGCCGCAATATCACCGTCAATTGCGTGGCTCCGGGCTTCATCGACACCGACATGACCCGTGCGCTGCCGGAAGCGGCCCGTGACGCCCTGTTGGGCAACATCGCCCTCGGCCGCCTCGGGCGTCCCGAAGAAATCGCGGGGGCGGTGGCGTTCCTGGCATCGCCTGCTGCCGCCTACGTTACGGGCACGACCCTGCACGTGAATGGCGGCATGTACATGTCGTAATCGCCGGCGGCGATAGCGGTTCTCATCCTTTTTGGTAGAATACGCCGGCTTTTTTTCTTACATATCTGGATCATTCTGGGAAGGAGTTAGTTCATGGAGAACATCGAGCAGCGCGTCAAGAAAATTGTCGCCGAACAACTTGGTGTGAACGAGTCGGAAATCAAGATCGAATCCTCGTTCGTCGACGATCTGGGCGCGGATTCGCTGGATACCGTGGAACTGGTCATGGCCCTCGAGGAAGAGTTCGAGTGCGAAATCCCGGACGAGGAAGCTGAGAAGATCACCACGGTTCAGCAGGCGATTGACTACGTCAACGCCCACCTGAAGAAGTAAGACTGATTACCGGAGCGAACATTGACCCGTCGCAGAGTCGTCATTACCGGTCTGGGCATCATTTCCCCGGTCGGGAATACCGTTCCGGAGGCCTGGGACAACATCGTCAACGGCCGCTCCGGTATCGGTGAGATCACGCGCTTCGATACCACGAACTTCCCGGTAAAGATCGCCGGTGAGGTGAAGGGGTTCGACATCGGCGCGTATCTTTCGCCGAAGGAGGCCCGCCGCATGGATGTGTTCATCCATTACGGCATGGCCGCCGGCATCCAGGCGTTCAAGGATGCCGGCCTGCAGGTTACCGCCGAGAACGCCGAGCGTATCGGCGTGAATCTGGGCTCGGGCATCGGCGGCCTGCCGATGATCGAATCCACCCACGACGATTACCTGAAGGCGGGGGCGCGCAAGATTTCCCCGTTCTTCATTCCTGGCACGATCATCAACATGATCGCGGGCAATCTTTCGATCATGTTCGGCCTCAAGGGGCCGTGCCTGGCGATGGTCACCGCCTGCACTACTGCCACGCACTGCATCGGCGAAGCCGCGCGTCTCATCCAGTACGGCGACGCCGACGTGATGATCGCCGGTGGTGCGGAGTCGACCGTGACGCCGCTGGCCGTCGGTGGATTTGCCTCGGCCCGTGCGCTTTCCACGCGCAACGACGACCCGCAGACGGCGAGCCGTCCGTGGGACAAGGGGCGCGACGGCTTCGTGCTTGGGGAGGGCGCCGGCGTGCTCGTGCTTGAGGAATACGAGCATGCGAAGGCGCGTGGCGCGAAGATCTATGCCGAAGTCGCCGGCTTCGGCATGAGCGCCGACGCCTACCACATGACCGCTCCGTGCGAGGATGGCAACGGTGCCGCGCGCTGCATGACGAATGCGATGCGCGATGCCGGTATGGCACTCGACGAAGTCGACTACATCAACGCGCACGGCACGTCGACGCCGCTCGGCGACCTGGCTGAAACGACGGCGGTCAAGCGCTGCTTCGGTGACCGCGCCAAGTCGATTGCGGTGAATTCGACCAAGTCGATGACGGGCCACCTGCTGGGTGCAGCGGGAGGCGTCGAGGCGGTGTTTACAACGCTGGCCATCCATAATCAGATCGCGCCGCCGACGATCAACATCTTCGATCAGGATGAAGGTTGCGATCTCGACTATGTCGCGAACAAGGCGCGTCCGATGGAGATCCGTGCCGCGTTGTCGAACTCGTTCGGCTTTGGCGGTACCAACGGAACCATCGCGTTCCGCCGCGTCTGAGTCACCGGTGCGGTAGCCAGTGCGCTACCCGGTTGAGATCTGGCTTCGCCCGTCGAGGCTGATGTTCCTGTTGAACGCCGCGATCCATGCGATCGCGGCGTTTGCATTTCTGCGCTCGTCCTTTCCGCCGTTGCTCGTCATCGTCGTCGTTGCGGGACTGGGATTCTCGCTGCGCTCGGCGATCCGCGCTGAAAAGGAGCAGGCGCGCGTGCGTCTGGTCCTGCAGGACGATGGTGAACTGTGCGTGGATCCTGACGGCCTTGGGCGCCGAACGGTGTATGCGGTGGCCGAACCGGGCTGCGTCGATTTCGGCTGGGCCGTTTGGATTCACTGGCGCGGTACGCGGGTGCGACGTTCGCCTCGCAGACCGATGCGCGGGACGCTGATGCTTGTGCGAGGGAATGTCGGCGACGACGAGTGGCGGGGGCTGAAGATCTGGCTCAGGCACAAGGTCGGCGCTGCCCGGACGGACGATTCCGGGGGCGATGCACCGGCCCAGCGCTGAGCCCGGTTCCGTCTGGTGTGTGCCGTCCCTCAGCGCCGGTGCGGGCGCAGGACGGTGGGGCGTGCGACCGGCAGCATGTCAGGGTAATCGCGTGAGCTGTGCAGGCCGCGGCTTTCCTTGCGGCGCAAGGCGCAGCGCACGATCAGGTCGGCAGTGACGACGAGGTTGCGCAGTTCGATCAGATCGTTGCTGACGCGGAAGTGCGAATAGAACTCGTTGATTTCGCGTGACAGCAGGCGGATGCGGTGCTGGGCGCGCTGCAGGCGCTTGGTCGTGCGTACGATGCCGACATAGTCCCACATGAAGCGCCGCAGTTCCGCCCAGTTATGCGAGATCACGACCTCTTCGTCGGCGTCGGTCACGCGGCTTTCGTCCCAGTCCGGGAGTCGGGGCAGGGTGCGGCGCGGTTGGGAGAGGATGTCGTTCGCGGCCGCCTCGCCGAAAACCAGACACTCGAGGAGCGAGTTGCTGGCGAGGCGGTTGGCGCCGTGAAGGCCCGTGTACGCGGATTCGCCGACGGAGTACAGGCCCGGCACGTCGGTGCGTGCGGCAAGATCGGTGACGATGCCCCCGCAGGTGTAGTGAGCCGCGGGAACGACGGGAATCCCCTCGCGCGTGATGTCGATTCCCAGTTCCAGGCAGCGTGCGTGAATATTGGGAAAATGCTCGCGCAGCCATTCCGCCGGCTTGTGGCTGATATCGAGATAGACGCAGTCGAGGCCGTGCTTCTTCATCTCGAAGTCGATGGCGCGGGCGACGATGTCGCGCGGAGCCAGTTCCGCACGGGCATCGTGCGCCGGCATGAATCGGGTGCCGTCGGGCAGCTTCAGCAGGCCGCCTTCACCGCGCACGGCTTCCGATATCAGGAAGGATTTCGCTTGCGGGTGATACAGGCAGGTCGGATGGAACTGGATGAATTCCATGTTCGCCGCGCGGCAACCGGCCCGCCATGCCATGGCGATACCATCGCCGGTCGCGACGCTGGGGTTGGTCGTATATAGATAGACCTTGCCCGCCCCGCCGGTCGCAATGACGGTATTGCGGGCGCCGATCGTCTCGACGCGGTCGTTGGCGATGTCGAGCACATAGGCGCCGAGGCAGCCCTGGTCGGACAGGCCCAGCTTGTCGCCGAGGATCAGGTCGACGGCAATGTGGTTTTCGAGGATGTCGATATTGGGATGCTTGCTGACCTGCTCGGTCAGCGTTGCTTGCACCGCAGCGCCGGTGGCGTCTGCCGCATGGATGATGCGCCGGTGCGAGTGGCCGCCTTCTCGCGTGAGGTGGTATCCGAGGCTCGACTGGTCTTCGCGCGTGAAGGGGACGCCGCGTCCGATCAGCCATTCGATGGCCGCCTTCCCGTGTTCGACGACAAAGCGCGTGGCCGTCGGGTCGCACAGACCGCCGCCCGCGATATAGGTGTCCTGGATATGGGCTTCGACGCTGTCGGAGGTGTCGAGGACTGCGGCGATGCCGCCCTGCGCCCAAGCGCTGGCACTGTCGGAGATCGCGCGTTTGGTGACGAGGGCGACTCGCTGACTGTCTGCCAGGCGCAGGGCGATCGATTGTCCTGCGGCGCCGCTACCGAGGATGAGTACGTCGTATTGTTTTGACAAGATCGTATGTGCCAAGAATCGACAGATTCATTAACTATATCACGTTCGATATGCCGCTCCGGGACGTCGGTCGCCGCGCCCTTTGTGCGCGCCGGAAAACCACTTCGCGGTCTGAACTATTTCAAAGCGTGTCGGTCTTCTTGTTAGCTTCGACTTTGCCGGAAACGGGGCGGGGTCGCTATACTGGCGCGGATTTTGCACAACATAGAGTAACGACCCGCCCATGAGCGATCGCGAGATAGATCAGCAGCTTGTCGAGCGCGTACAGCGCGGTGACAAGCAGGCTTTCGGCTTGCTGGTAGCAAAGTACCAACGCAAGCTGCACAGGCTGCTGTCCCGCTTGATCCGCGATTCGGCAGAGGTCGAAGACGTGGCCCAGGAAACCTTCATCAAGGCGTATCGCGCCTTGGGGTCGTTTCGTGGCGATAGTGCTTTTTACACATGGCTTTACCGTATCGGGATCAATACTGCAAAGAACTATCTGGTTTCGCAAGGCCGACGGGCGCCCACCTCGACCGGATTCGATTCGGAAGAGGCGGAGACCTTCGAGGAAGGCGATCAGTTGCGCGACATCAATACGCCGGAACGTCTGATGATGACGCGGCAGATCGGCGAGACGGTCGATCAGGCGATGGAGGCGCTGCCAGAGGAGTTGCGTACGGCGATCATGCTTCGGGAACTTGAAGGGCTGAGCTACGAGGAAATTGCCAGCATCATGGATTGTCCGATCGGAACCGTGCGTTCGCGAATCTTTCGCGCACGCGAGGCGATTGCTGAAAGACTGCGGCCGCTGCTGGACACGGCACCTGATAAACGTTGGTAGGTGGTACTCATGAAGGACAGATTGTCGGCACTTCTGGATGGTGATCTCGACGAGCAATCGGCGCATCCGGTTTTCGAGTCGATGCGGCGCGACCGGTCGTTGCGCACCGAGTGGGAGGCTTACTGCTTGATCGGTGACGTGCTCCGCGGAGATCGTGACGGGAACGCCGGGTTTGTCGGGCGCGTCATGGCGAATATCGACGAGGCCCCCACCTTGCTTGCGCCTCCCGTGCGCGCGGTGGAGGGCGGGTGGCTGCGGCGGTCGCTGATGCCGCTGGCCGCCTCCGTGATGGGCGTGGCCGCCGTGGGGTGGGTTGCCCATACCTTGTACAGCGATCAGGGGCAGGGGGGCGGCAGCCGCGTTGCCGTCGCCCGATCGTCGGCCGCCACCGCGGTGCGTCCGGTTGCGGTGGTTCCCACTCCGGTTGCGGTGGATCCGACGCGCGAATATGTGTTCGTTCATCAGGCGATGTCCGGCGGCGGGCCCATCTCAGGTGTGATCCAGCACGTGCGTACCGTTTCCGATGTTGGGCAGGACAGTGGTCGATGAAGCGGGTTTCGGCTGTCTTGGCGGTCTGCGCGGCATTGATGCAGGCGCCGGCCATTGCGGAGTCTCCGAGTGATCCATTGTCTTGGCTCGGGCGAATGGCAACTGCGGGCCAGCGACTCAATTACTCCGGTACTTTCATCTATCAGTCGGGAAAAAACTTCGAGACTTCGCGCATCGCGCACATGAGCGACGCGAACGGCGAACACGAACGCCTCGAAGTGCTCGACGGCAGTCCGCGCGAGGTGATCCGCAGCAACAGCGAAGTGCGTTGCGTGCTGCCGGACCAGAAGACCGTGATCGTGGACCGCCCGGGTACCCGACGCGCATTTCCTTCCCGACTGCCCGTGGCTTTCGGCGGCCTCGCGGAAAATTATCGTATCCGCAAGGGCAGCGTGGGCCGGGTTGCGGGTCTCGACGCTCAGCAGATCATCCTCGAGCCGAAGGACGACCTGCGCTTCGGTTACCAGTTGTGGGCGGAGCTGCAATCGGGTCTTCTGCTCAAGGCTCGCACGGTCGATGATCGCGGCGAGATCGTCGAGCAATTCACCTTCAGTGACGTCAGGATAGGCGGCGAGATTGGCAGCGATGCTTTCCGCCCGCGCATCACGAAGAGCAGCGACTGGCGGATCGTCCAGGCCAATGGCGTCGAAGTGCGCAAGGAGGAGAGCGGTTGGGCGCTGAACGCGCCGCTGGCGGGCTTTTCCCTCGTGTCGGTCATGCGCAGACCTCTCGGCCGGGATCGGGGTGAGGCGCTGCACATGGTGTATAGCGACGGACTCGCATCGATTTCGGTGTTCATAGAGCCGAATGACGGGACACGCGCCGAGCCGAGACCGTTCGCGAGTGGCGCGATCAACATTTACAAGCGTGTCGTGGGTCCGCATCTCGTGACGGCTCTGGGCGAGGTGCCCTTGCGTTCGGTACAGCGACTGGGTGATGCGATTGAGCCGGTGACGCGATGAACGAAGCGCAGGGCGTGGTAGAGCGGGTCGCGGGCGGGTACGCGTGGGTTCGCCTCACCGGGCGGGCGGGGGGCTGCGGACGCTGCGACGAGCCGGGTGGATGCCGTTCGACGGGACTCGCATATGCGCTGAAGGCTCCGAATGAAGTATTTGCGGTCTCGAATTCCATCGATGTCGGGCCTGGCGAATTGGTGCGCCTGCGGATGCACGATGGTGCGCCGTTGCGGGGCGCGCTGCTGGGCTATGGCCTGTCCGTCGGTCTGCTGCTGATCGGTGCCGCGCTGGGTAGCGCACTCGCTGATCCGGGGGTGCAGGACCTGAGCACGGCGGTGGGTTGCCTTGCCGGTCTCGCTGTTGCGTTCGGGATCAATCGTGCGGTGTTCCGCAGCCGTAGCGTACGTCGCGGCTTCGAGATCGAGATGGTGCGCGGGAGCGCAGGATGTGGTGTGACGGGGGCGCAGCAGGGATGAGTCTCGGGCGTCTGGTGCGCGCATTCGTCTTTGCGCTGTCCTGCATGTTTGCAGCCTCTTCCGCGAGTGCTGCAGGCAGCCTGATTGCTTTGCCCGATTTCACGCAGCTCGTGCAGCGGCATGGTGCGGCCGTCGTGAACATCAGCGCGGCGCAGGCGGGGAAGGGCGTGGGGCCCGGATTCCCCCAGCTTGCGCCGGATGATCCGATGTTCGATTTCTTTCGGCGCTTCATTCCGCGCAAGCCCGAGCACCCCCGCATCGATCCCGACAACAAGTCTCTGGGATCCGGCTTCATCGTGAGTGCGGACGGTTATATCCTGACCAATGCGCATGTCATCGATGGGGCGGAGGAAATCATCGTCCGCCTGATCGACAAGCGCGAGTACCGTGCGCGTGTGGTGGGGGCGGACGCGCGTTCGGATGTGGCGCTGATCAAGATCGATGCGACGGACCTGCCGCGTCTGACGATCGGCGACCCGGACAAGCTTCAGGTCGGGGAATGGGTGGTCGCGATCGGATCGCCCTTCGGTTTCGACCATTCGGTGACGGCCGGCATCGTCAGCGCGAAGGGGCGCAGCCTGCCGGACGAGAATTTCGTGCCGTTCATCCAGACGGACGTCGCGATCAATCCTGGCAATTCCGGCGGACCGCTGTTCAACCTGAAGGGCGAGGTCGTCGGCATCAACTCGCAGATCTACAGCCAGACCGGCGGTTTCATGGGGCTGTCGTTTGCGATTCCGATCAACCTTGCGATGGACATCCAGGGTCAGCTCAAGGCCAGCGGCCGGGTGCAGCGCGGGCGCATCGGCGTTGCAATCCAGGAAGTGACGCGCTCGCTCGCGGAGACCTTCGCGCTGCCGCGTGCGGAAGGTGCGCTCGTGAGCGCCGTCGAGCCGGGTGGTCCGGCGGCGAAGGCGGGCATCGAGCAGGGCGACGTTATCGTGCGGTTCGCCGGCAAGGCGGTCGAAGAGTCCAGCGATCTGCCGCGGATCGTGTCCACGAGCCGTCCGGGATCCCAGGTCAGCCTGTCGCTGTACCGGGCGGGCGCGCTGCGCGAGATCAACATCGTGGTCGGCGAATGGGCGGACGAAGCCGGTTCGCGCGCGCGCCGAAGCGAGCGCGCGCAGCCGGCGCCCAATAAACTCGGTCTGGTGCTCGCATTGCCGACCCCGGCGCAGAAGCGCGAGCGCAACGTGGAACACGGGCTGGTCATCGAGCGGGTGCAGGGCGCAGCGGCGCGTGCCGATCTGCAGGTGGGCGACATTGTGCTCGCGATCGTGACAGGCGGGCGCCAGATCGCGCTGAAGACCGTGGATGGTTTCGCGCGTCAGGTCGCGGACGTCAAGGACGGCCAGTTGGTGACCCTGCTGGTGCATCGCGGTTCCGGAACGAGCTACGTGACCCTGAGGGCGGGGGAGTGAGCGTGGGACGAGAGCTCACCGTCATGAGTCGCGAATGGTGTCATTTGTGTCACGATCTCGTCGACCGCTTGCTGCCCCTGGCTGCCGAACTCGGGTGGGCCGTGCGCGTCCTGGACGTCGATGCCGATCCTGCGCTGGAAGCGCGATGGGACGAACTGGTTCCCGTCGTGTTGGCTGGTGACGCCGAGCTGTGCCATTACCACCTCGACGAGGCGGCGATCCGTGCCTATTGCGGGCGTTTTCCGCTAGAATCCGCGGCTTAGCCGATTCAACCGATTCAACCTGGGTGCCGCATGGCACCTTTCTTTTGTTGGCGCATGCAACACATCCGAAATTTCTCCATCATCGCCCACATCGATCACGGCAAGTCCACGCTGGCCGATCGGCTCATCCACTTTTGCGGCGGACTCTCCGATCGCGAGATGGAGGAGCAGGTGCTCGATTCGATGGACCTCGAGCGCGAGCGCGGGATCACGATCAAGGCGCAGACGGCTGCCCTGCAGTACAAGGCGAAGGATGGACAGGTTTATAACCTGAACCTGATCGACACGCCTGGGCACGTCGACTTTTCCTACGAGGTGAGCCGTTCGCTGTCGGCCTGCGAGGGCGCGCTGCTCGTGGTCGATGCGTCTCAGGGCGTGGAGGCGCAGACGGTCGCGAACTGCTATACGGCGATCGAGCAGAACGTCGAAGTCGTGCCGGTCCTGAACAAGATCGACCTGCCCGCGGCGGATCCGGACAACGCGCGCCAGGAGATCGAGGACGTGATCGGCGTCGATGCGTCCGAGGCAGTGCTGTGTTCGGCGAAGACCGGCCTGGGCATCGAGGACGTGCTAGAGACTGTCGTGCGCCGCGTGCCGCCGCCCAAGGGCGATCCCGCAGCGCCGCTGAAGGCGCTGATCATCGACTCGTGGTTCGACAACTACGTCGGTGTCGTGATGCTGGTGCGCGTCGTGGACGGCGTGCTGCGGCCGAAGGACCGAATCCTCCTGATGGCGAACGGCGCGCAGTATCCGTGCGACCAGGTCGGCGTGTTCACGCCGCGCTCGGTTGCGCGTACTGAATTGTCCGCTGGCGAGGTGGGCTTCATCATTGCCGGTATCAAGGAACTGCAGGCGGCCAAGGTCGGTGACACCGTGACGCTCGCGAACCGACCGGCGTCCGAAGCGCTGCCCGGTTTCAAGGAGATCAAGCCGCAGGTGTTCGCGGGCCTGTATCCGGTCGAATCGAGCGAATACGACCAGTTGCGTGATTCGCTGGAGAAACTGCGCCTGAACGACGCGTCGCTGCAGTTCGAGCCCGAGGTCTCGCAGGCGCTGGGGTTCGGCTTCCGCTGCGGCTTCCTCGGCCTGCTGCACATGGACATCGTGCAGGAGCGCCTCGAGCGCGAATTCGACATGAACCTCATCACCACGGCACCGACCGTCGTGTATGAGGTCGTGATGAACAGCGGCGAAGTGATTCATGTCGAGAATCCGTCCAAGCTGCCCGACGTGTCGAAGGTCGCGGAGATTCGCGAGCCGATCATCACGGCGACGATCTTCATGCCGCAGGAATATGTCGGCCCGGTGATCACGCTGTGCAACCTGAAGCGCGGCGCGCAGGTCGATATGCGCTACCACGGCCGCCAGGTGCAACTGATCTACGACCTGCCGATGAACGAAGTCGTCATGGACTTCTTCGACAAGCTGAAATCGGTGTCGCGCGGCTACGCGTCGCTCGACTATGAGTTCAAGGAGTACCGTGCGGCCGATCTCGTGAAGCTCGACATGATGGTCGGCGGCGAGAAGGTCGATGCGCTGTCGGTGATCGTGCACCGCGCCTCGGCGCAGTACCGCGGCCGTGAGGTGGCGGCGAAACTGCGTTCGCTGATCCCGCGCCAGATGTTCGACGTCGCCGTCCAGGCCGCGATCGGCTCGCACATCATCGCGCGCGAAACCATCAAGGCGCTGCGCAAGAACGTGCTCGCGAAGTGCTATGGCGGCGACATCTCGCGGAAGAAGAAGCTGCTCGAGAAGCAGAAGGAAGGCAAGAAGCGCATGAAGCAGGTCGGCAACGTCGAAATTCCGCAGGAGGCCTTCCTCTCCGTGCTGCGGGTGGACGAAGGCAAGTAAGCGGCGGGGCCTTGCGCCGCGCTGCGTTGAATCGCGACGAAACGGAGTCTGTGTGAATTTTGCGCTGGTGTTGTTCCTGCTGCTGGTGGCAACGGCGATCCTTTGGGTCATCGACCGCTTCTACGCGAAGAAGCGTCGCGCTCCTGGCGCTCCCGCGCCGTGGTGGGTCGAGTACGGCGCCAGTTTCTTTCCTGTGATCCTGATCGTGTTCGGCCTGCGCTCGTTCATCGTCGAGCCGTTCAAGATTCCGTCCGGCTCCATGATTCCGACGCTGCTGGTCGGCGATTTCATCCTTGTGAACAAGTGGACCTACGGCATTCGCCTGCCGGTGATCAACAAGAAGATCATCGACGTGAATTCGCCCAAGCGCGGCGACGTGATGGTGTTCCGCTATCCGGCCGATCCTTCGATGGATTACATCAAGCGTGTCGTGGGCCTTCCGGGCGACAGGATCGAGTATGTAGACAAGCGCCTGCGCATCAACGGCGAAGCGGTGTCGATCGCGCCGCAGGACGATTACCTCCATCCGGATCGCCTGTACTACTCGCCGCGTTTCCTGGAAAAGCTGGGCGCGACCGAGCATTCGGTATTGATCGAGCGCGACGTGCCGCCCTTCGTGCCGCAGGTGCTCGATTATCCGCATCGCGAGAACTGCACCTATACTACGGCCGGCGTGCGTTGCACCGTACCCGAAGGGCATTACTTCGTGATGGGCGACAATCGCGACGCGAGCAGCGACAGCCGCGTCTGGGGATTCGTTCCGGATGAGAACATCGTCGGCAGGGCGTTTTTCATCTGGTTCAACTTCAACGACATGAAACGGATTGGCGGCTTTCACTGATACGGAGACGACATGCGGATGAAGAAATGGCAACAGGGCATGAGCCCTATCAGCGTACTGGTTGTCGGTGGACTTCTCGGTTTCGTGCTGCTGATCGGTTTTCGTGCCGTTCCAGCGGTAAACGAATACTTCGCCGTCCAGCGCATCATCAACAAGGTCGCCGGCGAGGGTGACGGCGGGGCGTCGATCGCGGACATGCGCAGGAGTTTCGAGCGCAGCGGGCAGATCGATGACGTGTCGACTGTCACCGGCGCGGACCTCGAAATCAGGAAGGAAGGCGGCAAGGTGGTCATCGACGTCGAGTATTCCCGGAAGGTTCCGGTGGTGTCGAACGTCAGCCTGCTGATCGACTTCAAAGCGACGACGACCGGAAGATAGTGGCAGCCAATCTGGATCGTCTCCAGCGGATCGTCGGCTATCAGTTCACGGACCGTGCGCTGCTGGATCAGGCGCTCACGCACCGCAGTTTCGGGCAGCCCAATAACGAGCGCCTGGAGTTTCTCGGCGACAGCATCCTGAATTGCGTCGTCGCGATCGCACTGTTCGAACGTTTCGGCGAGTTGCGCGAAGGCGAGATGTCGCGCCTGCGGGCCTCGCTCGTGTGTCAGGACGGCCTGCATGGCATTGCCCGCGACCTCGATTTCGGCGAGTACCTGCGACTGGGCGAGGGGGAGCTGAAGAGCGGCGGGTTCCGCCGGCCTTCCATCCTCGCCGACGCGCTCGAAGCGATGTTCGCGGCAGTCTTTCTCGACCAGGGTTTCGACGCGGCGAAGACGGTGATCGATCGTCTGTATGCGCCGCTGATCGCAGCCATCGATCCCGGTGTGGCAGCCAAGGATCCGAAGACCGCGCTGCAGGAATACCTGCAGGGGCGCAGAATGGCGCTGCCGACCTACACGACGGTGAAGGTGCATGGCGAGGCGCATGCGCAGGAATTCGAGGTCACCTGCGAGGTCAACACACTGAAGATCCGTACCACCGGGCGGGGCACGAGCCGTCGCGCCGCCGAGCAGCAGTCGGCCGAGAACGCGCTGGCGCAGTTGAGGAAGTCATGAACGAGAACATCGGTCCGGAAAACGGGCCTGCCGCAGCGCCCGAAGGATTCCGCACGGGTTTCGTCGCCATCGTCGGACGGCCCAACGTCGGCAAATCGACGCTGCTGAACCGCCTGATCGGGCAGAAGATCAGCATCGTTTCGCGCAAGGCGCAGACGACACGGCATCGCGTCACGGGCATTCTGACCAACGACGAGGCGCAGTTCGTCTTCGTCGATACGCCGGGTTTCCAGACCAAGCATCGCAACGCGCTCAACCGTTCGATGAACCGGACGGTGTCGCAGGTGCTCGCCGACGTCGATCTCGTGCTCTTCGTGATCGAGGCCGGCCGTTTCGGCGAGGATGACCGCAAGGTCGTCGAGGTGCTGCCGCAGGAAGGGAAGGTGGTCCTCGTCATCAACAAGGTCGATCGGCTCGCCGACAAGACCCAGCTGCTGCCCTTCATCGCGCGCGTGAAGGACGTCTACCCGTTCACCGAGATCGTGCCGCTCAGCGCCGAGCGGGGGACCAACGTCGAGCAGTTGCTGCGGGCGGTGACGCCGCTCCTGCCCGAGGGCGCGCCGATGTACGGCGAGGACGAGGTCACCGACCGCAGCGAACGTTTCCTCGCGGCCGAGTTCCTGCGCGAGAAGCTCTTCCGTCTGTTGGGGGACGAACTGCCTTATGGCATCGCGGTGGAGATCGAGAAGTTCGAAACGGAAGGCAAGCTGCGTCGCATCCATGCTGCCGTCGTCGTCGACCGTGCCAGTCACAAGGCTATCGTCATTGGCAAGGGTGGCGAACAGTTGAAACGCATCGCCTCGGAAGCTCGCGTGGAACTGGAGCAGCTGTTCGACGGCAAGGTCTTTCTCGAGGTGTGGGTCAAGGTCAAGAGCGGCTGGGCGGATGACGAGCGCGCCCTCAAGAGTCTGGGCTACGAATAAGGCCTGCGGGCGCGTGCCGTCGTGAGTCAGAAGCAGCGCGTCGACGGACAGCCGGGTTTCGTCCTGCATACACACCCCTGGCGCGAGACCAGCCTCATCGTCGAAGTCTTCTCGCGCGATCACGGCCGCGTCGCACTGGTTGCGAAGGGCGCGCGGCGCCCGATGTCGGCGCTGCGCGGCGTCATCATGGCGTTTCAGCCGCTGCTGCTGGACTGGTCGGGCGGCGGCGAGATGAAGACGCTCGTGCGCGCCGAGCGCTGCGGCGGACAGCCCTTGCTGGCGGGTCGCGCGCTGATGTGCGGTTACTACCTGAACGAGCTGATGGTGCGCCTGACGGCCCGCGAGGATCCGCATGCCGTGCTCTTCGATGCGTACGCCCGTGCGATCGCGACGCTGGGCCGCGGCGAACCGCAGGAGCCGGTCCTGCGCCGCTTCGAGCTCGCGCTGCTGCGCGAGCTCGGCTACGGCATCGGTCTCGGGTCGGACAGCGAATCGGGAGAGCCGCTCGATCCCCGCGCCGACTACGTCTATATAATCGAGCGCGGTCCGGTGCCGGCGCCGGAAGGCGGGGGCGATCTGCCGGCGACGAGCGGGCAGACCCTGCTCGACATGGAGCGCGACGATTTTTCCCGCCCCGAAACGCTGGCCCAGAGCAAGACCCTGCTTCGTATGCTGATCAATCATTACCTCGGCGGGCAGACGCTGCAGTCGCGCCGGGTTCTAAAGGAGTTGCTGGAGCTGTGATCGAACTCGGCGTGAATATCGACCATGTGGCGACGCTGCGCCAGGCGCGCCGCACCTGGGAGCCGGACCCGGTATGGGCGGCCGTGGAGGCACATCTCGGCGGCGCGGACGGCATCACCGTGCATCTGCGCGAGGATCGGCGCCACATCCAGGACGAGGACGTGCGCAGACTGCGCGAGCTCACGCAGGTCAAGCTGAACCTCGAGATGGCTGCGACCGACGAGATGGTCGGGATCGCATGCCGCCTGAAGCCCGAAATGGCGATGCTGGTGCCGGAGGGACGTCACGAGGTGACGACCGAAGGCGGCCTCGACGTCGTCGCCCAGGAGGCGCGGCTGAAAAACGTCGTGGGGCGGCTGGCCGACGCCGGGATCGTCACGAGCGTGTTCATCGACGCGGAGATCGCGCAGGTCGAGGCGGCCGCGCGCATCGGCGCGCGCGTGTGCGAGATCCACACTGGGCCTTACGCACATGCCTTCCACAATGCCGGACGGGACGCCGAGAGCGCGTCCGTGCTCGCGGAAGTCGCGAAGGTGCGCGAGGCGGGTGACGCGATCCGCGGCCTGGGCATGCGCTTCAACGCCGGCCACGCCCTCAACTACTACAACGTGCAGCCGATCGCCCGGCTCGCAGGCGTGCGCGAACTGCACATCGGCCACGCCATCGTCAGCCGGGCGGTGTTCGCCGGCATGCGCGAGGCGGTGCGCGAGATGAAGCGCCTGATGCGCGAGGCCGCGGGGCAGGGCTGCTGAGCGTCGCCGGATGATTCACGGGATCGGTACGGACATCGTTCAGATCGCCCGCCTGGGCGCTGCGCTGGAACGCAACGGCGAGCGCTTTGCCGCGCGCATCCTTGCGGCCGGCGAGGAGCGCGGAGGCTTCCGGGCGAGCCGCGATCCGGCCCGATTCCTTGCCAAACGTTTTGCGGCCAAGGAGGCCTTCGGCAAGGCCCTGGGGACGGGCGTTGCCGTCCCGGCGACCCTGCATGCGGTTCGGGTCGGGCACGACGAGCTCGGCAAGCCGGTCTACCTGTTCGACGACGGGCTTGCCGCCTACATGCGGGAGCGCGGACTGACTGCGCACCTGAGCCTGAGCGACGAAACCGATTACGTGGTCGCGTTTGCGCTGATCGAGAAGCCATGAATTCCACAACTCACGACACACTGCACCTGCCGCTCGGGCCGGTGATGCTCGACGTCGCGGGCACGGTGCTCACCGACGAGGAGCGCGAACGCCTGTGCGATCCGCTGGTCGGTGGCGTGATCCTGTTCGCACGCAACTTCACCGGTTCCGAGCAGCTCTCGGCGTTGACGGCCGAGATTCATGCATTGCGCGATCCGGCGCTGGTGATCGCGGTCGATCACGAAGGCGGGCGCGTGCAGCGCTTCCGCACCGACGGCTTCACGCGTCTGCCGTCGATGCGCCGGCTCGGGCAGTTGTGGGCGCAAGACCACGTTGCCGCGCTGGATGCGGCGCGCGCGGTCGGCTACGTGCTCGCGTCCGAACTGCTGGCCCACGGTGTGGACCTCAGCTTTGCGCCCGTGCTGGATCTCGATTACGGCTGCAGCCGGGTGATCGGGGACCGCTCCTTCCATCGCGACCCTCAGGTGGCGGCGTCGCTCGCGCAGGCTCTCGCCGCCGGCATGGCCGAGGCCGGGATGGGCTGCGTGGGCAAGCACTTTCCGGGACATGGTTTCGTCGAGGCGGATTCGCACCTCGAAATCCCGGTGGACGAGCGCGACTTCGAGGCGATCTGGAACGAGGACATCGTTCCCTACCGCCATCGCATCGGCCGCCAGCTCTCTGGCGTGATGCCGGCGCATGTTATCTACCCGAAGGTCGATCCGAGTCCGGCGGGCTTTTCGCCCTTCTGGCTGCAGGACGTGTTGCGCGGACGCGTCGGCTTCAAGGGCGTCGTGTTCAGCGACGACCTGACGATGGAGGGGGCTGCCGTGGCTGGCGACATCCTCGCGCGTGCCAAGGCGGCCTATGCGGCCGGCTGCGACATGGTGCTGGTGTGTAATCGCCCGGATCTGGCAGCCGATCTGCTGGACCGCTGGGTTCCCGAGGTGCTGCCAGAGAGCCGCGCACGCATAGCGGCCTTGCGCGCCCGTCCGCAGTTCTGCGATCCCTTCTCGCTCGAACTGAGCCCGCTCTATCAGCAGGCGCGCGGGACGGTCGCCGAAATTCCCGCAGAGCTCGCCTGAGCCTTCAACCGGTTCCGAGCCCACCGGCAATGCCCCATCCCGCCGCGCCTTTCGATGCCAAGGCCTTCCTGAAGACGGTACCGGAGGAGCCCGGTGTCTATCGCATGATAGGCGCCGAGGAACGGGTGCTTTACGTCGGCAAGGCCAAGAATCTCAAACGGCGGGTATCGAGCTACTTCCTGCGCACGCAGCCCAGTCCGCGCATCGCGCTGATGGTCGCGCAGATCCAGCGCGTCGACGTGACTGCGACGCGTTCGGAGGCCGAGGCGCTGATCCTCGAGAACAATCTCATCAAGAGTCTGGCGCCGCGCTACAACATCCTGTTCCGCGACGACAAGTCGTATCCGTACATCGAACTCTCCGGCGACGGGTTTCCGCGCCTGGCCTACCATCGGGGAGCCTTCGCGAAAGGCGCGCGCTACTTTGGGCCCTTTCCGAACGCGTACGCCGTGCGCGAGAGCATCCATCTGCTGCAGAAGACCTTCCAGCTGCGCACCTGCGAGAACTCGGTTTTCCAGAACCGTTCGCGCCCGTGCCTGCTGCACCAGATCAAGCGCTGCACGGCACCCTGCGTCGGCCTGATCGACCGTGACGCCTACGCCGCCGACGTGAAGCTCGCGGCGCGCTTCCTGGACGGGCGCGCGTCCGAGGTCATCGACGACCTGACCTCGCGCATGCATGCCGCCGCCGAGCGCCTCGCGTTCGAGGAAGCGGCGGCGATCCGCGACCAGGTGCGCGTGCTGCAGGCCGTGTTGCAGCGGCAGTATGTCGACAGCCGCAGGGACGAGGACGTCGACATCATCGCCGCGGTCGAGGAGGGCGGGCTGACCTGCGTGAATATCGCGATGGTGCGTGGCGGCCGGCACCTCGGCGACCGTCCGCAGTTCCCGAGTGCCGCGGCCAGCTGCGGTGCACTCGACGGTGCGCTAGCCTTCGTCGAGCAGCATTACCGCGACCACGGCATGCCCGCGCGCCTGCTGCTCGACGTGCCGCTGGAGCCGGTCAAGGCCCTGATGGCGGAGATCAGCGACAAGCCCTGTGCCCTGGTGGCACCGCGCAGCGCGGCCGAAAAGGCGTGGATGGAAATGGCGGAGAACAATGCGCGCCTCGCGATCCTCGCCCGGGCGCGTGACACGGGGCGCAGCGAGGCGCGTCTGGAGGCGCTGCGCGAGGTGCTCGACCTGCCGGAGGCGCCGCGCCGCGTCGAGTGCTTCGACATCAGCCACACGATGGGCGAAGCGACGGTCGCGTCCTGCGTCGTGTGCGTCGATGGGGCGATGAAGAATTCCGAGTATCGTCGCTACAACATCGCCGGCATCACCGGCGGCGACGACTTCGCGGCGATGCGGCAGGTGCTGGAGCGCCGTTACGGCAAGGTCGCGGCGGGCGAGGGGTTGTGCCCGGACCTGATCCTGATAGACGGCGGCAAGGGGCAGGTGAGTTCAGCGCTCGAGGTGCTGACCGAGGTCGGGCTCGAATCGATCGCGATGGTCGGCGTCGCCAAGGGCGAGGAGCGCAAGCCGGGCCTCGAGACGCTGATCTTCCCGGACGGGCGCGTTCCGCTGAACCTCGCGTCGGATCATCCCGCGCTGCACCTGATCCAGGAAATCCGCGACGAGGCGCACCGTTTCGCGATCACGGGGCATCGCGCACGCCGCGCCAAGGCGCGCATCGGCTCGCGCCTGGAGGATATTCCCGGCGTCGGTGCGACCCGGCGGCGCAACCTGCTCGCGACCTTCGGCGGGCTCGACGGGGTGCGTGCGGCCACGGTCGAGGATCTATGCCGCGTCGATGGGGTGAGCCGAAAGCTCGCCGAAGCGATATACAATGCGTTGCACTAGCCATGCATTTGTCGCATTACCGTCATCTTCTCAATGCAGATCAACATTCCGAACTCGCTGACCTGGGCGCGCATCGCGCTGATACCGCTCTTCGTCGGCGTCTTTTATCTTCCGGAACAGTGGCTTGATCCGCAGGAGAAGAATTTCGCCGCGACCCTGATCTTCATCGTTGCGGCTGTGACGGACTGGTTCGACGGCTACCTCGCGCGAGCCTTGAATCAGACCTCGGCCTTCGGCGCCTTCCTCGATCCCGTTGCCGACAAGCTGATGGTCGCGGCCGCGTTGATCCTGCTCGTTCAGCTCGCGCGCGTGGATTCGATCATCGCCGTGGTCATCATCGGGCGCGAGATCACCATTTCCGCGTTGCGCGAATGGATGGCGCGTATCGGCGCATCCGCGGGTGTCGCGGTTGCCTTCGTCGGCAAGCTGAAGACCGCGGCGCAGATGACCGCGATTCCCCTCCTGCTGTATGACGCACCTTTGTTGCATCTGAACGTCCGGCTGGTCGGCGAGATCCTGATCTATGTCGCGGCGGCGCTGACCTTGTGGTCGATGGGCTACTACCTGCATCGCGCGATGCCCCATCTGGCGAACGAAGGAAGCAAGGCGCGGCGTCCCGGCTGATGCTGGGCAGGGGCGTCCTCTCACGGTAGAATGCCGAGCCCTCGCGGGCCGGGATGGTGAAATCGGTAGACACAGCAGACTTAAAATCTGCAGCCCCAGGGCGTACGGGTTCGAGTCCCGTTCCCGGCACCATCAAGGCACATCAAGCTGTCTCAAATAGAATCAAAAACCGCAGTAAAAACAGATTGTTGTCCTTGATTGCTCGAGTTTTGCTGTCCTTTCTGCGTCAAACTGTCTCATTGCATTTCACGGTAGTTTGGCGGTATCTTTGTCGGTAACCGAGCAGGGGCCGAAAGGAGTTACCGTCAAATGCCGCTCTCAGACGTTGCAATCCGCACCGCGAAACCCGGCCCGAAGCCGCTCAAGCTCTCGGATGCTGGCGGCTTGTACCTGCTGCTGAATCCATCGGGCGCGAAGTGGTGGCGCCTCGATTACCGCTTCGGCGGAAAGCGCAAGACGCTGTCCATGGGCGTCTATCCTGATGTGACCCTGAAGCTTGCTCGCGAGCGTCGCGACGAGGCCCGTAGGCGGATTGCCGACGGTATCGACCCTGGGGAGCACCGCAAGGCGACGAAGAAGGCGCGCGCCGAAGTCGCCGCGAACAGCTTCGAGGCGGTGGCGCGCGAGTGGTATGCGCGTCAGGCGACGGTGTTGAAGGACAGCACGAAGGACAAGCTGCTGCGCCGCCTGGAAGTGGATGTGCTGCCCTACATTGGCGCCCGCCCGGTTTCGGAGCTCGCTGCGCCCGATCTGCTGGCGATCATCAAGCGTATCGAAGGGCGCGGGGCCTTCGACATCGCCAAGCGCATGCACAACGCCTGCGGGCGCATCTTCCGCTACGCGGTCGCGCACGGCCTGTGCGCTCGCGACCCGTCACGCGACATCGAACTGCGCGACGTGCTGCAACCGGTCGCGATCCGACACCATGCGAGCCTGACGAACCCGAAGGACGTTGGCGGGCTGCTGCGTGCGATCGACGGCTTTACCGGTGCCTTCACCACGCGTTGCGCGCTCCAGCTCGCGCCGCTGATGTTCGTTCGGCCGGGCGAGTTGCGACACGCGGAATGGTCGGAATTCGACTTCGACAAGAGCGAATGGCGCATTCCTGCCGAGAAAATGAAGATGGAGGAACAGCACATCGTTCCGCTGTCGCGTCAGGCCGTGGCTGTCCTGCGTGAGATCCAGCACCTGACCCGGGCAGGGCGGTACGTGTTCCCCTCAGAGCGCGGGGGCGGCCGGCCGATGAGCGAGAACACCGTGAACGCGGCCTTGCGGCGCATGGGATACACGAGCAACGAGATGACCGGGCATGGGTTTCGCTCGATGGCGTCGACGTTGCTGCACGAACTCGGGTATCCGCACCAGGTCATTGAACGCCAACTCGCGCACGGCGAGCGCAACCAAGTCGCGGCAGCATACAACTTCGCAGAGTACCTGCCCGAGCGCAGGGTGATGATGCAGCAGTGGGCCGACTATCTCGACAAGCTCAAGAAAGGGGCGGACGTGATCTCGCTCGACAAGGGCAACGCCGCCGCCTGACGGGCTCAGGCAAAGCGGGCCGAACGGTGCGGGAACACCGATCGGCCCTGACCACAACCCGATCTGCAAAGGAGATCGAATCATGGCTGACCTCGATTCTAGACCAGTCTCATCCGTCCGGGATTTCACGCCTGCTCGCCCCGCGTTTCCCTCGCTTGCGAATGCGAACGTGTGGAGCTCCGGCCGCATCAGTTTCACCATTCAGACGGCCAAAGGCGAAATCCACGTCGAAACATGGGCGCAACGCGAATGGCGCCTACAAGGTAGCGCCGAGTCTCTGGATGACTTCGGGGCAATCAGTGTCGAATGGCTGCCCGGACGGCGCGGAAACGGCAGATTTAGACAAACCGTCGCCTTCGCACCTGACGGCCGCATCTTCCTTGGCTCGTGGAAAGGAGGCACGCCGCCAATGCCGCACATCGCGATCGCGAAAAACAGCGGTCGCACATTCACCGTCCATATGCCGTTCAACGCCGAAGAGCAGGCGCAGCTCGATGAACTGAGGCAGCAGAGCGAGCAGCGGCAAACGTGGGAGACAGCTAAAGCCATCCGTCAGGATCGGGACTTCATCGGCGATTGGAAAACGGCCATCTTGAAGCGGATTGACGAAATGGAAGCGCTGATCGGCGGGAGGCGGTACTTCACTGGCCTCCCTGAAATTGGCCTTCGCGTTCGCGAGCAGAAGCCGATACTGGCCGCCCTGGCAGAGGCGAAACAACGGGTGGAGTTCTGCTCCCCCCAATACAAGGACGCGATCCGCAAGGACAACGTGTATTCGCTGAACGGCGAGGCCTACCTCGGAATGGTAGGCGAATAGTCACGCCTTCGCCTGGCTCCGACCGGGCACCATTACGCCGCCCCTACCTCGACGGAGGGAAGAGCCGGGACACCCTGCCCGGCCTGGGGCGGCACCTTCTACCAGGGCTCGCCGCAATGGGTGGGCGAAATGACGAGCGTTGCATCATTCCCGAACTGGCGGGACGCATCGGTATACCCCCAAGATTTTGACGACTGGCCGCTCATGAAGTGGGTGTGGGAGTTCTTGCGACGCAATGTCGATTATCAGGACGACTATGCTCGTTACGCCTCTTTGCCTGCCTACACGGACGATGGGAAGACGGGAAAGCTCCAGGGTACGGCGATTAGGGGGTGGGAACCGATGACCTACCGCCACTCAGATCCGCCTGCGCTGGCGGGTGAATCAGGAGATGAGTACTTGAATCGCATGGAGGCAGAAGGGTGCGATTTCGCAGAGTCGGCCCTCGGAGATTACCTGGCAGACAAATGGGGAGTTGACCTGCTTCTCGACCCTGCAAGCCCCGATGCCTGGATTCTTGATGATGGAACGGGGGATGTGTTGAGCCTACTTTATCCGCGCCTCGGGAAGATTCAAGTTCCGTCTGAACCGGAACTCCTTCACGGGTTTGAAGGGGCGGACAAGTGGAATGAAAGATCAATTCGTTTCGACTTGCGAAGACCCATTGACCGTCAAGTCGAAGAGGCGCGGCGCATCCTCCTCTTCGAGCGTGACGAAATGCGGAAGCAACGTGAAGTGTCTTGCGTTTCCTCACCGAAACTGCACAAAGGAAAGCTTCCAGAGTACCTGCGCGCTTTCGACGCAAAGTCGTCTGGCGCCACGGCTCCCGAAATAGCGGAACTGATGTATCCCAACTTGCCGCGCGAACTGCCCCGCGACGCAGGTATTACTAGAGCCGAGCACGCCATGCGGGCGGGCACACGGTACGTTCAGCACGGATACCTAGACTTGATGCTGTGGGGCTGAGAGAAATCGCCACCCCTGATTATTCTGGAATACAAGCTCGGTAGAAACCGCGAAATTCAATCCGTCGCAAACCCAACGCAAAGGAACGACGGACATGGAAAGCGCACATCTTCCCGACTCAGCCCGGCACTTCGACAACCTGCCTGACTCCGCACGCATGGACATCGCCGCGCTGGTTGCCGTGACCGGCAAGAGCCGCGCGACGGTCTATCGCTGGATCGACCGCGGCATCCTGCCGAAGCCCCGGCGCTTTGCCGGCACGACGCAAAACACCTGGAACGTGGGTGAAGTCCGCCGCGCGCTCTCCGCCTGATCGGAGGTCGCCAGCATGCCCCGCCAAGCAAAACGGGCCGCCCCCGCCAAGGAATCGGCCCGTCCGCAAACCGCCAGCAACGCCGATTCTATCCCCCCGGCCCCGCTCTATCACCCCCTGACCTGGCGATCGGAGAAGCCCGCAGGCCGGTTCACGGCGAAGGCTGACGCGACCGTCACGGCACCCGATCGCGTGCCCGCGGCGATGAGGATCGACCCGGCGCTGATCGTCGTGTTCGAGCCGGATGCAGTCGCGCGCCTGCTGCAGCTCCGGGCCGGCGCATCCGTAAGCCTGGCCGGCATGCTGAAGGTGGGCACGTACCAGGCCAAGGACGGCACCGCGCGCCCGAGTCTCGACCTGCAGGCCGATGAGGTCGCGAGCACGACACCGCGCCCGCGCAAGGCGAAGGAAAGCCCGCGGCAGGGAGCGACGGCGGCGGCGCAGTCCGACCCCTTCGGCGATCTACCCGGCGCGGGTGACATCGATTGGACGGGGGCGTGACGTGACCCTGACCGACTTTCGATCGCACCCGGCACGTCGACGCGAACCCGCACGCCGGCTCCCGGCATATGGCGCCCAGCTCGCAAGCCGGCTGCGCGAGGGCTTCGAGCCGGCGCACGGGATCGCGGTATGGATCGATACGCCGCCGAGCCTGCGCGGCATCTGTGCGCCGCTGGCCGTGTTCGCCGACACCGACCCGGCCGCGCTCGACTGGAGCCAGTGCCACCGGCGCGACGTGTTCATTGCCCGAGCAGATAGCGTCACGCCCGAGCGCCTGCAGGCCACTGTCGCGGCGATCACCGCCGCGAAGCCCCGCCGGCTGCTCTTGCTGCGCGCGAGTCCGCCGTTCTGCACGCTGCTTATACCAGGGAAGGGCGCCCGATGACGGCATGGACCAAGCCCGCACAGCTGCTGCCCGAGGTGCGGTATCGGCTGCTCACTGCCGAGGACCTGGCGAGCCGCCCGCCGCTGCGCTGGCGTGTGAAGGGCGTGCTGCCCGAATCGGGCCTTGCGGCGATCTACGGCCCCAGCGGCTGCGGAAAGACCTTCCTGACGCTAGATCTGGCCGGCGCGGTGTCCGATGGCTGCAACTGGTTCGGCCGGCGTGTCACGCCCTCCAGCGTGTGTTACCTCGCGCTCGAAGGGGAACACGGCATATCGAACCGTGTCCGGGCCTTCCGTGTCCGGAATGGCGCCGAGCGGCTCGCCTGCGTGCGCTTCATCGCCGCGCCGTTCTCGCTGCTCGACGTGCGCGACGTGCCCGACCTGGCCGCCTCGATCTTGGCTGCGGATGCTGGCGGGGGAATCGTGATCATCGACACGCTGAACCGCGCCGCACCGGGCGCCGACGAGAACAGCGGGCAGGACATGGGCGTCCTGATCGCCGCAGCGACCGAGCTGCAGCGCCTTGTCGGCGGGCTCGTGGTGCTCGTGCATCACAGCGGGAAGGATCAGGGCCGCGGCGCTCGTGGGCATTCAAGCCTCATCGCCGCACTGGATGCAGCAATCGAGGTGACGCGCGACGGCGATCGGCGGGAGTGGAAGGTCGCGAAGGCCAAGGACGGCGAGGATGGACAGGCGCACCCCTTCCGCCTGGAGGCAATCGAGATCGGCCGCGACGAGGACGGCGACGCCGTAACGAGCTGCGTTGTCGTCGCCGATGACCAGCCGGCGGCACCACGTGTGCCGAAGCTGACCGGGGCAACCCGGATCGCGTGGCGTGCGTTCCTCGCGACGGTGGAGGATGACGGCTCGATTCCGGACAGTGCGACGCTCGAGCAGATGGGCGGCCGCGCCCTATCGCGTGTCGTGTCGGAGGAAGCCTGGCGCGCCCGTGCATATGCTGCCGGTGTGTCGGACGGCACCGACGAGTCTGCAAAGCGGAAGGCCTTCCGGCGTGCTCGAACGCAGTTGATGGACTTCGGCATGGTTGCCACCTGGAACGGTCTGTACTGGATCGGCCGTGCCGGTTTGCCGCCTACCGGGACACCGGGACATAACGGGACAAACGGCCCGACGTGTCCCGCAGGGTACCGGGACATAACGGGACACACCCCTGTAAGGGTGTCCCGGTTGTCCCGCCCGACGTCCGAGCAGCGGACGGAGGGACCGGGACATCGTGAATCGGAAGACTCCGCCGACGTGGAGGTGTTCTGATGGCAATGCGCGGCGATCAACCGTCTGGCGTGTGGCACTTCACGCTGAAGGGGACAAGGCCCCACCTGCGCAAGGACGGCACTGCAACCGTGCTCGCATGCTGGGAGGGGCGCTGTCGCGTCTGCGGAGCGCCGTTCGAGGTCACGACGCCTCAACCGGGAGCGCCGGGGTTTGAGCGAACCAAGGCCTTCGGCCGTGTCCATTGCGACGCACACAAGGCAGTCGCGGACGGCTCAGGCGTGAAGTCGATTCTTGCGGGCCTCGTCGCGGATGGCCTGGCCCTGACGACCGACGATGGCCGCCTGATCGTGGAGCCGGCCGGCAGCATCACCGAGCAGCACCGCGCCCTGATCCGGGCGCACAAGGGCGAATTGCTCGACCTGCTCGCGTCGCACGTGGACGACATTGATGTTGCTGGCGTCGGTACCTGCCAACGCTGCCGCCACATCCGCAGGCCCGGCCTCGTCGTCAATGGCTACTGCGCCGGCCGTGCAGACCTGCCGCTCGCCTACGGCGCCGGCCACCCGCTGCGCCAGCTGCCGGGGGATGGGGGCGTGTTCTGCTCGAGCTGGGAGGCGCCGCGATGAGCGAGCAGACGGTCGGACCACGCCCGGCGCCATGCCGAGTGAATCGTGCACCTTCGAAGCGCGAAGCTACTACGGGTCCTTGGCAAGGGGTTTCGATTGAGGGTGGTTCGGACCTCATGCATCGGCTGGTTTTCGGCCCCCTTGACCCCCACCACCAGTGAATAGGACGGCACCATGACTGCCCCGACCCTTGCCCCTGTGAGCGTGCGCGCCCTCGCGCGAATCACCCGCCTAGACCGCGACTACATCCTGCGGCGGATCGCCGGTATCGAGCCGGCAGGCAAGCGCGCCGGGCACGCCGTGTTCAACCTGGCGGACGTGCTGCCGGCGCTGTGCCGGCCTGGCACCGCGGGCGGCGAGGGGCCGGTCGACGTGTCCCTACTGTCGCCAGCAGACCGCCGCCATCACTTCGACGCCGAACTGAAAGCCCTGGAGCTGCGGCGCCGCGCGGGCGAGCTGTGCGAGCTTGACGAAGTGATGCAGCTCTACGCCACGACGATTGCCGTGTTCGCCGAGCAGATGCGCAGCGTTCCCGACATCCTCGAACGAAAGGCCGGCATCACGCCGAAGCAGGCCGAAACCGCCGAGGAGGCGATCGACACTCAGCTCGAGGAGCTGCGCGGCCGGCTCATGCGGAGGTTCGGAAAATGATCGACACCATTCGCACCGTGCTCGACGACGCACTGACGCACACCTGTGCCGGGCTGCTCGCCGTCCTCGCTGACCAGCACCAAGCGGGCCGCCTGACCGACGAACAGCTCGCCGAGGCACAGGCGGCCGTGCGCGAGCACATCGCGGCCGCGCGTGCGGCTGTGGCCCGTGCCCTCGGGGAATATGTCCGATGACCGCCATCACGCTGCCAAACCTTTCAGTGCGGGCATTGAGCCGACTTACCCGACTCGATCGCGACCGCCTGAGCCGCGCCCTAGGGGATGCGAAGCCTGCAGGCATGCGCGGTGGACACCCGGTCTATGCACTCGCCGACGTGCTCCCCCTGCTGTGCCGCCCGGGCATTGCCGACGCAGCCGGCGAGATCGACGCTGACCGCCTCGCACCGACCGACCGGCGGGCGTGGTACGACTCCGAGGCGAAGCGCCGCGAACTGCAGGTGCGTGACCGCGAACTGATCCCGGCGACCGAAGTCGGGCAGGTGATCGCGACCGCATTCGCAAACATCGCCAGCGAACTGCGCGCCATTGCCGACAACCTGGAGCGCCAAGGCGAGGCGACGCCCGATCAGGCCGCACGGATCGAACGGCGGATCGACGTTGCGCTCGATGTGCTCGCAGATCGCTTGTCAGGCCTCGCTCCTGATGTGAGCAATGGACGCAAATCCGATTGACCGCCTCGCCCTGGCCGCTGAGCTCCTGCAGCCTGCCGACCCGGAGCTCGCACGGTGGCTTGCCATGGCGATCGATGCTCATGTGCGAGATGGCGAATCCCTCGACCGCGCACTCGGGCTCGCCGGGACCCTCGGGCGATCGCCGCGGTTCGAAATCCTGCGCCGAGATCGAAACCACCACCTCGTCCTCGCCCTGGCGCACCTCGGGGGCGATTACGCCCGCTTGGCCGATGAGGTGGCCCGGTTCGAACTGCGCCTGTGGCCCGCCTGGCGATACCGCACCGAACACGATCCGCTGTGGTCACCGGCGCGCCGCGCCGTGTTCGCGGCGTTCCGGGTGGGCGTGCCCGTGCCCTGCACGGTTCCCGGTCTGCGAAAGGCGCTCGCCGAAAACTGAACCCCCCGTGTTCCGTTTGCGCGAGCGGCCCGATGATGGCCCCATGGCAACGCACATGGAGACCACCACAGTGGCAAGTTATGACAAACCCAAGCTGATCGGCATGCTGGAGGCACGCAATGCCGCCTTCGTGCAGATCCGCGACATCTCCGACCGCTTGCGCGTCGCGCGGGCCTCGGTCGACAAGTGGAAATCGCACATCCGGATCGCTGCCAGCCAGTTCGGTGCGTCAGCGGTCGGCGTCGATCACCTGCTCGGCCTGCCTCTCGAGGAGGCGCTGCGACTGAGTCAGGAAGAAGTCGAGTCGTACGAAGTCGAAGAGCGCAACGGCGTCCGGAAGTATCTAACTGGCGTGAATCTGCAGAACTTCCAGTCGTACCTCAATGCCAGGTCCGCGTTGGAGCATCTGCAGCGCCAGTACGATGCCGCGCAGGCCGACATCGAGGCGCGCTTCGGCATCGTCCCCAAGCTCGTGGAGGCTGTCGAGCGCTGGGGCTTCAAGAATCCGCGAACGGAGGTGGGGCTGTGAGCACCAAACTGCACACGGATGTGGAGAAGATCCGCGCCGAGATTGCGCGCGTTCGTGACGAACTCGAATGGCTCGAAAGTGCCCGCATCCCCCGCGACGAGCTGAAGGCACGGGCCACCGAGCGTATCCGCGCAGCGGCCGAGAGGTTCGACGGGGATCTCGCGCTTCATCAGATGGCATACCCGCAGGGGTCGCGTGCCGAACTGCTGACGGTCGCTGTGCCGGCCAGCCAGGGCACGGTCAAGAACGTCGAGCTCGCACCGCTTCTGAGCTGGCTGATGGGCGTCGACACGCTGATCGGGCTCGTGCATGGCAGGATCGACGCCATGGACTACCGCCCCGGCCCGCCGCTGGCCGAGCGCCCCGCCCGCCTGGCCGAGCTGCGCACAGAGCTGCGCGCGCTCGAGGAGCGCGAAGAGGCGACGATCGTCCGCGCCGAGGCCGATGGTGTCCTCATCCCGCGCCGCATCGACGCTGACCCGGAAGCGGTGCTCGGCTACAAGCCGAACGGCGAGATGGCAGAAGGAATCAAGTTCGGCAGCGCGCCGCTTGGGCCGCAGGGTGCGATCAACGCCGAACAGCCGACTGCCGCCGTCACGGCGCCCGCAGCGCCGGCCTACGCCCGCCACGCAGCCCCCCAATCGATGGGTCCGGCCGCGTCTGCGCGAGCTCCGCTGAACGTCGCCAGCCGCTTCCGGCGCTGACCATGGAGACGACCATGACTACCACCCACGACCCGTATCGGTCGGAGCGCGAGGAATACACCCGGTGGCTCGCCGACCCGGGGAACGCCGAAGCAGAGGGTCGGGAGCACATCCAAGCGGCGCTCGACCGCCTTCCGCCCCCACTTGGCGCGGCTGCTGCCGCGGCTGCCCCTGCCGCCGCTCCGGTCGCCGTCGTTTCGGTCGCGGAGAGCTGGGACCGCGCCTTCGCCGCGGCACAGGCGAACTCGGCGCCGTACGCTGCACCCGTGGCGGCGCATGTTGCTGCGCAGGGGCTCGGGCAGACCCAGCCTGCCGCAGCCGCAGAAGACCCGCACGGCTGGGACCGGGCATTCGCCCGTGCTGCCTCCGACCGTTCCTGAAAGCATGAATACGCCCCGCGCTGCGAGAGCGGCCGCCCATAGCGGCGCGGGGTTGGTGCTAGACACCATGGGCGGCCACCGGGCGCACACGACGGGCTGACGTGTGCGCAAGGCGGGATACCGGGCACTCGGACTGTTGCGACCGAGCGATCAACACCCGCCAACTCTTTCGCCTGGAGATCAGCCGCATGAGTACCGAACTGCGCGAACACGGCCGCGAGATCTCCCGCGCGCGGGCATTGATGACCTTGGCGCACGTTGCCGCCTTCGAACGCCTCGACGCATGCCGGCAGCTCATCGCCCTGGGCGCCCCGCCCGAGGCCTCGCTCGCCGTGCTCGACCAGCTGCGCCCCGACCCCTATCCAGAGCGCGAAGCCGGCATTCAGGCCGAGCGCGGGCGCATCCTGGCGATCCTGGACCGTCCCGGCGCGGCGACCGATCCCGCCGAGACGCTGCGGCTGATCGAGGCCGGGTGATGAGCGACGAGTACGAGAAACCCAGCCGCCAGAACCGCCGCCAGAAACGGGGGTGGCAGCGCAAGCGCCAATGACCCGCCTGTGCCCCTGCTGCGGATTCCCCGCGCAGCCGGCGCTCATATCCTTCGGCCGCTTCAACGACAAGGCTCTCGTGATGGGCTTCTGCCGGCGCTGCGTCGCCGCCAACGAACGCCTGCCGCTCTCGACCGAGCAGAAGCGAACGAACGCAGCTGCCGCACGCGCAGCGGCAAATCCGGGTCGCTACTTCGCTGCGATCCTGCCCGACCTGGGAGCAGCGCAGCTTGCGGCCGGGCTGCTCGCGCATCCAGTGCATGCTGAAGACGCTGCGCGCGCCCTCGGGTGGATAGATGAGAAATCCCGTGTCTGACTGTTTTTGCAATCGGTTGCAATCGGTTGCAATCGGCGCGCGCTTGATCCGGTGGGGCCAGCGAGGCGAGCCCTCAGTGATCCGGATAACGCCTTGTTAGAAGGTGACATTTGCTCGTGCGTAAGTGCAACAGTGGTTGCGCTGCGGAAAACTCTTACGCATACTTAACATCAAACAAAAGCCGCCAACCGAAGCGGCTTTTTGTACAAGAACTCGGGAGAAGTCATGCAAACGAAGCGTAACCTCATCACGCGCGATATGGTCGTGCGGGCGAACGAGGCAATGGTGAAGAACCGCACCGCGAACGTTGCAGGCCTGCCTACTAAGGTCGTCGCTGTTATCCGCGAGACCAAGGTTACCCGCGAGGAAATGAACCGCGCGTTCGCCGAAGCACGTCGCGCAGTCGAGGCCGACGCCTGACCTTATGGCAGAGGGCCTGCCGCAGACACCTCAATACAGCTGGATTTACAAGGATCTCGTCGAGGACGAAGGCGATATCATCGGCGCCATTGCCTATTCGATCTACAAGTCGCGAAAGATTGAATATATCCGGCAGTTTGAAGATGAGCACGGGCGGTCCCCGAACGATGACGAACTCGCGGAGTTCAATCGCGCTGCGAAGCTGCCTGGGCAGCTCGAGGATTACAGGGACAAGGCCGAGCGCTACATCGATGAGTTCCTCGAAGCCGTCCTCGCGGAACGAATTCGCGTAGCCGAGCAGGAACTGCTGCAGTCTCGATTCATCAAGGAAATTCGCCCTAAATGGTGGCGTGGCATCGTGGACAACGTCGTGGCGGCGGTACTTACGTCGGCTCTGACGGTGGTGCTGCTCATCTTCCTCTGGGTGCAGGCGGTCGGAACCGATCGGTTGATGTCTGATATCCTGAATCATTATTTCCCCCGGTCGGATAAGTCCGCTGAGATCAGCGGACATCCATCCGTGCGTTGACGACGCTGCCCGCGCCCTTAGGTGGGCCGGGGGGAGTTCTGCGTGCGCATCGGCTTGCCAGCACTCCAGCGCGGCAGCTCGCATGAGTCGAGATTACGGGCGCAGGCGCGGAGATTGGTGCAGCGCAAGGCCGATCCATTCTGCCGCCACACCGACGGCCTGCCGGCTCTATCAAGGCTGAACCTCGAAGTGCTGGAACTGCTCCGAGTGACCTTCATTGGCGCACGAATCGGGTGCTTGTCACGGTAAAATTGTCATACGGCCGCAAACTCGAAGGGACCTACGGTAACTCTGACGGTAAGCGGAAAAATCGAATCGCCTATGCTGCTTGTGGGTGCTGGTGTTGATGGGTTTTTGGTAGTCCCGTTCCCGCACCACGCGCCAACGGGCATGCCTTTGCCCCAGTCCGGAAGTTCACGTGATCGTTCTCAATCTCAGCTGCGACCATGAGCACCTGTTCGAGGGCTGGTTTGCCTCGTCGGCGGCCTATGACGAGCAGCGCGAGCGGGGATTGGTGTCCTGCCCGGTGTGCGCATCGACCACGATTTCGCGGCGCCCCAGCGCGCCGTATGTGAACACGGGGGCGTCTGCCCCGGTTCCGGAGAGAAAATCCAGCTTGCCGGCCGGTGCCGACGCGGCGCCAGCTGCTTCGGTGGCGCCGGACGCCAATGTGCTTGCGGCGGCGATGGCGATGCTGCGCCGTCTCGGTCGGGAGTCGGAGGACGTGGGCGATCGCTTCGCCGACGAAGCGCGCCGCATCCATCATGGCGATAGCGAGGCGCGCAATATCCGCGGCCGTGCGACGCGCGATGACGTCAGCGAGCTGGTGGACGAAGGCATCGCTGTACTGCCCTTACCTGCGGACGAGGACCTGCACTGAGGGCAGCGTCTGCGCGTCGGCTGGTCGTCAGCAGCGTGCCTGGATCAGAGGAATCCACATTTCGTCGGGCGTGAGCCCGCCGTGAACGCCGATCATCGCGTGTTCCTGTTCGCCCGGAACATGGTCGCGAATCGTCCAGCCCGGTTCCATCAGTAGCGCATGAGTTCCGATGCGCTCTTGCAGTCGCCGATGAGGTTTGCCCGGACCGAAGACGCCGAGGCCGATCAAGTCGTCCGAACGCGCGGCGATCGCTTTTCCTGTTAGATACTCGCGTGCCAGCAGCTCGAAATCGCGTTCCGCTCCGCGGCGCACGGAGCAAAAAGCGGCACGCCGTTCGCCGAACAGCGGGGCTGCCAGCATGGTTTGCAGTCCGGGCAGGGTGGCCAGATCGATCACGCGCTCCGGCGGCGAGTCGATGAAGCCGTGATCGGCCGTGAGGACGATGTCGGTACCGCTCCCGTGCAGTCGTTCGAGGAGCTGCCCGAAGGCCGCGTCGATGCGCTCGAAGTGAGTGATGACCTCCTTCGAGTTGCAGCCGTAGGCGTGGCTGAGGCCGTCGAAGGTCGGGTAGTAGGCATGCACGAGGACGGGGTCGCTTCCGCTCTCCCTGATCGCCCCGGCGATTGTGTCGATCATTCCCTGCAGACCCTTGTAGCCCAGGGTGCTTGCTCCGCGGCTGTGACGGCGCGAGTAGGGTGTGAATGCCAGTTCACGGGGCGAGACGAAGATCGCAGGACGCTTGCGGCGCTGGAAGAGTGTGCGATAGGCGAAGAGCCGGGGCACGGCCAGCGGGCCCCGCAGGGGGGCGCCGCCGCGCCGGATGGCTGGCAGCGGTGCGATGACGCCGCCGAAGCGCCGGTCGTGGATGAACCACCCCGTCAGGCCATGGCATGCGGGTGCGAGACCCGTCATCGTCGTCGTGACGGCACTTGCGGTGGTGCTCGGAAATACGGAGGTGAGGCGGCCCGTCCGGTGAGCGAGGAGTGCTCCGCTGGCACTGGTGCGCTGCAGGAACATGTCGCCAAGGCCGTCGATGAGGATGAAGACGAGCTTGCGCGGGGCGCTCTCCGTGCCAAGGGGTGCGGACGGTCCGGGTGCGTGCCAGGGGCGGCCATCGAGATAAGTCCCCACGCTGCGCGCCAGCCCGAACAGGCCGCCGTCGCGATAGTCGGGAAGCACGGCATTCTGCGGCAACTCGATGCGTGGCCGATCGGAGGGCGCTCGTCGCCGGGAGGGGGACATGAAGATGGGCGGCAGAAAGACAAAAAGGGAAGGTGCATCGGCACCTTCCCTTTGTCAATTACTGGAGCGGGAAACGAGTCTCGAACTCGCGACCTCAACCTTGGCAAGGTTGCGCTCTACCAACTGAGCTATTCCCGCGTGTACTTCTGGAGGCGCGAGCCGGAGTCGAACCGACCTACACGGATTTGCAATCCGGTGCATAACCGCTTTGCTATCGCGCCAGTTGTCTGCTCTGACTCCCGATACGCCTCGATCGGGTGAAAAGGCTTTACGGAGCCTTTTCGAGAATCTGGAGCGGGAAACGAGTCTCGAACTCGCGACCTCAACCTTGGCAAGGTTGCGCTCTACCAACTGAGCTATTCCCGCGAAAGACCGCCATTATAGGTCGTAATCTGGCGGTGTCAACTGCCTCCTGAGAGCTCGTTTTTAGCGATCGCGCTGAGGCTTCTTCTTGGCCGGTTTGAAGCCAGTGCCCTGCGTTTCGCGATGGTCGGAGTGGAACGGCTTACCGCCCTGCGGGCGATCGCCGCCAGGTTTGCCGGCGGGCTTGTCCCACGGTTTCGCAAAGGGTTTGCGGGGCGCGTCCTCGCCGCGCGGAGCGGGCTTCGCGCCGAAGCGCGGGCCGGGGCCGGGCCGGGGGCGCGCGGCGTCGCGCTGCGCCTCGTCGTGGTCCAGCGGACGGATGTTCAGCTGGCGCTGCCGCACACGCACACGACGCAGGATGTCGAGGACGTCGTTCGGCAGGTCGCCCGGCAGTTCGACGGTGCTGTAATCCTCGTACAGGTTGATCTGGCCGATGAAGCGGCTCTCGATGCCGGCTTCATTCGCGATCGCGCCCACGATGTCCTTGGGGGTCGCCTGCTGGTTGCGGCCGACCTCGATGCGGTAGCGCTGCAGGCGTCCATGGGTGAAGTCGCGGCGGCGCTCCAGGATGGCGTCGCGGTTTTCGCGCGGGGGGCGTTCCGCGCGCGGGGCGGATTGGGCTGCGGCGATGTCCGGGCCGGCGCTCCGCGGCAGCTGCAAGGGGCGTTCGCGCTGTGCGAGGAAGGCGAGGGCGGCGGCAATGTCGTGGAGGTCGGCATCGTGGCTGTCCTCCATGCCGGCGACGACCTCTCGGAAGAAGTCGAGGTCTTCGGATTCGAGCACCGTCGCCACCTGCTGGCGGAAGGCGGTCACGCGCTTGTCGGCGACGGCTTCGCGTGACGGCAGTTGCAGCGGTTCGATCGGCTGGCGCGTCGCCCGTTCGATCACCTTCAGCATGCGCATCTCGCGCGGCGCGACGAAGAGGATGGCGCTGCCGGTGCGGCCTGCGCGACCGGTGCGGCCGATGCGGTGAACGTAGGCCTCGGTGTCGTAGGGGATGTCGTAGTTGATGACGTGGCTGATGCGCGGCACGTCCAGGCCGCGCGCGGCGACGTCGGTCGCGACGACGATGTCGAGGCTGCCGCCCTTGAGCTGTTCGATGACCCGTTCGCGCAGCTGCTGGGTCATGTCGCCGTTCAGTGCGGCGGCGGCATAGCCGCGCGCCTCGAGCTTCTCGGCGAGCTCGACGGTGGCGGTCTTGGTACGTACGAAGACGATCGCTGCGTCGAACTCCTCCTCGACCTCGAGGATGCGCGTGAGGGCGTCGAGCTTGTGCGCGACGGCGATCTGGCAGAAGCGCTGGCGGATCGTCGTCACGGTGGTCGTGGCGGTCTTGATCTTCACCTCGCGCGGCTCGCGCAGGTAGCGGTGGGCCACGCGCCGGATCGCGTCCGGCATCGTCGCGGAGAACAGCGCGGTCTGCCGTTCGGCCGGGACGTGCTCGAGGATCCATTCGACGTCGTCGATGAAGCCCATGCGCAGCATCTCGTCGGCCTCGTCGAGCACCAGCGTCTTGAGGTCGCCGAGGTTGAGGCTCGCGCGCTCGATGTGGTCCATCACGCGTCCCGGGGTGCCGACGACGACATGCGCGCCGCGGCTCAGCTGGCGCAGCTGCACGACCATACTCTGGCCGCCGTATATCGGCAGCACGTGAAAGCCGGGCAGGTTCTTCGCATAGCGCTGGAAGGCCTCGGCAACCTGGATCGCGAGTTCGCGTGTCGGGGTCAGTACGAGGACCTGCGGGTTGCGGGCGGAGAGGTCGAGGCGGTCGAGCAGCGGCAGCGCGAAGGCCGCCGTCTTGCCGGTGCCAGTCTGGGCTTCGCCCAGCAGGTCATGCCCGGCGCGCAGGTGCGGGATGCAGGCTGCCTGGATCGGCGACGGGGTTTCGTATCCGATGCCGGCAAGGGCTTCGAGGATCGGGGGGCTCAGCTCGAGCTGTGCAAAGGATTCGATAGTGGGGTTCATTGGGGGTCGTGAGGAGGGATTGGATGGCGCGCCCGATGTTGCCTGCATCGTACCGAAAACGCGGGGTGGTCGCTCGGCGCGGATGCATGTCGCGTGCCCCGGTCTGCTGTTGCCGCGAGTTGCGTCAGCGCTGGACCGTGCCGGTGGCGCGGGAGGGTGAGGGGGGTGGAGTCGAGAACCGACTCGTGCAGGCGAAGACCGAACCTGCCTTTCGGGGGGATGGTCGCGGCGGGGCGGACGGGCATGGCCGGTCCGCCCGCGGATGCTCAGGCGCGCAGCGCTGCAGTGCGGTGGGCCTGGATGATGGGCAGGATCTGCCCGAAGATCTTGGGGCTGCCAGCGACGACGTTGCCGGTTTCCATGTAGGTGCCTTCGCCGGCAAGGTCGCTCACCAGGCCGCCCGCTTCCTGGATAAGCAGTGCGCCGGCTGCTACGTCCCAAGGCTGCAGGCCCATCTCCCAGAAGCCGTCGAGGCGTCCGCAGGCCACGTAGGCGAGGTCGAGCGAGGCGGCGCCGGGGCGGCGGATGCCGGCGGTCTTCTGCGTCAGGTCCTTGAACATCGCGAGGTAGGCGTCGACGTGGTCGAACTGGCGGAACGGAAAGCCCGTGCCGATCAGCGACTCGTTCAGGCGGACGCGCTTGGAAACACGGATGCGACGGTCATTGAGGAAGGCGCCGCGGCCCTTGGTGGCGGTGAACAGCTCGTTGCGCGTCACGTCGTAGACAACGCCCTGTTCGAGCGCGCCGTTCTTCGTCAGCGCGATCGAGATCGCGTACTGGGGGAAGCCGTGGATGAAGTTCGTCGTGCCGTCGATCGGGTCGATGATCCACTGGTATTCGCTGTCGGAGGACTGCGCGGACGCGCCCGACTCCTCTGCTAGAATGCCGTGCTCCGGGTATGCTTCGCGCAGGACCTCGATGATGGCGGCCTCGGCGGCCTGATCGACTTCGGTGACGAAATCGTTCGGGGACTTGGCCTGGACCGACACCTGGTCCAGCTGCAGCGAGGCGCGATTGATGATGGAGCCCGCACGGCGGGCGGCTTTCACTGCGATGTTCAGGGTGGGGTGCATGCGCGTCGGTCTCGCTTGAGTCGGGGGCCCGGAGAGCGTCCCGCTCGAAAGAATTCCAATAAAACGAAGCATTTTAATATGAACGGAGCCATCGCGCTCGACCGCATCCGCATCGTACTTTCCCGTACAAGCCATCCCGGCAACATCGGCGCCGCTGCGCGCGCGATGAAAACGATGGGGCTCGGTCGTCTCTGGCTGGTAGATCCGGCCTCCTTTCCCGATCCGGTGGCGGAGGCGCGCGCCTCCGGTGCCGGCGATCTCCTTGCGGCCGCTCGGGTTGTCGGCTCGCTCGAGGAGGCGCTCGAGGGTACCGTCCTCGCGGCTGCCGTCACGGCGCGGCGGCGCGAACGTTCGGTGCCTGTGCGCATTGCGCGCGAGGCGGCCCCGGAGCTGGTGTCGTTTGCCGAAAAGGGCGAAGTTGCGCTGGTGTTCGGCAACGAAACGAGCGGGCTCACGAACGAGGAGGTCGGGCTGTGCTCGATGCCGGTGACGATTCCGGCGAACCCCGCATTTTCGTCGCTCAACCTCGGCGCCGCGGTGCAGCTGCTGTGTTACGAGCTGCGCATGGCGGCGCTGGATCCGGTTCCGCCCGCGGAGCCACTCCCGGACCTGGCTGCGTTCGAGGAGATCGAGGGGTTCCATCGTCATCTGGAAAGGGCGATGACGGTCAGCGGTTTCTACGACCCGGCAAATCCGAAGCGCCTGTTGCAGCGCTTGCGCCGCTTGTTCGGCCGCATCCGGCTCGAAAAGGAGGAAGTGAACATCCTTCGCGGCATCATTAGTGCGTTCGAACGCAAAGCTGAGTAAAATACTCGGAATTAAAAAACCGGACACCGGAGCAAGCCACTCATGTTCAGACGTCTGCGCGAAGACCTGGCCAGCGTTCGCGAACGCGACCCCGCCGCCCGCTCGACCTTGGAGGTGCTGACCTGCTATCCCGGGGTGCATGCGCTGTTCCTGCACCGTTTTGCGCACGGTGCGTGGAAGCGCGGCTTCTATTGGGCGGGGCGGTTCGTCAGCCACGTCAGTCGCTTTCTCACCGGCATCGAGATCCATCCGGGAGCGACGATAGGCAGGCGCGTGTTCATCGACCACGGCATGGGGGTGGTGATCGGCGAAACGGCCGAGATCGGGGATGACTGCACGATCTATCAAGGCGTGACGCTCGGGGGGACCTCGCTGTACCGCGGCACGAAGCGCCATCCAACGCTGGGAAAGGGCGTCGTGATCGGCGCCGGTGCTAAAGTGCTCGGCGGCTTCACGGTCGGTGACGGCGCCCGGGTCGGTTCCAACGCGGTCGTCGTCAAGCCCGTACCGACCGGGGCTACCGCAGTCGGCAATCCGGCCCGCGTCATCGAGGCCGACCGGGACAACGCGCGCGACCGCGCACGCGAGCAGAAGGCCGAGCAGATGGGCTTCTCCGCCTACGGCGTGACGAAGCAGATGGACGACCCGCTGACCAAGGCTCTGCACGGGCTGCTTGATCACGCGGTCGAAACCGATCGTCGTATCCAGATGCTGGTGGAGCGTCTTGAGAAGGCCGGATTCAGCCTCGACGTGGCGATCGAGAAGAGCGACGAATTCGACGCCGAGCGCCTATCGAAGATGGTTGACTGAGTGACATCCGATTAGTTGACTGATTTTGTCGGGCTCCGTATAGTTGAGCGAAACGTTCGGGTATTCCCCCGGGCGAGAATCTCCGCGACAGAAGGAGCTCCGACATGAGACTGACCACCAAAGGACGTTTTGCCGTCACCGCGATGATCGATCTGGCATCGCGCCAAGCTGAAGGGCCGGTGACGCTGGCCGGCATTGCCGATCGGCAGAAGATCTCCCTGTCCTATCTCGAACAGTTGTTCGGCAAGTTGCGCCGCCACAAGCTGGTGACCAGCGTACGTGGTCCAGGCGGAGGCTATCGGCTGGCGCGCGACATGGCGCGCATTACCGTTGCCGACATCATTGTCGCGGTGGACGAGCCACTCGATGCGACGCAGTGCGGTGGCAAGCAGAACTGCCAGGATGAACATCGCTGCCTGACGCACGACCTGTGGGCAAACCTCAACAAGCGCATGTATGAGTATCTCGATTCGGTGACGCTGAATGCGCTGGTTCATCGCGAGATCAAGCCGGATCCGGACATGAGCGTCCTCAAGGACGTGCGCCGGCGCGCGATGGTCGCGATGCGCGAGGCTGCGGCGGCCTGACGGGGTGGTTCGAGCGTGTTCGCCCCCGTCTATCTCGACTGGAACGCCGCTGCGCCGCTCGAACCGGCCGTGCGCGACGCGATGCTGTCGTGGCTCGGCAGCCGCTTCGGCAATGCGTCGAGTCGGCACGAATACGGACGACAGGCGCGTGCCGCGGTCGACGAGGCGCGTGCGCGGGTCGCAGTGGCGGTCGGCGCCCACGCGACGGAAGTGATCTTCACCAGCGGCGGTACCGAGGCGAACAACCTGTTCGTGAAGGGTGCGGCGGGCCTGATGAAACCGGGGCTGATCGCGATCAGCGCGATCGAGCATCCGTGCGTGCGCGAACCGGCGAAGCAGTTGCGGCGCGCCGACTGGACGCTGCGTGAAATCGCTGTCGATCGCGCCGGGCTGGTCAAGCGCACCGACTGGCTGGCCGTGCTGGCGGCGAAACCGGCTCTCGTGTCGGTGATGCTCGCGAACAACGAGACGGGCGTGCTGCAGGACGTCGCGACGCTCGCGCGCGAGGCGAAGGAAGCCGGTGCCTGGTTTCATACCGACGCGGTGCAGGCGCTGGGCAAGATCGGCGTGGATTTCCGCGCGCTGGGCGTCAATGCGATGACGCTGTCGGCGCACAAGGTCGGCGGTCCGCTGGGGGCGGGCGCCCTGGTCGTCGACAAGCGGCTGGAACTCGCACCGCTGCTCGCCGGTGGCGGGCAGGAACGCGGACTGCGCTCGGGTACCGAGAACGTTGCCGCGATCGTCGGCTTCGGTGTCGCGTGCGAGTTGGCAGCGGCACGCGTGTCCGGAGAAAATGCCCGTTTGTGCGGCCTGCGGGATACGCTGGAAGCGGGTCTGGCGGCGCGCGGCATGCGGATTTTCTCGGCCGGTGCGCCGCGCCTGCCGAATACCGTGTTCTTCGCCGCCGAAGGCGTGGATGGCGAGACCTTGGTGGCGCGGCTCGATCGGGCGGGGTTTGCGTGTGCGAGCGGATCGGCGTGTTCGAGCGCGAATCCGGAGCCGTCGCACACCCTGCTGGCGATGGGCGTCGAGCGCGAGACCGCGCGCGGCGCGGTGCGCGTCAGCTTGGGGCGCGATACGCAGGAAAAGCATGTAGTCGATTTTCTGGCCTGCCTGGGGCAGCAGATGAGCGAACTGAACAATCTGACCGCCGTGGCGGTTCAATGATCGACGGAGGAGTACCGATGCTGAAGTTTCCGATTTACCTGGACTATTCCGCTACCACGCCGGTCGATCCGCGCGTCGCGCAGGCAATGATCCCTTGGCTTACCGAGCATTTCGGTAACCCGGCGAGCCGTTCGCACGCCTACGGCTGGGAAGCCGAAAAGGCGGTCGAGGATGCGCGCGAGCAGGTCGCGGCGCTGGTGAATGCGGACCCGAAGGAAATCGTGTGGACTTCAGGCGCGACCGAATCGAACAACCTCGCGATCAAGGGGGCCGCGCAGTTCTACAAGGGCAAGGGCAAGCACATCATCACCGTGAAGACCGAGCACAAGGCCGTGCTCGACACCTTCCGCGAGCTCGAACGCCAGGGATTCGAGGCGACCTATCTCGACGTGCAGGAAAACGGTCTGATCGATCTGGCTGCGTTCCGTGACGCGCTGCGCCCGGACACGATTCTCGTTTCGCTGATGTTCGTGAATAACGAGATCGGCGTGATCCAGCCGATCGCCGAGATCGGCGAGATCTGCCGCGAGAAGGGCATCGTGTTCCACGTGGATGCCGCGCAGGCGACGGGCAAGGTCGATATCGATCTGCAGACGCTCAAGGTCGACCTGATGTCCTTCTCCGCGCACAAGACCTACGGTCCGAAGGGCATCGGCGCGCTCTACGTACGCCGCAAGCCGCGTGCGCGCCTCGAGGCGCAGATGCATGGCGGCGGCCACGAGCGCGGCCTGCGCTCGGGCACCCTCGCGACGCACCAGATCGTCGGCATGGGCGAAGCCTTCCGCATCGCGCGCGAGGAGATGAAGGTCGAGAACGAGCGCATCCGTTCGCTGCGTGACCGCCTTCTGAAGGGCCTGCAGGACATCGAAGCAACCTATGTGAACGGCGACCTCGAGCACCGCGTGCCGCACAACCTGAACATTTCCTTCGCCTATGTCGAAGGCGAGTCGATGATCATGGCGGTGAAGGACATCGCGGTGTCGAGCGGCTCGGCCTGTACGTCGGCGAGCCTGGAGCCGTCCTACGTGCTGCGCGCGCTGGGACGCAACGACGAGCTGGCGCACAGCTCGATCCGCTTCACGATCGGCCGCTTTACGACCGAAGAGGAAATCGACTACACGATCGACCTCATGCACAAGAAGATCGGCAAGCTGCGCGAACTGTCGCCGCTGTGGGAGATGGTGCAGGAAGGCGTCGATCTGAATACCGTGCAGTGGGCAGCCCACTGAGCACTCGAGACAGGAGAAACGATAATGGCATACAGTGAAAAAGTGCTCGATCACTACGAGAATCCCCGCAACGTCGGTGCCTTCTCGAAGGAAGACGAAGGCGTGGGCACCGGCATGGTCGGCGCCCCGGCCTGCGGCGACGTGATGAAGCTGCAGATCAAGGTCGGCAAGGATGGCGTCATCGAGGATGCCAAGTTCAAGACCTACGGCTGTGGTTCGGCGATCGCGTCGAGCTCGCTGGTGACCGAGTGGGTCAAGGGCAAGACGGTCGAACAGGCGCTCGAGATCAAGAACACGCAGATCGCCGAGGAGCTCGCGCTGCCGCCGGTCAAGATCCACTGTTCGATCCTCGCCGAGGACGCCATCAAGGCGGCCGTGGCAGACTACAAGAAGAAGCACGAAGGCTGAAACCCGGAGGCGGAATCATGAGCGTCACTGTTAGCACGAGCGCAGCCAAGCACGTTTCGAACTTCATCGCCAAGCGCGGCAAGGGCTTGGGGATCCGTCTCGGCGTTCGCACCTCGGGTTGTTCGGGCATGGCCTACCGCCTCGAATTCGTCGACGAGACGCACGAGGACGACGTGGTGTTCGAGAGCAACGGCGTGAAGGTCATCGTCGACCAGAAGAGTCTGGCCTATCTCGACGGCACCGAGCTCGATTTCGTCCGCGAGGGCCTCAACGAAGGCTTCAAGTTCAACAACCCGAACGTCAAGGACTCGTGCGGCTGCGGCGAGAGTTTCAACGTCTGAAAGCGGTGGTCCGGATCCGATGAGCATCGACCTCCAGCAGGACTTCTTCGGGCTGTTCGGGCTGCACCGCCGGTTTCGTATCGACGAGGCGGCGCTGGAGCTCGCCTACCACGATCTGCAGGGGCGCGTGCATCCCGACCGTTTCGCACATCTGCCCGACAGCGAGAAGCGGCTGTCGATGCAGTGGGCGACACAGGTGAATGAAGGCTTCCGCACGCTGCGCAAGCCACTGCCGCGCGCGATCTATCTCCTCGAACTGATGGGTGTCGACGCCGGGCTGCATACGAACACCGCGATGTCGCCGGCCTTCCTGATGGAGCAGATGGAGTGGCGCGAGGCGGTCGAGGAGGCGCGGGCGGCGGGTGAAGCGGAGGAGCTCGCGCAGCTCCACACGCGCCTGCGCCAGCATTCGCGCGAGGTGTTCGACGAGCTCGCGCAGCAGTGCGACGACGAGCATGACTATGCGGGTGCCGCGGAAACCGTGCGCCGGCTGATGTTCATGGAAAAACTACAACACGAGATCGACGACGCCCTCGAGGCGCTGGAGAGCTGATGGCACTTCTGCATATCGCCGAACCCGGTCTGTCGACCGAACCGCACAAGCACCGCCTCGCCGTAGGCATAGATCTCGGCACGACCAACTCGCTCGTTGCGACGGTGCGCAACGGTATCGCCGTGTGCCTCGTCGATGAGGAAGGGCGTGCGATGCTTCCGTCCATCGTCCGCTACCACGCCGATAGCAGGATCGAGGTCGGCCGCAGCGCGGCGGTGGCGCACGCGACCGATCCCAGGAACACCATCATCTCCGTGAAACGCTTCATGGGGCGTGGCCTCAAGGACGTTGCCTACATCGAATCGATGCCCTACGACTTCGTCGATGCGGGCGGGATGCTGCGCCTGCGCACCGTGCAGGGCGTGAAGTCGCCCGTCGAGGTGTCGGCGGAGATCCTCAAGGTGCTGGCTGCACGCGCGCAGGCGAGCCTCGGCGGCGAACTCACCGGCGCGGTGATCACCGTGCCCGCCTATTTCGACGATGCGCAGCGCCAGGCGACGAAGGATGCGGCGAAGCTCGCCGGCATCAACGTGCTGCGGCTGCTCAACGAACCGACCGCCGCGGCGGTCGCTTACGGTCTCGACAACGCGGCCGAGGGCGTCTATGCGGTTTACGACCTCGGCGGCGGCACCTTCGACCTGTCCATCCTCAAGCTTTCGCGCGGTATCTTCGAGGTGCTGGCAACCAATGGCGACGCGGCGCTCGGCGGCGACGACTTCGACCACCGCTTGTTCTGCTGGGCGCTGGACCAGAGCGAGATCGATCCGCCTTCGAGCGAGGATGCTCGCCGTCTGCTGCTGAAGGCGCGCGAGGCGAAGGAATTGCTGACCGCGTGCGAGGAGGCGTCGATCAAGGCGACGCTGGGGTCCGGCGAAAAGGTCGATCTCGTCGTCACCCGCGACCAGTTCGCCAGCATGACGAAGCATCTCGTGCAGAAGACCGTCGCGCCGATGCGCAAGGTCCTGCGCGATGCGGGCCTCGCTCCGGAGGACATCAAGGGCGTCGTGATGGTCGGCGGCGCAACGCGCATGCCGCACGTGCAGCGCGCGGTGGCCGAGTTCTTCGGTCAGGAGCCGCTCACGAATCTCGATCCGGACAAGGTCGTCGCGCTCGGTGCGGCGATCCAGGCCAACGTGCTGGCGGGCAACCGCAAGGAAGAGGACGACTGGCTGCTGCTCGACGTGATCCCGCTGTCGCTCGGCCTCGAGATGATGGGTGGGCTCACCGAGAAGATCGTGCCGCGCAATTCGACACTGCCGATTGCGCGGGCACAGGAGTTCACGACCTACAAGGATGGCCAGACGGCCATGGCCTTCCACGTCGTGCAGGGCGAGCGTGAACTCGTCGCCGACTGTCGTTCGCTGGCGCGCTTCGAACTGCGCGGCATCCCGCCCATGGCGGCTGGCGCGGCGCGCATCCGCGTGACTTTCCAGGTCGATGCCGACGGATTGTTGTCGGTGTCGGCGCGCGAGATGTCGTCGGGCGTCGAGGCCAGCGTGCTGGTGAAGCCGTCCTATGGCCTGACGGATGACGAGATCGCCGGCATGCTGCGCGACGGCGTCGAGCGTGCGTCCGAGGACATCGACGCGCGCGCGTTGCGCGAGCAGCAGGTCGAGGCCGACCGCGTGATCGAGGCGACCCTCGTCGCGCTGGAACAGGACGGCGATCTGCTGAGCGACGAGGAGCGCGCAGCGATCGACGCGGCCATCGCCGAAACCCGGCAAACCGCAGCGGGTCACGACCCGCGTGCGATCAAGCGCAGCACGGAAGCCCTGTCCCGTGCAACCAACGAATTTGCCGCCCGGCGCATGGACAAGAGCATCCGTGCGGCGCTGGCGGGTCACAAGGTGGATGAGATTCAGGTATGACGCAGATCATCGTATTGCCGCACGTGGAACTCTGTCCGGACGGGACAGTGATCGAGGCGGAGCCGGGCACGTCGATCTGCGACGCACTGCTGCGCAACGGTGTCGAGATCGAGCACGCGTGCGAGCAGTCCTGTGCCTGCACGACCTGTCACGTGATCGTGCGCGAGGGGTTCGACTCGCTCGACGAGGCCGAGGAAGAGGAAGAGGATCTCCTCGACAAGGCCTGGGGCCTGGAGGCGCAGTCGCGTCTTTCCTGCCAGGCGGTCGTCGCGGAGACGCCCCTGGTGGTCGAAATTCCCCGCTACACGATCAACATGGCCCGGGAGGGCAAGCACTGATGAAGTGGACCGAGGTTCAGGAGATCGCCATCCAACTCGCGGACAAGTTTCCCGAGACCGATCCGACGCGCGTGAATTTTGTCGACCTGATGAACTGGGTGATGGCCCTTCCAGAGTTCGACGACGATCCGCAGCACTGCGGCGAACGTGTGCTGGAGGCCATCCAGCAGGCCTGGATCGACGAGGTCGCCTGAGGCGCGACAGGACTGCGGACAGTCGTTCCGCGTCGCCGCCTCAGAACCGGATGGTGTCGTCCGGCGCTTCGTTCAGGCCAAGCCAGTATCGTGCGATGAGCGCGCTTGCGCGCTCGAACTCCTGTGCGTCGAGCGGTTTCCTGACGTAGCTGTTGGCGCCGAGCCGGTAGGCTTCTCGGATATCCTCAGGCGTGCAGGATTTTGCGAACATCACGACCGGCAGGAGCGAGGTCCTGAGCTCGGCGCGGATGCGGCGCAGCACCTCGAGGCCGTCGATCCGGGGAAGGTCGGGATCGAGCACGACAACCGCCGGCTGGCTCGCCGGCTTGGGTGTCGGGTGATCGTTTTCGGTGGACAGGAAGGCGAGAGCCTCGATGCCGTCGTGCGCGACGACGACGCGGTTGCCGAAACCATTCGCGCGCAGTGACGCAAGGGCCCGGGCCGCGTGGTCCGGGTCTCCTTCAACCAGCAGGACGTAACTGCCGCCAGCCATGCCTCCACCTCCGCATTCCGGACGAATCGTGGCGGCGGCGCAGACGGCACCGCCGCACGCGGGCGTCAGGCTTGGGCTTCGGGCAGCTCCTCCGCACGCAGCAGGAAGACCATGTCGTCGCCGCCGCTGGAAGACAGCCACACGAAGGGCAGGTCGGGGAAGGCCGCCTCCACGATATGACGATTATGCCCCACTTCGACCGCGAGTACGCCACCGGGATTGAGGTGTGCGCGGCCTTCGGCGAGGATGCGGCGCACGACGTCGAGGCCGTCCTCGCCTGCGGCGAGTGCCATCCGCGGCTCGTGGAGGTATTCGGCCGGCAGCGTTTCCATCGAATCGGCGGTGACGTAGGGCGGATTGCTGATGATGATGTCGAAACGGCGTCCCGCGAGTCCGTCGAACACGTCGCTCTTCACGAGCTCGACCTGTTCCTCGAGGCCGTACTCGGCGACGTTGAGGTGCGCCACCTCAAGTGCGTCGTCGGACAGGTCGGCGCCGACCACGTCGGCGTTCGGGAAGGCGTGCGCCATCAGGATCGCCAGACAGCCGGACCCGGTGCACAGGTCCAGCGCGCTGCCGACGCGCTCCGCATCCTCCACCCAGGGGGCAAAACCGTTTTCGAGCATTTCGGCGAAGAACGAGCGGGGCACGATCACGCGCTCGTCGACATGGAAGCGGAAGTCGCCCAGCCAGGCCTCGCCGGTAAGGTAGGCGGCCGGGACGCGCTCCTCGGCGCGGCGCTCGATGACCGCGAACAGGGCTTCGCGTTCGTCGGCGGTGATGCAGGCGTCGAGGAAGGGTTCCAGGCGGTCGAGCGGTAGCGACAGGGTGTGCAGCAGCAGCCACACGGCCTCGTCGTAGGCGTCGGCGCAGCCGTGGCCGAAGAACAGGCCGGCGCGGTTGAAGCGGGTGACGGCGTAGCGCAGCCAGTCGCGCAGCGTCACGAGTTCGGCGAGCGGGCCGCTCTCGTGTTCGTGCGCGTGTTCTTCGCCGTTGTCACAGTGTTCGCAGTGGTCGGTCATGCTCGGTCTCGTCAGCGCGCGAGGAGGGCGCGCAGGGTACGTTCGTAGATCAGGGACAGCGGTTCGATCGCGTCGATGGCGACGCGTTCGTCGAGCTTGTGGATGGTGGCGTTGACGGGGCCGAATTCGACGACTTCCTTGCAGATGTCGGCGATGAAACGCCCGTCCGAGGTGCCGCCGCTGGTCGACAACTCGGTTTCGACGCCTACGGTCTCGCGGATCGCGCCGCCGATCGCCTCGACGAGCTTGCCGCGGCCGGTCAGGAAGGGTTTGCCGGAGAGGTGCCAGTCCAGCGTGTAGTCGAGCCCGTGGCGGTCGAGCACGGCATGGGTGCGCTGCTTGAGCTCCTCGGCGGTGCTGACCGACGCGAAGCGGAAGTTGAACAGCACTTCGCACTCGCCCGGAATCACGTTGTTCGCGCCGGTGCCGGCGTGGATGTTGGAGACCTGCCAGGTCGTCGGCGGGAAGAACTCGTTGCCCTCGTCCCAGCGCGTCGCGCCGAGTTCGGCGAGCGCCGGCGCGAACTCGTGGATCGGGTTGCGCGCGAGTTGCGGGTAGGCCACATGGCCCTGCACGCCCTTGACGCGCAGCGTGCCGGAGAGCGAACCGCGCCGGCCGTTCTTGATCATGTCGCCGAGCGTCTTCACCGACGTCGGTTCGCCGACGATGCAGTAGTCGAGGGTTTCGCCGCGGGCCGCCAGTGCCTCGACGACCTTGACGGTGCCGTGGGTCGCGACGCCTTCCTCGTCCGAGGTCAGCAGCAGCGCGATCGAGCCCCGATGGTCGGGGTGGGCGACGACGAAGCGTTCGATCGCGGTCACGAAGGCGGCCAGCGAGGTCTTCATGTCGGCGGCACCGCGGCCGTACAGGTGGCCGTCGCGCACGGTCGGCTCGAACGGATGCGAGGTCCAGGATTCCAGCGGGCCGGTCGGGACGACGTCGGTGTGGCCGGCGAGGCACAGCACGGGACCGGTGTCGCCGCGGCGCGCCCACAGGTTGCACACGCCGCCGGTGTCGATGCGCTCGAAACGGAAGCCGAGCGGGGCGAGGCGCGCGGCGATGAGGTCCAGGCAGCCGCTGTCTGCGGGCGTTACCGACGGACGGGAAATGAGTTCGCAGGTGAGCGCGAACGTTGCGTTCGGGGAGGAGTCAGTCATTGCCATCGGGCGGCAGGTACCGCCCCGGGGTCAGGGTTGGGGGTGCGTGGCGCTCAGCGCGCCGGGCCGTCGTCGAGGTGCAGCGCGAATTCGCTGAACGAGGCGCCGTCGGCATTCTTGTTCTGGGGTTCGAAGTCGACCGAAGGCGGGGCGTCGGTACCTTCTGCACTGGGCGCAGCGTTGATCTGCGCGTTGTTGATCAGCCACGCGAGGTTGGTCGGCGAGTCGGCGTTCGCGAGCGCCTCCTCGAAGCTGATGATGCCTTCGCGGTAGAGCCGGTGCAGGTCCTGCTCGAAGGTCTGCGACCCCGGCGCGAGGCTCTGCTGCATCGCTTCCTTGACCTCGTTCAGCTCGCCGCGCTCCACCAGCTCGGAGACGTGGCGCGTGTTCATGAGGATCTCGACCGCCGGAATGCGCATGCCGTCGGGTTTGCGCACGAGGCGCTGCGAGATGATGCACTTGAGCGCGACCGCGAGGTCGAGGTACAGCAGGGAACGGTTTTCCAGCGGGAAGAAGTTAACGATGCGGTTCAGCGCGTGGTAGGCGTTGTTCGCGTGCAGCGTCGCGAGGCACAGGTGGCCGGTCTGCGAGTACGACAGGGCCGCCTGCATCGTCTCCCGGTCGCGGATTTCGCCGATCAGGATGCAGTCCGGCGCCTGGCGCATCGCGTTGCGCAGCGCCTCGTGCCAGCCGAGGGTGTCGATGCCGACCTCGCGCTGGTTGACGACCGACTTGCGGTGCTTGAACAGGTATTCGATCGGGTCCTCGACCGTCAGGATGTGGCCGGAACGGTTGCGGTTGCGGTGGTCGATCATCGACGCGAGCGTCGTCGATTTGCCCGAGCCGGTCGCGCCGACGACGAGGATCAGGCCGCGTTTTTCGGTGACCACTTCGGACAGCACGGGCGGCAGGCCCAGGGATTCCAGCGAGGGGATTTCGCCCTGGATGTAGCGCACCACGATCGCGATACTGTGGCGCTGCCAGAAAACGTTCACCCGGAAATTGCCGAAATCGCGCCGTCCGAAGGACAGGTTGAGCTCCTTCTCGCTCTCGAAGGTCTCGATCTGCTCCGGGGTCATCATCTCGTAGATCATCCGCTTGATCATGGAGGGGTCCATGACCTGCTGGTTGATCGGCATCGTGATGCCCTGGATCTTGATGTGGATCGGGGCGCCGGCCGAGATGAAGATGTCCGAAGCGAGCTTTTCCGCCATCAGTTGGAACAGCTTGTCGAAAATCATCCGGACATTCTCCTGAGCATGGTTGGGCGGACTTCGGTGTCGGGGTGGCCTCCGCGGCCACCCCCGGAAAGGGCGATCAGGCGCCGCGCAGCAGTTCGTTGATGGCGGTCTTGGCGCGGGTCTGGGCGTCGACGCGCTTGACGATCACGGCGCAGTACAGGCTGTACTTGCCGTCGGCCGAGGGCAGGCTGCCGGGCACGACGACGGCGCCGGACGGCACGCGGCCATAGAAGACTTCACCGGTCTCGCGGTCGTAGATCTTGGTGCTCTGGCCGATGTAGACGCCCATCGACAGCACGGCGTTCTCCTCGATGATCACGCCTTCGACCACTTCCGAGCGTGCGCCGACGAAAACGTTGTCCTCGATGATGACGGGGCCGGCCTGCACGGGTTCGAGCACGCCGCCGATGCCGACGCCGCCCGACAGGTGCACGTTCTTGCCGATCTGGGCGCAGGAGCCGACGGTGGCCCAGGTGTCGACCATCGTGCCTTCATCGACGTAGGCGCCGATGTTCACGTAGGACGGCATCAGCACGACGTTCTTGCCGATGAAGCTACCCTTGCGTGCGACGGCGGGCGGCACGACGCGGAAGCCGCCTTCGCGGAACTGCTCGGGGGTGTAGTCGCCGAACTTGGTCGGGACCTTGTCGAAGAAATTCAGCGCACCGGCCGACTGCAGCTCGTTGTCGCGCAGGCGGAAGGAGATCAGCACGGCCTTCTTGATCCACTGGTTGACGGTCCAGTTGCCATCGATCTTCTCGGCGACGCGCAGCTTGCCGCTGTCCAGACCGTCGATGACGGTAGCAACGGCGTCGCGCACGATGGCGGGCGCTGCGGAGGGCGAGAGGCTGGCGCGGTTCTCGAAGGCTTCGTCGATGATCTTTTGCAAGTCTTGCATGGGGGTTTCCGTTTGTATTTCAAAGAGTTTGGCAGAAGGCGGCGATGCGCTCGGCAGCCTCGACGCACTCGGCCGTTTCGGCCACGAGGGCGATTCGCACGAACCCGGCGCCCGGATTGACGCCGTTCGATTCCCGGGCGAGGAAGCTGCCCGGCAGAACCGTCACATTATATGCAGCCTGCAGGCGGCGGGCGAACTCGGTGTCGGGGATGGGGGTCTGCGCCCACAGGTAGAAACCGGCGTCCGGACGCTGCACCTTGAGGTGTTTGGCGACGATCGGCATCGCGCGGTCGAACTTCTCGCGGTACAGGCGGCGGTTCTCTACGACGTGTGCTTCGTCGTTCCACGCGGCGACCGAGGCGGCCTGGATCGGCAGGCTCATCGCGCAACCGTGGTAGGTGCGGTAACGCAGAAAGCCCTTCAGCACCTTCGCGTCGCCCGCGACGAAGCCCGAGCGCATGCCTGGCACGTTCGAGCGCTTGGACAGGCTGGAGAACATCACGAGGTTGCGGAAGTCGCTGCGCCCGAGGGCGTGGGCGGCCTGCATCGCTCCGACCGGGGGCGCGTCGTCGTCGAAGTAGATCTCCGAGTAGCACTCGTCGGCGGCGATCACGAAGCCGTAGCGGTCCGACAGCTCGAACAGGCGGGCCCATTCCGCCTGCGACAGCATGCGGCCGGTCGGGTTGCCCGGCGAGCACACGAACACGAGCTGGATGTCGCGCCACACCGCCTCGGGAATGCTGTCGAAATCCGAGCCGAAACCGTTTTCCTGCAGGTTGTTGAGGAACACCGGTTCGGCACCGGCGAGCAGGGCGGCGCCTTCGTAGATCTGGTAGAAGGGGTTCGGGCTCAGCACCTTGGCGCCGGGGCGGCTGCCGTCGATCACCGCCTGAGCGAAGGCGAACAGCGCCTCGCGCGAGCCGGTGACCGGCAGCACCTGGGTCGCCGGATCGACCCTGGGCAGGCCGAAACGGCGCTCCAGCCAGCCCGCGATCGCCACGCGCAGCGGGTCGCCGCCGATCGTCGCGGGGTAGTTCGCGAGCCCCTGCAGGTTGTCCGTGAGCGCCTGCATGATGAAGGGCGGAGTCGGGTGCTGCGGTTCGCCGATCGACAGACGGATCAGCTTCAGGTCGGCCGGGGGAACGACGCCGTCGAGCAGCGCGCGCAGTTTTTCGAAGGGATAGGGCTGGAGGGGGTCGAGGTTCGGATTCACGGCGGACTGTTTCGGCTTGTTTCGAAGGGGCATGCGCCTGTGCTTGAAGGCAAGGGCATCGAGCGCGCGATGTTATCATGACGCGCTTTCGCCGGCCCCGGCCGCCAATTCCAGTTCCGATTCGATCCGGCTCCGTCCCGAAGTGCGTCTCTCCAAGCTCAAACTCGCCGGTTTCAAGACCTTCGTCGATCCGACCACCGTGCTTACCCCCGGCAATCTCGTCGGCGTGGTGGGGCCGAACGGCTGCGGCAAGTCGAACATCATCGATGCCGTGCGTTGGGTGCTGGGCGAGACGCGTGCGAGCGCGCTGCGCGGCGAGTCGATGCAGGACGTGATCTTCAACGGCTCGACGACGCGCAAGCCGGTGTCGCGCGCGAGCGTCGAACTGGTGTTCGACAATGCCGAGGGGCGTGCCGCGGGGCAGTGGTCGCGCTATGCGGAAATCTCGGTCAAGCGCGTGCTCGACCGCAGCGGCGAGTCGACCTACTTCCTCAATAACGTCCAGGTCCGGCGCAAGGACGTCATCGACCTCTTCCTCGGCACCGGTCTCGGCCCGCGCGCCTACGCGATCATCGAGCAGGGCATGATCTCGCGCATCATCGAGGCGCGTCCCGAGGAGGTGCGCGGCTTCCTCGAGGAGGCCGCGGGCGTCACGAAGTACCGCGAACGCCGGCGCGAGACCGAAGGCCGATTGTCCGATGCGCGCGACAACCTCGCCCGCCTCGACGACATCCGCATGGAGCTGGGCGAGCGCATCGGCCACCTGGAAGTGCAGGCGGAGATCGCGGCGCGCTACCGCGACCTGAACGCCGCGCACACGCAGCGCCAGCAGCTGCTGTGGCTGCTCAAGCGCAACGAGGCGCACGCTGAGCAGGCGCGGCTCGAGGGCGAGCTCAATCAGCTGTCGTCGAAGATGGAGGCCGACAGCGCCCGCCTGCAGGAGCTCGAGAACGCCGTCGAGGAGACGCGCGCGGGGCACTTCGAGGCGTCCGAGGCCACGCATGCCGCGCAGTCGGACCTCTTCGCCGTGTCGGCGGAGGTGACGCGGCTGGAGGCCGAACTGCGCCATCTCGACGACGCGCGCAAGCGGCTGGAGGCACGGCTCGCACAGCTCGCGACCGACGAGGCGCACTGGCAGGAGCGCCAGGCGGCGCTGGCGGCGGAGCGCGAGCGCTGGACAGGCCTGCTCGACAACGCGGCGATGCGGGCCGAGCAGGCCGAGGCGCGCCATGGCGAGATCGCCGAGCGCCTGCCCGAGGCGGAGACTGCCCGGCAGGCTGCCGATACCACGGTCGCCGCGGCACGGCGCGAACTCGCGCAGACCGAGCAGCAGCTGCGCGTCGAAGAGGCCAACCGCGCAAGCGCCGTGCGCGCGATCGATGCATTGAACCAGCGCCGCGGGCGCCTGACGGGTGAATCGGGCGGCATCGAAGGGCCGGACGAGGCCGTCGTCGCCCGGCAGGAGGCGCGCCTCGAAGCCCTGCGCGAGGCGCAGGAAGGTCATCAGGAAGAACTCGCTGCCGTCCAGATGCGCCTGCCCGAGGCGCAGGCCGCGCTGAAGGCCGCGCTCGAGCACGAACGGCAGGTGCAGCGGCGCCTCACCGAACTGCGGGCGCGGCGCGATGCACTCGTGCAGTTGCAGGCCAAGGTGCAGTCCCAGGGGCAGCTCGGCGACTGGTTGAAGCGCCACAGGCTGGCGGAGCTGCCGCCGCTGTGGCGCGACCTGCGGGTGGAATCGGGCTGGGAGATGGCGGTCGAGGCCGTGCTGCGCGAGCGGCTGGCGGCGCTGACCGGCGACGTGAGTGAAGCGGCGCGCGCGCTGTTCGACGACGCGCCGCCGGGATCCTTCGCCCTGGCCTTCGGCGACGGGGTGGGGGCGGCCGCCGAGCCTGCGCCGTTGCCCGGTACGTTCGCGCTGATGGACAAGATTTCCTTCGAGGACGAAGGGCTCCGGCCGGTCGTCGCCGACTGGCTGCGCGGCTGCCTGGCCACCGACGGCCTGGAGCCGTGGGTCGAGCGGCGCGGGGAGCTTGCTGCGCATCAATGTCTCGTCGGTCCGCGCGGCCAGATCCTCACGCGGCATGCCCTGGTGCATTACGCGCCGGACAGCCGTACGCACGGCGTCATGGAGCGCCAGCGCGAGATCGACGGTCTGGCGGAACAGCAGCGCGGGCTCGAGATGGAGGCCCATATCGCCCACGACGCGCTGATTGCGGCCGAGGGCGTGGCGGCCGAGCTGCAGGAACGCGGCAACGTACTGCGGCGCGAGCTGCAGGCGGCGCAGCAGCAGGTGCATGCCGAGCAGGTCGAGCTCCTCAAGCTCACGCAGGCGCGGCAGCGCGCCGAGGAGCGCCGGGCGCAGCTCGCGCGCGACCTCGAGGACATCGTCCATCTCGAATCCACCGAACGCGAACACCTTGCCCGCGCGGAGATGGAGCAGGCGCGCGCGGCGGAGCTGGCCGAGCTGCAGCGCGAGCGTCTCGACGGCGCGCAGGAGGTGCTGGCGGAGCGCGACAACGTGCTGCGCGAGACGCGCTCGCTCGAGCAGGCCCTCGCGCGCGAACTGCAGGAGGCGCGCTTTTCGGAGCGCGAGTGCGCGGGCAAGCTCGAAGACATCGCGCGCAACCTGCAGCTGGCCGGCGAGCAGCTGGGGCGGATCGCAACGGAAACCGAGGCGCGCCGGCACGAGCTCGACGCGACCGACAGCGGCCGCAGCCGCGACGCGCTGCAGGAGGCGCTGGAACTGCGTGCGAGCCGCGAGGCGGCGCTGGCGGCGCGACGCGACGCGCTGGAAACAGCGGCGATGCGGCTCAGGCAGACCGAGGAGCTGCGTCTGCGCACCGAGCAGGAGGCGGCGCCCGCACGCGGACGGGTTGCCGAGTTGCGGCTCGCCGTGCAGGCGGCGGAGCTCGCGGCGGCGCAGTTCGACGAGCGGCTGATCGAGGCGCAGGCCGACGAGGCGGCGCTGCAGCCGTTGCTCGTACCCGACCTGCGCGAGGGTTCGCTGGTCCGGGAGGTTGGACGGCTTGCGCGCGAAATCGCGGAACTGGGCCAAGTCAACCTGGCGGCGCTGGACGAACTGCGCAGCGCGCAGGAGCGCAAGGGCTATCTCGACGCGCAGTTCGACGACCTGATGCAGGCGATCGGGACGCTGGAGGATGCCATCCGGCGCATCGACCGCGAGACGCGCGAGCAGCTGCAGGACACCTACAATACCGTGACGCAGCATTTCGGCACGCTCTTCCCGCAGCTCTTCGGCGGCGGGCAGGCGCGGTTGGTGCTCACCGGCGACGAGATCCTCGACGCGGGGATCCAGATCGTGGCCCAACCACCCGGGAAGAAGAACACCTCGATCCACCTGCTGTCCGGCGGCGAGAAGGCGCTGACGGCGATCGCGCTGGTGTTCTCGATGTTCCAGCTGAATCCTGCGCCGTTCTGCATGCTTGACGAGGTGGACGCGCCGCTGGACGATACGAATACCGAGCGTTATTGCCAGATGGTGAAGCGCATGTCATCGCAGACGCAGTTCGTCTTCATCAGTCACAGCAAGATCACGATGGAGATCGCGCAGCAACTGGTGGGGGTGACGATGCAGGAACAGGGCGTGTCGCGCGTGGTGGAAGTGGATATGGAAGAGGCGCTGCGCCTGGCGGAGCCGGCAGCGGCCTGAACATGAGCGCCGCTGCGCCCCGGAATCGGGACGCGGCGGCAAGGTGGATTGCAGAGCCCAGAGAATCGCGAGGCCCGCTGCGCGATGCGGCGGGGCTGACAACGGGAAGGAAGATGGATAACGAATTGCAGATCGGGTTGGCGGCGCTGGGGGTGGCTTCGGTCGTCGGAATCGTCGCCTACAACAAGTGGCAGGAACGCAAGCATCGCCGCGCGGCCGAGCAGGCCTTCAGGTCGGATCATCGCGACGTGCTGCTGGAACCGGCGGACGGCGCTGCGGACGAGGTCCCCGCCGAGCGCCTGGAACCCTCGATGGGCGAGGCCGACAGCGAAAACCGGCGTGCGCCCGCGGCGGTGCATGACTCCGGCGTGCGCAAGGTGACGCCGGGGGTGCCGGATGCCGTCGATCAGCGCGTCGACTGCGTGATCCGCATCGAGGCGATCGAGCCGCTGGAGGCGCCGCGCCTGTGGGCTGCGCAGAGCGAGCAGCTGACGGGGATTTCCAAGCCGGTGCGCTGGTTCGCCTTCGACGATGCTGCAAACCTGTGGCGCCCCCTCGACGCGCACAGCGCGGGCGCCTTCCACTGGTTCTGTGCGGCGATGCAGACGGTCGACCGTCGTGGCCCGATCAGCGAGAACGATTTCCTGCACTTCTCGGGCGGCATGCAGCGCGTCGCGGACCAGTTCCTCGCGGTGCCGGCGGACCTGCCGGCGCGTGGCGAATCGCTGCGCAACGCCGCCGAGCTGGACAAGTTCTGCGCGAACGTGGATGTGCAGATCGGCATCAACGTCGTCAGCAATGGCCAGCCCTTCGTCGGCACCAAGATCCGCGCGCTGGCCGAGTCGCACGGCATGACGCTGGGTCCGGACGGCTCCTTCCATGCGCGCGACGAGGAGGGTAATACCCTCTACATGCTGAGCAACATGGAACCGGCGCTGTTCGCTGCCGAAGAGATGCGCGACCTGACGAGCAGCGGCCTGACGCTGGTGATCGACGTGCCGCGCGTGCCGAACGGCGTGTTCGCCTTCGAGCGCATGATGCGTCAGGCCATGCAGATGGCCGACGCGCTGCAGGGGACGGTCGTCGACGACAATCGCGCGCCCTTCGGCGCCGAGGCCGCGGCCCTGATCCGCAGCCAGATCCAGCACTTCCAGGCGCAGATGGCGAGCGGGGACGTGCCGGCCGGCGGCCCCCTGGCGCAGCGCCTGTTCTCGGCCTGATGATCGCTTCGGCCCAGGCATTCGAGCGCGCCGCCGAACTGCGGCGCGAGCTCGAAGCGCACAATCACGCGTATTACGTTCTCGACGCACCGACGATTCCGGACGCCGAATACGACCGCCTGTTCCGCGAGCTGGAGGCGCTGGAGCGGGAGTTTCCGGAACTGGCCACGCCCGATTCGCCGACGCAGCGGGTCGGCGGGGCGCCGATGCCCGAACTCGCGCCGGTGCGGCATGCGGTGCCGATGCTGTCGATCCGCACCGAGACCGATACCACGAACGGCGGCGTCGTCGCCTTCGACACGCGCGTGCGCAACGCGCTGGGGCTCGGCGCTGCGGACGGTCCGGTCGAGTACCTCGGCGAACTGAAGTTCGACGGGCTGGCGATCAATCTGCGCTACGAGCACGGCATGCTGGTGCGCGCGGCGACGCGCGGCGACGGCGAGACCGGCGAGGACGTGACACACAACGTGCGCACGATCCGCCAGATTCCGCTGCGCCTGTCGGGCAGCCCGCCAGCGCTGCTGGAAGTGCGCGGCGAGATCTACATGCGCCGCGACGATTTCCAGCGTCTGAATGCGCGGCAGGAGCAGGCCGGCGAGAAGCTGTTCATCAATCCGCGCAATACCGCGGCGGGCGCGGTGCGCCAGCTCGACCCGCGCATCGCCGCGAAGCGCCCGCTGTCCTTCTACGCTTACGGGCTGGGCGAGATCGGCGACTGGGCGCTGCCGCCGACGCAGGCGGAACTGCTCGACGCGTTCGCGGCGTTCGGTCTGCCGGTGTGCGAGCACCGTGTCGTCGCGGCCGGGGTCGATGGCCTGTGCGAATTCCACGACCGCATCGCGGCGCTGCGCGACAGCCTGCCGTACGACATCGACGGGGTCGTGTACAAGGTCAACCGCTTCGATCTGCAGCGTGAGCTCGGCTTCGTCACGCGCGAGCCGCGCTGGGCGGTCGCGCACAAGTATCCGGCGCAGGAAGAGATCACCGAACTGCTCGACATCGAGGTGCAGGTCGGCCGCACCGGCGCGCTGACGCCGGTCGCGCGGCTGAAGCCGGTGTTCGTCGGCGGGGTCACGGTGACCAACGCCACCCTGCACAATGAAGAGGAAATCCTGCGCAAGGGCGTGCTGATCGGCGATCAGGTCATCGTGCGGCGGGCCGGCGACGTTATACCGGAGGTCGTCGGTCCGGTCGTCGAGCGACGCACGGGCAGCGAGCGGGCCTTCGTGATGCCGACGCGCTGTCCGGTGTGCGCGTCGCACGTCGAGAAGGCCGAGGACGAGGTGGTGGCACGTTGCACGGGCGGGCTGTTCTGTCCCGCGCAGCGCAAGCAGGCCCTGCTGCATTTCGCCGGGCGGCGTGCGATGGACATCGAGGGGCTGGGCGACAAGCTGGTCGACCAGCTCGTCGAGGCGGGCATCGTGAAGACGCCGGCGGACCTGTACAAGTTGGGCGTGCTGGCACTGGCGAACCTGCCGCGCATGGCCGAGAAGTCGGCGGCCAACCTGCTCGCGGCAATCGAGAAGAGCCGGCACACGACGCTGGCGCGCTTCATCTTCGCGCTCGGCGTCCGCAATGTCGGCGAGGCCACCGCAAAGGATCTGGCGCGGCATTTCGGCTCGCTGGACGCGCTGATGGATGCGACGCCGGAGCAGTTGCTGGAGGTGCGCGACGTCGGGCCGGTGGTCGCGCAGAGCATTGCCGGCTTCATCGCCGAGGCGCACAACCGCGAGGTGATCGAGCAGTTGCGCGCGGCGGGGGTGACGTGGGAAGAGGGCGCGCCCGCCGCGCCGGTCGCGGGCAGCGCGAGCGGCAAGGTGTTCGTGCTGACCGGCACGCTGCCGACGATGAGTCGCGACGAGGCGAAGGCCCTGATCGAGGCGCACGGCGGCAAGGTCAGCGGCTCGGTATCGAAGAAGACGGATTACGTGGTTGCGGGCTCGGAAGCCGGTTCCAAGCTCGTGAAGGCGGAAGAACTGGGCGTGGCGGTCCTCGACGAAGACGGATTGCAGCGCCTGCTCGAACAAGGTTGAAGATATGGCACGGACCAGACGCCGCGCTGAACCGAAAGACGTAACAAGGGAGAGTCATCCAATGAAGAAGGTCACCAAGGCGGTATTTCCGGTTGCCGGCATGGGCACGCGCTTTCTGCCGGCCACCAAGGCCAGCCCGAAGGAAATGCTGCCGATCGTCGACAAGCCGCTGATCCAGTACGCGGTCGAGGAGGCGGTCGCCGCGGGCATCACCGACATGATCTTCATCACCGGCCGCACCAAGCGCTCGATCGAGGACCACTTCGACAAGGCCTACGAGCTGGAAACCGAGCTCGAAGCGCGCGGCAAGAAGGAGCTGTTGGAGATCGTCAAGAAGACGGTGCCGAAGGGCGTGAACTGCGTGTATATCCGCCAGTCCGAGGCGCTGGGCCTCGGCCATGCGGTGTTGTGTGCGGCGCCGGTGGTGGGCGACGAGGCGTTTGCGGTGATCCTCGCGGACGATCTGCTGGACAACCACGGGGCCGAGCCGATCATGCAGCAGATGGTGGGTGTGTATAACTACCACCGCTGCTCGGTGCTGGGTACGATGAACGTGCCGCGCGAGGATACCCGCCAGTACGGCATCGTCAGTACGGACAGCCAGCAGGGCAATGTGCAGCGCGTGACCGGCATCGTCGAGAAGCCGAAGCCCGAGGACGCGCCGACGACGCAGGCGGTGGTCGGCCGTTACATCCTGACGCCGCACATCTTCGACCACCTGCGCTCGATCAAGCCGGGCGCGGGCGGCGAGCTGCAGCTCACCGACGCGATCGCATCGTTGCTGAAGGAAGAGGCCGTGCTGTCCTACCAGTTCCAGGGCGTGCGTTACGATTGCGGTTCGAAGCTGGGCTATCTGAAGGCGACCGTCGAACTGGGTCTGCGTCATCCGGAAATCGGCGCGGACTTCGCGGCCTACCTCGCGGAACGCAAGTAATATCCGGTGGCCGCGTTGTTCGGCGGCCAGCAATAAAAAAGGCGCTGATTCAGCGCCTTTTTTTGTTCCCGGCTCGTGCCGGGATCGGGGTCGAGCTTACATCGATTCGGCCTTCGCGGCGCGCTTGCGCTCGTTTTCGGTCAGGTAGCGCTTGCGCAGGCGGATCGACTTCGGCGTGATCTCGACCAGTTCGTCGTCGGCGATGAACTCGATCGCGGATTCGAGCGTGAGCTGGATCGCGGGGATCAGGCGCACGGCTTCGTCGGTGCCCGAGGCGCGCACGTTGGTGAGCTGCTTGCCCTTGATCGGGTTCACGACCAGGTCGTTGTCGCGCGAGTGGATGCCGATGATCATGCCTTCGTACACCGGGTCGTTGTGCGTGACGAACATGCGGCCGCGGTCCTGCAGCTTCCACAGTGCGTAGGCGACGGCCTGACCGTCGTCCTGCGAGATGAGCACGCCGTTGCGGCGTTCGCCCATCGCGCCGGCCATCGGGCCGTAGTCGTCGAACACGTGGCTGGCGAGGCCGGTGCCGCGCGTCAGGGTCAGGAATTCGCCCTGGAAGCCGATCAGGCCGCGGGCCGGGATGCGGTATTCGAGGCGGGTGCGGCCCTTGCCGTCGGACTGCATGTCCTGCAGTTCGCCGCGGCGGCGACCGAGTTCTTCCATCACGCCGCCCTGATGCTCTTCCTCGACGTCGACGGTGAGCATTTCGTACGGTTCGCACTTCACGCCGTCGATGTCGCGGAACACCACGCGCGGACGACCGACTGCGAGCTCGAAGCCTTCGCGGCGCATGTTTTCCAGCAGGATGGTGAGGTGCAGTTCGCCGCGGCCGGAGACCAGGAACACGTCGGAGTCGTTGGTGTATTCGACGCGCAGCGCGACGTTCTTGAGCAGTTCCTTTTCCAGGCGCTCGCGGATCTGGCGGCTGGTGACGAACTTGCCTTCGCGGCCGGCCAGCGGCGAGGAGTTGACCATGAAGTTCATCGTCAGCGTCGGTTCGTCGACGGCGATCGGCTTCATGCCTTCGAGGCAGTCGGGATGGCAGATCGTGACACCGATATTCACTTGGTCGATGCCGGACACGAGCACGATGTCGCCCGCTTCGGCGTACTCGGCCTGGGTGCGTTCGAGACCCTTGAAGGTCAGGATCTGGCCGATCTTGGCCTTGCCGCGGTTTTCGTCGCCGTACATGACGACGACTTCCTGGTTCGGACGGATGCTGCCGCGTTTGATGCGGCCGATGCCGAGCTGGCCGATGTAGGTCGAGTAGTCGAGCGAGCAGACCTGCAGTTGCAGCGGCCCTTCTGCATCGACTTCCGGTTGCGGCACGTGTTCGAGGATCGCTTCGTACAGGGGCTTCATGTCGGTGCCCGGCGTGGCGGGGTCGAGCATCGCGAAGCCGTTCAGCGCGGAGGCGTAGACGACCGGGAAATCGAGCTGCTCTTCGGTCGCGCCGAGCTTGTCGAAGAGGTCGAAGGTGTGGTTGATGACCCAGTCCGGGCGGCTGCCCGGGCGGTCGATCTTGTTGATCACGACGATGGGCTTGAGGCCCAGCGCGAGTGCCTTGCGGGTGACGAAGCGGGTCTGCGGCATCGGGCCTTCGACCGCGTCGACCAGCAGCAGCACGCCGTCGACCATCGACAGCACGCGCTCGACTTCACCGCCGAAGTCGGCGTGTCCCGGGGTGTCGATGATGTTGATGTGAGTGTCGCCGTACTGGACCGCACAGTTCTTGGCGAGAATCGTGATGCCGCGCTCCTTCTCCAGGTCGTTGGAGTCCATCACGCGTTCCGAAACCTGCTGGTTCTCGCGGAATGTGCCGGATTGGCGCAGGAGTTGGTCGACGAGCGTGGTTTTGCCGTGGTCGACGTGGGCGATGATGGCGATGTTGCGGATGGCGCGGGACATTTGGGACCGGAAGTCTTTGAAAAGTTTTTAATTTTAGCACGCGGTGTGGCATCGCAGCATGGATCGTCGAGCGATCGGAGGTCGCGGTGACGGCCGGGCCAATGCCGTGAGGGTAGCGGCGGGCGAGCGTCGCCATGCCGTCGAGGGCGCGCTGCGGCTGCGTGCTAGAATCGGCGCCGTTTTTCAAGGAGACAGGCTTCATGCTCGCGATCATCGGCGGGACCGGACTCACCCAGCTTTCGACGCTCGAAATCACCCGGCGCGAGGTTGCGCGCACGCCCTACGGCGAACCGTCGGGCGCGCTCACCTTCGGCAAGCTGGCGGAGAAGCCGGTGGTGTTCCTGGCGCGCCACGGCTACGGCCACACGATTCCGCCGCACCAGGTGAATTACCGCGCCAACATCTGGGCGCTGAAGCATGCGAAGGTGTCGGCGATCGTGTCGGTCGCCTCGGTGGGCGGCATTCCCGCGGAATTCGGGCCGGGAGCGATGGTGGTGCCGAACCAGATCATCGACTACACGTGGGGCCGCAAGAGCACCTTTTTCGAGGGCGGCGAGTCGGCGGTGCATCACATCGATTTCACCCATCCCTACGACGAGCCGCTGCGCCAGCGCATCCTCGCGTCCGCGGCTGCGGTGGGCGAGGCGATGTACGACGGCGGCGTGTATGCAGCGACACAGGGGCCGCGTCTCGAGACGGCGGCCGAGATCAATCGCCTGGAGCGCGACGGTGCCGACCTCGTCGGCATGACGGGCATGCCCGAGGCGGCGCTGGCGCGCGAGCTGAACCTGCCTTACGCGGCGATCAACGTGGTTGCGAACTTCGCTGCCGGTCGCGGTGCGAGCGAGACCGGGATCCAGTTCAGCAGCATCGAGGTGGTGCTGCAGGAGGCGATGATGCGGGTGCGCCGCGTCCTCGAGGAGGTCTGCCGCTCTTCCTGAGCGTCAGGGGGCGGCCGGTGGCGCCAGGTCGTCGTTACCAGTAGAACGCCATTTGCCGCTGGCCCTTGGCGGTAAGCCGCGCGTCGCGCACCTGCTGCTTTCCGGCGCTGGTTGCCGCGACGCGGTAATCGCCGGCCGGCAGGCGGGCGAACACGAACGGGCCCTGTGCGATGACTTCGAGCACCTTGCGCCCGTCGCGGGCCGTCACGACGACTTCGGTGTCCGCGAGATACGAGCCGCCTTTCTCCGCGAAGAGGAGCTTGAGGTTGTATTCGGCGGCCGTGAAGAACAGTTGCTCGCGCTCGTCGAGACTCACGCCGCCGGAGAGGTAGCGCACGCCCTCGTATTCGCCCTGTTGCAGGGCGGTGTCCTGTGCAGCCGCGGGTAGTGCCGGGAGTGATGCGGCCAGGGTGAGCAGCGTCGCGATAATCCGTAGTCGTTTCATGGAAATCACCTCCTTCGATCGCCTGGGTGCCCGCACGCAGCCCGCCCCGCGTCCTAACTGCCGTACGGAAGCGGAATCGCCGGTTCCTCCCTGGGCCGTGACAGGCGGCCTTCCTCCGCCTTGTCGAGCCACTGGTTCTGCGTCGCCAGATAGTGCCGGAGTAGTGGTGAATTCATGTCCTCCGGATTCTTGAGCGACCAGTGGTTGTCCTTGACGCCCTGAACGATCAGGTTGACCAAGGCTGCCTCGATGGCTTCTTGGACACATAGCTGGGCCGGTTCGTTGCGCGTGTACCCGATTTCCCCTTCGAGCAGTCGCTTGAAGGAAACGAAGCGAAAGACATCGGCGCTCAATTTGTAGGAATAGATCGTCTTGGTCGTGGATGTACTGACCAGAATCTGGCTGGTACGGATATCGACGGCGCGCAAGTTGAGTGTCACCTGATCGGTACGGTATTCCTCCGACGCTCCGACGCCCATGTAGCGGGCACCGGCGCCACCGGTCCGCACGTTGGTCTCGTAGGTAATGATGCCGCCTTCGAGGAGAATGCTGGCGGGCAATAATCCTGCCAGATTGGCGCCGTTGGCCTGCGCCGTGTCGAGGGCCCGGACGATTCTGCGTTCGGTGAGGATATTCTGCAGGCCCTCGCGCTCGACCGGAATGAACCAGTTCGAGTCCATCATCGCCTTGATCAGCAAGGACGCTGCACCCTGTGTGACTGCCGTGGAAAAGGAGCTGTCGGGGGTGGGTTTGTATTGACCTGTCTGGTCCCGGAACCCATAGACTGCCGCAGCGATCTTTCCTTTGGGAGGTGGAAGGCTGGCCAGATCGCGGCTCATCCCGGTGCCCGGCGTGAGTTCGGCCGGCTGCCCCCTGGCGTCGAGTACCGCTTGACGCTGCGTGTCGAGGATGGAACAGCCCGAGAGCAGGAGCACGCCGGCGATGGTTCCCAGAAGAGGCCGTAGCCGAGTCCGAAAGGGGTGGTTTCTTCTTTGGTTCATGGCCCGTCTCCTCATGGCGCCGTGCCGATTTCGAAGGTCGACGACGCTCCGGATGCCTTGTCGACGGTGGTGATCTTCAGCACACCGCCGCCGAGGTCTACGATGGAAACGCTGAATGCGTCTGTCTCCACGGTGCCGGCCTTCAGGTCGCCATTAGTGTCGAAGATGCTTCCGGTGACGCTCGTGGCGATGCGATCGAGGATCATCGATTGCAGCCGCTGATTGAACGTTTCCAGCGCAGTGGGCGGCTTGTAGCCCGAGGCGCCCTTGTTCGTGGATGGATCCGTATGGCGATTCTGGGCGTTGGCGTTGTTCAGCAGTACTGAGCCGTTGATCGGACTGCCGCCGAACGACGGATTTACCGGCGCATAGACGAGGTTCGTTGCTAGAGCCGCTGGCGGACAGCTGCATAGGGTCAAGGCGGTCAATATCTTCGCCGTGCCTTTATTCAGGCAATGCTTCATGCTCTTTCTCCGTGGGGAATGACAGGTGCCGGATCGCTCGCGGGGCGCTTACGGCAGTTCCTCTTTTCCGAGATCCGGATCGACTGCCAGGCGGTTCAGCAGAGCAATGTTGGCAATGCGCCCCGCCATGTACTGCGCCGTGTTCTGGGCCAGTGGCCGGATGGAGTTGCTGCTGCCAGCCTGCAGGAATACCCGTGCGACCGGCCGGTTGTTGTGCTCGACGATGACCGTGCTGCCCCAGCGGGCGGACGGTTTCTCGACGATGGTGAGGTCGACCGATCCGGTATCTGCCTGGGTGCGCCAGAACTGCGCGAACTGCCGTACGAATTCGCCGCCGAAATGGGTGATCGTCCGATCGACGATGAAACCCGTGGCCTGCTCCAGGGTGCCGTTTGCCAATTCAGTCAGGGCGCCGCTGTCGATAGGGCCGTCCTCGTTCGCTGCGGCCACCGGAAGCGGCGGACAAAAGGCGATCAGCAGCGCTACGACCGGGAGAATTCTGATCATTTGCCGTCCCATGTCATCGGCTCGAGGTTCTTCATGGCCCAGGACGCTGCCTGCACCCGGTTGGTGACCTTGATCTTCCTGAAGAGGTTGTAGACGTGGGTCTTCACCGTATGGGGACTGACCTTCAGGGTGCGCGCGATGTCCGCATTGCTGGCCCCTTCGCTCATCAGGCGCAGACTTTGCATTTCCTTCGGGGTGAGGGAGGTGGCACCAATTGGCTGCAGGTGCCGCACGGTTCGCGTGTCTTCGACGTAATCGGTGAGCATCTTGCGCGGTACCCACCATTCGTCGTTGCTGAGTGCCTGTACGCCCTTGAGGAGTTGTTCCTCTGACGTGTCACGGTGAAACAGGCCCTTGAACTTGGGCCAGCGAAGCAGCCGTGCGCTCGGTATGTCGTGGTTGGCATTGAAGAGCGCCACGGCACTGACCAGGGCATCGTCGCCGAGTACCGTCATGTGGGTGTCGATCTGGTCGTTCGCCGACAGGCCGATATCGAGCAGGGCGACGGACTCGGCCGTATGCTGAGGCCACCCGGCCTCATCAAGTGTGGCAACGACGCACCGGCTTCCCAGATGGCGCTCCAGGAGCGCGGCCAGCAGTTTGTTCTGCAGGCTGGGACGGCCGACGATAACCACGCCTTTGGTCGCCGTGAAGGCGGTTTCGGGCGCATGTTTCGACATGATTCTCCTGTTTACCTCTGTGGCCGCCCGCCCTGTCCGGGGTCCTTCTCCGCCGGCGGTGCAAACCGGTTTGTTCCAGGGAGGACGGCCTCAATTCCTCATGGTCTTCCCTTGCGGTCCGTTCGGCTGTCATGGGCAAGGAATGCCTGTCGCGCCTTTGCCTGCGTCCTGCAGTAAGGCGTTGCCTGAAAGGTCGGTCCCGGGGGGGATCCAGCTCATCCGTGATCTGGTTCGATACACATTAGTGGGACGGCCCGGGTCAGTGTTTTTTTCTTTCTTATGTGCGTGACATGGTTCACGGTTTTCCTAACTCACTGTTTTTGCTTCTTCATGGCGATTCCGATGGTATTAGAGAACGGTGATGGTGGAGATTCGCCCGATCGTCTTACTGCGAAAGGGGGAGGCGGGGCGGGGGTGAAGGCCTCTGTGCATGGCGTCTACCCGTTCTTGCTGGAGCAGGGGGCATTACCGGGCGGTGGCTCGCCTCATCCTTTCTTCTGAGTTGAATTTCCGTCATTCGGAAGTTCGTCGTAGTGCCCGACCGCCTGTTGTCACCGCTGCTTGCCTGATTGTGCGGGCCGCCGACGGCGGCGCAAGCTGCGTTCGTCGCAATTGTGCAGGGGCTCCCGGTGATTTTTCCATCCGTTCGTCACGCAATGGTCGTCGGCACGCTGGTGGCGTCGCTGGGCTCTTCGTGTCCGGTCGCTGCCGGAATGTTTGGCGATCTGGCACCCGATGACGAACTGGCGGGCGCCACGAGTCTGCAAGCGGTCCAGCTCGGTGCCAGCGTTTCGCCCGGACGGAGTGTCGCCGACATCGTTCAGGCGGGTAAGGCGAATGACCTCTCTGCGGTACAGACGGGCGGGCAGCATGTGATCGCCGCGCAGCAGGTGGGGGAACGCAACCTGGCTGAAATCGTCCAGTCGGGGGAATTCAACCGGGTGTTTCTCTCCCAGGAGGGGCGCGGCAACCAGGCGGGTGTCTTCCAGGCGGGTTCGGGCGACGAGGCGATGGTGACCCAGCGGGGCGTCAACAATCTCGTACAGATCATTCAACTGGGCGAGGGGCTGCGGGCAATCGTTACGCAGACGGGCAACAACAATGTGGCGCGGGTCACGCAACAGAACTGAACAAGGGGTGCTCGACCCCGGTTTCGAGCAAGAGGTCGGGAAAGTCCATGCGTACGGACTCTCCCCAATACATGAGCAGTCAGCCAACAAAGATCTGGAGATCAAACCATGAAGAGGAAACTCAGCACGATCGCATTCGCCATTCTTGCTGCCTATGGCCTGGCGTCGTCCGCCTGGGCGGCGGAGTCGACGGTGAGCCAGAACGGCGCCGACAACGTGGCCAACGTGACGCAGAGCAATGCGAACTTCGGCCTTCCCACAACCGCGACGGTAACGCAGGACGGTACGTCCAATACCGCCACGGTGAATCAGATCTTCGTGAATGGTCCGTCGGCGGTCGTGTCGAGCACCGGGACGCTCAACAATGCCACCATCAACCAGCATGACCTGATTGCCGCCCAGGCCTCGATCAGCCAGCTGGGGACGGCGAACAACGCAGCGATCACCCAGGACAATTCACCCGCCGGTTTTGCGAATGTGGCCAGTGCCACCGTCGTTCAGCAGGGCGACAACGATAGCGCCACGATCAACCAGTTGGGTACCAATGGTAGTGGCGCGACGACGGACGGTGTCGTAGCGGTCATCAATCAGGTGAATGGAGCCACGAATGCTGTGGGCACCATCAATCAGATCGATCTTTCCCAGCGCTCCGTCGCTTCCATCACGCAAAGTGGCGTGGCCTTTGGTGGGGGCACCGACACCAATACGGCGCTGATCAACCAGACGGGGCCGGACAGCTCGGCGACGATCGTCCAGAACGTGACCAAGGGCGATAACGCGACCATCAACCAACTGGGGGCCGATCAGCACGCGTCGACGCTCCAGGACGATTCGTGGTTCGCCTCCGCGTCGATCTCGCAGTCGGGGGTAAGCAACAACGCCTTGGTGTCGCAGACTTCGGTGAGCGATTTCTCGAGCGCCTCGATCGCCCAGACGGGGGATCGGAATGGTGCTGCGGTGAATCAGGTCGGTGCCTTCAGCTCGACCGCTCAGATCACGCAGGTCGGCGCGGATAACCTGGCGGCCGTCAATCAGTCCGGCAGTTTCAATGACGCGGTAATTTCTCAGGCCGGTGCCCTGCTGGTGGCAACCATCAACCAGTCGGGTTTCGGCGGATCTGCGAACCACAATCAGGCAATCGTCCAGCAGAGCGGCTTCAATCATGTCGCGACCGTCAATCAGTCGGGCGGTGGCGGCAACTTCGCGAAGGTTGTGCAGAACTGATCTTTGCTGACGCGACGGGTGTCCCCGGGGGATTCGGCCCCGGGGGCACCTGACCAATGAAGTCTGTCGGTGCTTATTCCATGGATGTGTCGTGGTGGCGATGTGCTCCTCTGATCTTGCTGTTGGCGGCGGGTATTGACGCCATGGCCGCCTCTTCTGCGGTGCGTCTCTGGGCAGATGTGACAAGGGACGGCAACCGGTGGACTGTCGTGCCTCACGTTGCCGCAGATGCGGGCCGCGTGTTCCGCTACGAAATGAGCACGAGCAAGGAAGGCCCCTCCGGCCGTTCGACCACGCGCCAAGGCGGGCGTCTGGCATCCCAGGATGAGTCCGCTCGTCCACTCGCAACCGTGCAGGTCGAACTCGGTGCGCAGGATCACTGCGAAGTGCTTGTCCTCGTGCTGGAGGGGGATGTGCCGGTCGGTGATCTGAGTCTGAAGTTGCCGGACTGATCGTCCCTGCGCGTCAGTGACGCTCGAAGGTGCCGATGAGTTCGGCCTGAGCGAGGACGTGTCCGCGCATTTCCGTTTCGAGACGGGCTTTGGTCGGGTGCGCGAGGTCGGGCAGGACGGTATCCAGTGCGTAGAGCTTGTGGAAGTAGCGGTGACGGCCGATGGGCGGGCAGGGGCCGCCGTAGCCGGTGCGCTTCCAGTCGTTGAGGCCTTCGAGCGTGCCGGGCGGCAGGGCTGCCGCGGCGACGCCTTCGGGCAGGCCGGCTGCGGTCGGGGGGATGTTGTACAGCACCCAGTGTACCCAGGTCATTTTGGGCGCGGCCGGATCGGGGGCGTCGGGGTCGTCGACGATCAGCACGAGGCTCCGCGTGCCCGGCGGAAGGCCGCTCCAGGCGAGCGGAGGCGATACGTTGCGGCCGTCGCAGGTGTACGCGGCCGGCATCGTGTTCCCATGTTCGAAGACGCTCGATGTCAGTGTCAGGTTCATGTCGGGTTCTCCTGTCGGGTGCGGGCCTCAGCGGGCTGCGGGCGAGGCGGATTGCAGGCGCCGGTCGACGGTTTCCGCGAGCTTGCGCAGCGCGGTGGAGACGGTGACCGGTGGTGCTTCGGCGGGGGCGATCTGTCGCAGGCGGGGCGGAAGCGCCGCGAGGTTCGCGGCGGCCTGCGCGCGCACCGCGGCGAGCGGTGGTGATGGGGCGAGGCGTTTGCCGGCGCGCATCACGGGGACGAGCAGGGGTTCTCCGTCCGCGGGATCGTCCATGGTCGTGAGCAGGTCGCCGGCGAGGCGGCCGTCGGCGTCGCGGTGGCGGTATACCTGCTTGCGGCCGGGCCACGTCGCCTTGCCTTCCGAGCGTTTGCGGCGCGGCTGGCCGTCGTATTCCTGCAGCTTGTAGGCGCAGTCGAGCCAGGGTTGGTCCGCCGAGGTGTTCATGCGCGTGCCGACGCCGAAGCCGTCGATCGGCGCACCGCAGGCGACCAGATCGCGCACGGCGTATTCGTCGAGATTGCCGCTGACGAAGATGCGCACCTTGGGCAGGCCCTCGCCGTCGAGGATCGCGCGCACGCGGCGCGCGTGTTCGGCGAGGTCGCCGCTGTCGATGCGCACGGCCTGGATCGCGATGCCGTCGGGCGCGAGGCGGGCGGCGAGGCCGGCGAGCTTGCGTGCGGCGGACTCGGTGTCGTAGGTGTCGATCAGCATCGTGTTCGCTGCGGGCTGCGAGCGGGCGAAGTGTTCGAAGGCGGCGGCTTCGTCGTCGTGGGCCTGGATGAAGGAATGGGCCATCGTGCCGTAGAGCGGGATGCCCCATTGCATGCCGGCCGCGACCGTCGCGGTGCCGTCGAAGCCGGCGAGGTGGCTCGCGCGTGCCGAGAGCAGGCCCGCCTCGGCGCCGTGTGCGCGGCGCAGGCCGAAGTCGACGAGCAGGCGGCCCTGCGCAGCGAGGGTGCAGCGCGCAGCCTTGGAGGCGACCATGGTCTGGAACTGCAGCAGGTTGATGATGCGCGTCTCGACGAGCTGCGCCTGCGGCAGCGGGGCGGTGACACGCAGGATGGGTTCGTCGGCGAAGACCACCGTGCCCTCGGGCATGGCGTCGACGTCGCCGGTGAAGTGCAGCGTCGCGAGCCAGTCGATGAAGCGGCGGTGGAAACGCCCGCAACCGGCGAGCCATGCGATTTCCTCGTCGCTGAAGCGCAGGGTCTCGAGGTAGTCGAGGATCTGCTCCAGGCCGGCAGCGACCAGGAAGTTGCGGTTCTCGGGCAGCCGCCGCACGAAGAATTCGAACGACGCGGTCTTCGTCATGCCGCCGTCGAAATAGGCCTGCAGCATCGTGAGCTGGTAGAGGTCGGTGAGCAGGGCGGGGGCGGACGGGGTCATGCGGGATTCCCGATGTCGGCCGACGCGATCGCGCATGCGCCGAGGCGTGTCATGTCGTCGATGGCGCGCCGGCCGTCGCCGGGCGTGACGTCCACGGCGCGGATCGCGTCGGTGAGCAGGACCACGTCGTAGCCGTGCGTGAGGCCGTCGCGCACGGTGTTCAGGACGCAGTAGTCGGTCGCGAGGCCGCCGACCAGCAGGCGGCGCACGCCTGCGGCCTGCAGCCGGTCGTGCAGATCGGTGCCGCCGAAGCCGGAGTAGGCGTCTACTTCGGCGGTGACCGCCTTGGAGACGATGGTGGCGGATTCCGGCAGGGCAAGCGCAGGCGCGAAGGCCGCGCCGGGCGTGGCGGCGACGCAGTGTGGCGGCCACGGACCTCCGCGCTCACGGAAGGAGCAGTGCTCCGGCGGGTGCCAGTCGCGCGTGGCGACGATGGGCAGGCGGAGCCTCGCGCAGCGGGCGATCAGTGCGTTCAGCGGCGCGACGACTTCATCGCCCTGCGGCACGGCGAGGCTGCCCCCCGGGAGGAAGTCGTTCTGCACGTCGACGATGACCAGCGCGTCGCCGGGCTGCAGGGTGATCGGTGCCGCGGGGCTGTGCATCGTGCACCTCCGGTGTTCCACGTCTTTACTTTAGACCCCCGTCCGGCTCCTGCGTCCGCGTGCTCTTGCCATCGCCCTTCGCGCTGCGCTTGCCGATGGCGAATTCCTTGCGCAGGGCGATGAGTTCGTTGATGCGGGCCTCGATGCGCTGGTTCACGCTGCCGTCGGGATAGGTGCCCTTTGCATCGGCTTCGCCCGCCGCGACGCCGGTGATGAGCGTGATCGCCTCGTCGACGGTGGTCACGGGATGGATGTGGAAGCGTCCTGCCGCGGCCGCCTGCACGACGTCGTCGCGCAGCATCAGGTGCTTGACGTTGGAGTGCGGGATCAGAACGCCCTGCTCGCCGGTGAGGCCGCGCGCCTTGCAGATGTCGAAGAAGCCTTCGATCTTTTCGTTCACGCCGCCGATTGCCTGCACCTTGCCGTGCTGGTTGATCGAGCCGGTGATCGCGAGCGACTGGCGGATCGGCACGCCCGACAATGCGGACAGCAGCGCGCACAGTTCGGCGAGCGAGGCGCTGTCGCCTTCGACGGGGCCGTAGGACTGTTCGAACACCAGGCTGGCCGACAGCGACAGGGGCCGGTTCTGCGCGTAGCGCGACGCGAGACAGGCCGACAGGATCATCACCCCCTTGGTGTGGATGGACCGGCCGAGTTCGGCCTTGCGTTCGATGTCGACGACGTCGCCGTCGCCGAGGCGGGCGGTCGCGGTGATGCGCGTGGGGCGGCCGAACATGAAGTCGCCGAGGTCGATGACCGCGAGGCCGTTGATCTGGCCCACTTCGGCGCCGGTGGTCGAGATCAGCAGGGTGTCGCGCAGGACGGCATCGTGCACGGCGTCGCGCAGGCGGTCGGCGCGCTCGATGCGGGCGGCCAGTGCGGCCTCGATGTCGCGGCGCTGCATGGCGGGGTGGGCCGCGGCGCGCGCAACGTGGTCGGCTTCGCGCAGCAGGTCGGCGAGTTCGCGCGTGCGCGTCGACAGCTTGCCGGCGTCGTCGGCGAGGCGCGAGGCGTGCTCGACGAGGCGGCCGGCGGCGTCGCGGTCGAGCGGCAGCAGGCCTTGCTGGCGGGCGAGTGCCGCGGCCTTGCGCAGGTAGTGGCGCGTATTGTCGGGATTGCGCTCGACGACGTCCTCGAAGTCGGCGCCGATCTTGAACAGTTCGTCGAACTCGGGGTCGAGGGCCTTCAGCAGGTAGTAGTGGCGGCGCAGGCCGATGAGGACGACCTTGACCGAGAGCGGGACGGGATCCGGCTCCAGCGGCAGCGAGCCGACCCAGCCGAACACCTGGGCGAGCGACTCGATACGCACCTGCCCGGACTTCAGCGAGCGTTTGAGGCCTTCCCACGCATAGGCCTGGGTCAGCACCTTCTCTGCGTCGAGGATCAGGTAGCCGCCGTTGGCGCGATGCAGGGCGCCGGCGCGAATCAGCGTGAAATTGGTGACGAGAGTGCCCATGTGGGCGATCTGGTCGACGCGGCCGACGAGGTTGGGGAAGGTCGGGTGGTCCTCGAACACGATGGGCGCAGTCTTCCGTCCATCCTGGTCGACGACCAGGTTGACCTGGTAGCGCTGCGCCGAGATGCCGCCCTCGGACGGGCCGGGCGAATCGCTCTTCGCCGCCTGTTCGCGCAGTTCCTGGCCGACCTCGACGACGTCGCGCAGGACCTTGTCGAGGAAGGTCTGGATCGCGGGCAGGTCGGCGTGGCGTTCCTTCAGCTCCTCGATGAGGTGGCCGACCGCGAGTTCCAGCGTCTCGCGGCTGGCTTCGCGTATCCGCGCCTGCATCTCGCGGCGCTGGCGCGGGAACTGCTGCAGCAGCTTGTGCAGCTTTTCGCGCAGGCCCTCGATGAGCTTGCCGATGCGCTCGCGCTCGTCCTCGGGCAGGGCGTTGAAGGCTTCCGGGTCGAGGCTCTCGTCGCCCTTCATCGGCACGAAGGCGAAACCCTGGGGGGTGCGCAGGAAGGCAACGCCCTTGTCGCTCGCCTCGTCGCCCAGCGCGCGCAGGGCGCTTTCCTCGCGCTGCTTGAACTCGTCCTGGATCGATTCGATGCGCGCGCGGTATTCGTCGCTGTCGAAGCCGGCGGCGATGGCCTGACCGAGCTCGGAGACGAATTGCTGCATGTCGTCGCGGAACTGGGCGCCGCGTCCGGGCGGCAGCTGCAGTGCGTGCGGATAGTTCGGTTCGGCGAAGTTGTTGATGTAGATCCAGTCGCCGGGCGAAGGCCGGGTGGCCGCGTGCGCTTCCAGCAGACGGCGCACGGCGGCGTGGCGACCGCCGCCCGGTTCGCCGAGGACGAAGAGGTTGTAGCCGGGGGCGTCGATCTCCAGTGCCAGACGCACGGCGTCGACGGCGCGTTGCTGGCCGAAGATCTCGTCAGGTTCGGGCAGGGCTTCGGTGGTCTTGAAGTCGAGGAGTTCGGGGTCGCAGCGGGTGCACAGCTGCTGCGGTTCGAGCGGAGGGATGACGGGCATCGCTGATGTTCTCCTGCATCCAGATATTCGTTCCGGATTCCCGGTGCTTCTCACGTGATTAGACTGGATGCGGCGGCGCTTTGCGAGACATTTGTTCTCGTCGGTGCGCGTGTCATGCCGGCTGCGTCGCCGCGGCGAGGAACGAAACCGCGGTGACCGGGTCCTAAAAGCCGGGAACGCACATGCGCTCCGGACGTGGAGGGCCGCAGGATGGGCAAGCGCCCCGTGCAACTCGACGAGCTGATCAGCCAGGAATACCGTCACGGCTTCTATACCGCGCTGGACGTCGATGACGTGCCGCGCGGCCTGTCCGAGGACGTGGTTCGCCTGATCTCGGCGAAGAAGCAGGAGCCGGCCTTCATGCTCGAGTGGCGGCTGAAGGCGTTCCGCCACTGGCTCACGATGACCGAGCCGCACTGGGCGACGGTGCGTCATCCGCCGATCGACTATCAGGACATCGTCTATTACTCGGCGCCGCGCGGCAAGGCGGACGGGCCGAAGAGCCTCGCCGAGGTCGATCCCGAACTGCTGCGCACCTACGAGAAGCTCGGCGTGCCGCTGCAGGAGCGGGAACTCCTCGCCGGGGTCGCGGTGGATGCGGTGTTCGACAGCGTGTCGGTGGCGACGACCTTCAAGGAGAAGCTGGGCGAACTGGGCATCATCTTCTGCTCCTTTTCCGAGGCCGTGCACAACCATCCGGAACTGGTGCAGGAATATCTCGGCTCGGTCGTGCCCTACACCGACAATTTCTTCGCGACGCTGAATTCGGCGGTGTTCTCGGACGGATCGTTCTGCTACATCCCGCCGGGGGTGCGCTGCCCGATGGAGCTGTCGACCTACTTCCGCATCAACGCGCGCAATACCGGGCAGTTCGAACGCACGCTGATCATCGCCGACCGCGGCGCCTACGTGAGCTACCTCGAGGGCTGCACGGCGCCGATGCGCGACGAGAACCAGTTGCACGCGGCGGTCGTCGAGCTGATCGCGCGCGAAGGCGCGCAGATCAAGTATTCGACGGTGCAGAACTGGTATCCGGGCGACAAGGACGGCAAGGGCGGGATCTACAACTTCGTGACCAAGCGCGGCGACTGCCGCGAGGCGAACTCGAAGATTTCGTGGACCCAGGTGGAGACCGGTTCGGCGATCACGTGGAAGTATCCGAGCGTGATCCTGCGCGGCGACAACTCGGTGGGCGAGTTCCATTCGGTGGCGCTGACGAACCACTGGCAGCAGGCCGACACCGGCACGAAGATGATCCATCTGGGGCGCAACACGAAGAGCACGATCCTCTCCAAGGGCATCTCGGCGGGGCACGGCAGCAACGCCTACCGCGGGCTGGTCAAGGTCGCGAAGAGCGCGGTCGGCGCCCGCAATTACACGCAGTGCGACTCGCTGCTGCTGGGCGATCGCTGCGCGGCGCATACCTTCCCCTACATCGAGGTGAAGAACCCGACGGCGCGCGTCGAGCACGAGGCGTCCACCTCGCGCATCGGCGAGGACCAGCTGTTCTATTGCCAGAGCCGCGGCATTTCCGCCGAGGATGCGGTGTCGCTGATCGTGTCCGGCTTCTGCAAGGAGGTGTTCCGGCAGCTGCCGATGGAGTTCGCGGTCGAGGCGCAGAAGCTGCTCGGCGTGAGCCTGGAGGGGAGCATCGGGTAAGGAAACCGCCATGCTGGAAATCCGCAATCTGCACGTTACGGTCGACGACAAGCCGATCCTGCGCGGCCTGGATCTGGAAGTGCGCGCCGGCGAGGTGCACGCCATCATGGGGCCGAACGGCTCGGGCAAGAGCACGCTCGCGCATGTGCTGGCGGGGCGTGAAGGTTACGTCGTGACGCAGGGCGAGATCCGCTACATGGGGCGTGATCTGCTGGCGCTGGCGCCTGAGGATCGGGCGCGCGAAGGTATCTTCCTCGCGTTCCAGTATCCGGTCGAAATTCCGGGGGTTGCGAACATCTACCTGCTGAAGGCCGCGCTGAACGCGATGCGCCGCCATCGCGGCGGGACCGAACTCGACGCGGTGGACTTCCTCGCGCTGGTGAAGGGGAAGCTCAAGCTCATGGACATGGACGAGGCGCTGCTGTACCGGGCGGTGAACGAGGGCTTCTCGGGCGGCGAGAAGAAGCGCAACGAGATCCTGCAGATGGCCGTGCTGGAGCCGCGGCTGGCGATCCTCGACGAGACCGATTCGGGCCTCGACATCGATGCGCTGAAGGTCGTCGCGAACGGCGTGAACGCGATGCGCAGCCCGGAGCGCGCGATGATCCTCGTGACGCACTACCAGCGCCTGCTCGATTACATCCGGCCCGATCGCGTGCATGTGCTCGCGCTGGGACGGATCGCGCTCTCGGGCGGGCCGGACCTGGCGCAGGAACTGGAGCGGCGCGGTTATGGCTGGGTGGAGGCGGAAGCGCAGAAGCGGCACGCCGCGTCGGCGGAGGGGCCGGGATGAGAATCGGTCCGGAAGAACCCTGCGTGCCGGGATTCCTGTCGGTGTATCCGTCGCTTGCGGCGCAGCTTCCGGGGGCGGCGCTGCCGTGGCTGAAGCGTAGCCGCGACGAGGCGTTCGACCGCTTCGCCGCACTCGGCCTGCCGACGACACGCGACGAGGACTGGAAATACACCAGCGTTGCGGCGATCGCGCGGCGGGTATTCCGCGTGGAGGCGGCGATCGAAGTGTCGGATGAGGTGCGCGCGGTGGTGCTACGCCACGCGATCGAGGGTACGCAGCGGATGGTGTTCGTCGATGGCCATTTCGTGCCGGGACTGTCGCAGCCGATGCCGCTGCGGGCAACGCTACCTGAGGGCGCGAGGATCGGCAGTCTGGCGCAGGCGGTCGAGGCGTGGGCGGATGACGTCGCCCCCTCGTTCGCCGCCGCCGGCGACGCGGCGGACGGTTTCACTGCCTTGAACGCCGCGTTCTGGAGCGACGGTGCGTGGATCGACCTCGCCGCGGGCGTCGCGCTCGAAGCGCCCGTGCATCTGCTCTTCGTCACGACGCGAAGCGACGGCGCGAGCTTCCCGCGCAACCTGATCCGCGCCGGCGAGGGCGCGAGTGCGACGGTGATCGAGCATCATGTCGGGCCGGATGGCGCGGGCTATCTGAGCGATACGGTGACGCGCATCGTCCTCGGTCGCGGCGCGCGCATTGCGCATACGAAGCTGCAGCAGGAGGGCAGAAAGGCGTTTCACGTCGCGGATGTCGCCGCCGAGCAGGGGCAGGACAGCGCCTTCCTGTCGCATGCGCTTGCTTTTGGCGGGCAACTTTCGCGCGCCGCGATCGCGACCCGCCTCGGGGCCGAAGGCTGCGACGCGAAACTCGCGGGCCTGTATGTCGGGAACGGGCGCCAGCATATGGACCACCACACCTGCATCGACCACGCCTCGCCGCGCGGCACCAGCCGCGAGCTGTACAAGGGCGTGCTCGACGAGGCGGCGCGGGCGGTGTTCAACGGTCGCGTGATCGTGCGGCCGGATGCCCAGCGCACCGACGCGCTGCAGTCGAACCGCAACCTGCTGCTCTCCGAAGAGGCCGAAGTCGACACCAAGCCGCAGCTGGAGATCTGGGCGGACGACGTGAAGTGCGCCCATGGCGCGACCGTCGGCCAACTCGACGCGGACCAGCTGCATTACCTGCGCGCGCGCGGAATCGGGGAACGCGATGCGCGGGCGCTGCTGATCCGGGCCTTTGCGGCCGATGCGCTCGCGGGCATCGAACACGGCCCGTTGCGGGCGCGGCTCGAATCGCTGCTGCCGGGTGCGCTGCCCGAGGCGGTGTGAGGCGAGGCGAGGAGACCGACGATGCGCGACAACCCGAAGGAACTCGCGGCGCTGGGCAGGGCGGCCGATGTGCTTGCGGGGGGCGTTGCGGGTGGAATTGCGCGTCGGCGTGCGGATTTTCCCATCCTCGCACGCACGGTGAATGACAGGCCGCTGGTGTATCTCGACAACGGCGCGACGAGCCAGAAACCGCGGTGCGTGATCGACGCCGAGGCGCATTACTACGAGCACCTCAACGCGAACGTGCATCGCGGCGTGCATCGCCTGAGCCAGGAGGCGACCGATGCCTACGAGGCCGCACGCGACACCGCGCGGGACTTCCTCAACGCCGCGCAGCGCGAGGAGATCGTGTTCGTGCGCGGCACCACCGAGGCGATCAATCTCGTCGCCAACAGCTTCGGTGCCCGTTTCCGCGCCGGGGACGAGATCCTGATCACCGGCATGGAGCACCACTCCAACATCGTGCCGTGGCAGCTCGCGTGCGAGCGCAGCGGGGCGGTGCTGAGGGTCGTGCCGGTCGACGACGACGGCGAGCTGGATGTGGCGGCCTTCGAGGCGCTGCTGTCGCCGCGCACGCGCATCGTCGGGCTGACGCACGTGTCGAACGCGCTGGGCACGATCAATCCGGTGCGCGAACTGATCACGCTGGCGCATTCACGCGGCGTGCCCGTGCTGCTCGACGGCGCGCAGGCGGTGCCGCATCTGGCGATCGACGTGCAGGCGCTGGATTGCGACTTCTACGCCTTCTCGGGGCACAAGCTGTACGGGCCCACCGGCACCGGCGTGCTGTACGGGCGCCGCGCGCTGCTGGAGGCGATGCCGCCGTGGCAGGGCGGCGGCGACATGATCCGGCAGGTGAGTTTCGCGCGCACGACCTACAACGACCTGCCGTACAAGTTCGAGGCCGGTACCCCCAACATCGCCGGCGCGATCGCGCTGGCGGAGGCGATGCGCTACGTGCGCGAGGTCGGCTTCGATGCGATCGCGGCCCACGAAAGCGCGCTGCTGCGCGATGCGACCGAGCGTGCACGGGCTTTCCCCGGATTGCGCCTCATCGGCACGGCGCGCGAGAAGGCCGCGATCCTGTCCTTCGTGCTCGCGGACGTGCATGCGCACGACGTCGGTTCCATCCTCGACCATGAGGGGGTGGCCGTGCGCACCGGGCACCACTGCGCGATGCCGCTGATGGAGCGTTTCGGCGTCGCGGCGACCGTGCGCGCGTCGTTCGCGTTGTACAACACGCACGAGGACGTCGCGGCGCTGTTCGCTGCGCTGGAGAAGGTGCGGGAGGTGTTCGGCGATGCCTGATCTGCGCGACCTGTACCAGGAACTCATCATCGACCACGGCCGGCGGCCGCGCAATTTCGGCGCGCTCGCGGATGCGAATCACACTGCCGAGGGCTTCAATCCGCTGTGCGGCGACCGCATCACCCTGTTCGTGAAGACGCGCGACGGCGTGATCGAGGACGTGCGCTTCGAGGGCACCGGCTGCGCGATCTCGACCGCGTCGGCGTCGCTGATGAGCGAGGCCTTGAAGGGCAGGACCGAGGCCGAGGCGCAGGCCTTGTTCGACGGTTTCCATGCGCTGGTCACCGGCCAGGGCGCCGCGGAGCCGCCGCTGCTGGGCAAACTGGAAGTGCTGGCCGGCGTCGCCGAATTCCCCGCGCGCGTGAAGTGCGCGACGCTCGCGTGGCACACGCTGCTCGCGGCGCTGCGCGACCAGTCGGCGCCGGTCACCACCGAGCAGGACGAACGAGGCGGAGCGGAGTCCGGCGGCACGGGACGGGCGGCAGATGGATAAGCGGGAAAGGAAGGGGAAGAGAGGCGACATGAGCATCTTCGATTGGCTGCACCGCGCCGAGAAGCTGAAGGCGACGGAGGTGCCGGCGCCCGCGGAGGCCGGCCTGCGGGCGGATGTGATCGCCGCGCTGCGCACCGTTTACGACCCGGAAATTCCGGTCAACATCTACGACCTGGGGCTGATCTACGGACTCGACGTTGATGAGGAGTCCGGCAAGGTCGCCGTGCGCATGACCCTCACGGCACCGGGCTGCCCGGTCGCGGAGACCTTTCCCGGCACGGTGCAGTGTGCGGTCGAGGAGGTCTCGGGTGTCAGCGAGGCGAGCGTCGAGCTGGTGTGGGATCCGCCCTGGTCCGCGGCGCAGATGAGCGAGGCCGCGCGCTTGGAGCTGGGGCTGCTGTGATGGCGGACTGGGTCGATGTCGCGAAGGTCGACGAATTCGGCGACGGGACGGTGCGCGTCGTGGCGCTGGAGGACGGCCGCGAGGTGGCGGTGTTCAACGTCGGCGGACGCTATTACGCGATCGAGGACCGTTGCAGCCACGAGGAAGAGGCCTTGTCGTGGGGTGTCGTCGAGGGCGACGAGGTGATCTGCCCGCGCCACGGCGCGCGCTTTTCCCTGGTAACGGGCGCGGCGCTCACGCTGCCGGCGTGCGAGCCGGTCGCGAACTTCGCGGTGCGCGTGGAGGCCGGCGTCGTGCAGGTCGACACGGCGTCCGCGCGCTGACGCGGACGGCACGGTCTTGGGCGTTGCCGTTCAGGTGGTTTCCAGCGCCTGTTGGGCGGCAATGTAGCGCACGACGTCCTCCGGCGGCACCGGCCGGCTGAAGCGGAAGCCCTGCATTACATCGCAGCCGTGCAGGCGCAGTGCGTCGATCTGGTTTTCCGTCTCGACGCCCTCGGCCAATACGTTGAGGCCAAAACCGCGGGCGATGCCGACGATCGCGCTGATCACCGGCGACTGGCTGCCGGTGGTTTCAAGGTCGCGGACGAAGGATTGGTCGATCTTGATGGTATTGACGGGGAAGCGGCGCAGGTAATTCAGCGACGAGAAGCGCGTGCCGAAGTCGTCTATCGAGATGCGCAGACCATGCGTGCGCAGCTCCTGCACCTTGGCGATGACGGTTTCCGCGTCATCCATCAGCATGTTTTCGGTGATCTCGATTTCGATGCTCTCGGGCGGCAGCTGGTGGGTGCGGATCGGCTGCAGGATGCGCTCGACGATGTCGGCGCGGGTGAACTCGAGCGGCGAGATGTTCACGGCCACCTTCAGGTCGGCGATGCCGCGCTTGATCCAGATCGCCTGCTGGCGGCAGGCTTCGTTGAGGACCCAGTCGCTGATCGCGAAGATCAGGCCGCCTTCCTCGGCGAGCGGGATGAAGGTGTTGGGCCCAAGCAGGCCGCGTTCGGGATGTTCCCAGCGCACCAGGGCCTCGACGCCGGTGACGCGGCCGCGGCGGATGTCGACCTGCGGCTGGTAGTGCAGCGTCAGCTGGCCGCTTTCGATCGCGATGCGCAGTTCGTTGTCGAGATCCACGCGCTCGCTGTGGTTACGGCTCATCTCCTCCGTGTAGCGCAGGAAACCGTTCTTGCCCTGCACCTTGACCTGGCACATCGCGATGTCGGCGTCGCGCAGCAGGTGGTCCGGCGTTTCGGCGTCGTCGGGGAATACCGCGATGCCGATGCTCGCCGTGCAGCGGAAGTCGCGGCCGCCGACGGTGAAAGGCGTCTTCAGCGCCGCGGTGATCTTTTCCGCGATCGTGCGAACGGCCTCGGCGTCGGCAATGTCGGGCAGCAGGATCGTGAATTCGTCGCCGCTCTGGCGCGACATCGTGTCGCCGGCGCGCAGGCACTCGCGCACGCGACGGGCGAAGCTTTTCAACAGTTCGTCGCCCTCGAGCTGGCCGTGGGTGTCGTTCACGAGCTTGAAGCGGTCGAGGTCGATGTACATCAGCCCGACCACCTCGCCGCGGCGGCGCGCCTGGCTGATCGCGAGGTTGAGGCGGTCGCGGAACAGCACGCGGTTGGGCAGGCCGGTGAGGAGGTCGTGGTAGGTCTGGTAGCTGATCGTCTCCTCGGCGTGCTTGCGCTCGGTGATGTCGCGCAGGACGCCCGCGGTGCCGACGAAGCGCTTCGCATCGCCCTCGTCGATTTCCTGCTGGTAGATGCCCTGCGAACTCAGCATCGCGACGATGGTGCGGTTTTCGAAGCTGCGCACGTCGAGGTTGCGGCAGCGCAGCCGGATTTCCTGGTTGGTCGTTGCGCGCAGGCCGACCCGGCGTTCGGCGAAGGCGCTGCGCGCCTGCTCCAGGTCCATGGGGTGTACGATCAGCGAGTAGTGCTTGCCGATGAGTTCGCCGCGGTTGTAGCCGAGCAGGGATTCGATGCGGCGGTTGAGGAAGACGAAGCAGCCTTCCGGGTCGAGCGTGTAGATGATGTCGGGCGAGTATTCGACGAGGAAGCGGTGCAGGCGCTCGGACTCTTCGAGGCGCGCGGTCATGCGTGCGTTCTCGCGTTCGAGGCGGCGTCGGCTGATGGCCTTGTCGACCGTCCGGATCAGATCTTCCGGGTCGGCGTGCTTGCGGATGAACTCGCAGGCGCCGCGCCGCAGCGCCAGGATCGCGGAGTCGATCGCGTCGTCGCCGCTGAAGACCACCACGGCGGTGTCGATGCCGGCCTCGCCCATCCACGCCATGATCTCGGTGCCATGCATGTCGGGCAGGTGCAGGTCCAGCACCATGACGTCGATCTCGGTGTTGCCGAGGCACGCCATCGCGTCGGCGCCGTTGGCGCAGGTAAGGATCTCACGCCCTTCCGCGGCGAGAAGGGCGCCGTAGGCGTCACGGATGCGCGGTTCGTCATCTACGATCAGCACCCGCGCTACGGTCAGCGCGGCAGGTCCGGCCTTGCCTGCCAAGAACAGGCTCTTGCCAATCTCCATGGAAGTTCTCCGGAGCGAGCGTCACGCATCGTGCGGACTCGCAAGCATCATGAAACCTGGACGCACGGCAGCAGGAGCGAGAGCGTCGTGCCCACGCCCGCCTTGCTGCGGCATGTAATTCTGCAGCCGATCCTGGCGGCGATGCTGCCCACGATGGACAGGCCGTGGCCGCGATCGGCATTGCTGTGCGCCTGATCCGGGAAGGACAGGTTGCGGATCGCCTCGTCGGGCATCCCGGCACCGCTGTCTTCCATGCGGATCTCGACGTGTCGCCGTCCATTCTGCACGACGCCGTCGAACACCGAGATTTCGAAGCGCCCATCGCGGGGCGTCGCCTCGGCGGCGTTCTTCCACAGGTTAACGAGAATTTGTTTCAGACTGTCGGGGTCGCAGGCCGCGGGTTCGGCGTCGTCGCCGAGCCGGCTGGTGACGGCGATGCCCTTGTCGCCGAAGAGCGGCGCGCCATACAGGGCGAGCAGTTCGCGCACCAGCGCGGTGACGGCCACGGACGTCGCGGCGCCGGCTGGCGTCGGCACCTCGTTCATGCGCCGCACGATGCCGGCGACGCGGTCGATCTCGTCACGCAATACGTCGATCTCGTGCCGTACGTCGCTATTTTCCGGCAGCTTCTGGTCGAGGATGCGCAGGTAGCTCTTGATGATCCCCAGCGGGTTGCCCACCTCGTGCACGATGCGCCGTGCCTGGCGGCGGAAGGCTGCGGCCGCTTCGTCCTCGGCCTGCTTGCGGCAGGCGGTCGCGTCCTGCCATGCCTCGACGCTCACGCCGCCGATGCGGCCGAAGTTGAGCAGCCAGGGCGTGCGGCGCTTGAGCCGCGCGTGGTCGGCGTGGCCGAGGGCGAAGAGCATCACGCCGACGGTGCGGCGCTTGCCGACCATCGGCAGCGCAAGGATGCCTTCGCTGCCGAATGCGCGTGCGAGCTGGCGGTCGAGCAGGGATTCGCGCGGGGGGCGGGCCTCGTCGAAGCTGCTGCGGACTTCGCGCTCCGCGATCGCGCGTGTCGCGAGTCCGGCGTCGGTGCCGCGCGGGACGCGCGTCTGGCGGAAGATGGCGGCCTGGCCGGCACTCTCGCCACCGGTGAGCTCGCCCGAGTCTCGGTCGATGAGCAGGAAGCCCATGCGCGGCAGTTCGAACAGGATGCGCGCGGATTCGCGCAGGGCGTTCAGCAGCTCGGTCTCGCTCGCGAGCTCGAACAGGTCCTGCTGCAACGGGTGCATGACCGCCATGTCGCGGATGTGCTCGGCCAGCGCGCGGTCCGCTTCGTGCGGCGCATGGGCGGGGGCGAGGATCGTGACGTTGGGGAGCGTGCGCTGCGGCGCGGCGTCGTCGGCCTCCGGCCGTGCCGCGACCCCCATGGCGGTGGCGATGACCTGCACGTGGTCGAGGGCGCGGGCCAGGATGCGTCCCGCGTCGAAATCCGAGCCGGTGCCGAAGAGCGTCGCCGCGAGCTCCTCGAAGGGGGCCAAGCCCGGCACGCCGCGCGCGAGCGCGTCGGCGAACCACACCAGGCGGGGCAGGTTTGAGGCGGTGGCGATTTCCTCTGCGCTCGCGTGGTGGAACAGGAGCGCATCGGCGAGTCCGCTGTCGAGGCGCCATTGGTCGGCAAGCCAAGTGCCCACCTCGCAGTGGTCGGTGGACAGGCTGGTGCGTTCGAGCTCGGTCAGCTTGTCTTCATCTCCCGTCTGCGACAGCAGCCACGCGTACTGGTCGCCCAGCGATGATATGAGCACGAGCTGGCCCACATCGTGCAGGAGCCCGGCGAGATACGCCTCGCCGGGGTGCGGATAGCCGGTCGCGGCCGCCATTGCGCGGCTCGTCTCGGCCACGAGCAGCGAGTGGCGCCAGAAGTCGGTGAGATCGACGGAAACGGTTCCGGGATCGGCGTCGAACAGCCGCTTGACCGCGAGGCAGGTGGCCATGGCGCGCACCATGCGGGTTCCGAGCAGCGAGACGCAGGACTTGATGTCGCTCGCAGGGGTGTTGCGGTAGAACGCGGCCGAATTGGCGGCGGTCAGGATGCGCGCGCTGAGCGCGGGATCCTGGCTCACGACCGCGGCGAGGGAGTCGATCGTCGAGGATTCGTCGTCCAGTTGCTGAATCAGGCGCAGCAGCACCTGAGGCAGCGGAGGGACGTTCGCGCCTTCGATTGCAGCCGTGACGGCTTGCGGAAGCTGTAGATCGCGCATTGCAGAGATTATTCGATCGCCGAATCGCACTGTCCGTGATGGGTACTGCAGCCTGCGCATTTCGCTCGGGGGCGTCGCACTGATACTGTCTGTCGACAATAACCTGTTAGTGATAGTAACGGAAGATTCGGCGTCTGCGCAGGCTTGCCCGGGATCGGGCGGCGCTTGTTTTGTTGAAGTGAGCAATTTTCACGCACGCTCCGGTCTCGCCGCCATTGCGCAACGGCCATTGCGATCCATGCTGAGAACAGGTCGCGGGCCGTCGAGGGGATGCGGTCCGGCCAAGGGGGCGCCAGAAGCGGGGCGCGGACCGGAGACAGGGATGGACATCTGGCGCGGGCAGGTCGACGAGGTGCTGGCAGGGCTGGGAACGGGCCGCGAGGGACTGTCGGCCGCCGAGGCCGGGCGTCGGCTCGCGACCTTCGGCCTCAACCGCGTCGAGGCCCGTCCGCGACAGCTGCTTGCACTGCGTTTCGCGCGCGAATTCACCCACTTTTTCGCGATCGTCCTGTGGATCGCTGCGGCGCTCGCATTGATTGCCGACCGCTTCGATCCGGGGCAGGGCATGGGCGCGCTGGCTGCCGCGATCGTCGGCGTGATTTTCGTGAATGGCTGCTTCTCGTTCTGGCAGGAGTACCGGGCGGAGCGGGCGGTCGAGGCGCTGGCGGCGCTGCTGCCGCAGCGCGCGCTGGCGTGCCGGGACGGAAGGCTGGGTGCGGTGCTGGCGCAGGATCTCGTGCCGGGCGACGTGATTGCGCTGGAGGCGGGCGACAACGTGCCGGCCGACTGCCGCGTGATCGAGGCCCGCGGCCTGCGCGTCAATGCCGCGACGGTGACGGGCGAATCGCGGCCGGTGGGGCGGGTGGCCGAGCCGGTGGAGGCGGCGGGGGCGGAGGATGCACGCAACCTGTTGCTCGCGGGGACTTCGGTGGTCGCCGGGCATGCGCAGGCGGTGGTGTTCGCGACCGGCATGCACACCGAGTTCGGCCGTATCGCGCACCTGAGCCAGCATATCGAGGAGCGGCCGTCGCCGCTGGCGCTGGAGATCGCCCGCCTGTCGCGGCTGGTCGCGCTGGCGGCAACGGCGCTGGGCGCGGTCTTCTTCTTGGTCGGGCGTGCGATCGGCGTGCCTTTCTGGGACAGCGCGCTGTTCGCGATCGCGATCATCGTCGCGAACGTGCCCGAGGGGCTGCTGCCGACCGTGACGCTGTCGCTCGCGATGGCGACGCAGCGCATGGCGCGGCGCAATGCGCTGGTGCGACACCTGCCGGCGGTCGAGGCGCTGGGCGCGACGACGGTGATCTGCACCGACAAGACCGGGACGCTGACCGAGAACCGCATGCGTGTCGTAAGCCTGATGGCGGGGGGCAGGGCATGGATGCCGCGCCCCGAGCGGGTGGAGGAGGCAAATGGGGCGGGCGTGACGCCGGCGCTGGCGGGCTTGCTCGCGGTCGCCGCGGGGTGTCACGGCCTGCGGCCCGATCCGGATGCCGAAGGCGGCCATGCGGGCGATCCGATGGAAGTCGCGCTGGTCGAGTGTGCGGCGGCATGGGGCGTGCGCGAGTCGGGTGTGCGGGTCGCCGAGCTGCCATTCGAGACGGGGCGCAACCGCATGTCGGTGGCGGCTGCGGATGGCGGTGCCGTATGGCTGCTGTGCAAGGGGGCGCCGGAGGTGGTCGTGCCGCGTTGTGTGCTGCAGCGCGCGCCCGACGGCGGCACGGAGGCGGTGGACGAGGGCGCCATTCGCGGCGCGCTCGATGCGATGGCGCGGCGGGGCCTGCGGGTGATCGCGTTCGCGCGGCGGCAGCTCGATGCCGGCGAGACGGTGGTCGACGATAGGGCTGAAGACGAGGCCGAACGCGACCTGATCCTCGAAGGGCTGGCCGGCATCGAGGATCCGCCGCGCCCGGACGTGCGCGAAGCGGTGGCGCGCTGCCGCGAGGCGGGCATCCGCGTGATCATGGTGACGGGGGATTACCCGGCGACGGCGGTCGCGATCGGACGCGAGATCGGACTGAACGGAGATGCGCCACGGGTGCTGCGCGGCGAGGACGTCGCACGCATGAATGCGGCGCAGCTCGCGCTCGCACTCGAAAGTCCCCAGGTGATCTGTGCACGCGTCACCGCCGAGCACAAGCTGCGCGTCGTCCAGGCCTTGCAGCAGCGTGGCGAGGTGGTCGCGGTGACGGGCGACGGCGTGAACGACGCGCCGGCACTGCGGGCGGCGGACATCGGCATCGCGATGGGGCGAAGCGGCACCGACGTGGCGAAGGAGGCGGCCGACATCGTGCTGCTGGACGACCACTTCGCGACCATCGTCAGCGCGATCGAGGAAGGGCGTGCGGTGTTCGAGAACCTGCGCAAGTTCCTGACCTACATCCTCACGTCCAACATCCCCGAGCTGGTCCCGTGCCTGGTGTTCGTGTTGCTACGCGTGCCCCTGCCGCTGACGGTGATCCAGATCCTGGCGGTCGACCTCGGTACCGACATGCTGCCGGCCCTCGCGCTCGGTGCCGAGCCGCCGTCGCCGGGACTGATGACGCGCCCGCCGCGCCCGCGCAGCGCACGTCTGGTGGACGGGGCGCTGATCGCGCGGGCCTACCTCTTCCTCGGCGTGCTGGAGTCGGCCGCTTCGCTTGTCGTGTACTTCGGCGTGCTCGCGGCGGGGGGCTGGGTGCGCGGCGAAGGGCTCGGCAGGCTGGATCCGCTGTACCTGGAGGCGACCACGGCCTGCCTGGCGACGATCGTCGTGATGCAGGTCGCGAACCTGTTCCTGTGCCGTGACGCGCGGCTCCCGGCCTGGCCGCCGGGGCTGGCGGCCAATCCGCTGCTGCTGTGGGGCCTGGGCTTCGAGTTGGCCCTGATCGTGGCGATCGTCTACCTGCCCGGCGGCAATGCGATCTTCGGCACGGCGCCGCTCGACGCCGGAACCTGGCTGCGGATGCTGCCGCTCGCTCTCGCGTTGGTGGCGCTGGAGGAGGGGCGCAAGGCGTGGCTGCGGCGACGGGCGCGGCGGTAGCGCGAGTGCCAGGCTCGGGTGGGCTGCGACCTACGGGTGCGGCGCAGGGTGGTCGTATTCGCGCAGCAGGCGTAGCGCCTCGTCGTCCTCGACCTGCGTGAAGTCGCCGTAGAAGCCGCTGATGCCGCCCAGCCAGGTCGGTTGCAGCACGCATTCGACCTGGTCGCAGTGGCGGGCGAGGGTGTCCAGCGTGTCGGGCGGCGCGACAGGGACGGCGACGATCAGCTCGTGCGGCTGCTTCGCGCGGATCACGTGCAGCGCAGCGAGCATCGTCGCGCCGGTCGCCACCCCGTCGTCGGTGACGATGACCGAGCGTCCGGCGATTTCGGCCGCGGGGCGCACGGCGCGGAAACGCTCCTTGCGGCGGTCGATCTCGGCGATCTGGTGTGCGCGTTCGCGTTGGAGGTATTCGTCATCGACGCCGATTACCGAGCGGGCGTAGTCCGCCAGGTATTCCTCGCCGTCCTCGCCGATCGCGCCGACCGCGAGCTCCGGGTCGTAGCGGGCGCGCAGCTTGCGGGCGAGCACGATGTCCAACTCCGCGCCGAGCTCGCGTGCGAGCACGGCACCGGTGACGACGCCGCCGCGCGGAATCGCCAGCACGAGCGGATCCTTCAGCGGGCGCCCCTTGAGCTTCGCCGCGAGCTGGCGCGCGGCGTCTTCCCTGTCCTTGAACATGGCCGTCTCCGATCATCCATTTCAGTTATGGAGGATCGCGGCGGAAAGGCAAGGAAACGGGGTTCCTGCCCCGGTGGGCGCCGGTTCAGGACGGCGCGACGCCGCGGCGCACCATCTCGACCATCGCGTCGGCGATCTGCTGCGGGGTGCGGCGGCCTTCGCGGTACCACAGGTACACCCAGTTCATGCCGCCGAGCAGGAAGAGGCGCAGCAGCGAGCGGTCGGTGCCGGCGGCCACGGGCAGGGCGTTGACGAGGTCGCGGAACAGCTGCTCGTAGGCTTCGCGCGCGGGCTGGATCTTGGCGAGCAATTCCTGATTGCCCACTAGCGCGAGGTTGTGCCCCGTGATGCGCTCGACCGCCGGGCCTTCGATCATCTGGGCGACGTGCACCTCGCAGGCGCGGCGCAGGCGCTCCCAGGGGTCGGAAAGCGCTCCGATCTCGGTCGTGATCGTGCTCATCACGCGCTGGAAGCCTTCGCGATGGACAGCGAGGTAGAGCTCGTCCTTGGAGGCGAAGTGATGGTAGACGGAGCCGGGCAGCAGGCCGACCTTGCGCGCGATGTCACGAATCGAGCTGCGGTCGTAGCCCTGCTCGGAAAAGAGTTCGGCCGCGGCGTTGAGGATGATCTGGCGGCGGTCGAGCGGTTCGTCCCTGTCGCCGCAACCGTCGCCCGCGGACGTCGCGAGTTGCGCGCTGAGCGTGCCGCGTTCGAGGAGCTCGCGCTGGTTGTCGGTGAGCGCGGCGAGGCCTTCCGGGGTGGCATCCACCAGCGCCTGCAGGCGCTTGGCGGTGGTCTCGAGACCGTGCTTCTGCCAGATGTAGCGCACGCCGGAGGGCGAGATCGTCAGGCCGGTGCGGCGCAGGCGGTCCGCGACGGCGGCCTGGCCGAGTTCGGGTTCCTCGCGCGACAGCCGCAGGATCTCCGCCTCGGTCGAGGAAAGAGGCGAATCGTCGTGAGCGGCGGCCGAAGCGGATGTCATCAGGAAGGTGGCTGGAAGCGGTTGTCGGGCGGAAATCATAGCGTGCAGGGCGCCAGGCTGCATGTTCGGGGCGGGGGGCGCCGGGTGCCGGCAGCTGCTCCGCGTAGCCCTTGCTGATGATTAGACTACTTGACCAAGTGTTTGACAAGTCTGCTTTGTGTCTGTAGCTTGATCGGGCACCGTCAGGGCATGCGCCTGCGGGAGCAAGACTCGAGAGCGGCCATCCAGGCCGCCACCAGCCGTACCCGCTTCGGGGCGGCAAAGAACGGAGACAAGACGCAATGACCACCACACCCGTCGCTACCGCGCCTCGTGCCGGCGATCCCCCGACCTCCCGATTCCTCCCTCCAGCGATCACCTTGCCCGGAGTTCTGGCGCGGCGTCCCTGACGTCGAGCCAGCCGCCGCGGACGCGCGGCTTCTTCCTTTGATTCATGGTGTTTCCGCGCCTTGGCGCGGTCGGTCGGGGTTCGTCGATGGATATTCAGATAGCGCTGTTGCTCGCACAGGACGGCATCACCAACGGTGCGATCTATGCGCTGCTCGCGCTCGCGCTGGTGCTGGTGTTTGCCGTGACGCGGGTGATCTTCATTCCGCAGGGGGAGTTCGTCGCCTATGGCGCGCTGACTCTCGTCATGATCCAGGCCGGCACGGTGCCGGCGACACTGTGGCTGCTGCTGGGGGCGGGCGTGCTCGCCGCGGCGGTCGATGCGCGCGGCGCACTCGCCAGCGGCCAGAAGGGGCGCCTCGCGGGCGTGCTGGCGTGGAACGTCGGCTACCCCGCGGTGCTCGCGGCGCTGCTGTACGGGCTGCCGCTCGCCACCCTTGCCTTGCCGCTGCAGGTGCTGCTGGCGCTCCTCGTGGTCGTGCCGATGGGCCCGCTGATGTACCGCCTGATCTACCAGCCGATCGCCGCCGCCCCGGTGCTGATCCTGCTGATCGTCTCGGTCGCCGTGCACGTGGGCATGGTCGGCCTCGGGCTGCTGTTCTTCGGCGCCGAGGGTTCCCGCACCCCGGCCTTCTCGGAAGCCCGCTTCGAGCTCGGCCCGATGCTGGTGAACGGCCAGACGATCTGGGTCATCGCCGCCTCCATCGTGCTCATCGTCGCGCTCTACCTGTTCTTCGGCCGCACGATCTACGGCAAGGCGCTGCGCGCGACCGCGATGAACCGCAACGGTGCGCGCCTGATGGGCATCTCGCCCGCGCTCGCCGGGCGCCTCACCTTCCTGCTCGCGGCGCTGATCGGGGCGCTCTCGGGCGTGCTGATCGCCCCGATCACCACCATCTACTACGACACCGGCTTCCTCATCGGCTTGAAGGGCTTCGTGGCCGCCATCGTCGGCGGACTCGCCAGCTACCCGATCGCCGCCGCCGGCGCCGTGCTCGTCGGCCTGCTCGAAGCCTTCAGCTCCTTCTGGGCCAGCGCCTACAAGGAAGTCATCGTGTTCACGCTCATCATCCCGGTGCTCTTGTGGCGTTCGTTCACGAGCCACCACGTGGAGGAAGAGGAATGAAGCCCGCACTGTCCGCCCGGTCCGTCCTGGGCAGCTTCCTCGCGCTGCTGCTGGTGGCGCCGCTCGTGATGCCGCCCTTCTACGTCACGTTGCTCAACTACATCGGCCTGTATGCGCTGGTCGCCCTCGGCCTCGTGCTGCTCACCGGCGTCGGCGGCCTCACGAGCTTCGGCCAGGCCGCCTTTGTGGGCCTCGGCGCCTACACCACCGCCGTGCTCACCACCGCCACGGAACTGCCCGCCTGGCTCGCGTGGGCGGGCGGCTCGCCGTGGCTGGCCCTATTCGTCGGCCTGGCGTTCACCGCCACCGTCGCGTTCGTCCTCGGCTCGCTCACGCTGCGCCTGTCGGGCCACTACCTGCCGCTGGGCACCATCGCGTGGGGCATCAGCCTGTATTTCCTCTTCGGCACGCTCGAAACCCTGGGCGGCCATACGGGACTCACCGGCATCCCGCCGATCGCGATCTTCGGCTATGAGCTCACCGACGGTAGCCAGATCTTCTACCTCATCTGGGCCTTCCTGCTCTTGGCGGTGTTCACCACCCAGAACCTGCTCGACTCGCGCGAAGGCCGCGCGATCCGGGCCTTGAAGGGCGGCATGGTGATGGCCGAGGCGATGGGGGTGGATACCGCGCGCGCGCGCATGGTGATCTTCGTCATCGCCGCACTCCACGCCTGCGCCTCGGGCTGGCTCTACGCGCACATGCAGCGCTTCGTGAACCCGACGCCCTTTGGACTCCACATCGGCATCGAGTACCTCTTCATGGCGGTGGTCGGCGGCGCCGGCCAGGTGTGGGGCGCGCTGCTGGGCGCGGGCGTCATCACCATCGCCAAGCAGTGGCTGCAGGACATCCTGCCCCGCATCTTCGGCCAGAGCGGCAACTTCGAGGTGATCTTCTTCGGCCTGATGATGATCATCATCCTGCAGCGCGCGCGCGAAGGCCTGTGGCCCCTGTTCGCCCGCTTCGTGCCGGTGAAGGCGACCCAACGCACGCTCGATGCCGCGGCCGAGCCGTTGCCGAGAAAGCCGCTGCCCGCGCGTGGGGACGTGATCCTCGAAGCGAAGGACGTCACGCGCAAGTTCGGCGGGCTGGTGGCCAACAACGCCATGAGCCTCACCGTCAAGGCGGGCGAGATCCTCGCGCTGATCGGCCCCAACGGTGCGGGCAAAAGCACCATGTTCAACCAGATCTCGGGCGTCGACACCCCGACCTCGGGCGAGGTGCTGTTCCTCGGGCGACCGGTCGCCGGGCGCGGCTCGCGCGCGATCGCCAGGATGGGCATGAGCCGCACCTTCCAGCACGTGAAACTGCTGCCGACCATGAGCGTGCTTGAGAACGTCGCCATCGGCGCGCACATGCGCGGCGACAAGGGCGTGTTCCCGGCGGCGTGGCGCATGGACCGCGCCGAGGAAGCGCGGCTCTTGAACGAAGCCGCGCGCCAGATCGAGCGCGTGGGCCTCGCCGAGCACATGTTCGACGCCGCGGGCAGCCTCGCGCTGGGCCAGCAGCGCATCCTCGAGATCGCCCGCGCGCTCGCCGCCGACCCCTGCCTGCTGCTGCTCGACGAGCCGGCCGCGGGCCTGCGCTTCAAGGAGAAGCAGGCGCTCGCCGAGCTCCTCAGGAAACTCCGGGGCGAAGGCATGGGCATCCTGCTGGTCGAGCACGACATGGACTTCGTCATGGGCCTGGTCGATCGCGTCGTCGTGATGGAGTTCGGCCAGAAGATCGCCGAGGGCCTGCCCGAGGAAGTGCAGCAGAACCCGGCGGTGCTCGAAGCCTACCTCGGAGGTGTGGAATGAACGGCATGAGCGTGGAGATGAACGTGATCGGGCAGACCATCGACGAGGCAGGCAAAAGCGCGCCCGGCACCCCGCGCACGGTGCTCGAGGTGCGCGACCTGTGTGTCGCCTACGGCAAGGTGGAAGCCTTGTCGAACGCCAACCTCCGCGTCGGCGAAGGCCAGATCGTCACCGTGATCGGCCCCAACGGCGCGGGCAAGACGACGATGCTGTCGGCGATCATGGGGCTGCTGGAGTCGCGCGGGCAGGTCATCTTCGACGGCGAGGCCGAGTACGTGCCGCGCGTCGAACGCATGGTCGCGCGCGGCATGAACCTGGTGCCCGAGAAAAGGGAATTGTTCGCCGAGATGAGCGTCGAGGACAACCTGCTGCTGGGCGCCTTCCAGCGCTACCGCTCGGGCAAGCGCGATCACGCCGAGACGATGAAAGAGGTGTATCACCTCTTCCCGCGCCTCGAGGAGCGCAAGGCGCAGTTGGCCGGCACGCTCTCGGGCGGCGAGCGCCAGATGCTCGCGGTGGGGCGCGCGCTGATGGCCAAACCGAAGCTGCTGATGCTCGACGAACCGAGCCTGGGCCTCGCCCCGCTGATCGTGCGCGAGATCTTCCGCATCATCGGCGAGCTGCGCCGGCGCGGCGTGTCGATCCTGCTGGTCGAGCAGAACGCGCGCGCCGCGCTGCAGGTCGCGGACTACGCCTACGTGCTGGAGACCGGCGAGATCTCGATGGAAGGCCCGGCCAAGCAGCTCGCCGATGACCCGCGCGTGATCGAGGCCTATCTCGGACTGGGTGGGAAGCACCAGGACAGGCTCGCAGCCTGATCCCCGTTTTCGCTTGCGACCGCCTGCGCCGGACGACGCGGGCGGGGCTGTGCTGTGCCCGTCGTCCGCTCATAAATACATCGATACGACAAAGGAGGAGGCATGAAGGGTTTTCGAATCGTTGCAGGGTTTGCCGCACTGGGGGTGGTTGCCGGACCGGCGTTCGCACAGTCGAACGTCACGATCTACGGTGCGATGGACATGTACGTCGGGCATGCGCGCGGCGAGCACAAGAGCCTTACCGTGGTCGATAGCGGCGGCCTGGAGCCGAGCCGCATCGGCTTTCACGGCACCGAGGATCTGGGTAACGGCCTGAAGGCGCTGTTCCGGCTGGAAAGCGGCATCGCCGCCGATACCGGTGGCACCGTGCCGCCGGGCGTGCTGTTCAGCCGGCAGTCCTTCGTCGGCCTGCAGGGCGGCTTCGGCACCGTCACGGCGGGGCGCCAGCACTCGCCCGGGTACTGGATGTCGCTGCTGCGCTACGACGCGCTGATGGGCGGACCGTTCTCGCCGGTCACCGCGCTCGCGGCGCAGGGGAGCATGAGCGTCGTATCGACCGGCCCGGGGCGGGTGAACAACTCGATCAATTACAACTCGCCGAACTGGGGCGGGCTGACGGTCAGCGCGATGTACGGCGTGGGGCAGGAGAGCACCGTGAACCGCAACGCGGGCGAGTTCGCCGGCGCGAGCATCAACTATGCGAACGGCCCGCTGTCGGTCGGCTACGTATTCCATCGCCTCGACACCAGCACCGTCGCTGCGCCCATCGTGGACCGGCGGCAGCGCGAGCACATGCTCGGCGCGTCCTACGACTTCAAGCTCGTGAAAGTGATCGGCAGCTACCAGACGCTGGACGGCGACGTGGCGGCGGAGGCGCGGCTGTGGAATCTCGGCGCGCGCATTCCCGTGGGCGCGGCGGGCAACGTGCAGGTCGCCTACGCGGCCTACAGGTCGGATGCGAGCCAGTCGGATTCGCGTTCCTGGGCCCTCGGCTACAGCCATGACCTTTCCAAGCGCACCGCGCTGTACGGGCGGGTGATCCGCGCCGACAACGACGACGCGGTGGCGCGCAGCGTGTACAACGGCCTGGCCGAGCGTGGCGGTGCGACGAGGTTGATCGGCGTTGGCATGCGGCACAGTTTCTGAGGATTGCGCGTTGTTCCGGCTGCGGATTTCCGGCTGCCGGAACAGCGCGCGCAGGGTGCGCAAAAAGAAGTTAACAAACTAGTCGAACAAGTGTTTGACAAGTGACAATAGCGCTGCTAACTTTCACACCATGCCGGCTCGTTGCGAGCTCCGGCGACAGAGCGGCCAGAACCGCCACCCAATCGACCCGACACCGTCGGGCGCAAAGACACCAAAGGAGTGAGTGAACATGCAGGTCAAGAAACTCGCAGTGCTGTGCTCGCTGGCCGCCGCCTCGTACGTCTCGCCGGCGCTGGCCGACGTCACGATAGGCATCTCGCTGTCGGCGACCGGACCCGGCGCTTCGCTCGGGATTCCGGAAAAGAACGTGTTCGCGCTGCTGCCGACGCAGATCGGCGGCGAGAAGGTCAATTTCATCGTGCTCGACGATGCGACCGATCCCACGATGGCGACGAAGAATGCGCGCAAGCTGGTCAGCGAGGACAAGGTCGACGTGCTGGTCGGCTCCTCCACGACGCCGGCGACCGCCGCGATCGCCGAGGTGGCCAACGAGAGCGCCACGCCGCAGGTCACGATCAGCCCTGTTTCGCTGCCGGCCGAGCGCAACAAGTGGGTGTTCCGCACCCCGCAGCAAAACAGCGTGATGGCCGCTGCGCTCGTCGGGCACATGAAGCAGAACGGGGTGAAGACGCTCGGCTTCATCGGCTTCTCGGATGCGTATGGCGAGGACTGGCTGACTTCCGTGACCGCCAAGGCCGAAGCGGCCGGCATCAAGCTGGTCGCGACCGAGCGCTATGCGCGTGCGGATACCTCGGTGAGCGGCCAGATCCTGAAGCTGGTGTCGGCGCGGCCGGACGCGATCCTCGTCGTCGGCTCCGGCAGCCCTGCCGCCCTGCCGCAGACCACGCTGGTCGAACGCGGCTACAAGGGGCAGGTCTACCAGACCCACGCGGTCGCGAACCAGGCCTTCCTCAAGGTCGCGGGCAAGGCGGCCGACGGCGTGATCATCCCGGTCGGGCCGGTCGTGGTGGTGGACCAGATTGCCGATTCGCACCCGTCCAAGGCGATGGGCAAGAGCCTCGTGACGAAGTACGAGGAAAAGTACGGCGCCGGTTCGTTCTCGTCCTTCGCCGGCCATGCCTTCGACGCCTGGCGGTTGATCGAGCAGGCGGTGCCGGTCGCGCTGAAGAGCGCCAAGCCGGGCACCCCGGAATTCCGCGCGGCGCTGCGCGATGCGCTCGAGGGGAACAAGGAGGTCATCGCGAGCCACGGCGTCTACAACATGAACGCGAACGACCACTTCGGCCTGGACGAGCGCTCGCACGTGCTGGTGAAGATCGACAGCGGCAACTACAAGCTGATCAAGTAAGCAGCGCAGGCGGGGACGATTCATGAGCACTGCGATCAACGAGACCGACGCGATGTTCGCGCGCCCGGTCGTCAATGTCGAAGAACGGCCCGACGGCAGCCGCATCCTGCGCTCGGGCATCCCGCTGCCGCAGACCTATGCGCGCTGCGTCGGCGAGTGGCTGGAGCACTGGGCGCGCGAGGCGCCGGAGCGCGTGTTTCTTGCCGAGCGCAATGCGGCGGGCGAGTGGGACAGGGTGAGCTATGGCGAGGCGCGCCGGCGCGTGGTCGCGATCGCGACCTGGCTGCTGGGGCAGAACCTGTCCGCGGAGCGGCCGGTCGTCATCCTCTCCGACAACTCCATCGAGCATGCGCTGCTGATGTACGCGGCAATGCATGTCGGCGTGCCCTCGTGCGCGATCTCGACCGGCAATTCGCTGATGTCGAAAGACTTCGCCAAGCTCAAGGGGAACATCGAGCTGATGCGGCCGGGCGTCGTGTATGCGGATGACGTGGCGCGATTCGCCGCGGCGATCGAGGCGATCCGGCCGCTGCACGACGGCGTCGTGGTGGCGGGCCGGCGCAGCGGGCAGGCGGCGGGTTGCATCGCGTTCGCAGACATCGAGACGACGAGCGACGAAGCTGCGGTGATGCGCGCCTTTGATCGCATCACGCCGGACACGACGGCCAAGTTCCTGTTCACGTCGGGTTCGGTCGGTACGCCCAAGGCCGTCATCAACACGCAGCGCATGCTGTGCGCGAGCCAACTGGCGAAGGAGCTGGTGTGGCCCTTCCTCAAGGACGAGCCGCCGGTGCTGGTGGACTGGCTGCCGTGGAGCCACACCTTCGGCAGCAACCACAACCTGAACATGGTGCTGCGTTGCGGCGGCAGCCTCTACATCGACGACGGCAAGCCGGTGCCGGCGCTGCTGGGCAAGACGTTGCGCAACCTCAAGGACGTGTCGCCGACGATCTACTTCAGCGTGCCGCGTGCCTACGACATGCTGGTGCCCGAACTGCGCCGCGACGCGCAACTGCGCGAGGCCTTCTTCGGGCGCCTGAAGCTGATCTTCTACGCCGGTGCGGCGCTGCCGCAGCACCTGTGGGCGGAGCTGGAGAACCTCTCGGAGGAATCCACCGGCCGCCGCGTCACGATGGTGTCGTCGTGGGGTTCGACCGAGACCGCGCCGCTCGCGACCGACTGCCACTTCCAGGCGGTGCGCTCGGGCGTGATCGGCGTGCCGGTGCCGGGCGTCGAACTGAAGCTGGTGCCGTCGGCGGACAAGCTGGAAGTGCGCGTGCGCGGACCGAACGTGTTCCCGGGGTACTGGAAGCAGCCCGAGCTCACCGCCAAGTCCTTCGACGAGGAAGGCTTCTACCTGATCGGTGACGCGGTCGAGTTCGTCGATCCGGCGCGACCCGAGCAGGGATTGCTGTTCGACGGCCGTGTCGGCGAGGACTTCAAGCTGCTGACCGGCACCTGGGTACATGTGGGGTCGCTGCGCGTGAAGGGCATCGATGCGCTCAAGCCGGTCGCCCAGGACATCGTCGTGACCGGTCACGACCGCGACGAGATCGGCTTCCTCGTCTTCCCTAACGTGTCCGAATGCCGCTCGCTGTGCCCCGGCCTGCCGGCCGATGCACCGGTCGAGCAGGTGCTGACGAATCCGGCGGTGCTGGCGCGGGTGCGTCTCGGGATGGCGGCGCTGGCGCAGGGCGGAGGCGGGTCCTCGACGGTGCCGACGCGCGCGCTGCTGATGGCGGAACCGCCGTCGGTGGAGGCGGGCGAGATCACCGACAAGGGCTACATCAACCAGCGTGCGGTGCTGACGCGGCGCAAGGATCTCGTCGCGGCCCTGTACGCGGAAATGCCGGACAAGACCGTCGTCACTGCATGAACCGGAGCCGCCCGGTCAAAGGCGGCACGACAAGTGGAAAGGATCGCCCCATGAGCGAAGAACTGGTTAAGACCTCATTCGAAAACAACATCTACACGGTGATGCTGGCGCGGCCTGCGAAGCGCAACGCGATCAGCGACCGTCTGCTCAATGCGATCGATGCCGCTTTCGCGGCCGTACCCGAAGGGACGCGGGCCATCGTCCTCGGCGGCGAGGGCGAGCACTTCTGCGCGGGGCTGGATCTCACCGAGCACCAGCACCGCGACCCCTTCGGCGTGATGCAGCACTCGCGCAGCTGGCACCGCGTGTTCGACCGCATCCAGAACGGGGGCATCCCGGTGATCGCGGCGCTGCACGGTGCGGTGATCGGGGGCGGGCTGGAACTGGCGACGGCGACCCACGTGCGCGTCGCGGAGCCGAACACGATCTACCAGCTGCCGGAAGGGCGCCACGGCATCTTCGTCGGCGGCGGCGCGTCGGTGCGCGTCGCCAAGATCATCGGCGCGGGGCGGATGTGCGAAATGATGCTCACCGGACGCATCATCGAATCCGACGAGGGGCAGCGCCTCGGCCTGTCGCACTACCTCGTCGGCCCCGGCGAGGCGCTGGCGAAGGCGCAGCAGCTCGCGCGCCGCGTCGCCGAGAATGCGCCGATGGCGAACTGGGCGATGGTCACGGCCGTCGCGCGCATCGACAACCTGGCGAGCGACGACGGCCTCTTCGTCGAATCGCTGACTGCCGCACTCACACAAACCAGCCCGGAAGTCGCCGAGCGTATCGGGCACTTCCTGCAACGCAAGGGACAGGGACCGCAGCGATGACGAATCCTTACGCAGCATCCGAAGCCGCCGCGCAGGCGCGCGCCTACGACGACATCTGGCTGGTGGCGGGGCAGCGCACGCCCTTCGCCGACTACAACGGCCCGCTGCGCGACGTGTCGCCGACCGATCTGGGCATCTTCGCCGCGCGCGCGCTGTTCGAGCGCAGCGGCATCCCGGCCGGCGAGGTCGATGCGATCGTCGCCGGCAACATGGCGCAGGCGAGCTTCGACGCCTACTTCCTGCCGCGCCACGTCGGCTTGTATGCGGGCGTGAATCCGGCGGTGCCGGCGCTGCTGGTGCAGCGCCTGTGCGGCACCGGCTTCGAGACCATCCTCGCCGCAGCCGACCAGATCACGCTGGGCAAGGCGAAAGTCGCGCTGTGCGTGGGCACCGAGTCGATGTCGCGCAACCCGATCGCCGCCTACACGCACCGTGCGGGCTTCCGCATGGGGCAGCTCGACTTCCGCGATTTCCTGTGGGAGGCGACCAAGGACACCGCACCGGGCGACAGCATGGGCGACACCGCCGAGAATCTCGCCAAGCGCTACGGCATCTCGCGCGAAGAGGTCGACCACTTTGCCGCGCAAAGCTTCGCGCGCGCCTGCGCGGCCTGGGATTCGGGGTATTTCGCCGACGAGGTCGCGTCCGTCGTCAATTCGAACTGGGTGCTCCCGGGTTACAACCCGCGCGCGCTGAAGCTCGCCGACCGTGTCGAGTGCGTGGATCGCGACGGCCACGTGCGTCCGACCTCACTGGAAACGCTGCAGAAACTGAAGCCGGCATTCGGCGGCGTGCAGACCGGCGGCAACAGCTCGGCGATCGTCGACGGCGCGGCCGCGGTGATCGTCGCGCACGGCGACTGGGTGCGGGCACACGGCGTGAAGCCGCTCGCGCGCATCGTCGCCGGTGCGTCGGTGGCGGTGCCGCCGGAGATCATGGGCATCGGGCCGGCGCCGTCGATCCGCGTGGCCGCGGCGCGGGCGGGGCTGAAAGTGGGCGACCTGGGGCGCGTCGAGATCAACGAGGCCTTCGGCGCGCAGTACCTCGCGTGCGAGAAGGAACTCGGGCTCGACCGCGACAAGACCAACGTGCATGGCGGCGCGATCGCGATCGGGCATCCGCTCGGCGCGTCGGGCGTGCGCCTGACGACGACGGTCGCGCGCGAGCTGCGCGAGGCGGGGCTGCAGTTCGGTGTGTCGTCCGCCTGCTGCGGCGGCGGGCAGGGCGTGGCGATCGTCGTCGAGAACGGCAATCGGTAGCAGCAGGGTAGCAGGGTAGGTTGGGTTGAGCGCAGCGAAGCCCAACAACTGCGGTTGTGCGTGGCGCCGAACGTTGGGCTTCGCTGCGCTCAACCCAACCTACGCCAGGCGGGAACGTTGGCAGTCCCGTCGGGCGGGCAACGAATCAAGGATCATCGCATGCAACTCGAAAACAGCACCTTCATCGTCACCGGCGGCGCTTCCGGCCTCGGTGAAGCGACCGCGCGCGCCTTCCACGCCGCCGGCGCGAACGTCGTCATCGCTGACCTGAACGCCGCGGCAGGCGAGAAGCTCGCCGACGAACTCGGTCCGCGGGCAGCCTTTCATCGCACCGACGTCTCCTCCGAGACCGACGCGCGTGGCTGCGTGGAACTCGCCGTGTCGCGCTTCGGCGCGCTGCAGGGGCTCGTGAACTGCGCCGGCATCGGCACGGCCGCGAAGGTGCTCGGCAAGGATGGCCCGCATCCGCTCGACGTCTTTGGCCGCATCGTGAATATCAATCTCGTCGGCACCTTCAACATGATCCGCATCGCCTCCGACGCGATGTCGCACGGCGCGGCGAACGCCGGCGGCGAGCGCGGCGTGATCATCAATACCGCGTCGATCGCCGCCTACGACGGCCAGATCGGGCAGGCCGGCTACGCGGCGTCGAAGGGCGGCATCGTGTCGATGACCCTGCCGATCGCGCGCGAACTGGCGCGCTTCGGCATCCGTGTCGTGACGATCGCGCCGGGCCTGTTCCTGACGCCGATGATGAAAGGTCTGCCCGAGGATGTGCAGAAGTCGCTCGGCGAGTCCGTGCCCTTCCCGCCGCGGCTGGGCGAGCCGGCGGAGTACGCGCAGCTCGCGCGCTCCATCGTCGAGAACGCGATGCTCAACGGCGAGACGATCCGGCTGGATGGGGCGATCCGGCTCGCGCCGCGATGAAATCGCATGAACCATCGAGTCGCTGGCCGAGTGTTCCAACGAAGCCGGCGACTGGGGTTGCTGGACCGTTGTGTGGCGGGATGCGCTTCGCTCCTCCCGCCCTACGAGATGCATCCGGAGACTGAAGCATGACCGACTACGCCGCGCCCCTGCGCGACATGCACTTCATCCTGCGCGAGCTCGCGGGGCTCGACGCCGTCGCAGCGCTGCCGGGCTGCGAGGAGGCGACGCCGGACGTCGTCGAGGCCATCCTCGACGAGGCCGGCAAGTTCGCCTCAGGCGTGCTCGCCCCGATCAGCCGTGCGGGCGACCTGCAGGGCTGCCGGCTGGGAGCGGACGGACGTGTCGCGAGCGCGGAGGGCTGGAAGGAGGCGTGGCAGCAGTTCGTGGCGGCCGGCTGGACCGGCTTGTCGCTGCCGGTCGAATACGGCGGGCAGGGTCTGCCCAAGCTGGTTTCAACGCCGGTCTGGGAGATGTGGTTCTCGACCAACATGGCCTTCGCGATGCTGCCGCAGCTCAACGTCGGGCAGGCGGAAGCCTTGCAGATCGCCGCGAGCGAGGAACTCAAGCGCACGTGGCTGCCCAAGGTCGTGAGCGGTGAGTGGGGCAGCACGATGAACCTCACCGAACCGCAGGCGGGCTCGGACCTCGCGGCGACGCGTGCCCGCGCCGAGACGGCGGCGGACGGCACTTACCGTGTCTTCGGCCAGAAGATCTTCATCTCCTGGGGCGAGCACGAGCTGACGGAAAACATCGTCCACCTCGTGCTCGCCCGCCTGCCGGATGCGCCGGCGGGGGTGAAGGGGCTGTCGCTGTTCCTCGTGCCGAAATACCTGCTCGACGCCGACGGCCGGCCCGGCGCGAAGAACGACGTGCGCTGCATTTCGATCGAGCACAAGATGGGCATCCACGGCAGCCCGACCTGCACGATGAGCTACGGCGATGCGGGTGGCGCAGTCGGCTGGCTGGTCGGCGAGCCGAATCGCGGGCTGGAGACGATGTTCATCATGATGAACGAGGCGCGCTTCGGCGTCGGCGTGCAGGGCGCGGGCCTCGGCGAACGCGCCTACCAGATGGCGCTCGCCTATGCGCGCGAACGCGTGCAGGGGCGCGACCCGATCACCGGCGAGGCCGGCAAGCCCATCCTGTGCCACCCCGACGTCAAGCGCATGCTGCTGTCGCTGCGCGCGCGCGTGATGGCGATGCGGGCGCTGCTGTACACGGCGGCGGCGTGGTTCGACACCGCCCACCATCACCCGGACGCGGCGGTCGCGGGCAAGGCGCAGCGCTACGTCGACCTGCTGATGCCGGTCGCGAAGGGGTGGTGCACCGAGGTCGGCCAGCAGGCCTGCTGGGACGCGATCCAGGTGTTCGGCGGCATGGGCTTCGTCGAGGAGACCGGCATCGCGCAGTTCGCGCGCGATTCGCGCATCATCACGATCTACGAAGGCACGACCGGCATCCAGGCAAACGACCTGGTCGGCCGCAAGATCCTGCGCGAAGGCGGCGAGACGCTGCGCGAGCTGATCGCCGAGTTGCGTACGACGATTACGGCGCTGCGTGCCGAGCCCGGCTTCGGTCCCATGGTCGACGGGCTCGCCGAGAACGTCGGAGCGCTGAGCGAAGCGACGCACTGGCTGCTCGCGGCCGGCAAGGAGCGCCACGTCGAGGCGCTCGCGGCGGCCGTGCCTTTCCTGCATCTCCTCGGCACCGTCTGCGGCAGCTGGCAGATGGCGCGCCTCGCGCTTGCGGCGCGCCGGTGCCTGGCGGCGGGCGAGGGCGACGCCGCCTACCAAGCGAGCCTGGTCGAGCTGGCGTGTTTCTGGATGGCGACCTTCGCGCCCCAGGCCGCGGCGCACCTGCGCACGGTGCAGTCCGCCGGGGCGCCCCTTTCGGCTTTCGACGACACCGAGTTCTGAACTCTTGCCTGGCGCCCGCCTGCGCGCGGGCAAGCCGGCCGCGCGGTCGTGGTCTATCGTGAGCAGTGGATGACCTGACCAGGCGGGGGCCCCATGAGCCGGACCGTGAACGTGTTTGTCAGCTACAGTCACGACGACGGCGCATGGTGCGACGTCGTCGTGAAGCATCTGCAGGGCCTGCACGACCCGATCGAGGTCGAGGTGTGGATCGACCGCAAGGGCATCCGCGCCGGCGACAAGTGGCTGCCGGAGATCGAGTCCGCGCTCGCGCAGGCCGACCTCGCGCTGCTGCTGATCAGCCCGTCCTTCCTGAGCTCCGATTTCATCCGCAAGACCGAACTGCCCAAGCTGCTCGCGCGCAGCAAGGAAGGACTGCGCGTGATTCCGGTGCAGATCATCCCCAGTGCGTGGGAAGTGATCAACTGGCTCAGGGAAACCGAGCTGCGGCCCAAGGAACGGGACGAGAAGACGCGCAAGATCAAGGCGCTGGCTGAGTTCGGAAACGAGAAATCGGTCGCGGTGAGCCGCAGGCTCAGTGACCTGATGGTCGAGATCGCGGGAATCCTCCGCGAGGACGCAAACGAAGCGAACAACGCGAAACCGGGTGCCGGGAACGGTCGCAACCAGGCGAACGATGACGCGCATGCGCGCGCGGCGGTGTCGCTGCTCGTCGCGACGCTGCTGCAGGAGATGCCTGTCGAGGTGCGCGAGCCCTTCGCGCGGCGGAGCGTCGAACGCCTGGCGGAGTTCTGCAAGCTGTCGGGCGAGGCGCTTCTCTGCGCGGTGCGCCTTTTCGTCGAGTATCAGCTGCTGCGCGCCGATGCGCCCACGTCGGTACTGGAGCTGCAGGACACGCTCGACGGGCTGGACGACGACGAGACCGCGCAGCGTCTCGCCAGCGAGCTGAAGCGCGGCGCGCACGATGGCGACTTCAGCGGCAGCGTGATCGAGATGAAGTCGCTGTTTTTCATGCTCGCACGGGAACGTGAGGCGCTGTGGGAGAGCTACTTCGACGCCCTTGCGCGGACCGCGCGCGATACCCCGGCACGCGATGCGATCGCGACGCTCGCGCGCATCCGGGTGAACCTCGGCTTCATCGCGCCGCAGTTCCTCGTCGCCGGGCTGCTGTCGCGCTTCGAGGACGACTGGCGTCCGGTCCTCAACGCCTACCGGCACTCGATTCCCAAGGCGGGCGGGCGCTCGGGTGCCTTCGAGAGCCTGCAGGCCTCGCAGTGGAACTGCTGGCTGGTATGGGGCCCCAGCATCCCGATCTGCCGCTGCGCGCAGTGGCAGGGGCGTTTTGCGTACCAGTACGGGTACGGCGACGAAAACAACTCGCTGCCGTTGATCGAGCTCGACCTTGCCGACAGCGGCGAACCGCGCACCCTCGGCCCCCTGGTGTCGGATCTCGCTGCCGAGGGACGCGGCGCGAAGCTGGTGCAACTCACCGGGCGGCTGCGCTGGGGACCGGATTTCCAGCGCGAAGGCGGCGACCCGGGCACGCACCCGACGGACGACGACTCGACGCTGGACCTGATCGACGAGCTGGAGCGCGACGACAGCGGGGAGGAACCGCAGCCGCGCAAGTATCCGATGGCCGCCGCTCAGGCGAGCCTGTGGTGCGGCGATGGTCCGCAGCACGCGCATCACGCCGACGGTCTCGTGCTGCAGCTGGAGTCCGTCGACCAAACCGTCGAGGAGACGCGCGTGTACTTCTCCGCCTACCTGTGGATGATGTTTCTCGTCGCGCTCGCCCGGCCCGATCCGACCGATCCGGACATCGGTCCGCGCCTGCTGCGCCGCAAACCCTATCCGTCATGGCCGGAGAGTCCGGCCGAGCGCGTGCGCGTCGGCGACGCCCGCCTGTGGGAGAACCTGCTGCCGGTCTTCGTGCACGCCAACGTGGCCGACCCGGCGGCGCTGCATTTCCAGCGGCGCGCGGTGGTCGAGAACAGCGTCCAGTTGCTGCGCCAGGTGTGGGAGCGGCGGAGCGAGTTCTTCGACGCCGACGACGTGGCCAGCGGCATCCGCTTCCACCTCGTGTGCAGTTCGGATTACTCGGGTTGCGACTGTGAGATCCGCTACGCCTCGGCCGACCCCTTGCCCGAGTTGCTGCGCGAGCGTCTCGTGGCGGAGGGCGATCGCGACTTTGCCGCGTCCGTGGTCGTGCCGGGCAGTTCCGACAACCCTGCGCAGCGACCGTGGGGGCTCGCCGGCTATTTCTCGTCCTGCCACCTGCCCGAGCTGGTCGCGGACTACTTCGGCTATGTCGACAAGCTTCAGCGGCAGAAGCCGCGCCGCTAGCGGGCATTTTCGCGAACTCGACGCGTCGCCCGGCGGGCTGGCGGCGCTGGAGCGCTTCTACGACGAGCGCTACGTCGCCGAGTTCCCCGACCCCGACGAACGCGAGTCGCTCGACAACATGCGGCGCTACCTGCTGCTGAAGGCGCAGGGTTGGTACGGGAGCAACAACTACCACATCGTCGTCGCCGAACTCGACGGCGAAGCGGTCGGGGGCGTCGTGTTCGACTATCTCGCCCTGCCGCGTGCGGGCGTGATCGAATTCCTGTTCGTCGCTTCGGACCGCCGCGAGTCGGGCATCGGCCGCGCACTGCTGGACGAGGCGATCCGCCTGCTGCGCCGGGACGCCCGCCGGCACGGCGCGCGCCTGGCCGCCGTGGTCGCCGAAATGAACGATCCCTTCCGCCGTCCCGCGACGCCCGACAACATGGACCCCTTCCGGCGCGCGGCGATCTGGGGCCGCTGGGGCTTCGGCGTGCTCGAATTCCCCTACGTCCAGCCCGCGCTGTCGGCCGGACAGCAGCCGGTCGACGGCCTGCTGCTGATCATGCGTCCGTTCGGGCGTGTGCCGCGGTCGGGCTTCCGCTCGCACTGGGTCGAACTCGTCGTCGCGGAGTATCTGCGCTGGGCGATGCGCATCGAGAACCCCGCGGCGGACCGCGATTTTCTCGCGATGTCCGACGCGCTCGCGTCGCGTCCGCGCGTCGCGCTGGTTCCGCTCGGTCGCTACGCCGGCCAGGACCCGACGGACGGATTGGTGGTCGAAGTCGTGTCGTCGCCAGATCGGCGCTCGGACGGTATCGCGACGGCGGCCGCGATCGCCCGCGCGGCGATTCCCGTCCCCGGTCGCGTCGCCGCACAGCAGGATTTTGCCGCGGCCTTCGCGCTCGGCGACAGCGGCGCGGCGCACTACCACCTGTGGCTGTTGCGCACGGCACCGGACGCCCCGGCCGAGGGCATGGCGAGCTTCTTCACGCTGCCAACGGCCGGTTTCGGCGGCTATCTCGTCCTTGCCGGAAGCCTGCGCGGGCGCGGCCTGCTGCGCCGGGCGGTCGCACGCATCGAGGCGCGCATGAGGCAGGACGGGACGTCCGCGGACGGCTGGTTCATCGAATGCGGCGCGGAATCGGTGGCGGTGTTCCGGCACATCGGTTTCATCGACGTGCCGTGTGACTACCGCCCGCCCGCGGTGGGCGAGGCGTCGCCGGGCGGGGCACCGGAACGTCTGCACCTGCTGTTCAAACCCTTCGGAATGCGCCGCGAGCCGGACCGTCTCGAGCGCGATTTCGTGTCCCGCGCGCTGCGGGAAATCCTGTGCTCGGTTTATGCGATCGGCAATCCTGAGGCCGCTTCCTGCTATCGGCGGGTGCTGCGGACGCTGGCCGACGGCGATCTTCGCGGGGCGCGGCGATGAATGTAGGTGCTTGAAAACCATGCTTTTATCAGGGCTATTACCCGACAAAAGCGGTTGGATATCGGGCGTCGATTTGCTATAGATACGTCATGGATGGGGATTCATCTCCGCAACACGGAGCGATCTCCCCGAATCCGCGTCGCGTTCGCGAACCGGGGAGTGCACATGGCGATGGACGTTTGCGGTCTCCTGCTGGACGAGGCGCCCGATGCATTCGTGGTGCAATCGCCGGAGGGGATCGTCCTGCACTGGAGCAGGAGCGCCGAATCCATCTTCGGTTACGTGGCGAACGAAGTCGTGGGGCGGGACCTGCTCGACCTCATCGTGCCCGCCGACCGCGCGGACGAGGAACGCAGCATGCGGTGCGAGGCGCTGGAAACGGGCTTCGCCGCGATCGAATCGCTGCGGCGCTGCAAGGACGGTTCGCTGGTCTTCGTCTCGATCAGCGCGAAGACTGTGGGCGACGGCCAGGGACGGCCGCAGTACCTGATCGTGTGCAAGAAGGACGTCACGCAGCTCAAGGTGATGCGCGACGCGAAACTCGTGGACGCACGCTACAGCAAGCTGCTTGAGTCGATGCCTGACGGCATCGTGCTGATCAACGCGTCGGGGCGCATCGTCTTCGCGAACAGCCAGGCCGAGGCCATGTTCGCCTACGAGGCGGGGCGCCTGCGCGGCCTGCCGGTGGAAGCGCTGCTACCCGAGCGCCTGCGCGGTGGGCACGTGGCACATCGTTCGGCCTACTTCGGTCAACTGCGCACGCGGGCGATGGGCATGGGGCTGGAGCTGTACGGCCTGCGTCAGGACGGCAGCGAGTTTCCGGTCGAGATCGGCCTCAGTCCGCTGGAGACGGGGGAGGGCACGCTGGTGACCAGTGCGATCCGTGACATCACCGAACGCAAGCGCATCGAGCGTGCGCTGCACGAGAAGAACGTCGAGCTCGCAAAGGCCAACGCCGCGAAGGACCGCTTCCTCGCGAGCATGAGCCACGAGCTGCGTACGCCGCTCAACGCGATCATCGGCTTCACCGGCACGCTGCTGATGAAACTGCCGGGACCCCTGAACGAGGTGCAGGAAAAGCAGCTGCGCCGCGTCCAGTCCGGCGGCCAGCACCTGCTCGAACTCATCAACGATCTCCTCGACATCGCGAAGATCGAGGCCGGCAAGGTCGAACTGGTGGTGGAACCCCTGGATTGCCGGACGGTCGTGGAGGACGTGGCCGCGACGCTGCGTCCGGCGGCGGAAGGGAAGGGACTGGCCTTCGCCATCGAGGTCGTCGACGAGTCCTTGCGGCTGTCGACCGACCGGCGTGCTTTCAGTCAGATCCTCATTAACCTGGTGCAGAACGCGATCAAGTTCACCGAGCGCGGATGCGTCACGATCCGGCTCGCGCGGCGGATCGAGGGCGAGCTTGCGCTGGTCGAGGTCAGCGTCCGCGACACCGGCATGGGCATCGGCGATGAGGACCTGCAGCGCCTGTTCGCCCCGTTCTCGCGCATCACGCCGCGCAGCGGCAAATTTGCCGAGGGAACCGGTCTCGGCCTGCACCTGAGCCAGAAGCTCGCCGGGCACATGGGCGGCCGGATTACAGTGGAAAGCGCGCCAGGGGTCGGCAGCACTTTCGCGCTCGTGTTGCCGGAGGGATGAGCGTGGCGGTGCGCATCCTCCTCGTCGAGGACAACCCGGCGAACCTCGAACTCGTCAGCTACCTGCTCGAAGCGGCCGGGCACATCGTGCTGATCGCCGAGGACGGCCGGCAGGGGCTGGAACTCGCCCGCAAGGAGCCGCCCCCCGACCTCATCGTCAGCGACCTGCGCATGCCCGTGATGGACGGCTTCGAAATGCTTCGACACATCCGCATGGACGCCACCCTGAACGATGTCCCCGTGATCGCGGTCACAGCGTTCTCGATGTCGGGCGACCAGACTCGGGTGATGCTCGCGGGCTTCGACGGCTACATCTCCAAGCCCATCGTTCCAGAGACCTTCGTCAGCGAGGTCGAAGCCTACCTGAAGGCCGGACGGCGCAAGGCCGGACCGCCCGCCGACCCGTGAGGATGCGTGCCGATGGCGAAGATTCTTGTCATAGACGACCATGCCGCGAATCGCGAACTCATCGTTGCCCTGGCTGGCTACGAGGGGCACGAGGCGCTGGAGGCGGGCGACGGCGCCGAAGGGCTCGCCATCGTGCGGGCGCAGCGTCCGCAGCTGGTCATCTGCGACATCCTCATGCCCAACGTGGACGGTTACGAGTTCGTGCGCCGGCTGCGTGCGGATCCGGCGATCGCCGATACGCCGGTGATCTTCTATACGGCCAATTACCACGAGCGCGAAGTGCGCAACCTCGCCGGCATCCTCGGCGTGTCGCGCATCCTCGTGAAGCCCTGCAACCCCGATGACATCGTGCGCGCCATCGACGACACGCTCCGCCAGGCGGTGAAGGAATTGCCGCCCGCGAGCGACGCCGAATTCGAGCGCGAGCACTTGCGCGTGCTCACCGACAAGCTCGCCGCCAAGGCCGAGGAGCTCGAACGCCGCGCCGCGGATCTCGCGGGCGAGGTCGAGACCCGCAAGCTCGCCGAGGCGCAGCTGCGGCGTGTGCTGCGCGCGCGCAACGTGATGGCCGAGTGCAACCGCACGCTGGTGCGCGCCACCGACGAGCGGCGGCTGCTCGCGGACATGTGCCGCTTCCTCATCGAGCTCGGGAACTACGGCATCGCGTGGGTGAGCCTGGCGTGGCACGACGCCGACTGCACGGTGGAGACGGTCGCCGCCGCGGGCGAGGGGGCCAGCCTGCTGAAATCCTTCCGCTTTTCGTGGGGCGACAACGCCTGTGGCAACGGTCCGGTGGGCGAGGCGGTGCGCACGCGCGCACCGCAGGTCGTGCACGACATCGCGTCGGACCCGCGCCTTGTGCGCTGGCGCGAGGCGGCACTCGGACGCGGCTTCCAGGCGGCCGCGGTGCTGCCCCTCGTGTTCGAGCACGAGACTTTCGGCGTGCTGTGCATCGTCACGCGGGAGAAGGAAGCCTTCGATGGGGACGAGCTCGAGCTGCTCGGCGAGCTGGCGGACGACATCGCCTACGGCATCCACACGCTGCGCGCGCGCGTCGTGCAGCAGCGCACTGAGGAGACGTTGCGCCTGCGCAACCGCGCCATCGACGAGAGCATCAACGCCATCGTGATCAGCGCGGCCGATCGCGAGGCCGATAATCCGGTGCTCTACGTGAACCCCGCCTTCACGCTGATGACCGGCTATGCGCCCGAGGAGATCATCGGGCGCAACACGCGCCTGCTGGTCGGCGACGACTGGGACCAGCCCGATATCGAGCGTCTGCGCGAGGCGGTGCGCCGCGGGCGCGATGCTCGGGTCACGCTGCGCTGCTACCGCAAGGACGGTTCGCTGTTCTGGAACGAGATCTCGCTCGCGTCGATGCACGACCCGAGCGGGCGCGTGTCGCACTTCATCTCGATCTTCAACGACCTCACCGACCGCAAGCGCTACGAGGCGGAGCTCGAACAGCAGGCCAACCACGACGCCCTGACCGGACTCGCCAACCGCAACCTTCTCAACGACCGCCTGCAGCAGTCGATGATCCGCGCGCAGCGCAACGCCGGCGCGGTGGCCGTGATGCTGCTCGACCTCGACCGCTTCAAGCTGATCAACGACAGCCTCGGCCATGCCGTCGGCGACGAACTGATCTGCGAGGTGGCACGGCGTCTCGCCGCCTGCGTGCGCCAGGGCGACACCGTGGCGCGCCTCGGCGGCGACGAGTTCATGATCGTCATGTCCGAGCTGTGGGCCGAAAGCGATGCCGCGTCGCTCGCGGCCAAGGTGCTGCAGCGCGTGTCGGCGCCGATGAAGCTGTCGGGCCACGAGATCGTCGTCACCGGCAGCCTGGGCGTCGCGCTGTTTCCGCGCGACGGCGAATCGGCGGCCCTGCTGGTGAAGAATGCCGACGTCGCGATGTACCGCGCGAAGGAGCAGGGGCGCAACGACTTCCGCTTCTACGCGCCCGAGATGAACGCACGCATGCTCGAACGCCTGGAACTCGAAAACGGCCTGCGCCGGGCGCTCGACCAGGGCGAGCTGGAACTGCACTACCAGCCCAAGGTCGAGCTCGCCAACGGGCATGTGGTCGGCGCCGAGGCGCTGATCCGCTGGCGCCATCCGGTGCTGGGCATGGTGTCGCCGGCCGATTTCATCCCGCTGGCGGAGGAAACGGGGCTCATCGTGCCGATCGGCGAATGGGTCATCAACACCGCGTGCCGCCAGTTGAAGGCCTGGCGCGAAGAAGGGCTCACAGGGGTCAGCGTCGCGGTCAATGTCTCGGCGCGGCAGTTCCAGCAGGACGACCTCGTCGGCGTGCTGGGCGAGGCCTTGCGCGCGTCCGGGGTGCCGGCGCGGAGCCTGCACCTCGAAGTCACCGAGAGCGGCGTGATGAGCAACCCGGAGCGCACCATCGTGATCCTGCGCACGCTCAAGGACATCGGCGTGCTGGTCTCGCTCGACGACTTCGGCACCGGCTATTCCAGCCTGAACTACCTCAAGCGCTTCCTCATCGACAGCGTCAAGATCGACCAGTCCTTCGTCGCCGACCTCACGACGTCTTCGGAGGACGCCGCGATCGCCCGCATGGTCATCTCGCTCGCCCACAGCCTCAACCAGACCGTCGTCGCCGAAGGCGTCGAGACCGTGGCGCAGCTCGACTTCCTGCGCCGCCACCGCTGCGACGAGATGCAGGGCTTCCTGTGCAGCCGTGCGATTCCCGCCGCCGAGTTCGCCGGGATGATCCGCGACGGGGGCTGCGTGCTGCCGTCACTGGCAGGTGCACTGCACTAGCTTTCGCCGTTCGCTCCCCGCATTGGCACTAGAATGCGGCTGCTACAGTCCGCACAACACGGCCTCGTGCCGCCCCCCATGTCCGAAACTTCCCTGCGCGTCCTGTCGGTGATCCCGCCGATGACGCAACTCAACACCCCGTACCCTTCGACGGCCTACCTCACCGGCTTCCTGCGTTCGCGCAGCGTCGATGCGGTGCAGGAGGACCTCGCGCTCGCGCTCGTGCTGCGCCTCTTGTCGCGCGACGGCCTCACCGCGATCCGCGACCGCATCGAGGCGACGCCCGAGCGCCAGCGCAGCTCGCGCGTGAGGGCCTTCCTCGCGCAGTTCGAGCGCTACCGCATCACGATAGGCCCGGCCATCGCCTTCCTGCAGGGGCGCGACCCGACCCTCGCGAACCGCATCTGCGGGCGCAACTTCCTGCCCGAAGGCTCGCGCTTCGAATCGCTGGACGTCTACATCGACCCGGAAGGCGGCGACCCGCTCGCGTGGGCCTTCGGCGCGCTGGGGCTGGAAGACCGCGCCCGCCACCTCGCGACGCTGTACCTCAACGACGTCGCCGACGTGCTGCGCGAAGCGGTCGATCCGCGCTTCGAGTTCGTGCGCTACGCCGAATCGCTGGCGCAGAGCCAGGCGAGCTTCGAGCCGCTGGCGCTGGCGCTCGCCGAGCCGCTCAACCTCGTCGACGAGACGCTGCGCGAACTCGCGCTCGATGCGATCGCCCGCCATGCGCCGCAGGTCGTGCTGCTTTCGGTGCCCTTTCCCGGCGCGGTGTATGGCGCCTTCCGCATCGCGCAGGCGATCAAGGCGCGCGACCCGCAGATCGTCACGGTGCTGGGCGGCGGTTTCGTCAACACCGAACTGCGCGAACTCACGGAGCCGCGCGTCTTCGACTACTTCGATTACGTCACGCTCGACGACGGCGAGCGCCCGATCCTCGCGCTGCTCGACCACCTGCAGGGCGGCCGCGGCCGTTCGCGCCTGGTGCGCACCTTCTTCCGCGACGCCGACTCGGGCGAGGTGCGCTACGTGAACCTCGGCGAGGCCGACATCGCCTTCGCCGAAGTCGGCACCCCGACCTGGGACGGCCTGCCGCTCGACCGCTACCTGTCGGTGCTCGACATGCTCAACCCCATGCACCGCCTGTGGTCGGACGGTCGCTGGAACAAGCTCACCGTCGCGCACGGCTGCTACTGGAAGAAGTGCAGCTTCTGCGACGTCAGCCTCGACTACATCTCGCGCTACGACGGCGCGAGCGCGAAGACGCTGGTCGACCGGATCGAGGCGATCATCGCCGAGACAGGGCAGACCGGCTTCCACTTCGTCGACGAGGCCGCACCGCCCAAGGCCCTGAAGGCGCTCGCGCAGGAACTCCTGGACCGCGGCGTGGCGATCTCGTGGTGGGGCAACATCCGCTTCGAAAAATCCTTCACCCCGGACCTGTGCCGCCTGCTCGCCGAGAGCGGCTGCATCGCCGTGTCGGGCGGGCTGGAGGTGGCGTCGGACCGCCTGCTGCAGCTCATGAAGAAGGGCGTGTCGGTCGACCAGGTCGCGCGCGTCACCAACGCCTTCACCGAGGCCGGCATCCTCGTGCACGCCTACCTGATGTACGGCTTCCCGACCCAGACCGTGCAGGACACGGTCGACGCCCTCGAATACGTGCGCCAGCTGTTCGAATCCGGCTGCATCCAGTCCGGCTTCTTCCACCGCTTCGCGTGCACGGTGCATTCGCCGGTCGGCCAGAACCCGGACGAATACGGCGTGAAGCTCGTCCCGCTGCCGCCCGTGACCTTCGCCAAGAACGACGTGCGCTTCATCGACCCGACCGGCGTCGATCACGACCAACTGGGCGTGGCGCTGAACAAGGCGCTCTACAACTACATGCACGGCATCGGGCTGGACCAGGACGTGCGCAGCTGGTTCTCCGACCGGGTTCCGCGCCCCCGCGTGCAGCGCAACTTCATCGAGCGGGCCTTGCGCTATTAAGGCGGCAATCAAATAGGTGAAGTCTGCTGGGGCACCGTGGTACTCCCCCTTCAAGGGGGGCGGAGCAGGGGTTTCGGCGAGCACTGCTCGCCGCCTGTGGAGCGGCGAGGCGAAGGCGAGACTACCGGTCAGGAGGGGGATGGGTTTCCGCAGTAACGCACTGCGAACCTTCGCTGCGCAATGGACTCAAAAGAAAATACGGATTCATCGACCGGCCCGAAAGCGGGTAGTGCCGCTACCCGAAGGGAGGTATCGGAGATATCTTTGATTTCGATAATAATTTTGCAAAATCGGGGCTTTAACATCGACCGGTAAATCGGCATCAGACCGCAGCCGGACAGGATTCAATGGAGGAGACAGCAATGAGCATGACACCGAACGAACGACTCTCCGCACCCAATCTGGAGAACGAGTTCATCCCGCCCGTCGGGCAGGGCGAGGCGAGCGAGATCGCGTGGGATCAGCGCCTGAATGCCGAAGTGGCGTGGCAGCTCGCACGTGCGACCGTCGATGACGGACTCGCGCAGTGGACGGACAGCGCCGGGGAGGGCGCGCCGCGGCGCCTGCCGACAATGCGCACGATCGCGCGCATGAACACCGCCCTCGTGGCGCTGCGCGAACGGCTCTACCAGATCCAGAACGAGGCCGCGAACATTGCGATCTCCGAGCTGGCATTGCGGCAGGAGGCCGATCCCGCCGCGTCGTCCGACGATGCGTTCTCCCCGCTGCATGCCCAGAACGCGCGCCGGATCGAGGCACTGGCCGCGTCCTGCTACGGGCTGCTGGCCGCGGCGCAGGGCAACCTCGCGGCGGTGGCGGGCAAGGTGCCGGTCGAGTATTCCGCCGATTCTGGCACCTCTGGCCGTGCCGGGCTGGAGGACTCGTTGTACGCCGAACGCCGTCAGTCCGACGCGGTCATCAACTTCCCGGATCGCCGCGCCGCCGCGTGAGTTTTCGCGGGTGATGCAGTTCTGCGTCACCCGCACTCCCGGCGCGCACGGTCATCTGTCGCGCCGGGAGTTTCTTCTGCAGCAAGCGTAGGGCGGGAGAAGCGCAGCGCATCCCGCCAGAAGCCCGGCAATCGCCCTGCACATCAGGCCGGCACGGACTCCCTGATCAGGTGATCGAAGGCCGCCAGCGAGGCTTTCGCGCCTTCGCCCATCGCGATGACGATCTGCTTGAAGGGAACCGTCGTGCAGTCGCCGGCCGCGAACAGGCCCGGCACCGAAGTCTGGCCGCGCGCATCGACGACGATCTCGCCGAATCTCGTGCGCTCGACCGTGTCCTTCACGAAGTCGGTGTTCGGCAGCAGGCCGATCTGCACGAAGATGCCTTCGAGCGCGATGCGCTGCGTTTCGCCCGACACGCGATCCTTGTAGACCAGTCCGTTCACCTTCGCGTCGCCCGTCACCTCGGTCGTCTGCGCGTTCGTGATCACCGTGACGTTGGGCAGGCTCGCGAGCATCTTCTGCAGCACCGCGTCGGCGCGCAGCGTGTCGGCGAATTCGAGCAGCGTGACGTGCGAGACGATGCCGGCGAGGTCGATCGCCGCCTCGACACCCGAGTTGCCGCCGCCGATCACCGCGACGCGCTTGCCCTTGAACAGCGGGCCGTCGCAGTGCGGGCAGTAGGCCACGCCCTTGCCGCGGAATTCCTTCTCGCCCGGCACGTTCATTTCGCGCCAGCGCGCGCCGGTCGCGAGGATCACCGAACGGGCCTTGAGCGACGCGCCGTTCTCGAGCTTCACCTCGAAGCCGCGCTCCTGCGGGATCACCGCCGCTGCGCGCTGCAGGTTCATGATGTCGACCTCGTATTCCTTGACGTGCTCCTCGAGCGCCATCGCGAGCTTCGGGCCTTCGGTGGCCGTCACCGAGATGAAATTCTCGATCGCGAGGGTGTCCATCACCTGGCCGCCGAAGCGTTCGGCGACGACGCCGGTGCGGATGCCCTTGCGTGCGGCGTAGATCGCCGCCGCGGCGCCGGCCGGCCCGCCGCCGACGACGAGCACGTCGAATTCGTCTTTCGCGGCGATCTTCCCGGCCGCACGAGCGCGGGCGCCGGTGTCGATCTTCGCCACGATCTCGGCGAGCTCCATGCGGCCCTGGCCGAAGTGCTGGCCGTTGAGGAACACGGTCGGCACTGCCATCACCTGACGGGCGTCGACCTCGTCCTGGAACAGCGCGCCGTCGATCATCGTGTGGCGGATGTTGGGGTTGATCACCGACAGCAGGTTGAGCGCCTGCACGACATCCGGGCAGTTGTGGCACGAGAGCGAGATGAAGGTCTCGAACTCGTAGCTGCCTTCGATCGCGCGGATCTGCTCGATCACGTCCTGCTCGACCTTGGGCGGGTGGCCGCCGACCTGCAGCAGCGCGAGGATCAGCGACGTGAATTCATGGCCCATCGGCAGGCCGGCGAAGCGCACGCCGGTGTCCTCGCCCTTGCGGTTGATCGCGAAGGAGGGCTTGCGTTCGGTGTCGTCGCGGCGTTCGACGATGGTGATCAGATTCGACTGTTCGGCGATGTCGCCGAGCAGGGCCTGCATCTCGCGCGACTTGTCGCTGCCGTCCAGCGAGGCGACGATTTCGATCGGCTGGGTGAGGCGTTCGAGGTAGGTCTTCAACTGCTTCTTGATGTTCGCGTCGAGCATGGCGGGGTCGTCCGTGAAATGCAGGGGGCGGGGGCATAGGGCCGGCGAGGGCGTAGGGCGGGAGGAGCCGCAGGCGTATCCCGCCATGCGGCCGTCGGGCGGGTGTCTGCGCTTGGATTGGCGGGATGCGCTGCGCTTCTCCCGCCCTACGCGTTATGCGCCGGCTCAGATTTTGCCGACGAGGTCCAGCGAGGGGGCGAGGGTCGCGTCGCCTTCCTTCCACTTGGCCGGGCACACTTCGCCCGGGTGGCTGGCGACGTACTGCGCGGCCTTGACCTTGCGCAGCAGCTCCGAGGCGTCGCGGCCGATGCCACCGGCGGTGATCTCGACGATCTGGATCTTGCCGTCAGGGTCGATCACGAAGGTGCCGCGGTCGGCCAGGCCTTCCGATTCGATCATCACGTCGAAGTTGCGCGAGATCGTGCCGGTGGGGTCGCCGACCATCGGGTAGCGGATCTTGCCGATCGTCTCCGAACTGTCGTGCCACGCCTTGTGGGTGAAGTGGGTGTCGGTCGACACGGCGTAGATCTCGACGCCCATCTTCTGGAACTCGGCGTAGTTGTCGGCGAGGTCGCCGAGCTCGGTCGGGCACACGAAGGTGAAGTCGGCCGGGTAGAAGAACACCACCGACCACTGGCCTTTCAGCGTCTCGTCACTGACCGGAACGAACTTGCCGTTGTGGAAGGCGGTGGCCTTGAAGGACTTGATCTGCTGGTTGATCCGGGACATGTCGCACTCCTGTGTCGTAGTGGGTAAGAGGACCGAGCGGTTTGTCTCGCTCGATGGGTGTCACTCTAACGACCGGGGTGCGATAGCTCCAATTGAATTAAAAAATGAATTCCATAGAGTGTTACGATCGGCAGCTAGCTGCTCGGCTCGCTTCGATTTCGCGCACTGCTGCGTCGATCAGTCGCCGCGCGATGCTGATGCGGTGCGGCAGGCGCGGCAGGCGGTCGATCGTGAACCAGTCTGCGGCCTCGATCTCCTCGGGCTGCAGGACGATCCTGCCGCCGGCGTAATCAGCGACGAAGCCGATCATCAGCGAATGCGGAAAAGGCCAGGGTTGGCTGCCGAAATAACGGACGTTGGCGATCTCGATCCCGACCTCCTCGCGTACTTCGCGCGCCAGCGTCTGCTCCAGCGATTCGCCCGGCTCGACGAACCCGGCCAGCGCGCTGAACATGCCTTCGGGAAAGTGCGGGGAGCGTGCGAGCAGCAGTTCGTCGCCGCGCCGCACCAGCGCCATCACCGCCGGGGCCAGGCGCGGGTAGTGGACCATGCCGCAGCCGGGGCACACCCGCGAACGCTCGCTCGGGTGCGGCTCCGTTGCCGTGCCGCAGCGGCCGCAGTAGCGATGCGTCAGATCCCACTGCACGATCTGCACGGCGCGTCCCGCCACCCCGAATGAGGTTTCGTCGAGCCGGCTGAACAGGGAGCGCAGATCATGCCATTCCATCCCCTCCGGAGCGGGCGCATCCGGTCCGGCGTCCGCGGCGTAGCAGTGCCGGTCCCCGATGCGTCCGATATAGTGCTGCCGGCTCGACGGATGCAGCCCGCCCGGCTCGCCGCGCGCAGGCACCCGGGTATCGCCCTCCCGGTTGTGCACGAGCAGGGCGTTCTTGCGGAATACGAAACACAGGTCGTCGTCGCCGAGCGGATCAGGGGAGACGTGTCCGGGAATGAACATGGGGGGCACACGGTCGGTCGGATGGATGTTGTAGTCATGATGCGCGGCACACCGCGCCCGCGCAACATATCGGCTGAATTGACATTCCTCATGGGGGAGCTGTCCGTGCTGCGTTATGGTTGGCTTTTGAGCGACGAGCGGGAGCGTTTCGACATGAGCAGCGGCGCATGGAGTTGTCCACACGACATCGATGGCGTGTGTCAGCGCGTGCAGGGCGCGGTGTGCGAGCCCGGCATGCGTGGCTGCGTGCTCGAAGGCAAGGTCCGTTTCGCGCGCGAGGAAATGAATCGGCCGCGCAAGCCCGTCAAGGCCGTGGCGGCACCGGCGGAAAAGAAGCCGGCCCAGCCTCCGAAGCGTCGCCTGCCGTTCTGAGCCAACCTTGACGGCCGCGCGCTTGATGCCCGGCGGGAATTTTTTCCTGTCGGCATATGGCCGTTTCGCGATTTAATAGGACTCATTCCGGCTGCTGCGATGTCGCGGGGGCCAGCCGTTTTGGGGAAGTTCGTTGATGGGAGAACAGGACAGCACGCTCGATGCGAAGGCAGGCGTACTCAGGGTCGTCCTGGCGTATGCGGTGTTCGCTTCGCTGTGGATCCTGCTTTCCGACGAAGCGGTGGGTTTCCTCTTCCGCGACCCCGACCTCATCGTGAAGGTCAGCCAGGGCAAGGGCTGGTTCTTCGTCGCGATCACGGCCGTGTTGCTGTACGGCCTGTTGATTCGCCTGGTCGGCAGGCTGGACCAGAGTCTGCGGCGCGAGCTCGCGTCGGAGACGGAACGCCGACACGCCGAGGAACAGGTGCATAACCTGTCCTTCTACGATTCGCTCACCAGCCTGCCGAATCGCCGCCTGCTGTTCGACCGCCTCGGACAATCGCTGCTGGCCGGGCGCCGCAGCGAAACGCGCGGCGCGGTGCTGTTCATCGACCTCGACGGTTTCCGGGCGCTCAACGACACGCGCGGCCACGAGGTCGGCGACCGCCTGCTGGTCGAGATCGCGCGCCGGGTTGCCGCCAGCGTTCACCGCGAGGACACCGTCGCGCGCGTCGGCAGCGACGAGTTCGTCGTGGTCGCCAACGGCCTGAGCCCGGAAAAGGATGCCGCAGCGATCGCCGCGCGCGAGATCGCCGAGCGCATCCAGGCGGTGATCAGGCAGCCGCTCGATGTCGACGGTCAGGAGATCCAGTGTTCGGTCAGCATCGGCATCAGCATGTTCTCGGGCGCGGAAGGCACCGTGGACGAGTTGCTCAAGCAGGCCGATGCGTCGATGTTCGAGGCGCGCAGCCGCGGGCGTGGCGGCATCCATTTCTTCGATGCCGCGATGCAGGCGGCGCTGGAGGAACGCGTGCGTCTGGAAGGCTGGCTGAGCAAGGCGCTGCCCGACCAGTTGCGCCTCTACTACCAGATGCAGGTGGACTGTTCCGGTGCGATCCAGGGGGCCGAAGTGCTGATCCGCTGGCTGCACCCGGAGCGCGGGATGATCCCGCCGTGCGAGTTCATCCCGCTCGCGGAAGAATCGGGGATGATCCTGCCGATCGGCCGCTGGGTGCTGGAAACGGCGTGCCGGCAGCTCAAGGCGTGGGAGGCGGACGTGGCCACGCGCCACCTCAAACTCTCGGTGAATGTCAGCGCGCGGCAGTTCCGGCAGGAGGATTTCGTCCGCGAGGTGCTGGACGTGGTCGATCAGACGGGGGCCGATCCGGCGAACCTCAAGCTCGAATTGACCGAGAGCATGGTCGTCGAGAACATCGATCAGGTCATCGACAAGATGGCGAAGCTCAAGGCGACGGGCATCCAGTTCTCGCTCGACGATTTCGGCACCGGCTTCTCGTCGCTGTCCTGCCTGCGGCGGCTGCCGCTCGACCAGCTCAAGATCGACCAGTCCTTCGTGCGCGACGTGACGGAGAACGCCAACGACGCGGCCATCGTCCGCACCATCATCGCGCTTGGCCAGAGCCTCGGCCTGGAGGTCATCGCCGAAGGCGTCGAGACTGCCGAGCAGCGCAGCTTCCTCGCGGTTCATGGCTGCGGCGACTTCCAGGGCTATTTCTTCAGCCGTCCGGTGCCGCTGGACGATTTCGAACTGCAACTGGGTCGCGCACGCCACCGCCTGTGAAGCCGGGCGGCGCGCGCCGGGCTGCAATCGAGCCCCCTCAAGGGGAGCCGTTCGGGCTGAGTCTGTCGAAGGGCAGTGGCCGGGCTTCGACAGGCTCAGCCTCGCGGGCCGCCTAGAACGGCATGACCAGCTTGACCCACGCCTTGTCGCCGCGGAAGCGGTTCTCGGCTTCGGTTTCGTGCTGCCAGTGCGCCATCAGCATGGTCCCGGTCTTCGTCGTGTAGCTGACGCTCGGTCCGATCGCGAATGCCTCCCCCTTGCGTCCGGACGACCACGGCCCCAGCGCCGACGACAGCGTGTCGCCTTCCAGCTTGTCGTTGGTCGTCTGCTTCACGTAGTAGCCCGAGAGGCCGACGGCCCACGGGCCGATGCGCTTGCTCGCGGCATAGTCGACGTGGAACTCGTCGCCGGACTCGTAATCCATCTTCGGCGCACCGGATGCGGGGCGGAAATCCCCGTTCTTCGCCTTGAAGTTGTACATGAACTTCGCGGACAGCTCCCAGCCGGATTCGGGCAGCCAGGACACCGCGAATACCGGTTCGACGCTCCAGTAGTTGGCGCCGATGCTCTTGCGCGGGTCGCCGGACTTGTAGTCGCCGGTCGGGGCGTAGATGTCGAGCGCCGCCACCCAGTGCAGGCTGCCGGCGTGCCAGGCGATGACCAGCGGCGAGAACACGATGTCGCCAAGGCCGGTCACGGTCTTGCTGCTGCCGCCGAGTTTCACGGTCTGGTGCACGATCGGCACGATCGCGTGCATCGCCCAGCTCCCGCCGAGAATCTGCGTATCGGTGACCTTCACGTAGCGCAATGCGTCGAACCACGCGCGCACCGATGCGCCCTGTACTTTGTCGCCGTCCCCGTCGCGCAGCTTGGCGTTGTAATAGCCGAAGTAGTTGATGAAGTAGTTGCCCGGCGGGGGCAGGGCACCGGCGTAGAAGTTCTCGCCGCCGTTCGGGTACTGGTCGCCCCCTTCCTTGGCGAACGCGCCGCCGGCGACCAGCCCGGACAGGGCCACCGCCACGCACATCTGCTTGAGTCTCATGCTTCCTCCTCCTTGGTTTCTTGTATGCGATGCCGTCGTTGGCCGAATCGGGGCGTTGCCGTCCCTGGCCTCGGCCGGGCCATTGTTGTGGGGCGTTGCGGGGGAGCGCGCTCAGGCCGCGCGGTTCACGTGGAAGCGTTTGGCCTTCATGTCGAAGCGCGGCAGGATGTTGCGCCCGACGTTATGCACGCGCGGGCGGAAGGCGAGCACCGAGTCGAGCCGTTCGGCGATCGAATGCACGACGCCCGGGTCGGCGCCCTCGCACAGCTCGACCTCGATGTCCATCTCGTCCATGTGCTTCACCTTGCTCACGGTGATGCGGAACTCGTCGACCTCGGTGAACTTGCGGATGATGTTCTCGACGCCCGCCGGGAAGACGTTCACGCCGCGCACCGTGACCATGTCGTCGGCGCGGCCGAGGATGCCGCCCTGGAAGCGCATGAAGGTCCGCCCGCATTCGCAGGGGTCGAGATTGAGCTCGACGAGATCGCCAGTGCGGTAGCGGATCAGCGGGAAGCCCCAGCGGCCGAGGTTGGTGATGACGAGTTCGCCGCGCTCGCCGGGTTTCACGGCCTCGCCGGTCTTCGGGTCGATGACTTCGGCGATGAATTCACTTTCGATCAGGTGCGTCCCGCCGGGCTGTTTCTCGCATTCGAAGGAGTGCGCGCCGATCTCCGACGCGCCCGCATGGTCGAAGCATTTCGCCGACCACGACGATTCGATGCGCTGCTTCGTGGACGGGATGTTGGCGCCCGGTTCGCCCGCGTGGACCGTCGATTTCATCGACAGCGAACTCATGTCGAAGCCGTGTTCGCGCGCGACCTCGGCCAGCCGCAGCGCGTAGGTCGGCGTGCAGCACAGCACCGTCGCGCCGGTCTCGCGCATCAGTTCGAGGCGCTGCAGCGAATCGCGCCCGCCGCCGGGGATCATTACCGCACCGAGCTTGCGTGCGCCTTCGAGCGCCGCCCAGAAACCGATGAAGGGGCCGAAGGCGAAGGCGAGGAAGACGCGGTCGCTCGCATCGACGCCCGATCCCGCGAGCACGTGCGCCCAGCACTTCGCCCACCAGTCCCAGGAGTCCGCGGTGTCGAGCACCTTGAGTGGCACGCCGGTGGTGCCCGAGGTCTGGTGCAGGCGCGTGTAGTGCTCGATCGGGTAGGTCAGGTTGGTGCCGAACGGGCCGTTCGCCGCCTGGTCCTCCATCAGCTCGGACTTCGTCGTCAGCGGCAGGCGCGCAAGATCGTCGAGCGAGCGGATATCGCGCGGCTCGACGCCGGCGGCCTTCCACTTATTGCTATAGAAGCGGTTCTTGCCCCACAGCTCGGTCATCATCGCCTGCAGTTTCTGCAACTGCAGCGCGGCGAGCTGTTCGCGGGGGAGGGTTTCGGTAGCCTGATCGAAATACGCCATGTCTGTCTTCCTCGAAATTCTGGACGAACCACCCCGCGGCGATGCTGTCCGGGTTCGGGAGGAGGCATTGCCGTACGGGCGGATGCTGCGGATTTGTCGGTGGAGCCCGCGTCGCGCGGGGCTGGGCGTTCAGCCCGACGGGTCGGGCATCGCTGCGATCATCGTTATCTCCTCATCATTGTTCTGGCGCTCGTCTGGCGCCCCCATTTCCATGGTGCGGTGACTTCCTGAATGACGTCGTAGAACCAGCGGTCGATCAGCGGTGCGCCTTCGGGCGGCGTCTGGATCGGCAGCTGGCCCGGTGCGATGAGGGCGATTTCGCCGGCGTCGTCGCCCGCGACCGGTTCGCCCGCGATCGAGTGCGCGCGGTACGCGAGGATCACGGCGCGCACGCCGGTCTGCGAGTACACGCCGATCAGCCCATCGACGGCGACTTCCAGCCCGGTCTCCTCGCGCGCCTCGCGCACGACGGCCTCCTCGAGCGATTCGCCCTGTTCGACGTAGCCCCCGGGCGGCGCCCAGTACCCGCCGAGCGGGTCGAGATTGCGGCGGATCAGCACCAGCCTGTCCGCGTGCTCGATCACGGCCAGCACGACCGGCGCAGGCTTGTGGAAGAAGGTCTCGCCGCAGGCGGGACAGGTCTCGCGCTCGCGGTTGTGGATCTTCGCGAGGACCAGCGGCGTGCTGCATTGCGGGCAGAACTTCGGGGCCATGATGGCGCTCCTTGAAGTGGTCAGGCGGCCGCCGCGTCGTCGCGGGCGGAAAATGCGAGGTCCAGGCGCAGATTCACGAGGTCGCCGTCCTGCAGCCCGAGCGTCTCGCGGATCGGCAGCGGCGCGACGATCTCGAACTTGTCGTCGGGGTAGTCGGGCATCTCGGGGAAAACGACCGCGCCGGTGAGCTGGCCGGCAATGTGCACGCCGAAGCATTTCGCCGCGCAGAAACCGTCCCGCGGCGCGATCACGATCCCCGCGGCAGCGCGCAGCTGCGAACGCGCCCATTCCCAGGCGTCACCGCGCATGCGCAGGTTGAAAGTGCCGGGCCACGGGATGAAGCCGAGCTTGTGGCGGAATTCGGCAACGACCCAGTCGATCGCCGTGAAGCGTGAGCCTTCGCCGAGCCCCGGCGCGACTTCGCCTTCGAGCTCGAGGCCGGTGGATGTCGTCATCATCCGTCGCTCCCGCGCAGGGCGGAAAAGCGAAGCGCCTTCCGCCGCATGGCCGTTGAACGTTGAAGCGTGCATACGGCGGCGCAGTTGCCAAACGGGGCCTTCCGCTTATCCGCCCTGCGCTTGCTCAGCATGCCGGCTGCCCCTGCTGCGCCTTCGCGTGTTCGCTCTCCTCGTTGCCCGTCCAGCGCCCGAACAGATCCACGTCGAGGTCGAACTGGTCCAGCACCTTGGTCACCGACTGGTTGATGATGTCGTCGATGGTCTTGGGCCGGTGGTAGAAGGCCGGCAGCGGCGGCACCAGCACCGCGCCGGTCTCGGTGGCCTGCGTCATCAGGCGCAGGTGCCCCAGGTGCAGCGGCGTCTCGCGCAGCATCAGCACCAGCTTGCGGCGTTCCTTGAGCGTGACGTCGGCGGCGCGGATCAGCAGGTTGGTGTTGAAGCAGTTGGCGACGGCCGAGAGCGTCTTGATCGAGCAGGGCGCGATGATCATGCCCGCGTGCTTGAACGAGCCGCTCGCGATGGAGGCGCCGACGTCGTTGTTGTCATGCACGCAGGAGGCGAGGCGCTTGACGTCGTTGATCGAGTAATCGGTCTCGTAGGCGATCGTGCGCTTGGCCGAGTCCGACATCACGAGGTCGGTCTCCACGCCGATCTGCTTGAGGGCTTCGAGGATGCGGATGCCGTAGATCGCACCGCTTGCTCCGGAAATGCCGACGACGATTCTCATGGTGCGTGTCTCCATCAATTGCGCAGCGTTGCGAGCAGGGCCTGCGCCTTCGCCAGCGCGGCGGCGGGCAGGGTGATCCGGTCGAATTCGGGGCCGGCGCCGCGCGTGGCGACGAAGCCGGCCTTGGAGCCGGCGCTGGTGCCGGCGGAGGAGGGGTCGATGACGTAGCCTTCGGCGCCGCCGATGATCACGGTGTCGCGTTCGGGCAGGTAGCGCGTCGCCATCGCCCACGCGAGCTCGCGCGGGTCGCGGATGTTCACGTCGTCATCGACGACGGTCACCGTCTTGAGGCGCTTGTCGAGGTTCAGCGCGAGCATGACGAGGCGCCGCGCCTCGTGGCGCGGGCAGCCTTTCACGGCGATCGCGGCCGAGAAACCCGCGGTGCCGCCGGTGAGATCCAGATCGACGACGCCCGCGACCATGGTCTGCAGCTGGCCCAGCAGCTCGGTGCCGGCAGCGAGCGAGAGCAGGGTGTCGACGTCGCCCGACCACGGGCACAGGCCGGGGTAGATGAAGTTGTCGCGGTGCGTGACGGCCGTGACTTCGACTACCGGGCTGACGTTGGAGAAGTAGTAGCCGGTGTTCTCGCCGAACGGGCCTTCCGGTTCGCGCACGCCCGGCAGGATGCGGCCTTCGATGACGATCTCGGCGCGCGCTGGGACTTCGACATTCACCGTCAGCGCACGCACGAGCTCCACCGGATCCCCACGGAGCCCGCCCGCGACGGCCATCTTGTCCGGCCCCAGCGGGCCGCTGCGCACGACGGAGGCCAGCAGCGTCGCCGGCTCCAGCCCCAGCGCGATCGCGACGTCGAGCGCTTCGCCCTTCGCTTCGGCATTCGCGTGGAACTGCGACAGCGGCGGGTTCGCGAGCAGGATGCCGAGGCGGTTGCCGCCCTTGATCATCATGCGGTGGATGCCCATGCCGCGCCGCCCGGTCGCGGGATCGGTGCACAGCACGACGCCGGTCGTGATGAAGGGGGCGCCGTCCTTCTCGTGATGCGTCAGCACCGGCAGGAGCGGCAGCAACTCGCCCGGCGCGCGATGTACGACTTCCTGCACGGGTGCGGATTTCGCGGCAACCGGCGCGATCGCGCGCTGTTTGTTGTCCAGCCAGGTCTGCGCGAGGCGTTCTTCCGTGGTGCCGAAGGCGCGGGCGACGCGGCGACGTCCGCCGAACAGGTTGCCTGCGACACGCGCGCCGGGGTAGCCGCGCAGGTTCTCGAACAGCGCCGCGGGTGCGTCGGCGGGAAGACTCCGCAGCACCGCCGCGATCTCGAACTTCGGATCGAATTCCTCGCGCACGTGCAGCAGGTCGTCGCCGAGGTCGGCCAGGAAGCTGCGCAGGTCGGGGTAGGCCATCGTTTTGCTGTTCCGTTCGGTGACTGAATCGGGCCGGGCGGGTGTGTGACCCGCCCGGGTCGGACTGCTTACAGATACCGCGCCGGCATGCGCTCGACGCGCTCGATCACGCGAATCGAGAACCGGCGATCACTCAGCTGACCGCGCCCCAGCCGCACCTGCAGGCTGTCGGCGAACTGGTCGAGCTTGCTCGATACCTCCACCTTCGCGCGCTGGTAGGTGTACTTGTGCAGCCCGTCGTTGAGCGTGCGGATCGTCAGCTCCAGCTCCTTGCCCTCGGCGAGTTCCCCGAGGTCCATCACGAACACTTCCCACTTGTTTGCCATGACCGCTTCTCCTTATTTCTTCGCGCCGCGGAAGCCGTAATCGGCCCAGTTGTTGGTGACCCGCTCCTGGATGTCCTTGGGATAGACGTTCTTGAAGCTCACGAGCGTCGGCACGTCGTTGGTCTTGTCCCAATCGACCGGCCACAGGCAGTCGAACAGCACCTGCGAGCCGATCGAGTACTTGCGGTCATGCGGCGTCGCGTGGGGGTAGAGGGCGGTGCCGGTCGTGTTCTTGAACACGTGGATGCCGCGCTCCGGATTGCAGCGCGTGCAGAACGCGTGATAGACCTCGTCCCAGTTGAAGATGTCGGTCTGGTCATCGACCACCATCACCATATGGAACCAAGGTCCGAGCTTGGAGCCGAACGCGAGCTGCGCGATCTGCATCGCGATGCCGGCGTAGGTCGGCTTCACGCCGACGATCATCATGTGGTGCGTCGAGCGCGGGTGCATGTACACGCCCGTTACCGGGATGCCCTGGCTCTTCAGCAGCTTCTCCAGTTCCAGCCCGAGCGAGAAGGAGCGCAGCAGCTGACCCTCGTCCTGCGGTACGCCCATGTTCGAGATCGTCATCGTCGCGTTGTTGCGATAGGTGATTGCATCGACGCGGAAAGTGACGCGGAAGTCGCGCGGGCTGGTGCGGTAGCCGGTGTATTCGCCGAACGGGCCTTCCTCGACCTTGTAGTCGGGGAGGATCATGCCCTCGATGATGATTTCGGCGTCCGCAGGCACTTCGAGGTCGTTGGTCTCGCACTTCACCAGCCGCACCGGCTCGCCCGACAACATGCCGCACAGCTCGGGCTCGGGGATCGGCGAGGGCGCGCACGCGGCCATCGCGGCGAGCGGCGACAGACCGATCGCGGTCGCGAACGGGCAGCCTTCGCCGCGCGGCAGGTAGTAATCGGTCAGCGTCTTGCCGAGGTCCGAGAACGGGAACACCGCGCCGGACATCGTGCGGCCGTCCCACATCATCTGGCGGTACATGCCCCAGTTCACGTCGCCGCGCACCGGGTGCTTGGTGATGACGCCGTGCCAGGTGCCGACGTAGCGCCCGCCGTCGCCGTCATGCACCAGTGGCACCGGCAGCTTGCACAGGTCGACGTCGTCGCCGAGCAGGATGTTCTCCTTGCACGGCGCGTCGCGCTTGTCGATGACGATCGGCGCAATCGGCTCGCTGTTGGTGCGCTTGAGGTATTCCGCGCCGATCTGCGGCAGCGTCGATGCCGGGTCCATGCCCAGCGCGATCGCCATGCGGCGATAGGTCGACAGCGGCGCGCCGAAGTAGCTGAAGCCGGGATAATCCTTGATGTTCTCCATGAACGGGGCGGCTTCGCCGAGCTCGCACACCCGGCGCACGATCGCGCCGGCCTCGTTGTCCCAATCCACTTCCTGCTGGATGCGCACGGCGTCGCCGGACTTGACGCACGCGTCGATGAATTCGCGGTTGTTGCGGGGTGCCGAAATCTTTCCCACGTCGATCTCCTCAGTGAATGTCGTTTGGGTGAATCAGTGGATCTTCGAGAGCATCGCGTCCCACTTGCCCTGCGCCTTCAGGATCAGTTCCGCGACCTCGCGCACCGCGCCGTGGCCGCCGCGCGCGGTTGTCACATAGGCGGCCGCTTCCTTGACGTCGCCCACCGCATCGCCGACCGCGATGGGCAGGCCCACGCGCTTCATCATCGACAGATCGACGAGGTCGTCGCCGACGTAGCACACCTCGGCGTCGGAGATGTTCATCTCCTCCAGCATCTGCGCATAGGGCTCGGTCTTCTTCTTGATGCCCTCGTAAAAGCGCTTGATCTTCAGCTCCTCCGCGCGATGACGCACCGCGCCCGATTTCTTCGACGTGATGATTGCGACTTCGACGCCGCACAACTGCAGCACGATCACGCCCATGCCATCCTTGATGTCGAAGTTGCGCGACTCGACGCCCTCGTCGTTGATGACGATGCAGCCGTCCGTCATGACGCCGTCGACGTCGAGGATCACCAGCTTGATGTTCTTGGCCTTTTCCATGTCTTCGATTCCTTTTCAGATTCCGATCCCGTACTCGTGCCAGCGCGCGCGGATCTTCGTCAGCATCTCCTCGTCCATGCGCGCCTCGACCGGCTTCTGCTTCCATTCATACGGAATGCAGGCGTCCATCAGGATGCGAGAGGTCATGAGCTTGTCCGAGTCGGGATCCAGCGCCGGATCCAGCGGCGTGGAGCGCCCGCGCTTGATGAGTTCCGTGCCGCGCATCGGGTCGTAGCGGCACGACAGCGCCCAGAACACGCGCTGCAGGTCGTCGGCCTGGATGTCCTCGTCGACCGTGATGACGCCCTTGATGCCGTAGTTGCCGGTGTTGCTGCCGATCACCGCGTCGGCCACCTGCCGGGAATGTCCCGGATAGGCCTGCTTCAGCGACACCACCGTCCAGAACCGTCCGGCCGATTCGGGCAGCACGCACACCGACTGCACGCCCGGGATGCGCATCTGCTCGAGCTCGGTCCACAAGGTCGCGGTGCGTGTGAAGGCGAGCAGCATATGCACGTCGGTCACCGGTCGGCCCTGGCCGGTCGCCCACAGGATCGGGTTGTTGCGATGCAGGATCTGCTGCACTTCCAGCACCGGCTTGGGGATCGGCTTGTGCAGCTCGTCGGTGTAGTAGCCGGTGTATTCGGCGAACGGACCTTCCGGGAGGAAGTTGTTCGGATCGATCTCGCCTTCGAGCACGATCTCCGCGCCCGCGGGCACCGGCAGGCCGGTCAGCGGGGCCATCAGGAACTCGGACTGCTGGCCGCGCACCGTTCCGGTGATGTCGTAGTCGCTCGCGCCCTTGTGCATCAGCGTGCCGGCCATGAAGATCAGCGGGTCGCAGCCGATGATCGCCGCCGCGGGCATCTTCTTGCCCATCTTCGCGTACTTCTTCATGATCCGCTCGCCGCGCTTGCCGGGCAGGATCTGCACGCCGCAGCGCTTGTCGTCGAGCATCTGCATGCGGTAGGTGCCCAGATTCACCTCGCCGGTCTCGGGGTCCTTCAGCACCACCGACACCATCGTGCCGATGTAGCGTCCGCCGTCGAGCGGGAAGAACTTCGGCACCGGGAACATGTTCAGATCGACCTTGTCGCCGGAGAGCACGTTTTCCAGCACCGGCCCGTCCTTCACTTCCTTCGCCTTGATCAGGCCCTCGGAGGTGATGGTCTTCTTCATCCACTGCTGCGCCGACTGGCACAGCGTCAGGTCGTGCGGCAGGCCGAGCATGATCGCGAGGCGCTTGGTGGTCGCGAACGCCCCTGTGAACACCGGCGTGTCATAGCCCTTGACGCTCTCGAACAGCAGCGCCGGGCCCTTCTTCTCCTCGGTCAGCTTGGAAACGTGCGAGATCTCCAGATTCCAGTCGACTTCGGTGGTGACGCGCTTGAGTTCGTGGGCTTCGGCGCACTGGTTGATGAAATATCTCAGGTCCATTCGGATGACTCCTTGGCGGGAAAGCGGGAAAAGAAAGTGAAGGGAATCAGTGCGTGGCTTGCACTGACTCGATGACCTCGTAGCCGGCGGCGCTGAGCGCCTGCGCGACCTCGCTGGTGTCGGCCGAATGGAAGCGGACGATCACCTTGCGTTCCTGGTCGCCGCTCGCGACGCCCTTCGGGCCGAGGCTGATCGGGTAAATCGCATGCACCTCTGCGCCCGTGCCTTCCACGATGTCGGCGATGCGGCCGATCGTGCCGGGGCCGATGCGGGTCGGCGCCAGCGTCACGCCGCTGCGACGTTCCCAGGCACCGAGGAAATGCGCTGCCAGCGAGAACATCTCGATCGCCGAGATCATCCCGACGACATGGCCGTTGTCGATGACCGGCAACTGCCCGACGCCCGCTTGCTGTCCGACCTGCAGGCAGCGCTCCATCGTGTCGTTGGCATCGATGGTGGCCGGGTTGCGCACCATGATGTCCTTCACCTTCACGTGGTTCGAGAAGTAGTTCAGCTCGTCCGGGCTCTGGCTGCGGATCGCGGCGTGGGCCGCGCGCAGGCAGCCGGCGCGGGTGATCAGCCCGCGCAGCCGTCCGTCATCGACGACCGGCAGGGCGTGCAGGTTGGTTTCCGACAGGATCCGCTTGGCTTCCGACAGCAGCGTGTCGCTGCCGAGCATCGCGGGGTTGGCCTGCATCCAGTTGCGTACGATCATTCGAGTTCTCCTTTGCCTTTCGTAGGGCGGAAAAGCGAAGCGCCTTCCGCCGAATGCAGCATTTCGTCAGGAATGACTCATCCCATCCGGCGGCTCATTTGGCTGCTTCGGCCTTCGGCTCATCCGCCCTACGCCAAGCGTTTCCCTACGAGCAGGTTCGAGACGATGTAATCCATCGCCGAGGTCGCCCCGGTCGTCGCCGGCGCTTTCTGCCTGTTGCTCCAGATCGTCTCCGGGCGGGCCTGCAGCACGAACACGTTGCCGCCGGCTGGCAGGTTCTTGTCGATCGCCCACTCGATGTCCATCGGACGGCCGTAGTGCTTCTCGATCTTCTTGGCCATCCACGCGAGTTCGGTGATCTCGTCGTCGAGGATCGACTGGATGTTCTGGCGCTCGACCGGCACCTCCATCGCGACCGAGCGCTGCAGCTTGAGGTCGGCCGTGTAGCAGACCGTCTTGGTCGAAATCGTCCGCTCGATGATGTCCAGCGTGACCTTGTTGACCACGAAGTTGTCCGGCGTCACTTCGCCCGACACCACCGACTCGCCGAAACCGAAGTTCGAGTCGATCACGATCACCGAGCGGTCGCCGGTCGAGGGCTGCAGCGTGAACATCACCCCCGCGGTGTAGGCGTTCGCCATTTTCTGCACGCCCACGCTGATCGCCACCTGCTCGTGCGGGAATCCCATGCGGATGCGGTAGGCGATCGCGCGCGCCGTGTACAGGCTGGAGATGCACTTGCGCACGTGGTGCATCACGCTGTCGATGCCACGGATCCACAGATAGGTGTCCTGCTGGCCGGCGAAGCTCGCGCCCGGCAGATCCTCGGCCGTCGCGCTGGAGCGCACCGCCACCGGCACCGCCGGCAGGTAGCAGCGCACCGACAGCTTGCGGTAGGCCTCCGCGATCAGGTCCTCCAGCTCGATCGAGATCGGCCGCGACTCGATCATTTCGCGGATCGTGCGCGAGACCGTCTCGAGCCGGTCCATGTCGTCGTGGTCGAGCCCCTGCAGCAGCCCGTTCACCTCGTTCTGGATGCCGGCGTCACGCATGAATTGCCCGTAACCGGCGGTGGTCAGGGCGAAGCCGGGCGGCACCCGCACGCCGGCGTTGATCAGTTCCCCGAGCGAGGAGCACTTGCCCCCCACGAGCGGCACCGAATCCTTGTTGCATTCCTCGAAGAAGCACACCTTGGGCGCCCGGCTGTCGATGCCGGGGGCGAGCTGCACGTCTTCGACCATCAGAGCGCTTCCCATGCTGGATTCCCCTTCACTGGACGATGGTCACGAGGCCGGACGAACCATCGACGCGCAGCGTCATGCCCGTCTTGATCACCCGTGTGGAATGGCCGGTGCCGACCACCGCCGGCATGCCGTACTCGCGGCATACGATCGCGGCGTGGCTCATGACGCCGCCGACGTCGGTGATGCAGGCCTTGATCTTGGCGAACGCGGGGGCCCAGGACGGCGAGGTCGTCGGGGCGACGAGGATTTCCCCTTCCATCAGATCGCGGATGTCCTCCGCGCTGCGGCACACGCGGGCCTTGCCCTCGACGATGCCCGGGCTGGCGGCGAAGCCCTTCATCTCGGTGATGCTGTCGGGATCGGCGACGTCCTGCACCGCGGCCCATGCGGAGAGCGAATTGTTGGTCACGCCCCACAGCACGATCGTGAAGGGCTCCTGGATCACCTCCGGCGCGATGCCGATCGCCGGCGGCGGCGCCCACTCGCGGAACTTCTGCATCACGCCCTTGCGCCATTCGATTTCGGTCGGCCAGGTCGCGGTGCCGCGCGGCTTCACGCCCGTCGCCCAGGCGGTGACGATGTCCCACAGCGCCTGCTTGATCTCGTCGCGGCGCAGGTACCACACATCCTCGATCTCGGCGATCAGGCCATGTTCCTGCATGATCGCCGCCACTTCGCGCATCTTGTTCCAGAACACCGAGTGGAACCAATGCTCCACGTAGAACAGGTGGTTCTCGACGTAGGGGAACACCGTGCGCGCGCAACCCAGCAGCTCGTCGAACTGCTTGCGGTCCTCGTCGTTGTCGATCAGGTCGCGGTATTCCGCAGTGACGCGGTCGCGCTCGGCGCGCACGGCCTCCATCGGCCGGTCGATCGTCACGCCGTCGCGCAGCTTGCCGATGTAGGTCTGGATGCCGTCGAGCGGGATGTTGAGGTTGTCGTTCCAGCTGCGGTCGGTGTGGAACCAGCCCGTGCCGGACGAGATGTTGAACCACGGATAGCGCGCCTTCTCGAACGCCGCCAGCCACTCGTCGCCATGGCGCCGGCCCGCCAGCGCCGCCTTCACGTCGGCCCATTCGCGGTGGCCGGTGATGACGTCATCGACTTCGAGCTTGACGGCCTTCTTCGCCAGTTCCTTCAGCTCGTCGTCGGACTTGTACATGATCACGTCGATGCCCGAGATCATCTGCGTCACGCGCTGCAGCGGAATGCTCGGGAACAGCTTCTGCGTGAAGTCCATGAAGAACACGTAGGCCGCATAGCCCAGGTTCAGGAACTCGAAGTGGTACTGCCAGCACTTGATGCCGAGGTTGATCAGGTCGTCGTAGTTCTTGATCAGGTGGTAGCCGGTCGATTCGCCGACCCCGTCGGTCACCACCCTCAGGTCCTCGACCTCCGGCAGGCGCTGAATCTGCAACGCCTCCAGCTCCGCGATCGTGGCCTCCATCTTCACCTTCCACTTCGCTTCGAGCTCGTCCCAGTTCTTGTAGTAGTAGCCCGCGCGCTCCATGAAGTTGGGCACGCGGCGGCCGATCTCGTCCGCGTCCTTCACCGGCACCGGCGAGATGTAGACGTAACCGTTGATGATGCGGTGATCGACGCCGCGCACCGGCGGCACCTGGAAGATGCGGTTGTTGAACTGCGACAGCGCGAGGTACCAGGCCTCGTCCCAGATCGTGTCGAAGGGGTAGAGCGGCTCCGGGTAGTGCAGGCCGTCGTAGAACCAGAAGGTCTCCTTCTCGTACTGGTTGCGCTCGGGATCGTCGGTGACGAACTGGTACTGGTACGGATACATCCGCTCCCAACCCTCGGTCCCCGGAATCGTCTTGCCCTTCACGTCGTGCGGAACAGGAAACTTCATCGTGTGTCCCCTCGTGCTGTAGTTTTTTGGGTGTGGCCGGACTCGTTTTGTGACCGGTTGCCGGACAGCCATCGCAAGCGGTGTGCCACCACGCCATCGCGCAGTGCAGCAAACGACAATGCTAATGGAATGTTCAGAGGCGTCGGAATCGCCTGTCGGCGGGGAAGTCGCGCGCATGGTGCAAGTGCGGAAAATTGCGTCGAAAATCGCGCGTTTAGCCAGTAATCATGCGGGGTTCGGGCTCGCCGCCGTTATGCATGGCTTGATCATTTGATGAGTTTTTTCGCTCGTTGCGGAGCGATCTCATCATTTGGTGAAAACCGCGGTCGGGCCCTCTGCGACGGGTGTTATTGGGCGACTTCCAATCGTTTGACCTTTGTCAATACAGCCCCCTCCGGCGACGCGTAGAAGGTACGATCCAGGAGGAGACAGCCAATGAGGACCAGGCAATGACCAGGGCCCATGCCAAGCCGTGCATCAAGGCGGACGACCTGCGTGCGCGCGTCCATTTCTGTGCCGAAACCGGTCAGATCTGGCTTCACGAACACCGCATGCTCCTCGTGCACGCCGAGGCCCAGTCCTCGCTGCGCAAGGAGCTGATCGACACGCTCGGCATGAACCGCGCGCGCGGTCTGCTGCTGCGCATGGGCTACGCGTCGGGCATGCGCGACGCCGAGCTCGTGCGCACGCGCATGCCCGAACTCAGCGAGACGGACGCCTTCATGACGGGCCCGCAGCTGCACTCGCTCGAAGGCATCGTCGGCGTGATCCCGATCCGTGTCGAAGTCGACCGCGAGGCGGGGAAGTTCCACTGCGAGTTCCGCTGGATCAACTCGTGGGAAGGGCACTCGCACCGGCGCCAGTTCGGCGTTCACAACGAGCCCGTGTGCTGGACGCAGATCGGCTACGCGTGCGGCTACTCCTCCGCCTTCATGGGGCGCAGGATCCTGTTCAAGGAAGTCGAATGCGCCGGCATGGGCGACGACTGCTGCCGCATCGTCGGCAAGCCCATCGAGGAATGGGAAGACGCCGACGAACACATGCGCTACTTCGCGCCCGACCCGATCGCGGATCAGCTCATCGACCTGCAGACCCAGGTTGTGCAGCTGCGTTCGACGATCGCCGAGAAGGAGAACCTTCCCGCCGACATGATCGGCAATTCACCGGGTTTCCGGCACGCGCTCGACCTCCTCAAGCAGGCCGCCGGGGGCCAGATCACCGTCCTGCTGCTGGGCGAAACCGGCGTCGGCAAGGAGCTCTTCGCCCGCGCGCTGCACGAAATGAGCAACCGCCGCGACAAGCCGCTGGTGGCGATCAACTGCGCCGCGATCCCGCACGACCTCGTCGAATCGGAGCTCTTCGGCGTCGAGAAGGGCGCCTACACCGGCGCGCAGGTGTCGCGCCCGGGGCGCTTCGAGCGCGCCGACGGCGGCACCCTGTTCCTCGACGAGATCGGCGACCTGCCGCTCACCGCGCAGAGCAAGCTGCTGCGCGTGCTGCAGGAAGGCGAGGTCGAGCGCCTGGGCGACGACAAGGTGCGCAAGATCAACGTCCGGCTGGTGGCCGCGACCAACGCCGGACTCGCGCAACTGGTCAAGGAAGGGCGCTTCCGCGCCGACCTCTACTACCGCCTCAACGCCTTCCAGATCGACATCCCGGCGCTGCGCGAACGGCGCGACGACATCTCGCCGCTGGCCAGGCACTTCCTCGAGAAGTACGCCGCGATCAACGGCAAGAAGCTGCTCGGCTTCACCGACAAGGCCAAGAAGGCGCTGGTCGCCTACGCCTGGCCCGGCAACATCCGCGAGCTGCAGAACACCATCGAGCGCGGCGTGATCCTCGCGCCCCACGGCGGGCGCATCGAGATCGAGCACCTGTTCCTGTCCCGCAGCGACGACGAGGTGCAGGAACTGGGCCTCGACTCCGACGGCAAGCTCGACATCAAGGGCCCGAAGGTCGGCCGTGCGCTGTGCGATGCCGTGTGCGATGGCGCGATGACGCTCGACGAGGTCGAGGCGATGCTGCTCGAGGCCGCGATGGACAAGGCGCGCGGCAATCTGTCGTCGGCGGCCCGCATGCTCGGCCTGACCCGTCCCCAGCTCGCCTATCGCCTCAAGCGCCTGCAGGAGGAGGCCGCGTCGCGTGACGCGGCCCCGGGTACCGCAGCGGGGACGACATGAAATGAGCGCATTGCGCGAACGGGTGCTCGACTACCTGAAGGCGCACCATTCGATGACCATCGCCTCGCATGGCGAGGAGGGCATCTGGGCGGCGACCGTGTTCTATGTGAACGACGGCTTCCGGCTGTATTTCCTGTCCGCGCCGACCACGCGCCACAGCCGTAACATCGCTAACGACGGCCGCATCGCGATCACCATCCAGGAAGACTGTGCGGACTGGCCCGAGATCAAGGGCATCCAGGCCGAAGGGCGGGCGGTTGAAGTCAGCGGCGCAGAGGAAAGCCGCGCGCGCGAGCTCTACGGCGAAAAGTATCCGGTTGTCGGAAAGATCGCCCATGCGCCTGCCTTCATCGTGAAAGCGCTGGCGAAGGTGCGCTGGTACCGCTTCGAACCCGAAACCCTCTACTTCATCGACAATTCGGCCGGCTTCGGGCGCCGCGAAGCCGTCGATTGCTGCGACCCGGCGTAGCGCCTGCGCTCAGCTCTGCTCGGCCAGCATTCCCGCCGGCGACTCCCTGACCGCATCCGCTGCGGGGCACAGCTCGACCCTGCGAAACGCCCACGCCGCCAGCACGCCGATGCCCGCGAACACGGGGATCAGCCAGCGGCCGCCGTCCCAGCCGCCGAGGGCGGTCGCCAGCGCAGCGATGGCCGGGACGCCCACGAAGGTGCCGACGTTCGAGCACTGCATCAGGATGCCGTTGGCGATCGCGATGTCGGCCGGCGTGCGCGCAACCAGCGGGATTCCCCCCATCGTCGCGGCCGGCAGCACCCCCCCGGCGCTGCAGGCGAACACCGCCGCGATCGAGCGCAACACCGGATCGTAGCCGGCCGTGAACACGAACCAGCCGAACGCGCCCATCATGACCATGACGCCGGCGAGCAGCACCCACCGCGGAACGCCCCGCGCCAGCCAGAAATCGGTGGTCAGGTTGCCAAGGATGTTGCCGCCCACGGCGAGGGCCGTGAGCCAGGTCGCGCCTTCCCGTGTGTAGCCCATGTGCTCGACCGCGAACGAGGGCAGCCAGGTCGCGATCATGAACCAGATCGCTGCATAGCAGCCGAAACACACCCCCATCAGCCACGGCGCCGGCTGCGCGAGGCGCGCGCGCGTGAACATCGCGACAGGCACCGGGCGCGGGCCGCTTGCCCGTCCCGCCCCGCGGTGGAGGTACAGTGCGAACAGCAGGCACGTGGCGATCGCCAGCGCATTCGCCGACCACAGGCCGCGCCAGCCGTGGTATTGGAGGATGTAGGGCGCAACGGCCATCATCAGCCCCATCCCGGCCGGCATGTAGCAGCTCCATAGCGTCAACAGTCGCCTCCGCCGCAGCGGGTTGTCGGCCGCCGCGGTGGCCAGCAGCGAAGGGGCAGCGACGACCAGCAGCACGAATCCCGCGCCCTCGCACGCCCGCGCCGCGATCAGGGCCAGGCCGTCGGTGGCCGCCGCGCCGAGTGCCGAGCCCAGCCCGAGGAGCAGCAGCCCCGCCAGGAGCCCGCGCTGCGCCCCGATGCGGGCGAGCGCCAGCCCGACGAGCACGCCGAGCAGGGCGGCTGCGGCATTGATCGCCGTCGCGATCCAGCCCGCGTGAACGAGGCCCACCCCGAGCTGATCCCTGATCGCGGCGAGTGCCGGAGGCACCTTGCCGACCTGGGCCGAGGCGAGGCAGCCGGCGAGAAGCGCCAGCGCCGTCCTGCTGTCGAGGGTCTTCATGCAGATCCTGCGGAAGTGTCACGGAATGCTCGCAGGATGGAAGTAAAACCGTTTGACGTCAAGCAAAAAGCCGGGCGTTCGGCACCGGGGGCGATGACGGTGCGCAGCACTGTGCGAGGGGCGTTATAGTATTCGCATCGCCTGCGGCATGCGCGGGCCTGCCCGGAGTCGCCCATGGAACGCCCACGTGGAGTGCGGACCTGTCTGTATGACGAGACCCAACTCGAACTGGTCCTCGCGGACATGGCGCAAGGGCTCGCCACGCGCCTGGACCGCGCCGATCCCGTCGCGGTCGTCGGCATCCTGCGTCGTGGTGCCCCGCTCGCGGACCGGCTCGTCGCCGCCCTGCAGCGCCATCACGGCATGCCGGCGCCGCTACGCCTCGATCTCAGGATCAAGCGCTACGAGGACGACCTGACCTTGCTGCACGCCGAGACCCGTCTTGACGAGAATGAGGAACAGCGCGCACTGGACTTGAAGGACTACAGCGTCGTCGTCGTCGATGACGTGCTGTATACGGGCAATTCGATGCTGCGGGCGGTGGCGTGGCTGGCGCAGAAACAGCCGCGGCGAATCCTTGTCGTCACGCTCGCGGACCGCTGCGTCACCCGTCTGCCGATTCGCGCGGATGTCGTGGGGATCCGCTTGCAGGTCGCTCCGCCGGACGTCGTCGAATGCAACGTGCCGCCCTACGAGCCGACCTTCCGCATCGAGCTGCTGAAGCTCGAAGCGGCGGATGCTTCGTTGCGGGGTTGAGCGCCGCGCAGGCGGATAACGTGCATGAAAAAGGGGGCCGGCGGCCCCCTGGTGTCGATTCCGCGGCAGGCGCCCCGGGGCGCCTGCGCAGGGTCAGGCAGCCTTGCGGCTCTTCGTGTTGCTCGCCTGCGCCGTCAGGATGGGCTGCAGCGCGTTGCTGGCCGCGGCCAGATTGGTCTCGGCCACGTCGCGGCTGGTCTTCACGAAGCTCTCGTAAGCGGCGCTGGCGTTGCTCATCGCCGTCTTGACCGCATTGACGAAATCGGTGGTGCCGGCAGGGGCGGTGTGGGCGAAATGCTCCACGAACTCGCCCAGGCCGTGCGCGGCTTCGTCGAACTGGCGGGTGCCGAAGGCAGCGATCTCGCCCTGGGTCTGGATGAACAGCTCGCTCACGTTGCGGAAGTAGTCGGCGGCCTGTTCCATCGACTTGTTCTGGGTAGCGAGGCGGGACGTGAACTGCTCGCGCAGATCGGCCTCGACCAGCGGAGCGGCCGTCACCGACACGTATGCGCAGGCACTGCGTGCGGCGTCGATGTTGAGCGCCAGCAGGCGTTCCGTCGCGTTCAGGATGGTGTCCGCGAGGGACTGGAAGGCTTCGATGTTGCCGTTCGCGGCTTTCGCCAGTTTCTGGGTGGATACAAGGTTGTTCACGTCAAGCTCTCCTCGGCTGTATGTGATCGTGGGCGCTATCGGATCTCCGTCGTTTGGGCGCCCGGTAGTACGGAACAGGCATGCTACGTTGCGGGCATTGCCGGCGACATACGTCTTTCCGCGTGTTTTGGATACCTTGTTTCAGGTATTTTTCCCCGCTTTGGGGGCTATCCGGATATCGTGGTGATGCCGTTGCGGATGGCATATTTCGTGAGCTCTGCCACGCTATGCAGGTCGAGTTTGCGCATGATGTTGCGGCGGTGCACCTCGACCGTGGATGCGGCCAGGTGCAGGCGTTCGGCGATGCGTCCCGAGGTGTGCCCCTCCGCAATCAGCTGCAGTACCTGGCGCTCGCGTGCGGTGATGCGCGGCGTCGAGGTGTCGCGCGGCGTGTTGTCCAGCAGCGCACTCGTGACCGTCGCGGCGACGTCGGGGCAGAGATAGGTCTTGCCGAGCTGTACGGTGTGGATCGCCCGCAAAAGCTCCTCGCCCGCCTCGGCCTTGGTGACGTAACCGCGTGCGCCGGCGTTGAGCAGATCGAGCACGAACTGCCGATCCGAGAAGGCTGACACCCCGATGACCTTGATGTTCGGACGCAGGGTCAGCAGGCGCCTGGTCGTCTCGATCCCGTTCATCGCGGGCATGCCGATGTCTACGCACGCAATGTCGACCGGCTTGTTGGCGACGAGGGCCAGCAGTTCGTCGCCGGTGCCCGCGACGCCGACGACCTCGATGCCGGGCTCCTTCTCCAGCAGCGCCCGCAGCGCATGCAGGAACATGCGGTGATCGTCCGCCAGGGCGATATGCACTTTCGGGTGGCTCATGCCGGCCTCGCGCTTGCGTCATTGGCGGAGCTTCTCGCCCCGCGAGGCTGCTTGCGGAACTCGCCTGCCTGGAGATCGAAGCTGACCCGGATCTCGGTGCCCCTCTGCGGGTCGGATTTCAGGGCGAATCTTCCGCCGGCGAACTCTGCGCGCTCCTTCATGGTGATCAGGCCCAGTCCCGGCGCCGTGCCGGACTCGCCGAGCTGGTGGGGATCGAAGCCGATGCCGTCGTCGGCGACCGCCATCAGCAGGCGGTTGTCGCGATTTTCGAGATGGATGCGGACGTTGCGCGCGCGTGCGTGCTTGGCGCAGTTCGTGAGTGCTTCCTGGGTGATGCGGAAGAGCAGCGACTGGACGTTGGAAGGCAGTTGCATGGTGAAGTGGGTGGTATCCAGATGCACGGCGATGCCCGTGCGCAGGCCGAACTGCTGAGCGTAGTCCTGCACGGCCGGAATCAGGCCTGCGTAGTCCAGCGTTGCCGGCCGAAGGTTGGTGCAGACGTCGCGGATGCCCGTGATGGTGTCGCGCAGCAGGGCCTGCGCGTCGTCGAGCAGCGGTTCGAGTTCGGTGAGGACGGGCGCGGGCAGTGCGCGCGCCAGGTTCGTGAGCGTGAGCTGCAGTGCCGCCAGATTCGGGCTGGTGTGGTCGTGCAGTTCCGCGGCGAACTTGCGCCGCTCGTTTTCCTGCACGTCCACCATGTGGCGCGAGAGCTCGGCGAGTCGCGTCGCGTGGGCGGCACGCTCGATTTCCAGCCGTTTGCGGTCGGAGTTGTCGGAGAGCACCGTCCGGCTCGCGACGAAACTGCCTTGCGCGTCCAGGATGGCCGTCGAATTGAGCAGTACCGGCATCGACGAGCCATCCTTGCGCAGCAGCTCGATATCCATGTTGCGCAGGACGCCGGTCCTCTTGAACGTGCGGAACACCTGCCCGAACAGCGCCCGGCTCGCCGGGCAGAACAGTTCGAAGGCCCGCATGTGCCCGACGATCTCTTCACGTCCATAGCCCAGCCAGCGTAGCAGGGTGTCGTTGATGCGGATGATCATTCCGTCCGCGTCGAGCGAGTAGTAGCCGCAGGGCGCATTCTGGTAGAGATCTTCGATCTCGAAGGTCTTGCGCCGCAGTTCCTGTTCCGCGAGCTTGCGCTCGGTGATGTCCTGCGTCGTGCCGTAGAGCTTGCAGACGCGGCCGTGGTGATTCTTGACGGGGACGATCGTCGTCGCGTGGAAGCGCTGGGCGCCCGAAGGCAGGAGTACGGACTGTTCCAGTTCCTGTCGCGTGCCGGTGTCGATGGCCTCCCAGAACGCGGCGCGGGTGTGCTCCACCGATTCCAGCGCGTAATAGCCCAGCGCCTCGTTGAGGTCGGGCGTACCTTGCGCACTGGAGCGCTCGAACAGGCGGAACAGTTGCGGCGACCAGCTCATCGCGCCGGTGTCGCGATCCAGTTCCCAATCGCCCATGCGTCCGACCGCCTGTGCTTCGTGCAGGCGAGCCTCGCTTGCGCGCAGAACCTCTTCGGCATTGGGCGGGTCCGGAATCTCCCGGGGCATTACAACCTCACTGCGAGCAAATCGACGCAGGGGACACAAAGACGCACGGCACGGCGCCCCGATCCGCACGCACAGGGGCATTCGCGTGCGCGCCTTGAGGCGGTGCGAAATCCGGAGGTGTCAATATCATTCTAGTGTGCAGGCGAAGAATATTTATAAGAATTGCACTCGTCCAAAGCACTCGATCGGGTCTCCTGCCGATACGTTCGCCGCAGCCGGAAGATACGGGCGTGACACGCCTGCGGTCGGCAGTCCGGGCCCAACCGTATCATCTTCAGCATCGGGAACAATCTGCGCCTGTGCGCCACGCACCGTCTTGCGAGCGGGGCACGGCCCGCGGGGCGCGTTCCGTCGTCATCCTGACGGCATGGCCGAAACTGACGTCTATGCCAGATTTCGAAGCGGTCGATCATACCGGCGGGAGTATCTCGGACCTATACCCGGAACCCTGTACCAGTATGTAACGTAAAGTTTCGCGCGGGTCGCGCTTTATTCTTCCGACATCGCGCGGCGCGGCGGGCGCAGGAGGTAGCGCGCCGGATCGAGCGCTTCCACCAGCGAACGCTCCAGCGGCAGGGGATCGCCCGCGAGTTCGCTCGCGAGCAGTTCGGCGGCAAGCGCTGCCCAGACGAGTCCGCGCGCACCGAAGCCTTCGACCGCGTAGAGGCCGGGGTAGCGTGGAATGGACGAGAGCGGGCTCGCACGATCGGCTTGGCGTACCGACGGAACGGCGCCGACCATCGGCAGCCGGTCCGGCGATGCGGGGCGGAAGCCGACCCGTCCGTCGAGACGGGCCGGATCGAAGCCGGCGGCGAAGCCCGGCAGGATGAACTCGAGCTTGGCGAGATTCTCGCGGTGATCGGTCACGCGCAGCGAGGCGTCCTCGTCGTCCACCGAAAAGGTCGCGCCCGCGCAGCGTACGCCGTCGATGGACGGGCTGACGTAGCCGAGGCGGCACACGACCACGCGCGGCGCGCTGTCCGCCTTCGCCGGGAGATGGCTCACCTGGCCGCGCGCGTTGCGCACGGGCAGGGCCGCGGCCTGCGGGAATTGCCGGATGCCGACGCCGTTCGCGAGTATCGCGACCGGTGCCGCGGCGATCACGCCGCCATTTGCGTCGAGGGCGTTCCAGCCCCCGGCGCCCGATTCCAGCGCGGCGACCCCGCGGCCGAAGTGGCAGCGGATCGCTTCCGGGAAGGCGGCCAGGTTTGCCCTGCACAGGCTGGGCGGATTGACCCAGCCGCTGCCGGAAAACCACCATCCGCCCAGTGGCAGCGGCCAGCCGGCGATGCGCGATGCCTCGTCGCGCTCGACGAATCTCAGGTAGTCCCCGGGTGCCCGTTGTGCTTCGACAACGCGCCGCTGCTTTTCCTCGTGTATCGGGTCGCGCGCCAGATGCAGCACGCCGCACGCATCCCAGCGCACGGGCAGGCCGCGGGCGCTCAGGCGTTGCAGATGGCGCAGGCCATACAGGGCGCCGGCGCGGGTGATGCGGGCGAGGCGGTTGTCATCGAGGCTGGGTAGCGGGCGCAGCACGCCGCTGAGGTTGCCCGAGGCACCTTGCGCGGGCTCCGCGGCGGTGTCGACGACGTCGACCGTCCAGCCGCGCTCCGCGAGGCGGTTTGCGATGCTGCTGCCGGCGAGCCCGGCCCCGATCACGAGCGCATGGCGGGGCGAGTCGGCCGCGGCAGCGTCGCCGGCGTCGCCGAACCGGGCGCGCAACATCGCGCGCTTGCCGCCGATGCCGGTAACCCTCTCGCAGCGGAAGCCGAGTTCGCCCAGTGTGCGCCGCACCGCGCCCGTCACCGACCAGGTCGCGAGGGTCGCGCCCGGCGCGGCCAGGCGCGACAGCTCGTGCAGCAGCTCGGCCGACCACAGTTCCGGGTTTGTCGCAGGCGAGAAGCCGTCGAGATAGAAGGCGTCGCCGCGGCACTGCAGTTCGGGGATCAGTTCCGGCGCGTCACCGAACAGCAGCGTCAGGATGACGCGGCCGCCGTCGAGATGCAGGCGGTGGATACCCGGCGTCAGCACCGGCCAGTTTGCCTGCAGCTCTGCCGCGAGCGGCGCGAGTTCGGGCCAGCGGGCATGCAGTGCGGCGAGATCCCCGGCACGGAAGGGATGGCGCTCGACCGACACGAAATGCAGACGACCGCAGCGCCGCTCGTCCTCGCGCCACGCCGCCCAGGTCGCGAGGAAGTTGAGCCCGAGGCCGAAGCCGATCTCGACGATCGTGAAGCGCTCGCGCCCGCGCCAGCGTTCCGGCAGTCCGGTGCCGCCGATGAACACATGCCGCGCTTGTTCGAGCCCGCCGCCACGCGAGTGATACACGTCGCCGAAGGCGTCCGAGCAGGGCGTGCCGTCCTCGGTGAAGTTCAGACGGGCGGGGTCGATGGGCATGGACGTCGGGAAGTACGGTGAAGAAAAGGGCGCCTCGAAAAAGACAAGGCGCCTTTCGGCGCCCTGTCTTCGCTGCTGAGTCCGGCTTACTCCATCCGCATCTGCGGGAAGAGGATCACGTCGCGGATGCTCGGGCTGTCGGTGAGCAGCATGACGAGGCGGTCGATGCCGATGCCGCAGCCACCGGTCGGGGGCAGGCCGAATTCGAGCGCGCGGATGTAGTCGGCGTCGAAGAACATCGCCTCCTCGTCGCCGGCTTCCTTCGCCTTGACCTGTTCGAGGAAGCGCGCCGCCTGGTCTTCGGGGTCGTTCAGCTCGGAGAAGCCGTTGGCGATCTCGCGGCCGACGATGAAGAGCTCGAAGCGCTCGGTGATCTCCGGGTTCGCGTCATTGCGGCGCGCAAGCGGCGACACTTCGGCCGGGTAGTCGATGATGAAGGTCGGCTCCCACAGTTCGGCCTCGGTGGTCTCTTCGAACAGCATCAGCTGCAGGGAGCCGAGGCCGGCGCCGGCGCGCGGTTCGGCCTTCAGGTCCTTGAGCTTGTTGCGCAGCCACTCGGCGTCGTTGAGCTGCTCGACGGTGTAGCCGGGGTGATACTTGCGGATCGCATCGACGATGGTCAGGCGCGCGAAAGGCTTGGAGAGGTCGAGTTCGCGGCCCTGGTACACGAACACCTCGGTGCCGAGCGCCTCGCGCGCAGCCTGGCGCAGCAGGCCTTCGGTGAAGTTCATCAGGCTGCGGTAGTCCGCATACGCCTCGTAGAACTCCATCATCGTGAATTCGGGGTTGTGGCGCGGGCTCAGGCCTTCGTTGCGGAAGTTGCGGTTGACCTCGAACACCTTCTCGAAGCCGCCGACCACCAGGCGCTTGAGATAGAGCTCGGGCGCGATGCGCAGGAACAGTTCCATGTCGAGCGCATTGTGGTGGGTGGTGAAGGGCTTGGCCGCTGCGCCGCCGGGGATGGGGTGCATCATCGGCGTTTCGACTTCGAGGAAGCCGTGGTTGATCATGTAGTTGCGGATCGACTGCACCATGCGGCTGCGCGCGACGAAGGTGAAGCGCGTCTGCTCGTTCATGATGAGGTCGACGTGGCGCTGGCGGTACTTCTGCTCGACGTCGGTGAGGCCGTGGAACTTGTCGGGCAGGGGGCGCAGGCTCTTGGTGAGCAGGCGTACTTCCGACACCTTCACCGACAGTTCGCCGGTGCGCGTCTTGAATACGGTGCCGACCCCGCCGACGATGTCACCGATGTCCCAGTGCTTGAAATCGGCATAGACCTCTTCGCCGACGGCATCGCGCGTGACGTAGAGCTGGATGCGGCCGGACAGGTCCTGGATCGTGATGAAGCTCGCCTTGCCCATGACGCGCTTGAGCATCACGCGGCCGGCGACCCGCACTTCGACGGGGTTGGCGTCGAGCGCTTCGGCTTCCTTGTCGCCGTACAGCTCGTCGAGCTTGCCGGCGGTGTTTTCGCGCGAGAAGTCGTTCGGGAAGGCGCGGCCGGTGGCGCGCCAGGCGGCCAGTTTTTCACGCCGCTCGGCAATGATGTGGTTCTCGTCGGGCGCGGTGGCGGGGTTGTTGTTCTGGTCGCTCATGAATCGAATCGGCAGGTTGCGGCGAAAAAAGGCAATTGTGGCATGCCGCGGGATACCGGGCAAATTCGGACGGTGCGGGACGTTTGCCGCGGCTATCATGTGGCATGCACCGGCGTGGTGCCTCGGTTTTGCATTTGGCCTAAAGTGTCCGCCTTTGCGGCCGATAGAGGCTGCCATGTTTGGACAAAAATAAGCCGGAGAGTCCCCATGAGCTCGCCCGAGAGCCTGTATGTATCCATAGAGAAGACCTTCTGGAATTCGCTCACGAAGAAGCTGTGCAGCTTCCTGCTGCTGTGCGCCCTCAATCTCGTTTACCTGGGTATCTATAGCAGCCAGCAGGCGAACATCCGGACGCTTCTCGGGGCGGAGCGTGTTCCGCCGGAATCGCTCACGCAGGCGATGGCAACGCTCGATGCGGGCTGGTACCTGATGCTCGGGCTGACCGCGATTGCGCTGGTCGTATGCGTCGGGCAGATCCTCTATCTGCGCCACCTGATCGTGCGGCCGGTACGCCTCATTACGGATATCTTCAACGAAATCGCGCGCGGCGAGGGCGATTTCTCGCGCAACCTGCCGCTCGTCACGCACGACGAACTGCGCGACCTCGCGGTCGGGTACAACCATTTCGCCGACAAGATGCGGCAGATCATCGGCGACGTGCGCACGATGAGCGTGAACATCGCGCGCGATTCGGTGATCGTGCGAGCGTGCGTCGAAGAGTCGGCGCGGGATGCCCGCCGGCAGGGCCAGTTGACCGAGGTCGTTTTCAGCGCGAGCACCGAGTCGACGTCCGCCATCGACAGCGTGTCGGCAAGCACCCAGCAGATTTCCGCTTCGACGACCAAGAATCTCGAGATCGCACGCAACTCGCTCGGCGAAATGCATGAAATCGCGAGCAAGATCAACGATGTGAGCGAGAAGGTGCGCCACTTCAACGCGACCGTCGACGATCTGTCGGTGCGCTCCGAAAGCGTCAAGAAGATCGCCTCGCTGATTCGCGAGATCGCCGATCAGACCAATCTGCTGGCCCTCAATGCCGCGATCGAGGCGGCGCGCGCGGGGGAGGCTGGGCGGGGGTTCGCCGTCGTTGCCGATGAGGTGCGCAAGCTCGCGGAGCGGGTCAACACGGCCGCGGTGGAGATTGCCGGGAATATCGACGGCATGATCGGCCGGGTGCTGACCACGCGGGCCGAGAACGAGGTCATCAACGCCGATGTGTCGCAGGCGCGCGAGGTGGTAACGCGCTCGGCAACGCATTTCCGCCACATGGTCGGCGAGTTCGAGGTGACCGGCGAGCAGTTGCTGCAGATCGCGACCGCGATGGAGGAGCTGTCGGCGACGAACGGCCAGGTGCATGAGAACGTCACGGCGATCCATGATCTTTCCGGCACGGTCGCGGCGCACATGGACGAATCGGAGGGCTGCGCGGTGAAGCTCGCGCGCGCGACGGAGTCGGTGCAGGAGCTGGTGTCGCGCTTCAAGACCGGCGCCGGCGAGTTCGATCATGCGGTCGATCAGGTGCGCAGCTTCCGCGACCGCATCCAGGTCCAGCTGGATGAGATGCGGGACGGCCGTGTGGATGTGTTCGACCGGCGCTACCAGCCGATCCCGGATACATTCCCGCCGAAGTTCAGAGTGTCCTGGGGCGAGGAGTATGGCCGTCGCTGCCAGAAGTTGCTGGAGGATTGCCTGGGATCGATTCCCGGTTGCGTCTATGCGGTGGCGGTGAACGCCGATGGTTACCTTTCCGCGCACAACCTGAAGTATTCGAAGCCCCTGACGGGCAACCGGGACACCGATCTCGCGGGCAACCGTACCTGCCGCAAGTTCGACAGCCCCGCCGAGATCCGCGGCGCGCGCAATACCGAACCGCTGCTGCTGCAGACGTTCCGGCGCGATACGGGCGAAATCCTGTGCGATCTGGCGATGCCGGTAATGGTCGGCGGTCGTCACTGGGGCAACGTGCGCGTCGGCCTGACGGCCGAGGCGCTGATCGCGGGACGCTAGGCGGGAGGGCGCCGGGCGCGGTTGTGTGCGGCGACTGCCGCGCGGGGATTCAGCGTGCCTGTTCGGGCAGGACGATGTTGACTTCCAGGACCTCGTAGTTGTCCTGCTTGTCGAGATGCACCTTGATGTCGTCGGGATTGACCGCGACGTACTTCGAGATCACCTCGATCAGCTCGCGCTGCAGTGCGGGCAGGAAATCGGCCTTGGCCGCGTCGCCGCTGCGCTCGTGCGCGATCAGCAGCGACAGGCGGTTCTTGGCGATTTCCGCCGTCTTCTTCTTTTCGCCGAAGAGGCGGGCAAGAAAGGACATCTTACTTGCCTCCGAACAGGCGCTTGATCAGGCCCGGCTTCTCGTAATTCACGTAGCGCAGTTCGCGGGTTTCGCCGAGGAAGCGCGCGACCACGTCGGTGTAGGCTTCGGAGACGTCGGAGCCCTTCAGGTGGATCGCGGGCGTGCCCTGGTTCGAGGCCTGGAGCACGGATTCGGATTCCGGGATCACGCCGATCAGCGGCACGCGCAGCAGTTCCTGCACGTCCTTGTACGACAGCATCTCGCCTTCCTCGACGCGCTTGGGCGAGTAGCGGGTGACGAGCAGGTGTTCCTTGACCGGCTCCTTGCCTTCCGCGGCGCGACGGGACTTGGACTGCAGGATGCCGAGGATGCGGTCGGAGTCGCGCACCGACGAGACTTCCGGGTTGGTCGTGACGATCGCCTCGTCGGCGAAGGTCAGCGCGAGCACCGCGCCGCGTTCGATGCCGGCGGGGGAGTCGCACACGATGTAGTCGAAACCCATGTGCTCGAGGTCGTGGATGACCTTCTCGACGCCTTCCTCGGTCAGCGCGTCCTTGTCGCGTGTCTGCGAGGCGGGCAGCACGAACAGGTTGTCGCAGTGCCTGTCCTTGATCAGCGCCTGGTTGAGCTTGGCGTCGCCGTTGATGACGTTGATGAGGTCATACACGACGCGGCGCTCGCAGCCCATGATCAGGTCGAGGTTGCGCAGGCCGACGTCGAAGTCGATGACGGCCGTCTTGAATCCCCGCAGGGCCAGGCCGGAGGAGAAGGCGGCGCTCGTGGTGGTCTTTCCCACGCCACCCTTGCCTGAAGTTACGACGACGACACGAGTCACGGTATGTCCTTCCTGAAAGTTTGCGCTGCGCTCAACCGAGCTGCAGCGATTCGATGTCAAGTTTCTGTTCGGTGCCGCCGGCCGTCAGGCGCACGAGTGTCGCCCGGCCCGCGACCGAGGCGGGAATGCCCTGTTCGAAGGTGCGGTAGATGCCTGCAATGGATACCAGCTCGGGGCCGAAATTGGTCGTCACGATGCGGGCCTCGGTGTTGCCGTGGGCTCCGGCCAGTGCGCGGCCGCGCAGCGGGCCGTAGCAGTGGATGCTGCCGTCGGCGATGACTTCCGAGCCGTTGCTGACGCCGGCGAGCAGCACGAGGTCGCCGCCGCGGGCATACACCTGCTGGCCGGAGCGCAGCGGGCGGTCGATGTAGAGCGTGTTCCCGCCGGGTGCCGGCGTCGCGGCTGGAGCCGGTGCGGGCTGTGCGGCCGGAGCAGGTTCCGGACGCGCCTGCGGGGCGGGGGCGGCGGCGCCCTGGCGTTCACGCAGTTCGGCGCCATCCAGGATCGCGAGGCCTGCCTGACGCGCCGAGGCGGCGAGCGCCTCGGGCAGGCTGCGCACGCCGACGGGTTGCAGCCGGTAGCGGCGGAAAAGGCTCGCAAGGCCGACCCAGTCGATGCGCTCGGGATGCGAGCTCACGCCGGAGAAATCCAGCACGGCCGCTTCGCCGTTGAAGAAGTCGGGCATGCCCCCGAGCATCAGGTGCAGGGCGTCGGCGAGCCGTGCCGGTTCGGTTTCGCGCAGGACCGCGATGGTGGCGCCGAGCGTTGCGTTGCGGAACTCGATCGAACGGGCGGCGTTGGGTGCGGACATGGGTGCGAAGAGGCCGAAAAACTTTAAAGTCTACTGACGACAGGGGAATCGGGCAAGGCTCTCGCGGCGCATGCTGCGATGCGGCGGAGGCGCCTTGCGGGGAGGCTCAGTGCAGGGTCGGAGGCGATTCGATGCTGCCGGGCCCGGCCTTGAAGAATTCGTCGATTTCCCCGGGCTCGAAGCGGTACTCGTGGTTCGACAGGTCGTCGCGCACGACCAGTTCGCCATGCTCGGCGTAGATGCGGCGGATTTCGCTTTCGCCGAGGGCGCGCAGCATTGCGATGATCTTGTCGCGGTCGGGCGGGAAATCGTGGATCACCGGGCGCGCGTCGTACAGGCGCACCGTCTCCTCGGCGAACAGGCGGCCGAGCAGGGTCTCGGGATCGAGCGCGAGGAGTTCCTCGCGCGTGACGGTCTGTGCGAACTGGTGCGCACGCGACCATCCGTCCTCGTCGCGCGCATCCGCGCCGGGCAGCTTCTGCAGGAAGAGCGCGGCGGCGGCGTCCTTGCTGCACGCGAGCCAAAGGCCGGCCGGCTGCTGCTCGGACTGCTGCAGGTAATGCTCGAACACCGCAGCGATGCTGTTGCCTTCGAGCGGGACGAGGCTCTGGTAGGGCTGGTCCATGCCCTGGACGTCCAGCGTGAGCTGGAGGATGCCGTCGCCGACCAGTTCCGACAGGCGGTCGCCTTCGGGAACGTGATCGTCGAAGGCCGCGAAGCCGCGCAGGTTCAGGGCCTCGTTGCAGTCGATGACGAGCAGGCGCACCGGGCCGTGGCCCTGCACCTGGAAAGTGAGGCGGCCCGCCTGCTTGAGGTTGGCGGAGATCAGCGCGGACACGGCGCTCATCTCGCCGAGCAGGGTGCCGACGTTGCGCGGGTAGTCGCGTCCCTTCTGCAGTGCCTGCCAGACGTCGTCGAGGCGCACGACGGCGCCGCGGATGTCGAGGTCTTCGAGCAGGAAACGGCGTACGTAGCTCTTGTGGTCCTTCATGGGCGGGCTCCTTCCCGGGCGAACAGCGCCACGAGGCGTTCGGGGGCGAATCCGGCGACGATCTCGCCCGATGCGGTCTCGATTACCGGCCGGCGGATGACGCTGGTGTGCGTGGCCATCAGTGCGATGGCTTCCGCGGCACAGGCGATGGTCTGCTGCGCGGGATCGAGCTTGCGCCAGGTCGTGCCGCGTGTGTTGACCAGGGCCTCCCAGCCGAGGCGGTCGCACCAGCGCGCGAGCGTATCGGGGGAGATGCCGGACTTGCGGTAATCGTGGAAAGTGTAGGCGATGCCCTGCGCGTCGAGCCAGGCAAAGGCCTTCTTCATCGTGTCGCAGTTCTTGATGCCGTAGATCGTCGTGTTCATCGTCGTGCTTTCGGTGGGGCTGCGCTTACTTGCGCAGCGCGCGTGCGAGCGCGTCGGCCATCGCGCCAGCGGCTGCGGGGCGGTCGTTGCCGCGTGGAGCGCCACGCGGTGCGTTGCGGTCCTGGCGCGAAGCGTCGCTGCGGCCACGCGGCGCGTTGTCGCGCGCGCCGCCGGCCGGGCGGGCTGCGGTCGGTTCGTCGCTCATGCGCATCGTCAGCGCGATGCGGTTGCGCGGCAGGTCGACCTCCAGCACCTTCACTTTGACGACCTGGCCGGCCTTCACGACGCTGTGCGGATCCTTCACGAAGCGCTCGGACAGCGCGGAGATATGTACGAGGCCGTCCTGATGTACGCCGATGTCGACGAAGGCGCCGAAGTTGGTGACGTTCGTCACGACGCCTTCGAGCATCATCCCCGGCGCGAGATCCTTGAGCGTCTCGACGCCGTCGCGGAACGAGGCGGTGCGGAATTCCGGGCGCGGGTCGCGGCCGGGTTTCTCGAGCTCGGCGAGGATGTCCTGCACGGTCGGCAGGCCGAAGCGCTCGTCGGTGAACTCGACCGGGCGCAGCGTCTTCAGGAAGCTCGCGTTGCCCATCAGTTCGCGCACGTTCTTGCTCACCTTGGCGAGGATGCGCTCGACGACGGGGTAGGCTTCGGGGTGCACCGACGAGGCGTCGAGCGGGTTGTCGCCGTTGGGGATGCGCAGGAAGCCGGCAGCCTGTTCGAAGGTCTTCGGTCCGAGGCGCGGCACCTTCTTCAGTGCGTTGCGGCTCGGGAAGGGGCCGTTGGCGTCGCGGTGCTCGACGATGTTGCCGGCGAGCGTGGCGTTGAGGCCGGAGATGCGTGCGAGGAGCGCCGCCGAGGCGGTGTTCACGTCGACACCGACGGCGTTCACGCAGTCCTCGACGACCGCATCCAGGCTCTTTGCGAGGCGCGACTGGTTGACGTCGTGCTGGTACTGGCCGACGCCGATCGACTTCGGGTCAATCTTGACGAGTTCGGCGAGCGGGTCCTGCAGGCGGCGGGCGATCGACACCGCGCCGCGCAGGGACACGTCGAGATCCGGGAATTCGCGCGCGGCGAGCTCGGACGCGGAATACACGGACGCGCCGGCTTCGGACACCGTGACCCGGGTCAGGCGTAGTTGCGGCAGCGCTTCCATCAGGTCGGCGACGAGCTTGTCGGTTTCGCGCGAGGCGGTGCCGTTGCCGATGGCAACCAGGTCTACCGCGTGTTTCTTCGCCAGGGCGGCCAGCGTCGCGAGCGAGCCTTCGCGGTCGCGGCGCGGCTCGAAGGGGTAGATCGTCGCGGTATCGACGAGCTTGCCGGTGCGGTCGATGACCGCGATCTTCACGCCGGTACGGATGCCCGGGTCCAGGCCCATCGTGCAGCGCGCGCCGGCCGGGGCGGCGAGCAGCAGAGCCTTGAGGTTGCGTGCGAACACCCGGATCGCTTCCTCTTCGGCACGCTCGCGCAGCTCGTTCATCAGTTCCAGTTCGAGGTGCAGCGAGATCTTGACGCTCCACGCCCAGCGCACGCTGTCGCGCAGCCAGCGGTCCGCAGGGCGGCCCTGGTCGCGGATGCCGAAGCGCGCGGCGATGCGGCCTTCGCAGGGATGCGGCGCGTCCGGGTCGGGCTGATCGACGGTGAGCGCGAGGCGCAGCATGCCTTCGTTACGGCCGCGCAGCAGCGCCAGCGCGCGGTGCGAGGGCATGGTGGCGACGGGTTCGCGGAAGTCGAACCAGTCGCGGAACTTCGCCCCCTCGGTTTCCTTGCCTTCGATCACCGTCGAGCTGACCTGGCCGTTTTCCTGCAGCCAGGTGCGCAGCGTGCCGAGCAGTCCGGCGTCCTCGGCGAAGCGCTCGATGAGGATCTGGCGTGCGCCGTCGAGCACGCTCTTGACGTCGGCGAAGCCCGCGTCGGCATTGAAGTAGCGTTCGGCTTCCGTCTCGGGGACGAGGTTCGGGTCTTCCAGCAGGGCCAGCGCGAGCGGCTCGATGCCGGCCTCGCGCGCTATCTGCGCCTTGGTGCGGCGCTTCTGCTTGTACGGCAGGTAGAGGTCTTCGAGACGCTGCTTGGTTTCGGCGGAGGCGATTTCGGCAGCGAGTGCGTCGGTCATCTTGCCCTGTTCGGTGATCGACGCGACGACGGCGGCGCGGCGATCCTCGAGTTCGCGCAGGTAGCCCAGGCGTTCTTCGAGGTTACGCAGCTGGGTGTCGTCGAGGCCGCCGGTGACTTCCTTGCGGTAGCGGGCGATGAAAGGCACGGTGGCGCCTTCGTCGAGGAGCTGGATGGCGGCGACGACCTGGCGAGGCTGGGCGGCGAGTTCTGCGGCTAGGCGGTGTTCGATCGGGGGGAGCATGGAGTCTGGCGGGCGCGCGAGGGCAGCGCCTGTTCCGGTAAGGGGTAACGAGGGGGGCGATGGTGCAACAGGCGGGCTTGCCTGTGCAAGCGCCGCCCGGTTGCAGGGCGTATCGCGTCAGAGCGCGATCAGGCTCTGGCGTCCGACCCAGCTTTCGCCGGCGTCGAGCTCGATGCGCTGGCGTGCGGCGGCGGCCTCGACACACAGCATGTGGCGGAAGCCGTTGGCGGGCATGTCGGCGAGCGCGGCGCAGCGCTCTTCCCAGGGGTTCCACACGACGACGTCGGGGAAGCCTTCCGCGTTGATGCCGAGGCTGCGGTTGCCGTCGCGCAGGAGGAGCGGGCGCTTCACGTCGTGGTAGACGCGATCGGTCTCGTCCTCGACGACGACCACGTCACCGGAGTCGCGCCTGACGCGGTCATGGTCGGCGGAGTCGCGGTATTCGTGGCCGTAGAGGCCTTCGAGACGCGCATTTTCGACTTCGCGCACGCGCAGGTAGGTGTGCAGGGCTGCGGTGAAGGCGAAGGGGGCGTAGCCGGTGTTTTCGATCTCGAGTTCGACCTCTAGACGCTCGCCCTCGATGATCACGGTCAGTTCGGCGACGAAGCTCTGCGGCCAGATCGCCCAGGTGTCGTCGGTCTCGGTGAAGCGCAGCGTGACCAGCGCGTAATCGTCACCGGTGCGTTGTTCGTTAACGATCCAGGGACGGGTGCGCACGATGCCGTGCTTCGGGTGCTTGCCGAGTCCTGCGAACTGCGGGAAGCACACCGGGATGCCGCCGCGGATTGCGGTGCTGCCGTCGAAGACGGCGGCGGGGCTGAGGTAGAGACGTTCCTCGCCGCCGGCAGGGATCCACGACAGGACCTGGGCGCCGAAGAGCGACACGACGGCGCGGGCGCCCGCCTGCGTGGCGAGCGCGAGCACGGGCTGGCCGTGGAAGTCGATGGTTTCGATGGTGGCTGGCATTGCTGGCGTTCAATCCTGCAGCGCGAGCACGCCGAGCTTGACGGTGCTGTCCTCGGGGTCGCTCGAAAGCACGAAGCCGAGACCCTGCACGAACTTGAGCATGCGCTCGTTGTTGGCGAGGAAGACGCCGTTCATGTACAGGAGCCCCTTGTTGCGCGCGGTCTCGATGAGCACGCCCATGAGCTTGCGCGCGAGGCCGCGGTGCTGCCAGTCGTCGGCGACGACGACCGCGAACTCGCAGGATTCGCCGTCGGGATTGACTGCATAGCGGCACACGCCGACCTCGACCTCGGTCACGTCGCCTTCGCCCGGAATCGTCGCCAGGAAGGCCATTTCGCGGTCGTAGTCGATCTGCGTCAGGCGCGCGACCATCGCGGGCGGCAGTTCGCGCATCGTGTTCATGAAGCGGTAGTACTTCGTCTCGGACGAGAGTTTGCGCACGAACTCGACTTCGAGCTCGGCGTCTTCGGGCTTGATCGGGCGGATCGTGACGACGGTGCCGTCGGGCTGCGTCCAGGTGCTGGTGAGCTGCGAGGGGTAGGGGTGGATCGCCATGTGGGCATAGCGGTCCACCGACGGCGAGATGTTCTCGACCGTGACGCGCGCGTCGACGGCGACGGCGCCGTGTTCGTCGACGATGAGGGGGTTGATCTCCAGCGTCGTGATCCACGGCAGTTCGCAGACCATTTCCGACACGCGCAGCAGCACGAATTCCAGCGCCTCCATGTCAACGGGCGGCATGGTGCGGAATTCGCCCAGCAGGCTGGCGACGCGCGACGACTTGATGAGGTCGTGCACGAGGTAGTTGTTCAGCGGCGGCAGCGCGACCGCGAGATCCTTGTTGGCTTCGACGCGGTTGCCGCCCTCGCCGAAGGTGATCACCGGCCCGAAGACGGGATCGCGGCGCACGCCGACGACCAGCTCGCGGCCGTTGCGCTTCATGATCATCGGCTCGATGGCGACGCCGTTGATGGCGGCGTCGGGCTTGTTGCGGCGGACGTCCTCGAGGATTTCCTGATAGGCGGTGCGCACCGCGGCGAGGCTGCCCAGGTTCAGGCGCACGCCGCCGGAGTCGGCCTTGTGGATGATCGACGGCGAGTCGATCTTCATCACCACGGGCAGGCCGATCTCTTCGGCCAGCACCATCGCCTCGGTCGCGGAGCGTGCCACGACGGTTTGCGCGATGGGGATGCGGAAGGCTGCGAGCAGCGCCTTGGACTCCATCTCGTTGAGCACCTTGCGGCGCTCGGCCAGCGCGGTCTCGATCACCAGGCGGGCGCTTTCGATGCTCGGCGCCTTCAGATGCGACAGCGAGGCCGGCGTCTGCATCAGCAGCTTCTGGTTGCGGTAGTAGGCCGACAGGTGGCTGAAGAGCTCGACGGCCGGTTCGGGCGTGCGGAAGGTGGGAATCCCCGCGGCTTCGAAGGCCTTGCGGCCGTCGCGCACGAGCTCCTCGCCCATCCAGCACGTGACGACCGGCTTGTCCGCCGTCTTTTCGATCTCGACGATGGCCGCGGCGACCGCGGTGGGGTCGGTGATCGCCTGGGGCGTGAGCATGACGAGCACGCCGTCGACGTTCGGGCCTTCGAGCACGGCCTGCACCGTCTTCTTGTAGCGATCCACATCGGCATCGCCGAGCATGTCGATGGGATTGGCGCGCGACCAGCCGTGGGGCAGGATCGTGTTGAGCTTTTCCATCGTCCCGTCGGAGAACTCCGACAGCGGGATTCCGAGGTCGGCGGCACGGTCGACGGCCATGACGCCGGGCCCGCCGCCGTTGGTGACGATCGCGAGGCGGTTGCCGCGCGGGCGGAAGTGCGAGAACAGCGCGTTCGCGGCGGCGAAGAGCTGGCCCATGTTGTACAGGCGGATCACGCCGGCGCGGCGCAGCGCGGCGTCGAACACCGCGTCGTCGCCGCTCACCGAGCCGGAGTGCGAGCGGATCGCGCGGGCGCCCTGGGGATGGCGGCCGACCTTGATCAGCAGCACGGGCTTGACGCGTGCGGCGCCGCGCAGCGCACTCATGAAGCGGCGTGCGTCACGGATGCCTTCGACGTACATGATGATGCTCTCGGTGCGCGGGTCCGAGATCATGAATTCGAGGATTTCGCCGAAGTCGATGTCGCTCGAGGAGCCGAGCGAGACGACGGTGGAGAAGCCGATGTTGTTCGGCTTGGCCCAGTCGAGGACGGAGGTGACCAGCGCCCCGGACTGGGAGATCAGGCCGATCGTGCCCTTCAGTGCGCTGACATGCGCGAAGGTCGCGTTCAGGCCCAGTTCGGGACGCATGATGCCGAGGCAGTTGGGCCCCAGCAGGCGGATGCGGTAGCGGCGCGCGGCTTCGACGACGTGGCGCTCGAGGGTGGCGCCGCGCGGGCCGCTTTCCGAAAAGCCCGCGGACAGGATGATGATCGCTTTGACCCCGGCGCGGCCGCAGCTTTCGACGACGGTGAGGACCTTTTCCGCCGGCACGGCGATGACGGCCAGGTCGAGGCGGTGCGGCACGTCTTCGACGGTCTTGTGGCAGGGCACGCCGAGCACGGATTCGTGCCTGGGGTTGACCGCGAACAGGCGCCCGCGGAAGCCGGCGTCCAGCATGTTGCGCACGACCACGTGGCCGATCGAGTTTTCGCGCTCGCTGGCACCGATGACCCCGACCGATTTCGGTTCGAGCAGCGGGCTGAGGTAGTGCTTTTCTTTCATTGTCATTTGCCTGGATCCAGGTTCGCCAGTGGCCGTCGGCTTGTTGCGGCACGTCGCCGGTCATGCCGTGTGAATCGTGTCCGTGGTGATGCAGTCTGGCTCACCGTACGTGAAACTCAAGTTTACCGCAGTGCACAAATCTTATTGTGACATAAACGCTAACGATATCGGATCAGTACGAACCGCAGGGCCGGCCGATCGCAGGCGGCGTGCGGCAAGGCGCCGTCCGTGCGCACGCGCGGCGGCGCGACTAGAATCAACGTTCCTCAAAGCTTTTCGGGTTACACGGACAACTTTTCCATGATGAAAGATATCGCCGACTACCCCAATTTCCGCCGGCAGGCATATATCGATGGCTGCTGGTCGGATGCCGATTCGGGCGCGACCTTCGCCGTTCGCAATCCCGCCACCGGTGAAACGGTGGCGCATGTTCCCGACATGGGCGCGGCCGAGACGGCGCGCGCGATCGCCGCGGCGAATGCGGCGTTGCCTGCGTGGCGACGCACGCTGGCGAAGGAGCGCGCGGCGCTGCTGCGGCGCTGGTTCGCGTTGATCGTGGACGCGGCCGACGAACTGGCCGCGATCATGACCGCGGAGCAGGGCAAGCCGCTGGCGGAGGCGAAGGGCGAGGTGACGTATGCGGCGTCCTTCGTCGAGTGGTTCGCCGAGGAGGCGAAGCGCACCATGGGCGACGTGATCCCGACCGTGGGCCAGGACCGCCGCCTGCTGGTGATCCGCCAGCCGGTGGGGGTGTGCGCGGCGATCACGCCGTGGAATTTTCCCGCGGCGATGATCACGCGCAAGGTCGCGCCGGCGTTCGCCGCCGGCTGCACGGTGATCGTGAAGCCCGCGGAACAGACGCCGCTGACGGCGCTGGCGCTGATGGCGCTGGCCGAGAAGGCCGGCTTCCCGAAGGGGGTGTTCAACGTCGTCACCGGCGACCCGGTGGCGATCGGCGGCGAACTCACGTCCAGCCCCATCGTGCGCAAGCTCTCCTTCACGGGTTCGACCGAGGTGGGCCGGCTGCTGATGGCGCAGTGCGCGCCGACGCTGAAGAAGCTGTCGCTGGAACTCGGCGGCAATGCGCCCTTCATCGTCTTCGACGACGCGGACCTGGATGCCGCGGTGGAGGGCGCGATGGGGGCGAAGTACCGCAACGCCGGCCAGACCTGCGTGTGCGCGAATCGCCTGCTGATCCAGTCGGGCATCTACGACCGCTTCGCCGAGCGCCTCGCCGAGGCGGTGAGGGCGCTGCGGGTCGGCCCGGGAACCGCTGACGGGGTGAATGTGGGGCCGCTGATCGACGACGCGGCCGTCGCCAAGGTCGAGAGTCACATCGCGGATGCGGTGGGGAAGGGCGCGCGCGTGATGACGGGGGGCCGGCGCCACGCGCTGGGCGGATCCTTCTTCGAGCCCACGGTGCTGGCCGACGTGACGCCGGCGATGCGCGTCGCACGCGAGGAAACTTTCGGCCCCGTGGCGCCGCTGTTCCGCTTCGACACCGAGGAGGAGGCGATCCGCATGGCCAATGACACGGAGTATGGGCTGGCGGCGTATTTCTACTCGCGCGACGTCGGGCGCATCTTCCGCGTCTCCGAGGAGCTCGAGTACGGCATGGTCGGCGTCAATACCGGACTGATGTCGAACGAGGTGTCGCCTTTCGGCGGCATCAAGCAGTCCGGCCTCGGGCGCGAGGGGTCGGTGTACGGCATCGAGGAGTATCTCGAGATCAAGTCGATCTGCGTGGCGGGCATCGATCGATGAGCGACGCGATCGCGCTCGGCCACCCGCAGCCGACGGAGACTTCGGCGTGGGTGCGGCGCTTCCTGCCGCTGGTGGCGCCGGGCGGCACGGTGCTCGACTACGCCTGCGGTGGCGGACGCCATGCCCGCCTGTTTGCGGCGCGCGGCTTTCGCGTCGTGGCCGTGGACCGAAACGCCGAGGCGCTCGCGACGCTGGCGGGGGTGCCGCGCATCGAGTCGCGCTGCGAGGATCTCGAGGATGGCCCGTGGCCGCTGGTCGATGAGGTCTTCGACGCGGTGGTCGTCACGAACTATCTGTTCCGTCCGCGCTTCCCCGATCTGCTTGCCTGCGTGGCACCGGGGGGTGTGCTGATCTACGAGACTTTCATGCTGGGAAACGAGCGCTTCGGGCGCCCCTCGAGTCCCGAGTTCCTGCTGCGGCCGGGCGAACTGCTCGGATGCCTGGGATCGGATTTCACGGTGCTGGCGTTCGAACAGGGGGTCGTGGAGCGGCCGAAAGCGGCGGTCGTGCAGCGCGTGTGCGCGGTCAGGCGGCCGGCAGATACGGTCGCGCTGCCGCCTGCATCGGAGTGAGCTAAGGCGTGGGTAGCATCCCCCGAACTTGCTGCAATGGGTGGGGGATATCCCCCAGGTGGGGGTTTTCCCGCCAGGCCGCGAAATGACCGTATCGGCGGCGAAGGGGCGCGATCATTGAAGGTGGGAAATTTTTCCATCTGTGGCACGGCGCGTGCATAGGGAGTAGCGAACCCGGCACTCGAGTCCGGGGATAAGCAGCCAACCGCCCCGGAGGCCGAAAATGACTACCCCCAACGTCACCCTGCTCAACGCCAACCGCGTCACCCGTCTGAAAACCCCGTACGCGACCCGCCGCGTCCCGAACTCAGCGTTGGTGACGCTGCTCGGCGGCCCGCGTGTCCCGCGTGTCGGCGACCTGATCCTCGCGCGGGTCGACAAGCTCGGGCAGCACCGCCACCTCGAGCTCGCCTGCGGACGGCGGGCGCGCCTGTACGAAGGCGACGAGATCGTCCTGGCCTATGGCAACCGCTACGCGCCCGACCAGTTCGAGGCGGAGGTGCCGTCGGACCTCGGCCCCTGCCACATGGTCGCCGGCGGAGGCGTGGCGGCGCGCGTGATCACGCGTCACGACAAGATGCGCGGCGCGACGGTAGTGCAGCCGCTGGGGCTGCTGGGCGACCGCAACGGCCGGCCGCTCAACCTCGCCGACTTCGCGCTGGATGCGCCACGCACCGACGGTCGCCGCGCCTTCACGGTTGCCGTGGTGGGTACCTCGATGAACGCCGGCAAGACCGAGACGGCGTCGAACCTGATCCGCGGTTTTGCAGGTGCCGGGCTGCGTGTGGGGGCGGCGAAGGTGACCGGCACGGGGGCCGGCTGCGACGTCTGGATGATGGTCGATGCGGGCGCTCAGAGGGTGCTGGACTTCACCGATGCCGGGCTGCCGTCCACCTACCTCGCCGAGCCGCGCGAGGTGGAGCGGGTGATGGGCACGCTGCTGGATGTGCTGTATGCAAGCGGCGTCGACGTGGTGGTGTTCGAAGTCGCGGACGGTCTGTACCAGCGCGAGACGGCGCAGCTGCTGAAGTCTCAGGCGTTTGCACGGGCGGTCGACGCGGTGGTCTTTGCGGCCGGCGATGCAATGGGTTCGGCCGGCGGCGTGCAGTCCTTGCGCGCGATGGGCTTGCCCGTGGTCGCAGCCAGCGGCCTGCTGACGGCGTCGCCGTTGGCGATGCGCGAGGCCGCAAACGCGACCGGACTCGAGGTGCTCGATCTCGATGCGCTGCGCAGCCCCGGCATTCTCGACTTCATGGGGTTTCGGGCAGAGGAAAGCCTCGCAGTGGGAGCCATGTGATGCCGGGCGCGGCGTCGGCCGTGCCGCGCATGTGGGCCGGGGCGCGGCGCGCGATGCTGGCGGGGCTGGCCTTCAACGGCATCGCGCAGGCTTTCGTGGCGCTGGCCTGCGCCTGGCTGACGCATCGCTTCTTCGACGTCGTGATCGATCAGCGTACGGGGGGCTCGGGGCTGGCATTCGCGCTGATCGGCGCGCTGCTGGGAGCGGGGGCAGCGCTCGCCGCCCTGCGCGTGATGGAACGGGTGCAGGCCGAGCGTCTGGGGCAGGACTACGCTTCGGAACTGCGGCTCGCGCTGTACGACAGCATGGCGGGGCAGTCCCCGCGGCGAATGCAGGCGCGCAGCCGCGGCGCCACGATCCTGCGCTTCGTCGGCGATGTAAAAGGGATCCGGCGCTGGATCAGCCTTGGTTTACCGAAAATTGCGGTCGGCGTGTTGAGCGCAAGCGTGGCGTTGTCCGTGCTGGCCCTGGTCAATGGCGTCATGGCCTTCGCCGCGAGCGCGGGTTTCATCGGCGCTGCGGTTACGCTGGCGCTCCTGAGCGAGCGCGTCGATCCCGCGGTGCGCGAGGCGCGCCGGCGGCAGGCACGCCTCGCTGCCAACGTGAATGACAAGATCGGTGGTATCGCCGTGGTGCAGGTGTTCGATCAGGTCGCGCGCGAGCGCGCCCTGATCGAGCGGCAGGGGGCCGGTCTCGCCGACGCCATGGTCGCGCAGACGCGCGGCATGGCCCTGCTGAAATCCGCTGCGGAATTCAGCTCGTCCTTCGCGACCGCCGGGGTGCTCCTCGCGGGTGCGATCGAGGTGGCGACGGGTGAGCTGAAGACTTCGCAGGTCGTGGGCGCGATCACCGCGGTCGGCCTGATCTCGCCGGCGTTCCGCGACTTCGGCCAGGCCCTCGGCTACTGGCGCTCGGCGCGCGTGTCGATCGAGAAGCTCGCCGCCTTCCTTGCGGCACCGCGGTTCGTGACTCCGCCGCAGGAAAACGGCAATGCCTCTCCGGTGCCGCTTGCGGCGTGCGGCGCGGCGGTCGATATCGAGTTCTGCGACGTGTCGAGCGGGAACGCATTGCGGAACTTCAGCGCGCGCGCGCCTGCCGGGGCGATGGTCGCGATCGTCGGACCGAGCGGGGCAGGCAAGTCGACCGTGCTCGGGATGGCGGCCCGCCTGCTCGAACCGGACAGCGGGGAAATCCTCGTCGCCGGGGTCGCGATCGGCCGCTATCGGCTGTCCGAACTGCGTCGCGCATTCGGCGTCGTGATGCCCGACCTGCCGCTCCTGCGCGGTTCGATCGAGCGTAATCTGCGCTATCGCTGGCCGGATGCACCGGATGCCGAAGTCGCCCGCGTGGCCGGCCTGTGCGGCATCGACGAGTTGCTGGCGGATTTGCCGGACGGCGCGCGCACGCGCGTCGCGGACGCGGGGGGCAATCTGTCGTACGGACAGCGTCAACGCATCGCCTGGGCGCGGGCGCTGCTCGGAAATCCCTCGGTGCTGCTGCTGGACGAGGCCGACGCAAACCTCGACCCGGCCTCGGCACGCGGTCTCGGGCGGATTCTCGACTGTTTCGAAGGGACCGCGCTGATGGTGACGCACAGTTATGCGCGGATGATCCAGGCCGACCTCGTCTGGTACGTCGAGGCCGGACGCTTGCTCGAATCCGGCACGCCGGAAGAGCTGATGGGCCGGGTGAGCCGAACCCGGCGCCTGTTCCAGCGTGAAGCCAATGCGGCGGGGTGATTTCATGGACTGTGCTGGCGAAATGCCTCCTCTCCCCCCGCCGCCTGCGATCGTCGCCGCTGCGCCGTGTCGGGTGTCCGCAGTCGCACCCATGCCGCCGAAGATACCGCAGGCGGGTTGGACGTCCGCGAAGGGCGCAGTCTCGACCTCGACAGCGGTGGAGGTGCCGATTGCACTAGGTTGGGTCGAGCAGCGCGTCTCCGAATCCGACGCGAGTCTGCCGTATGTCGTGTACGTGCCGTCACGCGGCGGCGCCGGTGCGCCGATACTCGTCACCGTGCACGGCATCTCGCGCAACGCATGGGAGCAGGTGAGCATGTTCGCCCCGTACGCGGAGCGCACTGGCGTCGTGCTGGTGGCGCCGCTGTACGAGTACCAGCGTTTCCCCCGCTACCAGCGATTAACCGCGAACGAGCGGGGCGAGAGTCCGGTCGCGATCATGGAGGCGATCGTCGACGAAGTGGCGCGTACGACCGGGGCCAGCGGCGACCGTATGTACCTCTTCGGTTTTTCGGGGGGCGGCCAGTTCGTGCATCGTTACGCGATGGCCCATCCGGACCGGGTGGCCGGCTACGTGGTCGGCTCGGCCGGCTGGTATACCTTTCCGGACGCGCAGCGCCGCTATCCCTACGGCTTGCGCTACAGCCCGCGCCTGCAAATGGGCGGCTTCGACCTGCAGCGGTTCCTTGCGGTGCCGGGATGGGTGCTGGTGGGGGAGCGCGACGTGCATGAGGGCACGGCGATGCGCAAGACCGAGCGCGTGATGCTCGAGCAGGGCCTGTCGCGCATGGAGCGCGGACGCCGTTGGGTGGATGCGGTCAATGCCAGGGCCGCCGAACTGGGGCTGGCCGCGCCGGTACGCTTCGAGCAGTTGCCGCGCTCGCCGCATTCCTTCCGGCGCAGCATGCGCCGCGGCGAACTGGGGCAACGGGTGTTCGGCCACCTGTTCGGGCTCGAGGAGAACGCGGTGCGGATGGCGGAGTTGCGAAGCACGTCATCTCCGGGCCCTGAAGGGAGGGCCGCGGAATGAGTGCCGACTTCCTCTCCATGCGTCTAACATGTGCATGTGTCGTTCCCGGTTCGGCGGGCGATGCATGGGGACGCGAATTGTCCGCGGGCGTGAGTGCGGGCGGGGGGGATGGTGCGATGACCGGAACCAGACGCGAAAGACGTGCGACGCCCGCGCTGTTGCGGCCGTTCAACCTGAGTCGCTGGTTTGCGCTGATCGGGCTGCTGTCGATCGCGTCGATCTCGGCGATTGCTGGCTACCTGATCTCGGATTTCGTGACCGAGCGCATGGTCCGGCAGGAAGGCCAGCTGACCATGGAGATGGTCGAAAATCTGGTCATGACCGAGCAGTCCATGCGCAGGCTCCTCGTCGAGCGCGAACCGGTCAGCGCGGACGAGCCGGGTGGGGCGTTCTCCCATCTCGCGCGGATGCCGGGGGTGCTGAGGGCGAATCTCTACGATACGTCGCGCCGGATATTGTGGTCGAGCGAGTCGGAGCTGATCGGACAGCAGTTCGGCGCCAACGAGGAGCTCGACGAAGCCCTCGCGGGTCAGCTCGTCGCACACGGCAAGCGTCATGAGGTCAGGGAAAAGGCGGAGCACATGCATCTGGCACGTGCCGCCAACTTCTTCGTCGAGATCTACCTGCCGGTGCGCGACACGGACGGCACGGTGCTGGGCGCGATCGAGTTCTACAAGAATCCCGTGGCGCTGTTCAATGCCCTGCAGCAGCTCAATCGCAACATCGCCGTCGGGGCCGCGCTGGCCGGGCTTTTCCTGTATGTCGCCTTGTTCGGCATGGTGCGGCGGGCGGACCTGCTGATCTCCGAGCAGCAGCGTCGCCTGGTCGATGCCGAGACGCTGGCCGTGGTGGGGGAGATGAGTTCCGCAGTCGCCCACGGCATACGCAATCCGCTCGCATCGATCCGCAGCTCCGCCGAGCTGATCCTGGTCACCGACGAGGAGACGGGGCGCGAGGCCGCAGGGGACATCATTTCCGAATCCGACCGGCTCGAAGCCTGGGTGCGCGAGCTGCTGTCCTACTCGCGGCCGCTGGACGAGAAGGCCGGCGCGGTGTCGCTCGCGCCTATCGTGGCGCGCTGTGTCGAGGAGTTCGGGCGCGAGCTGCATCGGCGGCACATCACGGCGTCGCTGCAGATGCCGCATCAGGTTCCGACGGTGCATGGCGATCCGCTGCTGCTCGCGCAGGTCCTGCATAGCCTGGTGGCGAACGCCATCGAGGCGATCCAGGGCGACGGGCGCCTGGAGATCGGCTGCGAGAGCGCGCGCGGCGGACGCCAGGTGGTGCTCACGGTACGCGACAGCGGTCCCGGCATGACCGCGGAGCAGTTGCAGCGCGCGGGCAAGCCGTTCTACACCACCAAGACGCAGGGGCTGGGTGTCGGTCTCGCGCTCGCCCGGCGTATCGTCGAGCGCTATGGCGGCACGATGGAAATCGACAGCGCGCCGGGTTGCGGTACGGCGGTGCACCTGACGCTGACATGCGCTTGACGGGTTGAACCAGGCAGCAGAGAGGCAGGAGAAGGACTATGGGGCGCGCGATTCTGGTGATCGAGGACGAGGCGGTTCTCGGCAAGAACATCCGCATCTATCTCGAGCGCAGCGGCTACGACGTGCGCGTCGCCGGCAGCGCGGAGGATGGGCTGGCGCTGCTCGACGTGTTCAAGCCCGACGCGGTGATCCTCGACTTCAACCTTCCGGGCCTCAACGGCCTGGAGGCGCTGACGCGCGTGCGGGCCTTCGATTCCGGCATCCCGGTCATCATGATCACCGGGCACGGCACGGTCGAACTTGCTGTCGAGGCGATGAAGTCCGGGGCGCGCGACTTCCTGACCAAGCCGGTCGCGCTGGGCAAGCTCAAACTGCTGATCGACAAGGCTTTCGACGAGAAGCAGCGCGACAGTGCGCTGGACTACTACCATCGCCGCGAGGCCGATTCCACCGACCTGGCCAGCCTGTTCGGCGACTCGCCGCCCATGGTCGCGTTGAAGAACACGCTGCGCCAGCTGCTCGACGCGGAATCGCAGTTGCAGGACACCGACGCGCCGGCAGTGCTGGTGCTGGGCGAAACGGGAACGGGCAAGGAGCTGGTGGCGCGGGCGCTGCACTTCAACGGGCCGCGGCGCGACAAACCCTTCGTCGAGCTCAACTGCGCGTCGATCCCCGCGCAACTGCTCGAGTCCGAACTGTTCGGCTATGAACGCGGCGCATTTACGGATGCGCGCGAGCGCAAGCTGGGCCTCGTCGAGACGGCCGAAGGCGGCACCCTGTTCCTCGACGAGATCGGCGACATGGATCTGTCGCTGCAGGCCAAGCTGCTGAAACTGCTGGAAGAAAAGATCGTGCGGCGCATCGGCAGCCTGCGCGACCAGCATGTGAACGTGCGCATCGTCGCCGCCACGCACCGGCCGATGGAGACCCTGGTGCGTGAAGGCAGCTTCCGCGCCGACCTCTACTTCCGGCTGTGCGTGTTCCAGTTGAGCCTGCCGCCGCTGCGCGAGCGGGGAGCGGACATCCTGTCGCTGGCACGTCATTTCATCGGGCTTCACGCCGCACGCTACGGCAAGAATCCGCCCGCGCTGACGCGGGAGGCCGACGCACTGTTGCTCGCGCACTGCTGGCCGGGCAACGTGCGCGAGCTGCGCAACGTGCTCGAACAGGCCGTGCTGCTGGCGACCGGGCCGACGATCGATGCGTCGCAGCTGTCGCTGTCGACCGGGGTCACGGTGCCGCCCTTGCCGCATGCCGTGCCGGAGCCCGCGCCCGCCGCGCCGGTCGCGCCCGCCGCGCCGCAGACGCTCGAGGATATGGAGCGCCGGGCCCTGCTCGACGCCCTGCGCCAGACCGGCTGGAACGTGTCGCGCGCGGCCCGCGTACTCGGCATCAGCCGCGATACGCTGCGCTACCGCATCGACAAGTTCGGGCTTACGGTGGCCAGTGTGTGATGAGCTTGCTCAGGCCTGTGCCGCGAAGATCCGCTGCGCCAGCTCGCGGATGCCGGGCGGTGTGAGGTCGTCGCAGGCGAAGCTCGGGGCATCCGGGAAGCGCGCGAAATTGTGGTTCTGCGAGCGCCGGTAGAGCGGGTCGTAATGCAGGTCGATGAACTCCCCGTACAGCGTGTGCAGGTCGTGCTGTCCGGCGAGCTCCTTCCAGCGGTCGATGACCTCGTTGCTCTGCAGGCCGCGCAGGAAATCGATGCGGCTCTGCAGGTCGGGCACGTCGTCGCCGAGATAGTCGTAGTCGCGCACCAGGAATTCGATGCGCGCGTCGCGGGTCGCCTCGATTGCGACGCAGGGGCTCGCCCGCATGTGCGCGATCAGGCCCTCGGGCAGGTGGATGCGGCCGATCTTGCGGCTCTCGGCCTCGACGAAGACCGGGCGCGCGGGGTCGAAGCCGTGCAGTTTTTCGTACAGGCGGGTCTCGAAGGACTTCTGCGTCGGCTGCGGACGGTCGGGCAGGGCGCCCAGCACCGATCCCTTGTGCGCGGCGAGGTCCTCGAGATCGAGCACCTGCGCGCCGAGCGCCGCGAGCTGTTCGAGCACGCGCGTCTTGCCGCTGCCGGTCGCCCCGCAGACCACGCGCAGGTCGAAGCGCTGCGGCAGGGTTTCCAGTTCGGTGACGACCATGCGGCGCCAGTTCTTGTAGCCGCCTTCGAGCTGGCACGCGTCCCAGCCGATGAGTCGCAGCCAGGTCACGAAGGAGCCGCTGCGCTGGCCGCCGCGCCAGCAGTAGACGAGCGGTCGCCAGTCCTTGGGCTTGTCCTGGAAGCGCTCGTGCAGATGGCGGGCGATGTTCTCGGCGACCATCGCGGCGCCGATGCGGCGCGCCTCGAAAGCCGACTGCTGCTTGTAGATCGTGCCGACGATGGCGCGCTGCTCGTTGTCCAGCACCGGGCAGCTGATTGCGCCGGGGATGTGGTCTTCGTCGAATTCCGCGGGGCTGCGGGCGTCGATGAACTCGTCAAAGGTGTCCAGCTGTGCTACGGTCGCGATGCCTTTTTTCATGCCTTGTCGCGGCGCGCCGGTGTTTGCCGGACGGCCGTCTTTCCCCTTCGGAATCCATGGATCAGATCAAACTCACGCAATTCTCCCACGGCGGCGGATGCGGCTGCAAAATCGCGCCCGCCGTGTTGTCGAAGCTCCTCGCGCATGCGCCGGCCGGCATCGTCCCGCCCGAGCTGCTGGTCGGCACCGAAACCGCCGACGATGCGGCGGTGTACCAGCTGAACGAGCGGCAGGCCATCGTGGCGACGACGGATTTCTTCACCCCCATCGTCGACGACCCCTACGACTTCGGCCGCATCGCCGCGACCAATGCGCTGTCGGACGTCTACGCGATGGGCGGGCGCCCGATCATGGCGCTGGCCGTCGTCGGCATGCCGCTCGACAAGCTGCCGCCGGAGGTCATCGGCCGCATCCTCGAGGGCGGCGCCGCGGTGTGCCGCGACGCGGGCATCCCGATCGCCGGCGGCCATTCCATCGACGTGCTGGAGCCGATCTACGGCCTCGTCGGGCTGGGCGTCGTCGATCCGGCGCAGGTCAAGAAGAACGCCGGCGCGCAGGCGGACGACGTGCTGATCCTGACCAAGCCGCTGGGCATCGGCATCCTCTCCGCGGGGCTCAAGAAGGGCCTGCTGACGGATGCGGACTACGCCGAGATGCTGCGCTGGACGACGCTGCTCAATCGCGTGGGCGCACGCCTCGCGGGCATGGGCAGCGTGCATGCGGTGACCGACGTCACCGGCTTCGGGCTGGCCGGGCACCTGCTGGAGATCTGCCGCGGCTCGAAGCTCGGCGCGACCGTGAATTTCGATGCGCTGCCGAAGATCGCCGCCGCCGAGAAGCTCGTGCGCGACGGCATTGCCACCGGGGCTTCGACGCGCAACTGGGCGAGCTACGGCGACGATGTGGCGATGCCGGCCGATGCGCCGGAGTGGCAGCGCAAGCTCATCACCGACCCGCAGACCAGCGGCGGCCTGCTGATCGCCTGCGCCGAGTCCGGTGTCGACGCGGTGCTGGCGGCGATCCGCGAGGAACAGGGCAGCGAGGGCCACGTCATCGGAAGCATGGTCGCCGGCGATGCGGTGCTGCGCGTCGAATGAGATCGCCGAGGGCCGGTAGCCGACCGGCCCGGCAGGCTGCCTCAGCCCTTGAGCAGTTCCCTCAGCCCCTTCCACACCGTTTCGAGGATCAAGGGCTGGGCCTCGGCCGTCGGATGGATGCCGTCGGGCTGGAACAATTCCGGCTTGTGGGCGAAGCCGTCGAGCAGGAAGGGGACGAGGGGCACCTTTTCGGCTCGCGCGACCTCGGCGAAGGTCTGGTGGAAGCGCCGCGTGTAGGCGGGGCCGTAGTTGGGCGGCAGCTGCATGCCCACGAGCAGCACCCTGGCGCCCTTGCCGCGCGCCGCCTGGATCATCGCGCTCAGGTTATCGCCCATCAGCGCGGGCTGCAGGCCGCGCAGGCCGTCGTTGGCGCCGAGCTCCAGAATGAGGAGATCGGGCTTGTGCCGGTCGAGGGCCGCGCTCAGGCGCGTGCGTCCTCCGGCCGTGGTTTCGCCGCTGACGGAAGCGTTGATCACGGTATGGCGGAACCCTTCGCGTGCAAGTCGCGTCTGCAGCAAGGTGGGCCAGTCTTCCTTCGGCCGCAGGCCATAGCCGGCGGAGAGGCTGTCGCCCCACACGAGTATCGTTGCCGCCTGGGCGGCACCCGACAACAGGATTGCGAACAAGAAGGTCACGATGGATCGCAGCGGCATTGAGTTCTCCATTCCGGTGATGCAGGTCTCGGGCCTGTCGAAGAGCGTCGAGCAGGCCGACGGCCAAGGCACGCTCCGGATTCTGCAGGATGTCACGTTCAACGTCGCGGCCGGCGAGTCGGTCGCGATCGTCGGCGCCTCCGGCTCGGGCAAATCGACCCTGCTCGGATTGCTCGCCGGGCTGGATGTTCCGAGCAGCGGCGGCGTGCATATTCTCGGCCAGGATCTGTTCGCGCTCGGTGAGGACGATCGCGCGGCCCTGCGCGGCGAGTCGATCGGCTTCGTGTTCCAGGCCTTCCAGCTGCTGCCGGCGCTGACCGCGCTCGAGAACGTCATGCTCCCGCTGGAACTCGCCGGCGCCCGCGATGCCGCGGCCACCGCAGGCAAATGGCTAGAGCGCGTGGGCCTCGGCAGCCGCCTGCGACATTACCCCAAGCATCTTTCCGGCGGCGAACAGCAGCGCGTCGCGCTGGCGCGCGCCTTCGCGCCCGATCCGCGCCTGCTACTCGCCGACGAGCCCACCGGCAACCTCGACGCGGTGACCGGCGAAGCGGTGATCGAGCTGATGTTCGCCTTGAACCGCGAGTCCGGCACCACGCTGATCCTCGTCACGCACGACGAGTCGCTCGCCGCGCGCTGCGACCGCGTGCTGCACATGCAGGCGGGACGCCTCACCGAACCGGCGCTGCGGCCCGCCTGAGGCGGCCCGCTAAGGCCGCCGTGCTGGCGATGCGGCGCGTTCAGGCCGCCGTGCTGGCGATGCGGCGCAGCACGCGCGACGCCGCATTGATTCCCGAGCGCACCGCCGATTCCAGCGTTGCGGGGTAATCCGAATCGAGATAGTCGCCGGCGAGCCACAGCCCCGGCACGGGCGTCTGTGCGCCGGGGCGCGAGACGCCGGGACGGCAGGCGAAGGTCGCGCGCTTTTCGGTGATCACCTGCGACCACTCGAGGGGCGGCAGGCGAAGGCCGAGTTCCTGCTCGAGCTGCGCATGCACGGCCAGCAGCAGGTCTTCGCGGGACAGCGCATCGTGCGGCCCGTGCGCGCTGATGACGCAGGCGACGAGGCCCTGCGGCCCGCCGAGTTGACCGCGGTCGAAGGCCCACTGCGCCGGCCCGCGCGCGAGACCGATCATCGGATAGGGCAGGCGCACCGTCGCGCCGAGCGCGAGGTAAACGGTCGTGATCGGCTCGCTCGGCAGCGTGGCGATCATTGCCGAGAGGCGCTCGCAGTGGCCGACAGAATTCAGCAGGGCCGTGGCGTGGTGGGGCGCCGTCGCGAGCACCACCTGCGAATAGACCTGCCGCGGCGCGGGGTCGCCTTCCAGCCGGAATCCGCCCTGCACCTGATGGATCGCTTCGACCGGCGTTCCGGTGCGCAGCTTGCCGCGCCGCACGGCGAGGTAGCGCGCTGCCGGGACGGGGAAGAGTTCGGACAGGTCGACGCGCGGGATCAGCAGCTCGCTCGCCGCCGCGCCGGCGCCGAGGCTGTCGCGTAGCACGTTCGCGAACACCTGCGCGGAGGCCTCGGCGAGCGGCGTGTTCAGCGCGGCCACGCACAGCGGCTCCCACACCAGCCGGACGAGGCGTTGCGGCTGACGCAGCTCGTGCAGCAGCGCCGCCACGCTCTGCCCCGAGTCGACGCGGAAGCGCCGCTTCTTCAGCACCCGCATCAGGCGCAGCATCGCGAGCCGGTCGCCCCAGCCCAGGCCCTTGGCGCTCAGCAGGCCGAGCGCCAGGTGCAGCGGGGCGGGCAGGCGGGCGGCCTGCAGGTGCAGCTGCCCCGGCGTGTGCAGGGTGAGCGGCAGGTGGGCGAGCTCCTTGGGCGAGCCGCCGGTCACGCGCAGCAGGCGCAGCAGTTCGCCATACGCGCCGAGCAGGATGTGCTGGCCGTTATCGACGCGCCAGCCGTCCTTCACGACCGCGCGTGCCCGTCCGCCGAGCGTGTGCGAGCGCTCGAACACGGTCACCTGCACACCGCGCCGGGCGAGCTCGACCGCGCATGCCAGGCCGGCATAACCGGCGCCGATGATCGCGACCGGATGGTTCATCGCGGGCGGCGTTCGGCCGTCATGTGCGCACCCAGGTCTTGCCGGCGATCCACAGCTTGCGCACCGGCGTCAGCGAGGTGCGGCGGTCGAGCACGAGGAAGCCGTCGCTGGCGATCTCGCGCAGCAGCGTGCGGTAGATCGCCGCCATCACCAGGCCGGGGCGCTGGCTCTTGCGGTCGCCCGCGGGGAGCTGGGCGAGCGCCTGGTCGTAGAACTTCTCGGTGCGCTCGGCCTGGAAGGCCATCAGTGCGCGGAAGTTGTCGTCGTGGCGCCCTTCCATGATCTGGCTCGCCGGGACCTTGAAGCGCTGCAGATCCTCGATCGGCAGGTAGATGCGCCCGCGGCGCGCATCCTCGCCGACATCGCGGATGATGTTGGTGAGCTGGAAGGCCATGCCGAGGTCGTGTGCGTACTTCAGCGTCTGGCGCTCGCGGTAGCCGAAGATCTCCGCGGCGAGGAGGCCGACGACGCTGGCGACGCGGTAGCAGTAGAGCTGCAGGCCCTTGAAGTCGAGATAGCGGCTCTGCGTGAGGTCCATCTCCATGCCGTCGATGATCTCGAGCAGCTGTTCGCGCGGCAGGTTGAAGCGCGCGCTGACGTCCTTCAGCGCAAATCCCACGGGATGGCTGGGGGAACCCGCATACGCCTGAGACACCTCCTTGCGCCACCAGTCGAGCTTGGTCTGGGCGACCTGCACGTCGTGGCAGTCGTCGACGACGTCATCGACCTCGCGGCAGAACGCGTACAGGGCCGTGATGGCCTGGCGGCGCTCCGGCGGCAGGAACATGAAGCTGTAGTAGAAGCTGGAGCCGCTCTTCGCAGCCTTGTCGTGACAGTAATCGTGCGGATTCATCGGATTCTCGGGTAATGCACGGCGCGCCAGGCGAGGCGCGGCCAGTCGCTGCGGGTGAGGGTGGGGCGGCTGCGGAACACGTCGTGACCCACCTTCTCGACGCGTTCGAGGATGCGCAGGCCGCCCAGCACCATCAGGCGCAGCTCCCAGCCGATGCGTCCCGGCAGGTGCCGTGCGAGTGGCGCCCCTTCGAGCATCATCGCGCGCGCACGTTGCACTTCGAAGTCCATCAGGGCGCGCCACGCATCGTCGCAGCGCCCGCTGTCGATGTGGGCTTCGTCGACGCCGAAGCGCGTCATGTCGGCCTGCGGCAGGTAGATGCGCCGCTTGCGCCAGTCGATCGCGACGTCCTGCCAGAAGTTGATGAGCTGCAGGCTTGTGCAGATCAGGTCGGAGCGGCGCAGGTTGTCCGGCGTTGCCGCGTCGTAGAGGTGCAGCAGCAGCCGCCCGACTGGGTTCGCTGAGCGGCGGCAGTAGTCGAGCAGTTCGGCGAAGTCGGCGTAGCGTGTCTTGCCGACATCCTGGCTGAAGGCGTCGAGCAGGTCGCGGAAATACTGCAGTGGCAATCTGTGGGCGCGGACGTTCGCCGCGAGGCGGGTGAAGATCGGCGCGAGCGAGGCATCGCGCGGCGGCTGGCCGGCGCCGATCGCATTCAATTCGATGCGGTAGTCGTTGAGCCGCGCGAGGCGCGCAACGGGGGCCATGTCGCCCTCGTCGGCGATGTCGTCGGCGGTGCGTGCGAACGCGTAGATGGCCTCCACGGGCTCGCGCAGGCGGGCCGGAAGCAGGAGCGACGCGACAGGAAAGTTTTCGTAGTGGTCGACGGGCATGATCGGGGCGCCGCGAGTATACGCGAAGCCGCGTGTGCCGCCGCATCGCACGCCAGGGCAATCGCACGAAGCACAGGGTGGAGTCAGTCCGCCTTCTCGTTGTCCGGCCCTTCGAGTGCGGGCGAGTCGTGGCGCTCCGGTTCCAGCGGATACCGTACGACGCGATTGCGGCCGCTGCGCTTGGCCTCGTAGCACGCCGCGTCGGCCGTGATCAGGATCTCCGAAGGGTCGGTGTGGGTGCCGTCGATATAGGCCATGCCGATGCTGGCGCCGATCGAGAAGCTGCGTCCCTGCCACTCGAAGTCGAACGAGGAGATGCTCTCGCGCAGTTGTTCGGCGATGGCGATCGCGTCGGCCGGGCAGCAGCCGCGCAGGATCAGCGCGAACTCGTCGCCGCCGATGCGGCAGATGATGTCCTGATCGCGCAGACGCTGCTGGATCAGGAGCGCGATGCGCATCAGCAGGTCGTCGCCGGCAGCATGGCCGCAGGTGTCGTTCACGATCTTGAAGCGGTCGAGGTCGATAAAGCACAGCGCCCCGTGATCGCCCGCCCGGCGGGATGCCACGACGCACTCGTCGAGCTTCTGTTCGAACACGCGGCGGTTCGGCAGACCCGTCAGCGGATCGTGCTGCGCCTGGTATGCAAGCAGCGCCGTGGCGTCGTCGATGCGCGACTGCAGGGTGCGATGGTTCTCGGAGATCGCCCGCGCCATCGTGTTGAAGCCGCGTTCCAGGGCGGACAGTTCCTGGCTGGTGGCGTGCTCGGGGATCGCGACGTCGAGCGCGCCGGCCGCCATCTGCCCGACCCCGCGGACCAGGCGTGCCACGGGGTGCGACACCGAACGCGCCAGCCTGACGGCGATCACCGCGGTGAGCAGCAGGCCGGAGGCGAGGATGCCGAAGGAGGTCCAGATGATCAGCGATTTCTCCCGCGAAGACGGGCGGGTGTCGAGCTCCACATGAACCCAGCCGATCGTCCGCGTGCCGTGCTGGGTGGCGCCCGCCTGCCAGCCGTCGAGAAACTCGTCGTCGATGACGATACCCCCCGGCTCGATCGGCGCGATCACCGCGAGGGTGTCCGGGGCCGTATGCGGAATCGCACCATCCTGGACGCTGCGCAGGACCTCGGGCTCCAGCACGCTGATGCGCCCTCTGCTGACGAGCAGGGTGCCCCGGTCGTCATACACGGCGGCGGCGCTCACTTCCCGCTGCGCCGTCGCCGCCTGCAGCAGGGACTGCAAGGTCGCGCGATTGCCGGAAATGACGCCGTATTCCGCCGCGGGCGCGAGGAAACTGACGATCGCGTTGCCGCGCTCGTGCAGCGTCCGGTCCAGAGTCTGCGCGCCGCGATACAGCACCAGCGCCGTCACCAACGTGGCGAGCAGCGCCGCCGGCAGCAGCGCCACCAGCAGCAGCCGGTTATGCAGGGAAAGGCGGCTCGGCTTCAATGCGGCCTCCTCTTTTCGATCGCGTCGACGAGGGCAGATTCGTCGGGAACCGGGTACAGCAGCGACCGCGCGACGTGGCGATTGACCCCGACACTGAAATACCGGGGTGCCTCCGCCACCGGAAGGTCGATGTGCCCCGCGCCTTGCTGCGAGACGAGCCATTCGCCCACCTGGCGAGCGGCATCTTCCGGTGCCGTGTAGACGGAGGCGATCGCGCCGGCCGTCACGTAGGCCTGCGAATAACCGAACAGCGGCTTGCGGTAGCGGTAGGTGGTAAGCAGGATCGGGCGCGCGGTGCTGGGGCTGTAGGCGAGCGGGTCGGGCACCGCGAGAATCGCATCCGACGTTTCGAGCAGGCGTTCGAGCGCAGGCAGCAGGCCGTCGGTGTCCTCGATGGTCTCGAAGCTCATCGTCAGCCCCTGGCGGGCGCCGGCTTCGGCGAGTGCACTGCGCATCGACGCGGATTGCGGTCCGAGCAGCACGCCCACGCGCGTCGTCTTCGGGTTTGTCGCGCGGATCAGGCGGATGTGCCGGACGAGGGGTTGGTCGAGCACGAAACCGCCGAGCTTCGCGCGCGGATGGCGTTGCTGCAGCGCCCGAAGGTTGGGCGACGAAATCAGCGCCACCAGAATGGGGGCCGTGCTGCGATCGGCGACCGCTTCGGCCGCTTCGGCGCCCACTGCGATCACGATGTCGGCACGTTTCAGGGCCGCCTCGTTGATCGATTCGCCGGTGCTGCCGGCATCGTTGAGACGGACAGAAGCCGAGGACGAGACTTCGCGGCTCAGGGCGGCCGCGAAAGTGGCCTGCGCGTCGCTCCGCTTCGACAGGACGATCGCGGCCTCGAGCGCGAACGCCGACGGAGCCAGCAGCGCCAGCACCGACAGGGCAAGGACGAGTCGCACCAAGCGGTTCAGCATGACATCCGTGGTGTGCGACAAGCGTCGCGGGGAAACAGGGCAGCGTATGCTTGCAAGAGGATTCGCTTCGGGTCGGCGTGCTCGTCCCCGTTGCGGAGGCTGCGCGCAGGCGTTTTCCGGTCCGGGGTGATCTTCATCCGCGTCATGCGTACCGGATACACTGTGCTCGTCAAATCGTGCAGCTTTCCATTTATGCCGTGTCGAGTCAATCCCGGATGTGCCCATCATAAGCTGCATGGATTTGTATCGCGGCCGTGCGTCATGGTTGCAGCCGCGGATGTCGTGCGGTCGATGCCTGCGGGAATGACGGATCGAGCAGAGGAGTGGCCGGAATGTTCGAGATCGACGACTTGAGAAAGGGATTCGGGACGGTCGGAGCGCGCGTGCTCTTCGAGGGGCTGTCCCTGCGCGTGCAACGCGGCGAGTGCGTCGCAATCATGGGCGAGTCCGGGGTCGGCAAGTCGACGCTGCTCAACTGCATGGCGGGCCTGGAGCCGGTCGATGGTGGCAGCATCCGTCTCGACGGAACCGAGCTCGTCGGACTCGGCGACGACGCGCTGGCAGGATTGCGCCGGCGTAGCTTCGGCTTCGTGTTCCAGGCCTTCCATATCCTTCCGCACCTCGACGTGGCGCAGAACGTCGCCCTGCCGCTGTGGCTGCTCGACGCCGATGACGCGGAGGCGGACAGCCGCGCCCGGGCGATGCTGGAGCGGGTCGGACTCCTCGATCGTGCCCGCGACTGGCCGCGCGAACTTTCCGGCGGCGAACTGCAGCGTATCGCGATTGCCCGCGCGCTCGTCCATCGGCCGTCGCTGGTGCTCGCCGACGAGCCGACCGGCAACCTCGATCCCGGCCGCGCGGCGGGCGTCCTCGACCTGCTCCTCGAGTGCATTCGCGACGCCGGGGCGATGGGCATCCTCGTGACGCACTCGCATGCCGCGGCCTTGCGCGCCGACCGCATCCTGCGCCTGACGGCGAGCGGGCTCCTGCCCGACGCCGAAAGCACGTGAGCCGGGTACTCGGCCGGATCTTCGTCGCGAGCCTCGCCCGCCGCCGCCTCGCAACGGCGCTGTCGCTGTTCGCGATCGCGCTCGGCGTCGCCCTCGGCTTGGCCGTGCAGATCATCCACGGTGCGGCACTCGACGAATTCGGTCGCGGCATGCGGCTGCTTTCCGGCGAGGCCGACCTGCAGGTGGCGGGATCGCGCGACGGCTTCGACGATGCGCTGTACGGCCGGCTCGCGATGCGCGACGAGGTGGCCGATGCCAGCCCCGTCGTGGAACTCGAGGTCCGCCTGCCGGGGCATGACCGGTCGCTGCGGATATTCGGCATCGACGCCCTGCGGGTCGCTCACGTCCATCCGGCCCTGATGCCGCAGGTCGCCGAGGCTCCGCGCGACGGCGCGGTCCTCGCCGCGCTGCAGCCCGACGCGCTGTTCCTGAGCCCGGCAGCCCAGGCCGAACTCGGCGTTTCGGCCGGCGACCGGCTGGACGTCCTGGCCGCCACGCGGATCGTGTCGCTGCGCGTCGCCGGAGCGGTACCCGGCGCCGGACAGGGGCGGGCGCTGGCGGTCATGGATATCGCCGCTGTCCAACAGCTCTTCGGCCGATCGGACCGTATCACGCGCATCGATCTGCGCCTGAAGCCGGGCGTCGACGTCGCGGCCGCACGCAATGCGCTCGCGGCCGGCTTGCCCGCGGGCGTCGAAGTGCTCACCCCGCGCGCGGCCGAGGAGCTGGCGGCGGGCCTCTCGCGTGCCTATCGCGTGAATCTCACGATGCTGGCCGCGATCGCCCTCGTCACCGGCGGGTTCCTCGTCTTTTCCACCCAGTTCCTCGCCGTTGCACGCCGTCGCCAGGAGTTCGCGTTCCTGCGCGCGCTGGGGCTCGACCGCGGGGCACTGATGCGCGGACTGCTCGTCGAAGGCGCCGTGATCGGGCTCGCGGGCGGCCTGCTCGGGATCGCCCTCGGGCACGGGTTTGCCGCCGTCGCCTTCGATATCGCCGGCGGCGATCTCGGCGCGGGCTATTTCAGCGGCGTGACCCCCGCGCTGCGCTTCGATCTGCCCGCGAGCGGCACCTATCTCCTGCTGGGTGTCCTCGCCGGACTGGCCGGGGCATGGCTGCCGGCGCGCGAGGCGCGGCGCATGCTGCCCGCGCGCGCGCTCAAGTCCGGTGACGAGGCCAGCATGTTCCGCTTCCGCCCGCACCCGCGTCGCGCCGCAGTCTGCCTGGGAAGCGCCGCGGTGCTGTGCCTGCTGCCGCCGCTCGGCGGCGTGCCCGTGTTCGGCTACATCGCCGTCGCCCTCATCCTGGTCGGAGCCGTGCTGGTGCTGCCGATGCTCGTGCGGGGCGTTACGCGCGTCGCGTCCCGTCCGCGCCGGGCCCTGTGGCGGCTGGCGAACGCCCGGCTCGCGGCTGCGCCCGGGCAGGGCGTCGTCGCCGGCGCCGGGGTCGTCGCGAGCGTCGCGCTCGCCGTCGCGATGGCGATCATGGTCGCATCCTTCCGCGATTCGGTGGATCGCTGGCTCACCACCGTGCTGCCCGCCGATCTCTACGTCAGCGCCTCCCCGCAGGGGACCAGCGGCTTCCTCGATCCCGCCGCGCTGGAGCGGATCGCGGCCCTGTCGGGCGTATCGCGAACCATGCCGGTGCGCTTCGACACCCTGCGCCTCGACGACCGGCATCTTCCGGTGTCCCTGATCGCGCGTCCGCTGGACGGCGGAAGACTGCTCCCGCTGGTCGGTCTGTCGACGCCTCCGCCCGCGGGCGAGAGGCCTGCGTGGGTGTCGGAAGCGATGGCCGACCTCTTCGCGCTCGGTGCCGGCGACCGTCTCGTCCTGCCGCTGGGCGGCAATCCGGTGGCCTTCCGCGTCGCCGGCGTATGGCGCGACTACGCGCGGCAGCAGGGCGCAGTCGCGATCGAACTGGCGGACTACCGCGCGGCAACCGGCGACCTCGTCGCGAACGACGTCAGCGTCTTCCTCGCCGAAGGCGCCTCCTTCGATACGGTCGCTGCGGCAGTCCGCGACGTCCTCGGCGAGAACACCGTGCGGATCGCGAGCCCCGGCGAGATTCGCGCCCGGAGTCTCGCGATCTTCGACCGCACCTTCCTGGTCACCTACGCGATGGAGGCAGTAGCCGTGCTCATCGGCCTGTTCGGCGTCAGCACCAGCTTCGCGGTGTTGGCGATCGCCCGGCGCAAGGAATTCGGCATGCTGCGCCATCTCGGGATGACGCGCCGCGAGGTCGGCCGGCTGATCACGCTCGAGGGTGTGCTCACCGCGGCGGCAGGCACCGCGCTCGGCCTGGTCGCGGGAACCGCGGTGGCCTTCGTCCTGATCGAAGTCGTCAATCGCCAGAGTTTCCACTGGAGCATGGATCCGCACGTTCCGTTCGGCGGTCTGCTGGCTTTCGCGGGTATCGTGATCGCGCTCGCGGGGCTCGCGGCGCGCGTGTCCGGGTATCAGGCGATGCGCGGTTCGGCCGTGCTGGCGGTGCGGGAGGACTGGTGATGGGCTGGAGGCGGATCTGGCGCGCCCTTGCGTTCGCCGTCTGCGGAGCGCTTGCAATGCCTGCGGCGAAGGCCGGCCCCGAGTATCCGCCCGTGCTGCCGGGAACGGTGCTGCGCTTTCCCGCGGATGGCGGCGCACATCCGGACTTCCGTACCGAATGGTGGTACGTCACCGGGTGGATCACCGACGAACGGGGCGTCGAGCGCGGCTTCCAGGTCACCTTCTTCCGCGTCCGCACGGGGATCGGGGAAGACAACCCGAGCCGCTTCGCTCCGCGCCAACTCGTGCTCGCCCATGCGGCGATCGCCGATCCGGCCGCGGGGCGCCTCCTGCATGCCGAACGCAGCGAACGCGCGCTCGACCCACTTGCCGGTGCCGCCGCGGGGGAGACGCGCGTGTGGATCCGCGACTGGCAGCTCGCATGGACGCAGGATCACTATCGCAGCCGCGTCGATGCCGGATCGTTCGCCTTCGACCTGCGTTTCGACCCGTCCGGCCCGCCCGTGCTCAACGGCGACAACGGCTTCAGCCAGAAGGCCGCCGATCCGAAGCACGCGAGCCATTACTACAGCCGCCCGCAGCTCGCGGTCAGCGGCTCCCTGCGTGTGGATGGCGCCACCGTCCCCGTGACCGGCCGGGCCTGGCTGGACCACGAGTGGTCCAGCGAACTGCTGCCCGAGGGCGCGCGCGGTTGGGACTGGATCGGCATCAACCTCCACGACGGCGGCTCGCTGATGGCCTTCCGCATGCGCGACGAGCGGGGCGGGGCGCTGTGGTCCGCCGGCACGCTGCGCCCCGCCGGAGGCGAAACCCGCGCCCTGAGCTCCGGGCAGGTCGCCTTCGCGCCCCAGCGGCGCTGGCGCTCGCCCCGCACGGGCGCCGAGTACGCCGTCGAATGGCTCATCGACATCGACGGCCGCCGGCTGGAGTTGCGTCCGCTGATGGACGATCAGGAACTCGACAGCCGCCGCTCGACCGGTGCCGTGTATTGGGAGGGCGCCGTGCGCCTGTTCGAGTCCGGTCGCGAGATCGGGCGCGGCTATCTCGAGATGACCGGCTACGCGGAACGCCTGCGGATGTGAGGCCGTGTATAATGCGCGCGCCGCTGCAATGGCGGCAGCCCGCTTTGCGGGCACGGCGGGGCCCAAGTGGCGGAATTGGTAGACGCACCAGATTTAGGTTCTGGCGCCGCGAGGCGTGGGGGTTCGAGTCCCTTCTTGGGCACCATATGGCGCAATGGCGGTCTGTGCGAAGCCGGTCTTCGTACCGTGGAAGCCGGGCTTCAGCCGCGCCAGCCTTTCATCGAAAGGTATCGTCCTGCCTCCTTCGGGGCGGGACGCGTTCGATATCGAGGGAAAGGATCGCCCGCGGCGCCTTTCCGCATTCACGGATTACGCAATGACTAACGCGCAGTGGTTCCTGCTGGTGGGCGGCCTTTTGCTCGCGATGGGTCTGACTTCGTCAGTCCTCAAGCGACTGCCGGTCACGAGCGCGATCATCTATCTGGCGGTCGGCATGCTGGTCGGGCCGACGGTGCTGAACCTCTTCCACTTCAATCCGCTCAAGGAGTCAGCGCTCCTCGAGATCCTCACCGAAGCGGCCGCGCTGATCTCGCTGTACGCGGCGGGCGTCAAGATGCCCGTTCCGGTCAGCCTGGCGCGGTGGCGCACGCCCATTCTCCTCGCGTTCGTGTCGATGGCGGTCACGGTGCTCCTGGTGGCCGCGTTTTCCCACTACGCGCTGGGGCTGCCGCTCGGGGCGGCGATCCTGCTCGGGGCGATCGTTGCGCCGACCGATCCGGTGCTCGCGACCGAGGTCCAGATCCGCCATCCGGGCGACCGCGACCGCCTGCGCTTCACGCTGACCTGCGAGGCCGGCATGAACGATGGCAGCGCATTTCCCTTCGTCATGCTCGGCCTCGGGCTGCTGGGTCTGCATGAGTTGGGGGAGCTGGGCACGCGTTGGCTGCTGGTGGACGTCGTGTGGGCCACGCTCGCCGGCATCGCGCTCGGTGCGGTGTCGGGTGCGGGGCTCGCCCACCTGGCGCATCGCCTGCGCAGCAATCGGCCCGGGCACGGGCTGCTCGACGACTTCCTCGGCCTGGGGCTGATCGCGCTGGTGTATGGCGTCAGCCTTCTGATCAGCGCATGGGGTTTCCTGGCGGTGTTCTTCGCCGCGGTCGCGCTGCATCAGACCGAGCGCAAGCTGGCGGGAGCGGGGCCGGACGTGCCCGACCGGCTGCTGGCGAGCGACGGTGGAGAGGGGGGCGAGGGTGTCCCGGCGGCGACGGTGAGCGAGGGTTCGCTGGTGTTCAAGGAGCACCTCGAACGCGTTTCGGAGGTGGTGCTCATCCTGCTGATCGGCGGCACCCTGTTCGTCGACTCGTGGAGCTGGCGCGCGGTGTCGCTGGCGCTATTCCTGTTCCTCGTCGCACGTCCGCTGAGCGTATTCGTCGGGCTCGCAGGCACGCGCACGCCCGGGAACGCCAAGGCGCTCGCCGGCTGGTTCGGCGTGCGCGGGATCGGCTCCCTGTACTACCTGATGTACGCGATCCAGCACGGGCTGCCGGAAAAGCTGGCGCTCGAGCTGATCCACATGACACTGATCGTCGTCACCCTTTCGATCCTGTGCCACGGGATCAGCGTCAAGCCGCTGATGGAGCGTTTCTGGGCGGAGCGCTGATCACTGCGCCGGCTTGGGGAGCGGCGAATACTCGAGCGGGACCCAGGCGTACACGCCCTTGCCGTCAGCGCGCACGTGGCCGATGCCGGGGAAGGGCAGATGCATGCCGGCGACCAGGGTCTTGCTCGCGGCCAGCGAGTACATGAGGCTGCGGCGGGTCGCGATCGCCTGGTTCTGGTCGAAGTCGAACTCGATCGAGACGCCCGGCAGCGCGAACTGGACCGCATGCGAGTGCACGATGTCGCCCCAGATCAGCAGCTTCTGGCCGGACGACTCGATGGAAATCGCGCTGTGCCCCGGCGTGTGCCCGTAGGCCTTGACCGCGCGCACGCCGGCTGCAATCTCCGTGCCGTCGGCGAAGGTGCGCCACTTGCCGCGTGCCTGGTAGGGTACGGCGATGTCGCGTGCCATCCTGAAGAAATCCTGCATCTCGGGCTTGGAAGCGGCGGCGGCCTGCTGCGACAGCCAGAAGTCGTTGTCGAGCACCGACACGTACACGTTCGCGTTCGGGAAGACCGGCGGAGCCGCCGGATCGCCGAGCCCGCCGATGTGGTCGGGGTGCATGTGGGTCAGGATGACCGTGTCGACCTGTGCGGGGTCGTAGCCGGCGGCCTTGAGATTGTCGACGACGAAGCCGAGGGTGGGCCCGAAGAGCTTGGCCGCACCGGCGTCAACCAGGATCAGGTTGCCCCCGGTGTTGATCAGGTAGGCATTCACCGCGGTCTGCATCTTCGGGTTGCCGACGAACATGCGCGCCAGCATCCGGTTGAGGTCTTCCGGCTCGGCGTTCTTGAGCAGTTTGGTATCGAGCTCGATTGCACCGTCATACAGCGCGGTGACCTCGAACTGCCCGACCATGGTCCGGTAGTAGCCCGGAACCTGGGTCTTCACCATGGGGGCTTCCGCCAGCGCCGGGGCTGCCGGTGCGAGGGCGAACAGCGCAGCACTCACGGCGAGGACTCGCTGGAGGCTCTTGTACATGGACATTCTCCTGTCGGTTGGGGCGATGAGTACGTCATGGAGAATAGCGCAAAACGCGCTCATCGCGAGGCGGGCTGCGGGGCGACCCTGCGGCCCGGTCGTGCCTGTCAGCGGGTGATCGGCTTGTAGCGGATGCGCTTCGGCTTCGCGCCTTCCTCGCCCAGCCGCTTCCTCTTGTCTTCCTCGTATTCCTGGTAGTTGCCCGCGAAGAAGGTCCACTGCGAGTCGCCTTCCGCCGCGAGGATGTGCGTGCAGATGCGGTCGAGGAACCAACGGTCGTGGCTGATGATCAGCGCGCAGCCGGCGAACTCGAGCAGCGCGTCTTCCAGCGCACGCAGCGTCTCCACGTCGAGGTCGTTCGACGGTTCGTCGAGCAGCAGCACGTTGCCGCCGGAAATCAACGTCTTGGCCAGGTGCAGGCGGCCGCGCTCGCCCCCGGACAGGTTGCCGACGAGCTTCTGCTGATCGCCGCCCTTGAAGTTGAAGCGGCCGATGTAGGCGCGGCTGGGCATCTCGAAGCGGCCGACGGTCAGCACGTCCGCGCCGTCCGAGATCGCCTCGAACACCGTCTTGTCGTTCGCCAGCCCTTCGCGCGACTGGTCGACCGCCGCGAGCTTCACGGTCGAGCCGATCGTGATGTCGCCCGCATCGGGCTGGTCGCGGCCCTCGATCATCTTGAACAACGTCGACTTGCCGGCGCCGTTGGGGCCGATCACGCCGACGATCGCGCCGGGCGGAATGCTGAAGTTGACCTTGTCCATCAGCAGCTTGTCGCCGAAGGCCTTGGTCACCCCGTTGAACTCGATCACCTTGTCGCCAAGACGCTCGCCGGGCGGAATGAAGATTTCCTGGGTCTCGTTGCGCTTCTGGTACTCGACGGTGGCCATCTCCTCGTAGCGTGCAAGGCGGGCCTTGGACTTTGCCTGGCGGGCCTTCGGGTTCGAGCGCGCCCATTCCAGCTCGGTCTTCATCGCCTTCATGTGGGCGTCGATCTGCTTCTGCTCCTGCTCGAGGCGCCCTTCCTTTTGTTCCAGCCAGGAGGAATAGTTGCCCTTCCACGGGATGCCGTGGCCGCGGTCGAGTTCGAGAATCCACTCGGCCGCGTTGTCGAGGAAGTAGCGGTCGTGCGTGACCGCGACGACGGTGCCCGGGAAGCGCGTCAGGAACTGCTCCAGCCACTCCACCGATTCGGCGTCGAGGTGGTTCGTCGGCTCGTCCAGCAGCAGCATGTCGGGCTTGGACAGGAGCAGCTTGCACAGCGCCACGCGGCGCTTCTCGCCGCCGGAGAGATTGCCGACGACCGCTTCCCAAGCCGGCAGGCGCAGTGCATCGGCGGCGATCTCCATCTGGTTCTCGATATCGGAGCCGGCAGCGGTGAGGATGTTCTCGTATTTCGCCTGTTCCTCGGCGAGCTTGTCGAAGTCCGCATCGGGTTCGGCGTAGGCCGCGTAGATCTCTTCGAGCCTCACGCGCGCCTCGACGATCTCGCCCAGGCCGGACTCGACTTCCTCCTTGACGGTCTTGGCGGCGTCGAGCTGCGGCTCCTGCGCCAGATAGCCGATGCGGATGCCCGCAAGGTGCTGCACCTCGCCCTCGTATTCCTTGTCGGCGCCGGCCATGATGCGCAGCACCGTGGACTTGCCCGACCCGTTCAGGCCGAGCAGGCCGATCTTTGCGCCAGGGAAGAACGACAGGGAAATATCCTTGATGATCTGCCGCTTGGGCGGCACGACTTTGCTCACTCTGAGCATCGACATTACGTATTGGGCCATTGGATCGCTTTTTGTTTCGGTCGAACCGATATGATGAAGTGCGCAAAGGATACCTCAAGCCCGCCGGTGCTTGCGCTGTCGCGGAAGTGAGAAGGAATCCCGCGTCGCCGGCCAAGGTGGTCTCTATCATTTTGTTACATGATGGCCACATGGGGTGCGTTGCTGTTGCGCGCCTCAGTCCCGGATGGATCGCGAAATGCACGACGCCGAAGGTCAGGGTGCCGATACCACGCGGGTGCGCACTTGGTCGCCCGTGGGGGGCGTATTCATCGCAATAGCCCTCGCCTGTGCGATCGGTGCGGCTTTCGTCGTGTGGCGCCACCTCGGCCAACGTCACGATGAGCAGGTGTACGTGCATCTGGCGAGCCATTCCGCCGAAGTGGTCCTGAAGGTCAGCGAGCGGTTCCACTCCTATCGCATGCTGCTGCGCGGCGGGCAGGCGTTTCTGCGCTCACGCGACGACCTCGATCTTGCCATGTGGCGAACCTACCTGCAGCGGCTGTCGTTCCAGGAAGATTTTCCGGGGGTACAGGGAATCGGATTTGCCCAGTGGATATTGCCGGGCCAGCTCGAGGCACACACGCGGGCGATGCGCGAATTCGCCAGCAGCGACTACAGGGTGTGGCCCGATGGGCAGCGGGAGTTCCTGAGCAGCATCGTCGTGCTGGAACCGGCCGACTGGCGCAACGCACGTGCGATCGGCTATGACATGTATTCCGAACCGGTCAGGCGCGAGGCGATGGATCGGGCCGTGCGGTCCGCCGAGCCGGCCCTGAGCGGAAAGACCATTCTCGTCCAGGAAACGGAATCGGACGTGCAGGCAGGCGTTCTGCTCTACATGCCGCTGTTCGGCGACGGGATGCCGGTCGCGACGGAGGCCGAGCGCTGGGCCGCGCTCAGGGGGTGGGTTTACCTGCCGTTCCGGATGGCCAGCCTGATGCGCCAGATGCTGGACCAGCATCCCGGGCAGATCCGCATGCAGGTGTTCGACCGGATCCACGCACCGGACGCCCTGCTATACGACAGTCATGCGGGAATGCCGGAATCCGGGTCCGGTCGGGTCAGTACCGAGCGCGCGCAGCTCGGCGGGATCGAGTGGATCATCCGCCTCGAGGCCCTGCCGTCGTTCGATGCCGAACCCGACATCCGCCAGGCGGAATTCGTGTCGGTGGTGCTGGTCGGCGTCCTGCTCGTCGTGACGGCGCTGTTCTTCGCGATTACCCGCGAGCGCGCGGCGCGACTGGCGCGGACCACGGATTCGTTGCGACGGAGCGAGGCGAAATACAGCGCGCTCGTGAATCTTGCCCACGACGGCATAGCGGCGACCGATGCGGATTTCAGGCTGACCTTCGTCAATCCCGGATTCGTTGTGCTCGTCGGGCGAGAGGAATCGCGATTGCTCGGACAATCGCTGGACGAGCTATGGGCCGATGGCGGAGGAGAGCGTCGTGAAGTCATACTGGCGCGCCTTGGTGAAGGGGAAAGCAAACGCTACGAGGTGCGATTGACGCGCGGAGACGGCAGGCAGCTGACCGTCCTCGTCTCGCTGGCACCGCTCAACGACGGCTGGGGCCGGATGAAGGGCGCCATCGCACTCCTGTCGGACATCACCGAACGCAAGGAGGCCGAGCGGCGCATTGCGCACATGGCCACGCACGACATCCTGACCGGTGCCGTGAATCGGCTCATGTTCGGCGAACTGCTCGGCTATGCGCTCGTCCAGGCGCGTCGCTCCGGGCACCGGTTTGCGCTGCTGTTCATCGACCTCGATCATTTCAAGCAGGTCAATGACGACATGGGGCATCACGTCGGCGACTTGCTGCTGTGCGAGGCGGTCCGGCGCATGCAGGGCTCGATCAGGTCGTCCGATGCGCTGGGGCGGCGGGGCGGGGACGAATTCGTCGTGCTGCTGCCCGAAGTCGGTGCCGACAAGGACGCCGAGATCGTCGCGGAGAAGATCCGCAGTGCGCTCGAAAAACCGTTCGTGCTCGAGGGGCGTGAAGTGCGCATTTCGTCGAGCATCGGCATTGCCGTCTATCCCGAGGACGGCAACGACGATCACGAGCTGATGTGTCGTGCCGACGAGGCCATGTACCGGGCGAAACTCGGCGGGCGCAACCGCGCATGCCGCGTGCGTTAGCGCCAGGGCAGGACCGGACGCGCGCTAACCGACGGCGACCAGCGCGATCAGGTCGCCCTCGTCGATCAGGTCGCCTTCATCGACCTTGACCTCGACAATGGTGCCGGCTCGGGGCGAAGGGATGTCCATCGCGGTCTTGCCGGTTTCGAGGACGGTCAGGGGTTCGTCGAAGCCGACGGATTCGCCGGCCCGCACCAGCACGCTTTGCACGAACACATCCTCTGTCTGGCAGTTTCCGCAACTGTCCCAGCATTCCGGGAATTTCGGCATGCGGATCTCGACGACCTGAACCGCCACGGTCATCGCCCGCCGGGCGCGGTCGAAACGGCGTCGACGAACATCACCGACTGGAAGGTGCGCTTGAGCAGCTTGCTGTAGAACTGCTCCATGGTCACTCCCTCTTCGAACTGGACCATGTCGCCGCGCATGATCTTCATCCGCGCGGTCGCGATCCAGTAGCTCTTTCCTGCCTCATCGACCTCGATGTAGGTGTATTCGTTGGCGTCGATCGAATCGAGTGCAACACCGGTGCGGCGCAAGGCCGCGGACTGTTCCGCGCCGGGTCGGATCAGCTGCATTGCAGCGCCCGGCGAGGGGTGCCCCGGGGGCGGTGCAGGATGGGCCGCTTCGGGCGCCATTGCCAATAGCGCCGCCAACAGCGGGAGGGACAAGCGTGCGGCGGCGTGCACTGGGGACACGACCGTCCGGCGAGGGAGTTCCATACTTCGATCCGGCTTGCTGCGAGTACGTGGAAGTGTACTCCTGCATGGCACGCTTGTGCATGCCGTCCTTGTACCTTCGCGTAACCGGCAGTCATCCGGCGCCCTGCGCCGGACGCTTGCTCGCTTCCCGGTCTCACTTCTCCACGAATGCGCGTTCGATCACGTAGTCGCCGGGGTCGCCGATGTGCTTCGAAATGTGGAAGCCGCGCGAATCGAGCAAGGTGCAGCAATCCTTGAGCATCGCGGGGCTGCCGCAGATCATGGCGCGGTCGATGGCGGGATCCAGTTCGGGCAGTCCGATGTCGCGGAACAGCTTGCCGCTGTTGATGAGGTCGGTGAGGCGCCCCTGGTTCTCGAAGGGTTCGCGCGTGACCGTCGGGTAGTAAATGAGTTTGTCGCGCACGAATTCGCCGAAGAATTCGTGTTGCGGCAATTCGTTGGTGATGAAGTCCCGATACGCCAGCTCGGACACGGTGCGCACGCCATGGATGAGCACGACGCGCTCGAAGCGCTCGTAGGTTTCGGGATCCTGGATCACGCTCATGAAGGGAGCCAGCCCAGTGCCGGTCGATAGCAGGTAGAGGTGCTTGCCCGGCTTGAGGTCGTGCAGCACCAGGGTGCCGGTGGGCTTCTTGCTGACGACGATCGGATCGCCTTCCCTGAGGTGCTGGAGACGCGAGGTCAGCGGACCGTTGGGCACCTTGATGCTGAAGAATTCGAGGTGCTCCTCGTGGTTCGGGCTCGCGATGCTGTACGCACGGGTCAGCGGGCGGCCTTCGACTTCGAGGCCGATCATCACGAACTGACCGTTCGTGAACCGCAGCGCCCGGTCGCGGGTGGTACGGAAGCTGAAGAGGGAATCGTTCCAGTGGTGCACGCTCAGGACGCGCTCGGTCGCCAGGTTGCTCATCTCGGTCTTGCTCCGCTCCGGTATCTGATGGTGCGATTCTAGTTACTCCTTCTAATCTGATGCGTGGATAATTCAAATAATGAATATCTGAGAAATCGATATGAGGCATACCCTCAGGCAGCTGGAAATCTTCGTTGCAACGGCTCGCACAGGCACCGTGTCGAAGGCGGCGGAGCATCTCTCGATGTCGCAGTCCGCGGCGAGCAGCAGTCTCGCGGAATTCGAGCGCCAGTTCGACGTGCGCCTTTTCGATCGGGTCGGCAAGTCGCTGCGTCTCAACGAACTCGGTCAGCGCCTGTTGCCGCGTGCGGTTGAGCTCCTCGCACGCGCGGAAGATATCGAGGATCTGCTGCAGGGCGGCATGGGCTTCGGCAGCATGAAGATCGGCGCGACGCTCACGATCGGCAACTATCTCGGCACGCTCATCGTGGCAACCTTCCTGCAGCGCCATCCCGAGAGCCGCATCCACCTGAGCGTGCACAACACGGCGACCATCGTCCAGCAGATCGCGGGCTTCGAGCTCGACATGGGCATGATCGAGGGCAGCTGCCACCATCCCGACCTCGAGGCCGTGCCCTGGCTGGAAGACGAGCTGGTGGTGTTCTGCTCACCCTCGCATCCTCTGGCGGATGGTCGGCGGGCTAGCCTCGACGAACTGACACGGCAACCGTGGATCCTGCGCGAAATCGGCTCCGGCACGCGCGAGACCTTCGATCAGGCCACGCGTCACATCGCGGCGCGCATAGACGTGCGCCTGGAGCTGGAGCATACGGAAGCGATCAAACGGGCGGTGGAGTCCGGGTTGGGGATAGGCTGCATTTCGCGCCTCGCGCTGCGGGAGGCGTTCCGGCGCGGCAGTCTGGTACCCGTCGATACGCCTGAGCTGGACCTGCAGCGCTCCTTCCATTTTCTCTGGCACCGCCAGAAGTTCACGACGCCGGGCATGCGCGCCTTCATTGCCCTGTGTCGCGAGATGACCGCCGGCGCGCGCACCAGCGACGAGATTCCGCTCGCCTACATCCCCTGATCTTCCGGGGTCGATCGGCGCCGCGGCGCCCTATGCGATCCTCGGTGGCGACCGATTCAGCCGGCCTGTCCGGCCGTGCCGTGGCCGGTCGCCAACGGCGTCCCCGGCTCCGCCTCGGGCATGTAGGAGGCGACCTGGCAGGCGATGGCGGCGAGGTAGGGTACGCATTGCAGCCCGAGGATACCGATCCACAGCTGCACCTCGAGGTCGTCGTAACCGCGCTGCAGCACCAACACGACGGCGCCCAGCACCAGCGCGAGCAGCAGGCCGATCTCCTCGCGCAGCGGCGAGAAGAAGGCGAGGGTGCCCTTGTCCTTCCACCCCTTGGGCGTGCGCACGAATTCGCCGCGCCGCTTGACGAGACCGGCGAACACGCCGCGCGCGATCGCATGGGCGAGGCCGACCGACAGCACCGAGGCGCCGAGGATGTCCTTCCACGGCGCGTCCATCGTGCGCCGGTAAAGGATCGGGCCCAGACCGGCCTTGAAGGCCATGAAGGCGAGGATGGGCAGCGCCAGCGAGGTCACGGGCAGGCCGAAGGCCTTGGGATAGAACAGGATGCCGACCGTCCACGCCAGGCTGGCGAACGCGAACACGAGCTGCAGCGCGTCGCCGAGCCACGCGAACCAGCCGGTGAGGAAGTGGTAGCGCTGGGCGAGGTTGAGCCGGCTCGGGCCGATCATCGCGGGCAGGTGGTGCTTGAGGATCTGCATCGCGCCGAAGGCCCAGCGGAAGCGCTGGCTCTTGATCGCCGGGAAGTCCGCCGGGGTGAGGCCGCGGCCGAGGATGTGGTCGACGTAGCGGGTGTCGTAACCCTTTTCGATCAGGCGCAGACCCAGTTCGGTGTCCTCGCAGATGCACCATTCCGACCAGCCGCCGACGTCGTCGAGTGCAAGGCGGCGCACGAGCGTCATCGTGCCGTGCTGGATCAGCGCATTGCGCTCGTTGCGGTGGTGCATGCCGATACGGAAGAAACCGTCGAATTCCCAGTTGCACATGCGGCGGAAGGGATGGGTTTCCCAGTCGCGGTGCGCCTGCGGCGCCTGCACGACGGCGACTTCCGAGTCATCGAAGTGCGGGATCAGGCACGACAGCCAGTCGGGGGACACGACGTAGTCTGCATCGACGACGCCGACGACTTCGGCGCGCGGGTCGGTCTGGCGCAGTCCGAAGTTCAGCGCACCGGCCTTGAAACCGGGCCAGTTGTCCAGATGGTAGAAGCGGAAGCGCGGTCCCAGTTCGGCACAGCGCTGCTCCAGCGGCTTCCACAGCGCCTCGTCCTTGGTGTTGTTGTCGAGGACGAGGACCTCGAAGTTCTGGTACTTCATCGCCGCAAGGCTGTCGATGGTCGCGATGACCATCTCCGGCGGTTCGTTGCAGCAGGCGAGGTGGATCGAGACGAAGGGCTCCTTGTCCGCATCGTGCGGAGGCAGGGGCAGGAAGCGGCGGTTCCACTTGCGCTTGAACAGCACCTCGCCGAACTCGAAACCGTGCGACAGCAGCACCGCGATCGTCAGCACCGTTGCGCCGATCAGCATCGCAAGGCCAACGAGGTCGCGCTGGGTGAGGTAGTAGTCGGCCGGCACGTTGATGCCGATGACGAGCGTCGTCGCACAGGCCTGCACCAGGGCGGCCAGCCACAGGCGTCCCAGCACGCTCCAGTCGCGCAGGAAGAACGCGATCAGGAACATCGGCAGGAAGGCGATCAGACCCGCGGTGCGCGCCTTCTCGTGCCAGCGCACATCCTTGACGACGAGGCCATCGAGCGCGAACTTCTGGTGACGGTCGGCATTGAACATGCCCCAGTACGCGCCGGCCCAGCCTTCGATCTCGATCTTCCACGGCTGGTCGATCGCTTCCATGATGTAGTAGTCGAGCGTGGCCGAACGCGGATGCGCGAGGAACTCGCGGACGAAGCGCGCCTGGTTTTCGGCCGAGGCGATCCCCTTGGTGTCGCCGCCGCCCAGGCTGTCCATGACCGGCCCGCGGCTGGGCCAGCCGATTTCGCCGATGACGACCTTTTTCTTGGGGAAGCGCTTCACGAGTTCGTCATAGCGCATGAGGGCGTAATCGACGGCGCTCTCGACCGGCACGCCCTCGTGATAGGGCAGGAGATGCACGGTGATGAAATCGACGCTGTCGACAAGCTCGGGATTCTTCAGCCAGACGTGCCAGGGTTCGGCCGTCGACACCGGCTTCTTGGCTCGCCGCAGCGCCTTGCGCGCCTTGTCGAGGTGTACAGCGAGCTCCTTGACGGTAAGGTCGCCGCGCAGCAGGACTTCGTTGCCGACGATGACCCGGTCGACGTGCGTATACTTGCGCGCCGATTCGATGACCGCGTCGACTTCCTTCGCGTTCTTTTCCTCGTCGGGGCCGATCCACGCACCGGCCATCACGGTCAGTTTGCGATTGAGCGCGAGCGGAACCATGGAGGGGTTTTCCAGGCTGCCGTAGGTGCGGATGTGTTCGGCAGACTGAGAGAGCAGATCGAGGTCGGCCCCGATCTCGGCTTCGCTCGGGTAGGTGCCTTGCAGCGGATTCTGGTCGCGCTGGAAGGGACTGTAGGCGTATCCGTGGATGCTGTTGGCGGCGCCGACGAATTCGGTGCCGCGGTTCCAGCGTTCTGCGATCAGGTACTGCGCGCCGGCGACGATTCCGGCAAGTATCAGAGCTACGACAATTCGGTAAATCAGCGAAGCCGCGTTTTTCATCAGGATCAATGTCCCTCGAGGACTGCATCAAACACCGCAGCACCAGCGCCCGGCGGGCGAGGCACCCGGCCTTGCGGTGCAACAGAATGGTTCAGGCTATGCCAGAATTCGCACATACGGGCCCGTACAGCCGTTGGCCGCGGAGTTTATGCGGTTTTTCTTCCGCTTAGCAAAGAGATTGTGGGCTAATTTGCAACACATTACCGCCCCGTTTCAGGGGTGTTGATTAATAAGGAATAACGGCGTTGTCAGGAAACGAAATGCGGTGGTCCGGTGCCGTCGCGCGACTGGTCTGGGTGAGTTCGATCGTGCTGGCCGCGGTCCTTCTGTTGCGCTACGCAGTGCTCGAGGCGGGCGTGTTCCCGGCCGACTGCAAGCCGCAGCTCGCCGACGGCCCGGAGGGGCTGTGTCTCGCGAAATGGGCGCTCGTCCAGATGTTCATGCAGCAGCGGCTCGGCTGGGTGAGCCTGGTCCTGGGCGTGCTCGCCTTCGTGTCGCGCCGGCGGGCCGTCGCCTGGGGCGGATGGCTCAGCGGGATCGCGGGACTCGTGCTCTACAGTTTCGATTACGCTGCCGTCGGTGCCATGCTGTCGCTACTGGTCCTTGCGCATGATGGCGCGCAGGCACGGCGCGGCGAGGAACAGGCCGGTCGCGAGCCACGCGATGGCCTGAGGGTTGATGGGCTCCGGTAACCAGCGGCCGACGACGCACGCGGCAATCACGAGGCCGCACACCTTTTCCTCGACGCCGAAACGGGTTGCAGCCCACCATCCGGTGACGCCGAACACGAGGGCCGGGACGAGGTACAGGAACACCGGGAAGTCGCGGTAGCGCGGGTCGGCGAAAAGCAACAGGGCAGCGACCGCCGCGGCGAACAGCAGGAATCCCCGCAGCAATCCGAGCCACTGTCCGGCCGCATGGCCGGTCACGCAGCCCGCGCGAACGGCTACCCAAGCCTCGTTCGCCGGGGCGATGGGCGTTGCCGCCGACCAGCGCGCAGCGGCGAGGGCGGTTACCACGCCCACGGCACCGATGCCGCCGAGCAGCCACCATTCGAACGGATCGCGCCAGGCGAGCTGCGCATGCTCCCACCCGAGCACCGCGGCGAATCCGGCGACGGCGCCGGTTACGCCCAGTGCGGCACGGCGTATGGCACTCGCGTGCGTGCCGAGCGTCAGCAGCAGACACAGGGCAGCGCCCAGCGCAGCGCCGGCCAGCGGGGCAGTGATTCCCGAACGTTCGGTGACGGGGCCGGCGAGGGGGAACTTGGGGGCCAGGTCGGTGCCGAGCATGCCCCAGTAGCCGCCGACCGTGCCTTCGAGGCGGCGCTTCCACGGCTGGTCGATGGCCTCGATAAGGTTGTAGTTCCAGCCCTTCTCGTGCGCGACATGCACGAATTCGCGGATGTAGCGCGCCTGATTGACCTGGGATGGTTCCGAGCCCTGGCGCTGGCGTCCGGTGCTGGGCCATCCGGTCTCGCCGATCATCAGCGGCTTGTCGAAGTGTCCACGAACCTCCTCGAACACCTCCGCGACGTGGGCGACGGCGCGGTCGATCGCGACCGGGTGGTCTTCCCAGAAGGGGAGGATGTGGACCGTGACCCAGTCGACCGACTCCGCGAGCTTCGGATGCTGGAGCCAGAATTCCCATACGTCCGCATACGTCACCGGCACCTTCGCGCGGGCGCGCGCATAGTCGATCAGCTCGCGCATTTCCGCTTCGGTCCGCTCGCGGCGCAGCAGCACCTCGTTGCCGACTATCAGCACGCGAACGACGTCGGCGTAGTCGTTGGCGAGCGTGATCGCGTGGTCGAGCTGCTTCATGTTGCGCTTGGGATCGGCATTGACCCAGGCCCCGAGCAGCACCTTGAGGCCCACCTCGCGCGCCACCGCGGGCACCTGGTCGAGCCCCTGGTCGACCGAATAGATGCGCACGCACTCGGTGATCTTCGCCAGCGCGGCGAGGTCAGCTGCGATCTGCTCGCGCGAGATCGTGAGCTTTTCGTCGAAGGGCGTCTGGCCCGGAAGCCGGTAAGGGGCGTAGGAGACGCACTTCAGCCGTTCGCCGTCAGCGAGCTTGAGGTCATGCATCGGCACCGGCCGGGTCTGCTGCACTAGCACGATGCCCAGAACCAGCAGGACGACCAGGCTTGCGACGAGCAGGCCGAGCCAGTTGCGGTCATTCGGCGGCGACGGGATGTGCTTGGGCATGGAAATGCGTTCTGGGTCGGATCGTGATGGTCGAAAAAAAGCCACGCCGGTGTGGCGTGGCTTCCGTGGGCGAGAAGCGGCGCGATTTTAGCCTGCGTAGTCTTCCATCGGCACGCAGGCGCAGAACAAATTGCGGTCTCCGTACACGTCGTCGATGCGATTGACGCTGGGCCAGAATTTGTTCTCGGCGACCCAGGCCAGGGGGAAGACTGCCTGCTCGCGGGTGTAGCTGCGCGTCCACTCGCCGAGGAAGTCGGCCTGGGTGTGCGGCGCGTTCTTCAGCGGGTTGTCCTCGGCGGCCCAGCGACCGGCCTCGATCTCGCGGATCTCGTTGCGGATGGAAATCATCGCGTCGACGAAACGGTCCAGCTCGCCCAGGTCTTCCGACTCGGTGGGCTCGACCATGATGGTGCCGGCCACCGGGAAGGACATCGTCGGCGCGTGGAAGCCGTAGTCCATCAGGCGCTTGGCGATATCCACCTCGCTGATTCCCGTCGCCGCCTTGATTGGGCGGACGTCCAGGATGCACTCGTGCGCGACGCGACCTTTCGAGCCCGTGTAAAGCACCGGGTAATGGTCGGAGAGGCGGCTGGCGATGTAGTTCGCATTGAGGATCGCCGCCTGGGTGGCCTGCCGGAGACCTTCCCCGCCCATCATCGCGATGTACATCCACGAGATCGGGAGGATGCTCGCCGAGCCGAAGGGCGCAGCGCTGACCGCGCCCTGGCCCTTGTTCGGGCGGTCCTCGCCGCCGGTCGCGGCAACGACGTGATCGGCCATGAAGGGGGCAAGGTGCGCTGCGACGCCGATCGGACCCATGCCCGGTCCGCCTCCGCCGTGCGGGATGCAGAAGGTCTTGTGCAGGTTCATGTGGCTGACGTCCGCCCCGATGTGCGCGGGCGAAGTCAGCCCGACCTGGGCGTTGAGGTTGGCGCCGTCCATGTAAACCTGGCCGCCGTGCTCATGCACGATGGCGCAGATCTCGCGGATCGCCTCCTCGAATACGCCGTGGGTCGAGGGGTAGGTGATCATCAGCGCGGCAAGTCGCTCGGCATGCTGCGCGGCTTTCGCCCGCAGGTCGGCGACCTCCACGTTGCCTTTGTCGTCGCACGCGACCACCACCACTTCCATGCCGCACATCTGCGCTGTCGCGGGGTTCGTGCCGTGCGCCGATTTCGGGATCAGGCACACGTTGCGATGTGCTTCGCCGCGGCTGGCGTGATAGCGGGCGATTGCCACGAGACCGGCATACTCGCCCTGGGCGCCCGAGTTCGGCTGCATGCAGATCGCGGGGAAGCCGGTGACCGCCTTGAGGTAGTCCGCCAGTCCCTCGATCATCTCGAGGCAGCCGGCCGCCTCCTCGCGCGGCGCGAACGGATGCATGTTTGCGAATTCCGGCCAGGTCACGGGGATCATCTCGCTCGTCGCATTGAGCTTCATCGTGCAGCTGCCGAGCGAGATCATCGAGTGGTCGAGGGCGAGATCGCGGTTCTGCAGCTTCTTCAGGTAGCGCAGCATCTGGTGTTCGGTGTGGTGCGTGTTGAACACCGGGTGCTTCAGGATCGCATCGTCGCGCAGCAGCGCCGGCGGGATGGCGCCCCCATTGGCGGCGACCACGGCGTCGAGCGCGGCGATGTCGGCGCTCGCGCCGAAGCACTGCAGCACTGCAGCGATGTCGGCAGCCGTCGTCGTTTCATCGACCGAGATGCCGAGCATGTTGTCCGAGACCTTGCGCAGGTTGAAGCCCGCGGCGTCGCACGCGGCGGCGATCTCGCCAGTCCGCGCGCTGGTTTCGACCTGCAGTGTGTCGAAGAAGGCCGTCGTCGGCACCGGGAATCCGGCCCGGCGCAGCCCTTCGGCGAGGATCGCGGCAAGGCGGTGGACGCGCGCCGCGATCGTGCGCAGTCCTTCCGGGCCGTGATACACCGCGTAGAACCCGGCCATGTTCGCGAGCAGTACCTGCGAGGTACAGATGTTCGAGTTCGCCTTCTCGCGGCGGATATGCTGCTCGCGGGTCTGCAGCGTCATGCGCAGTGCCGTCTTGCCGCGCGTGTCCTTCGATACGCCGATGATGCGGCCCGGCATCGCGCGCACATTGGCTTCGCGCGTGGCGAAGAAGGCGGCGTGCGGGCCGCCGAAGCCCATCGGTACGCCGAAACGCTGGGCCGAGCCGAGCGCGATGTCGGCGCCCATCGAAGCGGGGGACTTGAGCAGCACCAGCGCCATCAGGTCGGATGCGACGGCGGTCACCGCGCCCTTTGCCTTCAGTGCCGCGATCGTGTCGCCGAGGTCGGCGATTTCGCCGCGCTCGTTCGGATACTGCAGCAGCGCGCCGAATACTTCGTGCTCGGCCGCGCGGGCGGCCGGGCCGAACACCAGTTCGAAGCCGAAATACGTCGCGCGGGTGCGCACGACATCGATGGTTTGCGGGAAGCAGGCCTCGTCGACGAAGAAGGCATTCGCCTTCGATTTGCTCACCCGCCGCGCCATCGTCATCGCCTCGGCAGCCGCCGTGGCTTCATCGAGCAGCGACGCGTTCGCGAGTTCCAGTCCGGTGAGGTCGATCACCATCTGCTGGTAGTTCAGCAGCGCCTCCAGGCGGCCCTGGGAGATTTCGGCCTGATAGGGGGTGTAGGCGGTATACCAGCCGGGGTTCTCCATGACGTTGCGCAGGATCACCGCCGGCGTGTGGGTGCCGTAATAGCCCATGCCGATCAGCGATTTCTTCACGACGTTCTTCTGCGCGATCGCACGCAGTTCGGCCAGCGCCTCGTGCTCCGGCTTTGCCGCGCCCAGGGGCAGCGGCGCGGGCAGCCGAATCGCGGCAGGGACGGTCTGGTCGATCAGCGCGTCCAGTGTCGGCACGCCAATAGCCGCGAGCATCTTCGCGACCTCGGCGGGATTCGGTCCGATGTGGCGGGCGATGAAGGCGTCGCGCTGTTCGAGCCGGGACAGGGGGGCGCGCACGGAGGAGGAGGCAGGGGTGTTCGACATGAAGAAAACTCGACTGGTGTACCGGGCCGCACATTGTCGGTCCGGAAGGGAAGTGCGTGCGGCAGGATCAGGCGTTGGCGACGGCTTCGTAGCCGGCGGCGTCGAGCAGCTTGCCGAGATCGGCTGCAGCGTCGGGCCTGATCTTGAACAGCCAGGTCGCGTAGGCGTCGGCATTCACCGACTCGGGCGCCTCGACGGCCGCCTGGTTGGATTCGACGACCTCGCCCGATACCGGAGCGTAGATGTCCGATGCCGCCTTGACCGACTCGATCACTGCGCACGCTTCACCCGCAGCAAGGCTGCGGCCCGCCTCGGGCAGTTCGAGGTAGACCACGTCGCCCAGCGCCTCCTGGGCGTGATCGGTCACGCCCACGGTCAGCGTGCCGTCGGCTTCGACGCGGATCCACTCGTGCGACGCGGTGTACTTCAGATTTGCGGGAATGTTGCTCATGGCGGGCTCCAGTGATGGAAGGTTCGTATGCCGGGTTATAGGTCCGGGTGCGGTGTTGCGTCGGGAAAAGTCGGACGGTCGGTGTCAGACCGGCGGGGCGCCGGCGGCGCCGCTCGCCCGGTGCGCGACCATGCGGCCCGTCCGCGCCGCGGCGTGGTTCGCGGCCCGTTGTTGCAGGCGGGAACCATCGGGCGGCGGGAAAAGGGCGACGGATCGGGCTGAGTGAAAAGGCGTCTGCATGGGAACGGGGTGCTCCTGCCGAAACGCGGAGTCGGTTGTCGAGAATGCAAGGCAGTCGTTGCGCCGGCCGCTGCATGCGCTTCACATGCTCGCGTCGTTCGCCGGGCCGGCATTCGGTCCACCTGCCTGTGCGACCTCCGGGGCGTTGCCATTGGCGATTCCCTCGCCAGGAAGCTCCCCCGTGCGACGGGCGGACGATAGCACCACGGGGAGGGGCTGGCAACGGCCGGGGCGGCCCCGCGGTTTGCTATCATGAAAAAAACATCAATCCCGGCTTCCTGCCGGGACAGCGCCGCAGGCTCCCCCGACGATGCTCCTGAATGCCGATCTTCACTGCCACTCGACCGTTTCCGACGGCTGGCTGACGCCTGCCGAGGTGGTGCGGCGCGCGGCGGCCAATGGCGTCGAACTGCTTGCCCTCACCGATCACGACGAGGTCGGCGGGATCGACGAGGCGGAGACGACCGCCCGCGAGTGCGGCATCACCCTGGTGCCGGGGGTTGAAATTTCGGTGACTTTTCGCGACGAGACGATCCATGTCGTCGGTCTCGGGATAGACCACCGCAATGTGCTGCTGCTCGAGGGCCTGGTGCAGGTGCGCAGCGGGCGCGAGCTGCGGGCGCAGGCGATGAGCGACGCGCTTGATGCCGTCGGACTGCATGGCGTGCTCGAAGGCGCGCGCCGGTTTGCGCGCAATCCGGCGCTGGTCGGCCGCGCACATTTCGCGCGCCACATCGTTGCGACCGGACTGATGCCCGATGTCGCGACGGTGTTTCGCTACTACCTCGCCCGCGGCAAGCCCGGGTTCGTTCCCCATGTCTGGGCACGGCTCGAGGATGCCGTGGGCTGGATCCGTGCGGCGGGTGGCATCGCGGTGATCGCCCACCCGGGGCGCTACCGTCTCTCCGCAAGCGACATGGAAGCACTCTTCGACAGTTTCGCCGCCTGCGGCGGCGAGGCGCTGGAGGTCGTTTCCGGCGCCCATGCGGAGTCCGATGTGCAGCGCTTCGCAAGCGTCGCGCGCCGCCGCGGGCTGCTCGCCTCGCGCGCCTCCGATTTCCACGGCAGCAGCGAAAGCCCCGTCGATCTCGGTCGCTGTGATCCACTGCCGCCCGACCTCGTTCCCGTCTGGTCGCGACTCCGCGCAGCTGCGCCGGCCGCCGACCTGCACCCCTGACCCGGAAGCATTCATGGCCCAGTTCTTTTCGCTTCACCCCGAATTACCCCAGCCACGGCTGATCCGCCAGGCGGCCGAGATCATGCGCGCCGGCGGGCTCGTGGCATTTCCGACCGATTCGGCATATGCGCTCGGCGGCATCACCGGCGACGCCGAGCTGCTGCAGCGGATCCGGCGGCTGCGTGGCGTGGATGAACGGCACAACTTCACGCTGATGTGTCGCGACCTCTCGGAGATCGCGAAGTACGCGAAGGTCGATAACGCCCAGTATCGTCTGCTGAAGGCCGTCACGCCCGGCCCGTATACCTTCATCCTCGAGGGCACCAAGGAATTGCCCAGGCGCGTGCTGCATCCGAAGCGCAAGACCATCGGCCTGCGCGTTCCCGAGCATCCCGTGGTGGCCGCCCTGTTGCAGGAGCTGGACGAACCCATCCTCACCTCGACGCTCCTGCTGCCGGACGACGACTTCCCCCTGACCGACCCCGAGGAAATCCGCGACCGCCTCGAGAAGCAGGTCGAACTGGTCATCGAGGCCGGCTATTGCGGCCCCGAGGCGACGACCGTGATCGACCTCACGTCGGGCGCCCCGGTGCTGATCCGCGCGGGCCGGGGCGACCTGGCGCCGTTCGGACTCGAAGCCGACTGAGCTCACGGGCGGACCGCGCGTGGGGGCGGAGGGGATTTGCCCGCTCTGCTAGAATGCAACGTTTTGCGCCCTGACTTCATGGATTCGCTGATCGCCACCCTTGCCATCTGGGCCTTGCCGGTGCTGCTTGCCATCACGCTGCACGAGGCGGCGCATGGCTATGTGGCGCGGCATTTCGGCGATCCCACCGCGGAGCAGGAGGGGCGCATCACCCTCAATCCGTTCAAGCACATCGACCCGGTCGGAACCGTGCTCGTGCCCGGCGCGATCCTTGCGCTCAGTTCGCTGCTGGGCGGCGGCGGAATGCTGTTCGGCTGGGCGAAGCCCGTGCCCGTCAACTTCAATCGCCTGCGCCGGCCGAAGGCGGACATGCTGTGGGTCGCGGCGGCGGGTCCGTTCATGAATTTCCTGATGGCCCTCGGCTGGGCCCTGCTGCTGAAGTTCGGCATGTCCGATCCGCACGGCGCCTACGCGGAGCCGATGCGCGCGATGGGCATGGCCGGCATCCAGATCAATTCGGTGCTGATGCTGCTCAATCTCCTGCCGATCCCGCCGCTCGACGGCGGTCGCATCGTCGTCAGCCTGCTGCCGCATCGGCTGGCATGGAAGTTCTCGCGCATCGAGCCCTACGGCTTTCCGATTCTTCTCGTGCTCCTGTTTACCGGCATCCTCGGTCACATCCTGTGGCCGCTGATCGCACTCTTCCAGATCTTTCTCGCGACGCTTTTCGGGTTCTAAATCATGTACGCAGAACGCGTTCTCTCTGGTATGCGCCCGACCGGGCGGCTTCATCTCGGCCACTACCACGGTGTGCTCAAGAACTGGGTCAAACTGCAGCAAGAATATCCCTGCCTGTTCTTCGTCGCCGACTGGCACGCGCTGACCACCGTTTACGACAGCCCCGAGGTCATCGCCGACAGCGTGTGGGACATGCTCGTGGATTGGCTCGCAGCGGGCGTCGATCCCGAGAAGGCGACGATCTTCATCCAGTCCAAAGTGCCCCAGCACGCCGAACTGCACCTGCTGCTGTCGATGATTTCGCCGGTCGGCTGGCTCGAACGCGTCCCGACCTACAAGGACCAGCAGGAAAAACTCGCCCACAAGGATCTCGCGACCTACGGCTTCCTCGGTTACCCGCTGCTGATGTCGGCGGACATCCTCCTGTACCGCGCCGACAAGGTTCCGGTCGGCGAGGACCAGGTGCCGCACATCGAGTTCACGCGCGAGATCGCCCGCCGCTTCAACCACCTCTTCGGGCGCGAGCCCGGCTTCGAGGACAAGGCGAAGGATGCCGTGAAGAAGCTGGGCGGCAAGACCGGGAAGTTGTTCGAGGAACTGCGCAAGCGCTTCCAGCAGGAGGGCGACGCCGAGGCCCTCGATCAGGCCCGGCTCATGCTGCGCGAAGCCGGCAGCGTGGGGCATGTCGATCTGGAGCGTCTGCACGGCTACCTCGAAGGCAGCGGCAAGATGATCCTGGTGGAGCCGGGCGCGCTCCTCACCGAGGCGGCCCGCATGCCCGGCCTGGACGGCCAGAAGATGTCGAAGAGCTACGGCAACACCATCTTCCTGCGCGAGGATCCGGCGACGGTCACGAAGAAGATCCGCACCATGCAGACCGACCCGGCGCGCGTGCGCCGCACCGATCCGGGCGATCCGGACAAATGCCCGGTGTGGCAGTTCCACGTCATCTATTCCGATGACGACACGCGCAACTGGGTACAGAAAGGCTGTCGCAGCGCCGGCATCGGCTGCATCGAGTGCAAGCAACCGGTCATCGACGGCGTCCTGAAGGAACAGGTCGTCATGCACGAGCGCGCCCAGCGCTACATCGAGGATCCCGCATTGATGCGGCGCATCGTCGCCGACGGCTGCGAACGCGCGAGCGTGCTGGCCGAAGAGACGATGCGCGACGTGCGCGAGGCAATGGGCCTCTCGTATCGCTGATGCGCCGGCAAAGGGTGACTTGCAGGATGATTGCGGCATGAACCTGCCGCTCGCGCTGGCCCCGGCCGAGACGCCCGTCCCGGTCGAGGTCTTCGCTCGCCTGTACGGTGAACCGCTCCTCGAGCTGCCCAAGGATCTCTACATCCCGCCCGACGCGCTGGAAGTCTTCCTCGAAGCCTTCGAGGGGCCGCTCGACCTGCTGCTCTACCTGATCCGCAAGGCCAACCTCAACATCCTCGACATCCCGATGGCGCCGCTCACGAGGCAGTACCTCGGCTACGTCGAGGCGATGCGTCGGCACAATCTGGAGCTTGCGGCCGACTACCTGCTGATGGCCGCGACGCTGCTGGAGATCAAGTCGCGCATGCTGCTGCCGCGTCCGCCGCGCGAGCGCGAGGACGAGTCGCTCGATCCGCGCGCCGAACTCGTGCGCCGGCTGCTCGAATACGAACAGACGAAGATGGCGGCAGCGCGGATCGACGCCTTGCCGCGGATCGAACGCGATCACGAGTGGGTCAGCATCTTCGTGGCCGAGAAGGTCGTCGAGCGCCTGCCCGACGTCAGCCTGCACGACCTGCAGTTCGCGTGGCTCAAGATCATGAAGAAGGCCCGTCTCACGCAGCATCATCAGGTGAAGCGCGACGAATTGTCGGTGCGCGAGCACATGACGACGATCCTGCGCAAGCTGGCGGACGGCAGCTTCGTTGTCTTCGACTCCCTGTTCGAGCCCGTGCGCGGTCCCGCCAGCCTGGTCGTGAGCTTCCTCGCGGTGCTCGAACTCGTGAAGGAAAAGCTCGTGCAGGTCGCCCAGAACGAGCCCTTCGCGCCGATCTACGTGAAACTCGCCGATGCAGCCAACGACGCCTGAAGACTTCAAGCGCGTGATCGAGACGGCGCTGCTGGCGGCAAGCGCGCCGCTGCAGGTCGCGGATGTCCGGCGCCTGTTCGATCCCGATCCCGGGGCCGATCTCGTCCGGTGCCTGCTCGACGAGCTGCGCGGCGACTGGACGGGGCGGGGCGTCGAGCTGGTGCAGATCGCCTCCGGCTGGCGTTTCCAGACGCGACCGGAGTATCAGGTCTTCCTCGATCGGCTCAAGGAAGAAAAGCCGCCGAAGTATTCGCGCGCCGTACTGGAAACGCTCGCGATCATCGCCTATCGTCAGCCTGTCACGCGCGGCGACATCGAGGATATCCGCGGCGTCGCCGTGTCCCCCAATGTACTGAAGACGCTCGAGTCGCGGGGATGGATAGACATCGTCGGTCATCGCGATACTCCGGGGCGTCCGGCCCTGTTCGCGACGACGCGGCGGTTTCTCGACGACCTGGGCCTGCGAAGCCTCACTGAATTGCCCGCGCTAACCGAAATTGAAAGGATCATGGATCTTGTCGACACCAAAGAAATCGAATCGGCCGCTCCGGCCGCCAACGAAGAAGAAAGCTGAGCCCACCGACGGGCCGCAGTCCGCCCGCGCGCGCGGCGCCCGTCAGCCCGACGCGGTCGGAATGCCCGCGGAGCGGGAGCGTGAACATCCGCCCCGGCGGGGCGCGGCCCCGGGGCGTGGGGCGCCGCAGGAAGAGCACGAACCGGAACGGCTGCAGAAAGTCCTCGCCCGGCTGGGGGTCGGCTCGCGGCGCGAGATCGAGGAGTGGGTCGTCGCCGGGCGCATCACCGTCAATGGCGAACCTGCGGCACTGGGCCAGAAGATCGGTCCCGGGGACCGCGTCAAGGTCAATGGCAGACTCCTGTCCGTGAGGTTCACCACGCGTGCGCCGCGCGTGCTGATCTACCACAAGCCCGAAGGCGAGATCGTTTCGCGCGAAGACCCCGAAGGGCGGCCCACCGTCTTCGAGCGCCTGCCGCTATTGCGCAAGGGGCGCTGGATCGCCGTCGGCCGGCTCGATTTCAACACCTCCGGCCTGCTGCTGTTCACGAACGACGGCGCACTCGCCAACCGTCTCACGCATCCGCGCTACGAACTGGAGCGCGAATATGCCGTACGTCTGCTCGGCGAACTCACCGAAGAACAGATCGAGTCGCTCAAGACCGGCATACAGCTCGAGGACGGGCTTGCGCGCTTCACGAACCTCAGCGACGAGGGCGGAGAGGGCGCCAACCACTGGTACAAGGTCACCTTGTCCGAAGGGCGCAATCGGGAGGTGCGGCGCATGTTCGAGGCAGTGGGGCTGACGGTCAGCCGCCTGATGCGCGTGCGCTACGGCCCGGTGACGCTGTCGTCACGGCTCAAGCGCGGCATGTGGATGGAAATGCCGGAGGAAGAAGTGTGCAAGCTCGCCGGCGTCCCGCGGCCGCAGCGCCAGGTTTCGGCACGCACCGCCGAGAAGGAGCGGCAGGTCCGGTTGCACCGCACCACGCCGCGCGGGCGGGCATGAGAGGCGGGTCGCGCAGTCGGCTTCGCAATTGCCTGTTTTCAATGGGGCTGTTATAATTGCAAAGCTTTGATACCGGCTTCGCGTCGGGATCGTTTTGTGGATGGAATTAACAAAGATGGGCGTTATGCCCATTTTTTATTTGTGGGCGTGGAAATGGACGTGGAACGTCTGGTCGAGCAGGTGGTCACCGGCCTGGGTTTCGAATTGGTGGATTTCGAGACTTCCCCGAAGGGGCGGTTGATGCGCGTGTTCATCGATATCGAGCGCGGTGTGGATGTCGATGACTGCGCGACGGTCAGCAATCAGCTGACGCGCGTTTTCGAAGTCGAGAACGTGGACTACGACCGCCTCGAGGTTTCCTCGCCCGGCCTCGATCGGCCGCTCAAGAAGGCAGCCGACTTCGAACGCTTCGTCGGTAGCGACGTGCAGGTTCGCCTGCGCATGCCGATCGGCAATCAACGGAATTTCGCCGGCGTGCTCACGGGCTTTGCCGAAGGTGTGGTGCATCTGAGCACCGAGAAGGGCGAAGTCGCCCTTCCCTTCGAGGAAGTCGAGAAAGCGCGCCTCGTGCCCAGATTTTGAATTCGAGTTGGAGATTTTGATTAATGAGCCGCGAGATTTTGCTGCTTGTCGATGCGCTGGCGCGCGAAAAGAATGTAGCCAAGGACATCGTGTTCGGTGCCCTGGAAACGGCGCTCGCCTCCGCGACGAAGAAACGCATCAATGACGAAGCCGATGTGCGCGTGACGATCGATCGCGAGACCGGCGATTACGAATCCTTCCGTCGCTGGGTCGTGCTGCTGGACGAGGAGGTCGTCAACGACGAGGCCGAGATGGGCATCATCGACGCCCGCGAAGTCGAGCCCGGCATCCAGGTCGGAGAGTACATCGAGGAGCCGCTCGAGCCGATCGATTTCGGCCGCATCGGTGCTCAGGCGGCCAAGCAGGTGATCCTGCAGCGCATCCGTGACGCCGAGCGCGAACAGGTGCTCAACGACTTCCTCGATCGCAAGGAATACCTCGTTTCCGGCTCGATCAAGCGCATGGAGCGTGGCAACGCGATCATCGAAATCGGCCGCCTCGAGGCCATGATCCCGCGTGATCAGATGATCCCGCGCGAGAACCTGCGCGTCGGCGATCGCGTCAAGGCCTTCCTGCTGCGCATCGACCGCGGAGCCCGTGGCCCCCAGTTGATCCTGTCGCGTACGGCCCCGGAGTTTCTCGGCAAGCTGTTCGAACTCGAAGTGCCGGAAATCGAGGATGGCCTCCTTGCCATCAAGGCTTGCGCCCGTGACCCCGGCCTGCGTGCGAAGATCGCCGTGCAGTCGAACGACGCGCGCATCGATCCGATCGGCACCTGCGTCGGTCTGCGCGGCTCGCGCGTGACCGCGGTGCGCAACGAGATCGCCGGCGAGCAGATCGACATCATCGTGTGGTCGCAGGATCCCGCCCAGTTCGTGATTTCGGCGCTGCAGCCGGCGGAGGTCGTGTCCATCGTTGTGGATGAGGAAAGCCACAGCATGGACGTCGTCGTCGACGACAACAACCTCGCGATCGCGATCGGTCGCAACGGCCAGAACGTGAAGCTCGCGTCCGAGCTCACGGGTTGGACGATCAACCTGATGAGCGAAGAGGAGTCAGCGCAGAAGTCCGGGCAGGAGCGCCAAGGTCTGCGCCAGCTCTTCATGGACAAGCTCGATGTCGACGAGGAGCTTGCCGACATCCTGATCGACGAAGGCTTCTCGTCGCTTGAGGAAATTGCGTACGTGCCGCTCGCCGAAATGCTCGAGATCGAAGCCTTCGACGAAGAGACGGTCAATGAACTGCGCAACCGTGCGCGCAACGTCCTGCTCACCGAGGCCATCGTGACCGAAGAGCAGCTGGAAAATGTTTCCGACGATCTGATCAATCTCGATGGGATGGACAAGCCGCTCGCTGCCAAGTTGGCCGAGCATGGCGTACGCACCCGCGATGATCTGGCCGATCTCGCAGTCGATGAGCTCGTCGAAATCGCCGGAATCGAACAAGAACGTGCCAGCGCGCTGATTTCGGTCGCGCGTGCGCATTGGTTCGAAGAATGACGGGAGGGCACTGACTGATGGAACAAATGAGCGTAAACCAGTTCGCCGGCGAACTAAGAATGCCGGCAGCGGTACTGCTCGAGCAGTTGCAGAAAGCCGGTGTTGAGAAGACCAGCCCCGACCAGTTGCTGACCGAGCAGGACAAGGCGCGGTTGCTCGAATATCTGCGTCGCTCGCACGGTGACAGCCAGCCCAAGGGCAAGATCACGCTGACCCGCAAGCAGACGTCCGAGATCCGTGCGACCGACTCGTCGGGCCGCGCCCGTACCGTTCAGGTCGAAGTGCGCAAGAAGCGTGTGTTCGTCAAACGCGACGAACTCGGTGGAGAGTCTGGTGCCGGCGAGATGCCCGCAGTCGAGGAAACGCTGGCTGCCGCAATCGAGGCGATCGTCGAGCCCGTGGCGGAAGCCGTGCCCGAGACCCCGGTTGAGATCCCGCCCGTCGTCGAGGCAGAGCCGGAGCCGGTCGTCGAATCCGTTCCGGAGCCCGAACCCGAGCTTGAACCTGAACCCGTGCCGGACATCGAAGTTGCCGCAGAGGAGCCTGCCGCAACGGAGGCTGTCGAAGATGCACCCTCCGCGCCGGCGTCCGCGCAGCGTCAGCGTGTCTCCATTCTCAGCGACGAAGAGCGTGCCGCCCGCGAACGCGAAGCCCGCAGGCATGAGGAATTGCGCGCGCGCCAGATGGCCGATCTGAAGGCCAAGCAGGAGCGCGAAGCCTCGGCACGTGCGGCCGCCGAGGCCCGCCGTGTTGAAGAAGAAGCACGCGTCCGGGCGGAAGCCGAGAAGCGCGCGGAGGCGGCCAAGCCCGAATCCCGTGAGACCGCCAAGGCGCCCTCCGGTACGCTGCACCGTCCGGCCAAGACCGATGACAAGTCGGGCGGCAAGGACGCCAAGCGTGGTGCGCGCGGTGGCGCCGCGGAAGCCGGCGCGGGCGACAGTGCGAAACGTCGCGGTCTGAAGACCCGCGGTGAAGTCGGTGCCACGACCGGTTCGTGGCGCGGCGCTCGCGGCGGCGGCCGGGGCCGGGGGCAGCAGGAAGATCACAAGTCCTTCCAGATGCCGACCGAACCGGTGGTGCGCGAGATCCATGTGCCCGAAACCATCACTGTGGCCGATCTCGCCCACAAGATGGCCGTGAAGGCTGCGGAAGTGATCAAGGCCCTGATGAAGATGGGCTCTATGGTCACCATCAACCAGGTGCTGGATCAGGAAACCGCGATGATCCTGGTCGAGGAAATGGGCCACAAGGCGTTCGCCGCGAAGCTCGACGACCCGGATGCCTTCCTCGAGGATACTGCCACCCAGGCCGATGCCACGGTGGAATCGCGTGCGCCGGTCGTGACCGTCATGGGGCACGTCGACCACGGCAAGACCTCGCTGCTCGACTACATCCGGCGCGCGAAGGTCGCCTCGGGTGAAGCCGGCGGCATCACGCAGCACATCGGCGCCTATCACGTCGAAACGCCGCGCGGCATGCTCACCTTCCTCGATACCCCGGGTCACGAGGCATTCACCGCCATGCGTGCCCGCGGTGCGCAAGCCACCGACATCGTCATCCTGGTGGTCGCTGCCGACGACGGCGTGATGCCGCAGACGCGCGAGGCGATCCATCACGCGAAGGCGGCGGAAGTGCCGATCGTCGTCGCGGTGAACAAGATCGACAAGCACGAAGCGAACCCTGATCGCGTCAAACAGGAACTGATCGCCGAGGGGGTCGTGCCCGAGGAATACGGCGGCGAGGTCATGTTCATCAACGTCTCGGCGAAGACCGGCGTGGGGATCGACAACCTGCTCGAGTCCGTCCTGCTGCAGGCCGAGGTGCTCGAACTGACGGCGCCGGTCGATACGCCGGCCAAGGGCCTCATCATCGAGGCGCGCCTCGACAAGGGGCGTGGCCCGGTCGCGTCGCTGCTGGTCCAGTCCGGAACCCTGCGCAAAGGCGACGTCATGCTGGTGGGCGCCACCTTCGGCCGTATCCGCGCGATGCTGGACGAGAACGGCAAGGCGATCGACGAGGCTGGTCCATCCATTCCGGTCGAGGTCCTCGGCCTTTCGGATGTGCCGGCTGCTGGCGATGAGGCGATCGTCCTCGCCGACGAGAAGAAGGCGCGCGAAATCGCATTGTTCCGCCAAGGCAAGTTCCGTGAGGTGAAGCTCGCCAAGCAGCAGGCGGCCAAGCTCGAGAGCATGTTCGAACAGATGGCCGAGGGCGAGGTCAAGTCCCTTCCTCTCATCATCAAGGCCGACGTGCAAGGTTCGCAGGAAGCCCTCGTTCAGGCGCTCAACAAACTGTCCACGGACGAGGTTCGCGTCAATGCGATCCACTCCGCGGTCGGCGCGATCTCCGAGTCCGACGTCAACCTGGCGCAGGCTTCGGGCGCGGTCATCATCGGCTTCAATACGCGTGCCGATGCCGGGGCACGCAAGCTGGCCGAGACGTTCGGCGTGGATATCCGCTACTACAACATCATCTACGATGCCGTGGATGACGTGAGGGCTGCGCTGTCGGGTCTGCTGTCGCCGGAAAGGCGCGAGAATCAGTTGGGTCTCGTCGAAGTCCGCCAGGTGTTCCGCGTTCCCAAGATCGGCACCGTCGCGGGCTGCTACGTCCTCGAGGGCATCGTCAAGCGTGGTTCGCAGATCCGCGTGCTGCGCGGCAACGTCGTCGTCCACACGGGCGAGCTGGAATCGCTCAAGCGCTTCAAGGACGACGTCAAGGAGGTCAAGTTCGGCTTCGAATGCGGCCTGTCGGTGAAGAATTACAACGATGTCCAGGAAGGCGATCAGCTCGAAGTGTTCGAAATCCAGGAAATCGCCCGGACGCTTTAAGAGATGCCCAAGGAGTATTCCCGTAGCCAGCGCGTGGCGGAGCAGGTCCGCCGCGAACTGGCCGAACTGATCCGGCTGGAAGTGAAGGATCCCCGCGTGGGGTTCATCACGCTGACCGATGTGGAGATCACCCCCGATTACGCGCACGCCAAGGTGTTCTTCACCTCGATGCGCGGCGAGGAGGGGCTCGACGAAATCCTCACCGGTCTGCGCCGCGCGAGCGGCTTCCTGCGCCGGGAGCTCGGAAAGCGTGTGCGTATCCACACGCTGCCCGAACTGCATTTCCATTACGACCCGTCCGTCGAGCGCGGCAGCCGCATGTCGCAACTGATCGACCAGGTGGTGCGCGAGGATGACGCGCGCCACAAGGACGAGCCGGAAAGCTGAGCGGTCTTGAAAGCGCAGAAGCAATTCAGGCACCAGCGCCGCGCGCTGGACGGCGTCCTGCTGCTCGACAAGCCGCAGGGCATCACGTCGAACGCGGCGCTGCAGACGGCGCGCCGCCTGCTTAACGCGGCCAAGGCTGGGCACACCGGGACGCTCGATCCGATGGCAACGGGGTTGTTGCCGCTGACCTTCGGGGAGGCGACGAAGTTTTCGCAGATGCTCCTGGACGCCGACAAGGAATACGAGGCGACGGTTCGTCTGGGCATCGAGACGGATACCGGCGATGCCGAAGGGCGTCCGCTTGCCGAAGCGCCGGTGTCGGTCGCGGAGGATGATGTACGCACGGCGCTGGGGCGCCTCACCGGCGAGATCGAGCAGATCCCGCCGATGTATTCGGCACTCAAGCGCGACGGCAAACCCCTGTACGAATATGCGCGCGCCGGCATCGAGGTCGAGCTGACGCCGCGCCGCGTCACGATTCACGCATTGGAGTTGCTGGAATTCGTGGGGGAAACCTTTCGTATTCGGGTCGCATGCAGCAAGGGCACCTATATCCGAACGCTCGCGATCGATCTCGGACGGATTCTCGGTTGCGGGGCGCATCTCTCGGCGCTGCGGCGCACGCGCATCGGTCCGTTCGCAGCCGGCTCGGGTACGGTGACGCTCGCAGAACTCGAAGCCGTGCCGGCCGATGACCGGGAAAGCTTGCTCGCACCCGCCGATGCGCTGGTGTCGCACCTTCCCGAGGTCATGCTCTCCGCTTTGCAGGCGGCCGGTTTGCTGCAGGGGCGTGCGTTGGTTTACGACGGCAGCGAACGGGGTCTTGTCAGGGTTTACGGGGACGGGCGCTTTCTCGGCCTGGGGGAACTGGGCGATGACTGCCGCCTGTTGCCCAAACGCCTCGTTGCAACGGGTACAGCAGCACCGCAGTCTTGATAATCATTGAGTTTTTCATGGCGCGTTGGGTATAATCCCACGCTTCTGATTGGCAGAAAACGAAAAGAGTAAACACCCACATGGCTCTCGATACCGCATCCAAGGCGCAGGTCGTCACCGATTTCCAGCGCGCACAAGGCGACACCGGCTCGCCGGAAGTGCAGGTCGCTCTGCTCACCGCCCGCATCAACGGGCTTACCGGCCACTTCAAGGCCAACGCGAAGGATCATCACTCGCGTCGCGGCCTGCTCAAGATGGTTAGTCAGCGTCGCAAGCTTCTCGACTACCTGAAGGGCAAGAATGCCGACAGCTATCGCAGCCTGATCGAGCGTCTGGGTCTGCGCAAGTAAATCGCTGACCGTGTCGCGTCTGACAGCGTCGCAAAAGACAAGGTAAGCGAACAAGCCGGTGCGGATCCCGCGGGGTCGCACCGGCTTTGTTTTTGCTGTCAGGGTTGCGTGACCGGGACAGCTTCGCAGTTGTAGTCTGCTGCTTACACTCAACTAAAGGATATTCAACTTGCCTACCGCCATCAAAAAAACATTCGCATACGGCGCGCATACCGTCACCATCGAGACCGGAGAGATTGCCCGTCAGGCAGGTGGTGCGGTCATCGTGGACATGGACGACACCGTGGTCCTCGCCACTGTCGTCGCCGCCAAGGAAGCCAAAACCGGGCAGGACTTCTTCCCCCTCACCGTCGACTACGTCGAGAAGTTCTACGCCGCCGGCCGCATTCCGGGCGGCTTCTTCAAGCGTGAAGGGCGTCCGACCGAGAAGGAAACGCTGACCAGCCGCCTGATCGATCGCCCGATCCGCCCGCTGTTCCCGGACGGCTTCTACAACGAAGTCCAGGTCATCGTCACGGTGCTGTCGCTCAACCCGGAAATCGATTCGGACATTCCGGCGATGATCGGCGCATCCGCCGCGCTGGCAATCTCGGGCGTGCCGTTCAACGGCCCGATCGGTGCCTGCCGCGTCGGTTATGCCAACGGTGAGTACATCCTCAACCCGACCGTCGAGCAGCTCAAGACCAGCCAGCTGAACCTCGTCGTTGCCGGTACCGAGGCGGCCGTGCTGATGGTTGAATCCGAGGCGCAGGAGCTCTCGGAAGAAGTGATGCTGGGTTCGGTGGTCTTCGGCCACCAGCAGATGCAGGCGGCGATCCGCGCGATCAACGAACTCGTCGAGATCGCTGGCAAGCCCGAGTGGAACTGGCAGCCCCCCGCGAAGAACGAGGCGCTCATCAACCGCGTCAAGGAACTCGCGGGCGCCCAGCTCGAGGAAGCGTTCCGCATCACCAGCAAGCAGGCCCGTACCGAGCGTGTGAACGAGATCCGCAAGAATGCGATCGCGACCATCACCGCGGAGTTGGAAGCAGCGCCGACCGGTAACGAGCTCAAGGACATCTTCCACGAGCTCGAGGCCGGCATCGTGCGCAGCCGCATCCTTGCCGGCGAGCCGCGTATCGACGGCCGCGACACCCGCACCGTTCGCCCGATCGAGATCCGCGTTGGCGTGCTGCCCCGCACGCACGGTTCGGCGCTGTTCACTCGTGGCGAAACCCAGGCTCTCGTCGTCGCGACGCTGGGTACCGGGCGCGACGAACAGATCATCGACGCGATTGCGGGCGAGTACCGCGAGAGCTTCATGCTGCATTACAACTTCCCGCCGTTCTCGACCGGCGAAACGGGCCGCATGGGCGTGACGAAGCGTCGCGAAGTCGGCCACGGCCGTCTGGCGAAGCGCGCGCTTATCGCGGCGCTGCCGGCGCCCGAAGACTTCAGCTACACGGTCCGCGTCGTGTCGGAAATCACCGAGTCCAATGGCTCGAGTTCGATGGCTTCGGTGTGCGGCGGCTCGCTCGCGCTGATGGACGCCGGCGTGCCGATGAAGGAACACGTGGCCGGCATTGCGATGGGTCTGATCAAGGACGGCAATCGTTTCGCCGTCCTGACCGACATCCTCGGCGACGAGGACCATCTCGGCGACATGGACTTCAAGGTCGCGGGCACCGAGAGGGGCGTCACGGCGCTGCAGATGGATATCAAGATCCAGGGCATCACGAAGGAAATCATGCAGGTTGCGCTCGCGCAGGCGGGCGAGGGCCGCATGCACATCCTCGGCATCATGAAGCAGTCGCTCGCCTCGCATCGCGGTGAAGTGTCGGAGTTCGCTCCGCGCATGATCACGATGAAGATCAATCCGGAGAAGATCCGCGACGTGATCGGCAAGGGCGGTGCGGTGATCCGTGCGCTGCAGGAAGAGACCGGCACGGTGATCGAGATCGAGGACGACGGCAGCTTGACCATCTCGTCGGTCAGCGCCGAAGGTGCTCAGCTCGCGAAGGAAAAGATCGACGCCATCACGGCCGAGGTCGAGGTCGGGAAGGTGTACAACGGTACCGTTATCCGCCTGCTCGATTTTGGCGCGATCGTGAACATCATGCCGGGTCGCGACGGACTGCTGCACGTGTCGCAGATCGCGAACGAACGCGTCAACAACGTCGCCGACTACGTCAAGGAAGGTCAGGCGGTGCGCGTCAAGGTCCTCGAGACCGACGAGCGTGGCAAGATCCGCCTCAGCATGAAGGCGCTGCTGGACCAGCCGGCGGAATAATCCGGCCGGACCAAATGAAAAGGGACGCCGCGGCGTCCCTTTTTTTATTCTGCGTCCGTCCGTGCGGACGGCGCGGCGGAGGCGGCGCGATTATTTTGCGACCTGGCGCTCGCGCATTTCCTCCAGGGTCTTGCAGTCGATGCACAGCGTCGCCGTGGGGCGCGCTTCCAGCCGCTTGAGTCCGATTTCGACGCCACAGCTGTCGCAATAGCCGTATTCGCCGGCATTGATGCGGCCGATGGCTTCGTCGATCTTCTTGATCAGCTTGCGTTCGCGGTCGCGGTTGCGCAGTTCGAGCGCAATGTCCGACTCCTGGCTCGCGCGATCGTTGGGGTCGGCGAACGCCGTCGCTTCGTCCTGCATCGTATGAACGGTGCGCTCGATATCGCCAGCCAGCTCCCGTTTTACCGATTCCAGCATGTTGCGGAAGTGGGCCAGCTGCTTCTCGCTCATGTATTCCTCGCCCTTTTCGGGGACGTACGGCGGGAACTGTTTCTGCAGTGTATCGTCCGGCATGACTTCGACTTCCGGTTGGTAATTGAAAGAAGCGAACTAATATCAGAAACCGATCGTGCGGGCAAGAAAAGACGCGGCTCTCCGCGTTATTCGATGGTTTTTGGCGGGGATTGAATTTTTTCGATCTTACGTTTGACGCATCGGGAATGAGTGTGTATTATTCGCGGCTCTCGGGGTGTAGCGCAGTCCGGTAGCGCGCTTGCTTTGGGAGCAAGATGTCGGGGGTTCGAATCCCTCCACCCCGACCAGCTAACCCCGATGCCCGCGGGATCTGCCCGTAGCTCAACTGGATAGAGCACCGGCCTTCTAAGCCGGGGGTTACAGGTTCGATTCCTGTCGGGCAGGCCAGTAAAGGTTTTTGACTGTAGAATTTCTGCAGTCTGAAAGTGGCGGCATTAGCTCAGTTGGTAGAGCACTGGATTGTGGCTCCAGTTGTCACCGGTTCGATCCCGGTATGTCGCCCCATTTTCAATGAGATACGGCACCCTTCGGGGTGCCGTTTTCAATACTCCCGCGTTTTTTCAAAACTCCGTGCTGATTTATTCCAGCGGAGTCGCTTTCTTTACCCTGCGCCGGTCATAGACCTTTTCGATCATTGCATCGGACGCATGGCCGGAAAGGGTGCGCGCATCCCGGCCCGCTTCCTTCAATTCTGTTACCGTCTTCGCGCGCAGGTCGTGGAAGTGGAACCGCTCGGCAAGGATCGGCGGCTCGCCGTTCGGTCCAGGCGCGGTGGCCTTGTCCATCGTTCGCTGCCACGCCGTCTTCCAGCCTTCGACCGTCATCGGCGATCCGTCGCGGCTCGTCACGAGCCGCGTGCTCGCAATGGGGCGTTCGAGGTCCTTCAGCGCATCGACCGCAGCACGTAGTGCAGGCGTCCAGGCGATGCAGATCTGCACCGGGCGACTCCGTGCGGTCTTGCCTTGCGTGATCAGCAGGCCCTCTGCGGTAATCGCATCGCGGCGTAGCGCAAGGAGATCGCCGCGGCGCTGTCCGGTGAGGCGCGCGAGATCCATCATTGCCGCGACGAGGGGAGGCGCAACCTTCTTCACGGCGCCGAATTCCGCGTCGGTGACGTAGCGCGTGCGCGGCATTTCCTTGAACGGCTTCACCTCGCGCACTGGATTGTCGCGGCAATGGCCCCACATGATGGCGTGCCGCATGACGTCCTGCAGAAGGGAGCGTTCGCGATTGGCTCTCACCTTCGACTTCTGGCCGCGCACCTGCATGAAGTCCCACACGTCGGCTGGGGTGATGTCGGCGGGCTTCATCTGTCCGAACACCTTCGTCAGGGTGGAGGCTTCCAGTTTATTCCCCGCCTGTGTGCTCGCGGCCTTCTGCGGGACGACTTCGCGCAGGTATCGACCGATGACGCCCGACATCGTTTCCTTGGGGGCGTTCGTGTTCTCCAGCTCCGCCCACTTCGTGCGTGCGGTCGACAGGTCACGGCCGAGATTGATCCAGCCGCCCTTTGCGGCGTACCAATACGACCGCCCTTTGAGATACATGCGGGGCGGCAGGTTGAGATCAATCTTGCGCGGGCGTCCCATCGTTACAGGATAGCTCCGAGATCGGGGCCTTGTCTGCGATGGGCAGATTCAGTTGAACCGCCCATGCGCTTCTCGACGATTGAGCGCAGGACTTTTGGATCGCCAGCTGCGTTCTCCTCGTATGGCCAGCCACGATCCGTGAGCCAACGCTTTTGCAGCGACGGCTTCTGGTAGCCGGTGAGGTTGCGGAGTTCGTCCTTAGTCAGGAACATGTCATGCCTCTCTTGACGCGGGCAGTAGCTTCGCCTCGGTCGCGTCCTCCAGCGCAGTCTTACCGCTTGGCGGCGTCTGCGACGGAGTATGGGTCGTCCTTAATCCTGCTACCTCCGGTGTTGGTGTCGCGCTGGAAGCTTTGACGAGAAGACCGGCAGGCATCGACTCGGCCGACATAGGCAATCTTCCCGAGCAGGCCGGTGATACACAGAGCGGTCATGGCGAAGCCGTCGGCCGCGCCCGTAAGACCGCCTGGCGTCAGGAAGGGGCAAGTCTCACTCACAGTGTCCGGAACGACACCGAAGGCATGCTGTTTCATGAGGCACCGTCCGCAGTAGGGAACGCTCTTCGGTCCTCCTGTGGTCGGAGCTCGTAGTAGCGATCGATGAATAGGTGCTTCGCCACGATAGGCGCTAGCGCCCGAATCGGCCGGGCCAGCGGTGAGGACTGTGTCGTACCGGTCCATGCGTCTTCATAGGGCGGATCGAGATCGCGTCGTTCGGTGGCGCGGAGTACGAGGTCCGCGTACTTGACCGATGGCGGCAGGTAGGGCGGGGCACCGAGGTGGGCCAGAATGTCCGCGATGGTCTGCCCCTCGGGGTCGAGACACGCGGAGAGCAACTCCTGGAGCGCGTCGCCGGCGTGAAGGAGGAGCGCGGCAAGAGCATCGTCAAGCGGCACGATGGTGCTCGCTAGATAGTCGTGCTGCGCGACCGAATAGAAGGTGTGCGCACGGCCCGCGAAGCAGCACGTGCTCGCGAGGACGTGGGCGATGTCCTCGATGTTTACTTGGCCCGGTACTGTGTCTCCTCCAAGGTTCTGATCGGCACCGATCGGGCCGCCGGTTCGGCGCATGGCGTGCGCCGCCTGGGATTCATGTTTCATCTGTTTCTCCTTGCTGGCGTTCGTTGTCCGAATGGTCGATGCATGCCAAGGCCGGCCGACGGCGATTGCAGCGGTCGCAAGGCGGGGAATCAGGACGAGACGAAGTCAGAGCGGCGAAAAGCGCCGATTGACGAGCAAGGAAATGAGCGATTGAGTCGCGCGAAGCGAGAGAGCGAGGCGTCCCCACCGCGTCTCAAGGGGTGCGCAGCGCTTTTGAGACGAGAGAAAAATACCGGCACGATCGTCGTTTGGCAAGTCCCGGAATTACCCAAGACGGGATGCTGCCGCGGTGTCGCCCACCTTCGTGGCGCGATCCTTGATGTAAGTGGGTACCTGAAGGGCCTCAGGATAGGGATGGCCGCAGGAGAGGCGCTCGGGGAGGGAGCCGGAAGGCGGGGGGTAGTAGGAGAACATCGGCCTCTCTTCGAAAAATTACGGAGAGGCGTATCCCACCGAGATGGACATGAATCTTGAGGCTGACCCCGGACCCGAAGGTCGTTCCGGTTACAGGGGCTGACCGGACGTTGAATATATTCGTAGGCGCCATACGCCGGCTCGTCAAGGGGCCGCTTCACAATGTGTCGATTGCCAGGTCAGGTTCTCCGTCGACGGTTGCCGGCAAAGGAGTGGCCCCCGTGCGCACGACAACGTCAGCGTCGGCCGCTTGGACCTTTACGACGTGCCCGTTACGGTGCCTTGCGCGGTGAAGCCCTTGATGACATCCAGATGACCGGCGTTCTGAGTGCGCAGCGCTTCCAGCTCGCCAGTCGCCTGAGCGAGGCGAGCGGCCAGGTCGCGGGACTCCTTGCGCATCTCCGACAGATCATGTTGGCGCGCGATGAAAACTACCCAGTTTTAGAGGGGTGTGCGCGCTGAAAATTACTCAGGGTCATTAACCTCCGCCGCTTCCGTTGTGAAGCGGGGAACCGAGGAGATGATCACCATGAACATGC